>CP091242.1:1645580-3031807 GCA_027627705.1 Hyphomonadaceae bacterium BL14
GCCGCCTGCGTTTCTCTTTCCAATTTCCAACGATGTCAAAGAGCCGGCATCCAGGCGGGCCGCAGCCCGGTCTTTCCGCCCCGGACTGCTCTGGCGAGCCGCCCGGTCTGCAAGGAGCGCGGTGTCTACTGACGCGCCACTCCGAAGTCAATCGCCTCTTTGCAGTGCGCTGAAAACTCGTTTCCAGCGATGCATATGACGGCGAGGAGCGCGGTGTCTATTGACTGGCGCTTCCCGTGTCAACCGCCCCGAATGAAGTTCTTGTCAGCGTTATCTGCCGGGCGAAAAAGAGCAAAAAGCTCTTCCTCGGCGCGGCTGACACGCCGTCGATGAACTCCCGTCCGAAGCGGAGAGGCTCAGCAGTATGAAGCGCTTCGATGCTGTCCGCAAGAGGAATTTGCCGTGAGGCGCGTTCCCGTTTGCGTCCGGAGCCGAAGCAGTCCGCCGCCGAGGAGGGGGGTTCTATCCCCCTGCCCGGACCGGAGCAACCCCTCATGACGGTTTTTTTGCATTGCGGCTCAGCGGCCCGGGGCAGATGCCTTGGCCTGACAGGCGGACTCAGGCTGTTTCGATATATGCTTTGAGCGTCTCGGCTTCGGCCTGGGCGTCGGCGATCTTGCGTTTGACCACGTCGCCGATGGAGACCACCCCGGTCATGCGCCCGGAATCGAGGATGATGATGTGGCGCACGCGCCGGTCGGTCATCATCCCCATGAGCTCGTCCACGTGTGCCCCGGGCCCGGCAGTAATCAAACCGCGTGTCATGGCGGACGATACCGGCATGGACAGAGCCGCCGCGCCGTGGTCGGCCACCATGCGCACCAGATCGCGTTCGGAAAAGACGCCGGCCGGCTGGCCGTCATTGCCCAGCACCACCGCAGCGCCGATCCGTTTTTCACGCAACACCCGGACCGCGGTTTCCAGCGTGTCCTCCGGCCGGATCGTAACGACGTCCGAGCCTTTGTCGGACAGGATTTTGCCTGCCGTCATATTCGCCTCCTTCGATGTGGCGATATCGGATATGATCATGCCTGAAGGCGGCGGGCGGCGCAAACCCGCGTCCGGGAAGACGGGGACAGCATGGCGGACGGATATCTCAAACGGCTGGCGCGCGATCTCGACCGGTGGATTGCCGACGGGCTGGTGCCGGCACAGAACCGCCAGACGATTCTCGACAGCGCCGCGCCGGCTGCGCGCCGCTGGAGCGTAGCAGGGGCCGCGGCGATTCTCGGGGCGGTTCTGCTGGCACTCGCGGCGCTGAGCTTTGTCGGTGCCAACTGGAGCGAGCTACCCAAGCTCGCCCGCTTCATCCTGATTCTCGCCGCGCTGTGGACGAGCCTGGCCGGCGCAGCCGCAGCATTCGCCCGTGGCGCTCCGGCGCTGGGCCATGCCCTGGCGCTGCTGGGGGCGGCGCTGTTCGGCGCGGCGATCATGCTGACGGCCCAGACTTTCAATATGAGCGCGTTCCGCAATACCGGCGTGCTGATCTGGGCGGCGGGTGCGCTGGCCACGGCTGTGATCGTGCCCTCGCGCCCGGTTCTGGTACTGGCGGCCGGCGTGGGTGCGCTCTGGGCGGGGCTTGAGGCCGGCAATCCCTTCGCGCCGGGCCCGGTCTGGGGCTATCTGGGGCTGTGGGTGGCGACGGCATGGGCGGCCGTGCAGATGAAATCGTCCGTGACGCTGCATCTTCTGGCCGCGGGGCTGGTGGTGTGGACCGGCCACGCCCTGTTCGAGGCCCTGGGCCATTTCGACAGTGATACGCGCTACTGGCTGTGCGCTTTCATCCTTGTATCGGGTGCCCTGGCCATGGCGGCCTCGCTGGCGCTGGACCGGCGCATCGCGGGGGCGGGCGTGCTGGCGGGCTGGGCGGCATGGGCGGCGGCGTTTGGCGCGCTGGCGCTGCAGGGCGCAGACTTTGTCGGCAGCCACCGGACCGGGCCGGCTGTCGCCTATGCGATCATCGCCGGCGTCGCGTTTGTGGCGTTCGCGGCCTTGAGCTTCTGGCGCCTGCGCGCGCAGACGCTGGAGCGCGGGCCGGCGGCGGCTTTGCTGCTCGCGGCGGCGTTCGTGCTCGCCTGGCCCGCCGTTGTGATGAACGAAACCGCTGCCGAAATGACGCTTGGCGCGGTCATCTATGCCGGTGCCGCCGCACTGGTGCTGGCGGGCGCGGCGCCCGGTCGGCGATTCGCCGGGGCGCTGGGCGTGACCGTGTTCGCGCTGCAATCGCTTTACGTTTATGCGCGCCTGTTCGGTGATCTTCTGAGCACTGCAGCCTTCTTCTTCATTGGCGGGCTTCTATTGATCGCCCTGTCCATCGTTATCGGGCGCTGGGCGCGCAGGCGCGCG
Organism: Hyphomonadaceae bacterium BL14; assembly: GCA_027627705.1. NCBI lineage: Bacteria > Pseudomonadati > Pseudomonadota > Alphaproteobacteria > Hyphomonadales > Hyphomonadaceae > Hyphomonadaceae bacterium BL14. The sequence goes on from CP091242.1 coordinate 1,647,927, forward strand.
CCAGCCTCCTCGGCACAGACCGGAGATCAGCCATGACCGCGCCCGTCCGCCTGATCGTGATGGCGCTGGCGATGGGCGCCGTGCTGATCGCCATGGCCGGTCTGCATGCCGCGCAGCGCGCGGGCGGAACTGAAATCCGGCTGGACATGCTGGCGGTCGATCCGCGCGATCCGCTGCTGGGCCATTATGTCGTGATTGAAACCCCGCTTCACCGGCTGGACCTGAACGCGTACGGCCCCGTCCAGACCGGATTCTCACGCGGCAGCGATGTCTACGTTTCCCTGCGCCGTGACAGCGAGACCGGAACCTGGACCGCGGCCAGCGTCCATGACCGCCATCCCGGAGAGGGCGTGGTGATCCGGGGCAAGGTGGAGCGCGTGATGGAGCGCGTCGACCAGGTCACGGACGCAGACGGCGAGCGGGTGCGCGACCGGGACAGCGCCCGCAGCGAACTGCGTGTGCACTATAATCTGGAACGCTACTATGCCAGCCGGGATGAAGCTCTGGAGCTGGAATACATGCGCGAGGAGGCGCGGTTGCGCCTGATTGTATCGGTCAGCAATTCAGGCAATGCCGTCATCAAGGGACTGGAGATTGACGGCGAGGATCGGCTGGACCGGTTGTTTTAGGCTCTTGATTGAGCCGTTTCGAACCGAGAAACCGGGCCCCGCTTTCGCTGAAAGTGCTCTAAGGCCGCGCGAAAATCCGTACGAAGGCCGGATAGGCGATCATCCCCACCAAAAGCCCACCCACATGGCCTGTCCAGGCGATGGGCAGGCTGAGCCAGGGATCGGCCAGGATCATCACGACGTGCAGGGCCAGAAGGGGCACCGCCAGGCGCAGCATGCCCCGGCGGCCGCCCTGGGCCCAGCCGGCCGCGGCCAGCAATCCCATCACCGCCGTCGATGACCCGGCCATGACGCTGGCCTCGCTCATGTGCACCAGGGCATGCAGGCCCGCCCCCGCCAGCCCGCAGGCAAAGAAGAAGGCAAGGAAGCCCGCCGATCCGACCGGGCCCGTCCCGAAGGGCCGCGCCGCCGCCGCGCCAAAGGCCAGCAGTGCCCCGGCATTGAGCAGCAGGTGCGCCCAGCCAAAATGTAAAAAGACATGCGCCAGATAGGGTGCAAACCCGCCCAGCGGGCCCGTCCCGAACCGGTCTGCGGTGTCGCCGGTGCGCACGGCGGCGGTGTCTACCAGCCAGCCATGAAAAGCGCCGTCACCCTGATTGACCGACCACCAGTCCAGAGCGTGCGTGCCGATCATGACCGCCAGCAGAAGGGCGATCACCGGCGGCAGCCCCGTCAGAATCGGCTGGCGCGGCGCCTGCACGGGGGGTGGCGGACGTGTATCGGGATCCGGACCGGTCATGGCGTTTCCTTACATCATATAGCGCGGGTCTGGCCTCCGGCCGGCACAGCGGCGTGGCACGGAGGTTGCAGCAGACCGGTCAATCGAGTCTTCAAAGAGGACACATAGACCATGCGTAGCCCCCTCAAAGCCCTCCCCGCCGCTCTTGCCGGCCTTGCATTCATTGCGGCGGGCGCCAGCGCCCAGGCACCGCAGTCCAATCCGTCAGAATGGAACCGGCCCTATGGCCAGTCCCATCAGGACGTCAGCCAGCCCTTTGCCGGAGCGCGTTCGCGGGCCGGCAACCGGGTGGTGATCAACGGGATCATCCAGACCGGTGTCGGTGTTTCGGCTCAGGCCAGCGCCTTCGCCCAGGGGTCTGCCAGCCTCGGCGGCGGCGTTCAGAACGGCGCAGGTGCCGGGACCGGCTACACCTTCCATCAGGCCACCGCCATCGCCAATCAGCTCAACGTGGTGGTGAACGGCAATTACAACACCGTCGTGGTCAACAGCCGCCAGATCAATTCCGGCCAGGTCACGGCCAATGCCGGTCAGACATCGGCCAATGCCGGTCCGGCGCCGGTAACGGGAGACAGCGACAATGACTAAGCTGCGCACCCTTCTCGCTGTGGCGGCGTCCGCCTTGAGCGTCACCGCCTGCGCCACCAGCACGCCGGGCTCGGACGGGCTGTACGCCACACCGACCGGCAGCGCGCCGGTCACCCCGAACCCGACGCCCTATTCGCAGGCGCTGGTATGCATGTCATCCCACGCCCGTCAGGCCGGACGCGCCGCGCCGCGTATCGCTGTGGGACGCATCGCCGATTATACCGGCCAGATGGCACCCGAAGGCGGCACCCGCGTCACCCAGGGTGCCTCGCTGATGGCGATCAGCGCGCTGGCCAAGGCCGGTGTGCGCCTGGTGGAGCGGTTCGACACTTCGGTGGCCGAGCTGGAGCTGCGCTACGCCAATAACCAGCTGATCACCGACGAGGGCGAAGAGCAGGGTTTTCGTCAGATCTATGCCGGCTCGATCCCGGGCTCGGACTATTATCTGGTGGGCGGCGTCACTGAGCTGAACGCCAATATCCGCTCCAACGGCCAGGACCTGTTCGCGGGTGACAGCGTCGATTCCAGCCCCTCGGGCGTGTTCTCGCGCCGCGTCTACGTGATGAATGTCGGCCTTGATCTGCGCCTGATCGATTCGCGCACACTCGAGGTGGTCGATGTGGTGTCCTACCAGAAACAGATCATCGGCCGCGAATTGTCGGCCGGCGTGTTTGCCTTCTTCGGCGACGCCGTGGTGGACGTATCGGCCGGCGGCCGTTCGCTGGAACCGATCCAGCTGGCCGTCCGCTCGGTGGTCGAGCGCGCCGTCCTGGAAATGACCGCCACGCTTTATGGCGTCAGCCCGGACCGGGTCTGCGCCTATGCCGACCCGCTCGGTCCGTCGAATTCGACCGGCGGCGTCCAGCTTCAAACCCGTTACGCCCCCACGGAGGCTCCCTATGTCCAGGCACGCACAAGCATTGATCGCGGGCACAACCGCCGCGATGCTGATCTCCGCAGCCAGCTTCGCGGAACCTACCAGTAGGGTCACCCTCAACCAGTCCAATTCCGCCGCCAATGCAGCTTCGGACGCGGTGACGGTAGGGGTCGGCGAATCGGTGAACTCCACCGCCATGGTGCAAGCCAATGCGGCCACCGGCTTCGTCACCGACTGGACCTCGGTGACCGGGGGGCAGTCCTTCACTGGTTCGGCGGATTCGGTCTCGCGCGTCGAGGCGGATGAAATCTGGTCATGGATCATTTCCGGTGCCGTGGCACAGGGCAATGGCATGACCGTGCAGAGCCTGAGCGATCTGGACATGGACCTGACCCAGGAGGCCGCCGCCGGCTCGCGCGTCAGCGCCCTGTCCGAGCTGCGCGTCGCCGACTACACCGCGCATGTGATCCAGACATCGGTCGCTGCCGCCAATGCGGTCGAGGTGAATGGGGCCAATGGCAGCCAGGCCATCGACCTGACCCAGACCGCCGCAGGCGACACGTATGCGGGCGCACGCCTGGCCGCTGAAGACGCGCGCATCGAGGATGTGGCCGCCGCCGTTCAGGCGTCGGGCAACAGCCTGCAGGCGTCAGGTAACGAGGCCGATCCGGTCGCCCTCATCAACCAGTCCCAGTCCGGCACAGTCACCGCCGAAGCCGACATCACGGCGCGCGACGTGCACTGGGGGCTGACGGCGGCGACGGAAGCGGCAGGCAATACCGCCGTCATGACCAATGACTGGGGCTATGCCCATCTTCAGGGCACGCAGAGCAATAGCGGCGGCGTCACGGCGCGCACGGTGGTCAATCTGGGCGAGTTTTCCAATGGCGTCGCGGCGATCAGCGCCCATGGCGTCGGCAATAACGCGCTGGTCTCCAATATCGGTGCAGACGCGTATAGCGGGATCGGCCAGGTCAATTCCGGGGCCGTGACCGGCGAGGCCCTGTTCAGTGGCGGGCATAATGGCGGATCGGGCCTGGGCGGCGGCATCACCGCCTCGGCCTCGGCCATCGGCAACGCCCAGTCGGGTTATATCTGCTCAGAGTGCCCGGTGGGACTGACCGCCAATATCAACCAGACCAATTCGGGACCGGTGACGGCGCGCGCACAGATCAACTCGCCCGGCTACACGCCCTTCATCTCCAGCTCGGCCACGGCCGTGGGCAATGCAGCGACCTTTTCCAGCCGCAGCCCGAACTGAAACCCGCACCCAGCCTGCACCTCGCCCCCCGGATCGCCCTGATCCGGGGGTCTTTCTTTGGGCCGTGCGGTGCCACTACACCCTGTTCGGCGCGCTTCAGGTGTGAAACCATGCGCCATCCAGACAGAACCAGCCCGCTTTCAGTCAGCAGAGAGAGTCCATGAGCCAGCGCGAATTTGACGTGATCGTTTTCGGTGCCACCGGTTTTACCGGCCGCCTTGTCGCCGAATACCTGCACCAGCAATACGGCGCGTCGGTGCGCTGGGCGATGGCGGGGCGATCGGCTGACAAGCTGGCCGCCGTGCGCGACGAGATCGGTGCCGCCAGCGATACACCGCTGATCACCGCCGACAGTGCGGACGCCGCCTCGCTGAAAACCCTGGCCGCGCGTGCCAGGGTCGTGATCACCACCGTCGGGCCGTACCAGAATTTCGGCGAGCCGCTGGTCGCCGCCTGTGTTGAGGCCGGGACCGATTATGTCGATCTGTGCGGCGAGCCGGCCTGGATGCGCGATATCATCCACCGCTATGACGCCGCGGCCAAAGCGTCCGGCGCGCGCATCGTTCTGTCGTGCGGCTTTGATTCAGTGCCCTTTGATTTCGGCGTCTATGTCCTGCAGCGCGAGGCCATTGCCCGCAGCGGCAAGCCGATCACCCGGGTCAAGGGCCGGGTGCGCAAGATGAAAGGCACATTCTCGGGCGGTACGGCGGCGAGCTTTGCGCAAACCATGGCCCGCGCGGCACGCGAGCCCGAGGTGATCAACTGGCTCAAAGACCCCTTCTCCCTGACCCCGGACTTCCGCGGCCCGGATCAGCCACACGGTGCCAAACCGCTTTACGAGGAAGACCTGGGCAGCTGGTCGGCCCCGTTCATGATGGCCGCCATCAACACCAAGAATATCCACCGCTCCAACCTTTTGCTGGGCCATCTCTACGGGACGGACTTTGTCTATGACGAGATGCTGCTGACCGGGCCGGGCGAGCAGGGCGAGGCGATCGCGAACCATGTGGCCAAGGACCGCTCCATGGCCGAGAACCCGCCCAAGCCCGGCGAGGGCCCTTCGCGTGCCGAACGCGACGCGGGCCATTACCAGATCATGTTCACCGGCGAGATGACCAATGGCGCGCGCCTGACTGCAGTGGCCGGCGGGGATCTCGATCCCGGCTATGGCTCGACCTCGCGCATGATCAGCGAATGCGCGCTGGCTCTGGCAGGCGATGTCAGCCGCGAGGCCACGCCCGGCGGCGTGTGGACGCCCGCCCCGGCCCTGCGCGAAGCGGGAATTGCCCGCCTGACCGGCAAGGCCGGGCTGTATTTCCGCATCGAGGATTGAGGGGTCAGGCACGGTGATGGCGGGTCAACGTAAACCCGCCATTCACCCTATTGCCCGAATTGAGCGGCGCGCACCCCTCTAAAGCTCTATAGAAATGGGCTGAAGAGGAGAGACGCATCGTGACCGTTCAGCCCCCCGCAAAGGCCGCGCGCGTCAGCGCGAAAACCGATTGGCGCCTGCGGCCCATCGTGCTGTGCGAGCCGAGCGGATTTCTGCGCCGCCTGACCGTCGACATTCTGCGCCATGCCGGGGCCGAGCGTATCACCGCCGTGGACGACGCCGAGGGCGCACTCTGGTTCATGCGTCAGACCCGGCGCGCGATTCTGGTGGCAGGCTGGCTGGACAACCCCGAGGCGGGCGACGCCGCCGATCTGGTGCGCCGCATGCGTCAGGATGCCAGCCCGGCAGGGCTCGCGCCCTCGCTCATCGTGTCCTCGCGCCGTGACATGACCGATATGGAGCGCGCGCGCGATAGCGGCGTGGACGCGCTCGTGCTGCGCCCCGTGGCTCCCAAAGACATCATTGTCCGCCTTGACCAGCTGGTGCAGCGCCGGCGCCCCTTTGTGCGCAGCGAGCATTTTGCCGGACCCGACCGGCGCATCCGTCCGGGTTCGGAGGCCGCCTTCAAGCGCAATGTGGATGTGACAGCGGGCCTGACCACGCCCATCGAGGCAGCCCGCGCCCAGGCCTACGCCATGATTGTGCGCATGCGCCGGCGCCAAGACCCCCTGGCCGAGCGCGTGGGCCGGTCGCTGGCGCGCAGCCTGGAAAACGCCGAGTCGCTGGGGCCGAAAGAAGCGCAAATCACGTCGCTGCATCGCGCGACACTGGCCAAGCTGGAGGCGCTGCACGGCGCGCCCGGCGAAGTGCGCGCTGAAATCGTGGACAGCCTGGAGCGGCTGACCGCCCGGCGGCGCGCCGCCTGACGCACTGGCGTTGGGGCCTGCGCGCGGCTAACTAGGCGCTCATGACAGACGATCTTCAATCAAGGCTCGACCAGCTGGCACCGCTTCTGGTGGCCGGCAGCCCCCATGCCGCCGATCTCGGCTTTGTGCTGGACGCGGTGCGGCCGGGCGAAGCTGTCGTGCGCGCGCCCTATCGCGAAGACCTGGTGGGCGATCCCGACACCGGCGTGACCCATGGCGGCGTGGTGACGGCGCTGCTGGATCACGCCTCGGGCACGGCAGCGTTTGCCGGACTGGGTGGCGACAAGGCCCTGGCGACGCTGGATCTGCGCATCGACTATATGCGCCCGGCCGCGCCGGGCCGCGCGATCATCGCCGAAGCGCATACGGTGAAGGTCTCCGGCCTCATCGCCTTTGTCAGCGCCATCGCCCATGACGGCGACCGAAATGATCCGGTGGCGACATCTCATGCCGCCTTCATGGTGTCGCGCGTCAGCCAGGAAGCCGCCGAGCGCGTACGCGCTGACATCGAGGCGGGGCGCGCCGGCCCCTATACCCGCACGCCGGGCCCGGGCCAGGCGGGGGGCGCACGATGAGCGCGCGCCTGTCATTGCTGATGAACAGCCCCTATGTGCGCCGCCTCGGCGTGCGCTTTGACGATCATGGCGATGAGCTGACGGGCATTTTGCCCTACGCCGAGGCGCTGGTGGGCAATCCGCTGATCCCGGCCCTGCATGGCGGGGCAATAGGGGCTTTCATGGAGATCACGGCCTCGGCCGGCCTGCTGGCCGCCAGTGATCTGGCCGCTCTGCCCAAGCCCATCGATGTGTCCATCGACTATCTGCGCCCGGTGCGCCCGGCGGATGTCTATGCCCGCGCGACCATCACCCGGCAAGGCTCTCGCGTGGCCAATGTGCGTGTGGAAGCCTGGCAGGAGCGCCGCGCCGCTCCGGTCGCGACGCTCCATGGTCATTTCCTGGTCAAGCCGTCCGGCTCGGCCAGTTAGCCTTCAATCTCCCAGGCGGCGTTGACGGTCGCCTCGATGGTGATTTCGCCGGCGGCGACGGGAGTGGAGGCGCTGTCGGAGCGGGCCATGGCGTACATCGCGGTCTCGGGCCGGTAGCTGCCGCTTTCAGAGAAGCTCACCAGACGCACAATCTGGAACCCGCCTGCATCCGCGTAGAGGTCCCGCAGGGCGTGCAGCTCGGCCACCGCCGCACGGCGGGCCTCATTGCGGGCCTCGTCCTCGCCCGAATAGCCAAAGCGCACGCCTTCCAGCTGATTGGCACCAGCGGTCACCATGGCGTCGATCACCTGACCGGTGCGGTCCAGATCGCGGATCAGCGCCGTGACGGTATTGCGCGCCTCATAGCCGGTGATCAGGGGCGACTGGTTCGAATCGCGCCCCGGCTGGGTATAGACCGGCGACACGGTCAGCTGGCGGGTCTGCATGTCCCGCTCGGCCACGCCGGCGCGGCGCAGTTCGGCGAACACGCGGGTCATGGCCTGGCTGTTGGCGCGCAAGGCGTCGGCGGCAGTGTCGCCACGCGTCACCACGCCGGACGAGATATGGGCCTGGTCCGGCGTCACCGTGACACTGCCCGTGGCGGACAGGTCCAGACGCGCTGGTTCCGGGGCCTCGGACTGGGCGAAAGCGGCGGGTGCGGCGGCCAGCATGACCGGTAGCATGACAAGAAGGGCAAGTTGGCGCATGGGTAAGCTCCTGTTTTGGCGGCCCGATGGACCGCACGGCCCAGATCAGCCGCCGATCACGGCACCAATGGGGCGCCCGCGCGGCAGTCTCCGGGAGATGCGGCACTCTACCACGGCGCAGATCAGGATGCGCTGACACAGATGGGTGTGGGGCGAGGCGCGCCCCGGGACACCCGGCTGGCGATGCGCGCTTGGCGCGCGCGCATGTCCGCGCTATGAAACCGCCCTTGCGCAATCGCGCCGGGCCTGTAGCTCAATTGGTTAGAGTCGGCGGCTCATAACCGCTTGGTTGGGGGTTCGAGTCCCTCCGGGCCCACCATTTTTCCTGGTCCTCCCTCGCTCCGCTCGGTCGGTCCTCGCTGACGCTGCGGGCGGGCGGTCGCCCTTGCGAACCCTGCGGGTTCGGGGTGTGCCTGTTTAGTCCTCCCTCGCTCCGCCCGGTAGGTCCTCGCTAAAGCTGCGAGCGCGCGGGTTGCGCTCTCGCCTCGGCGAAGCCGGGGCTTCGCTCCGGCGTAGCTGGGTGCGGGGCTTCGCCGCGGGGCTGCGTCCTCCCTCGCTCCGCCCGGACGGTCATGGCCGACGCTGCGGGTAGGATTGGAAAGCGGGCGGAGCCTCGCGCGCAGGCTGAAGCGGACTGTTTGCAGCGCGATGCATCATGTCACCCAGCCCACCATGCGCGGCCTGGGAAGGCCATGAAAGCAGACAATAGAAGCCCCGTTCGGCACGCCATTCTGCGCGACATTGGCAACCATATAGGAAGCGACCCGGCCCGGGGCAGCGTCCTGGATCCGGCCAACATGATCATCTAGGAGCCAGTGCAGGAATTCGCCGTCGCCGCGAAACCGGCTCATCACACCCTCCATACCGTGCATCCAGACGTACCGCCTCACGCGATCAATTGCGTCTCGGCGCAGGATCATCAGGCCTGACTGCGCGAGTTCCGGAGACACCAGATCACTCAACAGATAGCTGCGCTCCCCAAGCATCCACATCCAGGTAAAGTCGTGCACGAAAACCGTGTCGAGGTCCGCATAGATAAAGCCTCCTGGAAGCTGCAGGAACAGGTTCAGCTTTGCCCACCATCCGGGTAAATCAACGCACATCGGTATGAAATGCACGCCTGCTATTGAAGGCGCGCTATTTAAATCGTCATGGATACAATGTATTTTTACAGGAACAGATAAATTGGCGATGCTTTTCGCCATTTCTTCGAGGTAGTCGTAATCATACTCGTCTGACCGCTTCAGGACGGTATGCAGAACCAAGTCACCCATCAGCCACCAACACAATGCCGCCCTCACCGCCTCATCAAAGATAGCGGAAAGCGCGTTATGGTTGCAACTTAATACCGTCTCATCTCACCCCTCAAACCTTCCGCGTCTCCCGCCGCGTCATCCACCGCAGCACCGGCGCGGGCGCGAGCTTCATCAGCCACATCGCGCGGCGCATGGCGGCGCCGGTGAGGACGAAGCGGCGGTTCTGGTCGAGCCCGGCGATGATGTCGCTGGCGACCTCTTCGGCGGTGGTGGCGGTGAAGCTGGTGAAGGTGCGCACGCCCTCCATCCCGGCGCGTTTGAGGAAGGGCGTGTCGGATATGGCGGACGGGCACACCGTCATCACCCGCACCGGGCTGTTCGCCTCCTCCAGCTCGGCAGTGAGCGCTTCGGAGTAGTGCTTCACGAAGGCCTTGGTGGCGGCATAGACGGCGAGGTCCGGCGCGGGCACGAAGGCGGAATTGGACGCGATATTGACGATGGTTCCGCCGCCGCGCGCCGTCATGGCGGGCAGGACGAGGCGCGTGAGCGCATGCAGCGCTGCGATATTGACCGCGATCATCGCCTGCTCGGCCTCCAGCGCCAGGTTGGACGACGGGCCGTAGACGCCAAACCCGGCATTATTGATCAGGAGATCGCAGCCGCCCTGAGTTTCAGCCCACTCGAACACGCGCTGCGGCGCATCCGGGACGGCGAGATCAAGGGCCAGCCCCTCAATCAGCGCGCCGGGGAGTGTGGCGAGGAGCGCCTCGCGCGCCGCAGCGATCTCGTCTTCGCTCAAGGAGACCCACAGCAAGCGCCAGCCTCGCGCGGCGAGACGGCGGGAGACTTCCAGCCCGATGCCGCTGGATCCGCCGGTGATCAGGGCCGTCTGGGTCATGGCAACGTCTCTGGCCAGGCAAACGCGTCCACGCTTTCGCGCTCCAGCCCGCCGACCCAGATACGGCCCTGCCAGGGGGCCATGCCGGTGGCGCCATAGGGCTGATCGTCCGGCCCGTGGATGACGTGAACGGGCGTTCCGTCGCGATCCACAGCCAGGATCATCACCGGGCGCGGCGGCAGAGGCGGCAGGCCGGCGATCTGGATCCAGCGCCAAATCAGGCGCTTGACGAAGGGGCGCGGGTGCAGCGCCTCGATGTCGGCGGCGCGCAAGGACGGCATGGCGATCCACAACAGGCCCGTTTCGGGATCGAAATGCATGTTGTCAGGATAACCCGGCAGGCCGTCCAGGAAGGGTTCCAGGACGCCCGTATCCGGGTCCAGCGTCCAGACCCGCGCCGCCCAGGTCTCGTTGATATAGACAACGCCCGTCGCCGGATCGTGGGTAACGCCATTGGCGAAGGCGAGGCCATCGGCCAGCACCTCGTACTCATCCGGTCCGCGCACGCGGTAGATGACGCCCGTCGCCTCGCCCTCCAGATAGGAGGTCATGTAGTTGCCATACCCATAGCGCTTGGACGCATCCGACAGGATGACCGAGCCGTCGGCCAGCACGGTGATGTCGTCGGTGAACACCAGGCGGCCTTCGGGTTCCTGCGCCAGCCAGACCTCCCAGTCATTGCCGCCGGTATGCATGAGCAGGCCCCGCAGCGCGTCAGCCACGAACAGCGTGCCGTCAGGACCAAAGCCCAGCCCCAGCGGGCGCCCGCCGGTATGGGCGAATTCGCTCCAGCCGCCATCCGCGTCGCGCGCCATGATGCGCCCGTCCTGCAGCCCGGCATACAGCCGCCCATCGGGGCCGGGCTCGATGTCCTCCGCGCCGATGAGACCGGATTCGCGGATTTCAGGAGACACAGGCTCGATATCGAACAGGGCCGCCAGCGCCGGATCGGGCGGTGTGGGTTCGAACTTCACGGCGCTCAGCGATCCGGGCCCGTAGGCGGCCAGCACCACCAGCAGCACCAGCGTGGCGATGATCGAGACAATCCAGCGCGTCATGACAGCCCTCCCCGGCTATGGTTGGCGCGAGCGTGCGCGAGGCGGACGGGACGCGCAAGCGTGATCAGGTCACCGCCTTGCGGGTGGTGAATTCCGGCCGGTCCCAGGCGCGTGTCTCGATCACCTCGGCCAGCGCCGCGCCCGCATCGAACACCTCCACATGGGAGAGGTAGAGCGGGTTGAAGCCGAACCGCATCAGGTCCGGCGCGCGGAAATCGCCGGTCATGCCGCGCGCGATCATCGCCTGGACGATGGCGTAGCCCTGCTCATGGCGCAGCACCACATGGCCGCCGCGCCGCTCGCCAATGCCCGGACACGCGGTCTCGAGCCCCAGCGCTTGCGCGCGCTCCAGAAGGATGTCGCCCAGCACGCCGGCCTTGGCCTCCACCCGCGCCATATCCACGCCGTCATAGGCGTCCAGCGCGCCGTCCAGCGTGGACAGCGCCAGGATGGAGGGCGAGCTGGTGCGCCAGCGCACGATGCCGTCCGCCGGGGCGTAGGGGTCCTCAAACCCGAACGGCCGGGCATGCCCGAGCCAGCCGGTCACCGGATGCTCCAGCTTTGGCGTCTCACCCCGTGCGCAATAGAGGAAGGCGGGCGCGCCGGGGCCGCCATTCAAAAACTTGTACCCGCAGCCCACGGCGTATCGCGCGCCCCAGGCCTTGAGCTTCAGGTCCACCAGGCCCGTGGCGTGGCTGAGATCCCAGATGATGGAGAGGCCCCGCGCGGCGGCTTCGCGCTCCCAGCGCTCGAAATCGGCGATGCGCGCGCTTTTGTAATGCACCGCGCTTTTGACCAGCACGCGCACGTCGTCCGGCAATTCAGACGGCGGGGTATCGGGCGCCACGCGGTGGAAGGGCGCGCCGGACATGCGCGACAGGCCCTCCAGCACATGGCCGTCTGTGGGAAACTCGCCCGCCTCGGCGGCCAGCGCCCCGCCCTCGCGCGCAATCAGGGCGGCGGCCAGCTTGAAGATATTGATGGTGACGGTGTCGATGGCGATCACCTCATCACCGTCCACGCCGATCAGGCGGGCGAGCCTTGCGCCCAGCGTCAGCGGCAGATCCATCCAGCCGGCCGCATTCCATGACCCGATCAGGCCCTCAGCCCACTCCTGACGTGCCGCCGTGTCGAGCCGTTTGAGCGCGCTGTTTGGCGGCGGCCCCAGCGAATTGCCGTCGAGATAGATATCGCCTGCCCGCAGCGCGAACAGCGCCCGGCGGTCTTTGAGCGGATCGGCGGCGTCCAGCGCCGCGCAGGCCTCGCGCGTGCGCATCGGCGTCAGAGCGGCCCGCGCGCGGTGATGCCCGCATCGATGATCAGGCACTGTCCGGTCATGTAGCTCGACGCATCGCTCGCCAGGAAGTGGATGGCCGCGGCCATGTCTTCAGGCTGTCCCACGCGCTGGATCGAGAAATTGCGCTTCATCATGTCGTCCAGCGCAGGATCGGCGGTCAGCGCCGAAGCCAGCTTGGTCTCGGTCAGGCCCGGGCACAGGGCATTCACGCGGATTTTGTGGGCACCGTATTCCTGGGCCAGCACCTGGGTCATGGAGATCACGGCGGCTTTCGACACCGAGTACACACCCTGGAAGAATCCCGGACGGATGCCGTTGATGGAGGCGACATTGATGATCGAGCCGCCGCCCTGGGCCGACATCATCGGAATCGCCAGCGAGGACAGGAAGAACGGGCCTTTGACATTGACCTCCATCGTCTTGTCCCAGGCGCCGTCCGGGGTTTTGGCGGCCTCGCCGAAATACGGGCTGGTGGCGCCGTTATTGACCAGGATGTCCAGCCGGCCTTCGGTCTTCTGGATCGATTCGATCGCCGCTTCGCGGTGCTCGGCCTCGCCCAGATGCAGGACCATGGCGCGGGCCTGGCCGCCCTCGGCCTTGATCTCGTCAGCCACGCGCTGGCAATCGTCCAGCTTGCGGCTGGAGCAGATCACCATGGCGCCATTGCGCGCCAGGCGCTTGGCCGCAGCCTCGCCAATCCCGCGGCTGGCACCAGCGATGAGCGCGACCTTGCCCTTGAGCGACAGATCCTGTTCGGACATGGAATTCCTCCCGTTTTGAGTCTTGTTTGAGATGTGTTGCGGCGCACCCTAGCGGGGCAAATGCGCAGTGGCGAGCCCTCAGCCGCGCCGGCGGGCCAGCCGCTCGCGCGCGCCGTCATGGATGATCCTGAGTTCCGCCAGCGTCTGGTCGATCTGGCGCTTTTTGGCTTCCAGCGCCTCGATCTCGGCGGCGGTCTTCTCGATGACAAATTCCAGCTGGCGCAATCGGCCCTCACCCTCGCGGCCATAGAGCTCCAGAAACATGCGGATGTCAGACAGCTTCGTGCCGATCGCCTTGGCGCGCAGGATCAGCGACAGACGCTTTGAATCAGCCTCGCCGTAGACGCGCTGCCCCCCGACACGGCGCGGGCTGAGCAGCCCCTTGTCCTCATAGAAGCGGATGGTGCGCTGGCTGACGCCATGGGCCTGCGCCAGTTCGGCGATTCCGTACAGCGTCTCGCTGGCTGCGCCGTCCTTGATGTTCGCGCCCATGGCCTGTCTCCCGTGCCCGCAGCCTAGCCAAGGCAGCTGACGCAAACAAGAGCCCCTTGACGTATACGTCAGCGTAGGAGAGGCTGGCGTTCTGGATCGTGGCGGCATGTATCGCCGGACCAGTCAGGGAGGAGACGGGGCCGCATGACCGACACGCAAGCCCGTTATGACAGCGTGTTCCGGCCCGGCCTGTTTGAAGGCCAGGTCATTCTGGTCACCGGCGGCGGCTCCGGCATCGGGCGCTGCATCGCCCATGAGCTGGCCTCGCTGGGCGCGCAGGTCGTGCTGGCCGGGCGCAAGCCGGACAAGCTTACCGCCGTCGCCGCAGAGATCACCGCTGATGGCGGACAGGCGGATACCCAGGCCTTCGACATTCGCGACGAAGAGGCGGTGCGCGCGGGCGTGGCGGAGATTGTCGCGCGCCACAGTGTGATCCATGGCCTGGTCAACAATGCCGGCGGGCAGTTCCCGGCCGAGATCAAGGATATATCCAAAAAGGGCTGGGACGCGGTGGTCGCCACCAATCTGACCGGCGGTTTTCTGGTCATGAAGGCGGTATTCGAGGCGAGCCTGAAAGACCATGGCGGCGCGGTGGTGAACATCACCGCCGACATGCATAACGGCATGCCCGGCATGGCCCATTCGGGCGCCGCGCGGGCCGGCATGGAGAATCTGACCATGACGGCGGCGGTGGAGTGGGCCAGGCACGGCGTGCGCGTCAACGCCGTGGCGCCCGGCTGGGTCGCCTCGTCGGGCATGGACACCTATGGCGGCGCGGTGCGCGCCATGATCCCCTATCTCAAACAGCATCTGCCCGCCCAGCGCCTGGGGTCGGAAGCCGAGATCGCTGCGGCAGTGACCTTCTTGCTGAGCCCCGCAGCCGCCTTCATCACCGGAACGATGCTGCGCGTGGATGGCGGCGCGCCCCTGGGCGGACGCCACTGGCCGCTGGAAGCCCACGAGGCCGCGCCGGTGTATAACGGGTTTCACCGGGCGGTTGACCCGGCCGTGCTGCGCGGAGAGGGCTGATGCCGGCGATTGTCTCACGCCTCAATCCGGTTTCGGAGGCGTTCACCGCCGCGCGCGACGCGATGACCGGGAAGCTGCAAGAGGCGCGCGGCCTCGAAGACAAGGTGCGCGCCAACTCCGCCTCAAAGCGCGAGCGCTTTGCCGAACGCGGGCAGATCCTGCCGCGCGAGCGCGTGGCCCTTCTGGTCGACCGCGATGCGCCGTTTCTCGAGCTCTCGGCGCTGGCCGGCCTGAAAATGCACGACGATGATGGCGGGCGCGGCGCGTCGGGCGGCGGGTCGGTCATCGGCATTGGCGTGGTGGCCGGCAAGCGCTGCGTGGTCTCGGCCTCCGACAGCGCCATCAAGGGCGGTACTGTCGCGCCCATGGGTCTGAAGAAGGCCCTGCGCGCCCAGGAGATCGCGCTCGAAAACAAGCTGCCCATGATCCATCTGGTGGAATCGGGCGGTGCCAACCTGCTGTATCAGGCGGAGATTTTCGTTGATGGCGGGCGCAGCTTCGCCAATCAGGCGCGCCTGAGCGCCGCCGGCATTCCCCAGATCGCCGTGGTGCACGGCTCCTCCACCGCCGGGGGCGCCTATCTGCCGGGCCTGTCAGACTATGTCGTGCTGGTGCGCAAGAAATCGAAAATCTTCCTGGCCGGGCCGCCGCTGGTCAAAGCCGCCATTGGCGAAGACGCCGATGACGAATCCCTGGGCGGCGCGGACCTCCATGCCGAAGTGACGGGCCTTGGCGAATACATCGTCGATGATGACGCGCAAGCGCTCGCCTGCGCGCGCGAGATCATGGACAAGCTCAATTGGGACGCCGCCACGCCGCCCGGCGCCGGTGCCCCCCCGCTCCATGACGCTGACGAGCTTCTGGGCATTATCCCGCCCGACGACCGCACGCCGTGGGATGTGCGCGAGGTGATTGCCCGCATCGTGGACGGATCGGACTTCCTGGCGTTCAAGGAGCGCTATGGCGCCGAGACGGTTTGCGGCCATGCACGCATGGGCGGGCGGCCTGTGGGCATTATCGGCAATAACGGTCCGATCCAGCCTGAAGGCTCCATGAAGGCGGGACAGTTCATCCAGCTGTGCGACCAGTCAGGCACACCGCTGGTCTTCCTCCAGAACACCACCGGCTACATGGTCGGCACGCGCGCCGAGCGCGAGGGGGCCATCAAGCACGGTTCGAAAATGATCCAGGCCGTGGCCAATGCCCGCGTGCCCAAGCTGACCATCGTGCTGGGCGGCAGTTTCGGCGCGGGCAATTACGGCATGTGCGGACGCGGGTTCGATCCGCGCTTCATCTTCGCCTGGCCCACCGCGCGCACCGCCGTGATGGGCGGCGCGCAAGCCGCCAAGGTGATGGAGATCGTCACCCGTACCAAGAATGCCCGCGATGGTCAGGACACAGACGAAGCGGGTCTGGCCCAGATGAGCGCCATGATCGAACAGGGGCTCAACGAGCAGTCCCAGGCGCTGTTTGGATCGGCCCGGCTCTGGGATGACGGCATCATTGATCCGCGCGATACCCGCGCCATCCTCATGGAATGCCTGAATATCTGTGCCGAAGCCGAGGCGCGGACCTTGCGGCCCAACACCTTCGGCGTGGCTCGGTTCTGAACCGCGCGCGCCTTGCCCTCTAAGTCCCGGGCTGCGCCCGGGACACCTCCTCCGCAGGCGGCGGAGGACACCGAAAGGAGACCAGACATGCAGTTCACCGAGCAGCACGAGCAATTGCGCGACACGGTCGCGAAATTCATCACCCAGGAAATCAATCCGCATGTGGAGGAATGGGAGGCTGCGGGCGAGTTTCCGTCCCACGCCCTGTTCAAGAAGATGGGTGATCTGGGCCTTCTGGGCCTGCGCTGGCCGGAGAAGTATGGCGGCGCAGGGCTGGACATGTCCTACTCCATGGTGATGGCCGAGGAGCTGGGCCTGATCAATTGCGGCGGCGTGCCGATGGCCATCGGCGTCCACACCGATATGTGCACACCGGCGCTGGCCAATTTCGGTTCTGAAGACCTGTGCCGGGAATTCCTGACCCCCTCCATCACCGGCGATTATGTCGGGTGCCTGGGCGTGTCAGAGCCGGGCGGCGGCTCGGACGTGGCGGCGGTGACCACGAAAGCGGTGTCCGACGGCGATGATTACGTCATTACCGGCACCAAGATGTGGATCACCAACGGCATGAAGGCCGATTGGTGCTGCCTGCTGGCCAATACGTCCGACGGCAAGGCCCACGAGAACAAGTCCCTGATCATCGTGCCGATGAACGAAAAGGGCATCAGCCGCCAGAAAATCCACAAGATCGGCATGCACTCGTCCGACACCGCGCAGCTCTTCTTCGATGAAGTGCGCGTGCCCAAGCGTAACCGGATCGGCGATGAAGGCGCGGGCTTCCTCTATCAGATGCTGCAATTCCAGGAAGAGCGCATCTATGGCGCGGCGTCTTCTCTCAAGGCATTGGACCGCCAGATTGATCTGACCATCGAATACACCCGCGATCGCAAGACCTTCGGCACGCCGATCCTGGACAATCAGGTGGTGCATTTCCGCCTGGCCGAGCTGCGCACCGAGGTCGAGGCCCTGCGCTCGCTGACCTACCGCGCCGTGGAGGATTTCATCGCCGGCAAGGACGTCACCAAGCTCGCCTCCATGGCCAAGCTGAAGACCGGCCGGCTGTCGCGCGAAGTGGCCGACGCGTGCCTGCAATACTGGGGCGGCATGGGCTACACGGCCGACAACCCCATCGCGCGCGCTTTCCGCGACGGGCGCCTGGTGTCCATTGGCGGCGGGGCCGACGAGATCATGCTGGGCATTATCGCCAAGCTGGAAGGCACCTTGCCCCGGCGCAAGAAACCGGTGGAAGGCAATGCCTGAGACCTGGGACACCCTCAGCGTCGAGGCCCGCGCCGGCGTGGTCCACATCACGCTGAACCGGCCCGAACTGCGCAATGCCATGTCGCTGGCCATGGTGGATGAGCTGCTGGCCGCGCTGGCGGCGGCTGAGGCCGGCCCTGCGCGCGCCATCGTGCTGCGCGGGGCCGGCGGGCATTTCTGTTCGGGCGGCGACATCAAGGATATGGGCGCGGCGCAAGGCGCTGCGGGCACCGACGGGGTGGACCCGGCGGCGCGCGTGAATGCACGGTTCGGCCATCTGTGCAAAGCCTATGCTGAGACCGGCCTGCCGGTGGTCGCGGTCCTGGACGGCGCGGTGATGGGGGGCGGATTTGGCCTCGCCTGCGTGGCCGATGTGGCGCTGGCGCGCGAGACCGCCCTGTTCCGTCTGCCTGAAACGGGCCTCGGCCTGGTACCCGCCCAGATCGCGCCTTTCCTTGTGGAGCGTCTGGGCTATTCGCAGGCGCGCCGCCTGGCGGTCACCGGTGGAAAGATCGATGCCCGCGCCGCGCTGGCGCTGGGACTGGTGCATGGCGTGTGTGACGGTGAGGACGCCCTGGTCGAGGCGCTGGACGGCGTGCTGGGCGACATTCGCAAAGGTGCCCCCAACGCCATCGCCGCCACCAAGCGCCTGATGCGCAAGGCGCGCCTGAATGATGCGGGCGATCTCATTGATGACGCTGCAGCCGTGTTTGCCGCCGCGGTGAAAAGTGCAGAAGGCGCTGAAGGCCTGACGGCGTTCCTGGAAAAGCGCCCGGCGAAATGGGTGCAGGGATGACCGCGCCCCGCCTTATCCGCTCTGTCCTGGTGGCCAATCGCGGCGAGATCGCGGTGCGGGTGTTGCGCCACGCCAAAGCCAATCAAATGCGCGCCATCGCTGTGTATTCCGACGCCGATGCGCTGGCCATGCATGTGCGCGAAGCCGATGAGGCGGTGCGCATCGGCCCGGCGCCGGCGGCTGAAAGCTATCTCGATAGCGCGGCGATCCTGGCGGCAGCAAAAGCCACGGGTGCCGACGCCATCCATCCCGGTTACGGCTTTTTGTCGGAGAACGCCGCCTTCGCCCGCGCGGTGATCGGGGCCGGCCTCATCTGGATCGGACCGCCGCCTGACGCCATAGACGCCATGGGCGACAAGGCGCGCGCCAAGGCGCTGATGATCAAGGCGGGTGTGCCCACCGTGCCCGGCTGGCAAGGCGAGGATCAGTCGGACGACAACTTGGCCCGGCAAGCCGGGACCATCGGCTTTCCCCTGCTGATCAAGGCGGTGGCGGGCGGCGGCGGGCGCGGCATGCGCGCCGTGCACAACGCCGCTGAGTTCGCCGAGGCGCTGGCTTCGGCCCGGCGCGAGGCGAAATCAGCCTTTGGCGATGACGCGGTGCTCCTGGAGAAACTGGTCGAGACCGCCCGCCATGTGGAGGTGCAGGTGTTTGGCGACCAGCAGGGTGCCATCATCCATCTGGGCGAGCGCGATTGCTCGGCCCAGCGCCGCCGCCAGAAAGTGGTGGAGGAAGCCCCCTCCCCCGCCGTCAACGCCGAACTTCGCGCGGCCATGGGCGCGGACGCGGTGCGCGCCGCCAAGGCCGTCCATTATGTGGGTGCCGGCACGGTGGAGTTTCTGCTGGATGCGTCGGGCGCTTACTACTTCCTTGAGATGAACACCCGGCTTCAGGTCGAGCATCCTGTGACCGAAATGGTCAATGGCGTCGACCTCGTCGAGTGGCAGTTCCTGATCGCGCAAGGCTTCGCCCTGCCGTTTGGCCAGGACATGATCGATCTCAACGGCCACGCGATAGAGGTGCGCCTCTATGCCGAGGACCCCCTCGACGGGTTCAGGCCGCAATCGGGCGATATCGCCTGGTTCGAACCGGACGACGCCGGGCGCGAGGTGCGCATCGATACAGGCTTCGTGACCGGCGACACCATCTCCACCGCCTATGACGCCATGGTGGCCAAGATTATCGCCTGGGCGCCGAACCGCGCTGAAGCCGTCGACATGTTGCTGGCGGGTCTGGCCAAGGCGCCCTTGCTGGGGGTCAAGACCAATCGCGATCTTCTGATCCGCCTGATCGACAGTGCGGCGTTCCGGGCGGGTGCCCTCACCATTTCCGACCTGGACGAATGGGCGGGCGCACGCACGGGTCCATTTGCGCCCGCTGATGTCCCCACAGAGGCTGTTCTTGTCACCGCTCTGCTCCTGGCACGACACGCGCCAGGGGTGATCCGGTCCGGGTCTGTCACGCGTTTCGCCCTGCCGCTCGACGTCGACGGGACACGCGTTGAGCCCATGGTGGAGCAGGCCGGACCCGGCGCGCTCACCGTCACGATGGGGGATAACCGCCACGATATCACCCTTCTGGATCGCGACGGGCCGCGCCTGCGCTACCGCCTTGATGGCGTGGACCGGCGCTGCCTGGCGCTGCAGGACGCAGACGGGGCGGTGCATGTCGCGCTCAACAACCGCATCGCGGTGCTGCGCGAGCCGGCCTTGCTGGCCGGTGCCGGCGCGGCCGACCCCTCACGCCTGACGGCCCCGGTGAGCGGCGCGGTGGTGGCCGTCAACGTGAAGCCCGGTGACAGCGTGACCTCCGGCGATGTGCTGGCGGTGATGGAAGCCATGAAGATGGAAATGCGCCTGACCGCCGCCGCCGATGGCGTGGTGGCGGCGGTACACACGGCACCGGGCCAACAGGCCAACGGCGGCGCGCTGCTGATCGAACTCAAGCTTGAGGACAAGGCATGATGGACAAGGCTGTATTGACCTGCGCGCTCAATGGCGTGCTGACCAATCCCAAGACCCACAAGGTCCCGGTGACTCCGCGGGAAATGGCGGCCAGCGCGCGCGAGGCCTATGATGCGGGGGCCAGCGTGATGCATGTCCATTTCCGCATGCAGGAAGACGGCGTCGGCCACTTCCCCAGCTGGGACCCTGAGGTGGCCGCGTCCATCATCGATGCGATCCGGGATGCCTGCCCGGGCGTGGTCATCAACCAGACTACCGGCATTGTCGGGCCGGACGTGTCGGGCCCCGTGGCGTGCATCAAACGGGTCAGGCCGGAGATCGCCGCCTGCAATGCCGGTTCACTCAATTACCTCAAACTGCGCAGCGATGGCAGCTGGGCCTGGCCGCCCATGGTGTTCGACAATCCGGTGGATAAAATCCAGACCATGCTCGACGCCATGGCCGAGGTGGGCGCGCACCCGGAGTTCGAATGCTTCGATGTCGGCATTGTGCGCAGCGTGGGCATGTTCATCGAGAACGGCATGGCCCCGGCAGCCCACTACAACTTCGTCATGGGCGTCGCCTCGGGCATGCCGTGCGATGCGCGGCTGCTGGAATTGCTGATTGATTACAAGCGTGTGGGCGATCCCTGGCAGGCGACCCTGATCGGGCGCGCCGAGATCTGGCCGGTCCACCAGCGCGTGGCCGAGCTTGGCGGCATGCTGCGCACCGGTCTGGAGGATACCTTCTACCTGCCCGACGGCGAACGGGCAGCGGGCAATGGCGCGCTGATCGAGGCCTTGGCACAGTGCGCGAAAAACGCCGGACGTGAGGTGGCGTCGCCTGCAGAAGCCCGTAAGATCATGGGACTGGCACACTAGACCCTGCCGGCAGCGGACGGGGCGCGATAACGGGAGGTTGGCATGCAGGCGACAGCGAAGGACTTGCCGCGGATTCTGGACGGGCTGTTTCCCTCAACACCAGCGCGGATGCTGGATCAAGGACAGCGCCGGGGCGCAGAGCCGGCCTACACCGCCTATGACGGCGCGAACTGGGTCTCGACCAGCTGGGGCGAGTATGCTGACCAGACCCGCCAGGCGGCGCGTGCCCTGATCGCCCTGGGCTTCAAGGCCGACGATGCGTGCGCCATCCTCGGCTTCAACCGGCCTGAATGGACCATTGCCGCCATCGCCGCGATGATGGCAGGCGGGCGCCCGGCGGGCGTCTACTGGACCAGCTCCGAACCGGAAATCGCGTATATCCTCCAGCACTCGGAAAGCCCGGTCTATCTGGTCGAAACCGCCGAGCAGGCGCGCAACGCCCTGGCGCTGAAAGCCGAATGCCCGAACCTCACCCACATCATCATGATGCAGGGGCCTGAGCCCGCGCCCGAGGGCGCGCTGAGCTGGGAGGCCTTCATGGCCAAGGGCGAGGCGCAGTATGACGACGAAGTCAGCGCCCGGCTCATGGCCATCAACGAGGCGACCATCGGCGCACTGATCTATACATCCGGCACCACCGGCCCGCCCAAGGCGGTGATGCTCACCCACGGCAACATCTCGTGGAGTGCGGGCATGCTGTCGGAAATGTTCCAGCATCGCGAAGGCGATACCGGCTTGTCCTACCTGCCTATCGCCCACATCGCCGAGCAGCAGGCGAGCGTGCATAATCACGTGGCGTCAGGCTCCAATCTGTATTTTGCACGCTCCATGGAAACCCTGGCGGAGGATTTGAAGGTTGCCCGCCCGACGGTGTTCTTTGGCGTGCCGCGGGTCTGGGAGAAGTTCAACGAGGCCCTGCGCGGGCGTCTCGCCGAGGCGACAGGCCCCAAGGCCAAGATCGCCGCCTGGGCCATGGGCGTGGCCAAACGCTATCACGAGGCAGACATTGCCGGCCGCAATCCGGGGCCCATCCTGAGCCTGCAGATGGGTCTGGCGCGCAAGCTGGTGCTGAACAAGATCAAGGCGGCGCTGGGTCTGGACCGGGCGCGCATGCTGATCTCCGGCGCGGCGCCGATCTCCAGGGACGTCCTGGTGTTTTTCACCGGTCTCGATCTGGTGATCTATGAAGGCTACGGCCAGTCGGAGACCAGCGCGCCCACGGCCTTCAATCAGCCTGGTGCCGCGCGTCTGGGATCCGTGGGGCGCATGATCGACCATATGGAGGCGCGCATCTCCGAAGAGGGCGAGCTGCAGGTCAAAGGGCCCAATGTTTTTGCCGGCTATATGAAGAATAACGAAGCCACCGAGAACACGTTCACCCGTGATGGCTGGATGCGCACTGGCGATGTCGTGCGGATGGACGAGGATGGCTTCGTCTTCATCACGGGCCGGATCAAGGACATCATTATCACCTCGGGCGGCAAGAACATCACGCCGGCCAATATCGAGACCGATCTGATGAATGATCCGCTGATCGAGCATGCAGTGGTGGTTGGCGATGCACGCCCCTATCTGACCGCGCTCGTGACGCTGAGCGAAGACGGGCTCGCCAAGTTCGCCAAGGCCAAAGGCATGGATTCGGGAGAGGCGCGCTCGAGCGACGCCCTGACCGGCGCGCTCCAGACGGCAGTGGATGGCGTCAACAAGCGCTACGCCCGGGTGGAGAATGTGCGCAAATTCCGCGTCCTGCCCGCCGCCCTCACCGTGGAAACCGGAGAGCTGACGCCCACGATGAAGGTGCGGCGCAATGTGGTGACGGCGCGCAACAGCGCGCTGATCGAGGCGATGTACGCTGAAGGCCATGCCGGCGCCGATATCTGACGCCCCGCTGCCTGACCGCTGCGACGCCGTCATCATTGGTGCCGGCTTTGCCGGGATTGCCATGGGCCGGCAGCTGGACCGGGCCGGCGTGAGCGATTTTGTCATCCTGGAGCGCGCCAGCGGACCGGGCGGAGTCTGGCGCGCCAACCGCTATCCCGGCGCGGCGTGCGACGTGCCGAGCCATCTGTATTCCTTCAGCTTCTTTCCCAACCCGGACTGGAGCCGGAAATTCTCGCCCCAGGCCGAAATCCTCGCCTATCTGGACAGAGCCGCCGATGCCTTCGATCTGCGCTCGCGCATGCGGTTCGGTTGCACAGTGACGGGGCTCTTGTTTGTTCAAGACCAGGGCCGCTGGCGCGTCAGGCTGTCCGACGGACGCACGCTCTGCGCGCGCGCCGTGATCAGCGCCGTGGGCCAACTATCCGAGCCGGTGATCCCGGCCATTCCCGGCCTCGAGACGTTCGAAGGTCAAGTCGTGCACTCGGCTGAGTGGCCCGAGGACCTCGACGTGACCGGGCAGAACGTCGCCGTCATCGGCGCCGCGGCAAGCGCCGTGCAGCTCCTGCCCGAGATGGCGGAGCGTGCGGCGCACCTGACCGTGTTTCAGCGCACACCCAACTGGATCATCGACAAGCCTGATCGCCCGTTCACCGCGCTGGAGAAGGCCGCCTTCCGCCACGTGCACGGCTGGCATTGGCTTTACCGCACCGCCAGCTTCCTGATCCACGAAACCCGCTTTGCCGCCTTTCTGTCGGGCACGCTGGCAAATGCGTTTACCCGCTGGCGCATGCTGGCGCGGCTGAAGCGCGAGGTCCGCGATCCGGCCTTGCGCGCCAGGCTGACACCGGATTTTGCGCCGGGCTGCAAGCGCATCCTGCTGACCAGCGAGTTCTATCCCACCCTGCAGCGGCCCAATGTCACGCTGGACGATAGCGGCGTAGCGAGCATCGGCCCGCGCGAGATCATCAATGGCCAGGGCAATCGCATCGCCGCCGACACGCTGGTCTTTGCCACAGGCTTCAAGGCGACGGAATTTCTGCCCACCATCTCGGTCACCGGCCGGGACGGGCTGGATCTGCGCGCCGCGTGGGGCGACAGCCCGCGCGCCTATCGCGGCGTGGCCGTCCACGGCTTTCCCAATTTGTTCATCCTCTACGGGCCGAACACCAATCTGGGCCACAACTCGATCATCTTCATGCTGGAGCGCCAGAGCGAATATACCGCCCGCCAGGTGCGCCGCCTGATCACAGAAGACTGGCGCATTCTGGAAGTCACCGCGCAGGCCGAGGCGCATTTCAATCAGGTCATGCAGGCACGTCTCGCCCGCACGGTCTGGGCAGAGGATTGTCCCAGCTGGTACAAGACGCGCGACGGGGTGATCACCAATAACTGGTCAGGGCTCGCCACCTCCTTTGCATTGGCACTGGCGGGCGGCGATGATCAGGCTTGGTCAGCCTCCAGATGAGGCTTGAGCCAGTCTCTGGCCCGCTCCAGCGAGGCGTCGGCTTCGCTGATCAACGGCGCGAACAGCTGAAAATCATGCCACATCCCGGCCCAGACCTCGCACCGGGTCACCACGCCAGCAGCCTCCAGGGCTGCGTGCAGGCGCACCGAGTCGTCGAGCAGAATCTCGTCCTCGCCGACCTGGATGAAGACGGGCGGCAGATCGGAAAGATCGGAATACAGCGGCGAGGCATCCGGGTCGCGCGGGTCGAGCTGGCGCAAATACAGCTCCGCCCCGGCTTTGAGATTGCCCGGCGTCAGCATGGGATCGGCGTCCGCGCGCGTCTTCACGCTGTCGCCCGAGAGCGACAGATCGGTCCAGGGCGAGATCAGGTACAGCGCGTCCGGCAAGCCGCCGCCCGCATCGCGCTGGCGGATGAGGCTGGCCAGCGCCAGCCCGCCGCCCGCACTGTCCCCGGCCAGCAGGAGCGGGCCGTCCTCCTCGGCGCAGGCGAGCGCCAGCGCCGCAGCCCCATCCTCCACCGCCGCCGGGCAGGCATGTTCAGGTGCCATGCGGTAATCCACCGACACGGCGCGCCTGTTGAACAGGGCCGACAGGCGGGCCACCAGCGGTTTGTGGCTCTGGGCCGACCCGCGCGAATACCCGCCGCCATGAAAGAACAGGATCAGGCCCGGCTCCGGCTGGCGCGGGGTGAAAGCCAGCGCCGGCAGGCCGGCATAAGTGATGCGATCGATCACAATGCCTTTGGGCGCGGGCAGGCGATCACCGGCATGATCCATCCGCGCGCGTTGGACCTCGACAGACGAGTCGCGCGACAACGCGCTGCGCCCTACCTTGCGCGCCATGCGCCGGCCGAGATAGCGGCGCAATCCCAGCCCGCCCTGCCTGCCGATCCGTTCCAGCATGAAAGTCTCCTGTCATGACCCTGATGGCTTCATCTTTCACCCTGCCATGCGGCGTGACAATCGCGAACCGCCTTGCCAAAGCCGCGATGACCGAGGGCCTGGCCGAGGCAGGCGGCCGGGCAGGGCCACGGATTATGCGTGCCTACCGCGCTTGGGCGGAGGGCGGGGCCGGCCTGCAGATCACCGGCAATATTATGGTTGACCGACGCTATCGCGAGCGTCCAGCCAATATCGTGGTGGACGGTGAACAAAGCGCTGAGGCCAGGGCGGGCCTCGCGGCCTTCGCCGAAGCCGCGGCATCCGGCGGCGGCGTCACGATAGCGCAGATATCCCATGCCGGGCGTCAAAGCCCGAAAATCATCGCCCCCGAACCGGTGGGGCCATCCGCCGTCGCGGTGAAGTTGCCTGGCGGCGTGTTTGCCGCGCCGCGCGCGCTGACTGAAGCTGAACTCACCGACATTATCGCGCGCTTCGCTCACACGGCGCGCTGCCTGACCGATGCCGGCTTCGACGGTGTGCAGCTGCATGCCGCCCACGGCTATCTGATCAGCGAGTTCCTCAATCCGCGCGTCAATCAGCGTGAGGACCGCTGGGGCGGGGCGCTGGAAAACCGCGCGCGCCTGCTGATCGAGACTGTGCGCGCAGTGCGGCAGGCTGTTGGTACGGACAGGGTGGTGAGCGTGAAGTTGAACTCGTCTGATTTTCAGAAGGGCGGATTCAGCTTTGAAGACTGCCTGGCGGTGGTGGCCCTGCTGGATCAGGAAGGCGTCGACCTGATCGAGATTTCCGGCGGCAATTACGAACAACCCCGCATGATGGGGCTGCAAGGTCTGGAGCCGCTGTTCGATCCCGGCGCACGTGAGAGCACACGGGCGCGCGAAGCCTATTTCATGACCTATGCCCGCGAGGTCATCGCGGCAGCGAAGACGCCAGTGATGGTTACAGGCGGCTTCAGGACCGCCAAAGCCATGACTGAAGCGCTGGAAGATGGCGTGGCGGTGATCGGTCTGGGCAGGCCCTTGTGCGTCGACCCGGACGCCCCGGCCAGGCTCCTGCGCGGTGACTGGGACTGGCTGCCCGCCTGGGAGACCCAGCTGAGGATCCATCCGGTTTTCACCGCTGCCTTTCCTGACGAGGTACGCCGGGTGGTGGAGGGGCTGGCCTTGATGGCATTCTTTTACCGCAACATAATACGGCTCGGGAACGGCAAGACCCCAAAGCGCTCGATGAGCCTGATGGCGGCGCTGATCGCCCACCAGATCACCGAACGCGAAGACGCCAAGCGCATGTAACGCCCTCCGGCGAGTGTTCCGGACCTAGCGCCCCGCGCCGAACCCGCCGCGCCAGGCGCGCGCGCCGCCTACATCGGACAGCGTGCCGGCCAGCGCAGACAGGCGCGGATCGGCGGACCGGCCCGTGCTGTCGGACACCAGCGCGAACGCTTCGCGGTGGCGGCTTTCCGCCATCGCCGCGCCATAACGCGCCTCGACCCGCTCCAGCCCCGCCCGATCCTCGGCCAGCGCATAGGCCAGCGCGGCGCGCAACACATCATGGGATTCGGCATCATCAAGCGGGGTGTCATCGCGCCAGCGCTCACCCAGCACCGCCTCCAGACGGCGGCCCGCCTCATCCCAGCGGCGGGCATCCCAGGCGATATCGGCGCGCAGGCGATCTGCCTCGCTCGAGCGGTCGCCGCTGATCAGCACCAGGGCCTGATCGGCACGATTGAGCCCGGCCAGAGCGCGGGCCTGCAGGATGCGCCGCGACGCGACGAGCTCCTGCGGCAAGCCGGCCATGCGCGTGCGCTCGATGGCGTTCAAGGCAGATTCAGCATTACCGTCCATAAGATGGACCTGCGCCAGCTCCTCGGCGATCTGGGCGCGCGCCAGGCTAGTCATGGTTACATCAGGGCTGAGCTGATGTTCGAGCAGCTGGGCGGCGCGGTCAAACAGGCCAATTTCCACAAGACGGCGCGCGATGCGCCGCACGATGCGGTGACCGGAGGGACCTTGAGGCGTCAGTTCATGATTGCCGTACCACAGCGCCAGCGCCTGCATCGGGTCCATGCGGTCAAACCGCTCGCCCTCGAACAGTCTGCGGAATTCCTCCTGCATGTCGACACCCAGCTGGCGCGCCACACGGCTACCGGGAAAGCGCGCCTGGGCGGAAGCCATGATCGCGAAGGCTTCTTCGTAGCGCCCGGCCTCGGCATAGGCCGTACCCAGCATGCCTGCGACGGCCTGCTCCACCTCGTCGCCGCGCCAGCGATAAAGCAAGCCTTCCAGCTGGATAGCCGCCACATCGGCGCTGATGCGCTCATGGGTCATCTCAAGGCGCGTCTTCTCGAGCAGGGCGCGCGCCTGGATGGGCGTCCAGGGATCACTGTCCAGCGCCGCATAGCGTGCAACGGCCAGATCAATATCACCTTGCGCCGCTGCCAGCCCGGCCAGCGCGAACGCTGTCTCGGCGCGGGCGCGCAGGTCGGCCGGTTCGGCCAGAGCGCGATCAATCCAGGCACTGGCACCGCCCAGATCCTGACTGTTCAGCGACGCAATGGCGGCTGCAGCCGACATGCGTGCGCGCCAGACCGGGTCCATGAAGAACAGTGCATCACGCCCTTCTTCAAACAGGCGGCGGGCGCGCGGCCAGTCGCCCCGCGCAGCCGCCAGCAGACCCTGCCACGGCCGCGCCGCTGTATCATTGACGAGCGCAGGGTGGGCGAAATACTGCTCAGCTTCGCCCAGGCGTCCGGCCATGTAGGCGGCCGCGCCGTGCATGGCCGCAATCTCGGGCGCGGTCTCGTATTCGGGACGCAATTGCACGGCGAAGCGGACAACGCCGGCCGATTCGTTCGCCATCTCCCAGGCCAGTAAAAAGCGGGCCAGCGCCAGCACACTTTCAGGGTCCAGCGCGCGCGCCTGACGTTCATGATGGTGCCGCCCCTCCAGGAAGGGCTGATCGCCGCGCCAGCGCTCGAAATCGAGGAAGCCGGGCGATACCGGCGCATCAGCGCCCGCCGTCAGGGCAGGGTCCGACGCGCGCGACAACGTGAGACCGCCCGGACGGACAAGCTCCGCCCCGCCCGGGCGCATGATGAAGGACAGGCCGTCGGACAAGGGCTGGACTGCAGCACCATGCGTGGAAGCGAGGATCACCGCATCCGCAAAGCGGCGCTCGTCAGGCACGCCGGTCATGCGCCCGTCTGCGGCCAGTACGAACAGCCGGTCGCCAACCACCGGGTCGTCCAGTTCAACCACGGAGCGGGCCCCGGTCACCGCCATGCGCAGCACGGCGGGCCGCCCGGCCCCGGTATCGCGCGCCAGCCGCACCGGGCGCGGTGCCTCAGACAAGGAATCGGCCAGCGTAATGGTCCAACTCGCGCCCGCCGCGCGCGCTTCAGCCAGCGTCGCCGCAGTGGTCTCGAAGCGTAGCGCGGTGTGGCCCGGGCCATAGACCGGCCGGGCATTGCGCACCCGCGTCGATGGGGCCAGGTCCAGCGCGCTCAGATCCAGTTCGGCCCCTGCATCAAACACAATCCAGACCGCGCCCGCACGGCGGAACACGGCTGCGCCGGGCAGCGCGGCCCAGGGGAAATGCAGGCTTACCGCGCCGCCTGCCCCGGGCTGCACGCGCACCCGCACAATGCCGTCCTGCGGAACCGGGTCGGTCCGCACCTCAATGGCAGGCGGGCTCAGGTCCGGGGCATCGGTTTCAAAAAGCTCCGGAGTTTGCGTAGGGCGTGGCTCCGGACCTGGCTGTTGCTCAGGCTGGATTTGAGATGGTTCAGGCACCGATCTGGCCGCCGGTGCCTCGGGCGCAATGCCGTTCTCATCAGCAAACGCCTGCAAAGCGGCCAGCGCCGCATTCGCCGCTGACTGCGTGCGCGCGGCATCGACGGTCAGCTCCCCCGGCGCATCTGACCGGGCCCGCAGGCTCGCCCCATCTTCCAGGCGGAACACCAGAATGAAGTTTTGCCCGCCATCGCGCTCACGGCGGACAGACTGGATGAAGCGGGGCGGCGCGCCCAATAGGTCGGCCAGATCAATTTCGGCCTCGCGCGCAAACCGCAGGCGCATTTCCTCGGCGCTCTGCTCCAGCGTCCACGCCACTGGCTCAGGCCAGGTGAAAATCATGCGCGTCCAGTCGCTGGCCTCACCAACGCGCACACTGGCGGCCAGAGGCGGCAACGGGGCTGCAGCGGCCTCTGCAGCTTGTGCTGCTGCGGCGTCGCGCGCGGTTTGCGCCTCACGCTGGCGGCGAACGAAATCGCTGACCACTGGCGCGAGCGCCGGGCTTCCCGGTGCCGCCAGATCAAGCGCGATCACGTTGTGGGAAACAGACACACGGGGCTCGATGGCGCGGTTGAGCGCCAGACGCAACGTGCGCCCGTCAGCGTCCAGACGGGCCATGGCGACGATATCCGGAAGCGAGTCGCGCACCGCGCTGGCATCCAGACTGACCGCTTCAGACAGGCGCGCGACCAGCACAGCGCCCGCCGCCACATCGGCTTCAGCTGACAGCGCGCCGCCGGAGGCTTCAGGCAAAGTGATTAACAGGCGTGCGGTCACGCCGGTGCGCTCCACCGACACACTGGCCGGAACCTGCGCCCCGGCCGCACCTGCCACCAGCACCGCCAGGGCTGCGCCGATCAGGGCGCGCAGGTCAGTCCACCGCCGCGACACGCCGCGCCTCCATCTCTGCACGGGTCAGAGGCGGCTGGGCGCGCGCCGCCAGCAGCGTCGTCAGATCGGCAACGAAGCGCGGGTTGGCGGCCTCCATGATCTGGGAGTAACGGCGCGGATTCATTTCCTGCAGGGCCGCCGCGATCTGGATCAGCGTGTCACGATCCGTGATCATCAAGGTCTCCAGCACCGGCGCAGCGGCCTCCGGCTCCATCGTCGCATACACCTGCACGATGGCCCCAAGCTGGTTGTCGCGCGACGCATTCAGCGTCTCCACCAGCGCCTGAATCTCGTCGCGCAAGGCCAGAAGCTGACCCTCGCGCTCATCAAGGCGGGCTGCAGCAACAGTGATCAATTGCTCGCGCGTGTCGAGTTCGGCGGCTCGCCGGTCGAGGGCGCGCATCCGTTGGGCGACCCGGCTTTGCAGATCCAGCTCGGCCTGGGACGGCAATGCGACCGGTGCGGACTCCTCCCGTACAGGCAGCGGCGCGGCGTCTGCCGGTTGAGCCGGTTCAGCCGGTTCGGCTTCGGCCGGTGGCGGATCTTCGACCGCATAGGCGGACGCCTCGCCCAGCCAGACAAGCGCGCCATCAGCGAGCGACAGGCCCTTCAGGGCGAGCAGCCCGGCCAGAATGACCGACAAGAGGAGGAGAGGACGGGCGGCGCGCATCAATCTTACCTCATCGCCTTGAGTGTTTCGAGGCGCCGGCGTGCCTCATCAGCCTGCGGGGCTGCGGCCGCGCGCGGTGCGGACGTACGCTGCGGGCGCCCGGCCAGGCGCGAGGCCTGCTCATCGGCACCGGCACCCAGAAAGCGCAGCTCATCGCAAAGACGGCGGGCCTGCTCGACATCACCCTTCAGGCTGGCACCCTGCTCGCGCGCGGCCCGGTCAAGCGCGGCCAGGCTTGCGCGGGCCCGGTCCACGGCGTCATTGAGGCTGGCGATGGTCTCCTTGAGACCGTCCTGCCCTTCGCGCAGCGTGCGCAGGCGGCGATCCACACGCCAGCACATGACAGCAGCAGCCGCCAGCAGCAAACAGACCAGTCCTTCGAATGCGAGAGCCGCGAGCGTCATGTGAACCTCATTACCGATTTGCGGGCGGCGTTCGACAGCGGGGCGTCGAGGCGCACACCAATATTGTGACCGATCCGGCCCATGCGCCCGTGGGTCAGCTGAATCGGGCCACACCGAAGTTCAATCGCGCCGTCCGGGCCTGTATCGAGCAGGAGCGTGTCGCCAACCTTCAGCTTCATGACCTCGCCCAAGGGCTTTCGCATTTCGTCCAACACGGCAGCGACTTCCACCTTGGTGGACCACAGCTCGGTCGCGAGGTGGCTTTCCCAGATATTATCGCGTCCGAACTTCTCGCCCATGAACTGCTGGAGCAGCATTTTGCGGATCGGCTCCAGCGTAGCGTAAGGCAGCAGCATTTCGATGCGGCCGCCACGATCTTCCATGTCGATGCGCAGCTTGACCAGAATGGCTGCGTTGGCAGGGCGGGCAATGGCGGCGAAGCGCGGATTGGTCTCGACCCGGTCGAGATCGAAATCAACTTCCGTCAGCGGTGCAAAAGCGGCACGCGCATCATTCAGCACCACTTCAATCATGCGCTGGACGAGCGTCCGCTCGATCGTGGTGTAAGGCCGACCCTCCACACGCATGGCCGAGGTGCCGCGCCGGCCGCCCAGCAACACGTCGACGATCGAATAAATCAGGTTGGAGTCCACCGTCAGTAGACCGAAATTGTCCAGCTGGCGCGCCCGGAACACGGCCAGAATCGCGGGCAGCGGGATGGAGTTGAGGTAGTCACCGAACCGGATGGAGGAGATGTTGTCGAGGCTGACCTCGACATTGTCGGACGTGAAATTGCGAAGCGAGGTTGTCATCAGCCGCACCAGGCGGTCGAAGACGATCTCCAGCATGGGCAGGCGCTCATAGGACACCAGCGCCGAGTTGATGATGGCGCGAATGCCCGAGCGCTCATTGCTCTCGTCATCGGAGACCGAGAAACCGAGCAGTGAGTCGATCTCGTCCTGATTGAGGATGCGCTCCTGGATCTGGCCACTTTGGGTCGGCAAGGAGGGATGGGTAGAATCCCCGACCATCGCCTCCCATTCAGACGCCAGCGCCTCGCCACCCTCAGACTCTTCGCCGATCGACGAGAAATCCGGCTGATCGCTTTCGGCGGCCGCCTCCCATTCGGCGGCCATGGCATCCTGATCGACGTCGCTCACAGCCCGGTCCCCGCTATTGCATCATGAATTCGTCGAACAGGACATCGTCCACCTCGAGCGGGGCGATGATCAGGTTCGTGCGCCGCACCAGCTCAGCCTTGAAGCGGAAATGGCCCATGGAGCCGTCCAGGTCTTCTGGGCGCAGGGTGCGCAAGAACTCCATGTAACTGTCTTTCAGGAGCTCACGGCGGGTTGGATCCGCCAGCTGCTCGGCGACACGGGCATCTTCAAACGCCACTTGGAACGACACGATGATTGTGGTGCGCCGTCCTGCACCGGCCAAGGTCGCGGTGAGAGGGTCGTCAAGGGGCGAGGCGGTCTGGATCCGGTCAAAATAAGACTGCGGTTCAAGCTCTGCGGCCGCGGCCGCTTCGGCGGCGGCCACATCAACCTCGTCATCTCCACCGCCCAGCAACAGCAGGGCACCGGCGACGCCGGCAAGGATCAGGATGACCGCCGGCAAGCCGATAAACAGGGCCAGCTTCTTTATGTCCGGCTTGGACTTTGCAGCTTCGGCTTCAGCGCCGTCCGCTTCGCCCTCGTTTTCCACATCCTCGGCCATAGCCAGCTCCCGCCGCGACGCATTTGCGATCCATCGGCATTAACCGCCGCTGCGGTTAACGATTCGTTGGGAAAGCGCTATCACCCGGCAGTTATTGCCGCCTTGTGCACACAAGAGCGGCAATCCTGCGCCATCTGATCGGGATGGCCGAAAGCCCGCATCAATAAAATCAATGCATTAACCATGGCACGAGGCTTGCGCCCGCAATCTGGAACGGCCGCCAAGAACCCGCGGCTGGGGCTCAACGCCAGAAGGAGAGGCGCCCCATGGACAATACGATGCTCATCGGCCTGTCGCGCCAGCTCACGCTGCGCCGCGAGATGGACATCACGGCCAATAATATCGCGAACATCAATACGGACGGCTTCAAGGCCGAGCGCGTGATGCTGGAATCGCGCGAGACCCGCCGCGCACGTCATGAGGACGGGCCCCCGCAGGTTCAGTTCGTGGGTGAATGGGCGATGGCGCGCGATTTCACGCAAGGCGCGCTGACCTCCACCGGACGTCCGCTCGATCTGGCACTCGACGGTCCAGGCTTTTTCGTTCTTGAGACACCGGCTGGCGAGCGCTTCACCCGCGACGGCCGCTTCACGCTGAATGCCCAGGGCGAGCTGACAGCATCTGATGGTGCCCGTGTGCTTGATGAAGGCGGCGCGCCTGTGGTGATCGATCCCAACGCGGGCCCTGTGCAATTCGGCACGGACGGCGTGCTGATCCAGAACGGCAATCCCGGTGCCCGTCTGGCGCTGGCCGTGTTCGAAGCGCCCGGCCAGCTCTCCAAGACTGGCGACAACCGGTACCAGGCACCCGAAGATGCCGCGCGCCTCGATGAGCGGCCGGTTTTGCGCCAGGGCTTCAGCGAGAGCTCGAATGTCCGCGCCATCCTTGAAATGACCCGGATGATGGAAGTCAGCCGCGCCTATCAGTCGGTGACCCGCATGATTCGTGACGCCGATGAACTGAGCCGCAAGGCGATCGAACGCCTTGGCCGGCCGTAATTTCACTTAAGCTGGAGACCGCATCATGCGCGCCCTGTCCACCGCCGCCACCGGGATGGAAGCCCAGCAGCTGGCCGTTGAAGTGATCGCCCATAACCTGGCGAACATGAACACCACGGCCTTCAAACGCCAGCGGGCAGAGTTTCAGGATTTGCTCTACCAGACCCTGCGCCAGCCAGGCGCAGCCTCGTCCGATGCCGGCACGATCGTGCCCACCGGGGTGCAGGTCGGTCTCGGGGTGAATGCCGGCTCGGTCTACCGCATTACCGAACAGGGCAGCCTGTCGCAAACGACCAACCCCTACGACGTTGCGATCTCCGGCGACGGGTATTTCCGCATCCAGCTGCCCAATGGTGCCGATGCCTACACGCGGGCGGGCAATTTCTCGCTCAGCCCGGAAGGCGAGCTGGTCACCTCTGACGGCTACCGGGTGGAACCCGGCATCGTGGTGCCCCAGGAGGCGCGCCAGATGGTGATCAACCAGCAAGGCCAGGTGCAGATTCTGCTGGATGGCCAGGCCGAACCCCAAATTGTTGGCCAGCTGGAGCTGGTGATTTTCGCCAATGAGGCGGGCCTCGAACAGATTGGCGGCAATCTGCTGCTGGAAAGCGCGGCTTCGGGCGCGCCCCAGCCCGGCGTGCCGGGCGATGCCGGCTTCGGCCTCATCCGGCAGGGT
This sequence comes from Hyphomonadaceae bacterium BL14, assembly GCA_027627705.1. NCBI lineage: Bacteria > Pseudomonadati > Pseudomonadota > Alphaproteobacteria > Hyphomonadales > Hyphomonadaceae > Hyphomonadaceae bacterium BL14. Next base: position 1,682,656 of record CP091242.1, read on the forward strand.
TTTATCGAGAGCTCAAACGTTGACGCGGTCACCGAGGTCACCTCGCTGATCGCGGCCCAGCGCGCCTATGAAATGAACGCCCGCGTCATCAGCGCCGCCGACGAGATGCTCGCCGCCTCGTCGAACCTGCGCTGATGGATAGGAAAGGCACGTCATGACCCGCACGCTCGCCCTGCTCGCCGCGCTCGCCCTGGCCGCATCGCCCGCTGCCGCAGCCGACGAGGCGCGCACGGTCATCCTGAAAGACCGGCTGACCACGCTGGACGGTGTGATCACGCTGGGAGATCTGTTCGACGGGGCCGGCGAGGCTGCGGATGCCATGCTGGCGCGCGCGCCCTCGCCTGGTCAGCGGGTGTCGCTGGATCCGGCCTTCGTCCGCGCAGAGGCCGCGCGCCACGGGCTGCACTGGGCCAATGCCGGCGGCGTGATGCGCGTCACCGTGGAGCGGGCGGCGCGGACGGTCAGCGCGGCAGAGATGTCCCGCCTGATCGAAGAAGCCCTGTACGTGGAAAGCGGGCAGGCCCATCTGGTAGAACTGTCCAACCGCACCCAGACCCTTCACGCCCCGCTCGATAGTGCAGGGGGTCCCGAGCTGGTCAGCCTGGAGCATGATGCGCGCGCGGGCCTGTTCCGCGCCGAGATCGCACCCTGGCCGGGTGCCGCGCCCGAGCGTGTCGGCGGACGGGCCGAGGCCGTCAGCGATGTGCCGGTGCTGACCCGTGCGGTGGCGCGCGGGGATGTGATCACAGACGACATGGTGCGATGGGAGCGGCTGGCCGCAGGTCAGGTCCGCCCCGACACCCTGATGAGCGCCGAGGCGATGATCGGCCTCGAGGCGCGCCGGACACTGCGCGCCGACACGCCCCTGCGCGCCCTGGACCTGCAGGCACCGGTCATCATCACCCGCGGCGAGATCGTACAGCTGGTCTATCAGACCGCCGGCCTCGCAATGACCGCACGCGCACGCGCGCTGGACAATGTGTCCGAGGGCCAGACCGCGCGCTTTTTGAACCTTCAGTCCAACCGTACGATCCAGGCGATCGCCGAGGCACCGGGCCAGGCCCGGGTCGCGTCCGGTCCCACCTTCACCAACTAGGAGCCAGCCGCCATGCGCCGGACCTTGATGAATACTGCTGCCGTCACGCTCGCCGGCGCTCTTCTGACTGCCTGTGCGACCACCGACAGGCTGGCACATATTGGCCAGCCCCCGCCCCTGTCACCGATGGACAATACCGCGGTCCTGACCGGCGCGGTGAGCAGTGCGGGCATGACGCCGGCGCAGATCGATGCGGCACGTGCGGCGCGTATCCAGCAGCTGATGGCCGAGCGGGCGCATTTGCGGCGCAACGTCAACTCGCTGTGGAGCGCCAATACGACCACCTTCTTCGGCGACCCGCGCGCCGCCCATGTGGGCGATATCCTGACGGTGAAGATCGACATTTCCGATCGCGCCCAGGTTCAGAACCAGACCTCGCGCGCCCGCCAGACCTCGGAGCGCTCGAACCTGACCAATTTCCTGGGCGGTGAAGCGGCGCTGGATGCCATCTTCAACGACGCCATCGATCCGGCCAATCTGACCGGCTTCGGCTCCAATTCCTCAACGGAAGGCTCGGGCAGTGTGAACCGCTCTGAGACCATCTCCATGACGGCGGCGGCGATTGTGGTGGACGTGTTGTGGAACGGCAATCTGGTGATCCATGGCCGTCAGGAAGTACGCATCAACAACGAGGTGCGCGAGCTTCTGATCTCCGGCATCGTGCGCCCGCAGGACATCGCTCCGGACAATACGATCGAGCATCGCAAGATCGCGGAAGCCCGGGTGTCCTATGGCGGCCGTGGCCACATATCCGAAATGCAGCGGCCGCCCATTGGGCAGGAAGTTTATAACCTTCTCTGGCCATTCTAGAGGCATGCCAAACAGCGCCCTGCAGATCGACCGCTTTGCCCTTGAAGACGCCAATGTGCTGTGCATCCGCACGCGCGGCCGAAACTCCGTGTCTGAAAGCCGGGCCAATGCGCCGCGCCTGTGCCAGCGCCTGACCGAGGAAAGGCGTGACGGGCTGTTGCTGGATTACAGCGACTGCGCGCTGGAACACACCGTGCCCCAATTCGCATCGATCGCCGAGATTTTCGCCGAGCGTCTGCCCAGGCATGTCGTGATCGGGTACGTCTACAGCGCGGCGAACATGATGCATGCGCTGATAATGACGAAAATGCTGCATAAGGCCGGGTTCAAGTCCCGGTGCTTCGCCGACTGGGATGAAGCCGAAAACTGGATGCGCGCCCAGCTGGGCTGAGAGGTCGGGCTTAATCGTCGCGGTGGACGCGCTCGGAGCGTTCGTGGCGTTCCTGGGCTTCAAGGCTCAGCGTGGCCACGGGCCGGGCGTCGAGGCGGGCCAGCGAGATGGGCTCACCGGTCTCTTCGCAGTAGCCGTACGTGTCATCCTCGATCCGGCGCAGTGCGGTCTCAATCTTGGAGACCAGCTTGCGTTGGCGGTCGCGGGCACGCAGTTCAAGGGCACGGTCGGTTTCGGTCGAGGCGCGGTCAGCCAGATCCGGCAGGGCACCGATATCTTCCTGCAGCGCGGACAAGGTTGACCGGCTCTCGCGGATGATCTCATCGCGCCAAGCCGTCAGCTTGCGCCGGAAGTACTCCTTCTGGCGCGCATTCATAAAGGGCTCGGCTTCGCTGGGTGCGTAGCCCTTGGGCAGTTCGATAGAGGACTCGGTCACAGCCATATTCGCGACTCCATAAATGCCCTGCCTTGAGCGCGCCGGAGCATATCCAGCAAGCCCTTCAAGTCAATCGGCCATGGCTTCTAGCGCGCAAGTTTGGCGCCAGTGTGAAATTCGAGAGGCAGGAGAGGCGCTTGAACAGTGATCACCGGCGCCGGCCGTGCTTGGCCAGCTCCACCGCGGCGCGAATTTCGACCTCGTCGAGCACGGCTTCCAGGCGCGGGTCTCTGGTATTGTCGCGCTGGGTCTTCACCGTTTCCATCAGGCGCACCAGCGTATCGCGGGGCAAAGACCCGTCCAGAAGCGCCAGCTTGAGATCATCGAGCACGTCCAGAATGGAGAAGGCGCGCTCGGTGGCGCGTTTGCGCGCACCGTGAAAATCATCTGCTCCCTGCAATGCCATTAGCGCTTCGATGGAGTTGACCGGGCCCGCCCCGCTCACGCCGGAGGCTGCGCCCGACCCGGACGACGCCGCCGCATTTTCAGGCGCAAAGCCTTGTGCAGACCCGGCACCTGGCTTGCGGCGAACCGGCGAGGCAGGCTGCGTGCTGCGCGGCGCGTTGACTTTCATGGCGGGACCCCGGACGCAAATCGTCAGGCAGAAGCTGGCTTAACCTGGGTTAACGCTCGATTAAGCCCGCGCCTCAAGCCGGGCAGATTTTGCCCATTTCCACGCCAACCGGCAGATAACGCCGGCATCTGAAATCTCAGACCACTGATTTAATTGACTCTTTTTTGAATTAACCTTGGCACGCTTTTCGCAGGTCCGCGTACAGGAGCCTGCCGGAGATGCGTGCGCCATGATGAGACCAGTCATATTCCTGACCGCCTTGGCCCTGTGCGCCAGCCTGGCAGCGGCGGCCCACGCCAATCCGCGCATCAAGGACATCGCCGATGTGGAGGGCGTGCGATCAAACCAGCTGGTCGGATACGGCCTGGTGGTGGGTCTCGACGGCTCGGGCGACACGCTGCGCAATGCCGCCTTCACCCGTCAGGCGATGAACTCCATGCTGGAGCGCTTCAATATCAATGTACGCGAAGCCGATCTGCGCACCGGCAATGTCGCCGCCGTCATGGTGACGGCCGAGCTGCCGCCCTTCTCGATGCAGGGCACACGCATCGATGTGACCGTGTCGGCGCTGGGCGATGCCAGCAGCCTGCAAGGCGGCGTGCTCATCGCCACCCCGCTGGTGGGTGCCAATGGCGAAGTGTTCGCCGTGGCGCAGGGCTCGGTCGCGGCCGGTGGCTTCGCAGCCGGCGGCCAGGCGGCCAGCGTTACGCGCGGCGTGCCCACGACGGCGCGCATCGCCAATGGCGCCGTGATCGAGCGCGAGATGGAATTTGATCTCGCCGGTCGCAACGAGATCCGCCTGTCTCTGCGCAATCCCGATTTCACCACTGCCCGGCGTATGGCCGACACGATCAACGCCTATCTGGGCTCCGGCGTTGCCGCAGCGCAGAACCCCTCTACCGTCGCACTGATCCGGCCTGCGAGCTTTCGCGGGGACATGGTGTCGCTGCTGGCCGATGTGGAGCAGCTGCGCGTCCAGACCGACATGCGCGCGCGCGTGGTGATCGACGAAAGCACCGGCACCATCGTGATGGGCGATAATGTGCGTGTCTCCACCGTCGCCATCGCCCAGGGCGGGCTGACCGTTACGGTCTCTGAAAGCCCGATCGCCATTCAGCCGGCGCCGTTCACCGAGGCCGAGGCGGTCGTCCTGCCGCGCACCGATGTCGCGGTGGAGGAAGACATGCGCGAGATGGGCGTGCTTCAAGGAACCGTGACGCTGCGCGAACTGGTCGACGGGCTCAACGCGCTGGGTGTCAGCCCGCGCGACCTGATCACGATCCTGCAGACCATCAAGGCCGCAGGGGCGCTGCAAGCCGATATCGAGGTGCTGTAATGGACGGCCTTCTCGACGCCCAGATACAGGCGGCCATGCTGTCGGCGCGTTCGGTACCGGCCGGAACACAGGCACGTCAGGCCCGCACGCCAGATCAGTTGCGCGCAACGGCTGAGGACTTCGAGTCGGTCTTCCTGGCCCAGGTGCTTGAAGCGATGATGGGCGAAACCACCCAGTCGAGCTTTGGCGGCGGGCCCGGCGAAGCGGCGTTCAGCTCCATGCTCAATGAAGAGTACGCCAAGGTGATCACGCGGGCCGGTGGCATTGGCCTGGCCGATTCCCTGGCGCGTGAAATGCTCAGATATCAGGAGGCCGGATCGTGACCACCGAGCTCGCCGCCCAGACACCCGCCGAACGCGCAGAGGCTATGATCCGTCTGACATCGCGCCTCACGGTCTTGCTGGAACAGGAAACCGATCTGTTCGAGGCACGCCGCCCCCATGAGGCGGTGAATCTTCAGACCGAGAAAATGCGCCTGGCCACACTCTACCGCGCCGAGACCCAGCGCGCGGCGCGCGAACCGGAGCGATTGGCGGGGCTTGCCCCTGCCCTGAAAGGCCGGCTTCGCACGGCGACCGAGCAATTCAACGCCGCGCTGGCGCGCAATCACGCTTCGGTCGAAGCGCTCAAAGTGCTCACCGAAGGCCTGGTGCGCGCCATCGCCGAGGAAGCCTCGCGCCAGAAACAGTCCCAGGCCGGATACGGTCCGTCCGCCGCCCGCTACGGCGCCGTGGGCGCGCTGGCGTGCAATCAGACGGCTTGAGGCGTGACCAGCCCCGCGCACGCCGCTGCGCTGCTGGAAAGCTTCGAAGGCATCGCCCCGAAGCCGAGCTGGGGTGAGACGTCTTACTACTACAATCCGGGCCGGCAGTTCTCGAACGGCACCTATTTCGCCACCATCAAACGGTCGGATGGGCCTAATGATACGGCGTCCGGGCTGTCACGCGAGGGCGTCTGGCGGTTGAGCTTCGGGGTGTCGAAGACCCGGTATGCGGCCCTGTTCGGACCGCTGCCCGCAAGGCCGCCCAAAGGCGGGATCATCGCCGGGGACTGGGATTTCAAAGCGCTCAACCAGCTCACGCCCCATCCCGTCTATGGCTGGATGGGCTGGTGCGCCATGCTGTGCCCGGATCAGGCTGTGCTGGACCGGCACCGGGCATTGATCGAAGACGCCTATGCCCGCGCCCGTGCGGGTTTCGACGCCCGGGTGCACAAGCTCGGTCCGGCCTAGAAAAACCCGAGCGTATTGCCGCCCCCGCCCATCAGCCGGTCGAGACCGGCCTGGTAATTGGCGATCTGGCTGGTGAGATAACTCGGCACGGTTCCGCCGCGCTTGCCGTTGGCCGGGCCTTTGAGCATCTCCTTGAGAGCCGGGTCCATGGTCAAGTCGCGCCAGGCGCGCTGGATCTTGGCCTGGGCAGCCGACAGCGCCTCATAGGCGGCCTGGGCCGTGCTGCGATCGGAGATCGACAGGCGGTCGGGCAGCTCGAGGGCGAACACGGTGGGGGAGTCCGAAGTGGCGTCATCAGAGCGGGCCAGGAGGGAGGCCTTGCCGGTGATGCTGCCCGAGGGCAGGCCGAGGCCGGACAGGGCGTCGCGGCCATCGGCCCCGGCTGTCAGCTCGATCGTGACGCCGGGTTTGGGCGCAAGGCGCAGCATGTCGCCTGCGCCTGAGCGGCGCACATCGGCCGAGCCATTGAACAGCATGACGGCATTCAGCTTGAAGGTCAGCGAGCGCATGGTCTCGTTGGGGCCGATCTCTATGCGGCGCTGGCGCCCGCCATCCACCGAGATGAAGAAATGATCGCCTGCGCGCACCGACGAGCGCTGATTGATCGCACGGCTGTCAGCGTAGGCGATGGCTCCGTTTGGCAGGCCAAGCCGGTTCAGCACGGAATCCCCGCCCTGATCCACCACGAGGCCTGTCGCTTCCGACAGGCCGCCGCGACCTGAGACTTGCTGTGTCCACTCCAGCGCGCCGGTGGCCGCGTCAAACCCGGCTGCAAAGCTGTTGCGCTCGCCCGATTGCTGGGAACCGGGCAGCGCGCCGGATGTAGTTCCGGCCAGGTAAACCTTGCCGCCCGCCGTCTTCACCGACGCCGCGGTATTGTCGCCCTCGGTGCCGAGGAAAGTCGCATAGCTCACCGCCGGCGCGGCACCGTCTTCGAGACGCACCAGCACCGCATCGCGCCCGCCGGCATTGGCATTGATGACCGTGCCCGGCGCAAAGCCCGCCCCGGCGGAGCCCGCCAGATTGATCGCGCCATCGGCGTCCACGGCCAGGCCCGCAATGCGCCCGCCATCCAGATCGCCCATATCCAGGCGCCAGACCGGCGCGCCGGTCCCGTCATCGCCGGATGCGAACTTGGCGAGCACCGCGCGGCCATCGACTTCGCTGGCGGTGAGAAGCCCGCCATCGGCAGCCATGGCCACGGCGCGCACGCGCTCCACCCCGGCCCCGGCTTCTATCGCGCGGGTGTAGAGGGTTGCACCGGAGGCATTGAGGGCGCGCACATAGCCGTCCACCATTCCCTGGTGGGCCATGCCGCCGAAGCCGGACCGGGTCTCGCCGGCCACAAAAACATTGCCGGCATCATCCACGGTGACGGCCAGCGCGCGGTCATCGCCCTGCCCGCCAAAGCGCTGAGCCCATTGCTCCACGCCGTCGGCATTGAATTTCACCACCAGCGAATCCTCACCGCCCACGGCGTTGGTACCGCTGAGCGCCCCGGTCACCGAGCCGGCCACAATCACATTGCCCTGCCCGTCCACCGCCAGCGACGCGCCTGAGGCGCTCTGCGCCGCGCCCAGCGCGCGGGTCCAGACCAGCTTGCCCGTGGTGTCAAAACGCTGAAGGATCAGGTCCTGCTCGCCCTTGAGCGCCTGGCCCGCCACGCTGGACGCGCCATGGCCCACGACATAGATGCCTCCATCAGCCGCCTGGGCGGTGTCCAGGATACGCAAGGGATTGCTGGTCTGGGTGGTTTTGGTGTCGCCCTTGTCATTGGTAGTTTCGGCCACATCCGGATCGGCCTCGATCCGGCGGGTAAAATCAGTCTGGCCGCCGTCACTGAGCCCGCTGATCCGGGTGAGCTGACCGGACGCCGCCTCCTTGGCCCCGCTCACTCCGGCAAGCCAGACCGTGGGCGCAGAGGCCGGCGCGGAAAAGCTGATGCGTTCGGTCAAAATGCCCTGGATTTTAAAGCCCCAGTCATCGCCTTCGACCACGCCGTTTTCATTGGGTGTGCCCACGCGCTGGCGCCCGAACCGGGTCAGCATTTCGGCGTCTTCAAGTTTCTGATTGATCAGCCCGATCACGTTGTCGAGCGTGCGCGGGGTGCCGCCGAGATCGGCCAGGTCAATGGCCACATCGGTATCGTCGCCATTTTTGCGCACAGTGATGGTGAAGGCGGCATCGCCCTGAAACGCCGCCACCTCGGCGTCAAACGCGCCGGTATGGATGGCGGCGGTTGAGTATGCCGACAGACCGCGCGAGATTGCGAGTTCGCTCTCGGCCTTGCTCAGCTCCTTGCCGCGCAGCACGGACACGCCTTCCAGCTCCAGATCCTGAAAGAACCCGCCCAGCTGTTCGAGGCCTTCATTGAAGCGGCGCTGCCAGAATTTGCTGTCCAACTCGCTGACATTGCGCTGCATGGCCGCGTCGGCCAGCGATTGCAGCCCGCGCAGGCCCTGATACATGGCGAATAATTGCTGCTCATCCCGGCTGACGCCGGGACCGGAGGCGTTGGTCAGCGAGGCGTCAAAGAAGCGTCCGCTACCCAGCACCTGACGACGCAGGGTTTCCAGCGCCGTGATTGACCCGCGCGCATCCCAGGGCGGCAGGGTTTGGGCGCTGCTCCGGCTCTGGTCACCTTGCCCGGCCGCCGGCGCGCGCGCAGCGTTCGACTGGCCGGCAAACTGCCGGGCAGACTGAGCCCCGTACCATGCGCCAAGCAGTTCGACCGAGAACGCCATGTCCTGTCTGATTCTTGTCCAGCGGGCGCACAGACGCCGCCCGCGCGCAGTATGGCGCTCAAAGCGCTGACAATTGGTTAGGATTGCGCACGTCGAAGCCTTCTCGCGCCGTAATACAAACGGAGCGTTAACCCGCTGGCGTCAACCGTTAGACTGACGTGAAGAGAATCACTTGCGGGGCGCGTTTCATGGCCGGATCAGCAGGAGCATCGCGCGATGCGCACGGCTCGACCTTGCGCGACTTCGCCGGCACAGCCTGTGATTTGACCGGGCGGTCCATCTTCCTGACCGGCGGCACCGGCTCGTTTGGCCATCAGTTTCTCGACACCGTGTCGCGCGGTTTCAAGCCGCGCCAGCTCACGGTGTTCTCGCGCGACGAGCTCAAACAATACGAAACAGCCCAGCGCTTCAGCCCTGACGCCTATCCGTGGCTACGCTTCATGATCGGGGATGTCCGCGATGCCGCGCGCGTGGCCGAAGCCATGCGCGGGGCGGACATCGTCATCCACGCCGCCGCGATGAAGCATGTGCCCATCGCCGAGGCCAATCCGTTCGAGTGCGTGCAGACCAATATCCACGGTGCCGAGCACGTGGTGCGCGCCGCCATCGCCAATGGCGTGGAGCGGGTGGTCGCGCTGTCATCGGACAAGGCCGCGGCCCCTGTGAACCTGTATGGCGCGACCAAGCTGGCGTCTGACAAGATCATCCTGGCCGCCAACGCTCTGGCGGGCGCGCAAGGCCCGCGGTTTTCGGTAGTGCGCTACGGCAATGTGGTGGGATCGCGCGGCTCGGTCGCGCCTTTCTTCCAGCGCCTTGTCTCAGAGGGTGCGCGCGATCTGCCCATCACCGACCCGCGCATGACACGGTTCTGGATCACCCTCGATCAGGGCGTGAACTTCGTCCTGTCCGTTCTGTCAGACATGCAGGGCGGCGAAGTGTTCGTCCCCAAACTGCCCTCCATGCGGACCATTGATCTGGCCCGCGCCATCGCCCCGACCCTGCCCCACCGCATTGTCGGCGCGCGTCCGGGCGAGAAGCTGCACGAAGTGATGATCACGCCGGATGATTCGCGCTCCACGCTGGATGCCGGAGACCGCTATGTGGTGATCGCCCAAGGCCGTGACGCGGTGCGCCGCGCCTGGGAGGAAGCGGGCGCGCGGGCCGTGCGTGATGGCTGGTCCTATTCGTCGGACAACAATCCCGAACAGCTGGATATACCCGGCCTTCAGGCGCTGCTGGGCCTGACCCGCCCGGTATTGCGGCCTGCCGCGGTCAAGGCCGTCTAGACACCTAGACGTCTTTGCGACGGGTGCCGCGCCGGGCGATGAAAATGCCCAACAGGATGATCCCCAGCGCCAGCCAGGCAGTGAGGCCCAGCGATTCGCCCAGCAGCAGCCCGATCATGGCCGCCACCACCGGCACGGCATAATTGATCAGCGCGATAAAGGCCGCACCCACCTTCCGGGCAATGCCCATGTAAACGATGGTTGCCAGCGCCGTCGGCAGAAGGCCCAGCGCGATCACGGCCAGAATCGAATTGAGGCTCGGCTGCATGGCGGCGCCGGTCGCCCCATCCCAGATCACCAGCGGCAAGGTCAGCACTGAGGCGCAGATCAGCGATCCCGCCGCGACGGTGATGGGCGGCGTCTCGGGCATGCGCTGATACATGATGGCGTTGGTGGCGTAAGCCAGTGTGGCCGCGAAAATCAGCATCTGCGCCAGAAAATCGGTCTCCAGCATGCCCGCCAGCGCGGACGGTCCCGTCAGCAGCACGATTCCGGAAAACCCGATCAGGAAGCCAGCCCCTTTCCAGGCATTGATCCGCTCGCCGGGCAACACGAAGTGCGCAGCCATGATGATGGCCAGCGGCGTCATGCCCATCAGAATGCCTGCCACGCCCGACGGCACGGTCTGCTGGCCGATGGCGATCAGGGTGAAAGGCAGCGCATTGCCGAACAGGCCAAGCCCGGCAAACCACAGCCAGCGCCGGTCGGCGAGGGGCGGGAGATAGCGCTTCTGCGCCACCGCCCAGACAGTGAGCACGGCCGCTGCCAGCGCCAGGCGCCCGAACGCGACCACAGACGGCGGCAAGGTCTCCACCCCGACTGTGATGAAGGCAAACGCCCCGCCCCACAGGAGCGCCAGCAGGAACAGTCCGCCCCAGCCCTTGAGACCCGGCTTGTCCGGCGTCACGAGGGCCGCTCCAGGCCATGGAAGGCGCGGGCGGTCGAGGGGCGTTCAGGGTTGATCATGGCCGTGCCGGTAGGCGTGCGCCGCTCCCGCGTCAAGCCGCCGCCCCAGACAGGATTTGACGCTGCACGCGCGAAGGCCTACCGCAATGGACTGCAAACCAGACAGCCGGGGGAATCGTCATGGCCCGCTCCAAACCCAGCCTGCGCCCGTCCGACGCCCGCTTTTCGTGCGGCCCCACGAAGAAGCGCCCGGGTTGGGAATGGAGCGCGCTGGCGGCTGCGCCGCTGGGCCGCAATCACCGCGCCGGCATGCCCAGGGCGCGCCTGGCCGAAGCGCTGGAACGCACAGCGGCTGTGCTGGAAATACCCTCTGACTACAAGGTGGTGATCCTGCCTGCGTCCGATACCGGTGCCATGGAAGGCGCGCTGTGGTCCATGACCGGTGCGCGGCCCGTGGATGTGTTTTCCTGTGACGAGTTCGGCCGGCGCTGGCTGGTGGATTTGCGCGACGAGCTGAAACCTGCCGGGCTCAACGCCTATGAGGCACCCTACGGCCGTGCGCCCGATTACAGCCAAAGCAATCCGGCCCATGATCAGGTCTTCACCTGGAACGCCACCGCGGCGGGCGTGCGGATACCGGAAGCCGCCTGGATCAAGGACGACCGTGAGGGCGTGACGATCTGCGATGCCACGTCGGCAGCCTTCGCCATGGACATGCCTTGGGAGAAATTCGACGTCACGACTTTCAGCTGGCAGAAATGCCTGGGCGGAGAGGCACAGCACGGCATCGCCATCCTGTCGCCGCGCGCCCGGGCACGCCTGCGCGACTACCGTCCCTCCTGGCCGGTGCCGCGCCTGTTGCAATTGTTTGAAGCGGGCGCTGAAGACGCCGCCATCTACGCCGGCTCCACCATCAACACGCCGTCGCTGATGTGCGTGGAAGATTATCTCGACGGTCTGAAATGGGCCGCGCGCGAGGGCGGCGTCACGGCACTGATCGCGCGCACCGACGCCAATTTCGCAGCGCTCGCATCGTGGGTCGACAGCGCGTCCTGGATCGATTTCCTGGCCGAGGATCCGGCGACCCGGTCCACCACCTCGGTGACGCTCAAATTCGCCAGCGCGGAACTCGCCGCCAAGTCTGATGCAGAGCGCTGGGCGGTGTCGCGGCGCATGGGGCTGCTTCTGGACCGCGAAGGCGCGGCGTTTGACGTCATCCCGCACCCGAAAGCCCCGGCGGGCCTGCGCATCTGGTGCGGTCCCACCGTGGACACTGACGACGTGGCCGCCCTCGGCCCCTGGCTGGACTGGGCTTATGAAACGGCGATGGAAGAGCTGGAGATCGCTTAGAGCGCAATCCGAAAAGTGGGGACCGGTTTTCGGATAAATTGCGCTCCTGCTTATAGAGCCAGAGCGTGSGGCCTGACGCAGTCAGGCCSCACGCTCTAGGACCAGCTGTCGCGGAAGGCGGTCAGCGCGTCGACTACGGCGCGATTATGCGCCTCGAGCCCTACGGTGATGCGCAGGGCGTTCGGCAGGCCGTAGGGTGCCAGCGCCCGCACGACGAGGCCGCGCGCGGTCAGGAAGCGATCGGCGTCCGCCGCCGTCCGGCCTGGTGCGTCAGGGAAATGCACCAGCACGAAATTGCACACCGACGGCGTAACCTCGAAGCCGAGCCCGCCGAGCTGCTGGGTCAGATAGGCCAGCCATTGATCGTTATGGTGCTTGGACCGGCGCACGAAGTCAGGATCGGAAATGGCGGCTACGCCTGCTTCAATGGCGGGCAGGTTGACGTTGAAGGGGCCGCGCACGCGGTGGATCACGTCAACCACCTCCTGCGGGCCATACATCCAGCCCAGCCGCAGGGCGGCGAGACCATGGATTTTCGAGAACGTCCGCGTCACCACGACGTTGGAATACGCGTCCGCCAGCGCAATCGGGTCTTCCCAGCCAGGTGCCTCGACAAACTCGGCATAGGCGCCGTCCAGCACCAGCAACGTATCCTCGGGCAGGCCCTCGCGCAGGCGGCGCACCTCGGAGCCGGGAATCCACGTGCCGGTGGGATTGTTCGGATTGGCCAGAAACACGATGCGCGCGCCGGGCCTGGCCGCCTCGATCAACGCGTCCACATCAGCGGTGTAGTCGCGCTCGGGCGCGCTGACGCAGTGAGCACCCGATTGCAGAGCCACCAGCCGGTAGACCAGAAATCCGTATTGGCTTTGCACCACCGTATCGCCCGGTGCCAGATAGGCCCGTCCGATCAGCTGCAACAGCTCGTCCGAGCCTGCGCCGCACACGATGCGCGCCGGATCAATCCCTTCAGCCTTGCCGATGGCTTCGCGCAGCTTGGTGGCACCGCCATCGGGATAGAGCTGCAGCCGCCCGGCCGCCGCCTTGAAGGCTTCAGCCGCTTTCGGGCTGGCGCCCAGCGCATTTTCATTGGACGACAGCTTCACCGCGCCCGCAGGCGCAGCCGCGCCGGGCACATAGGGCTTGATATCCAGAAGGCCGGGGCGGGGTTGAAGTGTCATGGGGATGGGTCTTTCGCGGCGGGATGGGACGGCTTGGTGCGGGGAGATAGCGCGGGGCGCGCGGTGCCTTCAAGCGCGGGGCGCCGGACACGTTCAGCCGAGCCGCCCGGACGCACCGCGCCCACATGCTTGATCGCCTCAGCCAGGATCAGCCCGCCAAAGGCCGGTGCCACCCGCTCGCCCGCGCTTTCAAACGCCGACGCGGTCTTCGGACCGCACGCCCAGCGCCAGGGCGGCGCATAGAGCGCTCGCGACCAGGCCACGGGTTCGAACAGGGCACCAGTCAAAAGGTCCGATAGCTGGCGGCGCGAAAACGGACGGCCATGGCCGAAGGGCGTGGCTTCGGACCGCGCCCACAGGCCGGCGCGGTGGGCGGCGATCACCACGATGCGCCCTTCCGGTGCCGTGACCCGCCACAGCTCGCGCAGGAGCCGGCGCAGATCCTCGGCCTCTTCCAGTGCATGGGCCAGCACGACCCGGTCAAACATGGCTTCCTTGAAGGGCAGGCGCGCCTCCTCGCCCAGTGCGGTGAGCGAAGGGGCTGCTTTTGGCCAGCCCACAGCGCCCTGCGAGGCCGGCATATAGGCCACGGTGCGCCGCGCCTCGGCCCGGTAGGGTTCAAGATACGCCCCGGCAAAGCCATAGCCGAGCATGTCCAGCCCCTTGGCCTGGGGCCACAGCGCGGTCAGGCGGCGCAGCGCCATGTCGCGCGCGGCGCGGCCGCGGGGGGAGCGGTAGAAGCGGTCGATTTCGAGCGCATCGGTGCGCATAGGCGAGCCTCGCAATAGCGTCGTGTATAATGATAGGCTCTGCCCCCCGCCCGTGTAAGGGCATGCGCACAGGAGGGCGTCGTCATGGCCCTGCAGATCCGGCAGTTTCCCTGCCTTCAGGACAATTACGGCTTCCTGATCGCCTGCAGCGAGACCGGCGCGTGCGCGGCCATCGACACACCCGAACCCGCCCGCATCCTGGACGAAGCACGCGCCGCGGGCTGGCGCCTCGGCGAGATCTGGACCACCCACCATCACTGGGACCATGCCGGGGGCAATGACACCATCCGCGCGGCCAATGGCGCGCGCATCACCGCCCCTGCCGCCGAAGCGGACAAGATCGGCCATGTGGACGCCGCGGTCAGGCCCGGCGACCGGGTCAGGCTCGGCGCGCTGGAGGCGCAGGTTCTGGATGTGGGCGGCCACACGCTGGGCCAGGTCGCCTACTGGTTCGAGACCGAAGGCGTGGTGTTCGTGGGCGACGCCCTGTTCGCGCTGGGCTGCGGGCGCCTGTTCGAGGGCACGCCGCGCCAGGCCCAGGCCGGGCTGGCGCGCCTGCGTGATCTGCCGGACACCACGCGCGTCTACTGCGCCCATGAATACACGCAGGCCAATGCGAGATTTGCACTCAGCATCGATCCGGACAATGACGCCCTGCAGGCTTATGCCCGCGAGGTCGAGGCCCTGCGCGCACGCGGCGAGCCGACCGTGCCCACGACCATAGCCCGCGAGCGCGCGGCCAATCCGTTTCTGCGCTGGGATGATGCGGGCTTGCGCACCCGCCTGGGTCTGGAGACCGCGCAGGACTGGGAGGTCTATGGCGAGGTGCGCGCCCGCAAGGACAGGTTCTGAAGCCTACAGCCCCAGCGCCATGAAGATCTGGCTGCGCGGCAGGGTGATCAGCGCGCCCGCGGCAATGGCGATGCCGTAAGGGGCCGGCGCACCCGGTGCCAGCGCGGTTCCGGTCAGGCGCCCGGCCATTTGGGGGATCGCCGGGGCGATGCGGCGCGCCAGCACCAGCACCAGGGCCAGCACGCCGCCCGCCAGCATGGACCACACCAGAAACGACACCACGTCCGGCCAGCCAAACCACAGCGCCCCGGCGGCCAGCAGCTTCACATCGCCCCCGCCCAGCCAGCCTGGCGCCCACAGCGCCATGCCCGCGGCCAGCACCACAAACCCGGTCAGCAGCGCCAGCCCCGCCCCCGGCCAGCCATAGCCCAGCGTGAACGCGGCCGGGATCCAGGCCAGCACCAGCACGCCGGAAATCCAGTTGGGAATGATGAAGCGCGCCGCATCATGCCAGGCCGCGGCGAGCATCAGGCCGGCCAGGGCGAGAATGAGGATATGGGCGATCATGGCTGTGCGTCCCGTTCAAGGTCTGTGCGTCAGCGCCAGCCTGTACCCGCAGGGCTTAAGGCTTCCCCAACACGGGGCCCCGCCCGAACGCAAAAGAGCCGCCCCGGTGACGGGACGGCTCTGTTCGCCGACAAATACGCCCCTTGGGGCGGCGCCGATTACTCCGGCGCGACGATGCCGTCAGCCACCGACTGGAAGGTCGTTTCCAGGTTGGTGCCGACCAGGCCGACCACGGTGATGATCGCCACGGCGATCAGGGCAGCGATCAGGCCATATTCAATAGCCGTGGCGCCAGACTCGTCTTTGAAGAATTTCGAAACCAGGTTTTTCATGTCCATCCACTCCGTTTGCTCTTTTTTCCAGCCCAGAGGCTCAAGTCCGTCCCGACCCGCTCTGAACGTGATGTGAGTAAACACGAGGACGATTTAAAGCGGGTAAAAATCCATGCTTTATTTTGAGTTAATCGCGTTTGTGTGGTCTATGGTTTACACGCGGTGAATCAAGTGGACCCTCCCGGGCCCCTGTTTAGACTTCCTTCATCCGCGCGCGCGACAACAGGGCGAGTGTTCCTATGAGGATGACGCCATGCGCCTGTGCGCCCGTATCGCCGCTCTCGCCCTCACCCTCGCCCTGACGGCCGCCGCCGGCGCGCCCGCCCTGGCCCAGGTGTTCCGCGTGCCCGCCGACCACGCCGCCCTGATCCGCCTGCCCGGCGAGGCGGCGGCCATTGTGGTGGGCAATCCGGCCATCGCTGACGCCAATCTCTATGATGCGCGCACCATCTTCATCACGGGCAAGCAATTCGGGCGCACCAATCTGATCGCGCTGAACGCTGCGGGCCGCGTGCTCTATACCGCCGACCTCTCCGTCACCGGCAATGACCGGGGCGTGGTGCAGGTGTTCCGCAACAATACCCGCGCCAGCTATGTCTGCGCGCCCGACTGCCAGGCCATCCCCACCCTGGCCAATGACGCGGCGTGGAACACGCTCGACGGCGGCTGAGCCGTCAGCAAAATCGCGTGACCGCACGGGGCGATCCGTCATATAAACGCGGCTGAGGGCCTTGCCCTCGGTGCAAAGGATCACGCCATGGCCAAAGGCCAACAAAAATCCGGCCGCGAGGCGAAAAAGCCCAAAGCCGAGAAGAACCAGAAGAAAAAGACCAACGCCTCGCAGCCCTCACAGAAGACCGGATCGGTCGGCGGGCTGGAGCATCTGGGCAACAAGAAGAGCTAGGCGCCCGCGCCGCGCTCATTTCTTGTATTTCCGGAATGGGTTTGGGCCCAAGTGCAGCAACGGGTACGCGCCCGTTTGTTGTTCCGGACTGGGCGTTGGCCCAAATCCGGGACCCGTCCCGCCTAATCGGAGCCAGCGCGGCAGCTGACGGTATGGGATGACGGGTCCCGGGCCGCCCGTCAAAGCACGGCAGGCTGCTGTGATTTCGTCCCAATCGGCCTGACCCGCCGGGCGGGCGGGCGTGAGCGTCTCCGGTGAGACTCCGTCCGGCGACTGTCCTCTTACCGTTCTTACCGTTCTTACCGTTCTCATCCTCCACCCTGGGCTATGGTCCGCCTTCCGCCCGGACATATCCGGGACGCGCTACCATAGCCCCGCCCGCAGCAGGGGCGGACAAGCGGCGGACTGGCGGCATGGCGGGGGGCCATTCCCCACCCCTGCCTTCCCGGAATTGGCGCAGCCCATATCCGGGACCTATCGCGATACATCTCAGCCGCCGCAACGGTGGACAGCCTCGGTGGATGGGTCCCGGGTCTCCCCCGGATCAAGTCCGGGGTCGCCCGGGAAAACAAGATGGGTGTTTTGATCCCCCGCCCCCTGTTTTCCCGGAATTTGCGAAGCAAATATCCGGGACCCATCGCGACACATCTCAGCCGCCCAGGCGGCGGAAAGCATTGGTGGATGGCTCCCGGCGCTCGCTCCGCTCGGCCGGGAAAACAAGGTGGGTTGTTTTGAGGGAGATCGCTGCATCATATTCGCGCTATGCGCGATTATAATTTCTACGTCTACATCATGGCGAACCGGAAGCAGGGCGCGCTTTATACCGGGGTGACGAATGATCTGGTGCGCCGGGTGTGGGAGCATCGCGAGGGGATCGGCTCGGCCTTTGTGCGCCAGCACAAGGTGACGCGTCTCGTCTGGTACGACCATCATAACGATGTGCTGGAGGCGTACGCCCACGAGCGCCGGCTCAAGCGCTGGCGGCGCGCCTGGAAGATCACCCTGATCGAAACCGAAAACCCGGACTGGCGCGATCTGACCTTTGACCTGACGCTCTAACCCCCCTTCCCCTGCTTTGGTTAAATCCCCCATCCCTGTTTTCCCGGAATTTGCGAAGCAAATATCCGGGACCCATCCCCCATAAGACCCAACCCTCAAGCGGCTGAAAGCATCGGTGGCTGGGTCCCGGGTCTCCCTCCGATCGCCCGGGAAAACAAGATGGGTGTTTTGATTCCCCACCCCTGTTTTCCCGGAAGCCCCGGCCTTGAGCCGGGGATATCCGGGACCCATCCCCCCCCCTACTCCCCCACATAAATCTCCCCGCCGCTGCGTTTGAACTCCTCCGCCTTCTCCGCCATGCCCTTTGAGGCCTCATCCGCCTGGCGCTCCAGATCGGCTTTTTCGTTTTCGGACAGGCCCGCCGCGTAGTCGCGCACGTCCTGGGTGATTTTCATGGAGCAGAATTTCGGGCCGCACATGGAGCAGAAATGCGCCACCTTGTGGGCGTCCTTGGGCAGGGTCTGGTCGTGGAAGTCGCGGGCCGTGTCGGGGTCCAGCGACAGGTTGAACTGGTCCTCCCAGCGGAATTCGAACCGGGCGCGGCTCAAGGCGTCGTCGCGCAGCTTGGCCGCCGGGTGACCCTTGGCGAGGTCGGCGGCGTGGGCGGCGATTTTATAGGTGATCACGCCGGTCTTCACATCGTCGCGGTCGGGCAGGCCCAGATGCTCTTTGGGCGTGACATAGCAGAGCATGGCGCAGCCGAACCAGCCGATCATGGCCGCTCCAATGCCCGACGTGATGTGGTCATAGCCCGGCGCGATATCGGTGGTGAGGGGCCCAAGGGTGTAGAAGGGCGCCTCGCCGCAGGTCTCCAGCTGCTTGTCCATATTGGCCTTGATCTTGTGCATGGCCACATGGCCCGGCCCCTCGATCATCACCTGACAGCCATGGGCCCAGGCCACTTTGGTGAGCTCGCCCAGCGTCTCCAACTCGGCGAACTGGGCGGCGTCATTGGCGTCGGCGATGGAGCCGGGGCGCAGGCCGTCGCCCATGGAGAAGCTCACGTCATAGGCGCGCATGATCTCGCAGATCTCGTCAAAGCGCGTGTAGAGGAAGCTCTCTTTGTGATGGGACAGGCACCATTTGGCCATGATGGACCCGCCGCGCGACACGATGCCGGTGACGCGGTTGGCGGTGAGCGGCACATAGGCCAGGCGCACCCCGGCATGGATGGTGAAATAGTCCACGCCCTGCTCGGCCTGCTCGATGAGGGTGTCGGCGAAAATGTCGAAGGTCAGGTCCTCGGCGACGCCGCCCACCTTCTCCAGCGCCTGATAGATCGGCACGGTGCCGATGGGGACGGGCGAATTGCGCACGATCCATTCGCGGGTGTTGTGGATGTTCTTGCCGGTGGAGAGGTCCATCACCGTGTCGGCGCCCCATCGGATGGCCCAGACCATCTTGTCGACTTCCTCCTCCACGGAAGATGCGACGGCCGAATTGCCGATATTGGCGTTGATCTTCACCAGGAAATTGCGGCCGATCACCATGGGTTCGAGCTCGCCATGATTGATATTGGCCGGGATGATGGCCCGCCCGCGCGCGATCTCGCTGCGCACAAATTCCGGTGTGACAAACTCGGGGATGGCCGCGCCGAAATCCTCGCCATCCGCGCGGCGCTCGGCGGCGCCGGGCAGGGCTTGCGCCCGCCCGATATTCTCGCGCTCAGCGGCGTAGATCATTTCATCGGTGATGATGCCCCGCTTAGCGAACTCGTATTGCGTGACCGGGCCGGTCCCGGTGGCGCGCAAGGGGCGGTGGCGCACCGGGAAGGCGCGGGCGAGGTATTTCCCCTGCGCCCCGCCATTATCGAGCGCGCTCGGCGCGCGGCCTTCATATTCCTCCACCCCGCCCCGCGCCGTGACCCAGGCCGTGCGGGCGCGGGTCAGGCCCTTCTCCACGTCGATGCTGGCGCCGGGATCGGTGTACGGCCCCGAACAGTCATAGACGCGCACCGCCGGCTCCAGGGCCGTGGGGTGCAGCTCGATCTCCCGGTGCGGCACGTTAAGATGCGGCGCGGCCTGCGGGTGGGTGAACACCCGGCGCGACCCGGCCAGCGGCCCGGTGGTGACGGTGGGCGTGGGAAATTCGGACTGGCTGACGGGCTTGTTCATGGGATCGGGCTTTCAAGGTGGCGAAGGGTCAGGGGCGTTTGGGCGTGGCGGGTAAGGGCGCGGGCGGGATCAGCCGGTGACGGCCCAGCGGACAGTCGGGCTGATGAGGGCGAGGTCGCCATCGGGACTTTCAGCCACGCTGAACCGGAAGCGGGCTTCCACCGGGCGGCGGTTCGCCTCCACCGGCTCAGCCACAAAGCTCAGCGTGCAGTCATGGGCGCGCGCGGGCTCGGTCAGGGGCGTGCAGACGGCCGAGCGGGTCTCGGCCACATCCAGGGCGGGCAGCACCCAGTAGGACAGGGAGGTCTCCGACACCGGCTCGCCGGTCGTCCAGTCGGACGGGACCAGATCCTCGGCGTTCTCCACCAGCAGAACATGCAGGGCGGCGGCGGCGGGGCCTGTGGCTTCGGGCGCGGCGGTGTCGGGTGCGGCGGTGTCGGGCGCGGCGGTCTCGGGCGCGGCGGTCTCGGGTGCGGCCTGCTCAGCCACGGGGGCCGGGCTGCAGGCGGCGATCAGGACGGACAGGGCGGCAAAGCCGGCAAGGCGCATGACGGTCATCGGTCAGTCTCCGGGGTCAAAGGGTCAGGATGGGGCGGGACGCGCGCGGCAGCGGGCGCGGGTGAGAGAGCGTCCAGCCCCAGCGCGGCGCGGCGCTTTCTGGTGAGGGCGAGGGCGGCCAGGCGCCAGCTTTCGGTGAGGTGGGATTTCAGCTCGTCATCGCTGACGCTGGCGTCGGACGTGCGCTGGATCCACAGCATGCCGCGCGAGGCGAGATAGGGCGCCGGCCGGCAGCCGGGCGCATCGCGCAGCACCTCGTACACGATGTCGGAGCATTTGAAGGTGACGGCGAGCGGCGCGTCCGCATCCTGGCTGGCCACGGCGAACACCTTGCCAGTCTGGCCGGGGCCAACGCCCACCTTCCACACATGCGCCCCGCCCCACTGGACGACATGGGTCGCAGCAGGCAGCGCGGCGCAATGGGTGTTGTAATCGTCTCGCGTCATAAGCTCCATCCCGACGCCGGCATGACCCGGATCCGGTCCTGAGGGTGCTGTCTCAGCCCCGTGATGGTCACGGGACGCCCCTTGGAACGTTCATGGCGGGAACCTCGCACGCGCCGGGTGCCGCGCGCAAGGGCGCCGCGGAGTGCTTGGCGCGCCGGGGCAAGCGGCCTAGAACTTGGCCCATGAGCCCGCGCCCCGTCCTCGCCATCGCCTATGATTTTGACGGCACGCTGTCGCCGGGCTCCATGCAGGAGCATTCCTTCATCCCGGAGATCGGCGAGGACAAGGCCGCCTTCTGGGCGCGGGTGAATGGCGATGCGGCGCGGCTCAAGGCCGACAATATCCTGGTCTACATGCACGAGATGGTGAAGGCGGCGCGCAAGCAGGGTGTGCGATTCCGCAAGGAAGACATCCAGCGCCACGGCGCGCGCGTGGGGTTTTTCCCCGGCGTGGCCGATGGCTGGTTCGCCCGTCAGCGCGAACGCGGCGCGGCGGCGGGGCTGGAGGTGCAGCACGTGATCATCTCGTCGGGCCTCAAAGAGATGATCGCGGCCAGCGCCATCGGGCCGGAATTTGCCGCCATCTTCGCCTCGGAATTCAAATACGACGCCAATGACGTGCCCGAGTGGGCGGCGGCGGCGGTGAACTACACCAACAAGACCCAGTTCCTGTTCCGCATCAACAAGGGCGCGATGGACCCCGGCGACCACGCGGCGGTCAACCGCTATGTGCCCGAGGACGAGCGCCCGGTGCCGTTCCGCAACATGATCTATATCGGCGATGGCGATACCGATGTGCCGTGCATGCGCACGGTCAAGGAACAGGGCGGCGTGTCCATCGCGGTGCACCCGCCTGAAGACGAGGCCCTGGCGGCCAAGACCACGCAGCTGAAAGCCGATCACCGGGTGCATTTCACCGCCCAGGCCGATTTCACCGAAGGCTCCGCACTGGACGCCTATGTCGCTGCGGCCATCGACAAGATTGCGGCGGTGGAGCGCCTGAAGGCGCTGGAGCGCGGCTGACAGGGCGGGGGCTCAGGCCCAGGTGCGGCGAGGCGCCCCATCGCGTCCGGCCCCGGAATGCGCGAAATGTCCCCAAACGAATGAGGGATATTTCATGAGCCGCCGCGACACCATCCTGCACCACGCCCAGGCGCGCACGCCGCGCTATACCAGCTACCCCACCGCGCCGCATTTCCATGAGGGCGTGGACGCCGAGACGCTGGCGCGCTGGCTGGGCGTGCTGGACCCGGCCCGGCCGGTCTCGCTCTATGTCCATGTGCCCTATTGCCGGTCGCTGTGCTGGTATTGCGGCTGCAACACCCGCGCGACCACGCGCGCCGAGCCGGTGACGGCGTATCTCGAACGCCTGCTCACAGAGCTGGACCTGATGGCCTCGCGCCTGCCGGGGCGGATGACCCTCTCCCACTTCGCCATGGGCGGCGGCACGCCCGCCATTCTCTCCCCGGACCAGATCAGCGCGCTGATGGACGCG
The DNA here is from genome assembly GCA_027627705.1 of Hyphomonadaceae bacterium BL14. Taxonomy (NCBI): domain Bacteria; kingdom Pseudomonadati; phylum Pseudomonadota; class Alphaproteobacteria; order Hyphomonadales; family Hyphomonadaceae; species Hyphomonadaceae bacterium BL14. The sequence continues at coordinate 1,705,033 of CP091242.1, forward strand.
GTGCGGGCGCGCTTTGAGTTTCTGCCCGGGGCCGAGCTGTCCATCGAAATCGATCCGCGCCATTTCACCCGGGCGGATGCGCTGGGCCTGGCGCGCAACGGATTCACCCGCGCCTCCACCGGTGTGCAGAGCTTCGATCCGGCGGTGCAGGCGGCGATCAACCGCATCCAGCCCTGGGAGCTGGCGGCCATCGCCTTTGACCGGTTGCGCGAGGCCGGGGTGAGCGCGATCAATATCGACCTGCTCTACGGCCTGCCGCGCCAGAGCACAGCCAGCGCGCGCGCCAGCGCCGAAGCCGCCGCAGACCTGGCGCCCGACCGGCTGGCGGTGTTCGGTTATGCCCATGTGCCTCACATGATGGCCCATCAGCGCCTGATCAATGACGCGGACCTGCCCGATGCGCGCGGGCGGCTGGATCAGGCCGACGCCATGGAGAGCGCACTGCGGGCCGCAGGCTACCAGGCCATCGGTATCGACCATTATGCCCGTCCCCAGGACGCCATGGCCCGCGCACTGGCGGCGGGCACGCTGAAGCGCAATTTCCAGGGCTACACCACCGATCCCTCGGACACGCTGCTGGGCCTGGGAGCCTCGGCGATCTCCGCCCTGCCCCAGGGCTATGTGCAGGCCCACAGCGATGTGCGCGCCTGGGGGCAGGCGGTGGAGGCCGGGCACCTCACCGCACGGCGGGGCGTGGCGGTGACGCCGGACGACCGGCTGCGCCGGGCGGTGATCGAGCAGATCATGACGTTTCTGGAAGCCGACCCGGCCGCTATCGCCGCAGGCCATGGCCTGCCTGAACCCCAGGCCGATCTGGGTGCGCTGGAACAGGCAGGCATTGTCGTGCCTGAGGGCGGCCGCATCCGGATCGCGCCGGGCTACCGCCCACTCGCCCGGCTCGCGGCGGCGGCGTTCGACGCCTACCTGCCCGCCAGCGTGGCGCGTCACTCGGTTTCGGTCTGAACACACCCGCCCCCTCGCAAGCCGGCACCCGAACGGCTATCTCTGGAGAAGACACAGACGCCGGGAGCCGACATGACCACAGATGCGTTCGCCGCCTTTGAGTTCGATGCCGCCGATGCGGCCCGGGTGCTGGACCATGCGCTGGCGGGCGCGGATGACGGGGAATTGTTTCTGGAGACCTCGGCCTCGGAATCGCTCGCCTTTGATGATGGCCGGCTGAAGATCGCCAATTTCTCGTCCGAGCGCGGCTTCGGCTTGCGTGCCGTGTTTGGCGAGACCACCGGGTTCGCCCACTCCAGCGATCCGGGCCTGGCCGCGCTGACGCGCGCCGCCGAGACCGCGTCCGCCGCCCGCAAGGGCCGTGACGCGGTAATGGCCCCGCCGCCCGCGCGCGCCAACCAGCGCCTGTATGACGATGTGGATGTGATCGCCGAGCCGGGCTTCGAGGCCAAATCGGCCCTGCTGGCGGAAATCGATGCCTGGGTGCGCGCGCAGGATTCCAGCGTTGTGCAGGTGTCGGCCTCGCTGACCGGGTCACGCCGGGTGATCGCCATCGTGCGGTCGGGCGGCGATGTGCGCGCCGAAGTGCGCCCGCTGGTGCGCCTGAATGTGTCGGTGACCTGTGAGCGCGACGGCCGGCGCGAGACCGGATCGGCCGGCGCAGGCGGCCGCGCGGCGTTCGAGCACTGGCTGGCACCCGAAAGCTGGAAGGGCCTGGCCGCCGAGGCGCTGCGCGTGGCGCACGTCAATCTGGAAGCCGTGGATGCCCCGGCGGGCGAATGGCCGGTGGTGCTGGGGCCGGGCTGGCCCGCGGTGCTGCTTCATGAGGCAGTGGGTCACGGCCTGGAAGGCGACTTCAACCGCAAAGGCACCAGCGCGTTCGCCGGCAAGCTGGGCCAGCAGGTGGCGGCCAAAGGCGTGACCATCGTGGATGACGGAACGATCCCTGACCGGCGCGGCTCGCTGTCCTTTGATGATGAAGGCACACCCACCTCGCGCACGGTTCTGATCGAGGATGGAATCCTGCGCGGCTATATGCAGGACCGGCAGAACGCCCGGCTGATGGGCATGGCCCCCACCGGAAACGGCCGGCGCGAAAGCTATGCCCATCCGGTGATGCCGCGCATGACCAACACCATCATGGAGAACGGGTCCCACGATCCAGGCGAGATACTGGAAAGCCTGAAGGACGGCATCTACGCCAAGAATTTCGGTGGCGGCCAGGTGGACATCACGTCTGGCAAATTCGTGTTCCGCTGCACCGAGGCCTACCGGGTGCGCGGCGGCAAGATCATGGAGCCCATCAAGGGCGCCACCCTGATCGGGGACGGCCCGGCGGCGCTCAAGCAGATCACCATGATCGGCAATGACATGGCGCTGGACTCCGGCGTGGGCATGTGTGGCAAGGGCGGCCAGGGCGTGCCCGTGGGCGTCGGCCAGCCGACCCTGCGCGTGGAGGGCCTGACGCTTGGCGGCGCGGGGTAAAGACGTCTAGGTTTAGCTTCGGGATGCGGGGGCAGATCCGGAGTAGAGGGCATGACCACCATGCTGGCCACCCTGCTGAGTACGCTCAGTCTTTACGCCGCAGCCGCGCAAGCGGGCGGCGCACCGGACACCCGCCTGCCGCTGGCCCGCGCCTCCAGCGGCCAGTTCCTCATTGATGTGAGCATTGCCGGTGGAGGCCCCTGGCCTTTCATGATCGATACCGGCGCCAGCCACACGACGCTCGCCCGGCCAGTGGCCGAGGCGCTGGGCTTCATCTCCACGCGCGAGCATCTGCACCCGGTCCAGACCCTGACGGCGGAAACGCTGGAGGAGCGGCTGGAAATCGCCGCTATGCGGTTCGGACCGGCGCGTGCTGACGGTATCAACGCGGTGGTCGCCGATGTGATCGGCGGCGAGATTCAGGGGCTCATTGGCCTCGACGCGCTGGCGGGCGAGCGCGTGCGGCTGGACTTTCCCGCTGGCGAAATCGTGTTTGATGTCGCGGCCCTGGACAGCGCCCACGGGCGCATTCATCCGGTGCACGGCGTTGCGGTCATGGAGGCGCGTGTCCATGGCATCCGCGAACCGGTTATGGTGCTGGTCGATACCGGATCGGGGTTCACTATGATCAATTCGGCGCTGGCGCGGCGGCTTGTCCGCGAACCGGTGACGCGCATGCGCGTCAGCGGCATCACCCGATCCGCACCCAGCGCCGATGTCGACGAGCGCGCCCGGCTGGAGCGTTTGCGCATTGGCGGCGTCTGCGTCCGCTCGATGAGGGCCGTTCAGGCTGATGTGGACATTTTCCGCGCGCTGGGTTGGCGCGACCGGCCCGCCATGGTGCTGGGTCTCGACCTGTTGCAACACACCATCGTCACGGTCGAGGGAGACGCGCGGACGATCCGCATCGACCCCGGGACGGCGGCGCTCTCATGTCCCGAGGACTACTCGCCGCGCCGCCGCCCCCGGCGCCTATTAGAGGACACGCCCCAAACCGGCTATCACCCGGGCCTGCCACGGCCCGGGCGGTGACGGCGCGGTGCGCACCGGCCCTAGATCGGCATGCGCATGATTTCCTGATAGGCCCGGATCACCTGATCGCGCACGGCGATGGCGGTTTCCAGCTGCACCTCTGCGGCGGCCATGGCGGTGACCACGTCGGTCAGTTCGGCCCGGCCGAGGACGGCCTGGGAGGACTGGGTCTCGGCGGCGGATACGCTGGATTGCAGCGTGTTGACAGCATCGGTGACAAGGTTGGCGAAACCGCCCGTTTCGCCCGTGGGCGCAGGCGCGGGCGCGGCGGCACCGCTGGCGGCCTGGGCCGCCTGGGCGTAGGCGCGGAGAGCGGCGAGGTCCATGGGTTAACTCCTAGCGGCGCAGCAGATCGAGGGTGCGCTCGAGCATGCGGCGCGAGCCTTCGATCATGGTGAGATTGGCTTCATAGCTGCGCTGGGCCTCGCGCATGTCCATCAGCTCGATGAGCGAGGAGACGTTGGGGTAGCGCACATAGCCCTCGTCATCGGCCCCGGGGTGGCCGGGCTGGTAGACTGAACGAAAATCGCGGTCGTCCAGGCGCACATCGGTCATGCGGGCAACCTGCGCGCCGGTCTCGCGATCCAGCTCGGCACGGAAGACCGGGATCTGGCGCTGGTACGGGTTGCCGTCGGGCGTCTGGGCCGCGGAATCGGCGTTGGCAAGGTTCTCCGCAATGATGCGCATGCGCGCCGATTGCGCGCGCAGGCCCGAGGCGGAGATGTGCAGAACGTCGTGGGAGCGGTCCATGAATCAGACCTCCTTGTCAGGTACTTAAGCGCCGGGTCCGCGCGCCGCCATGCGGATCAGTGTCAGGCTTTTCTGGTACAGGCTGACGGCGGTTTCGTACTGCATGCGCGTCTCGCTGGCGCGCGCCATCTGTTCTTCAAGCACCACCGAATTCCCATTGGCGGTGGTTTCGGTGTCGGGCGTGCGCTCGGTGCGGAAACGGCCTGCAGCGTCTGCCTGGCCGGCAATATGGCGCGCATCGGTGCGCTGCAGGCCGGGGCTCGGGCGTGCGCGTCCCTCCAGCGCCTGCTCGAACGAGGCGCGCGACAGGTCCGAAGGCGTGAAGCCGGGCGTGTCGGCATTGGCCACGTTCTGGGCCAGCGTGCGCTGACGCGCGGCGTGGAAGCCCATCGCCTCACGCAACATGGACAGAAGCGGAATGTCGTCTGAGCGCATGAGCGCCTCGCTCCGTTCTGGAGTTTGACTGTAACGTTAACCCTCTCCTGCACCGGTTAAGACAGGCTTAACCGAACGCCCGACTCCCGCTAGGGCTTGATGCTACGGTGACGCGCGCGCGGACAGCGCGGACGCGGCAGCAAGGCTTCAATCGGCAAGGCGCGGGCTTGGATCAAGTTGATTTCATACGCTTTTTCGCAGCGCTCATTCTGGTGCTGGGCCTGCTGGGCGGGTTCTGGGTGATTCTGCGCAAGGGCTGGCTGCCGTCGGGGTTTTCCGGCCTGGTCAATCTGCAGGCCGCGCGTGGTGCGCGCCGCCTGAGCATACGCGAAAGCCTGCTTCTGGATCCGCGCCGGCGCGTGGTGATCGTGCGCGCGGACGGCATCGAACACGTGGTGCTGCTGGGCGCATCGGGCGAGACGGTGCTCGACACCCGCCCTGCCTTGCCCGAGCCGGTGTTTGAACCGGTGTTCGAGCCGGTGTTAGAGCCGGGGCCGGACATGGATAGCGAGGTGGATAGTGCCACCCCGCAAACCGGGGACAGCCAGCCATGAAACCGGGATTTTCGGGGTCAAGCGCGTGGGTCCATGTGTTCAAAGCGGCACTTTATGTGTCACTGGGCTTCATTCTTGCGACGTTGGCCACCGGTGCGGCGGACGCCCAGGCCATCAGCATCGATCTGGGTGAGGAAGGCGGCGGACTGACCGAGCGGGTGATCCAGCTCATCGTGCTTCTGACGGTGCTGAGCCTGGCACCGTCCATCATCATCATGACGACCAGCTTCGTGCGCATCGTGGTGGTGCTGAGCTTGCTGCGCACCGCCATCGGCCTGCAGCAAAGCCCGCCCAATGCGGTGCTGATCTCGCTGGCGCTGTTTCTGACCGCCTTCATCATGGCGCCGGTCTTCACCCAGTCCTGGGAGCAGGGCCTGTCGCCCTATATCGACGGCCAGATGGAGACCGGCGAGGCGTTCACGGCCACCACCGCGCCGGTGAAAACCTTCATGCTCGCCCAGACCCGCGAGGATGATCTGGCGCTGTTCATCTCGATCGCCGGAATCGAGCCGGAATCCGCCGAGGCCGTGCCCTTCCAGGTGGTCGCCCCCGCCTTCATGATTTCCGAGCTGCGCCGGGCCTTCGAGATCGGCTTCCTCCTGTTCATCCCCTTCCTGATCATCGACCTGGTGGTGGCGTCCATCCTGATGTCCATGGGCATGATGATGCTGCCGCCCATCGTGATCTCGTTGCCGTTCAAGCTGATCTTCTTCGTGCTGGTGGATGGCTGGCGGCTGGTGGTCGGCTCGCTGGTGCAGAGCTTTGATCTGAGTGTCGTGCCGCCGCCAGGGTAGCCGGGGCGTGTCCGGACCTTGCCGACATGCGTGCGGCCGATCACCCCGCCGTCCGCCATGCGCCTGGCTTCGCAAGACCTGATGAGCGCTCAGCGGCACAACGCATGAACCCCGCGCCTTTTCCAGGCGCGGGGTTCATCGCGGCGGGATGCCTGTTCAATCGTCGCAAGACCGGGCACCGCGGCAGTCAAGGCAGCGGCAGGGCTCCAGACCGCAGAGCCGCCACGAGGCCGGTCTTCGCAGACTACGCTGCAATCGCGTCCTCGTAACCGTTCGGAAGGCGCGAAAGCACCTTGTCGAACTCGATGCCGACACCGGTCTCGCTATGGCGCACAACAACGCCGGTTGCCGAGATGTCGTCACTGAAGTCAATACGTACCGGCGCGCCCAGGCCCAGATCTTTCAGGCCCAGAATTTGAACGCCCGTCCGGCTGATATCGGCCGTCGTCGACTTGCGCACGTCGCCCTTGGCGCACGTGACCACCACTTCCTGGTGGGGCATCCGCATCTCACGGCGGCGATTTTCAGCATCCGCAGACACATTGGACAGGAAGGCGTCAATTGTGTCCTGAAGCGCCGAGCTTGCTTTGGTCAGGTTACCGGACGCCGTCTTGAGATCCGTCGCTTGCTGCGAGGTTTCGGAGATATTGGAGCGCACGTTCCGTGTCGTTTGGGCCGCTTTGGTGGTGCCAATGGCGGCGACTTGTGCCGAACTGGCGATTTCGTTTGTCACCGCAGTCTGCTCCTCGACTGCGGTTGCAATGGCGCCGCTGAATTCTTCGACACGCGCTACAGCCTCCATGATGTCGCGCAGCGACTTCACCGTACCGGACGTGCGATCCTGAACCGCTTCAATCTGTGACGAGATTTCACCGGTTGCTTTCGAGGTCTGTTGCGCCAGGGATTTGACCTCGCTTGCCACGACAGCAAACCCTTTGCCGGCTTCGCCCGCCCGCGCCGCTTCAATGGTCGCATTCAGGGCCAGCAGATTGGTCTGCTCGGCGATATCATTGATCAGGCCGACCACCTGACCGATATGGTCGGCGGCGGTCTCCAGTTCCTTCACCGTTGCCTCAGCGATCTTGCCGACACGCACGGCTTCCCGGGCAACCTTGTTCGCGGTCTCTGTCTGCCGGGCGATTTCCGAAATCGAGCTGACCAGTTCCTCAACCGCAGCGGAAGCAGACGCCACAGCGCTCGAGGCTTCATCGGTCGCCACATTGGATGCGTCCGCATTGGCCGTGGCCTCTGCTGTCGCAGACCTGACTTTCAAGGACGCCGCGTCAGTCGAACGCACCTCGCCATTCATCGTTTCCATCACCAGGGATATCTGGCTGCGGAATTCCGCGATCAGCTTTTCAAGCTGGGTCTGGCGCAGACGGTCCAGATCGGCCTGCTGCTTTTGCGCGCCTTCCAGACGGCGCTGATTGATCAGCGCATCCTTGAACACAGCAACAGACTTCGCCATGTCGCCGATCTCGTCATTGCGATCCGTGTCGGGCACAACGGCCTTGAGGTCACCCTTGGCCAGGCTGATCATCGCATCGCTCAGGCGGCGAGCCGGCCGTGCAACAGACCGCGACACCGCCCACCCGACCAGCACCGAGACAATGCCGGCAAACAGCAAGGTTCCCAACGTGATCATCGAGAAAACGGCCACCTCCGCCTGGAGGGTTCCGCCGACGTTCTGATTGAGCGCTTCCTGATGGTCGATGAACCGGTTGATCGCCGCCAGCCACTCTGAAAACAGCGGGCTTGCCTCGCCCATAAGCAAGGTGCTGGCGCGCTCCACATCACCGGTGCCCCGCAGCTGGATGATCTGGGCCACCAACGGGTTGGTTCTGGCTTCGATACGATCGATATCGGCCAGGGCCGCAGCCTGCGCCGGGTCAGCGCCCAGTTCACCGATCATGCGTGACATCGCGGCGTGATTGGTCGCGTAGTCGGACGCCAGAGTTTCGATCAGGCGCACCTGCTCGGCGCGGGACCTGACGTTCTCAAGAAGGACGACATCGCGAATGGCGATGGCCCTGTCATGCACGCTGCCGCGATAATTGATGGCGTAGCGCTGGAGAACGCTGTTGACCTCGTTGATCTCGGTCAAATGCCGCTCCATCGAGCCGACACGATTGATCGAGACAGCCACAAGGCCGATCATGACAACAAGCACTGCGGCGAAGCCAGCGGCTACGCGCTGCGGAATTCCGAAACGAAACGAACTCATAAACCCACTCCTTGCAAGTTCGCTCCGCTTCTATGAATGATCGGTATATGGACTATTAATAGCTGTGTTAAATTTTTTAATGTACATGACGCAATCTATGCGAAAGCGGCCCATATAGACTATCGTTACTATTATATTTATTTAAGATCAGACTGCGCGCAGAGACAGAAAAGCGTCGGGACAACGGCAAACCAAATCGCCCCCTCAGAGCCGGCTTCCAATCCAGCCTGACAAGCGCACTCACAGAACGCCTTCCTGCTTTGAGGCGCAGCTTTCCGTACATGGCTTAACAAGGAACCAGGCCTCGATAATGGGCTTTTCAATGCCAATGTGAGGCCGGATTTGCATCCCGTACACAAAGATGTGCTCCTTATGGGGACCGACCTGATCTGCTTGGGCGAGAAAAAATCGCATTACAAATGGCTGCCATTCCCGATGGGACGCAGCCAGAAAGCTCCGGTGACCGTCTGAAGAATTTGTCTGCACCGCCGCCCCAACAAGGAACGGGAAAACCCCTAAACCCTCACCACTCCATCCAGATAGCGCTTGGCCGTCCCCGTCAGCGTGACGCGGCCATTGTCACCCAGGGTCATCTCCAGCGCGCCGGGGCGGGGGCCGATCTGGCGGGCCGTGAGGGTGGTGCGGCCCAGGCGCTGTGCCCAGTAGGGGGCGAGGGTGGCGTGGGCCGAGCCGGTGACGGGGTCTTCGTCGACGCCGCTGGCGGGGGCAAAGAAGCGTGAGACCACGTCGGCACTGGTGCCTGGCGCGGTGGCGATGACATTGAGGCCGGCGGTTTTGAGCGCGCTGATATCGGGGCGAAGGCCCGCCACGGTCGCTTCATCTGAAAAGACCAGCATCTGATAGCGCGCGCCATGGACGCGCTCGATGTCGAAGGCGGCTTGCGGCGCGCCGGCGCCCAGGGCGGCGACCGCCCCGGCCGCCGGGTCGGCGGGCTTGAAACCGATCACCGGCAAATCCATGGCGTAGCGGTCCGGGCCCGCGCGGGTGACGCTCAATATGCCGGACCGGGTTTCGAAGCGCGCGATGTCGCCCCCCACATGGCCCTCTTCAAACAGCCAGACGGCGCTGGCCATGGTGGCGTGGCCGCACAGATCCACCTCCACGCCCGGCGTGAACCAGCGCAGGCGCCAGAGGTCCGCCTCGCCGGAGGCCTCCAGAAAGGCCGTCTCGGACAGATTATTGGACGAGGCGATGCCGAGCCGGTCCGCATCGCTCAAAGGCGCGGTCAGCACCATCACGCCGGCCGGATTGCCGGTATGGGGCGCGTCGCCGTCGGGGAAGGCGTGCAGTTCTGCGTATGGCAGGGCGATCATGCGCCACCTGAGCCTGTGTCCACCCGGCCGGCGTCTGCGGGCACGGGCACGGTGATCAGGGCGGCGAGCCAGTCGGCCACTTCCTGCGGGCGGCGGTCGCGGGCGGTGCGCCATTCGGCGGCGCTGGCGCGGTTGACCACCTCACCATCCGCGGTCACCGCCACGACGGTGGGATAACCGGTCAGCCCCTCATCATAGCCGAAGCGGGCGATGGCACCGGCATTGGTCTGGCCGGTGCGTTCAGCGTCGATCTTCACCACCACGAAATGGGCATCAATGAACTCGGCCATTGCCGGAATGGTCAGCATGCCGCCGAAAATCCGGCAATCGGGGCACCAGTCGCCGCCGAAAATCGCCAGCACGCGCTTGTTCTGGCGCGCCGCGGTTTCGAACGCGGCGTCCAGCGCGGCCATGGCCGGCGGGGCGCTGGCGTAGGCATTGTCCGGGATCTCGAACGTGATCTCGTCAGAAAGGGCGGGGGTTTCGATGACGCGGTCTCCGGTATCGCCGCCGCAAGCGGCCAGGGTGAGGGTCAGGGCGAGCAAGGCGGGCACGGCAAGGCGCATGGCGCGGTCTCCGGGAAACGGCCGCAGCGCGGCCTGGTCATCCCGTTTCACCTAACTGTGCGCCGCACCATAACAAGGCGAGCCGACCTCACCCGCAATTTAGCAAAACTCAATTATCGCCCTTCCTGAAGCAACTGGACCGGGTTTGCCGGATTAGGGTTAACCCGGGCTTGTCAGCCCTCCCTCCTCTTGAGGGGAGGGTTGGGGTGGGGTATGCGGCGGTGCGGGGTGGCGTCAGGGTTCTGAAGTGGCGCGCCCCCCACCCCGGCCCTCCCCCGGTGGGGGAGGGAGAGCGGACAGTGCCGTCTTCACCCGGACCCGGTCCCAATTCGATTGCCCTGCCCTCAAGGGGAGGGAAAAAGGGCTCAACGCTCAAATGCGATAGCCCTCCCCTGTAGACCCCTATAGCGCCGCATCGCTCTGCCCCGGATCGGCCTTCAGGCGCAGGCGGGTGATCTGGTTACGCTTGCGTTCGAGGATTTCAAACTGCACGCCGTGGAAGCGGAAAACCTGACCGGTTTCGGGGATGGTCTGGGCTTCGTGGATCACCAGACCGGCGATGGTCACCGCTTCCTCATTGGGCAGATCCCAGTCCAGCGCCCGGTTCACATCGCGGATCGGGGTCGCCCCGTCGACCAGCACGAAACCGTCCGCCGTACGGGCCACGCCCGCCGGCGTGACGTCGTGCTCGTCCTGGATCTCGCCGACAATCTCTTCAAGAATATCCTCCAGCGTCACCACGCCCATCAGGGCACCATACTCGTCCACCACAAGAGCGAAATGCTCGCGCTTGGAGCGGAAGGCCGACAGCTGGTCCTGCACCGGCGTGGTCTCGGGCACGAACCAGGCCTCGCGCATGATGGCCTGGATGTCGAGGCCTTCGGGATCGCCGCCCGCCTGGCGCAGGGCGCGGGCCAGATCGCGCACATGCAGCACACCGACGATATTCTCGGTATCGCCCTGATAGAGCGGCAACCGGGTGTGCGGGCTGTGCAGCGCCATCTCCACGATGAGATTATTGGGCGCATCGAAATCGAGCATGATCAAATTCTTGCGGTGGACCATGATGTCCACGACGCTCAGATCGCCCAGATCCAGCACGCCGCCGAGCATGTCGCGGTCCGATTTCACCAGCGAGGCTTCCTGGTGGTGCAGATCGATCTGGCCGCGAATTTCCTCGCGCGCCGACAGCACGGGTCCCTCCACCCGCGCGCCCAGGAGGCGCAGCGTGGTGCGCACCACCGCCTGCACCGCCGCCACGATCGGGGCGAATACGATCACGAAGATGCGCAGCGGCAACGACACGATCAGGGCCAGCCGGTCCGGGTTGGACAGGGCGTAGGTCTTGGGCAGCACTTCGGAGAAGATCAGCACCAGCAGCGTCATCACCAGTGTCGCCACCGGCACCCCGGCGTCGCCGAACATGGCCAGGAAAACGGCCGCGGCGATGGACGAGGCCAGGATATTGACCAGGTTATTGCCCAGAAGGATCGCGCCGATCAGGCTTTCGCGGTCGGCGATGAGCCTGTTGACGCGCGCGGCGCGGTGATCCTTTTCCTTCTCCAGGGTGAGCATGCGCGCCCGCGAGGTGGCCGTCAGCGCCGTCTCCGAGCCTGAAAAGAAGGCCGAGCACGCCAGCAGGAAGAGGATGACAAGCCCCGCCCAGATCATCCAGGGTTCCAGTGCGATCGTCACCGTTCAATCTCCTCTTGAAGGAAGCGCTCCAGATCAGCCCGGTCCGCGCCGGGCCAGATATACGCATCACCCAGAGCGCGTGCGAGCACGAGCGTAATGGCGCCGCCGGTGTTTTTCTTGTCCGATCCCATGCGCGCCACCAGCCGGGCCGCAGCGAACGGCCCGCCAGGCAGCTGCGCGATGCGCGCGGGCAGGCCGGCGGCAAGGATATGGGCCTCAGCGCGATCGGCATCGGCCTGCGGGCATACGCCCAGACGCACCGAATAGCGCATTGCCAGGACCAGGCCCGCGGCCACCGCCTCGCCATGGATCAGCGCGCCCCTGGCCGCTTCCGCCTCGAAGGCGTGAGCGAAGGTGTGGCCCAGATTGAGCAAGGCGCGCGCGCCGCGCTCATGCTCGTCGCCCGCGACGATGCGCGCCTTGAAGGCGACGGCGCCAGCGATGGCCTGTGTCAGGGATTCGCCGTGCAGGGCTTTGGGGCCCAGCGCCTCCAGACGCTCGAACAGCGGCCGGTCGGCAATCATCCCGGCCTTGACGATCTCGGCATAGCCCGCGCGCCTTTCGCGCTCCGGCAGGGTCGTGAGAAAGCCGGTATCGGCAATCACCAGAGCAGGCTGATGAAAGGTGCCAGCGAGATTCTTGCCCTGGCGCGTATTGATGCCGGTCTTGCCACCCACCGAGCTATCCACCTGGGCCAGCAGGGTGGTGGGAATTTGCACGAAGGGGCAGCCGCGCTTCATGATCGAGGCGGCAAACCCGGCCAGATCGCCCACCGTGCCGCCGCCAAAGGCGATCAGCGCCTCGCCGCGCTCCATGCCCTGATCGAGCATCCAGTCGACCAGCGATTCCAGCCCGGCCCAGCTCTTGGTGCCCTCGCCGCCATCAAGGGCATGGACAACAGGCACAAGGCCGGCCCCCGCCAGGACGCCCTCCAGCCGGCCGGCATGCCCGGCCAGCGCGCTGCGGTCAGCGGCGATCAGGGCGCGTCCGCGCGGGCAAAGTTCTGCCAGCCGGGCCGCGCCCGCTTCCAGCGCGCTGTCGCCGATCAGCACGTCATAGCTGCGCGCACCCAGCGCCACGGTGACGGTGAGGCAGGTCATGAGCCCGCCGTCTCCATCCAGCCCTGCAGCGCGTCAACCACGCGCTGGGTGGTGGCATCATGGGAGCCGGATGCGCTGTCCACGATGATGTCCGCCTCGCCATAGGCCGGCGCGCGCGCTTCGATCAGGCGGGCCATCACCTCGCGCGGGTCTTCGGTTTCCAGCAGCGGCCGGGCACCGGGCCGGCGCCCGACACGCTCCATCAGGGTATCGAGATCGGCGCGCAGCCAGATTGAGACGGCTGTGGCTTTCACCACGTCGCGCACCGGTGCCTGCACGAACGCCCCGCCGCCCAGCGCCAGCACCATGGGTCTGGGCGATTCGAGGATGCGGCTGATCACCCGGCGCTCGCCATCGCGGAACGCCTCTTCGCCGAAATCGGCGAAAATCTCAGGGATGGCACGGCCTGCCGAGCGCTCGATCTCTTCATCGGCGTCCACGAAGGGGCGGTTGAGGCGCGCAGCCAGCCGGCGTCCGACCGTGGTCTTGCCCACGCCCATCAGTCCGACCAGCACGACGGGGCGCGTAAGGTCGCGCAAGGGATCGGCCTGGGTCATGGAGTGTCTATACGCCAGCGCAGGCCGGCGCCGCAATCGCTGTACCTGTCTGGAAAACGCCCCAATCTCCTGCTTTATTGAGACTTGTACGATTTCGCGATGGAGGCGGCGCGTTATGAAGGGTTTTCTGGTGGGTCTTGCGGCGGTGGTGCTGATCGCGGGGGGCGGGTTCATGGCCCTTCTGGTGATCGCTGAATCCGGCGCGCCGGAACCTGGCGAAATCCGCACCGATGTCAGCGACGCGCTGGGGCTCTGACATGAGCTTGAAGGGTGTTGCGCCTGTCCTGACCTGTGCGATGGCCCTGACGCTGGCCGCGCCTGCCGCCCTGTCCCAGCAGGACCGCCCGCCCATCGAGGTGAGCCAGCTGTCGGTGGCCGATCCGTTCGAGATCGGCGCGCCGGGCGGCACGCTGGAAGACGATGTGTGGTCATCGGGTGATGCGCGCGCGCTGCGCGCCATTCTCGACGTGCTGCCCGAAAGCGGCGGGCCGGGCTGGCGGTCGCCGGCAGCGGCGCGTCTGGCCCTGCGCGCGCTGCTGAGCGCCGGGACGCCGCCTGAAGGCGCGCGCGGTGATTCCGAGCTGGCGGCGCGGCGCGCCGGACGGGCGCTGGCAGCGGGCCGGGCCGAACCGGTTTACACCTTGCTCTCGCGCACGCCGCGCACGAACGAATCGGCGGCTTTGTCGCGCCTCTATGCCGAGACCGCCTTTGCACTGGGGCGGCGGGACGAGGCATGCCGCATCGCCGACACGCTGCAGAACGGGCGCGAGACCGCCTACTGGCTGCGCGTGCGCGCAGCGTGCCAGGCCTTCGCCGGACAGATTGCCGCAGCGGAGCTGAGCGCCGAACTCGCCCGCGGGCAGGCCGCCAACCCGGCCTTCGAGATTCTCTTCGATGCGCTGGCGCTGGGCCGCGGCCTGCCGGACAATGCGGCGCCCATGAGCGGGGTTCAGCTGGCGATCGCCGAGCATCTGGCACCCGACACCCGCATCATCCCCGGCGAGGCGGCACCGCGCTGGCTCAAGCGTGCCGCCGAACGCACGGGCGAGATCGTCGCCCTGCCTGCAGATCTGGGCGAGGCGCTGGAGGCGGCTGAAGGCATGGAGGGGCCGCTGCGCGCCGCGGCGCTGGGCGCGCTGATCCAGCAGGATATTGACCGCGAGATTGCGGCCGAGGCGCTGGCCATTGCGCTGGCTGATGCGGCGCGTGACCGGAGCTTTGTGGAGACCGCCAGCGCTTATGGCATGGAGGTCAGTGACCTGCCCATTACCGGCGACACGCTGGCCCATGGCGCGCGCTTCGTGCTGGCCGCGCTTGCTGCCGACGACATCATCGCTGCCAATGCCTGGCGTGAGGCGCTGATGAGCGGACCGCCGCGGCCCGCCCCGCTGGCGCAGGACGCCTTCCGGCTCGATTTCGACAAGCCGCCGGGCCGGGCCTTCCCGGAGGAAATCGACACCGACGCCCCGGCCCGCGCCAATCCGGAGCCGGAAATCGACTGGACCCCGCCCCCGCCGCGCGTGCTGGTGGCGGTGGATTTCGCGCGCGCTGTGGCCACGGGGCAAATCACGGGTCCGGGGTTTGATGCGCTGCTGGCAGCGCGCATGGAGACACCGAGCCCGGCGCGCCTGTGCCAGGCCGCTGCCCTGATCGCACTGGGCGCAGATGATGGCGGCACCATCCGTACCGCGATGACCGGGCTGGTGCGTGATCCTGACGCGCCGGCGCCGCTGATCGTACCGGCATTGCTGGCAGCAGTCGCGGGTGCCAAGGGCGAGACCCAGCTGCACGCGGCGCGCCTGATCGAGCAAGGCGGGCGTGATCCTGAAGCCTGCGCCGGCGCAGCGCTGGCGCTGGACCGGGCAGGCCTGCGCCTGGAGGCATTGCGCTTCGTGCTGGAACTGATCCTGGACGAGGCGGCGTGAGCGGGCGCTCGATCGCGCTGTTTCTCGACATGATGGCCGCCGAACGCGGCGCGGCACGCAACACGCTGGACGCCTATCGCCGCGATCTTGATGACGCCGCCGCACGCCTGTCCGCCCGCGGCGCGGCGCTGGAGACAGCGTCCACGCCGGATCTGGAAACCCTGCTGGCGGGCATCGCCGCGGACGGGCTGGCCCCGGCGACGGCTGCGCGGCGCCTGTCGGCCCTCAAGCGCTATTACCGTTTCCTGCTGAAAGAAGGCCTGCGCGCGGATGATCCCGCCTCGGGCCTGTCCGGTCCCAAACTGCCGCGCCCCTTGCCCAAAGTGCTCAGCGAGGCCGATGTCGAAGCGCTGTTTGACGCCGCAGAGACCCTGCCCGGCGCCAATGGCGTGCGGGCGCGGGCGTTATTGGAGCTGCTCTATGCCGGGGGCTTGCGCGTCACCGAGCTGGTGGGCCTGCCGCTGGCGGCGTTTGCCCGCGCCGAGCGCTGCGTGATCATCACCGGCAAGGGCGGGCGCGAGCGCCTGGTCCCGCTGACCGATGCGGCGCTGGAGGCGGTCGCCGCCTACAAGGGGGTGCGCGCCGAGCACCTGCCCGGCAAGGCCGCACCCACGCGGGCGAAGGCCGAGCGTCACCTTTTCCCGTCAGGCACCGGTGCGGCCGGGCATCTGACCCGCGAACGCTTCGCCCAGGTGCTCAAGGAGATCGCGCTGGGCGCCGGGCTCGATCCCGAGCGCGTCAGCCCCCACGTGCTGCGCCACGCCTTCGCCACGCACCTCTTGGCCCATGGCGCGGATTTGCGCAGCGTGCAGCTCCTGCTGGGCCACGCCGACGTGTCCACCACGCAGATTTACACCCATGTGCTGGAGGAGCGGCTGACGCGCCTCATCCACGACGCGCATCCGCTGGCGCGCAAGGCCGAGTAAGGCGCGCCCGGCCCCCTCAACGCCCGCCGCGTGCAGCGATTGCGCCTGGCGCAAGCGGGCTATAGTTTGCACGCACTTATCTGTTTCAGCGCTTTCCAGGACGGCTCATGTCTGACCCGACCCGCACCTATCTCGACTTCGAACGCCCCATCGCCGAGCTCGACGCCAAGATCGAGGAGCTGCAGGGCGTATTGTCGCGCAGCGGCGCCGATGCGCCCGACGCCGCCGAGGAAGTCGCCAAGCTGCGCCAGAAGTCGGCCGAGCAGCTGAAAACCCTGTATTCAAAGCTGGATGCGTGGCGCAAGACCCAGGTCGCACGCCATCCCGAGCGCCCGCACCTGGGCGATTATCTCGACGCGCTGGTCAGTGATTTTGAAGAGCTCAGCGGCGACCGGCGCTTTGGCGAGGACTGCGCCATTATCGGTGGTACGGGCCGCTTCAAGGGTCGTCCGGCGGTCATCATGGGTCATGAGAAGGGCCACGACACCCAGACCCGCATCAAGCATAATTTCGGCATGGCGCGGCCCGAAGGCTATCGCAAGGCGATCCGCCTGATGGATCTGGCCGAGCGCTATGGCCTGCCGGTGATCACGCTGGTGGACACGGCCGGTGCCTATCCCGGCGTGGGCGCCGAAGAGCGCGGCCAGTCCGAAGCCATCGCGCGCTCCACCGAGCGCTGCCTGACGCTGGGCACGCCGCTGGTCTCGGTCATCACGGGTGAAGGCGGATCGGGCGGCGCGGTGGCGCTGGCCTCGGCCAATACCGTAATCATGCTGGAGCATTCGATCTATTCGGTGATCTCGCCCGAAGGCTGCGCCTCGATCCTGTGGCGCGACGGCACCAAGGCGCGCGATGCCGCCATGGCAATGAAGATCACCGCCCAGGACCTGATCGAGCTGAAAATCATCGATTCCATCATCCCCGAACCGCTGGGCGGTGCCCATCGCGACCGGGCCGGGACGATTGCGCGCGTCGGCGACGCCATCGAGGCGGCGCTGTCCAATCTGGATGGCCTCGACCCGGCTGAGATTCGCAAGCGCCGCCGCGAGCGCTTCCTGGCCATTGGCCGCACGCTGGGTGAGGCGTAAAGCCTAGACCAGCCCCCTAAACCAGCCCGCCGCGCCCGGTCTTCTTCCAGTCGGCCAGAAACGCCTCCAGCCCGGCATCGGTGAGCGGGTGGCGGATCAGGGCGTCGAAGACTTTGGGCGGGATGGTCACCACATCGCAGCCGATGCGCGCGGCCGATTCCACATGGGCGGGCGAGCGCAGGCTCGCCGCCAGCACTTCGGTCTCGTAGCCGAACTGGTCATAGACCTCACGAATGCCCATCAGGAGGTCGAGCCCGTCCCCGCCCATATCCTCCACCCGGCCCACGAAGGGCGAGATATAGCTGGCGCCCGCCTTGGCCGCGAGCAGGGCCTGATTGATGGAAAAGCAGAGCGTGACATTGGTCTGCACGCCCTCGCCCGCGAAGATGTGACAGGCTTTCAGGCCGTCCACGGTGAGCGGCAGCTTGACCACCACATTGGGCGCGATGGCCGCCAGCTTGCGCCCCTCGGCCAACATGCCCTCAAAGTCGGTGGCCACCACTTCGGCGCTGACCGGCCCGTCCACCACGTCGCAGATCTCGGCGATGCGCCCGAAAATCTCCGCGCCCGAGGCCGCGATCAGGGACGGGTTGGTCGTCACCCCGTCCACCAGGCCTGAATGGGCGCGCGCGCGGATCTCGTTGGTATCGGCGGTATCGAGAAAAATCTGCATGGCGGGCTCCATCGCGCGGGGGGCGTTACGAGCCCCGTCTTATCGGGAGAGCGTGACGATTTGGCAAATGGGGGGTGGCGGCTTGATCTTGGTCCCATCGACGAGTGGGGATATAATTACATCTAATTACAAGGGAGCACATCATGGCCAAGCCGGTCCCATCCGAACCGATTACCGTGCGCACAGCCAAGGTCGCCGAGATCGATGCACTGGCCAGCGCCATGGACCGGTCGCGCAACTACATCGTCAATCAGGCCATCGACCAGTATCTGGAAGCCAATGTGTGGCAGATGGAATTGATCGCAGAGGGCATCGCCGCCGCTCGCGAAGGCAAAATTATTCCCGCTGAAGAGGCGTTCGCCCGGATCGAAGCCAAGCATGGTTGGTCCGATTGAAGCGGCTGGTTTTCGCTGAGCCGGCTGCGCGCGATCTTGAAGGGATCGTAGACTATATCGCCCTGGACAATCCCGCCGCCGCCGAACGCGTCTTCCGGGAGGTTGTGCGCACCGCGCAAAGCCTGACCGAATTTCCAGCCCTTGGCCGCCCAGGACGTTGTCCCGGCACGCGCGAGCTCAGCATCGCGGATCTGCCCTATCTCATAGTCTACGAGGCCGGCCCCGACACGGTCACCATCCTTGCCGTATTCCACACCGCACGCGATCTGGTGCGGGCGTTGGCCGGGCGAATGCAGGGGCGCTGACCGATGCACCCAACAGCCCCCTACCCCGCAAACGCCTTTTCCACCACGTAGTGGGCGGGGCGTGAATTGGCACCTTCTTCCAGGCCCGCCGCTTCGCACAGGGTCTTGAGGTCGGCGAGCATCTCCATGGAACCGCAGATCATCACCCGGTCGCGGGCCGGATCGAAGGGGGCGACGCCCAGATCCCGGAACAGCTCGCCGGTTTCGATGAGGGTGGTGATGCGGCCCATGCGGGCGGTGGGCTCGCGCGTGGTGGTGGGGTAGTGGACCAGCTGGGCGGTGGCCATTTCGCCCACCAGCGGATCGGCCTTGGCCGCGGCGACCAGTTCCACGCCATAGGTGAGCTCGGCCGCCTCGCGGCAGGTATGGGTGAGGATCACCTTGGAGAAGCGCTCATAGGTCTCCGGATCGCGCACGACCGCGGCGAAGGGCGCAATGCCGGTGCCGGTGGAGAGGAGATAGAGGTGCTCGCCCGGCAGAAGCGCATCATGCACCAGCGTGCCGACCGATTTGGTGCCCAGGAGGATCGTGTCGCCGGGCTCGATATGCTGCAGATGCTCGGTGAGCGGGCCGCCGGGCACCTTGATGGAGAAAAACTCCAGCTCCTCGTCCCAGGACGGGCTGGCGATGGAATAGGCGCGCAGGAGCGGCTTGCCGTCGATCATCAGCCCCAGCATCACGAACTCGCCCGAGCGGAAACGGAAGCTGGGGGGACGGGTGACGCGGAAGGCGAAGAGGCGGTCGGTATAATGGCGCACCGACAACACCGTCTGTTCCGTCACCGCCGCCATCGCCCATCCTTCCGGTCTTGTCTGGGAAGTTCCCCGCTATGGGTGGTTTTACGGCGCGCGCCGCGCTGTTGCCAACCGCCTCACTGTGTCGCAGGGGGTCATCCGCCCGCTTTCAGCGCGCCATGCTCGGTGATGATCCAGTCCAGGCGCATGTCGTGGGCGGCGCTGGGTACGCGGGTGAGGCGCTGGGCGGCGTAGGCGAGGCCCACCACCTGCACGTCTCCGGCAGCGCGCAGGGCGGCGATGGTGCGGTCGTAAAACCCGCCGCCATAGCCCAGGCGCCGGCCCAGATGATCAAAGGCCAGCAGGGGCACGAGCACGAGGGCGGGGGTGAGAATTGTCGCGCGTGGGCCCGGCGCAGGGATGGCGTGGGCGCCCGGCTCCAGCGCATCGCCCGGTGCCCAGGCGCGGAACACCAGCGGCGCGTCCGGTGCGGTGACGCAGGGCAGCGCCAGACGCGCCTGCTCGCACCAGAACGTCTCCATGAGGGGGGCGGGATCGATCTCGCCGCGCACGGCGTGATAGCCGGCCACCACGCTGTGCAGTTTCGGCCAGAGACAATCGGGGAAGTGATGCGCCAGGCGGCGGCCCGCCTCGGGATCGCTGGCGTGAGCAGCAGCCCGGCGTTTGAGCGCGGCGGCGCGCGCGCGCTGCTTGCGCCAGTGCATCAGCATGGCCGGCTCCATGCGGTACAAGCGATATAAGTGGCGGTGCCGGTTTCGCCGCTGACCGTTTTCCGTCCCTGATGACCTGATAAATCAGGTGGGCGCCGCGTGACACGGACCACGGTCCGCGCCAGAGGTAGCTCCCTCACAGAGAGGTAAGGTCCTCGGGATGTTAAGGCCTGGCGCACGAACGAGCGACCGCCACTCATGAAGATGGGCCTGAACCGGTCGCGGCTCAAGCGTCTTCCTCATCATTGGGCGATTCGGCGGCCAATGCCTCCAGCCGGGCGGCGGCGGCGTTGATGGCTTCGGCGGCCCGCGCCCGGTCGGCGCGGCGGCGCGCCTCGGCCTGGGACAGGCGTCCGCGCGTGTCGGTCAGGGTTTCTTCCAGGGCCTCGACCCGGCCTTGAGCCTCGCGCAATTCATCGCCCACGATCAGGGCGGCCATGAGCAGAAGGCGCACATCGCCGATCTGGCCCACGCGCTCGGCCAGCTCGCGCACATGCCCGTCAAGATGGGTGGCAAGCTCGCGCAGATAGGCCTGCTGGCCCTCCTCGCAGCCGATGGTGAAGGCGCGGCCATTGAGGGAAATCGTGACCTTGCTCACGCCTCGTCCTCCTGGTCGCCGTCGTCATCGCCGCCGGGTCCGCCATCGGGTCCGCCACCGGGTCCGCCACCGGCGAGCAGCGCGGTCAGCTCCGCCATCGCGCCGTCCAGCGCGGCACCGGCCGCGCGTGCCGCCTCGGTCAGCTCGGCCTCGCGGCCACGCGCCTGATCCAGCGCGTCGGCCAGGCGCGCGCGGTCATCATCGGAGTTTCGTGCCGCATGGGCTTCATCGCCTGCAGCGCTGGCGCGGCGCACCAGATCGTCCATGCGCGCGGCGGCGGCCGCCGCGGCACGCTCCAGGCGCGCGGCCGCATCGGCCAGCACATCATCATCGTCGGCGGGGACCGGCTCGCTCATGGATACAAAATCCGCTTTTGCGGGGGAAAGTTCAAGCGATGCGTGAGGGCCGCATGCAGACCCGCCACTGGCGCCGGTCTTGCGGGTCGTCCATAACAGTCACAGGGCCCTGGGCCATCATCGGCGGAGCACCCCATGAGCAAGCGCTATTTCGGCACGGACGGCGTGCGCGGCGAAACCAACAGCTTTCCCATGACGGCTGAAACCGCGCTGCGCCTGGGCATGGCGGCGTCACGCTATTTCCGCCGGTCCAATGGCGGGCGCCATTCGGTGGTGATCGGCAAGGATACGCGCCTGTCGGGCTATATGCTGGAAAACGCGCTGACCGCCGGCTTCACCAGTTCGGGCATGGATGTGTCGCTGTTCGGTCCGGTGCCGACCCCGGCGGTGGCCACGCTGACACGTTCGCTGCGCGCTGATCTGGGCGTGATGATCACCGCCTCGCACAATCCGTACTCGGATAATGGCATCAAGCTGTTCGGCCCGGACGGCTACAAGCTGGGCGATGCGGCGGAGCTGGAGATCGAGGCGCTGATGGAGGCCGACCCGGCCGAGGCGCTGGCCGCACCCGCCGATCTGGGCCGGGCCAAGCGGGTGGATGACGCCGCGGCGCGCTATATGGAAATCGTCAAGGCGACCTTCCCGAGATCCATGCGCCTGTCGAGCCTTCGCATCGTGGTCGATTGCGCCCACGGCGCGGCGTACAAGGTGGGCCCGCGGGTCTTGTGGGAGCTGGGAGCCGACGTGGTGCCGATCAACACCGCGCCCAACGGCTTCAATATCAATGAAGATTGCGGCGCGGTCACCCCCGGCGCCATGGCCGAGCACGTGCTGAAATACCGCGCCGATATCGGTATCGCCTTTGACGGCGATGCCGACCGGTTGATCGTGTCTGACGAGACCGGACGGATCATAGATGGCGACCAGCTGATCGGCCTGATCGCCCTGGCCTTCAAGGCGTCGGGACGCCTCGCCCATGACACGGTCGTCACTACGGTGATGAGCAATATCGGTCTGGAAAAGGCCCTGGCCGACGCCGGGATCACCATGGAGCGTGCCAAAGTGGGCGACCGTTATGTGGTCGAGGCCATGCGCGCAGGCGGCTTTAATCTGGGTGGTGAGCAGTCCGGCCATCTGGTGCTGAGCGACTACGCCACCACGGGCGATGCGCTGATCGCTGCGCTGCAGGTGCTGTCGCTGCTCGTCAGCTCCGGCAAGAAGGCGAGCCAGCTTCTGCGCGTGTTCACGCCCGCGCCGCAGATCCTGAAGAATGTGCGCTATGCGCCCGGGGCCGATCCGCTGGGCGCCGAGGCGGTACAGACCGCGATCGCAGCCGGCGAGGCCCGGCTCAATGGCAAGGGCCGGCTGCTGGTGCGCAAATCGGGCACCGAGCCGCTGATCCGCGTCATGGCCGAGGGCGACCGCAAGCTGGTCGTGAATGTCGTGGACGATATCTGCGCCGCCGTCACCGCGGCGGCACGCGCCTGACGCATCGATCATCACCGGGGGGGGAATTCCATGACCACTGAAACGGACCGGCTCGCCCGGGTCTTTGCCGACATCTGCGCACGCGCCGCCATTCCGGTGATGGAGGTCTATGCCACCGACTTCAGCGCCGATCAGAAGGCCGACCGCTCGCCCGTGACCGAAGCGGACCGGCGGGCCGAGGATGTGATCGTGCAGGCGCTGGCCGGTGCCCTGCCCGGCGTGCCGGTGCTGGCCGAGGAAAGCTTTGAGGCCGGGCTGCGCCCGGATATCGCGGGCGAGTTCATACTGGTCGATCCGGTCGATGGCACAAAGGAATTCATCAACAAAAACGGTGAGTTCACCATCAATATCGCGCTGATCCGGGACCGCGTGCCTGTCGCCGGATGCGTCTATGCCCCGGCCCTGTCGCGGATCTGGCTGGGGGGCGCGAGCGCGGCATCGGCGTCCCTGGCGCCGGGCGTGGCGTTTGATCCGGCTACAGCACAACCCATCCGGACACGCCCTGCGCCCGCGGGCGGTCTGACGGCGGTGATGAGCCGGTCTCATGCCGACGCGGAGACGCGCGCGTTTGCCGACAAGCTCGGTGTGACCGACACGGTCAGCGCCGGGTCCTCGCTGAAATTCTGCCGGGTGGCGGAGGGCGCAGCCGATGTCTATCCGCGCTTTGGTCCGACCAGGGAATGGGATACCGGCGCGGGTCATGCTGTGCTGATCGCCGCGGGTGGCGCGGTGACCCGCCCCGATGGCGGCCCCTTCCTCTACGGCAAGACCGAAACCGACTATCTCAATGGGCCGTTTGTGGCCTGGGCGCACGGGCCGCGGTGAACCCTATAACTCCGGCCGCGCATCTTCGCTGGGCAGGACCGGGTCGATGACGCTCATCTCGCCCTCCAGGCGCGGATCGGTGCTGGCGCGCGCGACGCTGTCGCAGAAGAAGCGGATGTGCTGGTTGAACACCTGCTGGGTGTAGATGCCGAAATGGTTCGCGCCCTTGACCAGGGCGGCGTATTTCGGGCCGCGCGCAGCATCGTAGAGCCTGCGTCCGCGCGCGAGCGGGATCACCCGGTCATCATCGCCATGCAGCCAGAGGATCGGCGCGGTGACCCGCCCGATCTGGCGGATGGAATCATACCGTTCACGGAACAAGGCCCGCGGCAGCAGCCAGCCGGTGCGCGCGCGCACGATATCGCGAAAGCTGTCATAGGGCGCATGCAGGATCACCCCGCCCACGGCGCGGGCGGCCGCCACCTGGATGGCCGTGCCCGACCCCATGGATTCGCCATAGACCACCACGCGCAGGGGATCGACGCCGTCTGCCGCGATCTGGTCCAGGGTAAAAATTGCATCGGCCACATTGACCCGCTCGCCCGGCCGTCCGGTGGAGCCGTTGAAGCCCCGGTGGGCCAGCGCGGTAAAGCCCCAGCCGGCGGCCAGAAACATGCGGAAGAAGCGCGCCCGGCGCCACAGGGCGCGCCGGTTGCCGTGCAGGTACAGGATATGCGGTGCGCCCTCCCAGGCCGGGTCGGCGCGCCAGAGCACCAGCGTCTGCCCGTCGCGGGTTTTCAGCTCGATTTCGCGCGCCTGCGTGAGGCCGGCCTCGGCCGGGGCGATGCGGGTGGGATCGGTGAAATAGATCAGCCGGCGCTGCGCCAGAAACAGCACGGTCCACAGCGCATACACGCCCAGAAGCGTCAGCG
The DNA here is from genome assembly GCA_027627705.1 of Hyphomonadaceae bacterium BL14. Lineage (NCBI taxonomy): Bacteria > Pseudomonadati > Pseudomonadota > Alphaproteobacteria > Hyphomonadales > Hyphomonadaceae > Hyphomonadaceae bacterium BL14. The sequence goes on from CP091242.1 coordinate 1,729,438, forward strand.
CCGCGCCCTGAACCCAGCCCGGCAGGCCGGTCCACAGGGCGTACGCGGCCTCGATCCAGCCAGACCCGTCCACGTCCTCCCCTCCCCCTTGAGGTGACACACGCCAGCTTGCGGGGGCGGGCGCGGCGAGTCCAGCGCTTCCCTCGCGCCGCGCCATCGCCTACCTCTAGCGCACCGCGCGCGCTGACCCTGTCAGGAGATACCTCGCCCATGCTCAGAATTGCTTTTCAGATGGACCCGATCACGCATGTCAATGTGGACGGGGATTCCACGTTTGATATTGCGCTCGAATGCTTCAATCGCGGCCATCAGCTGTGGGTGCATGAGCCGCGCCACCTGACGTTCGAGGACGGGCGGGTGCGGGCGCTGGCGCGGCGGGTGGAGCATTTGCAGCGTGTGCAGGGCGATCATGTGCGCCTGGCCGGGCCGGCGGTGCTGGACCTGCATGGCGTGGACGTGGTCTTCCTGCGCCAGGACCCGCCCTTTGACATGAGCTACATCACCTCGACGCACCTATTGGAGCATCTCCAGCCGCAGGTGCTGGTGGTGAATGATCCGCGCCATGTGCGCGATGCGCCGGAAAAGCTGTTCGTGACCCTGTTCGAAGGCCTGATGCCGCCGACGCTGATCACGTCGGATGAAAAGGAAATCCGCGCCTTTTTCGAGCGCCATAATCGCGACATCGTGGTCAAGCCGCTGTTCGGCAATGGCGGGGCGGGCGTGTTCCGGGTGCGCGAGACGGCGGAGAATCTCGCCTCGCTGGTGGAGCTGTTCCAGCAGGTCAGCCGTGATCCGCTGATGGCCCAAGCCTTCGTGCCGGATGTGCGCAACGGCGACAAGCGGGTGATCCTGATTGATGGCGAGCCCATCGGGGCGATCAACCGCATCCCTGCCGAGGGCGAGGTGCGCGCCAACATGCATGTGGGCGGCAAGGCAGTGGAATCCACGCTGTCGGCGCGTGATCTGGAGATTTGCGCCATCATCGGCCCGGAGCTGAAGCGGCGGGGCCTCGTGTTTGTCGGGATCGATGTGATCGGGCGCTACCTGACTGAAATCAACGTCACCTCGCCCACCGGCCTGCAGGAGCTGCGGCGGTTTTCCGGCGTGGACGGCTCGGCCCTGATCGCCGACTGGATCGAAGCGAAGCGGGCATGATCGATGAGGCCACATTGCGCCTGCAATGGGCGCTGAGCTATCCGTTCGCGCGGCCCAGGCAGGCCTTCGTGTTCCTCAACGGGGCCAGCTGGGCAATCACCTCCACACACGGCGGCTTCGCGCAGTGGCGGGTGCATGTGGCCCGGGACGATGTGGCGCTGGGCGATCTGCTGACGCCGGGCCAGCTTGGTGATTATGAAGCCGGCGCCTATCACGCCGTGGCGGCTGTCGGCTCCAACGCCGCGCCGGGCCAGCTGCGTCGCAAATTCGCCGCGCACCTTGATGATGTGGCGATCCTGGTCATCCCCATCACCGTGCCCGAGCACATTGTCGCCTATGCCAACCGGCTGGCCGAATATGGCTCCGTGCCCGCCACGCTGGTGGCGCGCCCGGGCGGGACGGCACGGGTCTGGGCGACACTGTTGAGCGCGCGCGACTATGCCATCATGAACGCGACGGAAGACCGCGGTGCCGTCTATGACGGCGTGCCGATCGCCCCGTCCGATGCGCCGCCCGCGGTCAGGGCACCGTTCGAGGCCTATGCCTGTCTCAGCGGCTGCTTGCCGCTGCGGGTCGCCGCCTTCCCCTCCACAGGATGCGGCTGGCCCGAGGGCGGGCAGTGGGAGGCACAATCCATGGCGATCGAGGCGCTGGGCCTTGATCTGCCGGTCGACCGGTTCGTGCTGGAGAATGTGTCGGACGCCCGCCTGCGCGACGCGCGCGATCAGGCCCTGTCGGCGGTTTTTCCGGAGAACCGCTGGATCAACGCGTCCGGGTCATAGGCCTGGTCCGGGCGCGGCCGGTACATCCAGGCAATCGCGCCGCCGATCAGGGCAAACGGCGCGCCCATCACCGCCAGCAGGCCGGCATTGCGCGCCAGCAACATGTATCCTGTGAAGGTGATGGCCCCGATGACGAGGGCGAGGCCGGCCGCGCACAGGATGAGACGGGTGCGCAAGGATGGCCCCTCACGGAATGCAATCTCGCCGGCGCGCGGGCGCAGGGCGGTGTGCAGCGCGATGATCGCCTTGCGGAAGGCATAGCCCTCATCGCTCCAGCCGCCATCGGGCTTCAGACGGCGCGAGCCGAAGGCGATCTCGCTGGACCCGGCGCGCACGCGGCACACCACCAGCGCGCCGGTCCCGGCACCGGGTGCCGGCTCCACCGTCAGGCGCACTTCGGTAATGGCCGCCAGATCAATGCGTTTGAACAGCGCGCCCTTGTCGGACAGGTCAAGGCGGTCCGGGTAAAGGCTCACCGTACGCGTGGGGGCCACCACCGAGCGGCGGTCCTCGAGCATGATGATCGGCGATGACGCGGTCATGACGTGCGCCCGGGCTTGCCCTGAACGGGCGAACAGGGCAGCGTCAGCATCATGACCATGGCGCGCAAATTCCTCGTGATCGCAGACGGCTCCGACGAGAGCCGTCTGGCTGCATACTTTGCTGCGCGCCGGGCGCGCAAGACCGATGGCGCGGTGACCATTCTGGCGGTGGCGCAGGTGGAAAGCTCGGGCGAGCTGTGGCTGGGCGTCGGCGACGCCATGCGCGCCGAGGCGCTGCACAATGCCGAAGCAGCGCTGGAAAGTCTCGCCGAAGACGTCGAAGAGGTCACCGGCGCGCGCCCTGAAGTGATTCTGCGCGAGGGCGTCCTGCTGGACGAGCTGCGTCAGCTGATCGAGACCGATGACGCCATCGCCATCCTGGTGCTGGGCGCGGCGGCCGAAGGCGATGGACCCGGCCCGCTGGTCAGTGCGCTGGGGCGCGGCAAGGGCCTGTTCGACGCCCGGGTGATCCCGGTGACCGTGGTGCCCGCCGGCCTGACCCGCGATCAGCTCAAGGCGCTGGCCTGAGGGCCTGCCCGGTCCGGTGCCCGCGCGCCGGGACCCGGGCTGCTATCCGCGCGGCAATGCCGCCGTCAGGCCGGCCACAGAGGCACTGCGCGGAGCCACCGCTTCACCGTCAGCATGGACGATGGAGACGAACTCCCGGCCCAGCGCGGCACCCATCATGGACGGTGCCTGGTCGATGGCGTGCACCAGCAGACCTGGCACATACACCGCCGGCTCGCCGGGCGGCGCATTGGGGTTCAGACGCGCCCGCGACGCCTGGAGCAGCGCCAGATCGGACAGGGCGCGCACATCGGCATTGGCGTCAAAGCTGCCCGTGTCCATCACCAGGCGGTCGGCATAGACGCGCAGGGGCGCCTCGGCGTTGACCGGCATGTTGTTGACCGTCAGGAACGGCCGGGTAATGCGCCCGGACCCGCCATTGTCCACCTCGACGAACTCGAACGCCAGCTCCGCCCGGCGCGGGGCAAAGCGCGCAATAGCTTCAGCCGCCACCCGCCCGTTGACCAGGCGTTCCGGCCCGTTCATCTCGGAGGGCAGGCGCACCAGAAGCCCATCGCTGAACGCGGGCGGCAACGCGGTGAAACCGGCCGCGCCGGCGCCGCGCGCCATCATCAGCCCGCTATCGGCACTGAGCTGGACGGGGAAGCGCTGCTGGCTGATTTCGCACCCGCCGGTGTCGCGGTGGCGCTGCAGGGTGACGGCCAGCTGATTGGTCAGGCCGTGCAGATGCGGGGGCAGGCCGACAGCGAAGCGGCTGTCCACGCCGGGCTGGAGCCGGCGCGAGTCGATCATTTCGCCGTTGAGGACGGTGTGCACCAGATTGGTGAAGCCATCCGGGCCCTCAGACAGGCGCAGGTCCAGCGCCACCGCTTCGGGCAGGCGTCCGCCCGGCAGATCCGAGAGGGCATATTCCATCCGCCAGGTGCGGCTGTTGGAGATGTTCTGCACCGAATTGTCCGCACCGAAAGCCGATAGCGGGGTCATGGCCGCGTCGGGTGCCAGATCCTCGAACAGGACCGCATCGATGACGTCAGACCGCGCGATGGACGCCATCTCGCTGGTCAGGAAGTTCACTGTCTCGAAGCGTTCGGCATCCATCAGGGCCACCAGCGTGGCACCGGCGCGGCGATAGAGGCCCGCCCCGGCCGGGGCGCGCTCACGCACCGGCGTGAAGCCGGCACGGCGCAGCGCTTCGGGCGAGGCTGCCAGGATCAGACCGCGCGTGCCGGGCTGAACCATCTCGGCGGCGGTAGAGAGATCGACCATCTCGATCTGATAGCCATTGCGGGCCAGGCGCGCGCCCAGACGCACCGCCAGTTCGAACCAGGAATCGCCCTCCTCCAGCCCGATCGTCACAACGCGCGGCGTCAACGCCATCACGTCACGTACCGAGGTCAGGGGACCGTCCAGGTCCACCTCGACACCGGATTGGGCGGTGAACGCCACCATGGCACCCATGGAGCGTTCGTTGTGGCACAAATCCTGGGGCAGGTCGCCGCTGAGCTGGAAGGCGACGCGCGCTTCCGAAGCGCCCGCCATATCTTCGGTCAGATCAAACACCCAGTTGAAGGTGCGCCGGCCTGGCGTGAGGCGGCGCTCCATCACGCGCTTGCCATTCACCGTGACCTGCAGGGCGGTCACGGTCTCGGGACCGACATCCTGTTCGCCGGTCAGCACCAGGCGGACGGCGCGCGGCGCCTGGTCGCGCACAAGCGGCAGGGTCACGGCGGCGAAAGACGGAAATCCGGAGACCACGACCCCTGTCTGGGCACCGGCGTCCTCAAAGCGGATGCGGTGGCGGCCTTCCACCCCGATCACGGCCTGGGCATTGGTCAGGCGCTCGGCGGTGCGGGTCACGAACAGGCCGAAATCACCCTGCCCGGCATTGAGCTGGCCGGACACGAAAAGGGTCGCCACGCTCGCCAGGGCAATGATACCCAGCGATGCCGAGAACCAGGGAAAGCGCCGCTTGTCTTCTTTGGTCGATTTCATCGTCAGCCCCTTTTGAGCAATCGCTCTGTCGCCCCGCCCCAGGGCGTTAGTCATCTGTTCACCACGTCAGAGGTGGACCGCCATTACGGCTTGGAAAGGTCTGCAATCAGACTTCGAGGCGGCATGTTCAAGGCGCGAATGTGGCATCGGGTTCCATCCGGGCGCAGCTGCCGCCCCTAGAACCGGAAGCGCACACCCAGCCGCCACACCGCGCCGCCATAGTCGCGCGAGGCGATATTGGACTGATTGTCCAGATGGCCGACGGCGACGAAGGCGGTGGCGCGCTCGCCCAAGCGATGCTCCACACGCGCCTCGGCCAGCAGGCGCCGATCGGAGCGCTCCAGCGGAACCGCGAGCGAGAAGGCGTCCTTGTAGTCGCGATCACGATAGTCGGCGGCGAGGCCCAGCGTGGTGCGGGTCCCGGCGCGCCAGCTCACGTCCGCGCCCAGACGCGTCTCGTCGAAGGAGAAGGCGTCCCGGTCAGCATCCGCGGTTTCGCGGAAGGCCGACAGGCGCACCTCCCAAGCCTCGTCCGCAGCGCGCACGAACTGTTCGACCCCGGCGCGTGCGCGCGTGGAGCTCAGCCCCTGCAGGGCTGCGCCACGGAAATCATAGGCGTTGATCCGCAGCCGCCCGACCGTCTCCAGCGTGCGGTCTCCGCGCGGACGCCAGCGCAGCTGGGCCTCGGCCTCGGGCCGGGTCCACTGGGTCGAGCCGTCGCGCGTCAAATGGCTGTAGGCGGCAGAGATGCGAAACTGGACTGTGTTGTCCTGCGTGGTGTTCCAGTACTGGATGCGCGGGGTGAGCAGGATGGAATCCAGCCCGTCGCGATCAGAATAGCTGCGCACGCGCACCTGCTGTTCAAAACGCAGCACCTGGCGGCCGGACAAAGGCTGCACCCACCGGGCCCAGTTATTGGAATCAAACCCGGTGGCGAGGCCAAACGGCTGGCCGCCGGGACCCGTGGCCAGCTCATCATCGGGCGAGAACGGGTCATCGCGCGCGATCATGGTGTCGGAGTTGAATTCGAACCGCCCATCCTGGGCGTCAGCGGCAGCTCCGGTCATGAGCGCCAGCCCTGCAGCGGCGAACGTGATGCGCATGCAATCCCCCTCGATCTTGATCGGCCCTAGTTTGGCCGATGTCGGTTTTGGCCTTTATTTTGCCGGTTAATCGGGCGTTAAGATAGAGCCATGGGGTGCGATTGCGGGTCTTGAGGGGCGCGCATCAGGCGATTTCGAGGCCAGGGGACGCATATGGAAGAGGGCATCCGGACGCAGACGCGTCCCCAGACGGCGGACCCGAAGGTCCGGCCGGGCGCAAAAAGCAAGCCGGACGCAGCCCGGCTGGACAGCGCGGGACGGTCGGCAGATTTCTTCCGTTCGGTGGACTCGGCACCCAGGGCGGTATCGGTCGCCCGCCCGCGCGGGGTGCAGGACACGGCCCTGATCGCCTTCGCGTTCATCTCTGTCATTGTGCTGGCGCTGCCGGAACTGGCGCGCACCGGCTTGCTCGACGTGCCGATCCCGCGCGATTTCGTGATTTTCAGCGCCGACCGGGTCAATTCCATGCTGCCGGTGCGCAGCTTCATCGTGTCGTTTTTCCTCACCTACGCCCTGTTCGCCTACGGCTCGGTGCTGACGCGGGGCCGGCTGGCCGTGCTGTTTCTGGCCAAGTTCGCCCTGGCCTGTGCCATCATCGATGGCGGGGCATGGCTGAGCTGGCGCTTCGCCGATGCGGTCTGGCCGATCCATTTCCAGCAATTCCTGACCGGCATGGCGGGGCTGGTGATCTTTCCCCACACGCTGATCTCCAATGCGCGGCTGCCGGTGGATTCTGGCGTCGCCAATCTGCGCACCGGCAAGGTGCATGAGTACGCCATCCTGTTCATCGCAGCGGCCATCGCCGCGGTGATCGCCATCATCGTGGCGACAGTCTATGGCGACGAGGCGGGCTATCTGCGCTCCATCGCCATTCTGGGCGGGATGGGGCCGGGCGTGTTCCTGGCCCAGCAGCTGATGACAGGCCAGCTAGCCGCCATTGGCTGGATCCGCAACATGGTCTCGCGCCGGCGCGCCTTCTCCCCGCCGGTCACCGTGCTGGTGCCTGCCCACAACGAAGCCCACCAGATCCATGAAACCCTGCGCGCGGTGGATGCTGCCGCGGCGCGCTATGACGGGCCGGTGCGCGTTGTGGTGATGGAGAATTGCTCCAGCGACGCCACGGCCCGCCTGGCCGAAACCACGCTGGGTGAGTGCACGCATCTGTCCGGCTGGACCGTGGATGCCAGCCAGATTCCGGGCAAGGCCAAGGCGCTCAATCGCGGTCTGGACATGATCGGGGACGAATTTGTCGTGCGCATCGACGCCGACACCACCATCGGGCCGGACGCCATCCGCATTGCCATGCGCCATTTCGCCAACGCCAAGGTCGGCGGCGTGGGCGGACTGCCTTTGCCCCACGAAGGCGAAGGCCTTTTGTCCAAGGTGCGCGCCATTGAAGTCTTGCTGCGCCACGGGTTTGTGCAGGTGAGCTTTGGCGCGTTTGGCGGCATTTTCGGCCTGCCGGGCATGTTCGTGATCTACCGCAAGGCCGCGCTGGACGAGGCAGGCGGCTTCACTGAAGGCATGAATGGCGAGGACACCGACATCACGCTGGCCATGACCAGCCTGGGCTGGCGGATGGTGTCGGACCCGCGCGCGAAATTCTATACCGAGACGCCCGACACGCTGGCCTTCCTGCGCGAGCAGCGCACGCGCTGGTTCCGCTCGCTCTATCACGTCACCGCCCATAACCGCCGGGCGCTGTTTGCCAACGGGTCCATCATCGGCTGCGTGGTGCTGCCTTTCACCCTGCTCAACGGGGCGCGGCGGGCCATGATGACGCCGCTGCTGATCTATGGCGTGATCGTGTTCCTGCTGTTTGGCGGCGTGTATGGCCACCCCCACTTCGCCACCGTGGTGGCGGTGGTGCTGGGCATGCCGTTTGTGCTGGCGCTGACCGTGCTGATCCTGTGGCGGCGCTTTGATCTCATCCTGATCCTGCCGCTTTACATGGGATTCCGCTTCCTGCGCTCTTACTACACGCTGGGCTCCACGCTCTCGCTGATCTATCCGGCCAGGCGCGAGGACAAAGCCTTCGCCGCACCCAAACCGCGCCAGGCCCCGCCCTTCCCGGAATAATCCGGGCCGGGCGGAGCTGACGGCGAAACCGCGCGCGTCTAGCGGCCGTCGCCCTGCGGGGCCGGCTCGTCTGCGGGCTGGTCAACAGGTGCTGCGGCGGGTGCCGCAGCGGCTGCGGCCGCGGCTTCGGCTTCCCGGCGCAACACCGTGTCGCAATCGCGCCCGCCATACAGGCCGTTGAGGAAATACCAGCGCTTCTCTGCGATGGCCCGGCGCGCCTCTTCCTGTTCGCGCTGGCGCTGGGCAGCGCGGCCCATCATGCCGCCCACGGCACCCAGGCCCGGGATGGCCCGGCCCGCGCCGGACATCAACGCGCCTTGCTGGACCAGCGCGGTGGCCGCGCCGACAGCGTATTCACTGCCCAGAAGTCCGCCCTCGGGCGAACCGCCGAGAATATCGGTCTGCTCGGTGGCGGCCACGACAATCTGCTGACAGCTCATGGCCGTATCGCCCATGCGCATGACCTGGCCCTCCTGGGCCGATGCTGCACCGGCCAGGACAATCGCCGCACCTGCGGCGGCAAGATACTGTTTCATCGAAAATATCCCCATTCTGGTGCCGGCCGGTCATCAAGGCCGGTCCGGCTTCACCGAACGGGAGGTTAGGCGGCGGGCGCAGCGCGCGCCCTCCCCTGAACAGGGGGCGTCAGATCACGCCGCGCCTGGCCAGGGCCTCGATCACCCCGGCCTGACGGGCGCGGTAGAAATCCTTGGCAGGCGTGGTGACCGCGCCGTCCGCCATCAGCGTTTCGGGCGGATGGACGCGAGCGCCGGCATAGGCACGCGCCCAAAGCTCCATGGGCTGACGGGCCAGGAGATTGCCCATGGACACCTTGCGCCGCAGGCGGCGTACCAGCCCCACATCGACCTCGCCATAGGCGCACATGGACGGGCCAGACGCGGCTTCGGCGATGATCAGGCCGCGCGGATCGACGATCTTGGAGCCCCGGTCGGCGCTGGCCTGGGGGATGGGCGTACCGGTCATGCCCCCGGTATTGGCCGACACCACATAGGCGAGGTTTTCAATGGCGCGCGCCTGCTTGGCGATATTCTTGGGCGTGGCCTGGGGGCTCGACACTTCAGACGATGAATGCACGAACACCTCCGCGCCGCGCACTGCGTGCAGGCGGGCGATCTCGGGGTGAAGAATCTCTTCGGACGCAATCGCCGCCAACCGGCCGATGGCGGTATCGGCGACGGGAAACAGCGCATCCTCGCCATAGGCGTCAAGATAGGCGTCGAGCACGTCATAGGGGCTGGGCGCATACATGGAGATGAGGCGGCGATAGCGCAGCACCTGCGCGCCGGACGGATCGATCACCACGCAGGCCTGGAAGTAGAGGTCGGGGAAGTGCGGGTCGGTCTCGTAGCCGTTCCAGGCCAGGAAGATGTTGAAATCGGCCGCGATGGCGGCCATGGCGCCGAACTCCGGCCCGTCTGCGCTGATCGACGCCTTGGCGCGCCATTCGGCAGCGGTTTCGCGCATGGGAAAACCGGTGAGCGCATACTCGGGCAGCACGACCAGGCGCACGTCCGGGCCGATAAAGGCGACGGACCCTGCAATCTCGGCGCGGATGCGCGCGATGGAGGCCAGCATGCGCGCGCGCGCACTGTCCGCGTCGGGGCAGGCATTCACCGTCTCGCACAGAGACTGCAGGGCGAGCGCCGTATAGGCGGGGGCGGCTTGCGTCATGACACTGGCTCCTTGCAGTTGACGGCGAACCCAAGACATAGTCCGGACATGAACACTCCGTCACGGACATCGGCAGGCCAGACATGAGCCCGACTTCCCGGCTGGACGGCAGCGCCGCGACTCGCCTGGCGCCCGACCTGATCGACGAGACCCTGCCCACACCGCTGTATCACCAGATCTTCCTGGTGTTGCGCGACCGGATTCGCGAGGGCGGATTCCCCGCAGGCGCGATCCTGCCGGGCGAGCAGGAGCTGACGCGCCTGTTCAATGTCTCGCGCATAACCGTCAAGCGCGCCATGAATGAGCTGGCCGCCCACGGCTTCGTCACCCGCCATCGCGGGCGCGGCACAGTGGTCACCCACAACGCGTCCGCACCGGTGGTGGAAGGACGGTTCGACACGCTGTTCGACGCCCTCAAACGCATGGGGCTGGAGACCCAGGTCCAGCTTCTGGAGGCGGAAGCGGTACGCGCCAGCGAGGAGCTGGCGCTGGAAATGACGCTGGACCCCGGTTGCAAGCTTCAGCGGGCGGTGCGCCTGCGCTCGCTGGAAGGCGACACGTTTTCCTATCTGGTCACCCATGTGCCGTGGGAGATTGCGGCGCGCTACAGCCAGGAAGACCTGAAGACCCAACCCATGCAGGAATTGCTGCGCCGGGCGGGCGCCGAAACGGTGGAGGCCGACCAGACCATCACGGCGGTGGCCGCCGAGCCGCTGATCGCGTCGGCGCTGCGCATCTCGCCGGGCTCGCCGCTGTTGAAGATCAAGCGCATCATGCGCGGCGCGGACGGGCGCGCGGTACAGCATATCATCGCCTATTACCGGCCTGAACGCTTCCGCTACCACATGCGTCTGGTGCGCAAGGACGCCGCCGACGATGACTGGAGCGAAGCCGAAATGAGCTGAGGCCCGCGCAGCCCGCATGATCTTCCCCTCCGCACAAAAGATATATAACTATACCATTTGAAGCTGGTCCTGCCGGCTTATCAAGGGGTAAAGCGAGCGGAAGGCGGGCGATGGCGCTCCTGGAACTCATCCATATTCTGGTTCTGGTCTATTGGCTGGGTGGTGATCTGGGCGCGTTTGTCGCCAGCCGTCTGGTGGCCGATCCGGCACGCGCGCCGGCAGGCCGGGCCGCAGCTGCCACCATATTGATGCATGTGGATATGGCCCCGCGCATGGCGCTGATATTCGCCTTCCCCACAGGCTTTGCGCTGGCGGTGTATGAAGGCTGGCTGCCGGCCGGTCCGGTCTGGATCGCGCCGGCGTTTGCGCTGGCGCTGGTCTGGGCCGTGGCGGCGTGGATGGTGCATCTCAAAGCCGGGCCGGACGGGCTGGGCCAGCGCGTCGACATGGCGATCCGGATTGTGGCGCTGATCGGTTTTGCCGGTGCGGGCGCAGCGGGACTTGCCGGCGTGATCGTCCTGCCCCTGTTCATTGCAGGCAAGCTGGTGCTGCTGGCGCTGGCGGTGTTTGCCGGACTGATGGTGCGGCGTGTGCTGTCGCCTTTCGGTGCGGCCTTCGGCCGGATCGCGGCGGGCCAGGGCGATAGCGAGGCTGAAACCATCGTCCGCGCCAGCCTGTCGAAAGCCCGAATCTGGGTGTTTGTGATCTGGGCAGCGGTGCTCGGTGCCGCCGCGCTTGGCGTGCTGCAGCCGGTCTGAGGGAGCATGACCACCATGAACCAATCCGCTGAAGCGGCCACGATCGAAACTCTTGCCACCACCCTGTCCGGGATCATCGGTGCCGATCACGTGCAGGCCGGTGACGCCGCCCGAATCCTGTTTTCCCAGGATGTCTGGCGTGAGGGCGCGCGGGTGGATCTGGTCGCAAGCCCGGCCAGCGAGGCCGAGTGCGCGGCCGTCGTGCGCGCCTGCGCTGACGCCGGAGCCGCGGTCTATCCGCGCGGCGGGGGCATGTCCTACACGGCGGGGTATCTGCCTGACCGTCCCGGGGGCGTGTCTGTGGACACCACGCGCATGAACCGGGTGCTCGAGATCAGCGAAGCGGGCATGTATGTGCGCGTGGAGGCCGGGTGCACCTGGAAGACACTGAACGAGGCGCTCGCACCCACCGGCCTGCGCACCCCGTTCTGGGGGCCGCTCTCGGGGACTTCCTCCACCGTTGGCGGGGGCGTGTCGCAGAACAACGCCTTCTTTGGTGCCGGGGTCCATGGCCCGACGGCCGACAGTGTGCTGTCCGTCTCCGTCGCCCTTCCACAGGATGTGATCCTGCGCACAGGCAGCGCTTCGGGCGAGACCGGCACCGGCCCCGCCCGCCCCTTCTTCCGTCACTATGGCCCGGACCTGACCGGCCTGTTCTGCGGCGATGCCGGGGCGCTGGGGGTGAAGACCGAGATCACGCTTCGTCTGATCCCCGCCCCGGCCCATGAGCGCTGGGCGAGTTTCTCGTTCGCGTCCCGCGAGGCCTGCGCGGCGGCCATGGCCTCCATGGGCCGCACCGGACTGGCGTGCGAGCTGTTCGCGTTTGATCCGGGCCTGACCGCCGTGCGCATGAAGCGCGCCTCGCTGATGAGCGACGCCAAAACCCTGGGCAAGGTGGTCACCGGCCAGAAGAGTTTGATGAAGGGCCTCACCGAGGGCGCGAAAATGGCGCTGGCCGGGCGGTCATTCCTCGGTGAGGCCGACTTCAATCTGCATGTGGTCACAGAGAGCCATTCCAAAACCGGTGCCGATGACGCCCTGCGCCAGCTGACACAGCTCGCCGAGCGGGCGGGCGGGCGCGGCGTGGAGCCGACTATCCCCAAGGTGATCCGCGCCAATCCCTTTACCCCGCTCAACAACATGATCGGGCCGAGTGCCGAGCGCTGGGTTCCGGTTCATGGCATTGTCGCCATGGATGACGGCCCGGCCTGCTGGGCCGAAATCGAGGCACTGTTCGCCAGCCTGAAAACGCGCTTTGACAATCATGGCGTGACAACCGGCTTTCTGGTGACCACGCTCTCCACCACCGGCTTTCTGGTGGAGCCGGTCTTCCTGTGGCCCGATGAATTGTTCGATCTGCACCGCGCGCATGTGGAAGCGGGCTATCTCAAGACCCTCAAGCCCCGGCCCGCCGATCCGGCGGCGACCGCGCTGGTGGCAGAGGCGCGCACGGCAGTTGTGGATATCTTCACCCGCTATGGCGCAGCGCATTTCCAGATCGGGCGCACCTATCCGCTGGCGCGCACGCGGTCAGCGCCGGCGCTTGCGCTGCTGCGCGCGATCAAGACCGAGCTGGACCCGCACAACATCATCAATCCCGGCGCCCTGAGACTGGACGGCAAGCCATGACCCGAACGATCTCCGTGCGCAATCCGCGCACCGGCAAGGCCGATTACCGCTTTACGCCGCCCGGCGAAGCTGAACTCCAGGCCACGGCCGCGCGCCTGCGCGCGGCGCAAGGCGGCTGGGCGGCCATGCCGCTCGACGCGCGGCTGGAGCGGCTCGTGAGCTGGGCGGATATCATGGCCCGCGATATCGACGCCATCGCGGCCGCGCTGGAGACTGATACCGGCCGGCGCCGGGTGGCGCGCATGGAGGTCCAGGGCGCGTGCGCATCAATCCGCGGCTGGGCAGCGAGCGCGCCGGCCCTGGCTCCCCAAGCCGGCTGGATCCCGGGGCGCAGCAATCCGGCGCTGAAACATTCAGGCCAGTTCATCCCCTACCCGCTGGTGGGCGTGATCAGCCCGTGGAATTTCCCGCTCACCCTGTCGCTGATCGACGCCATTCCCGCGCTGGCGGCGGGCTGCGCTGTGCTGATCAAGCCGTCCGAAGTGACGCCGCGCTTTGCCGAACCGGTGGCGGCGAGCATTGCAGAGGCCGGCCTATCTGATCTCATCGCCTTCGCGCCGGGCGCTGGCGACACCGGCCAGCAGGTGATCGCGGTGAGTGATCTCATCTGCTTCACCGGCTCGGTCCCCACGGGCCGCAAGGTCGCTGCGGCCTGCGCGCAGCGCCTGATCCCGGCCTTCCTGGAGCTCGGCGGCAAGGACCCGCTGATCATCACGCGCAGCGCCGATCTGGAGCTGGCTGTGCGTGCGGCCTTGCGCGGCTCGGTCCTGTCCACCGGCCAGGCCTGCCAGTCCATCGAGCGCATCTATGTGGACCGGGCGATCCATGACGCTTTCCTGGAGCGGCTGGTAGAGGCGGCGGGCCAGGTGCGCCTGAACTGGCCGGACATCACCCAGGGCGAGATCGGTCCCATCATCTTTGAAAAACAGGCCGATCTGATCGCCGGACAGATCAGGGACGCGAAATCCAAAGGCGCGCGCGTGCACACCGGCGGCAAGGTGGAGCGCCATGGCGGGGGTCTGTGGATCCGGCCCACGGTGATGTCGAACGTGGATCACACCATGGCAGTGATGACGGAAGAAACCTTCGGTCCGGTCCTTCCTGTGATGGCATTTGAGGATGTGGATGAGGCGGTCGCGCTGGCCAATGACACGGTCTACGGCCTGTCGGCGGCGGTGTTCGCCGGCGACCTTGACGAGGCCGAAGCCATCGCCCGGCGGCTGGAAGCCGGCGCGGTGTCACTCAATGACGCGGCGCTGACGGCACTGTTTTACGAGGCGGAAAAGCAGAGCTTCCGGCAATCGGGGCTCGGCCCCTCACGCATGGGCGCGGCAGGGCTGACGCGCTTCTACCGCCGCCAGGCGCTGATCGCCAATACCAGCGCGCCCGCCCCTCTGGAGGCATTCCGCGAGGAAGGCTGATCCGGCCTCAGCCCAGATGGATGTAGACCAGCGCCGCAAGATAGGCGGCGTAACCGCCCGACAGCACGATGCCGGCGACGCGTCCGATCGGCCGCTGGGTGAACACAAAGACCGCGCCAGCCAGCATGGCCGCCGCCATCACCCAGAAATCAAAGCGCAGGAAGATCGCGTCCACCGTGACCGACGCGCCCGCCAAATGTGCCGACACGGCTGTCAGCCCGCCCACGGCAGCGATGTTGAAGATGTTGGAGCCGATAATGTTGCCGAATGCCATGGCGGCCTGCTTGCGCACGGCGGCGACGATGGCGGTGGCAAGCTCGGGCAGGCTGGTGCCCACGGCCAGCAGGGTCAGGCCGATAACGGCTTCGCTGATGCCCAGCTGGCGGGCGAATACCGACCCGTTGGACACCACGAAGTGGGCGCCCAGCGGCAACAGGACCAGGCCCACGATCAGGAAGACCGTGATCATGAGGGCCGTGCGCGGCAGGCCGTCCATGTTGTCGACGTCGGTCATCTCGGACAGGAGCGGGTCGTCCGCCGCCTTGGGCCGCGTCGCTGACCAGGCGAGCCAGAGCACGTAGAGGATAATCGCTCCGATCAGCACCCAGCCTTCGCGCAGGCCGAACTCGCCGTTCAGGCCCAGGGCGATGAATACGGCGGTCAGGACAACAGCGATCGCGGTGTTGGTGCGCACGCCGGGCGCGCGGGTCACCAGCGGCGCAAACAGGGCTGCCACGCCAAGGACCAGCAGGATATTGGCGATATTGGAGCCGACGATAATGCCGTAGGCGAGGCCCGGCGCGCCCTGGATGGCCGCGGCCACCGAAACCACCATTTCCGGCGCGCTGGTGCCGAAGGCCACGACGGTGAGGCCGACTATCAGCGGCGGCACGCCCATCTTGCGCGCCATCGCCGTGGCACCGCGCACCAGCACGTCGCCGCCCACGAGCAGCAGCACGATCCCGATGGTGACCATCAGGATCAGGAGGAGGTTTTCGGTCAATGCAGCCCCCGCGTCAGCGGATGCGCGCGCTAGTCGAGGCGCTTGTTGTCGATCAGGTTCAAAATCGCAAACACGCCAAAGCAGAGACCAAGAGCGATCAGAGCGGCCATGGGTTCACCTTTCAACAACAGTCGGGGGTCAGGGTCGTTCGCACAGGATATAGACCGGCGTGGCCTGTGACGGAAGAGTGCAAGCCCGGGGTATCACAGAGGACGCGGCTGCGGTTATATCTTCATTCATGACAGACCTGGCGGGGAGCGATGGCCGAGGCAATTTCAAGAAGCGACCTGATGCTCAGGCTGACCACTTTGGTCCAGAGCGCCAGTCACATGCTGGTGGTGATGGGGCTGGATCGCACCATTCTATGGGTCAATCGGGCATGGGAAATACGCACAGGCTATGCGCTTGACGTGGTGCGCGGACGCAACCCGGGGCAATTCCTGCGTTGCGATGACACGGACCCCGAAGTCGGCCCGATATTGCGCCGGGAGATGGAGGCGGGCCGGCGGGTGCGCGTCGACATGCTGTGCGAGAGCCGGGAGGGCGAACGCTACTGGCTGGATATCGACGTGCAGCCCACCTACGGCCCGGACGGCGCCATGCACGGGTTCGTCGCGGTCCATACCGACATCACCGAACGCAAAATCCAGGAACAGGCCGCGATCAACGCGCGCAACCGGCTGCAGGCGACGCTGAACGCCATGCCGGACATCGTGCTTGAGGTCGACCATGACGGCCGGTTCACTGCGGCCCATGTCAACGATCCGGGAAAGCTCACGGCACAGCAGGACCAGCTGGTCGGCAGCCTGCTTGAAGACATGCTGCCGCCCGACATTGCCGCAATGGGCCGCGCGATCATGGCCGAGGTGGATAAGAAAGGCTTCGCATCCGGCTACCGCTACGAGCTTGAAACGCTCGAGGGCTTGCGCTGGTTCGAAATGTCCGCCGCCCTGAAGCCGGCGGCGAGCCCGGGCACCGCGCATCAATACATTCTGGTCGCTCGCGATGTCAGCGATCTTGAGCGCGCGGAGCGCGAGCTGAAGGCAGAGCGGGATTATCTTCAGGCCATTATTGCAACCAGCGCCGGTGCCCTGACCGTGCTTGATGACAGCGGGCAGATTGTGTTTGCCAACACTGAAGCCGAGCATGTGCTGGGCGTCACCCATGACGACATAGCACGCCGCAAATTCAACTCCCGTGAGTGGGCGATCGTCACCGATGAGGGTGGCGAATTTCCCAATGATGAACTGCCGTTTGTTCAGGTGATGCGCACAGGGCGCACAGTGCGCGGGGTCCGTCACGCCATCGAAAACGCGAAGGGGGAACGCCGTCATCTGTCAATCAATGCGGCACCCGTCACCCTTGATGGCCGCGTACACGTTGTGTGTCAGGTTCATGATGTAACCTACCTGTTCAAGGCGCAGGAAGCCTTGAAGCAGGCAAACACACGCTATCAGCTGGCGGTCTCCGGATCCCTGATGGCGATCTGGGACAATGATATCGTGCGCAGAGAAGTTTATCTCTCTCCACGCTTCAACGAGTTGATTGGTGGCCCGCCGGGCGAATGGGTGGGCCCCACAGACGACTTTCTTGAGCTGCTGCATCCGGAGGACCGCCCACGCATCGAGGCAGCGACGCAGCGTCATCTGGTGAACGGCGAGCCCTATCGTCAAGACATGCGCTTTCACGATGCGCGCGGCGGCTATGTTCATGTGCGGTCAATGGGAAGCGCAATCCGCGATGAAACGGGCCGCGTCGTGCGCATGGCCGGGTCGCTGATCGACATTACTGCCGAGCGGGCCGCCGAGGCCGAGGCCCGCCGCCTGGGCGTCCGCGCCCAGATCGCACTCAAGTCGGGCAGGCTGGGTGTCTGGGAGCAGGATGGCGAAACGGGCCTGGTCAGCATGGACGCCACGCTGGCCGAGCTGATGGGCAGGCCACAACTGGCCGACATTCCGATGACAGCGGCCGAGGCCTATACCTTTACCCATCCCGACGATGTGGAGCTGGCGGCCGGACTTTTGCGCCGCCTGGTCGCAGGCGAATTGGAGGAGGTCAATTCCGAACACCGCATCGTGAAGCCCGACGGCTCCCCTGTCTGGATTTACGCCCATGTCGGCGTGGTCGGGCGCGATGCGTCGGGCAAGCCCTTGCGCATTGTGGGCATCACCCAGGACCTGACCGAGCGCAAGGCCGCCGAACTACGGCTGAAGGAACTGCTCGACGCCGCCGAGAGTGCCAGCGCCGCCAAAACGCAATTCCTGGCTAATATGAGCCATGAGATCCGCACCCCCCTCAACGGCGTGCTGGGCATGGCCCAGCTGATGGAGCTGACCGCTCTGGACGCCCGCCAGCGCAGTTATGTGGAGACGATCCGGTCGTCCGGCCGCGCGCTGCAGGCGGTGATCGAGGACGTGCTGGACATTTCGCGCATCGAGGCCGGCAAGCTGACCCTGTCACCCAAACCGGCATTGGCTGGCGATATCGTTACCCAGGCGCTGGCAGCGATCGGCGGTCAGGCCGTGCGCAAGGGGCTGGACATCATCACGGAGATTGATCCGGCGCTGGAGACGCCGGTGAAGGTGGACTCCCAGCGGTTGGCCCAGGTGCTGACCAATCTGATCTCCAATGCGGTTAAATTCACCCAGCATGGCCAGGTGACCGTGCGCGTCCGGTCCCTTCCCGGCGACTGGATCCGGCTGGAGGTGCAGGACACCGGGCCGGGGCTGGACCGCGCCCTTCAGGTGCGGGTGTTCGAGCGGTTCAGTCAGGCCGATATGAGCCCCAGCCGCGCCCATGGCGGTGCCGGGCTGGGCCTGGCCATCGCCCGCGAACTGACCGAACTGGCCGGTGGCCGCATCGGCGTGGACTCCGAGCCCGGACAGGGCGCCCTGTTCTGGGTGGAGCAGCCCGCGCCGCCCTGCGGCCCGGTACAGCCTTCGCACGCTGAATCCCCCACCCCGCCCCCGCCGGGTCCGGCGCGGCGCGTTCTGGTGGTTGAAGACAATCCGGTCAATCGCGCGGTGGCGGCCGGCATGCTCCATGAGGCCGGATTTGTCGTCTGCGAGGCTGAGTGTGCCGCCAAAGCCCTCGATTATTTGCGCGAAGGCGGCGTGGACGCCATGCTTCTTGACCTGCACATGCCCGGCATGGGCGGCGACGAGGCGCTGCGCCGCATCCGCGCCGGGGAGGCCGGACCGGCCGATTTGCCGGTCTTCATCGTCACCGCAGACGTGACGAAGGATACGCGCGAGCGGCTGGACGAGCTGGGTGCCGATCGCTTTTTCGCCAAGCCTGTCGACGGGGAGGCCCTGGTCAACGCCCTGCGTGCCCGGCTGACGGGAGACGCAGCGTAGGGCTCGATCCGCTTCAAACTCCGCTGGAAAGGACTGGTTGAGGCCGAGATGCTTGACGTCAGCCCCGGTCGCTTCAATTCTGCGCCACCAAATGGGGAGCGAGCATGGACAAGACCGAAATCGGGGCCGAAGCCGGCAGAGCCGCGCCGCCGGGCCCGGCCTGGCTGAACCGTGTGCTGGACAAAACCGAGCAGGCCAGCTCACTGGCATCCAATACGGTCCTGATCATCATCATCGTCGCAGCCAGTCTGATTCTGTCCGTCCTGCTGGGCTTCTTGTTGCGCGATCTGTTCGAGCCGGCCGGCACTCAGGGGCTGATTGCGACCATCGCGGTGATCGGCGTTATCGTGTCAGTGGCCGTTGGCACGCCTGCGGTGCTGTTCGGCGATGCCCTGATCCTCAAGATCAAGGGCATGAAGACTGAATTGCAGGCGGCGCTGATCGATGCAGACCGGGCCAACCAGGCCAAGTCCGAATTCCTCGCCAATATGAGCCATGAGATCCGCACGCCCCTCAACGGGATGATCGGCATGGCGCAATTGCTGGAAATGACCCCTCTGGACCCGCGCCAGCGCAGCTATGCGGACACGATCCGGGCCTCGGGCCGCGCGCTTCAGGCGGTGATCGAGGATGTCCTGGACATCGCGCGCATCGAAGCGGGCAAGCTGACCTTGTTCCCGCAGCCGGTGCGTCTGGCGGACGTGGTGCACGAGGCGTTGCAGGCGGGGGCGGCGGGCGCTGCGGCCAAGGGTCTGACCATCACCGTCGAGATTGATGCGGCGCTGGAGGGCCCGGTTCTGATCGACCCCCAGCGCTTCGCGCAGGTTTTGATCAATCTCGTCTCGAACGCCGTGAAATTCAGCGAGCAGGGCGGTGTGCGCGTACGGGCGCGCGCGCTGCCGCAGGGCTGGTTGCGCCTTGAAGTCGAAGACACAGGGCCGGGCCTGGACCTGGCGTTCCAGGGCCGCGTGTTCGAGCGCTTCAGCGAGGCTGATATGAGCGCGAGCCGGGATCATGGCGGCGCCGGGCTGGGTCTGGCGATTGCACGCGAACTGACCGAGTTGGCCGGCGGGCGCATCGGCGTTGACTCTGAACCCGGTCACGGTGCCCTGTTTTGGGTCGAGCAGCCTGCGCCCCTGGCGGCCTTCGCGCATGACCCTCGCGAAACCGCGGCGATCCCTGCGCCGCCGGGCCCCGCACGCAATGTGCTTGTGGTGGAGGACCATTCGGTGAACCGCGATGTGGCCGTGGGCATGCTCAGCCAGGCCGGCTTCCAGGTCACCCAGACAGGCTGCGCCTCGGACGCGCTGGACCATTTGCGATCGGGGACCGTCGACGCCGTCCTCATGGACCTGCACATGCCGGGGATGAGCGGGGATGAAGCGCTGCGCCGCATCCGGGCCGGGGAGACCGGGCCGGCCGATTTGCCAGTCTTCATCCTCACCGCCGACGTCACC
The DNA here is from genome assembly GCA_027627705.1 of Hyphomonadaceae bacterium BL14. NCBI lineage: Bacteria > Pseudomonadati > Pseudomonadota > Alphaproteobacteria > Hyphomonadales > Hyphomonadaceae > Hyphomonadaceae bacterium BL14. Next base: position 1,749,840 of record CP091242.1, read on the forward strand.
AAGGACACGCGCGAGCGCCTCGACGGGCTGGGGGCCGATCGCTTCTTCGCCAAGCCGGTGGACGGGCAAGCCCTGGTCAACGCCCTGAACGCCCGGCTGAACGGGGCGGCGGCGTAGTGGCGCGCATCGCGCTCATCGATGACGATCCGGTGGAGGCGCTGATCCTGCGCAGCCTGCTTGAGCATTCCGGATCGGACCACACGCTGGCGCACTTCACCCGCGTGGAGGCTTTCGCTGACGCGCCGCAAGCCGATCTGGTCATACTCGACCGCCGCGTGCCGCCCTGGATATGCTTTTCAGAGACCCTGCCCCTGATCGAGGCCAGCGGCTGGCGCGGACCTGTCCTCCTGATCACCGCCGCGCCCGAGGGCGTGAGTGCGTCATCGCAAGTTCTCAGTCTGATCGGGCCGGTCTCGAAATCCGACCTGCTGGAACCGGAGGCGGTGGCGCGGGCTATTGGCGAGTCGCTGGCGGCGGGGGGCTGAACGCCTCTGTCAGACTTTTGGGCCCGGCGTGCCGGTCAAACCGCACGGCGAGGCACCACGCAGAACCTTGCCGCGAAGAAAATGCACGTGTCGGACACGGATTTTCTGCCTGTCATGACACGCATTTGCTAGCTTGGCTGACGATGGAGCCTTCAAGCTGGGAGCCGCCATGACACGCGACCGGACCAAGAAACTGAAAGCCAACGCGAAGCTGGACGTGCGCCTGCCCGACCAGCTGAAGGAGGAGTTTCTCGCGCGATGCCGCGAGGAAGGCATCTCCAGCGGGGCCGTCATCCGGTCGCTGATCGTCGGCTATGTGCCGGACCGGCGGCGTGGCTGGCCGGTCCGGCTTGCGAACCTGAAGGAGATGATGATGCGGCGAGTTCGCTGGATCATTGGCTTAATCGGCGGCGGCGCAGCCGCCGCGACAGGTGCCATGGCCCTTGTCTTTGCGCCGAGCGCGAGCGCTGAGGACCTGCGGCTGGACTATTTTATTGAGGTCGGCAATTTCACCATTGCACAGGGTCGGCTGCTGGCACCGTTCGATCAACCAGTGACCAGCCCGACAACCGGCGACGAGGACCCGCACCACTTCTCCGTCACCGCCCGCCCCTGCGCCCCCGATGCACCGGCACCGTGCAGCCCGGACAGGCTGATCCTGGAGGTGGTGATCTATCGCGAGGGGCCGCAAGGGCGCGAGATCGTCTCCACGCCCACGCTGATCGTCTACCCTGATAACATGGCCGCCATCGGCATAGGTGAGCAGGACGATCGCGATGTCACTCTGGTGCTGTTTCCAGTTCTGACCCGCAGCGCCGATTAATACGCCGCGAACGGCTTCAGCCGCACTCCAGACCCCATAGAAAAAGGGCGGCTGTCGCCAGCCGCCCTTTCGCGTAATGCGTCGGTGAGAAGCGTGGACTAGAAGTCCATGCCGCCCATGCCGCCCATGCCGCCGCCGCCGCCCATGGACTGGCCGGAGTCTTTCTTCGGCTTTTCGGCCACAGCCGCTTCGGTGGTGATCATCAGCGCGGCCACGGACGCGGCGTCCTGCAGCGCGGTGCGCACCACTTTGGCCGGGTCGATGACGCCCGAGGCGACCAGGTCTTCGTACTTCTCGGTCTGGGCGTTGTAGCCAAAGTTGGCGTCCTTGGACTCCATCACCTTGCCCACCACGATCGAGCCTTCAACACCGGCGTTTTCGGCGATCTGACGGATCGGGGCCTGCAGGGCGCGGGCGATGATCTGGATGCCCTGGTTCTGGTCCTCATTGTCGCCGGTCATGCCGACCAGGACTTTGGAGGCTTTCAGCAGAGCCACGCCGCCGCCCGGCACGATGCCTTCTTCCACCGCAGCGCGGGTGGCGTTCAGGGCATCGTCAACACGGTCCTTGCGCTCTTTCACTTCGATTTCAGACGCGCCGCCGACCTTGATCACGGCCACACCGCCGGCGAGTTTGGCCAGACGCTCTTGCAGCTTCTCCTTGTCGTAGTCGGAGGACGTGTCCTCAATCTGGCGGCGAATCTGGTTGACCCGGCCCTCGATCGCGACTTTCTCGCCGGCGCCGTCCACGATGGTGGTGTCATCTTTGGTGATGGACACTTTCTTGGCGGTGCCCAGCATGTCCAGGGTGACGTTCTCGAGCTTGATGCCGAGATCTTCGGAGATCACCTGCCCGCCGGTCAGGACAGCGATGTCCTCCAGCATGGCCTTGCGGCGATCACCGAAGCCCGGTGCCTTGACGGCGGCGATTTTCAGGCCACCGCGCAGCTTGTTGACCACCAGGGTGGCCAGCGCTTCGCCTTCGACGTCTTCGGAGATGATCAGCAGCGGACGGTTGGACTGAACCACCGCCTCGAGCACGGGCAGCATGGCCTGCAGCGAGGACAGCTTCTTTTCGAACAGGAGGATGTAGGGATCTTCCAGCTCGGCGCGCATTTTTTCGGCGTCGGTGATGAAGTAGGGCGACAGGTAGCCGCGGTCGAACTGCATGCCTTCGACGACTTCCAGCTCGGTTTCGAGGGATTTGGCTTCCTCGACCGTGATCACGCCTTCATTGCCGACTTTTTCCATCGCACGGGCGATCATGTCGCCAATGGAGGATTCGCCATTGGCCGAGATCGTGCCGACCTGGGCGATTTCCGAGGAGCCCTTGATCGGGGTGGCCATGCCCTTGATGGTCTCGATGACTTTCAGGACGGCCTTGTCGATGCCGCGCTTGAGGTCCATCGGGTTCATGCCGGCAGCCACCGACTTCATGCCTTCGCGGATGATGGCCTGGGCCAGCACGGTGGCGGTCGTGGTGCCGTCGCCGGCTTCGTCATTGGTGCGCGAAGCGACTTCGCGGACCATCTGGGCGCCCATGTTCTCGAACTTGTCTTCCAGTTCGATTTCCTTGGCGACGGTAACGCCGTCCTTGGTGGTGCGCGGCGCGCCGAAGGATTTCTCGATCACCACGTTACGGCCTTTGGGGCCGAGGGTGACTTTCACAGCGTCGGCCAGGATATCAACGCCACGCAGCATGCGCTCGCGGGCGGATGCGCCGAATTTCACGTCTTTCGCGGACATAGGGTGTTCTCTCTTTTCAGGTGTTCAGACGATGGGTGGGATGCGCCGGCCTCAGGCCAGAATGCCCAGGATGTCGGATTCCTTCATGATCAGGAGTTCCTGACCATCAACCGTCACCTCGGTGCCCGACCATTTGCCGAACAGGATGCGGTCGCCCGCTTTCACGTCCAGCTGACGGACCGAACCGTCTTCCTTGATCGCTCCACCGCCCACGGCGACGACTTCGCCTTCCTGGGGCTTTTCCTTGGCCGTGTCGGGAATGATGATCCCGCCCTTGGTCTTGGCTTCTTCTTCAACGCGCTTCACCAGCACGCGATCGTGCAGCGGACGAAATTTCATGACCGTGTCTCCGTTATCGAGCGGTATCGCTCATCGTTCCGGTATCTGTCTGGCTATCGGGAAAAGGGGCGTTAGCACTCTCATCCCCCGGCTGCCAACGCTCGTGGAAGTAAGAGGGCCGCTGGCAAGCGTCAAGGGGTGGCGCGGCGCTCTGGCGCCATAAAATTGCGCCACTCGGGAACGCATGTGTTCAGTGCGCGTTCATGCTAGGTTGATTTAAGCTTCGGCCTGGCCGGAAGCCTGCGCACCGGGACTGCCTTGGCGCGCGAACACGACATTCTCGAGGGAGTCTCAGATGATTATCCGTTCTCTTGCCGCCGCAACCCTGGCCGTGAGCCTGGCTGCGTGCACCACCACCGACCAGTATGGCAACACCAACCCGAACCGCACCGGACAGGGCGTCCTGGCGGGTGCCGCGGCGGGCGCTCTGCTCGGCATGCTGGCGGGCGGTGATGACCGCCGCAACGCGCTGATCGGCGCAGGCGTGGGCGCGCTGGCTGGCGGCGCCGTCGGCAATTACATGGACCGTCAGGAGCGCGACATGCGCGAGCGCCTGCGCGAATCGGGTGTGACCGTGCGCCGTGTGGGCGATGATCTGGTCCTGGTGATGCCGGGCAATATCACCTTCGCCACCGGTTCGGCGACCGTGAGCCCGCGCTTCAGCGGCGTGCTGCATGATGTCGGCGATGTGCTGCAGACCTATCCGGCCACCTATGTGGACGTGGTCGGCCACACCGACAGTGTCGGCTCCGCCCAGTTCAACCAGCAGCTTTCCGAGCGCCGCGCCAGCTCGGTGGCCGCCGAGCTGATCGGTCGCGGCGTGATCCGCGAGCGCCTGTTCGTGGCCGGCATGGGCCTGACCCAGCCAGTCGCGGACAACTCGACCGATGAGGGCCGCGCCGCCAATCGCCGCGTGGAAATCCGCATCGCGCCGCACCGCGGTTCGTAAACGCCTCTCAGGCTCATGCCTGACAGACGCTGCGCCCGGCCCTTGCGGCCGGGCGTTTTGCGTTCGGGGGCCTTGTTGAGCGGAAAAGGAAATGTGCAGCCGCCCGAGCCATCGGGGTGGTGGGGGGACGATGGCGGCTCGGACGGCTGCACAAGGCGCGTGCGCCTTGGGGGGAGCGCATCAGGGATGGTGCAGGCGATGGGATCACACACCGGTTCGTCAGCTGGGCAGGTGGACGCAGGCTCTCGTCCGGGGTGTGTCCATGCCCTCACCGTGCCTGCACAGCGCGGAGTTTGCACACGGAATTGGGGCGGGAGGTTAAGCGCCGGTTAAGGGCGCGGGCCGCCCAAGGTCGGCGAACGCTGCGTCGGTGTACTCAATCGCGCGCGCCATCGGCCCGCGCCCGCGCTAGCGCCCGGTCAAACACTTCATCGAAGGTTCGCATGCGCGCCTCGCCGCGCACTTCGTCAATAATCTCGGACAGGCTCTGATCCACGATGGGACTATCCAGCCCCTCCTGGATCAGGCGATTGAACTCGGCGCGCTTCGCCCGCGCCTCGCAATCGCGGCGGATCAGGTCGCGGACATAATCGCTGGCGCTGGCATAGCGGCCCGAGGCGACCTGTTCATCCACCGCCGCCTTGAGCAGGTCGGGCAAAGAGACATTCATTGTGGCCATGGCGCGCCTCCTCATGCATGACAGGCTTTGCCATAAAATGCCATCGGGAGGCCGCCCGGGCAAGGGAGGCAGAAATCTCCTAAAGCCCCAACTCCCCCCACATCGCGTCCACCTTATCGATAATCTCCTGTTCCATGAACAGCTTCTCGCCCCATTCGCGGTTGGTTTCGCCTTCCCATTTGTTGGTGGCGTCGAGGCCGATCTTGGAGCCGAGGCCGGAGACGGGGGAGGCGAAGTCCAGATAGTCGATGGGGGTGTGTTCGATGATGGTGCAGTCGCGCGCCGGGTCCATGCGGGTGGACAGGGCCCACATCACATCCTTCCAGTCGCGCGCATTGATGTCGTCGTCCACCACGATCACCCATTTGGTGTACATGAACTGGCGCAAGTACGACCACGCGCCCAGCATCACGCGCTTGGCGTGGCCGGGATAGGCTTTCTTCATGGAGATCACGGCGATGCGGTAGCTGCACCCTTCGGGCGGCAGCCAGAAATCGATGATCTCGGGAAATTGCTGGCGGATGAGGGGGATGAACACCTCGTTGAGCGCCTCGCCCAGCACGGATGGTTCGTCGGGCGGACGGCCGGTGAAGGTGGTGAGGTAGATGGGATCGCGGCGCATGGTGATGGCGCTGATCTGGAAGACCGGGAAGCGCTCCACCGAATTGTAATAGCCGGTATGGTCGCCATACGGCCCCTCCGGCCCGTCCTCATCCAGCAGGACATGGCCCTCGATGACGATCTCGGCCTCGGCGGGGACTTTCAGCGGCACGGTCTTGCACGCCACCAGCTCGGCCTTGCGCCCGCGAAGCAGCCCGGCGAACTGGTATTCGCTCAGCGTGTCGGGCACCGGCGTCACGGCGGCCAGGATGGTGCCGGGATCAGCGCCGAGCACGGCGGCGGCGGGCAGCGGATCGGGCCGCGCGCCCTTCCAGCGCTGATAATGCTGCGCCCCGCCGCGATGCTTCAGCCAGCGCATGAGGGTGCGGTCCTTGCCCAGCTTCTGCATGCGGTAAATGCCGAGATTGAAATCGTCCTGCTTGTCGTCCGACGGACCCTTCGTGACCACCAGCGGCCAGGTGATCAGCGGCGCCGGCTCGCCCGGCCAGCAGCCCTGGATGGGCAGGCGGTCCAGATCGATATCCTTGCCGGTCAGGACAATCTCCTGACACGGGGCTTTCTTTACGGTGTTGGGCCGCATCGCCATCACGGTCTTGGCCAGTGGCAACAGCTCCATGGCGTCGCGGAAGCCGCGCGGCGGTTCGGGCTGGCGCAGGAAGGCGAGAAGCTCGCCCACCTCGCGCAGATCGGCCGCCGTCTTGCGCGGCTCGCCGCCCATGGTCACGGCGCGCGCCACCCGGCCCACCGTGCCGAACAGATTGACCAAGGCCGGCATTTCGCTCGGGCGCCCGTCCTCATGGACCGGGTTTTCAAACAATACCGCCGGGCCGCCCTTGGCCAGCAGCCGGGTCTGGATCTCGGTCATCTCCAGATGGGTGGAGACCGGGCGCGAGACGCGCTTGAGCTCGCCCTCGGCTTCCAGCAGCGCCATGAACTCGCGCAGCGACTTGTACGCCATCTCGTCTCCCATCATGCCGTCTGCGCCGGGATCAGCCCGGCCGGTTTGCGACACGATAGGTGGCGCGGCGTCTGCGCGCGTCCAGAAAATTCAGTGCGGCGAATGCGCGCCTGGCATCAGGCTCAGCCCAGAAGCCGCGCCCGCTTTAACGAATCCCGGCGCGCCGGGGCGATATAGAGAGTGTTGAGCGCGCCCGGCAGACCCAGATCAAGCCCCGATCCGGTCCAGGCCGCGCGCGTCCAGCCCAGCTCTCCGGTCAGGAAGTCATCGGCGTCAGCATTGTTTTCCAGCATGACCAGCGGCGCGCAGCGCTCCAGTGTCTTGCGCGCGCCCGCCAGCACCGAGCGCTCAAACCCCTGAACGTCCAGCTTGATGAAGCCGGGATTGAGATCGAGATCGTCGAGGGGAAAGGCGCGCGCCTCGAACGAGATGATCTTCAGCTGTTCGCGATCAAACCCGGCGACGGTGCCGGGGTTGAGCCAGCTGGCGCACTCGGCCGCATCGAAGGAGGCGAGCCCGTCATAGACAAAGCCGCGATAGACCGGGATGTGCAGGGTGTGGGTCTCGTCGTTATCGCCCAGCCCGCAGGCATAGACCGCCAGCGCTCCATCGCGCGCGAACAGGCGCGTGAGATTGGCCGCAAGGTGCGCATTGGGCTCGAAGGCATGGATCAGCGCCTCAGGATGAAACAGGCGGATGGCGTCGATGGACTGGCCGCGATTGGCACCCACATCAACGAATACCTCGCCCGGTTCGGGGGCCCAGCGGCTCAGCAGCGCAAAATCCGCCTCGAAAGGCTGACGCAGGGCGCGCCGCATCAGGCGCTGGGCACCCGCCTTGGCTTCCAGCAGCGCCGGAAACCGGCTCTGAAGCGCGCGTATATGAGCAGATACATGCATGATCAGGCCTCCATCAGGGAGGCGGGCGCTGCAAGGCCGGGGCCAATGAGCGGCGCGGGGCCGTCAGGCGAGGAAGAGAATATCGGCCTCGGCTTCGCTGGACAGCCAGGCATCGGCTTCCTGCTCGCAGATGAAGACCGCCGTCTCGTGCCCGGTCTCGATCAGGCCGCGCCGCCAGAAGCGCGCATACACGCTGTCCAACGATCCGGCGAGGATCGCGACCTTGCAAGGGACCATGTTGTGGCCACACCGCACGGCGCGCGCGTAGAGGTCTTCGGGCGGACCCCCATAAAAGGCGTTCGATACGTCAAACAGAACCTGATTGGACGGGTTGGCGCGATGCATCGTCATGAAGGCATCAAGCGCGGCCTGCGCCTGCCCCTCATCGCGCTCGCCGGTGATCCGAACCAGAATCAACCCGTCACGCGGGGTGGATACGATATGGCGGCGCGGCATAGCGGGCATGCTTTCATCGGCTCACTGAGCGCGTACACTGCATGCATACAGTAAATAATTTCCTTTGGATGTGAATCACTCGCGCCGCAGCGGATGTGCGGCCTGAAGCGAGCGGGTGTGATCGGCGTGTGGACGTCAGACAAGGAACAGGGTGTCGTCCTCGGCATTGCTGTTCAGCCAGGCATCCGCCTCTTCGGCGCAGACGAACACAGCCGTCTCGTGCCTGGTCTCGATCAGGCCCCGCCGCCAGAAGCGGGCGTAAACACAGTCCAGCGTCCGGGCGAGGATCGCGATCTTCCCCGGTGCAAGGCCATCACCATAGCCGAAGGCGCGCGCATAGATGTCCTCCGGCGGTCCGGCATAATCGGCCCGCCGGACATCAATCAGGATCTGGTCTGCGGGATCGGCCTCAAGCCACTTCATGAGCGCCTCGAAGGCTGCCTGCGCTTCGGGGTCATCACGCTCGCCGAACAATTCGATGACGATCAGCCCGTCGCGTGGGCTGGAGATGACGTGACGGCTCAACATGACGGCAACGCTCTCGTTCGTTCAATGAGCGCATACATTGCACGCATGCAGTAAACAAATCCCTGTGAGCGGGAATCACTCGCGCCGCAATAGCTTCTCTGTCAGCAGCGAGCCCCACCAGCTGGCCATGAAGCCGTCATGACAGGCTTGGCGGTCATATTCGGTGCGCACCCAGGTCAGGAAGTCTATGGGCTCGCGCGCATTGCGCTGGCGGTAGAGATCGAAGAAATGATCCAGCATGCCGGTCTTGCCCTGCCGGACATGGCCGTATTTGAACGATAACTGCCCCACCGCCTCTTCAAACGGCGCCTTTTCATGGAGCAGTTTGTAGAACACCGCCACGATCCCCGCCCGGTCCGCACCCGACTTGCAGTGCATGAAGGCGGGATACTCAATGGTATCGAACACCTCGATCAGGCGCTCGATACGCTCCACGAACGGTGCCTCGCGCGAGCCCCAGGGCAGATCAATAACCGTCAGGCCCAGCTGGCGGGCCGCGTGATGCTCCAGATCATAATAGGGCCGGCCCGGCTGGGTCCCGCGCAGATTGAGGATCGTGCGAAAGCCGATTTCCTTGAGTTCGGCCAGGCGTTTCGGGCTCGGCTGGTTGCCGCGCCACATTTCGCCGCCGACCCGGTGCATGTTGCGCCAGCGCTGGCGCAGGACGCCATGATCGCTCCACATCAGGGCGCGCATGGCGCGTCGGTACTCATCCGGATTGTCAAGATCATGGCCCATAATGCCTCCCCCTAGCGGCTGAACCGGCGCGCGGCAATGCGCCTGAGCGCTTGACGAAGCGGCTGCGGCCAGCGATCCAGCTTGCGCGATGGCGAAATCGATCCTCTCTTCCGGCCCGGTCGTCTGGGTGCTGGGCGGCCTCATCGGCGCCCACATGGCCCTGATCAAGCGCTTTACGCGCTGGGACGTGCGCGGGCGTGAGCATATCGCGCCGATCTGGGAGAGCGGCGAGGGTCTGGTCCTGTGTGGCTGGCACGGGCGCAATCTGTTTCTGGAATCAACCTGGCCGGCGAACCGTCAGCCTCCGGCCATCCTGATTTCCAAATCGCGTGAGGGCGATGTGGTGGCGCGCGCCGCCAGCCTGAATGGCGTGGCGCTGATCCGCGGCTCCACCCAGAACGACGCCAAGAAGCACAAGAACAAGGGCGGCGCGGCGGCCTTCCGCGACATGGTGCGCTGGGTGCGCGGCGGAGGTTGCATGGCGATTACCCCGGACGGGCCGCGCGGGCCGCGCCAGCGCGTGTCGCCAGGTGCCATCAAGCTGGCGCAGATCACCGGCGCGCCGCTGGTCCCGGTCAGCTGGTCGACGCGCTGGGGCTTCCGGCTGAACTCCTGGGACCGGTTTCACGTGCCCCTGCCCTTCGGGCGCGGCGTGATCATCTGGGGCGAGCCGGTGCGCCTGCCGGACAACCCGTCACCCGGCGATATCGAGGCTGCGCGCGTGCTGATCGAAGCGCGCCTGAATGACGGCATGGCCGCCGCCGACATCGCGTGTGGCCATGATCCGATGTTTCCGGACCCGGCGCCGTGACGGTCTATCGCCGCACGCCCGCCCTTCAGGCCTATTCAGGCGTGGCGCGCCTACTGGGGCCGGTGGCGTCGGCCTGGCTGGACCGCCGGGCGGCAGGTGGCAAGGAAGACCGGGACCGTCTGAGCGAGCGGCGCGGCATCGCCAGCCTGCCCCGGCCCGGCGGCGCGCTGGTCTGGCTGCATGCCGCCAGCGTCGGCGAGAGCCTGGTGGCGCTGAGCCTGGCAGACGGGCTGCTGGCCGCGCGCAGCGATCTGTCGATCCTGATCACCTCCGGCACCCTGACCTCCGCCAACCTGATCGCCCAGCGCGCGCCGGGGGCGGTGCTCCATCAATTCGTACCGGTGGACCACCCGGGCTGGGCGGCGCGCTTCATCGCCCACTGGCGCCCGGAGGCGGGCGTGTTTCTGGAAAGCGAGCTGTGGCCCAACCTGATCGCAGAGGCGGCGCGCGCCGGCGTGCCGCTGGCGCTGGCCAATGCCCGCATGAATGATGCGTCGATCCGCAGCTGGGGCCGATTCTCGGGTGCTTTCCGCGCACTGGCTTCATCGTTTGACTGGATCGGCGCCGCGGACGCGCGCACGGCGCAGGGCCTGGAGCGGCTGACCGGGAAACCGCCTGCGCTGGTGGCCAATTTGAAACTGGAGGCGGCCCAGCCAGATCCCGACCCGGACGCTCTGGCCCAGGTGCGCGCCGCGCTCGGGGCCCGGCCCGTGTTCACTGCCGCCAGCACCCATGCCGGGGAAGAGGCGATCCTGGCGCGCGCCCATGCCGGCATCCTGAAAACCCGGCCCGATGCGCTGATGATCCTGGCACCACGCCACCCGGCCCGCACAGACGAGGCGGGCGAGGCGTTGCGCGCACACGGCCTGGCGTTCGCGCGCCGATCCGATGGCGCCGCCCCGGATGCCAGTACGCCGGTCTGGCTCGCCGACACGCTGGGCGAGATGGGTTTGTGGTACGCGCTCAGCCCTGTGGCGGTCATCGGCGGCAGCTTCATCGACGCCATTGGCGGCCATAACCCGGTGGAGGCGACGCGCGCGGGTTCAGCCGTCGTCACCGGGCCGTTCACGGCCAGCTTCGCCGATGTCTATGCCGCCTACCGCGCCCACGACGCGGTGCTGACGGCGGCGACCGCCGACGAGATTGCCGGCGCGGTGCTCGCCATCTGGGACGGGCGCGGACCCGCTGCAGAGGCAGGCAAGCGCGCCATCGCCTCCCTGCCCGGCGGCGCACTGGCCCGGACCAGCGCCGCAATCCTCAGTCTTCTGTCCCGCGAGGCCCGCTCATGAGACCGCCACCCTTCTGGGATCCCAATGGCGCGCGCAGCTCCGGCGCGATTACCCGCGCCCTGCTCTCACCGCTGGGCTGGGCGTATGCGGCTGCGAGCGCAAGGCGGATTGCAACCACCATTCCTGCCCTGGCACCGGTTCCGGTGATCTGCGTCGGCAACCTGACGCTGGGCGGGACGGGCAAGACGCCGGTGACGCTGGCCGTGATGGAGGCCGCGCGCGCGCTGGGCCTGACACCGGCCGCGCTGACGCGTGGCTGGGGCGGACGCCTGGCCGGTCCGGTTCAGGTCGACGCCGCCGTGCACAGCGTGCGTGAGGTCGGTGACGAACCGCTTCTTCTGGCGCGTGAGGGGCTGACCATCGTGGACCGCACGCGGGTGGCGGGCGCGGGACTGGCCGTGACGCTGGGCGCACAGATTATCGTCATGGATGACGGCCATCAGAACCCGCGCCTGGAAAAATCCCTGTCGCTCGTCGTGGTGGACGCGATCAGCGGCTGGGGGCCGGGGCAGATTTTCCCTGCCGGCCCCCTGCGCGAGCCGGTCAGCGCCGGTCTGGCGCGCGCCGACGCCGTGGTGGTGATGGTTCCCGACGAGCGTTTCGAACCCGATCTGGATCGGCTGGACCTCACCGAACTCGGCAAGCCGGTACTGCGCGCCTGGCTGGAACCGGTCGCCGCGCCGCCCGACGGGCCGTTGCTGGCGTTTGCCGGCATTGGCCGGCCGCAGAAATTCTACGATGCGCTGGTGCAGTGGGGCGGAGATCTGCGCGACACCGCCAGCTTCCCCGACCATCATGTGTTCAGCCGGGCCGATCTGCATCGTCTCGCCGACCTGGCTGCGGGGCTGGAGGCGCAGCTGATCACCACCGAAAAGGACTGGGTGCGCCTGCCCGGCGATATGGCGGGTGGCATTCACGCCTGGCCGGTCAGGGCCCGCTTCGCCGAACCGGCGCGCCTGTCCGCGCTGGTCGAGCAGGCCATGGATTCCTGGCGCGCCCGGCGCTAAGGACCAGTCATGAGCGGATTTCTCGCCACTGTATCGCGCCGTCTCGAGCGTCTGGCCTGGGACGGCTATTCGGCCGGCTTCCGGGCCATGGGGCTGGAGCGCGCCAGCGATGCCGGGGCGGCTCTGGCGCGCCGGGTCGGACCGCGCACCGGCGTGCATCACATCGCGCGGGTGAATATGCGATTGGCCTTCCCCGGCGCTCATGAGCGCGAGCTCGACGCGTTGCTGGATGCCATGTGGGACAATCTGGGCCGAACCCTGGGCGAGGTGGCCAATATGGACCGCATCGACCTCACCCCCGGCGGCGCGCATCTGGAGGTGGAGAATCTTGCGGCGCTGGACGCCATCAACGCCTCGGGACGGGCGGTGGTGTTTGTGGGCGGGCATTTCGCCAACTGGGAAATGCAGCCCGCCTTCATCGGCCACTACATGACCAATTGCGGCATCGCCTACCGGGCGGTGAACAATCCGCTGGTGGAAGACAGCATCCGGGCCATGCGCGCAGCCTATGGCGTGAATTTCTTCGCCCCCAAGGGCCCGTCGGGCGCGCGGGTGATTATGGGCGCGCTCAAAGACGGTGCCTCCATCGCCATGCTGACCGACCAGAAAATGAATGACGGCATCGCCGCGCCCTTCCTGGGCCGGCAAGGCATGACCGCCTCGGCACCCGCGCGCATGGCGCTGCGCTATGGCCTCGATATCGTGCCGATGTCATTGCGCCGGATGGATGGCGTGCGCTTCCGCATCACCGTCCATGACCCCATCGGGAAGCCGGACGGCCAGAGCGCAGCGGCGGTGCTGGAAGCCACCACGCGCATCAATGCCTTCCTGGAGGACCAGATCCGCGCCGCACCGCCACAATGGTTCTGGGTGCACCGGCGGTTTGAAAAGGCGCTCTACCGCAAGGCCGATACGTCCAGCGCCAGCAGCGCCTCGGGATCAATCTGACGATTGCGCCAGCGCACACGCCAGTCCAGATGCGGACCGGTAACCCGGCCTGTGGCCCCGACCGTACCGATCACCTGACCGCGCTCCACCACATCGCCAACGGCGACATCGACGCTGTCGAGATGCATGAACACGCCGGTGAAGCCCTGGCCGTGATCGATAAAGATCAGCCCGCCTTCCCAATACATGTCCGGATCGGCCAGCGTCACCACACCGCCGGCTGGCGACAGCACCGGCGTGCCGGTGGGCGCGGCGATGTCGAGCCCGAAATGCGGCCGGCGCGGTTCGCCATTGAGCACGCGCTGGGAGCCGTAGACGCCCGTGATGCGCCCTGTCACCGGCCACTCGAACCCGTCCAGGAACCCGCGGCCCTCCCAGCGGGAGGCATAGGCCGCGCCCTTGGCCCGGTTCTCGCGCGCGAGACGCGCCTGAAACTCCGGATCGGGCGGCGGCGTCACCATGGCAGGCGGCAGGCCGTCAATGCGCTGGATCTCGTACTCGCGGGCCGCGACGCCGACGCGGCTTTCCCACAGTTCGCCATCATGGCGCACACGCAGCACCGCCTCGGCGGGCGCATCGCGGTGATGGCCCATCACGATCCAGCCATCGGCGTCGGCGCGTTCGGTGAGATCACCCAGCGTCACCTGCGCGCCCGGCGCAGTGCGGCAAACCAGTATGGCGCCCTGGCGGTGCTCACCGGCGCACGTGATGGGGGCTTCGGCCTCCGGGCTGGCGGCCATGAGGGTGAAGGCCAGTACTGCAATCATGATCACGCCTCCGGGTCAGGCGCCCCGGCGGGGCCGCCATTGAGCTGAAGCCAGCGCGCCGTGGCCGCATCGGCGTCGGCATAGGCTTCCTGATGCTCCGCGCTCCAATAGCGCAGATCATTCAACGCGACCCGGGCCCCGGTCACCGCGCAGGTGACATAGGCACCGGGTTTCATGATGAGAAAATCGGCGTCGCCATACTCAAGATGGGCTTCGCCGCTGAAGTCCTTGTCAAACTGGGTCATGGGCGCTCCGGTCATGGACGCTTGCATATCATGGGCTATGCGCGCTGAGAAAGACCGGGCGCAGACGCCTTGACCGACTCACCGCGCGCCGCGAGGCTTTGAGCCATGATCCGCATCCGCCGCCTGTCGCCTGAAACCGTCAACCGGATCGCCGCGGGCGAGGTCGTGGAGCGCCCTGCGTCGGCGGTGAAAGAGCTGGCGGAAAACGCGCTGGACGCCGGCGCAGCGCGCATCGATGTGCGTATCGAAGCCGGCGGGCTGAGCCTGATCCTGGTGGAAGATGACGGCGAGGGCATGGATGCGGACATGCTGGCCGTCGCCATCGAGCGTCACGCCACCTCCAAACTGCCCGTGGGTGCGGACGGGGCGGATGATCTTCTCAACATCGCCTCCATGGGGTTTCGCGGTGAGGCCCTGCCCTCGATCGGCTCGGTGGCGCGCCTGACTCTGGTGAGCCAGGCGCGCGGCGCGAGCGAGGCGTTCGAACTGACTGTGGAGGGCGGACGTGTCGGCACGGTCAAACCGGCGGCGCCGCTGGGCCGCTCCGGCACGCGCGTCAGCGTGCGCGACCTGTTCTACGCCACACCGGCGCGGCTTAAATTTCTCAAGAGCGAGCGCGCCGAGACGAGCGCGGTCATCGACATGATCAAGCGCCTGGCGCTGGCGCGGCCCGATGTGGCGTTTTCAGTCCATGCCGACGGACGCGCGCGCCTGTCGGTTCCGGCCGAGACCCATGACGATCCGGCCGAGGCGCGCCGGGCGCGATTGTCAGCGGTGCTGGGCGCGGATTTCGGGGAGAATGCGCTGGCGCTGGACCAGACCCGCGAGGGCGTGCGCCTGTCCGGCTTTGCATCCCTGCCCACCTATAACCGGGGCACAAACCAGCACCAGCACCTGTTTGTGAACGGGCGCCCGGTGAAAGACCGGCTGATCGTCGGCGCAGTGCGCGGCGCCTATCAGGACTTCCTGGCCCGTGACCGCCATCCGGTGGTGGCGCTCTATGTGGACGTGCCCGCAGATCAGGTGGACGTGAACGTGCACCCGGCCAAGGCCGAGGTGCGCTTTCGCGATGCCGGACTGGTGCGCGGCCTGATCGTGGGCGCGCTGCGCCATGCGTTGGCCGGGGCCGGTCACCGCGCCTCCACCACTGTGGCTGGCTTTGCACTGGGCCGCGCCCGGCCCGAAGGCGCGCCTGCGCCATCCCTGCCGCTTAGCCGGTCCGGCTGGGCCAACCGCCCCTCCCCGGCCTGGGAGGCGTCGCTGGCGGACAATGCCCAGGAGCTCTTTGATGCGGGCCTCGCCAGCACCGCGCCCGGCATGGGCGAAAGCGCGCGGCCTGCCTTTGAGGGCGCAGCGGCGGCACCGGACGAGACCGGCTGGCCGCTGGGCGCCGCGCGCGCCCAGGTGCACACCACCTATGTGATCGCCGAGACCGCTGACGGTCTGGTGATCGTTGATCAGCACGCCGCCCACGAGCGACTGGTCTATGAGCGCATGAAGCGCCAGCTGGCTGAAACCGGCGTGGCGCGCCAGAGCCTGCTGGTCCCCGAAATTGTCGAGCTGGACGAGGCCGAATGCCGCCGCGTGCTGGAGCGCGCAGACGAGCTGGCCGAGCTGGGCCTGGTGGTGGAACCGTTCGGCGCAGGGGCCATCGCCGTGCGCGAGACGCCGGCGCTTCTCAAACGCCTGGATGTGCAAGGTCTGATCCGCGATCTGGCTGATGAACTGGCCGAATATGACGAGGCGCTGGCGCTGAAGGAAAAGCTGGAAGAGGTGGTCGGGACCATGGCCTGCCACGGCTCGGTGCGGGCCGGGCGCCGGCTGGGGGTGGAGGAGATGAATGCGCTCCTGCGCGAGATGGAGGCCACGCCCCATTCGGGCCAGTGCAATCATGGCCGGCCGACCTATGTGGAGCTCAAGCTGGCGGATATCGAGCGCCTGTTCGGACGGCGGTGACGTGCGCCCCGCCGCGTTAGTGGAGCCTAAAGGGTCGATGCGTATAAATCCTCAGGTCCGGCTCGCGCCGCCTCCACAGGATCGCCCCCCATGTCCGACGACAAGCTGCCCTGGTTCGGCCTGCTTCTGATCGCTCTGGTGATCGTGGGCGCATCGGCGCTGTCGGTGTTCACCGGAACCGGAGCGCGCATCGCCTCGGCCGAAGCGGTGGGCGAATTTGCGGCACGGTCGGCTGTCGCGCTGGATGACCTGCAGCGCGAGCGCGCCAACGCCACCAGCTGGCTGAACTCCGGCTCCGCCGCGTCACGGCAGATGTATGAGAGCAACTGGGAGAACTATGAGCGGACGAGCGAAAACCTGTTCGCCCTGTTTGAGCCGGACAACCCCCACAGTGCGGCCTTCCGCCCGGAGACCCTCGACGCGCTGCGCCTGTCACTGATCGAGGTCCGGGATATCCGGCCGGCCGTGCTGGCGCAGGCCGTGTCCGTGGAGCAGGCGCTGGACGCCTATACGGACGCGCTCCATCATTTCATCGATGTGATGGCACTGGAGCTGAGCCGGGCGACCGGAGAACAGGCCCGTTTCACCGGCGCTTTTGTCGCCCTGTGCCGCTTTCATGACCGGTATGCCGAGGAGCTCGGGGCCGGCCTGTTCGCCTATGGCGCAGGCCAGATCAGCCCATCTTCCCACAGCGTTATCCTGCAGGCGATCGGCGCACAGGATAGCCATCTGGCCGCCTTCCATTCGCTGGCCGACCCGCGCTGGGACCGGCAATTGTATGAGCTGATCAGCCGGGCCGATACGGGCATCCTGGCTGAAGCGCGCGGGCATCTGAGCGCGGCGGGCTATGGCGCGCCACTGAACGAGACGCATCGCGCCTGGTGGCGTGAAACCCGGCTGCCGGTCTATTTCGAGCTGTCCACATTGCGCAATCGCTTTGCCCAGGAAGGCGTGCGCGAAGTCCTGGCCGAGGCCCGGGCACGGCGCGATGAAGCGGTCCGCAATGCGGTCTGGCAGATCCTGCTGATCATGCTGGCGGCGCTGCTCTCAGGCTATGCGGCGAGCCGCATGACGCGCGCGCCGACGGGCGCGGAGACCGGCGCAGCGGAAGGATTTGACGCCCCTGCGCCCGACGAGATGGATGATGGCTATCCGTCGCGGCCGTGAGGCGGTGTGCCCGGCCTAGCGCCCGCCACCCCCGCCATAGCGCATGCGCCCGGCCAGAGCGGCAAAATCGGGCAGGTTCGACTGTACCTCGCGCCAGCGCGCCTTGACCTTTTCAAACTGCATGACTCCGTCAATGCGCCGGTCAAGGAAGGCCCGGGTGCGCGGCTTGGCTGGATCATCCTCGTTCAGCCACACCGCCTGGGTGGTCGTGAACACGCCTGACAGCGTCACCCGCTTGGTGTAGAAATTCACGTCCGTGCTGGGATCACCCAGTGCGCGCCAGATGGAATCGGCACTGGCCCAGATGAGGCGGGTGCCACGATCCAGGCCATCGGGCAGAAGCAGCCGGGCGCGGGCCCGGCGCGCGGCATCTTCATGACCGGCCATGGCCTCAAGGCGGAACAGGACACCGTTGGTCACCCGCTCACGCACGCGCTTTGCGGGATCTGCGGCGATGGCCTCGGCGGCAATGGCATCGCTGCGCCGTGACCAGGTCTCGATCAGATCCAGAACCCCGCCCGGACAATACAGCGCCACTTCGCCTGCGCTGAGGCCTGCGTCCTCGCCCGCAGCGCTGAGGGTGGCGGCGGTCCAGCCATCAAAGGCGGCATGCATCAGCGCCGCGTCCAGAAGGGCGAGGCGGGCAGCGTCGGCGCGGGGGGTCGCAGTGTCTGTCATATGCACAGATATAAGCCCGCACGGGGCCTGCGTCACGGGGCGTTTCGCCGCGCCGGGCCGCTGGACAGACGCATGCGCCTCCGGTATACCCCCCGCCTCTGCTGGAAGCGCCGCCGCGCCGCCGGGGGCCAAATCCTTCGGCCCGGCGCGTTTTGCGTGAACAGCATACGTCAACAGGCAGCAGGCGCGCGGCGTCCTGCACGGAACACACCAGGGAGAGCGGACCATCGTTCAGATTGTTGTGCGCGATAACAACGTCGAGCAAGCGCTCAAGGCGTTGAAAAAGAAAATGCAGCGGGAGGGCACCTTCCGTGAAATGAAGCGCCGTAACCACTACGAAAAACCGTCCGAGAAAAAGGCGCGCCAGAAGGCCGAGGCTATCCGCCGCGCCCGCAAGCTGGCCCGCAAGCGCGCCCAGCGCGAGGGTCTGCTGCCCAAGCCGAAGGTCGCAGCCCGGCGCTAGAGCGCCGTCTCGACGTCAAGGACGCTTCTGCACGACATCAAACGCCGTGCTCCCTGGTCCGCGGGAGCGCGGCGTTTTTCGTGGGTGAACGGCGTTCATTCGGCTCGACATGTCCTGCCCCGCGCGGTTAACCTCTCCCCATGCTCCGGCAAGAGGCGCGCACGCCAGACGCGCCGCGCCGGTCAGGGGAGAAACCAAGATGACTGTGTCACGCCTGATTGCTGCGCTTGGCGCAGCCCTGATCGTGTCGGCCTGCGGCGGCGAGCCAGAGGCGCGCGACACCAGCGATTTCGACCGCGAATACCAGAGCGTCCTGCATGAGGCGCTGCTTGACGCCCAGCCCGGCGATGTGATCGAGATTCCGGCAGGACGCTTCGCCTTTGACCGGGGCCTGTCCCTGAGCGGTGTCAGCGGCGTGACGATCCGCGGCGCCGGGATGGACCAGACCATTCTGTCGTTCGCCGGACAGCGCCAGGGCGCTGAAGGCCTACTGGTCTCCAATTCAGATAATTTCACCCTGGAAAATCTCGCCGTGGAGGACACGGCCGGGGACGCGGTGAAAATTACCGGCGGCGATGGTGTGGTCATACGCGGCGTGCGCGTGGAATGGACGCGCGGCCCCTCCACCGACAATGGCGCCTACGGGCTGTATCCGGTGCTGTCGCGCAATGTGCTGATCGAGGATTCGGTGGCCATCGCGGCATCGGACGCCGGGATCTACGTGGGCCAGTCGGACATGATCATCGTGCGCAACAACCGCGCCGAATACAATGTGGCCGGGATCGAGATCGAGAACTCCAACAATGCCGACGTCTACGGTAATGTGGCGGTGAACAATACCGGCGGCATTCTGGTATTCAACATGCCCAACCTGCCCCGCCCCGGCGCGGGCACCCGGGTGTTCGACAATGATGTAAACGAAAACAACACCCCCAACTTCGGCCATGCCGGTACGCCCGTGGCCAATGTCCCGGCGGGTACAGGCATCCTCATCAATGCCAATGATGATGTGGAGATTTTCAACAACCGGATGCGCAACAACCGCACCGCCCACGTGATCATCTCCTCAGGCTATTCCTCGGGCTTCTCCGATCTGGGTCTAAACGAGGAGTTTGATCCCTATCCCGAAGGCATTCACGTCCATTCCAACACCTATGAGGGCGGCGGCAATAATCCCGACAATATGGAGCTGCAGGCGCTGCGTATCATGAAGTTCGGGCCCACGGGCCGCCTGCCGCCGGTATTCTGGGATGGCTATGTGAACGCGGACCGGATGGTGGATGGGGCCCTGCCTGGCGCCCTGCGCCTGTGCATCACCGACGCCGATGTGCTCGACGCCGACGGACCCAATGACTTTGCCAACCCGCAAGTGGATCGCGAGGCGTTCAACTGCACCCATGAGCCCCTGCCGGCAGTCACGCTGGAGGGCTAGTCTTGAGGCTGATCCTCGCCGCCGGCCTCGCCCTTCTCTGCGCCGCCTGTTCGGCGCAGCCCGATGCGCCCGCGCCGGAACCGGCCTTCATCGCGGACGGCCGGCCGGCGGCGCTGGAGGCCTGGGGCCAGGTGGCCGTGCGCCGCAATGCGCTGGTGCTGGGCGAGGGCGTGACGGCCTACGGGCTGAATACCGCGCTGTTTTCCGACTACGCGCTCAAACTGCGTACGGTCTGGATCCCGGACGGGGCCGAAGCGGCCGCCTATCACGAGACGGAGACGTTCGCATTTCCTGTAGGCACGGTGATCACCAAGACCTTCTTCTATCCTCTGGCGGGCAGCGGTTTTGATCAGGTCTCGGCCCAGGGCCGGCTGGAGGACCATTTCAACGGGACACAGCTGAATCTTGCCGGCCTGCGCCTCATCGAGACGCGGGTGCTGGTGCGGCGCACGGGCGGCTGGGAGGCGCTGCCCTATGTCTGGGACGACGCCCAGCGCAGCGCGTCCCTGCAGCGTACCGGCGCGTTCGTGGAGCTCACCCTGATCAGCACGGCGCGGCCCGCGCAGAGCTTTGCCTACGCCGTACCGGACGTGAACCAGTGCGCGGCATGCCACGTCACCGATGCCCGCGACGGCGCGGTGCGTCCGATCGGCCCGCGCGCACGGCATCTCAACGGGCCCTTCGCCTATTCGGACGGGCCTGAGAACCAGCTGACGCGCTGGGTGGAGGCTGGCCTGCTGACCGGCGCGCCCGAGCCCGATCTGGCGCCGCGCGCGGCGATCTGGGACGGCGATGTTACCTTGTCCGGCGTCGCGCTGGATGCCGCGTCACGCGCCTGGCTGGACATCAACTGCGCCCACTGTCATTCGCGCACCGGACCGGCGCGCACTTCGGGGCTGTATCTGGAACCGTGGGAGCCGGACGGGCCGCATCTGGGCCGCTGCAAGCCGCCCATCGCCGCCGGGACAGGCACGGGCGGGCGGCCCTTCTCCATCGTGCCGGGATCGCCGGAGCAGTCTATCTTCGCCCACCGCCTCGAAACCGAGCGGCTGAGTGACATGATGCCCGAGCTTGGCCGCTCTGTGACCCATCACGAGGGTGCAGCGCTCATCGCTGCCTGGATCGGTGCCATGAGCGGCGGATGCGGCTGATTTGCAGGCCTGACGGCTTGGCGAAGCGGGCGCGTGCGTGCATGCTCGCACCAGACAATCCCGCCGCTTGCCGCGGCTGACGATGTGCCGGAGACACCCTGATGACCGCCCGCCTGAGCCGCCTTGCGCCCGCCCTCGCCGCCGCCGCGCTGGCCAGCGCCTGCACGACGACCCAGTCGGTCTCCTGCCGCGATGCTGATGCGTCCGAGCGGGCCGCCTTCGCGGCCATCGTGACCCACGACCAGAACCGGCTGGCGGGCCTGCTGGCCGCTGAAGGCAGCGAGACTGCGCGCCGCCTGCGAGCAGACGATCCAGCTGTCTTCGCCCAGGTGTTCGGCGCGCGGATGAACGAGCGGTCTGTGCGCACCGTGCTGATGCGCCCGCCTCTGTGCCTCATTGATGAACCGGCGCGGGACAATGCACGCCTGACCTATGTGTTCCCCGCCGGGCGCTTCGACGCGCTGCAAAACCCCGGCATGACCGGGCTGCAAACCGGCGAGCCGGGCCGCGATCACGCCGCCTGCCGCTTTGTCATGGAAAACGGCCAGTGGCGGCTGGCCGATGCCTGCCTGGCAACCTTCCAGCCGCGTCAGCCTGTGGGGTGAAGGAGAATTACTCCTCCCCCTCCGGGGCGTCCGGCACGCCCACGACATGGAAGCCCGCGTCCACATGCAGGACTTCGCCGGTGCACGACTTGCCAAGATCGGACAAAAGGTAGAGCGCCGCGCCTGCGACCCCCTCCATGGTCGTATCCTCTTTCAGGAGCGACCAGTCCTTGCCGGTTTTCATCAGCTGGCGACCGCCGCTGATCCCGGCCATGGCGAGGGTGCGCATCGGGCCGGCAGAGATGGCATTCACGCGGATGCCCTCAGGACCCAGATCGCGCGCAATATAGCGGGTGGAGGCCTCCAGCGCGGCCTTGGCGACGCCCATGACATTGTAGTTGGGCACCACGCGCTCGGCACCCAGATAGGTGAGGGTGACCATGGCGCCCCCGCCGTCTTCATGCGGCGGCATCAGGGCGCTCGCGCGCTTGGCTGCGTCGACGAATGAGAAGGCGGAAATGTCCATCGCCCGCTTGAAGCCTTCGCGGGTGGTGTTGTGGGTGAAGGAGCCCTGCAGCTCGTCCTTCCCGGCGAAAGCGATGGCGTGGACCAGAAAGTCGAGCTTGCCCCATTTGGCCTTGATCGTCTCAAAACAGGCATCCATGGAGGCGTCATCGGACACATCAGCTGTGACCATGAATGGCTCATCGCCCAGTGATTCGACCAGTGGACGCACGCGCTTTTCCAGCGCCTCGTCCTGATAGGAGAAGGCGAGCTCGGCACCCTGCGCATGCAGCTGGCGGGCGATCCCCCAGGCGATGGAATTCTTGTTCGCCACGCCCATGACAAGCCCACGCTTGCCCTTCATCAGTGCGCCCGCCGGAAATTCACCTTCAGCCATTGCCTGCTCCCTGCCTGATTTTTCAAGGCTCTGACGGCATGAGCCGCCTTGCCGGTCATCTTGCCTTCGCCAATAGCGCACACGCGGGCCCGCGTCGAGCGCCGCCCTTGACGGGGCTCACTGCGCTGTGACTGCGCCGGGCGCACGAAGGCCTGTTTTTCGCCGTGAAGCCATGTCAATCTTACCATCAGAAGGGGGAGGTCTTGCCCGCAGACGCTTGTGTCATCGCTGGCAAGCAAAGCCATCAGAGGTCCTGAATGAAAGCCTTGCCGACGCCGCGGTCGGTCGCCATCCGCAAAAGCTGGTCTACCCTCGACTGGGCCAGCGTCTTCGCCGCCATCATCTATCCCGCCCTGGGCGCCATCGGCCTCATCGCCGCCGCCATCATCGGCTGGTCCTTCTCCGGGGTGACCCTGGAATGGTGGTACATCCCGCTCGCCCTGCTGTCCGGCACCGTGACGCTGGTGATCTGCAATGTCGGCATCGGTGTGCTGCACCGTGTCTGGCAGCACAAGGCGGGCGAGCTGCGCTGGCCGGCGCAGGTTCTGACCACCTTTAACTGCGTCGTTGCGATGCAGGGCCGGTTCCGCGACTGGGTAAACTATCACAGCCAGCACCACCGCCTGTCGGACCGCCCCGGCGATCCGCACAATCCCGCCGAGGGCAAGCTGTGGGCGTGGCTGGGCTGGCTGTTCTGGCGCGATCCGAATGATTTGCAGCGCCCTCTGGCCATGTGGCTGCGCGATACGCGCTCGGTGGTGATCTTCGACCGGCACTACTCGCTGATCTCGGTGGCGGTGCACCTGCTTCTGCCCGCCGCGATCTATGCGCTGGTCTGGGGTCTGGGCGGGTCGCTGATCCTGACCTTGATCCTGCACGCCAGCGCCGTGGTGGCGCGCGGGGTGCAGTTCCACGCCACCATTCTGGGCGTGAATGTATTTGGCCACCTGAAGACACCGGCCTGGGCAGACTATCTGCTGGCCCTGTTGACCGGGGGCGAAGCGTTCCACGATCACCACCACGCCGAGCCGGCCAGCGCCCTGCACCTGCCCCGGCGCGGCCTGCTCAACCGGGTGTTCGACTATAACGGCACGGCGCTGCTCCTCTTTGAAAAGCTGCGCTGGGCGCGCGATCTGCGTATCGCGCCGCAATTTGCCGCGCCGCAAACACTCACGCCCGGTTAACCGCGCCGCTTAAGCAGGCCTTAAAGCAAACGGCGGCTCTATGGGGCCGCCGTTTTTTCCTGCCCCGGAGGCATATCCACCATGGCGCGCAGATCGATATCGATTCTGTTTGTCTGTACCGGGAGTATCTGCCGCTCGCCCATGGCTGAAGCGGTGGCGAACGCGCTGGCGGATCGGTCCGGAAAGTCCATGACATTTCAGTCCGCCGGGACCGGCGACTGGCATGCCGGGGAGAGTCCCGATCCGCGTGCCGCTGCGGCTGGAGAGCAACGCGGTTATGACCTGTCCGGGATCACGGCACGCGCCGTAACCAATGAGGATTTCGAGCGGTTTGATCACCTGATTGCCCTGGACAAGGGCCATAAACGCTGGCTCGCCGCGGCTCGCGATCACCGCCATCTGCCAGAGCGCGCAAAGATTTCCCTGCTGCTCGACTGGTCGGTCGGCATGGCCGGCGAGGACGTGCCGGATCCCTACTATGGCGATGAAGCCGATTTCAACCGTGCCCTGAACCTGATCGAGAAGGGCTGCGAAGGCCTGATCCGACGGCTCTAGCAGCAGCGCACCGGCTCAGATCCTGGACCGGCAATCTGTGCTAGCGGCCCGTCTCCGGCGTCTGCGTTGCTGAATCACCCGGTCCTGCAGCCTCGGCCCCGGCCTCAGCGGACTGCGGCTCATCCGCATCATCCGCAGTCGTGGCGAAGGCCGGCTCGGCACCCGCCTGGGGCCGCGGCATGGGCGGCGGCGCCGGCAGCACAATGGCGCGCGCGGCATAGCGCGGATCATCGCGCAGACGCGCTTCCTCAATGCTGTCGGCATCCGCCGGCGGAGCATCGGTGCCAGCCGGGGCGGCCGGCGCAGGATCCGCGTTGAGGTGCGGATCAACAAATCCATCCACTTCGATGGCGTCCGATGCCGCATCGCCTGTTCCGTCGTGCGGTGCCGATGCCGCTTCGTCAGGGATAGCCGGTACAGTCGGCTCGTCAGCCTTGGCCTCAGCTGCGGAGGCGCTCGCCTCGTGAGCCTCGGTGGTTGCGGTCTCGGGCAGCGCATCGTCGGTGACCGTCTCTGTCCCGGACACTGCGTCCTGGGCGGAGTCCACGTCGACCGTGTTGTCACGGCTCGCGTCCCCGGACCCAGCGGTGCCGGTCTGAGCCCCGGTTTCGGCCTCGACAGCGGTCTCGCCGGCCTCGTCCGGCCCATCCGGTTCGCGCAGGGCAGACGCCGTGATAGTGCTGGCACCCATGGATGCGCCGGCAGGCTCCGGTAGGCGCGAGGCGCGCACATGCTCAACCGGAGCCTGGGACACAAGATGATCGGCGAGCAGCGCGATGCGCTTGTCCAGCCGCGCCTCATCGCGCAGGCGGTTGATCGCGCCCCCCACCACAAACAGCAAGGCCGCAATGCCCAGAGCGGCCAGTGCTGGTCCTTCCGCCCCAGCCGGTCCGTCAAGGCCGATAGCACCGACGACGGCCAGCGCGACGAAGACCGGTGCCCATACCAGCCGCCAGGAGCGCGCGGCATACACCAGCGCGGCGAAGCCCGCCGCGATGGCGGCGAAGGCGATCAGCCCGGCTTGGCCAGCAAGGCCGGGCCCGGCGGCTTCCAGCAGAGGGGCAAGCCCGCCAGCGGCCTCCGACCAGCGGAACGTGTCCAGTCCCGGCACACGCGCTTCAGCCAGGGCAAACAGGTCCGGCACCGGCAAGGCGGCGATGCGCCCGGGCACCAGCTCCACCAGGAACGCATGCAGATAGGGCCAAACGATCGCCAGAGCCGCCAGGGCGAACAGCGCCATGGTCAACCACCAGTTCACACTGCGCGACACCCCTGCGCGCGACAGAAGGGCCGGTACGCCCGGATGGGTCCGCGACCAGCTTTGCGCCGAAGGGCTGGCGACCGCCACAGGACGGGAGCGCCGTTCCGGCCCGGGCTGCAGCCGCAGCACGCTGGCGCTGTCGCCGGGTTCGAGGCGGTAACCCTTTTCCATCAGGCGCAGGGTGTGGCGTGCGCCATCAAGGTCCTGGATCCGGCGCTCCTCAGCGCGGGCGCGCGGGTCAGAGCCGACGACTTCGCCGGAGACGGCGTAGAAGTCGATGGTCTTGCGCCCGAAACGCAGGCTGGCATAGGCCGTCGGCAAAGTCGCCATGATGAATCTTCCCCTCATGCGTGGCGGCCCGCGGCGAAGTCGCCATGCAAGCCGGCCAGACCCCTCCGGACACCGCGCGCGTCCCCTCGAACGCCCGCGCGATCCGTTACCAAAAAGTATATACAAGTTTAGGACCGTTTTAAGAATTTTCCTGAGTCGCAAGGAATTTCGCCCGTGGCGCGATGCACGTTTGCGCCGATATGCACTTTCCTTTATATGATCGGCGTCCCGATCCGGGACGTATGAGACACTCTCCCCACGACTGGCGAAAAGGCCCTTGTAAACAATGACTCTGATCAATGCTGCGAACACCGGCGAAGACCGGTATGTGAAAGACATGAGCCTGGCGCGCTGGGGCCGGATCGAGATCGAAATGGCCGAGATCGAAATGCCCGGCCTGATGGCGCTGCGTGAAGAGTATGGCAAGGCGCAACCGCTCAAGGGCGCGCGTATCGCCGGCTCGCTGCACATGACCATCCAGACCGCAGTGCTGATCGAGACGCTGGTCGCGCTCGGCGCTGATGTGCGCTGGGCGTCGTGCAACATTTTCTCCACCCAGGATCATGCCGCGGCTGCCATCGCCGAGACCGGCGTGCCGGTATTTGCCTACAAGGGCGAAACCCTGAAGGAATACTGGGAGTTCGCAGACGCGATCTTCCATTGGCCCAATGGCGAATCCGCCAACATGATCCTGGACGATGGCGGCGACGCGACCATGTATCTGCAGCTCGGTGAGAAAGCCGAAGCCGACCCGTCCGTGCTCGGCGAGCCGAAATCGGAAGAGGAAAAATTCCTGTTCGAAACCATCCGCGAGCGCATGAAACTGTCGCCGGGCTGGTTCAAGACCGCCAAGGCCGCGATCAAGGGCGTGTCGGAAGAAACCACCACCGGTGTGATGCGCCTCTATCAGATGGCCAAGCGCGGCGAGCTCGCCTTCCCGGCGATCAACGTGAACGATTCCGTGACCAAGTCGAAATTCGACAACCGCTATGGCTGCCGTGAGAGCCTGGTGGACGCGATCCGCCGCGGCACCGACGTCATGATGGCCGGCAAGACCGCGGTGGTGTGCGGCTATGGCGACGTGGGCAAGGGTTCGGCAGAATCGCTGGCCAAGGCCGGCTGCCGCGTCTCGGTCACTGAGGTCGACCCGATCTGCGCCCTGCAGGCCTGCATGGACGGTTTCGGCGTGGTGCGCCTGGAAGACGTGATCAAGGACGTCGACATCGTCGTCACCGCCACCGGCAACAAGGACGTGGTCACCGTCGATCACATGCGCGCCATGAAGCACATGGCGATCGTGTGCAATATCGGCCACTTCGACAACGAGATTCAGGTCGAGGCCCTGCGCAATTTCCAATGGACGAATGTGAAGCCGCAGGTAGACCTGATCGAGTTCCCCGAAGGCCACAAGATCATCATGCTGTCCGAAGGGCGCCTGGTGAATCTGGGCAACGCCAACGGCCACCCGTCCTTCGTGATGAGCGCCAGCTTCACCAACCAGGTGCTGGCCCAGATCGAGCTGTGGACGCGCGGCGACCAGTACAAGAACGACGTCTACATCCTGCCCAAGCACCTCGATGAAAAAGTCGCGGCGCTGCACCTGCCCAAGCTCGGCGCCAATCTGACCGTGCTCAGCAATGAGCAGGCCGATTATATCAGCGTCAGCCAGACCGGCCCGTTCAAGGCCGAGCACTACCGCTACTAGGCGTTACGGCTTCGACGGACGAACAGCCCCGCCGGTGCAAACCGGCGGGGTTTTTATTTGTCTGGGTGCGCAGCCCGCCTGGGCATCAGAGCGTCCCCTCACCCTAGCCTGGCGCGCGCCAGTCGTCGGGATCGAGGAAGTCGTCGTCTTCAACGTCGTCCTCGTCTTCATCTGTATCCGGAGCCGCTTCACGCTGCGTCCCGTCGGCGTCACCCCACAGCGGCGCAGGCCGCTCCAGCCCGCCGCGCACCCCGCACCCCGCGAGGGCCAGCGCCGCCAAGGCGCAGGCGATCAGCCCGATCATGCGCTGCAATGTCGTGTCTGCGGTCATGGCCGGCCTCCTCACGCCTCCAGGCGTTGTTTCCAAACGGCGATCTGCTCGCGCACGCGCACCGGCGCGGTGCCGCCAAAGCTGGTCCTGCTCTCCATGGAGGCGCGTGCGGACAGGACCTCGAACAGGCGCGCATCAATGCGCGGCTCGATCTCCTGATAGCGCGACAGCGGCAGGTCCTTCAACGCCAGACCCTCGGCCTCAGCGGCTTTCACCGCAGACCCCGCCACGTGATGGGCGTCGCGGAAGGGCATGTTCAGCTCGCGCACCAGCCAGTCGGCCAGATCGGTGGCGTCAGAATAGGCTTCGCCGGCCGCCGCCTCCAGCGTGTCGCGGTGGAAGGTGAGATCCCCAGCCATGCCGGTCATGGCGGTGATGGCGAGCATGAGATCGTCAAACGCGGTGAAGACCAGCGCCTTGTCTTCCTGCATGTCCTTGGAATAGGCTAGCGGCAGGCCCTTCATCACCAGGATCAGCCCCTGCAGCGCCCCGGCGATGCGGCCTGGCTTGGCGCGCACCAGCTCGGCGGCATCGGGATTGCGCTTCTGGGGCATGATGGACGAGCCGGTGGAAAACGCGTCCGACAGGCTGGCGAAGCCGAAGCGGCGCGAGGTCCACAGCACGATCTCTTCGGCAAAGCGCGACAGGTTGATCGCCGTGATGGCCGCGGCCGACAGCGCCTCCAGCGCAAAATCGCGCGAGGACACGGCGTCCAGCGAATTGGCCATGGGCCGGTCAAAGCCGAGGGCCTGCGCCGTCATGTCCCGGTCGATTGTGAACGCCGTGCCCGCCAGCGCCGCAGCGCCCAGAGGCGACTCATTCAGGCGCGCGCGCGCATCCAGCAGGCGCCCCCGGTCTCGTTCGGCCGCCTCGACCCAGCACAGAAGATGATGGCCCAGGCTCACCGGCTGGGCGGTCTGCAGATGAGTGAAGCCGGGCATGACCCAGTCGGCATGAGCCTCGGCGCGCGCCACCAGCGCCCGCTGATAAGCGCGCAGTGCGTCCGCGGCGCTTTCCAGCGCCTCACGCAGCCAGAGCCGGAAATCCGTGGCCACCTGGTCATTGCGCGACCGGGCCGTGTGCAGGCGGCCCGCGGGCGCACCGATGCGGTCACG
This sequence comes from Hyphomonadaceae bacterium BL14, assembly GCA_027627705.1. Taxonomy (NCBI): domain Bacteria; kingdom Pseudomonadati; phylum Pseudomonadota; class Alphaproteobacteria; order Hyphomonadales; family Hyphomonadaceae; species Hyphomonadaceae bacterium BL14. The sequence goes on from CP091242.1 coordinate 1,778,901, forward strand.
CAGGGTCGCCTCGATATTCATGTGCACGTCTTCCAGCGCCGGCTTCCACTCGAACCGGCCGGCGCGAATATCGGTGCGGATTGCGTCCAGACCGCGCGCAATCGCCTCACCATCCTCTCTTGAAATCACGCCGCAGGCGGTCAACATCGCCGCATGGGCCAGCGATCCGGCGATGTCCTGTTCGAACAGGCGCTTGTCGACATCCACAGACGCGTTGATCGCCTGCATCACGGCGGACGGGCCGGCGTCGAATCGGCCGCCCCAGATGCCGCTGGCGGACGGGGTCGAGGCGGGAGCGTCAGAGGTCATGGTCAGGGCGGCGTCCTGTGTGTGAGCGGGTCATCGATTGTGTGCCGGCATTAGGAAGAGGAAGTGCGTCATGCGCAAGCCGCAGCTGAAGCTGTCCCACGCCATTTTCGCGATGATCGCGGTCGGCGTGGGCACCGCAGTGTGGACGATTGGCGGGGCGTTCTTCAGCGGCCCGGCACCGGCCACGTTGTCGAGCTTTACAGTCGGCGAAATGAGCGCGTTCCGCACCGTCACCGGCGCGCCCGGCCAGCCGCGCGGGATGATCCTCACCGCAGACCGTCAGGAGATCACGCTGGCTGACAAGCGCGGCAAGGTCATTCTGGTCAATTTCTGGGCCACCTGGTGCCCGCCTTGCGTGGTGGAGATGCCGGCCTTGGACGCGCTGCAGGCCCGGCTGGGGTCAGACCGGTTTGAAGTCGTCGCCATCTCGATGGACCGCCGTATCGAGGATGCGGAGGCGTTCTTTGACGAACGCGGGCTCGATCACCTGGCCCTGTATTTCGATCCCAACATGAATCTGGGCTTCGCCGCCGGGGCGCGCGGCCTGCCGCTGAGCGTTCTGTATGACCGCCACGGGATCGAGATCGGCCGGCTGGACGGCGATGCGGACTGGGCCAGCCCCGAAGCGGTCGCCCTGATCGAAGCGGCCATCGCGCGCTTCTGATTGCCGGGCTGCACCGCCGGGCTTTTGCCAGCCGGCGCATCAACCTGCCAGACGCGCCGTGTCAAAGCGATTGCAGGCATCAATCTATTCATGAACGAATTTGATGTGTCCAGCATCGGCCATGCGGCATCTCTGCTGTCAGTCTGCCAACGCGCTGAGCAGTGCGCGCAGAACAATGCCCGGCGCTTCGAGCTGGGGCAGATGGCCGACCCCTGGCAGGGTTGAGAAGCTGGCACCAGGCATGTGCGCCCAGAGGCTGCGGCCGCGTTCCAGGGGGATCCAGGGATCGTCCTCGCCCCATAGAATCGCGGTGGGGCATCGAACCTTGCCGTACATAGGCTCGATTTCGGCCGTGTACCGCTCGTCGGCCTGCTCGAACTGCCGGTAAAAGCTGACGCGGCCTTCTGGTGTCAGCCACGGATCACAAAGGCCCGCCAGATCCTCGTCCGGGATCACCGAGCTGAGAGCACCGCCAATATAGGCGCGCACCACCGCCTGATGGATGTGCGCGGGCAATCCGGTGAACGCGTCCACGTGCCGGCCCACATGGTCAAAGAATTCCGATCCCCAGGGCCGAATGGCGACCACATTCATCAGGACAAGACGGTCATAATCACAGCCGTGCAGCAGGTGCGCGCGCAAGGTGGTGGCACCGCCGAAATCATGAGCAACCACCTTGGGCCGCTCGATGCCCAGATGGTCCAGCATGAAGGCGAGCACCTCGCCCTGGACATCAAGAGAGGTGCGCTGGCCGGGCCGCATCTCGGACCGCCCGTAGCCGGGCATGTCATACCAAAAGACCCGGAAATGCTGCGCCAGGCCGGGGATGATCCGGCGCCAGGAAAAGGATGACCACGGCCAGCCATGGGCAAGGAGGAGCGGCGGGCCCTCGCCGGCGGTTCCAAACCGGACACGGCCGGCATCCGTTGTCACCGCCTGGTCAAGATTCCATTCCATCACAGTCCTCCCGTAAGCGCGTGAGCAACGCGGTGCGCCGCTGCCCTTGCAAGGGTATGGATCGTCCTGCGCCTGACGGCAGCAGCCCGCGACCGCTTATGACACACGAAGCCTGATGCATTTCAGCTTGCCTCGCCCGCCATCCTATGCGACGCGAGATAGATCGACCAGTCTATCTAGCGATCCAATGTCACAAACAGCAACAGACCGCCTTACCGGGACCGCCCTTCGCCTCTTTCAGGAGAAGGGATTTGCGCGTGTGGGCATCAATGAAATCATCCGCGAGGCCGATGTCGCGCGAATGTCGCTCTATAATAATTTCGGCTCCAAGGACGATCTGGCGCTGGCGGCCTATTCGGCGCTGTCGCGTGAACGCCAGGCCGCCATGGACGCGGCGATCGCCGCGGCCAGCGGGCCGCAGGCGGCGATCATCTGTCTGTTCGATCTGGCCGAAAACCTTGCCGCCAGGCCCGGCTTCCGTGGCTGTGCTTTCATCAACCTCGCAGCCCAGACGGCAGGAGGGGATGAGCCGCTTCTGACCTTGGTGCGAGCCCACAAGACGGCTTTGCGTGAGCGCTTCATCGGGCTGGCTGCTCGATCCGGGGCGGCTGATCCGGCCGCGCTGGGCCGGCAATTGCTGGCGCTCTGGGATGGCGCAATCATCGCAGCCTTCCTCGAAAGCGATACAGCCCCAATTCGTGCCGCGCGCGCAGCGGCGCAAACGCTCATAGGCGAGGCCTGCCCATGACAAACGCAATCGCGACCCTTGAGATGTCCTTCGGCATGGTGTTCCCATCAATCATGCCGGTCCTGCTGGCTGCATTTTTGGCGCAAGCCAGCCCTGGCCCCGCAACCCTGGCGATCGCCCGGGAGGCGATGGCATACGGTCGCGGCAACGGCATCGCCCTGGCGCTTGGCGTGACAACCGGATCGTGGATCTGGTCGGCGCTGGCTGCGGCTGGAATGAGCACGCTCCTGCTCGCGCATGACGCATTGATCATCGGTTTGCGGCTGCTTGCCGCCCTGTATCTGGGCTGGCTGGCATACAGGTCGGCACGCAGCGCGTTGGGCCGGCACTCCGACGCCGCTCTCTCAGCCCCGGCCACCCGGACCAGCGCTTACGGGCGGGGCCTGCTGATCCATCTGACCAATCCAAAGGCCATACTGTTTTTTGCGGCGCTCTATGCGTTCGGTCTTCCTGAAAATGCCGGCCCTGTGTCCGTGTTCGTGATCGCCTCTGCCGTCGCGATCCAGACCCTTGTGGTGTTCACGGGCCTGGCGCTGGTGTTTTCCTGCGCCCCGATGGCGACGGGATATGCGCGGCTGCGCCGTGGACTTGAGGCCCTGTTCGCCACGGTCTTCGCCAGCGCCGCTATCGGCTTTCTCGCCAGCGCGCTGCGCCCGGCTTACCCGGCGCTGACACGCTCACCGGGATGAGAGCGCAACACACGACACCTCTCCCGCCCACGCCTGACGGAAGCAGAATCGAGGTCGGTCATGCCGATGCCATGGACCTATCGTCACGCCAGCCGCGAGTTTGAAGCCTTTCTGGCAGATGCTCGAGACCGCATGGACCTTGTGTCGAACAATATGACCTACACCGCTGTCGATGGTGTGTTTCAGGTTTTCCGGCACCGTCTGACGGCCCAGCAGGGTCTTGATTTTGCAAACACACTGCCCGCCGTGCTGCGCGCGATCTTCGTCCAAGACTGGGACGTTTCAAGCACGCCAGTCCCGTTTACGGATCGTGCAAGCCTCACCCGTGAAGTCCAGGCCTTGCGGCGCCATCACAACCTGACACCGGACAACGCCATCGATGCGACGGCCTGGGCCGTGCGGCGTTGCGTCGACCAGACCGCATTCGACCGCGTGCTCGCAGACATAGGCCCGCAGGCTCAAGCCTTCTGGCACGTCACGGTCAGTGACCCTGCCGAACTGGACCGGAGGATCGTCTGATGAAGCGGGCCTGCGTCAAGCCGCAGTCGGGTGGACCGCGTCCAGACACCCCGGCCTGCATCCACGCATGCCGCGATGTGCCCGGCTTGAAAGATCGTCATCGCCTGGATGTTGGCGCGATCCGTGTGATTTCCAGCCTGTGTGAATGCAGCCGCCCCATGCGGGCGGTGCCACTCTCCGCCTGATGATCGCGGCGGGTTCAAGTTTGGTTTTGTTTTTCGGCACTGCGCTCGCAGTGTTTTCAGGTCTGAGGATCGCGCGGGCCGATCCGCTGAGGCTGAAATACGCCCTCCTGACAGCTCTTACAGTCCTGTTTCTAACCCGTCTGGTTTGCGACCCTTTGCCGAGCGCGATCCTCGCCTGGCTCGGTGCCGCGATCTTCAGCTATGTCTTCGTACTGGAAGCGACCCTGCTGGCGCTCAAGCAAAGCCCGCCTGCGCAAGGCACATACAACCCGGCTGTCTTTATGCTGATCGCGATCGCGCTTGTTGCCGGTGTTGTCAGTTCCGGATCGCCGGGTTTGGCCCTGGCCAGCGCAGCCGGGCTCATTTTCGGTGCCGCGATCCTGGGCGCGCTGAATAAAATCAGAACGCCCCGCGCTGACCCGGAGGATCGTTAAGTGTTGCACCATGTCGAGCTTTACGTGTCGGACCTCACGCGCTCTCAAGCGGCCTGGGTGCCGCTTCTGGCCCATCTTGCCTATGTGCGAACCCGATCATGGCCGGGCGGGTTCACTCTTGAAGGCCCTTCACGGCCGCACCTCACGTTCGTCCAGGTCCCTGCACAACACGCGCATCGCCCCTACCATCGCTGCGCTGCGGGACTGAATCATCTGGCGTTCCAGGTGAACACCCGCGCCAAGGTGGACGCCCTGCGCGCGCATTGTCTCGAAGCGGGTTTGCCGCTGCTTTACGATGACCGCTATCCGTTCGCGACAGGGCCTGACTACTACGCCCTGTTCGTGGAAGACCCTGACCGCATGAAGCTGGAATTCGTTGCGGCCTGATGCGGACATCAATGGTGAACGCGATCACGGGCCAGGCAGGGCCAGGCGGTGCCACGTCCGCGCCGCCCAGCTTAGCGCGAGACGAAAAATCGTTTGCGATAGGCGCCCGGGCTCGCGCCGACAATTGTCTGGAAGCGTTCGCGAAAACCGCCCGTGGAGGAGAACCCGCACTGGAAGGCGATGTGGTCCACCGGCAGGCCGGATGTCTCGAGCAGCGCCTGGGCGCGACGTATTCTCTGCTCCATGATCCAGCGGCCCGGGGCGGTCCCGGTCGCCGCTTCGAACCTGCGGATAAAGGTCCGCCGGCTCATGCCGGCCTCCCCGGCGAGCGCCTCTATCGTCAGCGGGCTGTCCAGGCGCGCCGTGAGCCCGCTGATCAACCCGTTCAGTGTCTCGTCCGCTGTGCGCTGCGGGGCCGCCCTCTCGATGAACTGCGCCTGCCCGCCCGCCCGCACCGGCGCGGCCACCAGGCGCCGCGCCACGATATTGGCTGCTTGCGCGCCGTAATCTTCGCGCACCAGATGCAGCGACAGATCGATCGCGGCGGCGCTGCCCGCGGCCGTGTAGATATTCTGCTCAGCCACCCACAGGCGCGCCGGATCCAGATGGACGCGCGGGAAGCGGGACTGGAACAGGGCGGCATGTTTCCAGTGGGTCGTGGCCATCCGCCCGTCCAGCAATCCGCTGGCGGCCAGAAGGAAGGCGCCCGAGCAGAACGAGGCGATCCGCACGCCTGCCTCGCTCGCGCGCCGCAGCGCATCCACCATGTGTTCGGACGGCGTGGCGTGAACCGGCCAGCCGGGAATGATCAACGTGTTGAGGTCAGTCACCCCGTCAAGATCATGCTGCGCCGCCGCCGCCAGCGGCCCATGGCGCGCTGTCAGCCCGGCGCGCTCGCCAAGCGTTACGAACGTGTAGGCGATCTCGGGGCTCTCGGGGCGATCCAGCCCAAACACCTCAAAGGCAACCGCGAACTCGAAGGGCGACAGCGCCTCGGTGATCAGGGCGCCCACTTTTAGCGGCCGCTGAAATGGCATTTTTGATGTTTTGATTGTCATACGTGCCACTTTATCCAGACGGCCAAAGGGTGACAATCACGCATCACGTTCAATCCGGAGGATCACATGAGCACGATCGTCACCGAGTTTCCGCCCGCCGACAGCGCCTCTGCGCACGCCTGGTTCAGCGCGCGCCTGGCCCACGAGACAGATTGCTGGGATGTGCATCATGCCCTGTCGACCGGCGCGCCGGACTTTGTCCTTCTCGACGTGCGCACGCCGGCCCTCTACGCGCAGGGACATGTGCCGGGCGCGGTGAACATGCCCCATGCCAAGATAATCGAGAGCAAGATGAAGGCCTGGCCGGCGGAGACGGTGTTCGTGGTGTATTGCGCCGGACCGCACTGCAACGGCGCGGACAAGGGCGCGAAACGGCTTGCAGCGCTCGGCCGGCCGGTCAAGTTGATGATCGGTGGCGTGACCGGCTGGCTCGATGAGGGCTTCAGCCTGGCGCAAGGCGTCGAGCCCGGCGATGTCCGGCACGTCGAGGCATGACGGGCGCGGTCCGCCCCATGGCCGAAGCGGACGCCGGGAAAGTATTGCGCCTGATGCGGGTGCTGGCGGCGTTAGAACATTATCTCGACCGCTTCCAGGCTCCCAAACCCGCCCTGCTCGAACGCGCCTTCGCGCCGGATCCTGATTTTTCGGTGTTTGTGGATGGGCCGGAGGGAGGCCGGCTTAACGGCTACGCGGTCACCTAATGGGTGCGCTGGACCTACACGCTCGCGCCGGCACGTGAACGCCATGGCACCCTGGCCGCGACACCGCAGGCTGTCTCACGCCTGGAAACCCGGAGCCCGGCGCGAGCGCAGGGCTTGCCGACAGCGTCGCGTCAAAATCGTCCCCTGAGCACATATTGGGCGCCCGACCCGCGGTTCCGGGCGCGGTCGTCGCGATTGTGCAGCGCGCATTCGTTCAGCGACAGGCATCCGCATCCGATGCACTGGTCGAGCATGTCGCGCGTGCGCTCCAGCTCCGCGATGCGCTGATCGAGGCGGTCGCGAATGCCGGTCGACACCCGGCGCCAGTCGGCCGCGCGCGGGGCGCGCTCAAGGGGCAGGTCCGCCATGGCGGCGCGGATATCCTCCAGCGACAGCCCAAAAGACTGAAGCAGCATGACGAAGCTCAGCCGGCGAATGTCAGATCGCGCAAACCGCCGGCTGCCGCCCGGCGTTCTGCTAGCCAACACGAAGCGGCACTGCTCGTAATAGCGGATCGTCGGGATCGAAATCCCGGTTCTTTCAGACACCTCCCCGATGGACAGCAAATCGGTCGAGCTCATGGTTTTTCGCCTTGATCTCAAGTGAACTTGAGATTCTAGCCTCGCCGCCATCGTACCGTTTTGCAAGGAGGCTGACCCAATGACCGAAGCCAGACTGGAACACGTGAACATCACCGTGCCCGATCCCGAGCGCACCGCCGCGCTGCTGATCGCGCTGTTCGGCTGGAGGCAGCGCTGGCGCGGCTTACAGAGCGACGGGCGCGTCGCCATCCATGTCGGCGGAGCGGATAGCTATCTGTCGCTCTATGCGCCGGAACCGGGTCAACCGCCCCGCCCCGCACAGTATGGACGGCCTTTGAACCATATCGGCATCATCGTCGAAGATCTCGACGCGGCCGAGCAACGCGTAACCGAGGCCGGTCTCGAGACCTTCGGTCACGGGACTTATGAGCCCGGGCGGCGCTTTTACTTCTTCGACCCGGACGGCGTGGAGTTCGAGGTGGTGTCCTATGCCGGGGCGTGAAGGCGCGCACAGACAATGGCGAGCATCCGCCGGCCACCGCCGGAGACGCACACGCCGAGGTGCCTGACGCCATAGTCGTCAAGCCAGATGCCGACGCCGAAAAGTCCTTCCATCGAATCTGGAGCGGTGCGCACAGTGTCAGGTATTCACCCTGATCTGCTGCAAGCGTGTCGATCACGCACTGCAGCGCGCGGGGCAATGGGCCCACGGCCCAATGGCTCGGCCCGGCACGCCCCGGCTTGCGCCGGAGGCGCCCAGACCTGAGGAGGCCGCAATGCATCTTCGTTTCGATCCGCCACTGAGTGGCGACATCGTGGAGGCTTATGAGGCACCCTATCGCGACCCGATCAGCGTGCAGCGCGGCGATGCGCTAAAGATCGACCCGGAGCGCTCCAAAGAGACCGATATCAGCGGCTGGGTCTGGTGCATCGGCCCTGACGGGCGCGATGGCTGGGTTCCCAAGGCGTGGATCGATGCAGCCGCACAGCCACCAGTGATCGTGCGCGATTACAGCGCGCGCGAGCTGACGGTGCGCATCGGCGACCGGGTTGTGATCCATCATCTGGAAAGCGGGTTCGCCTGGTGCACAGCCACTGAGGGCGAGCCCGGATGGCTGCCCCAGGGCGTGCTGCGCCTGACCGGCGATGAAGGGCGAATGTCCACTCGCGCACACGGCGACCATACAGAAACGGCACCGCAAGGAGGTGCTTTTGGACTGTGATGAGGTGATGCAGACGCCAAAGCCGGCAGATTCAAACGCTGATCATTGTGTTTGCGCTGGGAGCGTGCACAGGCTCAACATCGTCGGGGCGGCCATACCCCGCCCGTGCTGTTACGGATCGGACCCTGGGAACTGGCGCGCCTTGGCGGCCCCAGATCGAACCCGCAGGGTTCGCAAGGGCGACTGCCCGCCCGCAGCAAGCGGGGCTCGGCCCCGCGCAGCGAGGATCGACTGAGCGAACGCGAAGGAGAACGAGAGAAGATGGCGCACCCGACAGGATTCGAACCTGTGACCTCTGCCTTCGGAGGGCAGCGCTCTATCCAGCTGAGCTACGGGTGCTGATCGGCCAGATGAGGTGCATACAGGAGGCAGGCGACCGGTTCAATCGTGTCGCGCGCCCGCCCGCAGGCGTTTGGCGCGCGCCTATGCCGGCGGCGCGATAACGGTCGCGAAGATGGCACCGGCCACGGCAGCAGCCGCGATCAGGCCCCAAAGCCACCAGCGCGTACGGGGTTTGTGGCCGGGCACTGCGGCGGCCGCATCCTGGTCCTCGTCATCAGGGGCCGGCAGGGTCCAGGCCAGCCAGGCCGACGGCAGGGTGAAGCTGTACAGCAGCACGCCCCAGAAGATCGCGTTCCAGTGGGCGTAGGTTTCAGGAGCCCACAAGGTCAGGCGCGTCTCGTCATTGGCTACGGCCAGATAGAAAACCCCGGCCGCCATCAGCCCGGTGAAGACCTGGTAGGAGAAGGCGAAGGCGCGCCGGCGCAGATCACGTTCCAGATCATCCAGCTCGCTGGCCTGCTCGCCGGCAATACGTTGGACATAGGACGTGGCCAGCCAGAAGAAGGCGATCGCCGACAGCACCACCAGAGCAAGGCCCGTCAGGCCCACCGCCCGCGCCGTGTCGCCCAGTTGCATCAGGCAGCCCAGGGGATAGGCGATGAGCACCATGAGAACGGCCCCGCGCACCGAGGCGCGCGAGCGGTGGGGAATGCGGCCCGAAGCCGTACGGATGTAAAAGGACATGTCAGTCGCCTTTGCCAGTAGCAGCCAGGCGCGATAGCGGCGTGAAAGGCTGCAGGGAGAAGATCATTTCCACCGGCAGCTCGAAATATGCCGCCAGCTTCAGCGCCAGCTCCAGCGACGGGTTGTAATCGCCCCGCTCCAGATAGCCGACCGTCTGGTAATTGACCCCGAGTGCCTCGGCGAGAGCCTTGCGCGACAGGCCACGCTCGGCGCGCAACACAGGCAGGCGGTTATGGATGGTGGCAGGGTCGTTCACGCGCCTAGGCTCCGGGTCCTTGCACCACGCCGGACAGCCCGGCCATGACGCATCTTGACCCTTGTCTAATCCGCATTGATTTTCGATGCAATCAAAATATTGCGTATACACAACAATTCATCTTGGACCTGCGGCTACCGCGCAGGCCGGTATGGTGTCACGTCAAAGGTCGAGTTCGTCGTCATCGTCGCGGCGCGCGCGATAGCCGAGGCCCACCATCATGCCTGCGCCCGTGCGTTCGGAATGGGGCGAAGCAGCGCCGGTGGACCGCACCAGACTGGCATAGATGATGAAGCCCGCCAGCGCGCCGGCAAACGGCAGGCCAATGAGCAGCGCCCAGCCGCCCGTGCCTTCCGGCCGCATATACAGCGCCAGCCAGAGCGTGACGCCAAACACGCTGAGCGCCAGGATCAGCGCCAGAAACCGGGTGAACATGCGTGCGATGAATCTCATACCGCCAGCATAGCCGCAAATACGGCGAAGTGACGGCCCGTCACGCCGCGCTGTCAGCCTCATAGGTCAAAGCCAGGAAGACGTCTTCCAGATCCGGCTCTTCGGTGCGCAAGTCGGCGATGCGCCCGCCCGAGGCGTGATAGGTCTCGATCAGGCGCGCCACCGACGCCTCGCCCACCTTGTAGGTTATGGCCAGCGCCCCGTCCTTGCGGATCACCGCCTCGGCGTGCTCGAAGCCCTCCGGAACGGCGGACAGGGGTTCGCCCGGCTCGATGACCAGCGTCTTGTGGTTCAGGCGCTTGAGGAGCTGGTCCTTGGATTCGCACGCCACCACCTGGCCGTGATTGATGATGGCGATCTGGTCGCAGAGCTCCTGGGCCTCTTCGAGATAGTGTGTGGTGAGCACGATCGTGACCCCGGCCTCGTTGAGCCGAACCACATAATCCCACAACTGGCGGCGCAGCTCGATGTCGACACCGGCGGTGGGCTCGTCGAGCACCAGAAGCGGCGGATTGTGCACCAGCGCCTTGGCGACCAGAAGGCGCCGCTTCATGCCGCCCGACAGCTGGCGCACATAGGCGTCACGCTTGTCGGCCAGCCCCATGATGTCCAGAATCTCCATGGTGCGCCGTTCGGATTTCGGCACGCCATAAAAACCGGCCATGAGCTCCAGCGTCTCGAACGGGGTGAAGAACACGTCCATGGCCAGTTCCTGGGGCACCACGCCAATGGCAGCGCGCGCGGCGCGCGGGCGGCGGTCGATATCCATGCCCCAGATCGCACCGCGCCCGGCGGTCTTGGTGACCAGGCCGGCGAAGATATTGATGAAGGTAGATTTGCCCGCTCCGTTGGGGCCCAGAAGGCCGAAAATCGACCCGCGCGGGATGGACAGGTCAACGCCGCGCAGCGCGTGCTTGGCCGGGCTGTTCTTGGTGGCCGGATAGGTCTTTTCCAGCCCTTCGGCTTCCAGCGCGTAGTCGGGCAGGTGTTCGGTCATGGACGGTCCCGTCGGGTCAGAGCGTTGCGCGGCGCGGCGCGCAATTGACGCCAGCGCGCCGCGCGCCTAGTTACGGATTGACGCAAACTAAACCCGCGCTGACCGGTGCGTCCACGCCGGAACGCCGCGCGGCTCAAGCGGAGCGCTGTCCCGACCATGCCGGCTCATCCCGATTCCACCGCTTTCCCGCCGCCCGAAGTGATTGTGGTGACATCCAAGCGCGTCATGTGCGATGGCGGCGGTGGCGCGCTGGGCCATCCGCGGGTGTGGTACGACATGGGCACCGACACGTGCGTGGAGTGCGGCTATTGCGACCGCCGCTTCGTGCTGCAGGGCTCCAAGGATGATCCCGGCGCGGCCGCAGCGTGACCTGGCATCAAGGCGGAGCGGGCTTGCGCCCGGCACCCTAACCCGGTTGACCCGCGCGGCCTGGCCGCCACAATCATCCCCTGCGCGGCCCTGATCGCCGCAGAGTGATGGAGCGGGGGGCGCTGAAGCATGACCGGATTCTGGACGGCGAAGCGGGTCGGGCTGATCCTGGGCCTGGTCCTCGCCCTCATCATCCAGTTCATTCCGGTGCCCGAGGGTGTCTCGCGCGAAGCCTGGATCGTGGACTCCATCGCCGTATTGATGGCGTGCTGGTGGGCCACCGAGGCCATCCCCATCGCCGCCACCGCCTTCATTCCCCTGGCTCTGTTTCCCGTGTTCGGCGTGCTGTCGACGCGCGCCGCCGCGGCACCCTATGCCGACCCGATCGTCATGCTGCTTCTGGGCGGCTTCATTGTCGCGCTGGCCATCGAACGCTGGAATCTGCATGCGCGCATTGCGCTCAATGTGGTGGCGCGGTTTGGCGGGCGCCCTGCGCTACTGGTTCTGGGCTTCATGCTGGCCACGGCCTTGTTGTCGATGTGGATCTCCAATACCGCCACCACATTGATGATGATCCCCATCGCCTTCAAGGTCGCCGAGAAGATGGCCGATGAGGGCGTGGAGCTGACCATGTTCGCTCCCGCGCTGGCGCTCGCGGTGGCCTATTCAGCCAGCGTCGGCGGGCTGGCAACGCCGGTGGGCACGCCCACCAATCTGATCGCCATCGGGTTTCTGGAGCGCGAATTCGCCGCCTCGATCACCTTCGTTGAATGGATGATGCTGGGCGTGCCGGCTGTCGCCGTGATCCTGCCCGTCATGTGGATCATCCTCACCCGCTTCACCTTCAAGGTCAGCGCCAGCGCGCCCAATGCCGCCGGCCACGAGGAAGTGCTGCGCCAGAAGCGGGCGCTGGGCCACATGACCACGCCGGAATGGCGCGTGGCGCTGGCGTTCGGGACGGTCGCCATCTTGTGGATGGGGCGCGAGCTGCCCGGCGCACTGATCTTCCGACCCGAGATCAGCTTTGGCTGGAACCCGCTTCTGGCCTGGCTGTCCGATAGTTTGGCCCTGCCGGTGCGCCTGGCCCTGTCCGACGCCCAGATCGCGATCATGGGCGCCGTGGCAGTGTTTCTCATTCCGGCGGGCGGGGACGCCAACAAAGGTCAGGCGCTGATGGACTGGGAAACCGTCCAGCGCCTGCCCTGGGCGGCGGTGATCCTGTTCGGCGGCGGGCTGTCGCTGGCCGCGGCGATCCAGGCGACGGGGCTGGCCGGCTGGATCGGCGGTCAGCTCAGCTGGGTCGCCGCCCTGCCCCTGCCCCTCACCGTGCTGATCCTCGTGTTCATGGTCATCTTTCTGACCGAGCTCACCTCCAACGTCGCCACGGTGTCGGGCTTCCTGCCCGTGCTGGCGGCCATTGCCATCGAGGCCGGCATACCGCCCGCCCACCTGATCGTGCCGCTGGCGCTGGCGGCCAGCTGCGCCTTCATGCTGCCGGTAGCGACCGCACCCAACGCGATCGTCTATGCCTCGGGCGCAGCCAGCATGAGCCAGATGATCCGCGCCGGACTGCGCATCAACATTGTCATCGCCCCGCTGATCGCACTGTTGGCGACCCTGCTGACGCCGCTGGTGTTTCCGGGGTGAGGGATCAAGCCCGCGCCATCTCCGCCGCAATCGCCTGCGCCGCGGTGCGCGGATCGGGGGCGGCGCTGATGGGACGGCCGACCACCAGATGGGTGGCACCAGCACGCAGCGCCTCGGCCGGTGTGGCGGTGCGTACCTGATCGCCCTTGTCCGAGCCGGCGGGACGCACACCCGGCGTGACGATCAGGAAGCCTTCGGGCACGCGCGCGGCGATCTCGGCGGCTTCCTGGGGCGAAGCGACCACGCCGTCCATGCCGCAGTCGATCGCCTGATCCACCCGGCGCAGCACCAGATCGCGCGCGCTCGACGCATAGCCCATCTCCGCCAGCATGGCATCGTCATAGGCGGTGAGCACGGTGACCGCGAGGAGTTTGAGGGCCGAGCCCGCCCGGCCCGCTGCTGCCGCCCGCATCACTGGCGGCTCACCATGCACGGTCAGCAGATCGGCACCTGCCCCGGTGATGGAGCGCACGGCTTTCTCCACCGTGGCGGGGATGTCGTGGAGCTTGTAGTCGAGGAAGACCTGCGCGCCCCGGCTTTTGAGACCCGCTGCCAGCGCCATGCCGCCCACGGGCAGGAGCTGGAGCCCGATCTTGTAATGGCTGCAGGCGGGCCCGAGCCGCTCGACCAGCGCATCGGCCTCGGCGGTCGAGGGCAGATCAAGAGCCGTGATGAGGCGGGGGTCGGCCATGGCGCACTCCTGTCGGGCAGGCGCGCACATTAATCCGGCTCGCGCAGCGGGTCGACGCCTGGCGCAAGCCTTAGCGCAGCGTGCGCGGCTCGGATGCGTCCAGGATTTCCAGCTGGGCGGGGTGGGTTAGGATGATCATCGGGCCGTTCTCATCCTGCAGCCATCCGCGGACGCGTACCTGCGCGCCCTCCAGCGTCTCGAGCTGCACGCCCGCCGCCTCGAAGCGGTTACGCGCAGCACGGCTGGCGCTGGCGGTGAAGTCGGTCCGCCAGTCTGCGCCGAAATTGAGAAACACCCGGCCATTGCGTGCCTCGCCGGTACTGGTCACGCGGCCCTCAATGATCTGGGCGCTGTCGAGATGCTGGGCCAGCCTGTCAGGATCGCTATCACGGATCGCAAAGGCACCGAGCCCCCAGGCACCGCGGGCCCCCGCCCGGGCCTGCGCCTCGTGCGCCAGAAAATCCTCCAGCGGCAGGTCCAGCCCGTCGCGCGGCCACACCAGCCCCCAGCCTTGCGCGATCAGATCCGCGCCCAGATCCAGTTGATCGGTGCCGCGGGTGAAGACCACCCGCGCCTGTACCCGGCCATAGCGGTCCAGGCTGTCACCGCCCGCCGCCGGAATGATGGACAGGCCCGCCCCCGCCTCGCTCAGCAGACCATCCAGATGCGTGCGCGCCAGCGCGGCGGCCTCCGGCGCGGCTTCAGGGCGCGGCGTGACGACTCCGGCCAGGATGATCCGGGTCTCAGTCCCGTCCTCGCCTGGAACGGTGAAAGCGTGGGCAGACGCCACCTCGCCTGCAGCCCGCACAAGTATGGGCGCTTGCGGCGTTTGCGGAGCTTGCTCCACGCGCTCTCCACATGCCGCGAGCAGCGTCGCCGACAACGATAAAGCCAACCCGATCCGCACGCCCTGCGCCATGGCAGCCTCCCCTGAAAGGAGAATATCATGACCCAGAACGCGCAAAAGGGGAATGGGCCAAATCTTTGACGGGGTGCCTTTTCGAACCGCAAGACCGGTTCCCCCGTTTGCGGAAAAGCTGCCTAGAGCAGCAAGTCCGCCGCAAAGAATGCAAAGAAGCCTCCGATCAGCAGAAGGACCAGGGCTGACCAAAGCGCCCACCCGCCAATCCGTCGCAACCGCGTACAGGCTTTGGCCTGAGCCGGATCAGCGGGACAGGGTGCATTGCGCGTGGCCCACCGCATGGCAAAGGCCGCCGCCAGAACGAGGGCCGCGATCGCAAACACCCATTCCTTTTTTGCGGACAGGAAGATGAGGCCCGGCGCATTGGACGCCAGGCCCGCCATCACCGCGCCCGCGCCGATGGTCACCAGCAGCGCCGGCAGGGCGCAGCAGATGAGCGTGCCGGCGCTGGCGAAGAGGGCCAGCGCCGGAGCTGCGGTTTCCCGGAAGGCGAGACGCATCAGGCCTCGTCCCCGCGCCGGATATCGCCGGTGAGCTGATAGCCGGAACGGCGCACCAGATCGGTGATGGTCGCGTCGTCCAGGGTCTGCCCGTCACGCACCACCAGCTGCAGCGTCTTGTCATCCAGATCGATATGGACTGCCGCAACTTCGGCCCGGCGGCCGAAGGTGCGGGTCATGGCGATGGCGCAGAAATCGCAGACCATGCCGAGGATATCGGCGCGGACCAGCGTGCCGCCGTCCGCGACGGCGGCGGCGAGTTCCGGCGTGGCGTAGGCGTGGTCGTCGGCCATGGCGGCGGGGGCAAGCGACAGCGCGGCAATGGCCGCGATCAGGATACGAAACATGGGATCTCTCCTTTTGAGGATCATCAGAAACGATAGATGAAAGTGACAAGGGCCTCGTCGACGGCCGGGGTGTAGCCCAGCTCCAGAAGGGCCGGACCCCGGAAGAAACGCACCAGCGGCGTCACCGCCACGGGCGTGGCGTCTTCGGGATGATGATCGACCTCGACCATCAGCCAGGTATGCAGCTCGCCAAAGCCCGCGATATAGGGCGCAACCCCGGCGCGGGCCGATTGCATGGCGTGGGCACCCTCGCCCATGTCACTGACCCGGCCCATCCAGGACACAAACCAGCGCCGCGTTTCCCAGTCGGCCATGATGCCGGCATAGCCGGCACCGGTGGCACCGCGATCATTGTCGTTGAAGCCTTGAGCCACCCCTGCGCCGGCAAAGGCGTAGAGATTGGCCTGGTAGTCCTCGCCGAACCAGCGATTGGCCAGCCAGGTCGCCTGACCGCCGTTGAACAGGAGATCGTCGGTCCGGTCCCATTCGGTCTTCACACCGATGGAGTAGTCAAAACGCGGGGTGTAGTGGATCAGCAGGCCGGTGGTCATTCGGTCAGACTGGGCGATGGTGGTCCATCCCCCTTCATAGGACACCGGGCGGGCGTCAGCCGCGCCAGCGCCCAGCGCCATACACGCGCAGGCCGTAAGTAAATGTCGCATGAATTCTCATACGCTCCCATGCCGGGTAAACGAAGAACGCGAAAACCTGTGTCGCGGTCAGCGTTTCGGCGGGGGCGGATCCGTGAGGCGCAGAACGGACGGTGCCTGGGCGGGCACGAAGGCATGGCCCGGATCCGCCTCTGGCGAGGCCGGTCCGGCGCCGGGCGCACTGTCGAGAGCGGCCAGCAGCACGCAAGTTCCGCAGGCAGCACCGCCCGTGCAGTGAGCTTCGGCGTCCAGGTCAGGGGTTTGAGCCGACGCACCATGGCAGTCGGCGGCAGCGATCATGTCGCCCGCATGGGCATGCGCCGTCCCGTCCAGCATGCCGGGGCAGAAGCGCGCGCCAGCCTCGACGAGGACCAGCACCGCCAGAATGGACATAAACCAACGCATCACCGTCATTTATACGCGCAAACACCGCGCCGCGAAAGCCGGGCGCGCTCACAGAAGCGTGACGGGTCAGACGCAGTCGGGGCGCGGAAGGTCTCCCCTCCGCGCCCCGCTGGCAGGCTGGTGATCGGCTTGGCGCTTTTAGAAGTTGAAGCGCAGGCCGCCGAACAGGGTGTAACCGAACGCTTCGCGCTCAAGCACGCGGCTGCGGTCACCCACGTAACGCACACCCTCGGTGTTGGTCAGGTTCTTGGCTTCGAAGAACACGCCCAGACGCTCGCTCACATCAAAGCTGGCAGAGAAATCCAGCTGGCTGCGGCCTTCCCAGAATTCGTCCAGACGCGAGTCCTCGCCATCGACATCATCCAGATAATCGGAGCGCTCATTCCACGACAGACGGGCGCTGAAACGCTCGGTTTCGTAGAACACGGCGAGGTTCAGGATGGTGTCCGACTGACCCGGCAGGATGCGCGTGCGGCTGCCCGAAATCGGGGCCGCCAGCGTGATCTCTGCATCGGTCCAAGTGTAGTTGGCGAACACGCCGGTGTTCGACAAGAAGCCCGGCAGGTTAACGAACTGCTGCTGATAGGTCAGCTCGATCCCGCGGATATAGCCGTCCGGCGCGTTTTCCGCTTGGGAGATTTCCGCAGGAAGCCCTTCATACGTGCCGTCGCGGTTCAGCGTGAACTCGTAATTCTCCAGATCCTTGTAGAACACGTTGACGGCCGCCAGGCCCAGCGGAGTGAAATAGTATTCCAGGCCCGCGTCGAAATTGTTCGACAGGGTTTCGCGCAGGTCCGGATTGCCACGGTCCACGCCCACCGGCAGCGAAGTGCGGTCGCCTTCTTCCACCCGCGGCACCACGTCCTGGTAGCGCGGACGGCTGATGGCGCGGGTCAGCGCGACACGGCCGATGAAGTTGTCGGCAAACTCGTGACGCACGGTCAGGTTCGGGAACCAGTTGGTGTAATCCCGGCTGACCGCGTTGATGCGGATGTTGTCATTGTCGTCGATGAACGGGGCCGAGCCTTCGAACTCGGTGTGCTCGACGCGCAGGCCGGCCACAATGCGCGTGGCGCCGGCTTCCACCGTGGCCATGCCGTAGGCGGCGTAGATCCGCTCTTCGGCGTCATAGTCGGCTGTGGTCGATTGCGGCACGCGGCGCACCGCCGGCTGGGTGGAGGTCGCCTGAATGGCGTTCCAGTAGGCGGTCACCAGGGCCGGGTCGTATTTCTGGCCGAGGAAATAGCCGAAATTCTGCGAGCGCTCATTGCCCAGGAAGGCCGAGATCGGCTGGCCCGGGTTGGCGACGCCGCGGCGGTCGCGATACTGCTCGTTATCATTGGTGACGTCGCGGTTGCGCACCGACGCGCCGGTGCGGAACTCGGCCGGATTGGCGAAAAGCGAACTGCTGAAGGCATAGTTGATGCGCGCGGCAATCTCGTCCTGCTCGGTGGTCTGGCCGCGTGACACGTTCTCGCGGAAATTATAGGCACCCAGGTCGAGGTGCTCGTTGGTAGTGAACAGCGACAGGGCCGGATTATCCGCATCGGCGTAGTCATAGCTCAGCGTCGGACGCAGCGAGGAGCGGAACAGGAACTGGGCGCGGCGCGGGTTGAACTGTTCCGAGCGCGAATAGGACACCGAGTAATCCAGCTCGCCGGCACCCAGAAGATGCTCGCCGCCCGCCTGGAGCGTGGCGATCTCGTTCTGCACAATACGGTGGCGCAGCTCTTTCTCTATGCGGGTGTCGCTCCAGGTCGCATTACCGTTACTCGCGCCCGGCTCCAGATCGCCGGCAGAGTAGTCGACGATCAGCGTGTTGCGGAATTCGTCATCGCGGAAACGCGAATAGCTGCCAGTGACAAAGAAGCGGGTTGCGTCGTCGGGGCGGAATTCCAGCGAGGCGGTCAGCGCATTGCGCTCGCGCACCGTGTCGTAGTCCTTGAATTCCTGGTCTTCGACAATGAATACGTCCTGGCCGCCGATCTCTTCGATCGCCCAGCCCGATTCGATGTTGTCGACCTGACGGTCTGTGCGCGAGTAGCTCGCCGAGAGCAGCGCGCCAAAGCGGCCGTCAGCGGTGGTGTTGGACACCGTACCCGAGGCGCGCCGGTCATTGCCGCCGCCGAACTCGTTGTAGCTGATACCGCCTTGACCCGACACTTGCAGGCCCGGCCGGTCGAACGGCGAACGGGTCACCAGGTTCACCGAACCGGCGATGGAGTCGGCGTCCTGATTGGGAAGCAGGGTCTTGGACACTTCCAGCGAGGCGACGATGTCGGATGGAATGGTGTCCAGATCCACCGCGCGGGTCTCCGGATCGGGCGAGCCCACGGCCACGCCGTCCACGGAGATGCCGGTGAAACCACCGGGCGCGCCGCGCAGATTGATGAAGCGGCCTTCGCCCTGGTCGCGCGCGACCGCGAAGCCCGGCACGCGCTGCAGTGCTTCGGCGATGTTGGCGTCGGGGAAGCGGCCGATGGTGTCAGCCGAGATGATATTGGTGGTGGCGTCATTGGTGCGCTGCTGGTTCAGGGCGCGCGCCGTGGAATCGAGGATCTGGCCGGTGATGATGATGCGGTCTTCGGCCTGGCTGTCGGCCAGGGTGAAAGTGATGAAGTTCGCATCCGTGGCCGACACGGTGATCGGCTGCACGCTCGTGGGCAGGCCCAGATAGCTGATCTCGAGCTGCGTCGCGCCGGCGGGCACGGACAGGAAGGTGAACTCACCCTGACGGTTGGTCGCGGTGGTCAGACCCAGTTCACGGACGCGCACCTGGGCACCCGGCAGCGGCGTGCCGCGCTGGTCGACAACCACACCCGATACGGCGTGCTGCGCGAAGGCCGTCCCGGATGCGGCACAAAGCGCAAGGAAAGACGCTGCACCGAGCAGCGCGGCATGAGATTTCATAAGGATCGCCCCTGTCATAAACCCGTCAGCTCAAAGCGACCGTTTCTGGAAGAAAGGCGCTTGCTGAAGAGCGGGCTAGATGTCCGGATTTCGTGACAGGCTGATCACTGCGTCATGACAATATTCTTGCGCTTATGTATCAGAAATGAGACCGCGACCGTCCGCACCTGATAAAGTCTAGTTTAACAAGCTTGATTCTCCTAGAGGTGTGCATTGCAAGGTAGAGCGGGGCGTCATCAATGCCGAGTTTGCTGGCAGGTTCCCCTGGGCCATGAATTGCGATTGTCTGTGTCCTGAAGGCAACAGCCGGGGTAGTCCGGCTGGCGCGCCTGCGCCGGGCAACGCCACGCCCGTCTCGCCAAAACACCCCGCCCACGCTATACCGCGCCCGCTGCGTCCCCGTAGCTCAGCAGGATAGAGCACCAGATTCCTAATCTGGGGGCCACAGGTTCGAATCCTGTCGGGGACGCCAGTTTTACTTGTGCTCACGCCCGTCCGGGCGTTCGCGTCCTCGCTAAAGCTGCGGGCGGGCTTTGCCCTTGCGAACCCTGCGGGTTCGGTTTTGCCTGGCCTCAGACCCGTCCGGGTCTTCGTTTCCTCGCTAAAGCTGCGGCCGCGCGGTCGCGCTCTTGCCTCGGCGAAGCCGGGGCTTCGCTCCGGCGTAGCCGAGTGCGAACCCTGACGGGTTCGGGGGCGGCACAGGCCAGCGCCCCGCTTGCTATTGTGCACTGCAACATATATCCCGTCTGGCATTCATGCGTCCCCGCTCGCCTCGCGCGGTGCGGTGCACAATCTGACATCGAAGTCCGGCCATCAGGCTTGCCTGCTTTCAGGCGGCCATTGGGGCGCCATTGCTGAGTGAGACCCGACATGAACCTGCCCAGACCGGCGCTTCCTGACCTGGATTTCGACATTGTGCGCCGCATCCGGGCGGAATGGTTCGGCAATGTGCGCGGTGATGTCCTGGCGGGTCTGGTGGTGGCGCTGGCGCTGATCCCCGAAGCCATCGCCTTCTCCATCATCGCCGGCGTGGACCCGCAGGTGGGTCTCTACGCCAGCTTCTCCATCGCCGTGCTGGTCGCGTTTACCGGCGGGCGCCCGGGCATGATCTCGGCGGCGACGGCGGCCACCGCCGTCTTGATGGTCACGCTGGTGCGCGATCACGGCCTGCAATACCTGCTGGCGGCCACCGTGCTGGCCGGTCTGATCCAGATCGGCGCCGGCGTGCTCAAGCTCGGCTTCGTGATGCGCTTTGTCTCACGTTCGGTGCTGACCGGCTTCGTCAATGCGCTGGCGATCCTGATCTTTCTCGCCCAGATCCCCGAGCTGACCAATGTGACCTGGGTCACCTACGCCATGGTCGCCGCCGGACTGGGGATCATCTACGGCTTCCCATACATCACCAAAGCGATCCCCTCGCCCCTGGTTTGCATTGTGGTGCTGACCGGCCTCGCCCTGTGGATGGGCATGGATGTGCGCACCGTGTCGGACATGGGCGAGCTGCCCTCGACCCTGCCGGTCTTCCTGATCCCGGACATCCCGTTCAATCTCGACACGCTGATGATCATCCTGCCCTACTCGCTGGCGGTGGCCATGGTGGGCCTGCTGGAATCCCTGCTGACGGCGCAAATCGTGGACGATCTCACCGACACGCCCAGCGACCGCAATCGCGAGTGTATCGGCCAGGGCATCGCCAACACCGCCACCGGCTTTATCGGCGGCATGGCGGGCTGTGCCATGATCGGCCAGTCCATCATCAACATCAAATCGGGCGGGCGCGGGCGGCTGTCCACGCTGATGGCAGGCCTGTTCCTCCTGTTCATGATCCTGGTGCTGGGCGAATGGGTGGGGCTCATCCCCATGCCGGCGCTGGTGGCCATCATGATCATGGTGTCTATCGGGACGTTCTCCTGGCGCTCGGTCAAGAACCTGCGCGATCACCCCAAAAGCTCCAGCTTTGTCATGATCGCCACCGTCGCCACGGTGATCTTCAGCCATAACCTGGCCATCGGGGTGGGCGTGGGCGTGCTGCTCTCGGGGATTTTCTTTGCCTGGCGGGTCTCGCGCAGTTTCGCGGTCACCACCTTGGCCAGCGAGGACGGGCGCGAACGCACCTATACGGTCTCCGGCCAGCTCTTCTTCGCCTCGTCAGAGGACTTCATGAAGGCGTTTGATTTCAAGGAAGCTCTCGACAAGGTGACCATCGATCTGTCCGCAACCCCTATCTGGGATTTGTCCAGCGTGGCCGCTATCGATATGGCCGTGCTCAAGTTTCGCCGCGACGGTGCGGAAGTGGAGCTCAAGGGCATGAATGATGCCAGCCGCACGCTGGTCGACAAGCTGGGCATCCACGACAAGCCGGGCGCGCTCGAACGCCTCATGGGCCACTAGGAGGCCCCCGCCATGACCCATATCACTGCGCTCATCGACGGCTCGATCTACGCCAGAGGCGTCTGCGACCACACGGCGTGGGCTGCCGCGCAAACCTCTGCCAGCGTGGAACTGCTGCATGTGCTGGGCCTGCGCAGTACGACAAGCCAGCCGGCGAACCTGTCAGGCAATCTGACACTGGGCGCGCGGTCGGACCTGCTCGACAAGCTGGCCAGTCACGATGCTGAGCACGCCAAGCTGGCCAAGGAGCGCGGCCGGGTCATCCTTGATGCGGCCAAAGCCGAGCTGGAAGCCGCCGGTATCAGCCGGGTCACGGTCCGCCTGCGCCTGGGTGACATCGTCGAGGCGATCCACGATGTGGAGGCCGGCGCGGCGCTGATCATTCTGGGCAAACGCGGCGAGGCGGCGGACTACGCCAGGGACCATCTGGGCTCAAATCTGGAACGCATCGTGCGCGCGGCGACGAAACCGGTGCTGGTGGCATCCCAGGCGTTCAAGCCGGTGCGGCGCGCCCTGATCGCCTTTGACGGCGGCCCCAGCGCCCAGAAAGCCGTGGCGCATCTGGCCAAGGGCAGGCTGCTCAAGGGCGTCACCGTCGACATCGTGTCGGTGGGCGAGGATACCGCCGAGCGGCGCACGCCGCTGGAAGACGCGGCAGAGGCGCTGCGCGCGGGCGGTCATACGGTCACGGCCCAGGTCCTGCGGGGCAAGCCGGAAGAGGCCATCGCCGGACACATCAAGGCCCATGATATCGATCTTCTGGTAATGGGTGCCTACGGCCATTCGCGCCTGCGGGCCCTGTTCATCGGCAGTACGACGACCGAAATGCTGCGGTCAAGCCCGGTTCCGGTGATGCTGTTCCGTTAGGCACCCGCGTCGAGCTGGCGTCTCACGCGACGGCGGTCAGCTCGCCATCGCCCTCGCGGTCCTGGCCCCCGGACGGCGCGGCAGCCACGGCGATGAGGCCAGCGATATCCGCACCCCGGTCCTGGCGCAGGACGCAATCTGTGAGCCTCACGCCGTCAAATCCGGCGCTGGCCAGGAGATCGGCCAGATAGGCGCGGCCATGGGCGAAACGCCGGCTTTCGCGCAAGCTGACGCCCGCTTCCCCGGCCTCCACAGCGAACGCCAGCCGTCCGCCGGGGTTCAGCGTGCCGGCGCACCAGGCGATGATTCGTTCCAGCGCTCCCACATAGGTGAAAACGTCCGCCGCCACGATGAGATCATAGCGCGCCTCATCCAAAGCCAGGGTGTTGATGTCGGCCTTGTCCAGCTGGTCATAGAGGCCCTTGGCCTGTGCTCTGGCCAGCATGCCGGCAGAAAGATCGACCCCGCCCAGCCAGTCACACCGCGCGCGCAGTACCTCGCCCATCAGACCGGTGCCGCATCCCAGGTCCATGACCCGCCCGGCCCGACCGAAACCGGCCTGATCCAGCGCGTCCACGATCAACTGCGGCGCGCGATAGGCGAGCTTGCCGGTCAGGGCGGCATCAAAGCGTGGCGCAAACTGGTCGAACAGCGTCTCCACAAAGGCAGACGGCAGGCTCTCAGAGACCGGCTCGCCGGAGAGCAGGTCCAGCCGCGCGCCCGCGCCCAGCGCATCTTCGGGGTCCAGCGCCACCACGCGCCGCCAGGCCTGCACGGCCTGCGTGCATTGATCGGCACAGGCGCACCAGTCGCCCAGCTGGTACCAGCCTGCGGCCCAGTCCGGCGCAAGCTCCAGCGCCCCCGACAGCACCTCGATGGCACCCGCCAGATCGCCGCGCGCGGCCAGCGCTTCGGCGAAGCCAAACCGGCTGTCCGCTCTTGCGTCGCCGGACAGAAACCGCGCATCGGTCATGATCATCTCGACAAGCACACCGCCCGCAGGCGGCGGGCCGCGAGGAGATAGGGCGCCGCCGCGCCGTGCGCCAGAGACGTTTTAGCCGAGCGTTTCGACAGTCAGGTTATTGTTGGAGAACACGCAGATTTCCGACGCGATCTCCATGGCACGCCGGGCAATGGCTTCCGGGTCGTCCATGTGATCCATCAGCGCGCGCGCCGCAGCCAGGGCGAAATGCCCGCCAGATCCGATGGCAGCGATACCGTGCTCGGGCTCCAGTACATCACCAGCCCCGGTCAGCACAAAGCTTTCCTTGGCGTCGGCCACGATCAGCATGGCCTCCAGCCGGCGCAGATAGCGGTCCGTGCGCCAGTCCTTGGCCAGCTCCACACAGGCGCGCGCCAGCTGGCCGGGATACTGTTCCAGCTTGGCTTCAAGGCGCTCGAACAGGGCAAACGCATCCGCCGTGGCACCGGCGAATCCGGCCACCACCGCGCCGCCCGCCAGGGGACGCACCTTGCGGGCGCGCGATTTGATCACCGTGTTGCCGATCGACACCTGGCCGTCGCCCGCAATGCAAACGCGGTCACCCTTGCGCACGCACACGATCGTGGTGCCGCGCCAGCCGGGGAAGGTCTGGGTCTCGCTCATACGCCTTTCCGTTTCGCCGCGAACTGGCCGCCCTTGCGGTAGCGTGCCAGATAGGACGGGACAATGGCCTCGATGGATTCCGGCGTCACGCCGAATGCATCAATGCGTCCCAGCCCCTCGCCGCCCGCGCCGACCACATTGTCCTGTTTGAGGAGGGTCACCTGATCGCGCGTGAGGAAGGGCTCGACGAAAGGCAGCGCCCCGGCGATCTCGCCGCCCAGCCCCATCAGCGTGGCAATGGGGAAGGGCACCGGGACCAGCAGGCGCCGGCGGTCAATGGTGATGAGGATATAGGTCATCAATTCGCGGAAGGTGTAGACGGACGGCCCGCCCAGCTCGAACACCTGCCCGCGCACCGCATCCATCTCCAGTGCCCGCACCGCGCACTCGGCCACATCGCCGCAATAGACCGGCTGGAACTGCGTGGCACCGCCGCCGATCAGCGGCAGGGCGGGAACAAAGCGCGCCATGTCGGCAAAGCGGTTGAAGAACCCGTCTTCCGGCCCGAATACGATGGAGGGGCGCAGGATCACCGCGCCGGGCAGCGCCTCGAGCACCGCCGCCTCGCCTGCCGCCTTGGTGCGGGCATAGCGCGACTTGCTGTGCGCATCCGCGCCGATGGCCGACACCTGCACAAAGCGCTCGATCCCGGCGGCATGGGCGGCTTCGGCGATGGTACGCGCACCGTCGGCTTGAAGCGACTGGAAGGTCTGGCGGCCGCCTTCGGCCAGGATGCCCACCAGATTGACCACGCCATAGGCACCGTCCACGGCGCGGGCCACCGAGTCCGGGTCGCGCAGATTGGCCTGGGCCAGCTGGACCTGTCCCACCACGCCCATGGGCTTGAGCTCATGTGCCAGGTGAGGGCGGCGCGTGGCCGCGCGCACCCGGTAGCCCGCCTTGGCCAGCCGGCGCACCACATACCGGCCGATAAAGCCGGAGGCACCAAACACCGTGATCATCTCGTCGCGCAACGCCATGGCGGGTCTCCCGTTGAACAGCGCCGCGAAAGGCCTCGCGCGCGCCTGTCAGGGCATCAGAAACTGGTTGTCCCGCGATAGACCAAAAATCCCCGCGCCTGTCCATGCGCCCTGCAGGATCTGTGACCATGTGACCGGGCCGGGCCACATCCCGGCGCGGTGCCGGGGGGGGCACGCGGCGATGCAGGCAACGCCTTCATGCGCAGCCGATGTGCAAATGCCCGCCCTGGCACCCGCGCGCGGGCGTTGACACCCCGCCCCGCGCGCCGTATCACCCGCGGCCTCAGTTGCCTTGCCCAGGTGGCGGAATTGGTAGACGCGCTGGCTTCAGGTGCCAGTTCCCGAAAGGGAGTGGAAGTTCGAGTCTTCTCCTGGGCACCATCGCTGCATTTGATTGGTCGACACGTGCGGTTTTTTGCGGGGCCCGGATTGGGCACCGGTACATGTCGCACAGCACGGCCTGCACCGCCAAGGCCGTCTTGCCCGCTTCAAACTCTGAGCCCGCCGCCTAGGCGTCCTTACCGGACAAGCCGGCCTGCAAGGTCGCAAGCCAGCGTATGCAGCCCACCCATCCGCATCCATGACCCAGACTGCCCGGCCGCTTACTACGTCTGCAAGTTGGACTGTCGCCCCGACGCTCCCGGCATCCTGGCCCGAGGCGCACTTCAGCCCGGCTCAGACCCCGGCCGCAGCCAGCCCGCTCAGGAATGCGCCATGGACCGTGCCGGGATACCCGGTGCTGCAGGCCTCGCCGGCGAAGCAAACCGCTCCGCCACCTTCAGGACGAGCCAGAGTTTCGCGGTCGTCTGGACCGCTGCCCACCGCGTAGAACGAATAGGCGCCGCCCGCCAGCGGGTCACGCCCCCAGCGCGTCATCTGGACAGCCACGGGCACCGGAGTCGCCGAGCCGAACATGTCACGAAGCGTGTCCAACGCATCGGCAAGAACCGCGCGATCCTCCAGCGGCTCGGTCCGGCGCGCCGCATCCCCGCCGGTGAAGCCCATCAGAACCGGCGCGCCGGCGCGCGCCAGGCTCACCCACTGCGACCAGAGGCCGGGCTCGCGTTTCATGCATTCGTGCCAGTCAATGCCGGCTGGCCAGAACGCCGTCTCGAAGCGCAGGAATTGCTTGTTGAGAAGGCCCATGCCGAGCCGGTCAATTGCCGCCTGCTTGTCCTGTGAAAGTTCAGGCGTGAAGCGGATACCACCGGTTTTCAGCACGCCCAGCGGCACGGTGACGATCACGCGGTCAGCCCGAAGCGATTCGCCGGACACCAGGACGACCTCCACGCCCGGCCCGTCCCAGCGCACCTGGGCGACCGGCCTGTTAAGGCTGATGTCGAGCCCGCGGGCGAGATAGAAGGGCAGCTGGTCGTAGCCGTCCGGAAAGAGCACATCATCGCCGCTGAACTCCGCGTCAGCCCCGGTCCACCAGGCGGAGAGCTCGTGCGCGCCGCCGGCGTATTCCTGCTCATAGGCGCCGGCCAGATGGTGCTCCAGCTGGGCAGCGCGAACAGGCGCGCGCTGGTCCGGCGGGCTGATCTGGTCAATCGCGGCCCGAAGCGACATGTCGGCATCCGCCTCCCGGGCGCGCTCCAGCGCCCGTTCCACAAGGTCAGCGGCCCATGGCGCGCCAAGGCCGGTCACACCGATAGCGGCAAGCTCAGGTGCAATATAAAGACCGGCATTATCCTGCCGGGTGACGAGGGCTTCAGCTCCGCATGCACGCGCCAGGGTGGTGAGCGGATTGCCATGCTCGCCATGGATCCAGGACGCCCCCAGATCAGCCGGCGCATCCCGCCAGACACGGCTTGTATGGATGCGCCCGCCCAGACGGCCCCGTGCCTCAAGCAGCGTCACGCGCGCGCCGCGCCGGGTCAGGGCCCGGGCTGCCGCAAGACCCGCCATGCCCGCCCCAATGATGATCACGGTCTCCGACGCCCGCGCACAGGCCGCCAGTCCGGGCGCGGCAAGCGATGCTCCGATTGCAGCCAGAATGCGCCGTCTGTCGATTATGGCCCGCTCTTGCTGCCCGCTCGTGTCCGCAGGTGCCGCCATGTTGCATGAGCCGCTTATCGCGGACTGTGGCGTCCCTGCCGATTGCCATCGCAGATCGCGCCGGCAGCCATGGTCAGGCCCGGATTCGCCTGCCATCGCTTGCCGTGACCCTCTCCGCAAAACTCGCCTCACCGCTCCGGCACCGGCTGCGCCTCAGCCCCCTCCCCCCCAACACACAGCCATCGCGTCGGGTTGATCACCCGGGCGTGGGCGGTCCAGCCCTCGACGCGCGGGCCGACGAGGGCGCGCTGGTTTTCGAAGAAGACCGGGATGTAGTGGGCGCTGTCGAGCAGCCTCTGCTCGGCCTCAGCCAGCAGGGCGCCGCGCTCTCTTTCGTCCAGCTCGAAATGGGAGCGGGTCAGCAGGGCGTCGAATTCGGGGTCGGTCCAGCGCGAGTAATTATACTCGCCCGCCGCGCTTTCGGTGACCATGAGATAGCCGTAGGCATCGTCGAAATAGGGCGCCCAGCCATCGCTGGCGATGTCGAAATCGCCCGCCTGCATCTGGGCATAATGGATCGGCGTGTCGGCGGTCTCGATCTCCACGCTCACCCAGGGCGCGATGGCGGTCAGATCGGCCTGGATCACCGGGGCGAGGCGCGGCCAGCTGGCCGCAGGCTGGTGGGAGAAGGTGAGCCGCAAGGGATTGTCCGGCCCCCAGCCGGCCTCGGCCAGCAGCGCCCGGGCCGCGATGCGGCGCGGCTCCATGGGCTCGTCCGCCTGGCTCATCCGCGCCGGGCCGGTGCGTCCGGGCACGTCATCGGGCATGAACTGAAACGCCGCGCGGTCGGCGCCGGCCAGCACCTGATCGGCGATGAAATCGCGGTCGATCGCCAGGGCCACCGCGCGGCGCGCCCGCACATCGTCAAACGGCGGCCGGGCGGTGTTCAGCGTCAACATGCGCAAGACCCGGCCCGGGACCGAGCGCACCAGATCCGGCGCCTCGCGGCGCAGGAAGGCGTCATTGCTGGCGAGATAGTCCGTGTTCAGGTCGAGCTCTCCATTGCGCACCCGGCGTTCGGCGGCGGCGGCGTCAACAGTGGGGTAGTAATAAACCGTGTCGATGCAGGCGGCGTCCGCTTCATGGAAGGCTTCATTGCGCACCAGGCGGATATGTTCAAACGAGCGCCAGGACGCCAGCCGATACGGCCCGCTGACCACCATGTTCTCCGGCCGCGTCCAGTGCTCGCCATGCTCGGCGATGACCTGCAGGGGCACGGGCACGGCGGTGCTCTGCATCAGCACGTCAAGCAGGTAGGGGGCGGGATAAGCCAGCGTCAGCCGCACGGTGCGCGGGTCGATGGCCTGCGCCCCCAGCGCCTCGGGCGGCGCCTCGCCGGCATTGACCGCCGAGGCGTTCTCGATGGAGAACAGCAAAGCGGGAAACGGGTTGAGCGTCGCGGCGTCGAGCGTGCGGCGCAGGCTGCCGACCACGTCATCCGCCGTGATGGGCTGGCCGTCGGACCAGCTCGCCGCGCGCAAATGAAACACCCATTCCAGGCCGTCCTCGCTCACCGTCCAGCTGTCCGCAAGGCCGGGGATCGGCCGCCCGTCCGGACCCGGCTGGGCGAGGCCGAGGAAGAGATCATAGATGATCGCCTGTTCGTTGGTGATCAGCGCCCGGTGCGGATCGAGCGTGCCCGGTTCAATCGCATTGCCGCGATGCAGGACCGCGCCATCATCGCGTGACGGCTGTCCGCAGGCGGCCAGCGCCAGGCAGATCGCCGCGGCGGCGGCCCGACAGGTCCAGTGGGTCATGGCAGACTCCCTTTGCGCCAGACTGGACGCAGCGCAAGGGCGCAGCAAGAGCGTGGACGCGCGGCGAGGCATGCC
Organism: Hyphomonadaceae bacterium BL14; assembly: GCA_027627705.1. Taxonomy (NCBI): domain Bacteria; kingdom Pseudomonadati; phylum Pseudomonadota; class Alphaproteobacteria; order Hyphomonadales; family Hyphomonadaceae; species Hyphomonadaceae bacterium BL14. The sequence continues at coordinate 1,808,224 of CP091242.1, forward strand.
GGGACATAAAACCCCCCGGAACGCCGGTTCCGGGGGGCCTCACGTTCCGGCGAGCCGGCCTTAGTAAGTGAACTGGAACCCGAACAGGGCGGTCCAGCCGTATTCCTCGTACTGGGAGCTCAGATTGCGTCCGCCCTGATTGACCACGGCGACGAAGGGCTCGTCACGCAGGTTCTTGAATTCCAGGAAGGCGCGCAGCTGCTCGGTGAAGCGGTACTTGACCGAGATGTCCAGGCCGAGATGGTCCTGGGCGAAGCGGTCGATGCCGTCCCCGCCCTCATTGATCCCGTCCAGGAAGCGGTCGCGATAGGTGGCCGCGGCGCGCAGGTCCAGCGGTCCGTTTTCATAGCCCAGCACCAGGCTGGCCACGTTCTGCGCCTGTCCCGGCACGGTGATCGTGCGGCCATCGGGAAGGGTCACTTCGGAGTCCACCCAGGTGTAGTTGGCCGAGACGATCAGGTCCGAGAGCGGTCCCGGCAGCATGGTCAGGGCCTGCTGGTAGTTGAACTCGATCCCGAGGATTTCGGCGTCATCGAGATTGATGAAGGTCGATACTTCATCAAAGGTCACGCCGTTGACGACGGTGTTGTCGAACGTGGTCTCGCCGATGAAGTTCTCGATGCGCTTGTAGAACAGGTTGGCCGACAGCACCGAGTCGTTGTTGGGATAGTATTCGAACGCCAGATCGAAATTGTCCGCCTGGGCGCGCACCAGATCGGGATTGCCCGCCTCGCCCTCGACATCGCCGCCGGAACGCTCGATCTCCACGCGCGCCGTGGCCTGCTCCGGGTTCGGACGGACGATGGAGGCGAAATAGGCTGCGCGGCCGATCAGCCGGTCATTGAACGCGTAGCGCAGGTTCACGCTGGGCAGCCAGTCGGTGTAGCGATTGTCGGCGGTGATCTGGGACACCAGCACCGTATCATCGGCGTAGAACACGCCATTGACCGTCTCGCCGCCCTCGATGATGTCGACCTGGTTGCCGGTGGAGGTGAAGTCCGTGCGCTCGACCCGCACGCCGTAGACAATGCGCAGCGCATCCACATCCAGCGTGTGCATCAGATAGCCGGCGAACACGTCTTCCTGCGCCGAGTAGGTCTCGACATTGCTGTCGATGGCCGTGTCGATGTCGTTGATGTCGAACTGGCTGCGGTTGTTGTTGAAGAAGGTGCGGATCGCCGGGCCATCCACCGCCGGACCGAACGGCGCCAGCGAATAGTCCACCTCTCCGACGAACTGGGACAGGAACAGATCGCCGCCCGCGAAGTCCTCAAAGAAGGTCACATCGGCCTCAAAGCCCTTGTCGCGCAGGCGGATCGCGCCGCCGAACTTGATCGAGCCGGGGCCGCCGAACAGATAGGTTTCGCGTTCGGCGTTGAAGTCGAATGACCACTCCTCGTCACGGCTCGCGCCGTCGACCAGTTCGAACCCGTCGAACTCATAACCCGAGGCGTCATTCCAGGCCGCCGACGCGTCGCCGTCGAGGGAGATGCGCGGCAGCTCGCCATTGCGCGAGTCGATGGTGAAGGCGCCGGCGTCGAGCTCCTGGACGAACACGCTGTACAGCGCATTGTCCTCAATCTCTTCCGCCTGCGAGTACGCGGCCTGGGCGTCAAAGGTCCACAGGCCGGCGGTGCGCTCGCCGCCCACCGCCACCGAGTAGATGCGCTGGATTTCCAGACGGTCCTTCAGCTCGCGTTCGATCTCGATCTCGTCGCCCGGCTCGGCGCGGATGATCGCGGTATTGCCCGCGCTGGACGGATCCAGCACGCCGTCCTCGAACGGGATCACCGCGGTGGTGCGGTATTCCTGGTCGGAGAAGTCGGAGAACAGCGAGCGCAGGTAGATGCGGGTGTTGTCATCCGGCGCAAAATCGAGATTGAGCGCGAAGGTCGTGCGCTCGCGCTCGACCAGATAGTCGCGCAGCTCCACTTCCAGCGGATAGAAGGCCGGGTTGGTCTCCCATTCCGCGCCGGTCTCGAAATTGTCCGATCCGAAGGGGCGGTTCTGGTGCGCCAGCGACGCCGCGATCCCGAATCGGCCATCGGCGAACTGGTCGGCGAAGGTCAGCGAGCCGCGATACCCGGTCTCGTCCACCAGATCAGTGTAGATGCCCGCCGCGTTCAGGCGCACGAGACGGTCATTCCGGCTCAGGCCCGAGAGCGTTTCAATATCGATATTGCCGCCGACGGTGTCGCCGTTCATTTCCGGGGTCAGCGTCTTGGAGATGGCGATGGATGACAGGATTTCGGAATCGATCACGTCCAGCGGCACCTGGCGGTCGCCCGCCTCCGGCGAGGGCAGGCGCACGCCGTTGAAGCTCGACGTCACGAAGTTCGGATCCAGGCCCCGGATAGACACAAAGCGGCCTTCGCCCTGGTCGTTGAGCACGTTGACGCCCGGCGCGCGGCGCGCGGCCTCGGCGACGTTCTCGTCCGGGATGGCGCCAATGGCGTCAGACGACAGCACCGTGAGCACCGAGTTCGACGAGCGCTGGCGATTGATCGCGCTGGTGAGCTGGCCGCGCTGGCCGATCACCAGCACGTTGTCGGTGACTGACAGGTCCGCGCCGATGCGGAAGCTGGTTTCAACCGTCTCGGTTTCTGTCGAGAGCACCACGCCGCGCGTCATGTCCTCCGCGCCCAGATAGCTCACCACAACCGTGTAGTCGCCCGGCCGCACATTGGCGAAGCGGTACGTGCCGTCCTGTTGCGTCGTCGCTGTCTGGCCGGTCTCGACGATCCGGATAATCGCGCCTTGAAGGCCGATCGTACCCGTGGCTTCGGTCACCCGCCCGGTGATCTCACCGGCATTGGCCGCTGCGGCGGTCGCGAGCGCCAGCGCGGACGCGGCCCCAAGCATGCGTGCAAGTCGTGTCATGAATGCCCCCATAGCGGGCGCCCGATGCACCCGATCAGGGCCGAACCATAGTCGGCGAATTTGACAGCACCGCTTCACGTCCGTGACGGATCAATGAACAAAATGGGACACGGCGGGGAAAGACAGACAGTATTTGAGGCCGGCGCCAAGCCCATAAAAAACCCCGCGCGCCGGATGTAATCCAAGGCGCACGGGGCTGTCAGGCAGGCTGTCTGAGGCTGACGCGTCTAGCGCGTCTCGCCGTTCAGGGAGAAGCGGTAGGCGTGACGCGCCAGCGGCTCGGCGACGCCCGTCTGGTAGGTGTCCACCCAAACCTCGCCGTCATTCGTGACGGTGAACACGCGGAACATCGGCGTGTGATTGGTCTCGTCTGGGATTTTGGTGCGCTCCAGCCCGGGGATGTGGAAATAGTGCACGCCCTCGATCTCCAGCGAGTGCCGCACCCGGTCCATGTCCATGTGCAGATCGCCGGAAATCACCGCGGCCAGATTGGGCTCGGCGACGATCTCGAGGAAGCGCGGATTCTCCACGCCCTTGTCGGCGTTCTCGGCATACACGCCCACCTGCGCGCCATGCACCACCAGGAAGACCGGGCGGGGCGCGGCGGCGCGCACCTGTTCCAGGATCCAGTCAATGCTCTCGTCGTTGAACTGGCGGCTGAAATCGGGCGAGGCCATCACGAAGGTCACCGGCCCGCGCTCCAGCGTGTAGCTGGCCTCGGTCACTTCAGGGTTCCACTGGCCGGCGAACTCCAGGAAGCGTTCGACCGTGTCCCCATGCTCCTCATTGCCCATGATCGGATAGAAGGGCGAGGTCAGTGATTGCAGGGCGGGCGTGACGTTCTCGTACTGGATCTCCGTGCCCTTGTGGGCGAGATCACCGACGCCGAGCACGAAATCGATCCGGCCCGCTTGCGCCAGCGCGTTCACGTCCAGCACCGCCGCTTCCACGCCGGGGAACAGCGCGCACGGCTTGGGCTCGGCGTCGCCCAGAACCGCAAAGCGCACTGCGATCTCATCCTCAGCGACCGTGGCGCCGCTCGGGCCGGCAGGATCTGCCACAGGGGCCTCTGCGCTGGCAGGCGCGTCGTCCATGGCCGGCGCCGTTTCGGCAGGGGCCGGATCGCCAGCCGGCATGTCGCCGTTCGAAGCTGCATCCTGAGTGGCGGGGGGCGCGTCCGGAGCGTCCGCCGGCGGCGCGGCGTCCGGCGAGCAGGCGGCCAGGAACCCGGCTGCGGCCAGCGCGCAGACGGCGCGAATCCAGGGCATGGAGAGTGTGCGAATCATGGCGTCGGCTTTCTGTCGTGAGCGTGATGGAGGCCTGCGGGATACCCCATCGGCGCGAAAAACTGAAGCGCGCCGAGGCCGCATTCGCGCGCTGACCGGCGAGATTTCGGGCAAGCGCTTGAATGCGCAACGACGTTTTTTTCCCGTGGGCGATACCGCCGCCCGTCGCTTATCCCGCCGTACAGGCCCGGAACGCGGCCAGCGTGTCCTGGCGTTCACTGAGCGCCTCATAGGCGGTCCAGTGGATGTCGGTGGCAATGACCACCACGCCGCCATCGGCGATGTCGCGATAGATGGAGACATCCCCGCTCTCGCGCACATCAGCATCGATATACCAGAGCGCGCCGAACGCGACCGGGATGTCCGCCGCATGCAGCATGTCCCAGATGTCAGGCACGGGTGCACGGTGCACCCCGGTCCAGGCCATCAGACGCTCCGGCGCCACTCCGGCAGCCATCAGCGTATCGAGACGGTCCTGATCCTGGACCTCCACCGAAATCGCCACGCGCGGGTCCACGCCTGCGGCGCGGATAGCCTCTTCGGCGGAATAAACAATCACGGCGGCGTAGCCGATGGCGTCAGCCTCCACCACGGCGGCGGCCACCTCTTCGACAGGCACGCTGGACTTCACATCCAGCTGGACGAAAGCCCGTCCGCGCGCCCAGTCCAGCACTTCCTCCAGGGCAGGAATGGCGAAGTCCGTCACTGCCCCGTCCTGGTCGACCAGGCGCACATCGGCCAGATCAGCGAAATCCATCTCGCTGACCGCGCCGGCGCCGTTCGTGGTGCGCTCCAGCGTGTCATCATGCAGGGCGATGATCACCCCGTCCGCTGTGCGCCTGACATCGATCTCCAGAATCATCGGTCCGCGCGACAGGGTGTAGGCCGCGGTTTCGATCGCGTTCTCCGGATAGCCTGGACCCCAGCCGCCGCGATGGGCGCTGATCAGCGCCGCGCCCTGACTATGCAGGCAGCGCAGCACGTCCGGGATGATCTGACCGTCCGGCGTCACAGCCGGGATGAGCGGTTCAGGCAAGGCCGCACGGGCGGGCTGCGCCGTCGCGGGCGGGGCGGGCGCCATGCCCGGCGCGCCTTCGGGCGCCGAGCAGGCCGCGAGCCAGAGGCAGGAGAAGGCGGCGGACGCCTGTAGGATCGTCTTCATCGGATCATCCTGTCCATGGCTGTGGGTCTGCAGTCGGTCAGAACTCTAGAACCGCACTGAAATGCGCACATCAAACGTGCGCCCATAGGTCCCGTCGCCCAGCTTGTACTCATACTCGGTGTCGAGAATATTCTTCACCGCGCCCTGCAGGGTGACGGCGTCATTGAGCTGGTAGCGCACCGACGCGTTGAACAGCTCAAACCCCGGCATCTCGAAGGTGGAGGGGAAATCTGACAGGAAATCGCTGCGCGCATAACCATCAAAGGTCAGGTTCAGGCGTTCGGTGGCGCGGGCGGTGAAGGCGAAGCTGAACTCGTGCTCAGGCCGGCCGAACAGCTGCACGCCGGTGGCGGCGATCACGGAACGGGCATTGGTGTAGGCCAGGGTCAGATCGAGCCAGTCGGTCAGTTGGGCGCCGGCCTCGACCTCGATCCCGTCCATCTCCACCACGCTGGCGATGTTCTGCGGGCTGCTGACGCCGAGCGCCGGATTGAACACCGAGAAAATGCCATTGTCAGCTTCGCCGATATAACCGGTGACCGAAAGGGAGTAGCCCCCGCCCGGCGAGATGAGGTCGATGCCCGCGTCCACCATCCAGGTCTCTTCCGGCAGCAGATCGGGATTGCCCTGGAAGGTCGCCGACTGACCCAGCAGCTGGCGCAGGCTCGGCGCCTCGCGGCCCGTGCCATAGGAGGCGCGCAGCCGCACGCTTGCCTCGCCGGTCAGGCTCTGGGGCACGCCCCACGACACCGCCGCACGGCCGGTGCGCACGCCGCCGAACAACTCGTTCTCGTCATGGCGCCCGGACAGGGAAAGGAACAAATCTTCGGCGATCTGCCAGTTGAAATTGGCGTAGACGCCCAGATTATCGACACTCTCGTCGATCGCCGCGAACGGCGCGCCGCGCAGGCTGCGGAACTGGGCGCTGTCGCTTGTGTGGTTCACGCCCGCCAGGAAGAACGACTCCGATCCCAGATACGGGCCGGCGCCATCAAATTGCCAGGTGGCGAAGTACTGGATCTCGCGCCGCTCGCCCACGCTGTCGGACGCGCTGGCGGGCGCCTCGCTCAGGCTGTCCAGGCGGGTGTAGGCGATCTGGCCGTCATGGATGAGCCGCCCGCCGAGCGAGTCAGCGGTAAAGCCCGCATTCACGATCAGCTGATCGCTGTCGATATAGCCCTCTGAATCCTGAAACAGGAAGTTGGGCAGCACAGGATCGCCGAACAGGAAAGCGTTGTCGGTCTCATTCACCGCCTGCGCGAACCGCACGCCGCTGCGCAGCTCCAGGCCCTCGCGCGGGCGATAGTCGAGATTGAACGAGGCCGTCGTATTGCGATAGCCGTCATCCTCCACATTGCCCGGCGCGCGGCTGGCGATGGAGATGCCGTCGGTTTCGATGAAGGAGACTGAGGCGGCGTAGCCGAAATCGCCAATCTCGCCCTGCGAGCCGATGCCGGCCTGGACCGTGTTGTGCGTGCCATACCCGCCCATCAGGCGGAAGTCCGGCTCGCCGCGCCCGCGCTTAGTGGTAATGGAGATCACGCCGGCCACCGCCTCGGCGCCGTAGAGGCCCGATTGCGGACCGCGCAGCACTTCAACCCGCTCGATCATGTCCAGCATGACGTGGGAAATGCCGAACTGGTTGGAGAACTCGGACGGATTATTCATCCGCACGCCATCCACCAGGATCAGGGTGTGCTTGGTGGTGAAGCCGCGCATGCGCACCTGGGTGTTCTGACCGAACCCGCCCGAGCGCGTGACCGCCACGCCCGGCAGGCGCTGCAGCACGTCGTCCAGCACCCGCAAATCCTGCAACTCGATATCCTCGGCGGTGAACAGGCTGGCAGCGGACCCCACCTGATCTAGGCTCTGGGGCACCCGGCTGTAGACCGTGATGGTGTCGGCGCCGGGCGTCTGGCGCACGGTCCGGGTGTCCGTCTCCTCGCCGGCAGCCGCCTGGACGACGGCCTCGAGGGTGCCGTCGGAGGTGGCGAAAGCCCCCGGGGTCAGCGCGCTCACAGCGATGAGGCAGCTGGCGAAACGAATGGCGGTCTTGAAACGGGTCATGGGTCCCCTCCTGGGCCGAATGGCGGGATCGGTTTGCATCATTGTTGTGACAGGCGCGCCAAGGCGCTGAAAACTTTCCGTAACGCAAGCGCCTATAACCGCCTGCGCGCCTGCGATACGTTCAGGGGCGGGACCGGCGAGACTGCGCCGAGCGTCACACAACTGTCACACGACAGGCAGACAATGGGGCCAGCGAGCAAGGAGGCCTCCATGATCGAGGGGGAAAGCTACTGGCCGCGTCTGATCAAGAGCGTGCGTTCGCGCGAGAACCTGACCCAGACCGCACTGGCGGCCTGGCTGGGCGTGGATCAGACGACGGTGTCGCGATGGGAACGCGGCCAAGACGCGCCCGCTTTCAGGCTGCGCCAGCGCATCCGTGACCTCTACCGCCAGCGCGCGGCGGGCAAACAGGACCTGGTGGCGCGCGCCCGGGTGCGCAATGCGCTCTGGCCGGCGTCGCTGGTGGGGCCAGGTGCCGTGTTCATCGAGTTCAACGCCCGCGCCCTGAGCGAGATCGGCGTGGAGGCCAGCGACCTGCGCGGACGCAGCATTTACGGCCTGTTCGGGCCGGATGTGGATTGCGTCACCGAGCGTTGGGAAAGCACCGGCATATTCCAGGGCGAGCTGGCCATGACCGTGTCGCTCAACCGCATCGAGGGCCCCACCCGGACGGCCTATATCAAGACGCTCGACACGCCGCATTTCACTTGGGACGGCGATATCTGGTGCCTGTGCGAGATCCAGCGCATCAGCGAGACCGAGCACGCCCGGCTGATGGCGGAGTTTGGCGGCTCCAATTTCGCCCTGCCCTTCGACGCCTTGCATCCCTGAGCGCGGCCGCTCCGGAACGTTCGGTCCCGCGAACGCACCGGCTCTCAGGGCGCGTCGGGCGTGTCCTGCTCAGGGGCCGGCACATCAGCCTCTGGTGCGCTCTCCATAGGCTCCCGCGCGCGGCGCGCCGCCACGGCGGCCCTTGCGAAATCAACCACGCCGTCGGACTGGCCGTTGGTGGCCCCCAGGCGCACCACCACCAGGCCTTCAGACGGGATGATGAAGGCGTACTGGCCCTGAAACCCGTTCATGATGAAGGTCCCGTCGGGCAAGCCGGTTCGGTACATCCAGAAGCCCGATCCGTACAGCCCGTCCGACCCCGGCGTCGGCTCGGACACATAGGCCGTCCAATGGGCGGGGATGATCTGTGTGCCGTCCGGCGCGCGCCCGTCATCGAGATAGAGCTGGCCCAGCCGCGCCCAGTCGCGGGCGCTGGCATACATGTAGCTCGACCATTTCTGGGTTCCCGATTCGTCCGCCTCGAGGATGGCCGTGTTCATCGACAGCGGCTCGAACAGCCAGGCGCGGACGGTTTCGATCACCCCCGCCGGCGTATCACCCAGATACGGCTCCAGCGCAGAGCCCGCGAGGATCGTATTGCCCGACTGATAGTCCCAGCGCTCGCCCGGCGCGGCGATCTGTTCGCGCGTGGCGGCGAACATCGCCATGTCGCTTTGGGTGAACAGCATTTCGGACGTCGGGTCCGTGCCGTCATTGCCTTCATACCCGGCCAGCCCGCCGGTCATGCGCAACAGTTGATCCACAGTGATGTCCGACCGCCCGGCGGCGGCCAGCGCCGGAACCTGACCGGGCGCGTGAATATCGATCAGGCCGCGCTGGACCAGCACGCCGGCCATGGTGGCCGCCAGCGATTTGGTCATCGACCAGCCATGCAGCGCCGTCTCGTGGGTGACGCCGTTCGCATAGCGCTCGGCGACAATGGCGCCATCATGCATCACCAGGGCCGCCAGCGTGTTGCGGCCATCCTCGGTGAACACCGCGTCCAGGGCGGCGTCGAGCGCGGCGGCGTCAAACTGCGCATCGCGATGGGCGGCGTCGATCTGCGCCGAATCAGCGGGACGGGCCGGCACGGAGAGAGCGGCGTCAAACGCGCCCGATCCATGCACCAGCGTGCAGCCCAGGCCCTCGCGGTATACCGCGCGCTGGCGCCAGGCGAGGCCGAGCACGCTGGCCTGCGCCTCGCGGGCGGTCTCGTCCACCGACACGCTGACCAGCGGCAAGGCAGGGCCCAGCAGCGGATCGGTGTACAGCGCCTGCGCCCGCTCCGGCTCAAGGCCGGACACGAAGACGAGGGAACATACCTGTTTGGCGGTGATGCCTGTCCCGCTGGGCAGATAAATCCGTCCGATCGTTGATGTGTTCAAATAAATCGCGCCCGCGCCGATCGCTACGGCCACGATTCCGGCCGCCCCCAACAGAAGCTTTTTCATGATGCCCGCCCTTTTGAACACCGGACCATCGCGGCCCGGGGCAGAATGGTCAAGCGGGCCCGTTGCGCGCGGGCGCGACCGGCTCGTCAATGGCAGCCGAATTGGAGAAACTTCGCCATGCGCCGGTGTCAGACGAAAAAAATTGTGCGAGTGTCCAATTTGCTAGACACTTCAGATTCTGACGAACCGAGGCGCATCCATGACCCTATCCTTTCCCTTCCCCGCGATCGTCGGGCAGGAGGAGATGAAGCAAGCTCTGCTGATCGCTTGTGTCGAACCCAGAGTGGGCGGTGTCTTGATCTTCGGCGACCGCGGCACGGCCAAATCGACCGCTGTACGCGCGCTGGCCGGTCTGCTGCCCGAGATCGAGACCTATGAGCACTGCCCCTATAACAGCGCGCCGGGCTCTGATCCCATTGGCGGCGACGCAAAATCGCGCGGCGCGGTGGTACGCAAACCCACCCCCGTGGTCGATCTGCCGCTGGGCGTGACCGAGGACCGGGTGGTGGGCGCGCTGGATATCGAAAAGGCGCTGCGCAAGGGCGAGAAGGCCTTCGAGCCCGGCTTGCTGGCACGGGCCAATCGCGGATTTCTGTATATCGACGAGGTCAATCTTTTGGAGGACCATATCGTCGATCTGTTGCTGGACGTAGCGGCCACGGGCGAAAATGTCGTCGAGCGCGACGGGCTGAGCGTGCGCCATCCGGCCAAATTCGTTCTGGTGGGCAGCGGCAATCCGGAAGAAGGCGAGCTGCGCCCGCAATTGCTCGACCGGTTCGGCCTGTCGGTGGAAGTCGCCACACCGCGCGATATCGAACACCGCATCGAGGTGGTGCGCCGCCGCGACGCCTTCGAGCGCGACCCGCAGACATTCTGTGAAACCTGGGCCGAGGCCGGCGCAGAGCTGAGAGAGCGCATCTCTGCGGCTCAGAAGCGCGTGGCCAAAATCGAAACCACTGACGCGGTGCTGCGGCGCGCCTCGGAAATCTGTATGGCGCTGGGCGCTGACGGCCTGCGCGGAGAGCTCACCCTGATCCGGGCTGCGCGCGCACAAGCCGCGCTGGAGGGGTCGGACGAGATATCCCTGGAGCATCTGCGCGCCGTGGCGCCCGCCGCCCTGCGCCACCGCCTGCGCCGCGATCCGCTGGACGAGGCCGGCTCGTCCGCCCGTATCGAACGCGGGCTCGCCGAGGCGTTTGCGGCGTGAGCGAGACCACCCATATGCGCGACAGCTGGGGCGAAGCGCGCCTGGCCGCCGCGCTGCTGGCGGTGGATCCCGGTCTCGGCGGCGCGGTGCTCAAAGCCCGCGCCGGCCCTGCGCGCGACGCCTGGCTTGAGACTTTGCGCGATCTGGTCAATGAGGCCGCGCCCTGGCGGCGCATCCCGGCAGGTGTGGGCGATGAGGCGCTGCTGGGCGGCGTCGATCTCGCCGCGACGCTGAAAACGGGACACGCGGTGCAGCGCGCGGGTCTGCTTGATGAAATCCGCGACGGCGTCGGTGTGCTGGCCATGGCCGAGCGCGCCGAGACCGGACTGGCGGCCCGCCTGGCCCTGGCGCTCGACAGTGCGCCTGCGCCCATGCTCATCGCGCTGGATGAAAGCGCCGACCCGGATGAAGGCGCACCCGGCGCGCTCATTGAACGCCTCGCCTTCCACCTCGATCTGTCGAGCGTGTCCTTAAGCGATCTCAACACCGCCCCGCCTGGCCATGACCGCGAAGCCATCGCCATGGCGCGGGTGCGCCTGCCCCATGTGGAGAACGCCGGCGCGGCGCGCGCCCTGACCCAGACTGCGGCGGCGCTGGGCATCAATTCCCTGCGCCCGCCCTTGCTGGCCCTGCGCGCCGCGCGCGCGGCCGCAGCGCTGGAGGGGCTGGACGAGATTGGCGAGGATCAGGCGGCGCTGGCGGCCCGGCTGGTGCTGGGACCGCGCGCGCTTCACTTGCCCCACGAAGACCGGCCGGACGACGACCAGACCGAGGACCAGGAGCCCGATGCACCGCCCCCGGATGATGAGGCACACAACGACAACAGCGAGCCGGACGATCAACCCGAGGACCAGCCCGATGACGCCCACACCCCGGACGAATTGACCGAAATCACCACCGAGGCGGCCAAGGCTGCCATTCCCGCCGGCCTGCTGGCGCGGCTCGAAGCCGGTGTGTCGAACAGCCGGGCGAGCAGTGCCGGTCAGTCCGGTGCCACGCGCAAGAGCGGCCAGCGCGGACGTCCGGCTGGCACGCGCCGGGGCGATCCGGGCGAGGGCCGCAAGCTGGATGTCCTGGCGACCTTGCGCGCCGCAGCCCCCTGGGGCCGCGTGCGCCGGCGTGGCTGGGACCGGCTGAAATCCGGCCCGGCGCTGGAGGTCCGCCGCGAGGACTTCCGCATCAAGCATTTCAAGCAGAAGGCCGAGACGCTGACGATTTTCGTCGTCGATGCCTCCGGTTCTCTGGCGCTCAACCGCCTGTCCGAAGCCAAGGGCGCGGTGGAGCTGATGCTGGCTGAGTCCTACGTGCGGCGTGATCAGGTGGCGCTGATCGCCTTTCGTGGCAGCACGGCCGAAACACTGCTCCCGCCCACCCGCTCGCTCACTCGCGCCAAGAAATGCCTGTCCGCCCTGCCCGGCGGCGGCGGCACGCCGCTGGCCACCGCCATTGAGGCTGCTGAAGTCCTTGCCCACGCCGCCGCGCGGCAGGGACGCACCGTGACGCTGGTTTTCCTCACCGACGGGGCCGCCAATGTCACGCGCGCCGGAACCGGCGGACGGGATGTGGCCCAGGCTGAAGCGCATGATGCCGCACGGCGCCTGCGCGCGGCGGGTCATGCCGCCATCATCGTCGATGTATCGAAGCGGGGCGCGGAGACAGCCCGGTCCGTCGCCCAGAACATGGCCGCCCGCTACGTGCGCCTGCCCGCAGGCAATCCCGGCGCGCTCGCAGACCTTGCACGGACGGCAGCCGCATGACGATCGCGCGCATCCCGGACAACTGGCCCTGGCGCGCCAACAGCGAGATGGTCGCCGCCGGCGGGGTCAGCTGGCATGTCCAGCGCGTCGGGTCGGGGCCGGTACTGCTGCTGATTCACGGCACCGGGGCCTCGACCCATTCCTTCGAGCATCTGGCGCGCGAGCTAAGCGGCGAGTTTGAAATTGTCATGGCAGATCTGCCCGGTCACGGCTTCTCCGGACAGATGGAGGCCCCCGAACTGCCGCTGGTGGCGCAGGCTCTGGGCGCGCTGATGACGCGCCTGGGCACAGGGCCTGCCATGGTCGCGGGACATTCAGCCGGCGCGGCCGTCGCCATCCGCATGACGCTGGACGGGGTGATCCAGCCTAGGGCGGTGATTGGCCTGGCCCCGGCGCTGCAGCCTTATGGCGGTGCCGCAGACGGTATCGCGTCGAAACTCGCCCGGATGGCATTGCTCAATCCGTTCACGCCGCGCCTTTTTGCGATGCGGGCCAACAGCACGAGCGTCGCGCGCCTGATTGCCAAGACAGGCTCACAGCTCGATGAGAGTGGCGTGGCGCAGTATCAGCAATTGCTCAAGCAGCCCGGCCATGTCGCCGGGGCCCTGCGACTGATGGCCCATTGGCAGCTGCGGCCCCTGCTCGCAGACCTGCCGCGCCTGAAAACCTCAACCATAGTAGTGCTCGGCGAGAACGACCGGGCCACGCCGGCCGCCGAGGCATGGGCTGCGGCGCGCCGCATACCGGGCTGCCAGGAGATCCGGCTTCCCGGCCTTGGCCATCTTGCCCATGAAGAAGACCCCGGCCGCACGGCCGATATCATACGCCTCGCTGCACAGGCCGCCGGGCTCGACTTGAGCGCCAGCGCGCACACGCGCCGCATGGCCGGAGGATCCTGATGCCCGCTCTCACCCTGCCCGCCAATCATCCGCGCCGCGTCGATCTCAGCGAAGAGGTTCATGCGCGCCCGCCCCAGCCGCTCACCGCGCCGCTGAGCGCGTCCTATCTCGTTCTCTATACCGGGCCCGAGGAACAGGCCGCCGACCGCGCCGCCATCGCAGCTCTGGGCGCCCGCTTCAGCGCCGCCGAGCCGTCTGAAGGTGCCACGCATTACAGCGCCCATCTGGGCCCGGTACGCGTGATCTGGGAGCGCCACACGGAATTCACCCGCTACACCTTCATTCGCCAGAATGGCGATGAGCGCACCCCCTTCGACAATCCGCCCATCGCCGAAGCGCCCGCCGACTGGCTCGCCGGCCTGCCCGGCCAGGTTATCTTCGCGGCCCATGTCCTGATGGTGAATGCCCCCGAGGACGGCCCCGCCATTGACGAGAATGCCCGGCGCCTGTTCGGCGACGCCGAGCTGGTGGGCTCGCGTATCGCTTCCGGGGGTGCCGTGGCGCTGACCAGCTTCCGCAGCCATGGCGACGGCTTCAATCGCTATCTGATCCGCAATCGCAGCCTGTCGCCGATCCAGGCCGGGCGCCTGATGCGCGGCCTGCTGGAAATGGACACTTACCGCATGATGGCGCTGCTCGGACTGCCCGCCGCGCGCGATCTGGGACGGATCATGACCGCCCGCGAGCAGGAGCTGGCCGGCATCACCCATGAGATGGCCGACGGCATTCATGCCGACGAAAGCGGGCTGCTTGACCGGATTACGCGCCTGCAGTCTGACATCGAACGCCGGCACTCCCAGCACCGCTACCGGTTCGGCGCGTCAGCGGCCTATTACGGCATCGTCCAGGCCCGCATCGAGGAATTGCGCGAGCAGCGCCTGGAGGGCCTGCAAACCTTCGCCGAGTTCGTCGAACGCCGCCTCGCGCCCGCCATGAGCACGGTGGAGGCAGTATCGGACCGGCTGGAATCCATGTCCGAGCATCTGGCGCGGGTCACCCAGCTTTTGTCCACACGCGTCGCCCTGACCCAGCAGCAGGACAGCCGCAAACTGCTCGCCGCCATGGCGCGGCGCGCCAAGATCCAGCTGCGCCTGCAGCGCACGGTGGAAGGGCTCTCGATTGCGGCCATCACCTATTATGTCGTCGGCCTGATCGCCTATTTCGCCAAGGGCACCGAAGTGCTCGGCATGCCGCTGGATGCGGCCATCATCACCGCCGCCGCCGTGCCCATTGTCGCGCTGGCCCTCATTGTCGGCCTGCGGCGCGTGCGCGGCCGGCTCGGCAAGTCGGCGCAGGAGGATTGACGCGCTGAAGCCGCTCAATGTCCGTGCGTCGCCAGCCTTGACGCCTTGCCGACCCTGAACCGCCGACTGACCTGGTGACGGTAGTACAGGATCAGGCCGAGCCCGATCAGCAAAGGCACAGCCCAGAGCACGGGCGCAAGCGCCAGTTCGGGAACCAACCGGACCGCACCAAAGGCAAAGAAGGCCGTATAGACCGATATCCCCGTTCCAACGATGGCCTTTATGTGCTCCAGCAACCACTCGACCGGTCCGGGGCTTCTCCTCAGAAGGAACCAGAGATTGGTGCCCACAGTGGCGAATCCCACAAGCGACATCCCGATCATCATCGGCTGACCCAGATTGAAGCCCTGCAGGGCGCATTGGGCTGACGCGACAAGCAAGACCAGCTGCAGCATGCCGTTGACCCAGTCGCGATTGCGCGTGTGATTATGCTTGTTGACGGCAGCCCGCCAGCCATACCAGGCCAGATTGATGGTCAGGATGGACAGGTAAAGCATCATCCAGCCAAATATCCCCCGCACCAGCGCCGGATCGGAGAACTCTGCATGCTCGGCCAGGTGGGGGTGGGTCTCCATGGGCTGCCACAAGGTCAGGCTTGACATGATGGCCGCGGCCAGCGCGGTTATGAGCATGGCGATGGCGAAGAGTCGGCCTGACAGGCGATGAAGCTTGCCGCCTTTCCGGGCGGCGACGGGCACCCAGAAAACGATCAGTCCTGGCGCACCCGTGATGATGTGAAGGACGATGAAGACAACAAAGATGTCATGTGCAGACATGGATTTAGCACCAACCAGTTGAAGTGTTCGTATCAGGACGGAGGCGACAGGCATGCCAGCAGGAGATTTCAGGCCGCCGCGGCCATCGCGGCTTCCGGCAATCCTGTCGCTGATGCGCACTGTATGGCACGGGGACGGCGACCTGCTCAGCCTGCTTCCCGGCGAGGCGTTCTCCATGAAGGCCGGCGAGCTCGGTTTTTCGCGCCGCTCCATCAAGCTTTTCAATGATCCTGACCTGGTGCGTCAGATTCTCAATGAAACGGACGGGCTTTATCCCAAGAGCGACCTGATGGTGGGGGCGCTGGAGCCGCTCATCGGCGATTCCATTTTCGTTTCGGACGGTCCCAAATGGCGGCGCCAGCGCGCCATGATCGATCCGGCCTTCTCCAAGATGCGCCTCAACCTGGCTTTCGGCGCCATGCAGGCGGCAGCGGCGGATTGCTGCGAACGCCTCGGTGCCGCCGCTGAGACGGGCGCAACACTCTCCCTCGATCAGATTATGAGCGAGCTCACCGCAGACATCATATGCCGTACGGTTTTCTCCATCTCGCTCGACTCCCAGATCTCGCGGGACGTGTTTGAAGATTTTTCGATCTTCGAACGGGGCGTCGCTCAGGTGAAGATATGGCGGCTTATCGTCGACCCGGCCTGGACCCGGGCGGAGCAGGACCCGGATGTGCTGGCGGCCTGCTCCCGGATTCGCAAGCACCTGGGCACCTTGATCGACACCCATTTGGAAGCGGGGGACGGCACCTATGATGACATCGCCAGCGAGGTGATCGCCGCGCGCGACAGCGATACCGGCCAACCCTTTGACCGGGAGGAGCTGATCGACCAGCTGGGCGTCTTCTTCCTGGCCGGACACGAAACCACGGCCAGCGCGCTCACCTGGGCTTTTTACCTGCTGGCCATCCAGCCCGATATACTGGCTCGGTTGCGCGCCGAGGTCAGCGCCGTGTCCGACGGGGGGGGCATCAGCTTCGAAGCCGTGCGCAGATTGCTTTTCACGCGCAGCGTGTTCCGTGAAACCCTTCGCTTGTACCCGCCGATCACCTTCATGCCGCGCGTGGCCATGCGGGCGGGACGAATAGGCCCCTACGCCGTTCGAAAAGGGGCGCTGCTGATGATTTCGCCCTGGACGCTGCAGCGCCACCGGCAATACTGGTCCCGGCCCGATCATTTCGATCCGGATCGCTTCATGCCTGGCCGGGAGGCCGAGATAAACCCCCACGCCTACATCCCCTTCGGGTCCGGTCCGCACACCTGCGTCGGAGCCGGCTTTGCCACGCTGGAAGCGGTACTGATTCTGGCCACCCTGGCGCAGCAGTTTGATTTTGACGTCCTGGCGCGCGACCAGGTCCGCCCCTCCGCCCGCCTTACGACGCGCCCCGCTGAGCAGATCCATGTGCGGGTGAGGCGTCACAACGCAGGCGCCTGATGTGCCGGCGCGCCGGACTGCAGCAGGACTGGCCCCGCAGGATACCACTGGATGTCCAGCGTCGCTGCGTCGCCGAAACTGCGCCCCTGGAAGATCACCTGCTTGAGGACGGGCCATGACATGGGCGTCATCAGCGGAAAAACCCAAGGGTCGGCCGCTGACCAGAGCACATCGCGGGCGCTGGCCATGGTCTTCAACATGCGCCAGAACGCGCCGGGCCTGAGCGCCTGGCTGTAGGCCCGGGTCAGCGCGGTATGACTTTCCTGGTACCGCGGCTGGGCTTTCAGGCGCACCTGATGGCCGATGGGCTGTCCCATGATCACCGCCGCGAGGTCATCATGGCGCATGAAATGGAGACCGCTGGTCAGGCGTGGGTTGCACTCGAGGGGCCAGGGCGTTCCATCCGCGTCAACAATGAAATCAAAAGCGACAAACCCGGTGTACCGGGTCTGCTCGGCAAACCTTGAAACCCATTCATCAATGGCCGCAAGCGCCACTTGCTCAAAGCACACCGCCACGGTTCCGGAGAAAATGAGACCACGATAATTGACATGCGCCAGCACCTCGCCGTTGCGGCAGAATGATTGTGTGCTGTGCTCACGCCCCCTGATCCGGCGCTGCACCACCCAGTCTGCAGACCTGAGCTGATCGGGAAGGGCCTGGCCGGCGCGCAGAAAGTGCAATCCCGATCCCGCGCATCCGAAGCGCGCCTTCATGACCGTTTCGCCAGACTCCGAGAGCGCCGCCGCCCCGGGGCTGTCGCCCAGGCAGGTCGGCGGTGCCCGCAAGCCGGCCCGGGCGGCAGTTTCCATGAACTCGAATTTGTCGTGAAGCGTGAGGATCCGTTCGAACGGTTCGCACAGGAGCTCGGCCGTCTCGGGCAGACGGCCGGCCAGAGCGGCCACATGCATGACTTCCTCGGACACGGGAATGACCAGATCCACCGCCTCCTCGCGGATAATCCGGCACAGAGCGTCCAGATAGGCTTCAGGGTTTGACGCCGGGGCCGGCGTCGTCACGCAGCGCGCGACAGCTCTCGATGGCTTTGATAGATGCAAGGCGAAGGGATCCGCAATGATCACCCGGTTGCCGGCCGCGTGCAGGCATCGCGCCAATTCCAACCCTTTCGGCAACCGCCCAAGGGTCAACAGAATGGTTTTGCCCATGTCCACCGCCGATTCGTCCGAGCCGACTGGCCCAGCCAGAAAATTGAAACAAATTAGTCAACGCTCGGCAATATGAATTCACCCGGTGCAGGCCGCGCCACAGCTGCGCAGCGCCGCACACGGCCGGGCTGGCAAGGCTGGGCGTGTCAATATAGATACTAGAGTGACTGCGCCGAAGCTAAACGATGCGCGGATGGAGGCTACCATGCTCGAACGCACCGATGACACTCCCGCCCAGCAGCCAGGAAAGCCCCATGCGATCGTAATCGGAGCGGGCTTTGGCGGGTTGGCGGCGGCCGTCCGGCTCGGCGCGCGCGGGTATCGCGTCACGGTGCTTGAGAAGCTGGATGCGCCCGGTGGCAGGGCCTATGTCTTCAGGGACAAAGGCTACGTGTTCGATGCCGGGCCCACCATCATTACCGCCCCGTTCCTGCTTGAGGAATTATGGCAGCTGGCCGGGCGCACGTTCCAGGACGAAATCGATCTGCGCGAGATCGACCCCTTCTACGCCATCAGGTTTGACGACGGCAGCGTCATTCACTGCCCGCGCGATGCCGAAGCCATGCGCGCCGAGGTCATGCGGGTGGCCCCGGACGATCTCGCGGGCTATGAGCGCTTCTTGCGCAAGAGCAAGGATATCTTCGAAGTCGGCTTCAAGGAGTTGGCGCATGCGCCCTTCCACACGCTCTCATCCATGGCGCGTGCGACACCAGACCTCATCCGCCTGTCCTCCTATCGGACCGTGCACCAGCTTGTTTCCAAATATGTCAAGAATCCGAAGCTCCAAGTTGCTCTGAGCTTTCACCCCCTGCTCGTAGGCGGAAACCCGTTTGCCGCCAGTTCATTCTATTGTCTGATCTCCCATCTCGAGCGTCAGTGGGGCGTTCACTTCGTCATGGGCGGGACGGGCAGGCTTGTGGAGGGTCTGGTTGACCTGATCAGGGGCCAGGGCGGACAGGTGCTCTGCAACAGCGAAGTGCGTCAGATCAAGGTGGACAACGGCCGGGTCACCGGCGTGGAACTGGCCAGCGGCCGCCATATCCCGTCGCAGGTGATCGTGTCCAATGCCGAAGTCGGACACACCTACAAACATCTCATGTCCGGCGTCCGGCGCAAGCGATGGACGGACCGGAAAGTTGATACGGCCCGTTACTCCATGAGCCTGTTCCTGTGGTATTTCGGAACAAGAAAGCTGTACCCGGACGTGGATCATCACACAATTCTGCTGGGCCCGCGTTATCGGGGGCTGCTCAGCGATATCTTCGAGAAGAAGCACCTGGCGGAGGATTTCAGCCTGTACCTTCACCGCCCGACAGCCACAGACCCCTCCATGGCGCCACCGGGCTGCGAGGCGTTCTATGTGCTGTCGCCGGTTCCCAATCTGACCGGCGATACCGACTGGGCAAAGATGGCCGAGCCCTACCGCCAGGCGGTGGAGCAGCGGCTTGAAGAGACCTTGCTGCCCGGCCTGAAGGGCTCAGTTGAGGTCTCGCGGGTCATGACCCCCCTGGATTTCCGCGACCGCCTGAACTCGGTTCACGGTGCCGCCTTCGGGCTGGAGCCCCTTCTCACCCAGTCAGCCTGGTTCCGGGCCCACAACAAGAGCGAAGAGGTCGAAGGGCTTTACTTGGTCGGCGCTGGCACGCACCCCGGAGCAGGCGTTCCGGGCGTTCTGTCGTCTGCACGCGTACTTGACGCCATCGTGCCGGATGCCGCCGCCTATGGCTGAGCCGTTTGCCAGCCCGCAGGATATTCAGGCCTGTCGCGCAGCGATCAAGGGAGGTTCAAGGAGCTTCTTTGCCGCTTCGTTTCTGTTGCCCAGCGAGGCGCGGGACAGGGCCTTTGCCCTGTACGGGTTCTGCCGATGGGCGGACGATACAGTCGATCAGGGCGAAGACGCCGCAGCGGCCTGTAGCCTCGTCACCCGGC
This sequence comes from Hyphomonadaceae bacterium BL14, assembly GCA_027627705.1. Lineage (NCBI taxonomy): Bacteria > Pseudomonadati > Pseudomonadota > Alphaproteobacteria > Hyphomonadales > Hyphomonadaceae > Hyphomonadaceae bacterium BL14. The sequence continues at coordinate 1,828,377 of CP091242.1, forward strand.
ACCTGGAGATGATTTACGCCGGCCAACCGGCCGACAACCCAATCGACCGGGCCTTCAGTGATGTGGTGCGCCAATGCGACATACCACAAGCCTTGCCCGACGCCCTCATCGAGGGTTTTGCCTGGGATGCGACCGGCCGCCAGTATGAGACGCTGTCGGACGTGCGCGCCTATGGCGCCCGGGTGGCGAGCTCGGTCGGAGCGATGATGTCGCTGGTCATGGGCGCCCGGAGCGCCGAGGCCCTGGCGCGCGCTTGCGATCTGGGCGTGGCCATGCAGCTGACCAATATCGCACGGGATGTGGGCGAGGACGCCCGGGCGGGCCGCCTGTACCTGCCGCGCGCCTGGTTTGCCGAAGCGGGCCGCGACCCTGATGCATGGTTGGCCGAGCCATGCTTTGACGAGCACATCGCCGCCTGCGTCGAGCGGTTGCTAACTGAAGCTGACCGCCTGTACCAACGCGCGCGGCCGGGCATTGCCTTCCTCCCGTCCAGGTGCCGGCCCGCCATTCACGCAGCGGCCCGGATCTATCGGGAGATTGGCGTGGAGGCCGGGCGCAACCGGTTCGATACAGTCAATCGCCGCGCGACCACGTCGACCTTGCGCAAGCTGGGTCTGGCGGGAGCCGCAGTGCTTGATGCCGTGTTCGCCTCCAGCGCCGCAGCCGAAGCGCCGCTGGCCGAAACGCGTTTTCTGGTCGATGCCGCCCCGAACGTGCCAGCCCCAGACACGCCGCCGCCCTGGTGGCGGGTGGATGAGGAATGGGGGCGGGTGATCGGAATACTGCATGAAGTTAAGATGAGAGACAGGGCGGCCGGCGGCTGACGCGGCCAAAGACCCGGAGGAACTGCGAGCATGATTCACTATGTATTCTTCGCACTGGAAGCGTTGCTGGCTCTTGTGGTCATTATCTGGGGCTTGCGCGAACTTCGCCGCATGAAGCGCAAGGACGTCAAGGAGAGCAATCGGGAGTAATGGACGCCCCCTATTGGACCCTTCTACCATTTGTCGTCACAGTATTCCTCGCGTCCCTGACCGGGGCGATCTTTCGTCCGGGCGCCTGGTACAAGACCCTGAGCAAGCCCCGCTGGACGCCCCCGGACGTCGTTTTTCCGATCGTCTGGTCCATACTTTACATCGCCATGGCCATAGCGGCCTGGCGGGTGTGGGACCTTGCCGGATGGCATCCTGCGCTCGCCATCTGGGCCTTGCAGCTGGTGCTCAACGCGCTCTGGTCGGCCGTATTCTTCGGGATGCGCAAGCCCGGACTGGCGCTGGCCGAAGTGGTCCTGCTCTGGCTGGCCGTGGCGGCCAATCTCTATGCCTTCGCCCAGATCGACGCCATCGCCGGCTGGCTGCTGGCACCCTATCTGGTGTGGGTGACCATCGCCGCCACCCTCAATCTGGAGATCGTGCGGCTGAACAGAACAAAGGCATGACGAGGGTCTGCGCGGCGCGCCTGGGCAAACAGCTGCCTGTTCAGCGCCAGTACGCCCGCGGCATTCGGAAGGGTAGCATCATTTTCACCACCTGTGACGAGAACCGCGTCAGGTCGAGGCTTTCATGCATCGATGTCCGCCGCGCGCCCAGGAGCTCCGTCTCGATCAACGAGCGCGAGTAGAATGGCGTATCTTCCAGCGTTTCGATCACCCGCGCCGGCCCGTCCGAGCGCGCGGCGCGATCCACCCGCCAGCCGGTCTTTGGCAAAGCCTGTACCCGTGGCGCATCGAATGATTCGGCCCGGCCGGCCGGATCGATGCGCAGGGCAAGCGACTGCCCGCCGCCATCCGCCCAGACCGAATCATACAGGATCGCCGCGCCGCCTTCCGTCGCCGTGCGCGCCCAGTTCCAGGACCGGAACCCCGCTTCCAGCGGTTCGGCGCCGGCATTCATGTCCACATAGCCATCGCCGGAAAAACGTAAAGCCGGCGCGTCAAACTCAGCTTCCACCCGCGCACGGGGCCAGACCGGGCGCCAGACATGGCGGCCTTCCGCGTCCAGCGTAAAGGTCTCGCTTTGCTCCACATCGGGCCGGATCACGACCCGCCCGCGCACGGCCTTGGGCAAAGGCGCACCATGCTCGGCGATGTCATAGATCAGCGCCCCGTCTTCAAAGCGCACCTGGCTGGGGCCCAGCGCCAGGCTGTCGGCGCTCGCCTGCACCGCGCCGCGCCGCCGCTCGGTCATCGCCCAGCGCCGTACGCCGGGGCCGTAGAGGCAAACATTAAGCGCGCAATGATTGAGCGGATCACCCCGGCCCGACCAAGCGTAATAGGGTGAGAAGACACTGCCCAGAAGCGCGATCAGGACGAGGGCGAACCGTCCGTCCTCGCTGACCGCGTCGGCATAGACCCAGCGATATCCGCCGGGTGGAAGCGCCGCATCGAAGCCAAATCGGCCAAGATCGAGCGTGCCGCGATCCGCCCCGACAGCATCGCCGTGGGCACGCCCGGCCCCGGATGCACGCCGCCCCCCGCCAGGTACAGACCCGGCAGCCGGGTGCGCGCGCCCGGCCTCTGGAACGCCGCCTGCCAGCCGTGCAGGGCTCTGCCGTATATGGCCCCGCCGGACCCGGGACAGAGCCTGGCGAAACCGTCCGGCGCTGTTGTGGCGATGCTTTCGAGGTCGAGGTCGAGACCGCGCGCCTGCAACCGGTTGAGTGTCAGATCGAGCCATGCATCCGTCTCCCGGGCCGTATATGTGCGCGCATCGCCATCCGCGGGCGCATTGATCAGAATCAGAAACCGTTCGGGGCCGTCAGGCGGCGGCCCTGCGCCGCGATCTTGCGCGCAAACATAGACCGTCGGGTCATCAGGAATGCGGCCTTCAGCAAACAAGGCGTCAAACTCGGCGGCATAATTGCTTGAAAAAACAACATTGTGCCGATCCAGCGCGAAGCCGTGGGGCCGCCCTGTGGCCGTCCATACCAGCGCCGAGAGACTGCGCGGCAGCCGCGCCGCGCCCAGAGCCGGGGCCGCTGCCTGGCCAAGCAGGCCCTGACGCAGGGCGTCGGGATCAGCATTGGACAGAACCGCGCGCGCAGCCAGAACCTCACCAGATCCCAACCTGACCCCGCAGGCCCGCCCGCCCTCGACAATGACCTGCTCGACGGCCTCGCCATAGCGGATCTCACATCCCAGCCGAGCCGCAAAGGCGGCCATGCCGTGCGCCAGCCGGCTCATGCCGCCTTTGACGTACCAGACGCCGCGCTGCTCCAGCTCGGCGATCATCATGAGCGTGGCCGGCGCCTGATAGGGCGACGCGCCGCAATAGGTGGCGTAGCGGCCAAACAGCTGGCGCAGCCGGGGATCCGGAAAGTAATCTCCCAACGCATCCCAGAGGCTGGAGAATGGCCTCAGCGTCAGCGCCCCACGCGGATTATGCCGCAGCATGCGGCCGGCCAGGCTGACCGGCGACGACTGGGGCATTTGCATGAAGTTCCTGTCCAGAGCCTCATAGAGCCTGCAACCATCCGACAGGAAACGGCGGAACAATCCGGCTTGCCGCGCCCCGCAGAAACGGCCCACCTCATCAATGGAACGCTCGGGATCTGCAAACAGGTCGAACGTGTCCTCTGCATCCCAGGCATGGCGGGCCAGGCGCTCGGCCGGGATGAGGCCGACATAGTCTTCAAATGTGGCCCCGGCCTCCTCGAACAGGCGGTCAAAGGCGCTTCGAAGCGTCATCACGGTCGGACCGGCGTCAATGTCCTGCCCGCCTACATGGAGCGCGCGCATCTTCCCGCCGGGGACGTCAGCCCGCTCGACAAGGGTCACCGGCAAGCCGCGCGACGCGAGGTCAATCGCGGCCGCCAGCCCGCCGACGCCGGCACCGATAATGACCGCGCCGTGCTCAGACCGCGTCCGCATCATTGACAGCCCAAGCTGAAGTGTCCAATCATCATAACACTTAAAGTGACAGGTATTCTTGACGCTCGCAAGCGATGAGGAGCGGGACATGGACGCGGACGCACGCATTGAGGCCAAGCTTCACGCCGCAATCGAGCGGGCTGGCGGCAAGGGATGCCCGCCCCGCTTTTCCGAAGCGCTGGCCTATGCGGTGTTTCCCGGCGGCGCTCGGGTCAGGCCGCAGCTTTTGCTGGCTGTGGCGGCTGCTTGTGGCGATCCGGCTCCGGACCTTGCCGATTCAGCCGCCGCCGCACTTGAGCTACTGCATTGCGCGTCGCTGGTTCATGATGACCTTCCTGCCTTTGATGACGCCAGCCTGCGCCGCGGAAAGCCCACCGTGCACGCCGTATTCGGGCAACCTCTGGCGATTCTCACGGGCGATGCGCTGATCGCGCTGGCCTTCGAAACGATCGCGCTGGCGAAAGCGCCTGACCTATCGCGCCTTCCGGCCCTGACTGCACTGATCGCGCGCTCCATCGGCGCGCCGAACGGAATCTCGGCCGGCCAGGCGTGGGAAAGCGAACCGGCGATACCGCTGGAGCAGTATCACCGCGCAAAGACCGGCGCACTCTTCGTCGCTGCAACCATGGGCGGGGCGCTGGTGGCAGGCGGGAACCCGGAGCGCTGGCGGACTTTGGGTCAAAAGATCGGTGAAGCCTATCAGATCGCTGACGATATAATGGATGCTGCAGGCGGCGGCGAGGCGGGCAAGGGAGCCGGAAAGGATGCGCAGCTCTGTCGGCCCAACTGCGTTCACGAGCTTGGCATGGACGGGGCGATTGGCCGGCTGAAGGCGCGCGTGTCCGAAGCCGTAACGTCAATTCCCGGCGTCAATGGTGCCGACCGGTTACGCCAGATCGTCACCGCCCAGGCTCATCGACTTGTACCCAAGAACATAGCCGTGCCCGCAGAGTAGAGCCGCACATGGGCTGGCGGTCTGCTCTGGGTGATCTTCGCAATGGGCTGGTGTCAGATCCGGGCTTCCGGCGCTGGGCCAAAGCCTTCCCGGCCACGCGCGGCAGCGCCAGGGCCAGTGCGCGCTCGCTTTTCGACCTTTTTGCCGGCTTCGTCTATTCCCAGACTGTACTGGCATGCGTCCAGGCCGACCTGTTCACCTTTCTCAAGGACGGTCCCCAGCCGGTCGAGGCGATCGCCGCCCATGCAGAGCTGCCCTTGGACGGTGCAGCACTGCTGGCGCGCGCTGCGGCATCTCTCAAACTTCTCGAACCGCGCAGCGGCGAGCGTTTTGCGCTTGGCCCACTGGGCGCGGCGCTGATCGGCGAACCAGGCCTGGCCGCCATGGTGCAGCATCACCGCCTGCTATATCAGGACCTCATCGACCCCATGGTGGTGCTGCGCGGGCAGACGCCGGGCCAGCTGGCTGATTTCTGGGGCTATGGGCGCGGCGACGGCGCGTCGGGCCGCCCGGACGCCTATTCCGCCCTCATGGCCGCCACCCTGCCCATGGTCGCCGAGGAGGTGTTCGCGGCAGTAGACCTCAAAAAATACAACACGCTTCTGGATGTGGGCGGCGGCGAAGGCGCATTCGTGAAAGAGGCTGCGCGCGCCGCGCCCCGGCTCTCGCTCGCCCTGTTCGATCTTCCGCCTGTAGCGGCCCGGGCGCGCGAGCGCCTCGCCGAAGCCGGTCTGGCCGATCGCGCCAACATCCATGGCGGCAGCTTCCTTACGGACACGCTGCCCTCCGGGGCTGATCTGATCTCTCTGGTGCGCATCATTCATGATCACAGCGATGACGATGTCATGCGCCTGTTACGCGCCTGCCGCGAATCGATAGCGCCGGGCGGCACGCTTCTGGTCGCCGAACCCATGGCTGACGCCCCCGGCGCCGCGCCCATGGGGGACGCCTATTTCGGATTCTATCTCGCGGCGATGGGCGCAGGCCGGCCGCGTAACGCGGCCCGATTGGCCCGCATGCTGGGCGATGCAGGCTTTGCCGGCGCACGCGTCCACCGGTCGCGAATCCCCCTTATCGCCAGTGTCATGACCGCGCGAACCGGAAAAGCGTAAATCAGAATTGACTGTGGACAGTGTCAATGTAAACTGACAGATGACGCCTTAATCCGACCACAAGCCTGGGGAGGCAAAACTTGGACGCCCTCGCTATCGTTCTCGAAGAGCCCAAGCGCATTGCGCTGAACAGGCTCGATATCGCCGCGCCCGGCGATCAGGACGTGGTGGTCGAAATCGCCTGGTCAGGCGTGAGTACGGGTACCGAGCGCCTGCTCTGGTCCGGCACGATGCCGGCCTTCCCCGGTATGGGCTATCCGCTGGTCCCCGGTTACGAATCCATTGGACGCGTCGTTGAGGCAGGGCCCGCTTCGGGCCGGGCTGAAGGCGACTGGGTCTTTGTTCCGGGCTCACAATGCTTTGGCGCAGTGCGCGGCCTGTTTGGCGGCTCCGCCTCGCGGGTCACCCTGCCCGGCGCGCGCGTCACCCCGGTCGATGAAAATCTCGGCGAGCGCGGCGTGCTGCTGGCGCTGGCCGCCACCGCCTATCACGCCATGGCCAACACCAGTGTCGCGCCGGATCTGATCATCGGACATGGGGCGCTCGGCCGTTTGCTGGCGCGCATCGCGGTCGCCTCCGGCGGGCCTGCCCCGACGGTGTGGGAAATCAACCCGATGCGCATGGATGGCGCGGACGGCTATCCGGTCATCCGCCCCGAAGACGATGCGCGGCGCGATTATCGCGCGATCTATGACGTCAGCGGGGATTCCTCCCTGCTCGACTCGCTGGTGGGCCGGCTGGCCAAGGGTGGCGAGATCGTCCTGGCGGGCTTTTACGCCGAACGGCTGAGCTTCAATTTCGCACCCGCCTTCATGAAAGAAGCCCGCCTGCGCATCGCGGCGGAATTCAATCCCGGCGACCTTGAGGGCGTCGGACACCTGCTCAATAGCGGCGCGCTGTCACTGGATGGACTGATCACCCATTACAGCGCGCCCGATGCGGCCGGAGAGGCGTACGAAACCGCTTTCTCCGACGCCAACTGCCTGAAAATGATCATTGATTGGAGTGCCCATTAATGGATGGCGAATTCAAGCAAGACAGCGGCTCTGACGCGCTTCGGCGTGAAGCGGCGATCGAGCCCGATGCGGTCCATACCGGACCGATCAAGAAGACCACACAGGTCATCGCCATCTATGGCAAGGGCGGGATCGGCAAGTCGTTCACCCTGTCCAATCTCAGCTATATGATGGCCCAGCTGGGCAAGAAGGTCCTGCTGATCGGTTGCGACCCGAAGAGCGATACGACCTCGCTCCTGTTCGGCGGCCGCGCCTGCCCCACCATTATCGAGACCTCGTCCAAGAAAAAACTGGCGGGCGAAGCTGTCGCCATTGGTGATGTCTGCTTCAAGCGCGACGGCGTGTTCGCCATGGAGCTCGGCGGACCGGAAGTCGGCCGCGGCTGCGGCGGACGTGGCATCATTCACGGGTTCGAGCTTCTGGAAAGCCTCGGCTTCCACGAGTGGGATTTCGACTATGTCCTGCTGGACTTCCTGGGCGACGTGGTGTGCGGCGGCTTCGGCCTGCCGATCGCCCGCGACATGTGCCAGAAGGTGATCGTGGTCGGCTCCAACGACCTGCAATCGCTCTACGTGGCCAACAATGTCTGCTCGGCGGTGGAGTATTTCCGCAAGCTGGGCGGCAATGTCGGTGTGGCCGGCCTGGTCATCAACAAGGATGACGGCACGGGCGAGGCCCAGGCCTTCGCCAAGCAGGTCGGCATTCCGGTTCTGGCCGCCATTCCGGCCGATGACGACATCCGCAAGAAGAGCGCCAATTACGAGATCATTGGCCGTCCCGGTTCGCCCTGGGCGGCGCTGTTTGAAGAGCTGGGGATCAATGTCGCCGACGCGCCTCCGGTGCAGCCCTCGCCGTTGAGCCAGGACGAGCTTTTGGCCCTGTTCGACTCCCAGGAGGCCGAAGGCTTCTCCATGACGCCGGCGACCTCGGCGGACATGTGCGGGCTCAACCATGTTGAAAAGCCCTCCCTTGAAGTCGTGTACGACGAAGTCTGAGGGCAGCGGCATGGCGAAAGACTCTGTGACTCTGATCAATACCCGCTCCGGTGGAGAGGTGCGTTATGACGGTGCCGGCGAGACATCGCTGGACGATACCGCCGTGGTGAGCGCGCCCGTCCAGGCCATGACCGCACCGGGTGACGCATCAGCGGCGCAGGGCATGCCGTCTGCGGCGGCGGGCGATGGGTCGGGCTGTCACGCCGGCGCGGAAAAAATGCTGGCCCAGGCGAAAGCCTCGGGCGCGTCAGAGATTCTCGAGCAATACGAGAAAGACTATCCCAAAGGCCCCCACGACCAGCCGCAATCCATGTGCCCGGCCTTCGGCTCGCTGCGCGTGGGGCTGCGCATGCGCCGCACCGCGACGATCCTGTCGGGCTCGGCCTGCTGCGTGTACGGGCTGACCTTCACCTCGCACTTTTACGGCGCGCGCCGGACGGTGGGCTATGTTCCGTTCAATTCGGAAACGCTGGTCACCGGCAAGCTGTTCGAGGACATCCGTGACGCAGTCTATGACATGGCCGACCCGGACAATTACGACGCCATCGTGATCACCAATCTGTGTGTCCCGACCGCGTCCGGGGTACCGTTGCGTCTTCTGCCCAAGGAAATCAACGGCGTGCGCATCATCGGCATCGACGTGCCGGGCTTTGGCGTACCGACCCATGCCGAGGCCAAGGACGTTCTGGCCGGCGCGATGCTCAATTACGCCCGCACCGAGGCCGAGCTCGGCCCGGTCCAGGCACCCGACCGTCCGCGCGACGAGCGCCCCACGGTGACCTTGCTGGGCGAGATGTTCCCGGCGGATCCGGTGGTGATCGGCCGCCTGCTTGAGCCTATGGGCCTGGGGGCCGGACCGGTGGTCCCGACGCGCGAATGGCGCGAGCTCTATGCCGCGCTCGACAGCCAGGTCGTCGGCGCGATCCACCCCTTCTACACCGCCTCCATCCGCGAGTTCAAAGCCGCCGGGCGCGCCATTGTCGGTTCCGCGCCGGTGGGCCGCGACGGCACAGCGGCCTGGCTTGAGGCCATCGGCGCGGCGGCCAATGTCTCCAACGCGAAGATCGAAGCGGCCAAGCAGGCGGTCCTGCCGGCCATCGAGGGCGCGCTCAAGGCCAAGCCGATCCAGGGCCGCATCACCCTGTCGGGCTATGAAGGCTCTGAGTTGCTGGTCGCGCGCCTGCTGGTCGAAAGCGGCGCGGACGTGCGATATGTCGGCACCGCCTGCCCCAAGACGCCCTGGTCGGCGGATGATCTCGAATGGCTGACCGCCAAGGGCGTCCACGTCCAGTTCCGTGCATCGCTGGAACAGGACATGGCGGCGTTCCGCGAGTTCAAGCCCGATCTGGCCATCGGCACGACGCCAGTGGTGCAGGCGGTAAAAGAGACCGGCACGCCGTCGCTCTACTTTACCAATCTCATCTCCGCCCGGCCCCTGATGGGTCCGGCGGGTGCCGGCTCCCTGGCCGAAGTCGTCAATGCGGCCATGGGCTCCAAACACCGCTTTGACACCATGCGCGACTTCTTTGAGGGCGTCGGTACCGGCCATGCGGCCGGGGTGTGGGAAGACACGCCCGAGGATGTGCGCACCTTCCGCATGAAAGAGGCCCGCAAGCGCTTCAGCGCCGAAAAAGCCCGCGAAAAAGCGATCGAGGCGCCGACAGGATGCTAGTACTCGATCACGACAGGGCCGGTGGATACTGGGGCGCGGTATATGTCTTCACTGCGGTGAAGGGCCTGCAGGTCATCATCGACGGACCGGTGGGATGCGAAAACCTGCCCGTCACGTCCGTCCTCCACTATACAGACGCTCTGCCGCCCCATGAGCTGCCCATTGTGGTCACGGGGCTCAGCGAAGACGAAATGGGCGCAGGCACCGAAGAGGCCATGAAGCGCGCCCATGCCGTGCTGGAGCCCGACCTGCCCGCGGTGGTGGTTACCGGCTCCATCGCCGAGATGATCGGCGGCGGCGTGACGCCCGAGGGCATGAATATCCATCGCTTCCTGCCGCGCACGATCGACGAGGATCAGTGGCAGAGCGCCGACCGCGCCCTCCTGTGGCTGTGGACCGAATACGGTGCCAAGCATGGCAAGCGGCCCAAGGCGAAAAAACGCGCCGAGGGTGCCAAGCCGCGCGTGAATATCATTGGCCCGGCCTATGGCATGTTCAACATGCCGTCAGACCTCGCCGAAATCCGCCGCCTGATCGAAGGCATCGGCGCGGAGGTCAACATGGTCTTCCCGCTGGGAAGCCACCTGGCCAATGCGCCGCGCCTGGTCGATGCCGACGTCAATATCTGCATGTATCGCGAGTTCGGGCGGCTTCTGTGCGAAGCGCTCGACATGCCGTATCTGCAGGCGCCCATCGGCCTGCATTCGACCACCAAATTCCTGCGCAAGCTGGCTGAATTGCTCGAGCTGGACGCCGAGCCCTTCATCGAGCGCGAGCGCCACACCACGATCAAGCCGCTCTGGGATCTGTGGCGGTCGGTCACCCAGGACTTTTTCGGCACGGCGAGCTTTGCCGTGGTGGCCAACGAGACCTACGCCCGGGGCCTGAAGCATTTCCTCCACGAGGAGATGGGTCTGCCGTGCACCTTCGCCTTCTCCCGGCGCGCCGGCGTGAAGCCGGACAATGCCGCCGTGCGCCAGGCGATCAAGGACACGCCGCCCTTCATCATGTTCGGCAGCTTCAACGAGCGCATGTATCTGGCCGAGACCGGCGGACGCGCGCGCTTCATCCCCGCCTCTTTCCCGGGCGCGGTGATCCGCCGGCACACCGGCACGCCCTTCATGGGCTATTCGGGCGCCACCTACATCATCCAGGAAACCTGCAACGCGCTGTTCGACGCGCTGTTCCACATCCTGCCCCTGGGCACGGACATGGACCGCGCGCCCGCCACGCCCGCACGCCTCGCCCGCGAGCTTACCTGGGACAGCGATGCGCGCGCCCTCCTGGACGAACTGGTGTCGCGCGAGCCCATCTTGGTGCGCATATCGGCCGCCAAGCAGCTGCGCGACGCGGCGGAACACGACGCACGCTCAGCCGGCGAGACCCGGGTGTCGACCACCCGTGTGGCCAAGACCGGGCGGGCCTTGAAGGCAGGGAGTCCGGCATGACGCAGGCCCCACACATGAAGAATCGTGCGGGTGAAACCTGCATCCCCGTGCCAGCGGCCAAGTGGGCGGCGCCGGGGTATGCGGCGACACCCGGTCGAAAGAACATTTCACACCAGAACCTGACCACTGGTGCGGATGAGCCAGATCTTGACTTGATCTGGTGCCCTTGCCGCGAGGGTTCTGCGCGGTAACCGCCGACAGGCAAAAGGGAGGTCATTCCTATGGCTTCAGATAGAGAGTCTCTTTCGGGGCTCACCCACGGAGAGGCGCAAGAGATTCATCGCTATTTTGTGAAAAGTGCGATCCTCATGTCCCTCTTCCCGTTTCTCGCACACGTTTCACTGTGGCTCTACAAGCCTTGGCTCTCGTTCTAGAGTCACGCAACAAAAGGAATCGAGACAATGTGGAGAGTTTGGCTTCTGTTTGATCCGCGCCGCGTAATGATCGCGCTCGCGGTATTTTTGTTCACCCTCGCAGTGCTTATCCATTTCATCCTGCTCTCAAGTGACAGGTACAACTGGATTGATGGCGCAGCGGGCGGTGGCGCTTCGGCGTCACTGAGCCAGGACGTTGAAGTCGTCAACCTCTAGCAGGTTGAGCATCTTGATGCCGCCCCATTCAGGGGCAGCAAGCCGGACACGTATGTGTGTTCCGGTCAATGCTGACGGCCGTACAGCGGTGCCGGGCTCCATGCGCCCGGCACCGCCCGGACGACCGATAACGGAGACAGCGCAATGGCATTATTGAGTTACGAGCGCAAATATCGGGTCCGCGGCGGAACGCTGATCGGCGGTGATCTGTTTGATTTCTGGGTCGGTCCGTTCTTTGTCGGCTTCTTCGGCGTGACCACGATTTTCTTCGCGGTGCTGGGCACCGGGCTGATCTTTTTCGCTGCCTCGCTCGGCGATACCTGGAATCCCTGGCTGATCGACATTCAGCCACCTGACGTCAGCTACGGGCTTGCCCTGGCGCCGATGCGGGAAGGCGGTCTGTGGCAGATCATCACGATCTGCGCAACGGGTGCTTTTGTATCCTGGGCCCTGCGAGAAGTGGAAATCTGCCGCAAGCTGGGCATCGGCTATCACGTGCCCATCGCCTTTGGTGTGGCGATCTTCGCCTTTGTGACCCTCAACGTGTTCCGGCCCATGCTGCTGGGTGCCTGGGGGGAAGGTTTCCCCTACGGCATCATGAGTCACCTCGATTGGGTCTCCAACGTGGGCTACGCCTACGTGAACTTCCACTACAACCCGGCGCACATGATCGCGGTGAGCTTCTTCTTCATCACGACCTTCGCCTTGGGCCTTCACGGCGCGCTTGTTCTGTCGGCGACCAATCCCGGCAAGGGCAAGACGGTGAAGACGCCGGACCACGAAGACACCTTCTTCCGAGACATCCTGGGCTATTCTATCGGCCCGCTGGGGATCCACCGTCTGGGCTTGTTCCTCGCCCTGTCGGCCGGTTTCTGGAGCGCAGTCTGCATCATCATCTCCGGACCCTGGGTCCGGTCATGGGTGGACTGGTGGGAATGGTGGCGCGAGCTGCCGATCTGGAGCTGAGCGGAGACATATGATGACAACCTATCAAAACATCTTCACCCAGGTTCAGGTCCGCGGTCCGGTCGAGCAGGGCGTACACCTGCCGGCCGGCGACGAACCGCGCTATGGCGGGGGTTTCTTCAGCCACCTGCTGGGCCGGATCGGCAACGCCCAGATCGGTCCGATCTATCTCGGCTTCACCGGTGTCGCCTCGCTCATCTGCGGCTTCATCGCGATCGAGATCATCGGGCTGAACATGCTGGCCTCGGTGAACTGGGACCCGCTGGCTTTCGGCCGCGAGTTCTTCTGGCTGACCCTGGATCCCCCGGGACCTGAATACGGCTTCCAGCCCTTCGTGCCTCTCAATGAGGGCGGATGGTACATATTGGCCGGCTTCTTCCTGACCGCGTCCATCCTGCTGTGGTGGGTGCGCACATACCGGCGCGCCATCCAGCTCGGCCTGGGCACCCATGTGGCCTGGGCGTTCGCCTCGGCGATCTGGCTGTACCTGGTGCTGGGCTTTATCCGGCCCATGCTCATGGGTGACTGGTCCCAGGCGGTGCCGTTCGGCATTTTCAGCCATCTGGACTGGACCAATAACTTCTCCCTGATCTACGGGAACCTCTTCTACAACCCGTTCCACATGCTCTCGATCGCCTTCCTATATGGCTCAGCCCTGCTGTTCGCCATGCACGGCGCGACGATCCTGGCGGTGGGCCGGTTTGGTGGGGACCGCGAGATCGAGCAGATCACGGATCGCGGGACCGCCACCGAAAGGGCGGCGCTGTTCTGGCGCTGGACCATGGGCTTCAACGCGACGATGGAATCCATCCACCGTTGGGCATGGTGGTTCGCGGTCCTGACGACCCTGACGGGGGGAATCGGTATCCTGATCACAGGCACACTTGTGGACAACTGGTTCATCTGGGCCAGCGAGAACGGGATCGCGCGGCCGCTCTAGGGCCCCGCACGACCCATCCCTCGACGGGCATGCCAAAGACCCCCGGGCGGCGCACCCAGCGCTTCCCGGGGGTCTTTTTTGCAGTGATTGTGAACTTTGATTGTGAGCCGTGCCTTTTGAGCCAGCGCCCATCAGACCCCGGGTATTACCCCGTAAGCCCCAGCGCGTCCCAGCGCTCCAGATAGATACGCAGCCAGGGCGCAAAGCGCTCGGGAGCCTCCGCCACCTCACGCAGCAGCACCTCACGGCTTACCCAGCGCACGTCGCACACTTCCAACGGGTTCAGAGCGAAAGTGAGCGCACAGCGATCTACATGCGCGCGGAACAGGCGCACGCGCTCATATTCGACCATCCCGCCGCCGACATCAGCCCGGTAGGTGGTCTGGGCAAATTCGGTGAGATCGAGATCGACTCCCAGCTCCTCGCCGAGGCGCCGGCGGGCGCTGACGCACGCATCCTCACCCCAGTCGGGATGCGTACAGCAGGCGTTCGCCCACAGTCCGGCGCAGTGATATTTGCTGGCCGCCCGACGCTGCAGCAGCGTCTCGGGGCCATCAAAGACAAACACCGAGACAGCATCGTGCAACAGCCCCTCACGATGCGCTTTCAGCTTCTCCACAGGGAAGCGCGCGCCGTCAGGGCCGATGGCCGAAATGATGCGATCGTCCGGACCGGAGGTCAGGCGGCACCGTATTTTCGGTGCAGGGCGCATTCCGACCAGATTTCCGACAGGGCTGTGATCAGGCGATCAATGTCTGCATCGCTGTGGACCGGCGAGGGCGTGATGCGCAGGCGCTCGGTCCCTTTGGGCACGGTAGGATAGTTGATCGGCTGCACATAGATGCCGTGCTCGCTCATCAGCCAGTCGCTGATGCGCTTGCACTTGACCGGCTCGCCCACCATCACCGGCACGATATGGCTGGGATTGTCCAGGGTGGGAATACCCATGGCTGCGAGTTTGGCGCGCACGCGGCGCACATTGCGGCGCTGGCGCTGGCGCTCCATGTCGGAGACCTTGAGGTAGCGCACCGCCGCCAGCGCGCCGGCGGCCACGGCCGGCGGCAGGGCGGTGGTGAAGATAAAGCCCGAGGAGAAGGAGCGCACGAAGTCGCACATCGCGGCCGAGCCGGCGATGTAACCGCCCATGACGCCATAGGCCTTGCCCAGCGTGCCCTCGATCAGGGTGACGCGGTCCATCAGGCCTTCACGTTCGGCAATGCCGCCGCCGCGCGGGCCGTACAGGCCCACCGCATGCACTTCATCCAGATAGGTCATCGCGCAATGGCGCTCGGCCACGTCGCAGATCTCGGCAATGGGCGCGATGTCGCCATCCATGGAATAGACCGATTCAAACGCCACCAGCTTGGGCGCATCGGGATCAAGCTGGCTGAGGCGCCGGTCCAGGTCCTCGGGATCATTGTGCGCAAAGACATGCTTCTCGGCGCGCGAGTGGCGTATGCCCTCGATCATCGACGCATGGTTCTGCGCATCCGACATCACGATGCAGCCGGGAATGCGCGCCGCCAGCGTGCCCAGCGTCGCCCAGTTGGACACATAGCCCGACGTAAACAGCAGCGCGGCTTCCTTGCCATGCAGATCGGCCAGCTCACGCTCCAGCAGCACGTGATAGTGATTGGTGCCCGAGATATTGCGGGTCCCCCCCGCCCCGGCACCACAGCGGTCCAGCGCCTCATGCATGGCGTCGAGCACCACGGCGTTCTGGCCCATGCCCAGATAATCGTTCGAGCACCAGACCGTCACCTCGGTCTCGATATCGTCCTGGTGACGCGTGGCGACCGGGAAGGCACCTTTGCGCCGCTCGATATCATTGAAGACGCGGTAATTGCCTTCGGCTTTCAGATTGCTGAGCTCGTTTTCAAAAAATGCCTGGAAGTCCATCATGTCCCCTCCCCTCACAGATCGGGCGAGCGGCGCGGGTCGCGCGCCGGCAAGAGCCAACGCCACAGCGCTGCGTCAGGCAGCGGCAGGGCCAGAAACAGGTGTTCGAGCACGCCGAGGGCCGCAAGCGTCCCCAATAGCGCGAAGGCGGCCGCCTCAAAGGGCGAGGCAGCGGTGACGGCGCTCCAGATCAAAGCCCCGGTGATCAGCGCTATCACGCTGGTGGTGACGACAAAGAAGCACCCGGCCGGACGGGGGCTGAAATAACTGCGCAGATGGCCAAGCCGTCCGGGCAGGAACTGGTCTGTGAAATGGGGCGCGCCCAGGAAGAGATTGAATTTCGAGCTCAGCCGCAGGGCGAACAGCAGCACGAAGAGCTGAAGCGCCACCTGGTTAGCGGCGCCGAGGCTCATGACAGCCATCACCACGACCGTGGCCGCAATGGCCAGCTCATGATGCATCAGCGTCGCCGCCGCGGCCCGGAACCGCGGCCAGCCGGTCAGATTGTCCGGGCATGGCTTGCGGTTGGGGCCGGTGAGATAACCGAACAGGAAGCTCATCTCATGCCACGCCCACAGCGTCAGTGCGCACAGCGCACCGGCATAGGCACCGAACGGCGTCGTGATGTCACGCACCATCCAGAGACCGATCAGACTGCCCACCGCCAGCACGCTGACGATGGCCATCGCGGCACGGCGCGAGCGCTCGGAGCGCTCGCCCAGCATCAGGATCGCACCGGTGGAGAACCACCAGAGCGCCAGCATGGCGAGGATGGGGGCGACCAGGCTCATGCGCAGGCTCGCTACCAGACCGGTGCCAGGCGCACGTCTTCGGGCAGGTCGTGGCGCTGAACCGGATGCAGATACAGGGTGACAAAGGTGGTGAAGGCCTGGAAGGCGGCGACGCCGCGCTTGAGGCCGCCCATCACCCCGCCCTGCGCCTTGGCGTCCTCCATACGGCCCATCACCGCCCGCATGCGCTCAAGGCCAGCACGGAATTTCGGGCTGTCCGTGTCCAGCGTCAGCGGATACACCTGCCGCGTGATCTCGGTGGTCAGGCGGAAGACCTGATGATCGTATTCGGTGGGATCAACGCCCAGCGCCGCGTGGAAGTGCGGCCGCGCGTGATCGCGCACATACATGGTCGAATACACCGCCACCAGGAAGAAGCGGATCCACAGCTTGTTCATGCCGCGCAGAAGGTGCGGATTAGCGCGCATGATCAGCGCGAACGCCTCGCCATGGCGGAACTCGTCATTGCACCATTCCTTGAACCAGTTGAAAATCGGGTGGAACTGGTATTCGGGATTGCGCTCGAGCTGCCGGTAGATGGTGATGTAGCGCGCATAGCCGATCTTCTCCGACAGATACGTCGCATACAGAATGAATTTCGGCTTGAAGAAGGTGTATTTCTTGGTCTTGGTCAGGAAGCCGAGATCCACGCCGATCCCGTAATCCTTCAGACAGGTGTTGATGAAGCCGGCATGGCGGCTCTCATCACGCGCCATCATCTTGAACAGCTTGCGCATGTCGGGATTTTTCGTGTTCTTCACGATCTCCCCGTAGAGCACGCAGCCGGAAAACTCCGAGGTCAGCGAACTGACCAGGAAGTCCACGAATTCCTTGCGCAGACCCTCGGGCAGGCTCATGAGCGCGTTGTCGAACGCCTCTGTACGCTTGAAGTGACCCTTGTTGGGATCGGCTTCCATCTCGGCGATCAGCTTGTCCCATTCGGCGCGCATCGGCTCGACATCCAGCGCATCCATTTCCTTGAAGTCGGTCGTGTAGAAGCGCGGGCTCAAAATCGTGTCGGTCTGGGCCAGACGCGTGGATTCATTCGGTTCCTGGCGCGCACGGGGCGCAGCGGCAGTATCGAGGGTCGCGGTGTTCATAATTTCCTCCCGGCGGAAAAGCTGACTTCATAAAGCTCGGTGATTTCCAGGCGCGCCATGAAGCGCGTCCACTGGCGTGACAGCCAGCCCGCGCGCATGACGGTCGCCACCCGGTCATAGCGGGCGGACTCCCCGTAATTGACCCGGATCGGAGAGCCGTGCACGCGCACCCGGTCGCCCGGATAGATCGGCACATCACCGGCCAGCGCCACATGGGCGTGCAGATGTTCGTTTGTGTGCTCCACCTCGATGGTGCAGTTCACATCAAACTGGCGCGGACCCCGGCTCATGACGCGCTGCCTTCGGCTTCAGCACGCAGGCTTTGCTCGCCGCGCTCCAGTATCTCGGTGAAAGCGGCCAGATTATCCGGCCCGAAGGCGTTGAGATACATCTGCACGCCGCTGGCCGGATCGATCAGCCAGAGGGCGCCGCCTTCGAACCGCGACAATTGCACCGGCGTCTCGCGGCCCATGCCGCG
The DNA here is from genome assembly GCA_027627705.1 of Hyphomonadaceae bacterium BL14. Taxonomy (NCBI): domain Bacteria; kingdom Pseudomonadati; phylum Pseudomonadota; class Alphaproteobacteria; order Hyphomonadales; family Hyphomonadaceae; species Hyphomonadaceae bacterium BL14. The sequence goes on from CP091242.1 coordinate 1,846,207, forward strand.
CATGCGGCGCTGGCGCGCCACGGTGCGCATGATGGCGCGCACGAACACGCCTTCATTCTCGCCATACTCGATGAGACGCGCGCCCGTCACGGCATTGTCCACCGTGACCAGGCCGCGCGCTCCATCTTCAAAGAGGAGTTCGGTTGTCGCAATCGGTACGCCTTCGGGGGCATAACGCGCCCCGCCGCCGGTGAATTGCGTGACCGCCGCCAGAATGACCGTCAGCACGACAAGGACACCCATGCCCTGCACGGCGCGGCGGTGGATGACTTCCTGACGGTTCTCTTTCATGGGCTCGGTTTCCATCGGTTTCTAGCTGTTCACCGCCGCCGCGCCACGGTCAGGCATGGACTGGCGGCGGGGCTTTTCAGTCGCCGGAACCGCGATGCGCGGCGCCGGCTGACCCGCCTTCTCCGCGAGCGCCACGGCCAGCACGCGGGCGGCTTCGGCCGCGTCGGGCAGGCCGCGCAGCATGGGCTGGGCGTTGTTGAGGTGCCAGGGCCGCACGTGCGGCCACAGCGACAGATAGGCCACGCGGTCCGGTCCGGTCAGCTTGAGCGGAATATCGCCATTGCCGCTGGCGCGGGCCTTGAGCGAGGCCGAGCCGATCACCTTGAACGGGATGTTGACCGCCTTGGGCAGCGCCACCCCGGCGCGGATCACGACCCGCTCATTGGTCACCGTGTAGACCGTCGAGCGGGCGATCAGCCAGGCAAAGAGCGACAACAGGCCAATGGCTGCGGCGGCGAGCAGGACCTGCAGGACCGCCGTCGTGGCCGCCTCGCCGGCGGCGACGCCGGCCGACAGGCCGGAGCTGGCCTCCCAGGTGACGAGGATGGCGAAATAGATCGCCACCGCACGCACATGGAAGACATGCAGGGCCAGCGATTTCCAGTCCGGCGCGCCGCTCCAGAGGACACGCTCGCCTTCTGGAAGCTTGTCGGGCAGGCCGGGGATGGGCTCAGGTTTGATTTTATCGGGATCACACATCTTACAACCAGGGCTCCGATCTGTCGGGCGTGGCGTAGAGCGTGCCAGCTCCGTAATATGCGCTGATGCGATCCTCTTCGAGGCGCGTGACCTGAGCTGACGATGCGTGGGCGGGCACGCCGTCGAACTGGCTGGCCAGAATTGACGACACGATGACCTTGCCGGACTTGCCCTTCACGTTGGCGAAGGCGTACGGCAGCAGCACCTTGCGTCCTCCAGCAGACAACTCGATCTCATAGTAGCGGACGAGGGCTTCGGCGCGGTCGACCCAGATATCGGTCACCTTGCCGGCAGAGTTGCCGTCCGCGCCCACCACGTCCATCCCCCGCGGATCGGAATCCTGCTCGGCGACCGAGAAGGCCGGCAGGATCGACATCGGCACGATCTTCGGCAGGTTTTCATGGGTCAGGTCCGGCACATCCTCGCGCATCGCATAGGCACCCGGTCCGATGCCCGACTGCATGGGATCGCCGACAGGCTGGATGGGCGCGCCGGCCCAGGGGGCAAGCCGCTTGAACCGGTCAGCGAGGCTCGCATCGCGTTGACCGTCCGGCTTCACCACCGAGCGCCCGTCGGCAAGCTTGTAGGTCTTGGCAGCCGGCATCCAGGTGACGCCGATGCTTTCCAGTTTCCCGGTTTCATCGGACTCCAGCGGAAAGCCTTCGCGGCGCCCTTCCTTCTGAAGATGAAAAACCAGACCAATAAAGAACACGACAAACAGTATGAACAGGAGTGTTGCGAAGTCTAAAGATCCGATGATCTGTACGCCTTCCATGTGTGGCCTCCTTCAAGCCCCTAGCCGGGAAACTCGGCCAAGCCGAATTTACCCCGAGCACGCTCCGGTCCGCTGACCCTGTACCGGGCCAGCGGCCCGATCGCCGCGAGCGCGGCGAACAAGAGCGCAATTTCAATGTGATAGACGACCGAATACCCGACAGCGGGCCCGGTCATGCCCGGACCCAGCGCGCCAGCCTGACCCAGCGCATCGGCAACGTCCCGCACGCCACCGCCGAGGGCGATGGCCGCGCCGGCGCAGGTTGCCTGCACCGCGCCCCAGGCACCCAGTGCCATGCCCGACCCGCTGCTCTCGCCCAGCTCCATCGCCGCGGTGAGCGTACCCACGGCGAACAGGCCGCCGCCAAGGCCGATCAGGACGGTGCCGGCGCGAAACAGCAAGGGCGACCCCAGCGGATCGGACAGGATCACGAACGCAAAGGCGAAGACGCCCACGACCATGCCATAGGCAGCCAGGCGATGAGGATCGACCCCGGCGCTGAGACCCTTCGCCGCCAGGGCAAAGCCGGCCAGCGCGCCGAACGCCCACAGCGCGGTCAGCACCGTGGTTCCGGCGACGGAAAGGCCTAGCACTTCCCCGCCATACGGCTCCAGCAGCACGTCCTGCATGGAAAAGGCCGCAGCGCCCAGGCCAATGGCGACGAGCAGGCGCGTCTGGCGCCCACCCNKGGRAAARGGCYYCCMRGGCCTCTGCAAAGGTCTGGCGCGGACGATTGGCGCCGGTCTTCTGGGGCGCGCGCGCTTCCTGTCGCCAAAGGGCGACCATGTTCAGCACAAGGGTCAGCGCCGCGGCCCCCTGGACCACCCGGATCAGCTGCGTGGGCGAAAAATCATTCAGCGCCAGCCCGATTATGAGCGCGCTGATCAACATCCCGAAGAGCAGCATGAGGTAGAGCAGCGCCACCACACGGGGGCGGTTCTCGTCGCTGGACAGGTCGGTGGCCAGCGCCAGGCCGGCGGTCTGGGTGGTGTGCATGCCTGCCCCGACCAGCAGAAACGCCAGCGCTGACGCCGCCATTCCGAACCAGAGCGGACCGGCATTCTCAACCGTCAGCAGGATCAGCGCGAACGGCATGATCGACAGCCCGCCAAACTGAAGCAGTGTTCCGAACCAGATGAAGGGCACGCGCCGCCAGCCGATGGCGGATACATATGTGTCCGACCTGAACCCGATCAGGGCGCGCAGCGGCGCGAACACCAGCGGCAGGGCCACCATCAGCGCGACCAGCACGGCGGGCATGCCGAGCTCCGCGATCATCACCCGGTTGAGCGTGCCGGTGAGCAGAACCGCGGCCATGCCCACAGACACCTGGAACAGAGACAGGCGCAGAATACGGCTGAGCGGCAGCTCTTTGGTGGCCACGTCCGCAAAGGGGAGCATGGACATTCCAAACTCCGCCCAGCGCCGCGCCAGAGATGCCGATTCGCGCTTCATGCCTGCACCAGCTCCATCGCCTGAGAGATGTAGAAGAAGCTGTCGATGCGCTTGGTCCGCCCGATCCGCCAGCCCTTGAGGTCCGGGCAGGCTTCGATGCGGCGGCGCAGGCCGCTTTCAGAGATCGGGACGATCGCCGGGGCGCGGTCCGATTTGGGAAACAGCTTGCCGGCCGCATGCATCACGGTGAGCAGAGGCGTGCGCGGTGCAAAGCTGAACATGACCGAGGTTCTGGCCCGGCTGGCCAGGCCCTTGATCATGGCGACCATGTCATCGGGCCCGTAATGGATCACCGAATCCATCGCCACGACGCGGTCGACCATGCCGCCCGACGCATCAAGCATATCGCCCGCGCGGAAGGTCACCGAGCCCGGCAGGTCGGTCGGCGCACGCTGGGCGGCGATCTCCAGGAGGGTCGCCGACAGATCGACAGCCTCCACGTGGGCACCGCGGCCCGCCATGGCGAAGGAGAGCTGGCCCGGCCCGCAGCCCGCATCCAGCACGGTCTCGCCAGCCATGTTTTCCGGCAGCCAGGACAGGAAGGTGTCGCGCAATGAGTCGCGGCCCGCGCGCACGGTGGCGCGCACGCCGCTGACCGGCGCTTCGGACGTCAGCTTGGCCCAGGCATCGGCCGCGGTGCGGTCGAAATAGGTCTCAAGCGCGTCGCGCGTGTTTGTGTAGGTGAGGTTGGCCATCAATCAAATCCCAGGAAATCGAAGATCTCGCGATCTTTCATCGGCGTGGCCAGGCACGGCTCGATCCCGGCCAGAAGCGAGGCGGCCAGACGCAGATACTCGTTCTTCACCGCCTCCAGCTCGGGCGTGGAATCCATCTCGAACAGGGTGCGCTTTTTCAGCCGTGACAAGCGGATGGCGTCCAGATCGGGGAAGTGGGCCAGGCGCTTGAGCCCGGTTTCGGCCGCGAACCGGTCGATCTGGTCAGTGGCCGCCGAGCGGTTGGCGATCACGCCGCCCAGGCGCACTTCGTAATTCTTCGACTTGGCCCCGATGGCCGCCATGATCCGGTTCATGGCGAAGATGGAGTCAAAATCATTGGCCGCCACGATCAGCCCGCGATGGGCATGCTGCAGCGGCGAGGCGAAGCCGCCGCACACCACATCGCCCAGCACGTCGAAAATCACCACGTCGGCGTCGTCCAGAAGATGGTGTTCTTTCAGAAGCTTGACTGTCTGGCCGACCACATAGCCGCCGCAGCCCGTGCCCGCCGGCGGGCCGCCCGCCTCCACGCACATCACCCCGTTATAGCCCTCGAACACGAAGTCTTCGGTGCGCAGCTCCTCGGTGTGGAAGTCGACGCTTTCCAGCACGTCGATCACCGTCGGGGCGAGGCGCTTGGTCAGGGTGAAGGTGGAATCATGCTTCGGGTCGCAGCCGATCTGAAGCACTTTCTTGCCCAGCTTGGAAAACGCGACCGACAGGTTCGACGAGGTCGTCGACTTGCCGATGCCACCCTTGCCATAGACCGCGAACACTTTCGCAGAATCAATGGCCAGCGTGGGGTCCAGATGGACCTGAAGACTGCCCTCTCCGTCAGGGCGCTTGGGCGCGGGTCGATTGAGGTTCAGCGTGGTCATTGGGCCATCCTTGTGCGCGAGGGTGGGATGCGCGCGGTCATGCGATTTTCACTGCGGCGGGGGCGATTCCCTCCAGCCGGTCTTCAATGGCTTCACCGGCGCGCCGCAACGCCTCCAGCGTGGCGGCGTCGGGCCGCCAATAGCTGCGCTCATGTGCTTCGATCAGGCGTTCGGACAGGCGCGCCGAGGCCTTCGGGTTGAGCTCGGCGAGGCGGTCGCGCATCGCTTCGTCCAGCACATAAGTCTCGGTGATTTTCTGATAGACCCAGGGGTCAACCTGGCCGGTGGTGGCCGACCAGCCCATCGTGTTGGTGACGTGGGCCTCGATATTGCGCACGCCCTCATGGCCGTGACGCAGCATGGATTCGTACCAGCGCGGATTGAGCACCCGGGTGCGGGTCTCCAGCGCCACCTGTTCGGACAGGGAGCGCACCTTGCCCTCGCCCGAGGTCTGATCGCCGATATAGACCGGGGATTCCTTGCCGCGGGCGCGGTGCACTGCGCGGCCAATGCCGCCCAGCGTATCGAAGTAGTGATCGATGGTGGTGACGCCGAGCTCTACCGAGTCAAGATTCTGATAGGCCAGATCCACTTCGCTCAGGATCGAACCCAGAAGCTCGCCCTGTTTGGCCGGCATGCCATTGCGGCCGAACGCATAGCATTTGCGGGTCTGATAGGCGTCGGCCAGCTCGTTCTCGTCATCCCACATGCCGCTGTCGATCAGCTGGTTGACGTTGGCACCATAGGCCCCGTCCGCATTGGAGAAGACGCGCAAGGAGGCGGTGTCCATGTCAACGCCATGCTGCGCAGCATAAGCCAGCGCATGACGGCGCACCGGGTTCATCTCCGCCGGCTCGTCCGCCGTGGCGGCCAGATACGCGGCCTCGGCCAGCATTTTCGTCTGCAGCGGCAGAAGATCGCGGAAAATGCCCGACAGCGTCATCAGCACGTCGATGCGCGCGCGGCCTAACTCCTCCAGCGGGATCAGCTCGGCACCCGCCAGGCGCCCGAAGGAGTCCTGCCGGGGGCGCGCGCCGACGAGCGCCAGTGCCTGGGCGATGGGTCCGCCTTCGGTTTTGAGATTATCGGTGCCCCACAGCACCAGCGCGACGGTTTCCGGCATCGCGCCGGTATCGGCAATATGGCGGTCGATCAGGCGCTGCGCCTGCGCCGCGCCGTCCCGGACCGCCCAGGGGCTCGGCAGACGGAACGGGTCGAAGCCGTGCAGATTGCGGCCCGTGGGCAGAATGTCCGGATTGCGTACCAGATCACCGCCGGCCACCGGCGCGACGAAGCCGCCGCCAATGGCGTGCAGGGTGGAGTCCAGTTCTCGATTGGCGCTGAGACCGTTCTGGGTTTTTTCCAGACGGTCGAACACCGGTGCCCAGGTTTCACGCTGGGCGGCCGGCAGCAGGGCCAGCGCCGAGGCGGCTTCGCCGGTTTCCATCAACCGGTCGAGCGCATTGTCGGGCGGCGGGGTGCCGCGCTCGATCTCGGCAATGGCCGAGAGCAGTTCGCGGCGTGCCGCCGTGTCCGGCACTTCACCCAGAATATGAAGGCCATTGGGAATAAGCGTGCTTTCCAGCTCGGTCAGCGTATCGCGCAGGGCGGCGATATGGGCGGCGTCCGCGCCGGTCCACAGCGGCTCGGGCTTGGCCAGATCCAGAACAGAGGCCTGGGTCTGGATCAGCTCGGCCAGCGCGTCGCGGCGATTGGCCGGCGTGTCGGGCGGCAGGAGGCGCCAGTCGCTCAGCGTGGCTTTCAGCTCGGTCATGCCGCGATACAGGCCCGCCTTGGAGATGGGCGGCGTCAGATAGCTGATCAGCGTGGCCGCGCTGCGCCGCTTGGCTATCAGGCCTTCGGACGGGTTGTCTGCACAGTAGAGATAGAAATTGGGTACATCGCCGATCAGCCGGTCGGACCAGCACTCGCTGGACATGCCGGTCTGCTTGCCGGGCATGAATTCCAGCGCGCCATGGGTGCCAAAATGCAGCACTGCGTCGGCCGCGAAATCCTCGCGCACATAGCGGTAGAAGGCCGAGAAGGAGTGGGTCGGCGCGAACGAGCCTTCAAACAGAAGGCGCATCGGGTCGCCCTCATACCCGAACGAGGGCTGGAGGCCGATCATCACATTCCCGAACTTGGCGCCGAGCACGAAGATCGAGCGGCCATCGGTGTCCTTGCGGCCCGGCGCCGGACCCCACTGGGCTTCGATCTCTTTGAGGTGCGGCTCGCGCATCACGTGATCATTGATGGGGATGCGGTCGAGGATATTGGCGTCGGTGCCGAACCGGACCGAGTCGCCCTCCAGCACGGCCGCGCGCAAATCGTCCACCGTGGCAGGCGGCTCCACCGAATAGCCTTCGGCCTTCATGGCATGCAGCAGATTGTGGAGCGAGGCGAAGACCGACAGATTCGCCGCCGTGCCCGCCGCGCCGGCATTGGGCGGGAAGTTGAACAGGACGACCGCAACCTTGCGGTCTTTCAGCTTGGCGCGACGCAAGCGCACCAGCTTGGCCACACGGGCCGCCAGAGCTTCGGCGCGCTCGGCGCAGACCTGCATGGCGCGCGGCTGGCCTTCGGGGAAAGTGCACTCGCGCTTGCAGCCGTGGCACACACGTCCGTCCGCGCAGCGTCCGCCGAACACCATGGGATTGGTGGCGCCGTCCAGCTCGGGCAGGGTCACCATCATGGAGGCTTCGACCGGCGTCAGCCCGGCGGTGGAGGCGCGCCAGTCTTCCAGCGACTGGAACTCCAGCGGATGAGCGGCGAGATACGGCACGTCCAGCTTGGCCAGCAGCGCCTCGGCGGCGCGCGCGTCGTTATAGGCAGGGCCACCCACCAGCGAGAAACCGGTCAGCGAGAGCACCACGTCCACTTTCGGGCGGCCATGCTCGATAAAGAAATGCTCCACCGCCGGGCGGGCATCGAGGCCACTGGCAAAGGCCGGCACCACGTCCAGGCCATGGGCTTCGAGGGCGCGGATCACACCGTCATAATGGGCGGTATCGCCTGCCAGAAGGTAAGAGCGCATGACCAGCAGGCCGACGGTGCCCTTGCCCTGACCGCGACCGGCCGGCAGAGCCGAGACGCTATCCGCGATCCGGCCCGGGAAATCAGGGTGGTATAGCCCCTCTTCGGGGTATTCCACCGGCGGGTCGACCTTGGCGCGGCCGCGCAGCACGGCGCGCGGGCCTGCAGCGTAGCGGTCGACCAGATTGCGGATCATGTTGGTGAAATTGGATTCCGACCCGGCCAGCCAGTACTGCATGGTCAGGAAATAGGCGCGTAAATCCTGGGCCTTGCCGGGCAGGAAGCGCAGAAGCTTGGGCAGCCGGCGCAGCATGGCCAGCTGGCTCTTGCCGCCCGCCTTGGGCGCGCCATTGTTCGACCCGCCGCGCAGTTTCTTCAGCGCCATCATGAGCCCGCTCTGGGGCGCGCTCATGTCCAGCCCGCCCAGGCGCGTCAGGCGCACCACTTCGGGTGCCGACATGGAGCCGACAATGGCATCGCACTCGGGCGCACGCGCCTCGAGCGCCGGCAGCACCGCCTGGATGTGGTCTTCGAGAAACAGCATGTTGGCGGCGATGATGTCGCCGCGGGCAATGTCATCAAGGCAGCGCGCCAGGGAGTCCGGGCTCGCCGCGAAATCCGCCGCCGCATGAAACGCCAGTTCCAGTCCGGGATAGTCTGCCCGCAAGCTGTGCTGAGCACGCTCCGCCGCGCCCGCCAGATGATTGTCCAGCGTGACGATCACGACGCGAATGGGGGCCACCTCAGCGGCCGAAATGGGCTTTTGCATCATAGAGCGTCTCCAGCGTAATCACCTCCGCACCGCTTTGCGCGGCGAAGGTCTCGGCGTTCCGGCGAGCCTTGCCGCGCACGAAGAAGGGGATCTTCTTCAGCTCGGCCAGAGCGTCGTCGCGCCAGACCGCGGCGGCGTCAGCTGTTTCAGGGGTGTCGTCGGCCTGCACCGCAGGCGCGGGAGCGGGCACCGGAGCCGGCGCCTGCTTGTGCGAACCCAGATGGGAGGGTCCGGCGTCGTTGCTGAACTCGAAGTCCTCGCGGAACATGCCCAGCAAGTGCTCTTCCAGGCCCATCACCAGCGGATGGACCCAGGTGTCGAACAGGACATTGGCACCCTCATAGCCCATTTGCGGGGCGTAGCGGGCGGGGAAGTCCTCCACATGGACCGGCGCGGAGATCACCGCGCAGCCAATGCCGAGGCGCTTGGCGATGTGGCGCTCCATCTGCGTGCCGAGCACCAGTTCGGGCGCAGCCGCTTCGATGGCGGCTTCCACTTCCAGGTAATCGTCGCTGATCAGCGCCTCGACGCCATAGCGCTGCGCGGTTTCGCGCACCGTGCGGGCGAACTCGCGATTATAGGCCCCTAGCCCGACAAGCTCGAAGCCCATCTCCTCGACGGCGACGCGCGCCGCGGCGACCGCATGGGTCGCATCACCGAACACGAAAACGCGCTTGCCGGTCAGATAATTGCTGTCCACAGACCGCGACCACCAGGGCTGGCGCAGGTCTTCATCATCCAGCGCCGGGGCGGGATCGACACCGGCCATCTCGGCCACTTCGCGCACGAAGTCGCGCGTGGCACCCACGCCGATGGGAACGATTTTCGTGCGCGGCTGACCGAATGTCTTCTCCAGCCAGCGCGCAGCCTCCTCGCCGATCTCGGGATAGAGGACGACGTTGAAGTCCGCCTCGCCCATGCGGGCAATGTCGGCGGCCGCCGCGCCCAGCGGGGCGCAGACATGCACTTCGATGCCGAGACGGCCCAGAAGCTTCGTGATTTCCTTGATGTCATCGCGATGGCGGAAGCCCAGCGCCGTGCCACCCAGAATATTGCAGCGCGGCGGTCCGGGCGCGCGTGCCGCCCGGGGCTCGCCCGGCGCCGGCGCATACGCACCGGCCAGCCCGCGCACCAGGCGGTAGAAGGTTTCCGACGCGCCCCAGTTTTCACGGCGCATATACGAAGGCAGTTCCAGCGGCAGCACCGGGCAGGGCAGGCCCAGCGTCAGGGCCAGGCCACCAGGATCATCCTGGATCAGCTCTGCCGTGCATGACGCCCCCACCAGCATCGCCGCCGGCTTGAAGCGCGCATAGGCGTCGCGGGCGGCGTCCATGAACAGCTCGGCGGTATCCGAGCCCAGATCACGCGCTTGGAAGGTTGTGTAGGTCACGGGCGGGCGGTGATTGCGCCGTTCGATCATCGTGAACAGGAGATCGGCATAGGTGTCGCCCTGCGGCGCGTGCAGCACGTAGTGCACGTCCTTCATGGCCGTTGCGACCCGCATGGCACCGACATGGGGCGGACCTTCATATGTCCAGACCGTCAGCTTCATCCAACCCTCAACAGATCGCGGCGCCGCAGCGGGCGCGTAAACAGTTCGGCCAGATCACCGGCCTGCTCAAAGCCGTGGATCGGCGTGAAGACGAGCTCGATCGCCCATTTGGTCGACAGGCCTTCAGCCTCCAGCGGATTGGCCAGGCCCAGCCCGCACACCGTCAGGTCCGGGCGCGCGGCGCGGCAGCGGTCGAGCTGGGAATCCACGTGCTGGCCTTCGCTCAGCTGCACGCCGGCCGGCAGGCGCGGCAGTTCGCAATCGAGATGGCTGCGGTGCAGATAGGGCGTGCCGACCTCGATCAGCCGGGCGCCCAACTCCTCATGGAGGAAGCGCGCCAGCGGAATTTCCAGCTGGGAATCGGGGAAGAAGAAGACGCTGCGCCCGGTGAAATCCGCGCGATGGGCCGTCAGGGCCCGTTCGGCACGGGCACGCGGCGCGGCCACAACAGCCTCGAACCGCCCGGCATCGATGCTCCAGACATCCGCCGCCGCGCGCAGCCAGGCTTCGGTACCCTTGGCACCCAGCGGGAACGGGGCCGAAATGCGCTTGGCACCGCGGGCATCCAGCGCCGCACCGGTGCGCCCGAGAAAAGGCTGGGCCAGCAGATAGCGGGTATTGGGTCCGACCGGGGGCAGATCGTTTGACGTGCGCGCGGGCAGGAAACGGACCGGCCCGATCCCCATCGCCTCGAACAGGCGGGTGAACTGGTCCTCGACCACATCGGCCAGCGCCCCCACCACCAGGAGCGAGGCTTCGGACGACGTGTCCTGCGGCAGCTCGGGGACGAGCGCCTCGAGGCACGCATCCTCGCCTTCGGTGAAGGTGGTCTCAATGCCGCTGCCCGAATAGGCCAGAACGCGCACGCCGGAGTGGGCGGCATCCAGGCGCGAGGCGGCGCGCGACAGATCCATCTTGATCACTTCGCTGGGGCAGGACCCTACGAGGAAAAGCGTCTTGATGTCGGGGCGGCGGGCCAGAACCTGCGCCGCGACACGGTCCAGTTCCTCATTCGCATCGGCCATGCCGGCCAGATCGCGCTCTTCAATGATGGCGGTGGCAAAGCGGGGCTCGGCGAAAATCATCACGCCGGCCGCCGACTGCATCAGGTGCGCGCAGGTGCGCGAGCCGACGATCAGAAAGAAAGCGTCCTGGATCTTGCGGTGCAGCCACATGATCCCGGTGAGGCCGCAGAACACTTCGCGTTGACCGCGCTCACGCAGCACAACGCTGTCACGCATCCCGTCGAGCGGCGCAGGCGCAGAGGCAGAAGCCGCGGTCAAGAGATTGCTCCCTCCAGGCGGGCCGCGCGCAGCTTCCACAGAAACTGCCCTGCGTTGATGACGTAGGTGAAGTAAGCCGCCAGCGCGATCATCATCTGCTGGTCGGGCGTGCCGAGATTGAACAGCACCGCGCCGATATAGGCGGTGTGCAGCGCCAGCACGACCATGGAGAAGACGTCTTCCCAGAAGAAGGACGGGGCGAAGAGATAGCGGCCGAACACCACTTTTTCCCAGACCGCCCCGGTCACCATGATCAGATAGAGCACCAGCGTCTTGATGATCACCGACGCAGTGGCCAGCCCATAGCCCTCGCCGGTGGCCAGATAGCGCACGACCAGAAACAGGCTGACGGCGAATACGAGAAACTGAAGCGGCGCGAGCACGCCCTGAACCAGCGTCCAGGGAGACTCGTCGCGCTTGCGGCGCTGCTCGGGCGTGTAGAGCGGAACGTGAGGCTTGGAGGCCGCGCGGTGGGTGCGGCGGCGGTAATTGGTGCCGCATCCGGCATGTGCCGTCCAGGGACAGGGGGCCACCGTGTCGATCCAGCCCTGCAGCATGCGATCTACCGTGGAACCGATACCGGTCGAGCCGCCGGGCGTTCGCCCTTGTACGGTTGAAAACTGGCGATTGCGGCTATCAGCTTCGGCCTGCATGACTCGCCCTCCCTTGGTCTCTTCTTGGGATGAAGGTACGGCAGCGGCTGACGAAGTGTCAATATTGTTTGACGTTCTGTCGATTTGACAGTCTGGCAGGCGCTTTGGCCGATGACGGGCCTTGCGAGCAGCGCCATTGGCGTGCGCCGCGCGCTGGGGCATGATCACGGGATGACCGCGGCGCGCCATGTCTGAACCCCGCCCCCACCACGTGCTGGTTGTCGATGATGACGACCGGATCCGCGACCTGCTGGCGCGGTTCCTGCGCGAGAAAGGCCTGCGCGTCTCGCCCGCGCCCGACGGCGCGCGCGCCCTGGCCCTGATGGAGCAGATCAGCTTCGATCTGGTGATTCTCGACGTGATGATGCCGGGGCTGGACGGCTTCGAAGTCACCCGGCGCGTGCGTGAACGCGCTACCACACCGATCCTGCTTCTAACGGCGCGCGGGGAACCGGAGGATCGCATTCGCGGCCTGTCGCTCGGCGCGGATGATTATCTGTCCAAGCCTTTCGAACCGGAGGAGCTGGTCCTGCGCGTGCAGGCGATCCTGCGCCGGTCCCTGCCCCGCCAGCTGGGCCCCGCCCGGGTCAGCTTTGGCGAGTGGATGTTTGAAATGGCCACGCTGCGCCTGACGCGCGACGGCCAGCCCGTGCGCCTGACCGGCGGCGAGGCGGCGCTGCTGCACGCGCTGGCCGCCCAGCCGGGCGAGCCGGTCAGCCGCGCAACCCTGTCCGAACGCGCCGCTGCCGGTGCGGGTGAACGGGCGGTGGATGTCCAGATCACGCGCCTGCGCCGCAAGGTCGAGGCCGATCCCAAGGCGCCGGTCTGGGTCCAGACCGTGCGCGGGGAAGGCTACCGCCTGGTGGCCGAGCCGGTCTATGCGCCGATGACGCCCGTCACGGCGGTGAGCGGGTGAGGCCGGTCATGCGCTTCCGCCTGCGAACCATCATGCCCAAGGGCCTGTTCGCCCGGTCGCTGCTGATCATCGTGCTGCCGGTGGCGCTCATGCAGGGCGCGGTGACCTGGGCGTTTTTCGAGCAGCACTGGCGCTCCACCACGGCGCGCCTTTCGGAAAATATTGCCGGCGATGTCGCCATGATCGTGGAGATGCACGCGCGCTCCAGCGGAGAGGAGTTCGAGCCGATCGCCAACCTCGCCTTCTCCACTCTGGGCCTCAGTGTGGAGTTCCGCCCTGATGATGCCCTGCCCGACAGCCGGCGCACCGCCTTTTTCCGGGTGCTGGACCGCACCTTGCGCCGCGCGCTGGCAGGCCAGCTTACCGAGCCGTTCTGGTTCGACACCACGCGCTATCCCAACTATGTCGACATCCGCGTGCAGGCGGGTGGCGGCGTGTTGCGCTTCATCGCCGCGCGCGAACAGGTGTTCGCCACCACAGGCCATATCTTCGTCATCTGGCTCAGCGGCGCGACGCTGCTGCTCATGACCGTCGCCATCCTGTTCATCCGCAACCAGGTCAAACCGATCCGCCAGCTCGCCGAAGCCGCCGAGGCGTTCGGCCGGGGACAGGACGTGGAGCGCTTCAAGCCCGCCGGCGCGCGCGAGGTGCGCCAGGCCGCCAGCGCTTTCCTGGATATGCGCGCGCGCCTGAAACGCCACATGGAACAGCGCACCCAGCTGCTCGCCGGGGTCAGCCATGATCTGCGTACCCCTCTCACCCGCTTGCGCCTGCAGCTCGCCTTGATGCCCGACAGCCCCGAACGCGAGGCCGCGCGCAGCGATATCGCGGACATGGAGGCGGCGCTGGAGGAGTATCTGGCCTTCGCACGCGGCCAGGCCGGCGAGGAACCCGGGCCGGTGGACCTGACGGCGCTGTGCGAAACCCTGGGCGATGAGGCCGCGCGTCAGGGCGTGGATCTGCGCCTTGATCTGGAAGAAGAGCTGACGGTCCAGGCCCGCGAAAACGCGCTCAAGCGCGCCCTGGTCAATCTCGTTCAGAATGCTGCCGCCCATGGGCAGGACGTCGCGCTGAGTGCAAGACGCCAGGGGCCGCGCATCGAAGTGGTCATTGATGATGACGGGCCGGGCATCGCGCCGGACCTGCGCGAGGACGCCTTCCGGCCCTTCAACCGCCTCGATGACTCGCGCAATGCCAACCGCACTGGTGTCGGGCTGGGCCTGGCGATTGCCCGTGACACAGTGCGCGCCCATGGCGGCGAGCTGCGCCTGGAAGACTCCCCGATGGGCGGATTGCGCGCGCGGATATCGCTGCCTGCCTGACGCTTCACGGCGCGCGCGGCCTTGACCGCGCCATGATCGTCGCGTGTTCTCGCCCCTGACGCCGCGCAAACGGAGATCGCCTATGGCTGGCATTGCATTGATCGCATGGACGGGTGCCGCCATGCTGGCCTCAACTGTCGCGCCGCCCGCCGGACCGCATCTGCAGGGCGCGGCATACCTCGACGCCCGGTCCGCTCCGTTCGAGGCGCTGGCTGATACTGTCTGGACACGCACCCGCACCCCGCTGAGCGGCGAGGGTGGCGGAACCCGCGTTGAGATGGCCGCTCATTTCGGAGCGGACTGGGCCGCCTGGCGCGTCGAGGGCAGCGCTGAATCCCTGGCTGACTGGCGCACACGCCGCCTGCTTACCCTGTCCGCCGACGGGCAGACGCTGACCAATGCCAGCCTGTACGGCGAGACGCGCCGCCGGCTGGATACCTATGTGGCGCTGTCGGGCGCGGGCGCGCGCGAGGAGATCGCATTCGGATCTGCCGGCGTGTTTCACCGTGTCTGGCTGGAAGCGGCCATGGGGATCGCCGCTGTAAGCGGCACGCTCAGCTTCGAAGACACACCCGCCGGCTTTGACGCCCGCTTTGAAGACGACCGGCTTTTCCGTGCCGATTTCGGCGGCCAGGATGACAGCTGGTGCGAGACCGCGCCTCTGGACGGAAACGCCGCAAGGTCCGCGCGGGGCTGGCTGCGTCACGCCGCGCCGGTGCATCCTGACGTCATGGACCGGCTGGAGACCGCACCGCAGTTTCCATGCGCCTTCGAGCTGACCGTCTACAGCCCTGAAAGCCCGCAAGGCCGCCGCGAGCGA
The DNA here is from genome assembly GCA_027627705.1 of Hyphomonadaceae bacterium BL14. Taxonomy (NCBI): domain Bacteria; kingdom Pseudomonadati; phylum Pseudomonadota; class Alphaproteobacteria; order Hyphomonadales; family Hyphomonadaceae; species Hyphomonadaceae bacterium BL14. The sequence goes on from CP091242.1 coordinate 1,861,372, forward strand.
TGGGTGATGCAGCCGGTGCCGGACGCGGAACCGCTTGATGCCGCGCAAGCCGATGAGCCGGTGCAGGCCAGCGCCCCGCCGGCGGCCCCGGTTGAGGACCGCCCGCCCAGCATTGCCGAACTGCTCGCCATGTTCGATGAAGCCGGCGATGCAGGCGTAGACGCCGAGCTGGTGATGCGCGCCCTGTCCGCGTCAAACTCTGCCGGCACCAGCCCGGCCAACGCGCCGGCCCCGGCCGCCCGTCCCGCGCCGGCGCGCACGGTCCGGGCGTATACAACCGGCGGCCCGCTGGGCCTGCGCCTGCCCGGTGGCGTGGCGGGTGCGCGCCTTGTGCTGAACGGCGATGAGTATCTGGACGCCGCCGGCGCGGCGGCGCTCTCCGCGGTGACCGGTCCTGCGAGCCGCGCACCGGACCATGCCGATTTCTACGAAGCCTTCGAGACCGCGCGCAGCACCGGCCAGCTGGCCGAGGCGCTGCTGATCAGCGTTCAGGAAACCCATCATTTCGGCCCGTGCCCGGAAGAAGCCATGGTGGGCAGCGCGCGCCTGACCTGCGCCCTGGTGCACGATCTGGTCCGCAGCGGGATCGGGAATGCGCGCTTTGAACGCGCGGCCCAGGGGCTGGACGCGGCCATGGAAGGGGCCCACCGCGCAGCCGTTGAGTCCCTTTCGGTCTTTGCCGGGAGCGACGGCTACGCCGGTGCCGCCGCACAATTGCTCACCGCCAGTGCCCTGATCGGCTGGGGCCCTGACAGCCTGCAGGCCCGGCCCGACCTGGATGCGGCCGGCCTTCTGCTTGAAGCCATCGAGGCCGATCCGTTCGCGCAGGAGGCCTATTGGCGTCTGGGACAGCGCTTCATGGAGGCCGGTGGCGCTGAGACGGCCTGGACCTTGTTCGATCTGGGCCGCAACCTGCCCGCCCGCGCGCCGGGGCCGGGCCTCGCCCAGGTCGATATCATCGAGGCACGACTGGCCGGTCTGGCCCCGCACTGGCTGCCATCCACCGGCGACTGACCGGGTGACGCGTGGCGCGCGCGTCGGCCGTGCGCTCATGATTTGCTAACCGTGTCTCTTGACCGGGCATTAAGCGCGTACCGGTAAAGCTGGGCGCATGAATGACCCTGTGCGCCAAGGGGCGGGCCGCCGCCATTTGCTGACCCTGCGCTTTATCAAGGCGCGCGAGGGCGCGACGGCTGTCGAATTCGCGATCATCGCCGGACCCTTCTTTCTTCTGCTTATGGGCATAATCGAGATTGCCCTGTTCTTCTTCGCCTCCACCATGATCGAAACCGCCACCGCCGACGCCGCACGCCAGATCCGCACGGGCGAGGTATTGATGGCCGGCGACGGACCGGGCGAGTTCCGCAACCGCATCTGCGCGCGCGCCGGGCCGGTTCTGGACTGCGCGCGGATTCAGGTCGATGTGCGCCGGGTCGACAGCTTCGGTGCCGCCCAGCTGGGCGCGCTCATTGGCGAGGACGGCGTGGATTCTTCCGGCTTCGGCTTCGATCCGGGCGGTCCGGGCGAGATTGTCGTGGTGCGCGCCGTCTATGAATGGCCGCTGATCGCGCCGGGTCAGCTCAATGGCATGGCCAATCTGCCGGGCAACAAGCGCCTGATTGTTGCCTCGGCAGCCTTCCGCAATGAACAGTTCGGAACCTGATCCATGATCGCGCGCCTGGCCCGCTTCCTGTCTCTGGCCCGCTTCACCCGCGACCGGCGCGGCGTGTCGGCGGTGGAATTCGCCCTGATCGCGCCGATCATGATCACAATGTATCTGGGCACCGCACAGCTCAGCCTGGCGCTGAGCGCTGACCGCAAGGTGTACAACGCTGCGCTGGTGGTGGCCGATCTGACCGCCCAGCGCGACACCGTGAACAATGCCGAGCTCGCCGATTACTTCGCGGCCGGGCGCGCCATGGCGGCACCGTTTGACGCTGCAGGCCTGGCGCTGCGCGTATCCTCGGTGCGCATGCATGATGATGGCGAGGTTTTCCTGGCCTGGAGCCAGGCCGATGGCATGGCACCGGCCGCGTCTCCGCCAGCGCTGCCCGCCGGTCTCCTGGTCCCTGGCGGGTCGGTGATCGTGGTGGACGCCGAAATGGTCTTCACCACATCGTTCGGCGAATTGTTCGGCGGCGGAGTGACCTTGAGCGATACTGCCCTGCTGCGACCGCGCCGCTCTGGCCATGTGAACAATGCCAGCGAGCCCAATGGCGGGCTGGAAGCCCCGCCTGTGGAGTTGGTCCCGGAACCTGAGCCTGAGCCGGAGCCTGAACCGGAGCCCGAGCCCGAGCCGGAGCCCGAACCGGAGCCCGAACCCGTGGCACCGACGCCCCCGCCCAGCTGCTCGTGGCTCGCGCGCCTGTTCCGCCTGTGCTGAGGGCTAGAGGCTGAAGGTCGGCGACCAGCGGATGAATGCGGCCAGCATCAGGCTGAGCATGGCACCCGCCGTCAGCAGCAGCCGCAGCGGCAGATACCAGCCGGGGAAGGTCGCCCCGCGCACCGCTGACCGGTCCCACAGATATTGCAGGGCGAAGCCGAAGATCAGCACGCCCCAGCCCGCCAGTTCCATATCCAGCGGCAGGCCGGGCCGGGCCCAGACCTGCATCAGCACCGCCAGCCAGCCGGCCAGCGCCACCGATACCGCCAGGATCAGCACACCCGGGCGCGGCGCGTCGGCGCGGATGACCAGCTCCGCCGCCCAGCGTCCGCCCGCCAGGAATGACAGGATCACCGCAGCATAGACCGGCAGGGCGTTGGCCGCCTGCAGCGCGACCTGCCCGCCCAGCGCCAGTCCCAGCGCGCCACCCACAAAGGGAATGAGCCCGGCAAAACCGAGCACCACAGGCAGAAGCGGGGCATCACTGAGGCGTTTCATCAGGGTCCTCCCGGGTGATCAGGCGCGGCGCATCACGAAGGCGGCCAGCCATCCGGCGAACACCGCGAGCAGCACGGACAACAGGCCATAGGCGAGCGGGCGGTCATGGGCAAGATCATAGATGGCCCGCTCGGTGCCGCCCTTGACCACCTCCAGCGAGGTGCGCCGCACCGCGATGGGCACACCGTCACGAAACAGATAGACATCCGCATCATAGACGCCCGTGGGCGTCGCCGGGGGCAGCACCACCCGCGCGCGGAACAGGCCGGCCTCCAGGATCTCCACCCCGTCAGGCGCTTCCACATACAGCGCGTCGCGCGCCTTGTTGCGCACCAGCGCCGTGCGGTAGTCGACAATCGCCGCGCCGATATCGGACACCACCACGCCTGCCACGCCGAAGCGGGTCTCGATCCGCTCGCTCTCCGGCGCTGACAGACGCACATGGTCCATGCCGATGCGGTTGCGGCGCAAGGCCGAGAAGGTCGCAAATTCGGCCAGGGGCCGGGTCGACGCCACAGCGTAGTATCCCGCCACTTCGTCAAATATCACCGGGTCGGCATTGACCCACACGCCCAGAACGCGCTGGCGGCGCATGACGCGCAGATCGCGCACCGGTCCGCGCACCACCACCGCGATGTCATCGCCGTCGGTCAGCCCTACCGCCGCACCGTAGAGCACCAGCTCCGCGCCGGAGAAGTTGGAGCGGATCTCCACCACATTCTCTGTCAGGGCTGCGGCGATCTGGGGTTCCGGCCCCAGGCTCTCAGACTGTCCGCGCGCCGGGGTGCCCGCCAGAGCCAGGCCCGCCGCCACCATGGCCATCAGGGCCGGCCGCGTGATCATGGCAGCCCCCTGAGTTCGATGAGCACGTAGAGATCGGCTGGTTCCGCGGTCAGATCCCAGACAAGCTTCAAACACACCGCCACCACGATCAGGGCCAGGCCCGCGCGCAATTCCTCCGCCCGCAACTTCGCGCCGTAGCGCGCGCCGATCTGCGCGCCCACCACGCCGCCGACGATCAGGATCGCGGCCAGCACAATGTCCACGGTCTGGTTCTGTGCGGCGTGCAGCACGGTGGTCAGCGCGGTCACAAACAGGATCTGAAACAGCGAGGTGCCGATCACCACATTGGTGGGCATGCGCAGGAGATAGATCATGGCCGGCACGGCGATGAAGCCCCCGCCCACCCCCATCAGCGCCGCCATCACCCCCACCAGAAAGCCCAGCGCCAAAGGCGGGATCACGCTCATATAGAGGCCCGACACCGCAAACCGGGTCTTGAACGGCAGGGCGTCGATCAGCGTGCGTTTGCGGCGCGCGGGGCGGGCCGGGGCGATATTGCGCGAGCGCCGCACGATGGCGCCGACGCTTTCAAACAGCATCAGCGAGCCGATGACCCCCAGAAACCCGACATAGCAAAGCGCGATCACCAGATCGATCTGGCCGGTGGCCTGCAGCAGGGCGAAAATCTGCACCCCGGCCACCGATCCGGCGGCACCGCCCGCAATCAGGATCACGCCCATCTTGATGTCCAGCGAGCGGCGGCGGAAATGCGCAATGGCCCCGGACATGGATGAGGCGACGATCTGGTTGATCTGGGTGGATACTGCCACGGCGGGCGGTACGCCCATGAACATCAGGATCGGGGTCATCAGAAATCCCCCGCCCACGCCGAACAGGCCGGACAGGAAACCGACGCCAAGACCCAGAGCAAGCAGGACGAAGAGGTTGAGAGAGACTTCCGCGATCGGCAGGTAGATCAGCACGGCCCTAGCCGGCCGCTTGCCAGGGCTGGCGCGGATAGCGGCCCTGGGCGCGCGGATCAGCCGGACGCGGCGTAAAGCTCTCGGCCACGCCATCGGCCGCGGCGCGCTGTTCGGAGCTGAGCTCGCGGCGCAGCGTGGTGGCGCGCGCACCCGCATCCTCGTCGCCTGCATTCGCCGCAATGCGCAGCCAGGCATAGGCGTCAGCGGGGCTTTGCGGCACGCCGAAGCCTTCCTGGAACAGAAGCGCGATATTGAACTGGCTGTCGCGATTGCCGTGCAGGGCCGCCTGCTGGAACCAGCGCGCCGCCGCAGCCTGATTGTCCGGTGTATCGTCCGCCGCGATGAACAAGCCGCCTGCCTCGAACATGGCCAGCACATTGCCTGCTTCCGCCGCGCGCACCATCCACAGACGGGCGGCCTCGGGATCGGCGCTGACGCCCTGGCCGCGTTGCAGCATGCCGGCATAGCGGCGCATGGCGTCAGGCACGCCCTGTTCAGCGGCGCGGCGCATCAGGGCGGCACCGTCGCTGACCGCGCCTGCGTCCATCCGCTCCAGCGCCAGCTGATAGCGCGCCACCGGATCGCCGTCCGCAGCGGCACGCTCCAGCGTCAGCGGTTCGGGAGCGGGTTCGGGAGCGGGCTCCGGCGCAGGGGTCTGCTCAGGGGTTTGCACAGGCGTCTCGGCGCGCGGCTCGGGCTGAGCGGGGACGCGGTCCGCGCGCTGCACCGTCGCAGGCTCGGGCAAAGCCGGGGCGGGCGTGAGGTCCGGCGCGGGTTCCGCCTGTGTTTCCGCAGGTGTGCCCGCCACAACGGCACCGGCTTCATCTGCAGGCATCCCGGCAGCATTATCTCCCAGCGTGGCCGGCTCGGACACACGCGCGCGCACTTCCGGTCCGCCCGCGTCTGCAAACAGCGTGGTCAGGGTTTCCGACGGATCAGCCGCAGCCGTGACCGGCCGCTCGCCGCCGCCGAACGCATCGAGGGCGAGCATGCCCGCAGCGGCGGCCACCGCGGCGAAGCCCAGCACGCTGGCGGCCACCAGCATCAGGCGGGTGCGGCCCGAACCCGGCTCGGCGGGCGGGCTCCAGTCTGCGCTGGTGGACCGGTTGGCGCGCACCGTCTTGCGCGCAGCGGCCAGGAAATCGGCGTCAGCAGTGGCGCCCAGGCGCGCCGGGCGTGCGGGCTGGGCCGGCCGCGACGGCGCAGGCTCCGGCGCGCGCTCGGACCAGGCCGGCGCGCCATACTCTCCGGTGGCGTAGTGCTGCTCAGAGTACGGATCGCCTTGTGTCACACGGGCGGCGATCTCGAAACTGTCCGGCTCACCCGCCGGGTCGAGGAGACCCGGTGGCTGGGGCAAAGGCGCACCAAAATCAACCGGCACCGATGCGGTCTCGAAACCGTCCAGCGCCGCTGCGCGCGGGCGCGCCGTTTCGACCTGATCCCCGTCGCCGCCATCACCGTCATCGCCGCCACCATCCTTGCCACCGCGCCGGCGTGCCGGTGTGTCAGTGGCAGGGGTGCGGGTTTCCCCGCGGCGTTCGATGGCTTCCAGCCGGTCAGCCAGCGCCGTCATGGCGCGCTGGACAGGGGACAACACGTCGGCGGTCTCGCTGCCCGCCTGATCGAGACGCTGATACACCCCGTCCATGGCGTCGGTGATGCGCTGGGCGGTGCGCTCTTCAGACGCGCGGATGCGCGCATCCAGATCGGCTTCCGGCGCACGAGCGCGCGCCTGTTCAATACGTTCGACTACCTGGGCCATGCGTTCGCCTGCCGCCTCGACCGCCTGGGCCGAGCGTTCCTCGGCCTTCTGCACGCGCTCGGCAAGGGTTTCGCCCAGACGGGCGACCTCTTCGCCGATCCGGCGCACAGCGGCGGTGTTTTCAGCCCGGACCGTGTCGAGCCGGGATTCCAGTCCGGTCTGATCCTCGCGGGACCGGCGCGCGCGCTCGGTCTCGCTGAAACGATGCTCCAGGCGCTGCTCGGCGGCCTCGATACGCCGGTCTACGGCGCGCGAGACGCGCCCGACCTCGTGAGCGATCCGATTGAGCGCTTCGGACTGGCGCGTTTCGGCCGCTGACAAGCGGCTTTCCGCCGCTTCCAGCGCCCGCTCCAGCCGGCCCGGACCTGCGCCCGCGCCATCCAGCGAAGCGATCTGGCGCCCCCAGTCCTCGCGCGTTTCGCGGATGATCGCGGCCAGTTCCCGGCCCAGCACTTCAAACCGGCGATTGATTTCGTCCGCGCCTACCGACGAGCCCTGACGCGCTTCCAGCTCGCGCAGCCGGGCGTCCAGCGCCTGCTGGGAACCGGCCAGCGCCTCGGCGGCGCTATGGGTGGCGTTTTCCGCAGCGATGATCCGGCTTTGCAGGCGCCGCGCAATGTCCTCGACGCCGCGCAGGGTTTCGCCCACACGCTGGGACTGCGCCTCCACCTGATCGCGCAACGCCTTCTGATCATCGCGCAGCCGCGACTCGGTCTCGTCCAGGCGCGCGCCCAGCACCTTGGCGGCGCGCTCGGCCCCCTCGCGCCGGCGTTCGTCCTTGTGGGTGAGATTATCCAGTTCGGCGCGTACATCGCGCTCGGTCTCGTAAAGGCGTGCGGCGAGTTTGCCGACCGTCGTCTCGACCGCTTTCAATGCCGACGGATCGGCACCGCCGCCCGGCCCTGCCCGCTCCAGACGGCGCAGGCGCTCGAGCAATTCGTCATGGCGCGCGCGGGTGCGCGCCAGCGCCTCCTCGATCTCGCCATCGTCTTCGTCGCGTGTCTCTTCCAGCGCTTCGAGGCGGCGCGACAGCGCCAGCACGGACTGGTCCACGCCGGTCAGGGCCAGGGTCGAGCGCTGTTCGGAGGCTTCCAGCCGGTCGGTCAGCCGGCGGATGACCGCGCGCAGCGCATCATCGTCATCGCCATCACCACCGCCGCCACTGCCAAATCCGGGATAGCCCGACAGGCGCTCGTCCCAATCGGGGCTGCCGGCCTGAGGCCCGTCATCGAGGATCACGCGGTTGAGCCAGTCGCCCAGCGTCATGCCTTCCCGGCGCGCCGCCGTCTTGGCGATCGCGCGGGCGCGAGGGTCGATACCCTTCACACTCCAAGGCGCCCCGGACGGCATGCCGAATCAACTCCCAAAAACCCATGCTGACGGTAACTGACCGGTTAATCTTGTGTAAACCAGATGCAAGACCGCAATATCTGGTATCCACACCCAATCCCGGCTCATCCGCCGCAGCGCGCAACACTGCTGGGTTAACAAAAGCGGGCGTTGCGGTTAACGCCGCGTAAAACTGTGTAAACCTGCGCTGGACGCAGTGCAGGGACCGCGCGCGCCGCACCGGGGCAAGCCGGCCTCCAAAGCAAAACGGGGCACCCCCATGGGGGTGCCCCGCGCAGGCAATCTCTCCAAAAACCGGGCCCTGGGATCAGGCGTCCTGGGTCTCGCGCGCAGGCAGGTCTCGGCGGGTACGCTGCTCCTGGCCGATGCGGGCAATGAAGTCGTCCAGGCTGAACACGCCCAGATCACCCTGATCGCGATGGCGCACGGCCACCGCGCCGGCCTCGGCCTCGGCGTCACCCACCACCAGCATATAAGGGATTTTCTGGGTCTGGGCGGTGCGGATTTTCTTCTGCATCCGCTCATGACCCAGATCAGCCTCGGCGCGCACCCCTCCGCTGGCGGCACCGATGTCCGCCTTCATCAGCGTGCGGCGCACCTTAAGGGCATAGTCCTCATGCCGGTCGGCGATGGGGATGACCACCGCCTGCACCGGCGCCAGCCAGACCGGCAGCTTGCCGGCATAGTGCTCGAGCAAGATGCCGGTGAACCGCTCCAGCGAGCCGAACAGCGCCCGGTGGAGCATCACCGGCGCCCGCTTCTCGCCGTCCGGGGCGATATAGGTGGCACCCAGCCGCTCGGGCAGGTTCAGGTCCACCTGCAGCGTGCCGCACTGCCAGTCGCGCCCGATGGCATCGCGCAGCACAAACTCCAGCTTGGGGCCATAGAAGGCACCCTCGCCCGGATTGTACGTATATGGCAGGCCGGTAGCCTCGATGGCGGTTTTGAGCGCGGCCTCAGACCGGTCCCAGACCGCGTCCGAGCCAATGCGCTTTTCCGGACGATCGGAGAATTTCACCCGCACGTCCTCGAAGCCGAACTCCTTGTAGATATCGATGACCAGCTTGCACACCTCGACACTCTCATCGGTGATCTGGTCTTCGGTGCAGTAGATGTGCGCATCGTCCTGGGTGAAAGCGCGCACGCGCATCAGCCCGTGCAGCGCGCCCGAGGCTTCAAACCGGTGCACCTTGCCGAACTCGGCAATGCGCAGCGGCAGCTCGCGATAGCTGCGCAGGCCGTGCTTGAACACCTCCACCCCGCCGGGGCAGTTCATCGGCTTCAGCGCAAACACACGGTCCTCCACCTCGTCGGTGGTGAACATGTTCTCGCCGAACTTCTCCCAGTGGCCGGACCGCTCCCACAAGCGCCGGTCCATCAGGTCGGGCGTGTTGATCTCGACATAGTCAGCCTCGACCTGACGGCGGCGCATATAGTCGATCAGGCTCTGAAACAGCGACCAGCCCTTGGGATGCCAGAACACGGCGCCGGGCGCCTCTTCCTGGAAGTGGAACAGATCCATCTCGCGGCCCAGGCGGCGATGGTCGCGCTTTTCCGCTTCCTCGATCTGGATCAGGCGCTGCTCCAGCTCCTCCTTGGTGTCATAACCAAGGGCGTGGATGCGCTGGAGCTGGGCGTTCTTCTGATCGCCGCGCCAATAGGCGCCCGCAATGGAGCGCAGCTTGAAATGGCCCACCTGGCCGGTGTGATCCACATGGGGGCCGCGGCACAGATCGACAAAATCGCCGGTGCGGAAGAAGGTCACGGTGTCAGCGCCCTCGCCCACCACGGACTCGTCGCCGGTCTCTTTGGCGATGGCGGTGGACCCCTTGTCGCGCAGGAGCTTCAAGAGCTCCACTTTCAGCGGCTGGTTCTGGCGCTCCATGTAGGCAATGGCGTCGGCGATGGGCAGCTCCTCGCAGGCGAAGCGGTGCTTCTCGGCGCGCATCTCCTTCATCCGCTTTTCGATCTTCGGCAGATCTTCCAGCGTCAGCGGCTCGTCCAGCTTGATGTCATAGTAGAACCCGGTCGCTGTCGCAGGCCCGACGCCAAACTGCGCGGTCGGGAACAAGTCCTGGATCGCGGCGGCCATCAGGTGCGCGGCCGAGTGGCGGCGCGTCTCGACAGGAAAGGCGTCTTGCGACATGGGTTCGGGCTTTCAGATCGGGTCCGGACCAACACATGAAACCCGCCGCGCGCACCGGACATACGCACAGCGTTCCCTGATGTAAGCATTCGCCCTGAATCTGTCCACGCAGGGGGCGCGCGCAGGTGCAGCATACCCCTTAACCCGGCCCGCCATCATCCACCCAGATGCGCCCGAACTCATAGCCCAGCCGCGAAGTGCAGCCCGGTGCCGAGCGGTCATCAGGTCCGCACATGCCGACCTCGGCCGACTCGGTCGTTCCGGCGTGGCGGGTGAACCGGAATTCGCGCCTTATGGTCAGGCCGCGGATCTCGATATCCCGGTCGAAACGCCAGCTGGCCACGGCGATGTCGACCACCGCGAACAGACCCAGCACCGGCACGAATTCCAGTGCGAACTCATAGGCCGGATTGCGCAGGACCAGGCCTGGCGCGTGCTCGTCCGTGGATACAAGCCGCAGCACCATCTCGCGGTTCTCCATCGGGCTGCGCGTCACCGCCACCCGGCACAGCCGGTCATTGACCAGCTGATTGTCCGACGCAGGATCGCTGCGATTGACCGGGCGGCAGGCATAGGGCTGGGCCGGATCGGTGACGAAGCGCGCCCCGCGCGCTTCAGCGTCCAGAAGGAATCGGGCGTCGGCGGCGTAGACATTCACCCCGGGCTCCACACCGGCGCGCGCGATCCACGCATTGATCTGAAGCCCCGTCACGTCAGCGGGCAGGCGTGGACTGGCCAGGCGCGTGCGCCGCCCGATGGGCGGGTCAAAATCGGCGCAGGCCCAGTTCGGGCAGGTCCCCGCCCGGGGGATCGAAACCGACGGGCAATTGATGCGCACTGTCCCCACGACAGGCGCGCGCACTTGCAGCTGGCAGCCGGCCCACACGCCAATGGTGAATTCGCGATCGTCAAACCACAGCTCGCGCGCCATGCCCGAGGCCTGATAGATCGAGCCGCCATTGACCGTGGTCTGGCGCCCGGCCGCGCTGATACGCACGGTGGCGTCCGTTGTGCGCCAGCGCCGGGTGGCCGGGTCTTCGGAAAAGAACGTGTCCGAGCGCGTGCGCACATGGAACGGGAAGCGCAGGCCCGCCCGATAGCCCACCGAATACTGGAACGCAACGAAGTAGTTCCGCCGATGGTTGAAGGTGTGCTTGTAGCGCTCCTCGATCCGGTCGCTGAGCGTGAAGCCGGTGATGAAATAATGGTCTGCGGTCTGCGTGACGCTGGTTCGCCGCACCGGTTCGCGCGGTTCGGGACGGGTTCCGGGCAGGCGCGCCAGGCCCGGGGCCATTTGCAGCGTCTCAAGGCGCGGGACCGCTTGCAGGGCCGCCCCGCCCCCGCGACCCGCCGTGTCCGGCTGCAAGGTCAGCGCGCCGGGCGGCACCGTGCGGATGCGCGGGTTGGGCATCAGATCGGCGCGCCGCAACACGAAGGGCGCCAGCGTCGACGGGATCGCCTGCAGGCGCGGGCCGATGGCGCGGTCCAGCGTGAAGCCCCGGCCGAAATCGGCGGGCGGCGCAGGCGGGGCCGTCAGATCGGGCACCGCGCCGATGGAGACGCCCGCGCGCGGCGCCAGGGGGATGATGCTGACATGGCTGATGATGCGCTCTTCGCCATCCATATCCAGCGCGATCAGCTCGGCGTCCGGCAGCGCCAGCGCCCGGGCGACGGAGACGCCATGGCGGAACTCGGCCTGCCGGTTCAGGGCGCGCAGCTCGCTGCGCACCGCTTCGGCGGCCTCGGCGATATCGGCTTCAGTTGGCGGCAGGAGCAGGCGCGCACCGCCCTCCACGGTCTGCACCCGCATGCGCATGGCCGGTGTCAGCGAGGTGCCGGGATCGAGCACAACCGGCGACAGCGCGCCATGCTGCGGGCGCGCCTGCGGCGGGGAGAGGCACAGCTCGGCGCGGGCGCGTTCGACCCGCTCGCGCGCCATGCGCTGGAGCTGCGCCATGGGACCGCGCGTGCGGCTTGCCTGACCGGCACTGTCCGCACCCTCGCGGCAGGTGCGCGCGCTGACACGCACCTCGGCCTCACGCGACACCACAATCCGGTCTTCCAGAAGAAACACCTCTTCGCGCACCTGGACCGGGCCGATCAGGCCCAGCGCTTCGGGCTCGCTTTGCAGCGCCGCCAGGCCAGGCCGCGTCAGCAGGCGCGATCCGGTCAGATAGGCATTCAGATCAAGCTCCACACCGGCTTGAAGCGCGATGGCCACCGGCCCGCCTGCTGTCAGGCGTGCCGGGTCCAGCTCGGCCACGAAGAGCGGTGAATTGCGCACCTCCAGCCGTACCGCCGCAGCGCTCAACCCCTCCATGGACGGGCCGATGCGCAACTGGTCGGCGCGCAGCTGATCGGCGCGCAAGGCCGGCTGTGCGGTCAATTGCGGCTGGCTGACCTGCGCGCCAGATGCGGCGCCCGCCAGACCCAACGCCGCGCCCAGCGCGGCAGCGATACGGATGAGCATGTGATGTCCCCCTGCCCGTCATCCCCTGATCAGGAGACTAGGACCTGTTGACGAAGTGGATTCCCAACCCGCCCGAAGCGTGATTCAAGACTGGCTTTTGGGAGGTGGTCTTGGTTCGCGGTTTGATGACGGACGAGGAGTGGGCGTTCTTTGCGCCTTTCGTGGTGGCGACCGGAGGCAAGCGGGGCCGCCCGCCTTCTGATCATCGCCGCGTGCTGGACGGCGTGTTCTGGATCGCGCGCACCGGCGCGCCCTGGCGTGATCTTCACGACTATTTCGGTCCGTGGACGCGGGTCTACCGCCAGTTCCGCCGCTGGACGCTGTCAGGCGTGTGGGAGGTGATGTTGGAAGCGCTGGGCGAGAGCGGGGCCGTACCCGACAGTCTTCAAATGGTCGATTCCACTATCGTTCGCGCGCACCATCAGGCTGCGGGCGCTAAAGGGGGACTCAAAAACAGGGTTTTGGGCGCTCAAAAGGTGGCTTCACGACCAAAATACACCTTCGCACCAACGCTGAAGGGCTGCCCATAGCCGCTGAGATCACCGGCGGTGAAGTCTCCGACTACAAAGGTTATGAGGCGGTAATGGCCGCGCATGGCTCAGTCCCGCGCGTCCTGCTGGCCGACAAAGGCTATGACAGCGACAATATCCGAACATCGCTGGAAGCCGCCGGCGCAGTGCCGATGATCCCGGCGCGCCGAAACCGCAAGAACCCCGTCCAGATCGACGACTTCGTCTATGGGCTGAGAAACCGCATCGAGCGGTGCTTCAACAAGCTGCGCTGCTCACGCCGCCTCGCCACACGCTACGACAAGACCGCCGACAGCTATCTCGGCTTCATCCATCTCGCTTCAATCCGCCTGTGGTTCCGGTACTTTGTCAACAGCACCTAGACCGGCCAAAGGCTGACGCCACCATGAACAAATATAGTCCGCCCGGCGCCCGCAATCAGGCCTTCAGCGCCCGCCCCAGTGCTTGCACGACGCGCTCGGGATCGCCGTGCGACATGCCCGGCCAGAGCGGCAGGGACAGGGTGCGCGCATAATGCGCCTCGGCACCGGGCAGCGGTCCGGCGGTATGGCGGGCGGCGTAGAAGGGCTGGTGATAGAGCGGGATGTAGTGGACCTGGCTGCCAATCCCGTCCGCCTTGAGCCGCGCCATCACCTCCGCCCGCGTCACGCCCGCCGCTTCGAAATCGATGCGGACATTGTAAAGATGGCGGCACGGATCGCCCGGCGCTTCGGCGGGGGTCTGCACCCGCGGTGCCAGCGCCGCCAGCGCCGTTTCATACTGCGCGGCCAGCGCGCGCCGGCGCGCGGCGAAGGCCGGCAGGCGCTGAAGCTGCGACCGGCCCAGCGCCGCGTTGATATCCGGCATACGGTAATTCCAGCCCAGCTGGACCATCTCATACCACCAGGCTTCGTGCGCGCCCTCGCGCCGCCGGAACCGGGCCGGGTCACGCTCGACGCCATGGGAGCGGGCGCGGCGCATGTGGCTGGCGAGCGCTTCGCTGCGCGTGGTCACCATGCCGCCCTCGCCGCAGGCCAGCGTCTTGACCGGGTGGAAGGAGAAGGTCGCGGCGTCACTTAGATCGCTGGCCCCGGCGGGGCGGCCGCGGCCATCCAGCGAGCCCAGCGCGTGGCAGCTATCTTCCACCACCGCCAGCCCGGCCTGATGCGCGGCCTCGCTCAAAGCCGGCATGTCACACATGGCTCCGGCCAGGTGCACCGGCAGCACGGCGCGCGCCGCCGGCCCGGCCCGGCCCAGCGCCTCGGCCAGCGTGGCGGGGGTCATCAGGCCGGTGGCCGCATCCACATCGGCGAAAACAACCGCTGCTCCGCAATACAGCGCCGCATTGCCCGTCGCCAGAAACGTAATGGCAGGCACGATGCAGATATCACCCTCACCGACGCCCAGCCCATCCAGGGCCAGATGCAAGGCGGCTGTGGCGCTGTTGCAGGCGACCGCGAACGGCGCGTCCACCGCGCGCGCGAACTCGGCCTCGAAGGCGTCTATCTCCGGACCCGACGTCAGAAAATCACTGCGCAGCACGCGCGTGACGGCCTCGATATCGCTGTCGTCGATGCACTGTCGCCCGTAGGGCAGATCAATCATGGCGCGGCGCTCCAGCTGTCGCGATGAGGATCGCCTGAGTCTGGCCCAAACGAAAACCGCCCGGCGCGCGGGAGCGCCAGGCGGTGTTGCATCGGCAGGGCGTGACAGCCTACCGGCCAAACAGGGACAGAATGATCTGCGGCTCGGAGTTGGCGATGGACAGCGCCTGAACGCCCAGCTGCTGCTTGACCTGCAAGGCCTGCAACCGCGCGCTTTCCTTGGCCAGATCGGCGTCCACAAGATTGCCCACGCCCGTGGTCAGCGCGTCGGTCAGCTTGTCCACAAAGGTCCGGTGAGCTTCCAGCTTCTTGCCGTCAGAACCCAGATTGGCCAGCGCCTGATTGACATTGTCCAGACTTTCCGAGATCGCGCTCACCACCGCACCGGCCAGCGTCACCGTGCCGAGGCTGGCGGTGCTTTCGATGGTCATGATGGCACCGGAGAAGGTCATGTCATGGGCCGACAGATTGATGGTGCGCGAGGCGTCGGCGTCGGCCAGGAAGTCGATGCCGTTGGTCATGCTGCCATTAAGGATATTGGCACCGTCAAACTCGGCGTTGGAGATGATCACATTGACCTGCTCCATCAGCGCCTTGAAGTCGCCGTCATAGGCCTGGCGCGAGAACGCGTCGATGGACGGGTCCATGGCGGCGGTGGCTTTTTCGCGCATCTCGATCAGGAGGTCGGAGATCGCCTCGCCCGCCGCGATGGCCACGTCGGTGATCGACACCGCCCGGTCCAGCGAGCCGCGCACCGACGCCAGTGCGCCAATGTCCGCGCGCATGCTCTGGGCAACGGCGAAGACGGCTGAATTGTCCTTGGCACCCGACACGCGCAGGCCGGTATTGATCCGCTGCTGGACGCCGGTCATGTCCTGATTGGTCTTGTTCAGGTTCTGCAGGGCGATCATCGCCGAGGTGTTGGTGTGGACGCTCAACGTCATAGGTCTTCTCCTGTATCCCGCCGCCGCATTCCGCAGCGCTGTCGCACGAACAGGAGCAAGGCCCGGACCACATGGCGGGCCAGAGCCAAAGCATATTTAAATCATGGTGTTATGTTGGGTGATCCCGGGCCTGCTCGGGCGGGGCGGGTGCAGTCATGGTTAATTTCTGCCGGGCTGGGCGGTCAGTCTTGCCGGGCGCTCAGGTCTGCCGGTCGAGCAATCCACCCTGTCCGTCGCGCAAATAGGCGATCAGATCAAGATACCCTTCCGGCGGCCACTGGCGCAGGGTTTCACCGGTATCGGGATTGAGAATCCGGTAGATGAAGCGGCCGGCGCGTTCCTCGCGGTCGATGAGCAGGCGCGATCGCCCGCTGGCATCGATCTGGGCGCGCATCGCCTCGATCTTGTCCACAGTTTTCGACAAATCCTTTCCGGCTGCAGGCTTTACAGCCGCGGCTGCCGGTTCGTCCCCTTCAGGGCCGCGCTCGAGAGGCCCCACGGCCGCCTGAGCGTTTGCGGCCCATTCAGGTGACGACATGGCCGTGGCTGACATGAGCGTCGCAATACTTGTCATCTGTTCCTCACAAGACGCATTCAGAGCGTCCAGCGCCTCCCTTGTTGCAGGCCGCCTCCCCAGTCGGGAGGCCGGTGAGGACGGCCGGAGGGAACCCCTTCGCTCCGGCCGTCATCCCCGTGCGGGCTTGTCCTAGCGGAAGAAGCCCAGGATCGTGCTCGGTGCCGAGTTGGCGATGGAGAGCGCCTGGATGCCCAGCTGCTGCTTGACCTGCAGCGACTGGAGACGGGCGGACTCTTTGGCCAGGTCTGCGTCGACTAGGTTGCCTATGCCCTTCTCCAGCGTATCGGACAGCTTGCCCACGAAGGTCTTGTGAATCTCAAGAGACTTCGAGGCGGTGCCCAGACGCGCCAGAGCAGAGTTGATATTGTTGAGCGAAGCTTCGATATCGTCGGCAATATCAGAGGCCTGCGTAGAGGTCGCAAAGGACGCCGCCGCGGCCAGGGTCACGATGGACTCGCCCAGGCTCATGTCCTCGTCCACGACCGAGATCGTGTTGGAGCCGTCAGCATTGGCCAGGGCCGAAATGCCACCGGTGACCGAGCCGTCGATCAGGTTGATGCCGTTGAACTCGGCGTTCTCCACGATCGTGCCGATCTGATCGCGAAGCGCGGTGAAGTCCTCGTTCAGGGCCGTACGCGACGCCGTGTCCAGCGAGGTGTCGGAAGCGGCCAGCGCCTTTTCCTTCATCTCGATCAGGAGATCGGAGATCGCTTCACCGGCGGCCAGCGCCACATCGGTGACCGACACGGCCAGATCCAGCGACTGGTTGACGGCGCGCAGGCCACCCACTTCAGAGCGCATGTTCTGGGCGATGGCGAAAATGCCGCCATTGTCCTTGGCGGAGGAGACCGCAAGACCGGTATTGATCCGGTTCTGGACCTGCATCAGGTCCTTGTTGGTCTGGTTCAGGTTCTGCAGGGCGATCATCGCGCCCGGATTGGTATTGATCGTCGCCATTTCTTGGCTCCTTTCGAGGGTCCGTTTCTACGGTTGGACGCGCACATTTTGTGCGCCGTGTCCGGCACCGGTCCGGCGTTCTGCCGTCCCGGCGCCGAATTCAGTCAGGCCTTTTCCTAGCGGAAGAAGCCCAGGATCGTGCTTGGCGCCGAGTTGGCGATGGAGAGCGCCTGGATGCCCAGCTGCTGCTTGACCTGCAGCGACTGGAGCCGGGCAGATTCTTTGGCCAGATCGGCGTCGACCAGATTGCCGATGCCCTTCTCCAGGGTGTCGGAGAGCTTGCCCACGAACGTCTTGTGGATCTCCAGCGACTTGGACGAAGTGCCCAGACGCGCCAGAGCCGAGTTGATGTTGGTGAGTGAGGTCTCGAGAGCCGTGGCCGCCGCCGCAGCATTGGTCGTGGTGTCGATTTCAGTGCCGGCGGTGATGGTGAGGGTCGTGCCGGTGAGGCTCATGTCCTCGGCCGCGACGGTGATGGTGTTCGAGCCGTCAGCATTGGCCAGAGCCGAAATCGCATCGGCACCGTTATTGATCAGGTTGATGCCGTTGAACTCGGCGTTCTCCACGATCGTACCGATCTGATCGCGCAGGGCGGAGAAGTCTTCGTTCAGTGCATCACGCGACGCCGTGTCCAGCGAGGTGTCGGAAGCGGCCAGCGCCTTTTCCTTCATCTCGATCAGGAGGTCGGAGATCGCTTCACCGGCGGCCAGCGCCACATCGGTGACCGACACGGCCAGGTCCAGCGACTGGTTGACGGCGCGCAGGCCGCCCACTTCAGAGCGCATGTTCTGGGCGATGGCGAAAATGCCGCCATTGTCCTTGGCCGAGGAGACCGCGAGACCGGTGTTGATCCGGTTCTGGACCTGCATCAGGTCCTGGTTGGTCTTGTTCAGGTTCTGCAGGGCGATCATCGCGCCCGGATTGGTATTGATCGTCGCCATTTCTTGGCTCCTACGTTTCTACGTGTGAACGCCCGCATTTTGCGAGCGGGGCCTTCTGGCCCGCAGGAGCAACAGCAAGCCCGGGGCCAATTGGCGGCCCATGGATGATGATTTTTCAGGTCTTTGTTTTTTATGAGGATTTTTCGGAAGGGCAGCGCGGGGCCGGACGGCATGCGGCAGTTTTTGCCCGGTAAAGCCGCGAGACGCCCGGCAATTTCTACCCGCCGGGCATAATCTGCCGGGTGATTCGGGCGGGGCTGGCGGCGCGACCCGCCGCAGGGTTAATCAAGGGTTAACGCGTTTCGAAGCCAAAGAAAAACCGGGACCGCCATGCGGCGGCCCCGGCACCTTCCCTAGCGGAAGAAGGACAGGACAGACTGCGGCGACGCATTGGCGATGGAGAGCGCCTGGATTCCCAGCTGCTGCTTGACCTGCAGCGACTGGAGCCGGGCGGACTCCTTGGCCAAATCTGCGTCGACGAGATTGCCGATGCCTTTCTCCAGCGTGTCCGACAGCTTGGTCACGAACGTGGAGTGGATCTCCAGCGCCTTCGACTTGGTCCCGAGCCGGGCCAGCGACTCGTTGACCGCATCCAGCGAGGAGGCGATCTGAGAGGCGATGTCCGAGGCCTGGGTGGCGGTCGCAAACGAGGCGGCGGCGCCCACCGTCACAACGGCACCCGACAGGGACATGTCCTCTGAGGGCACTGTGATGGTGTTTGAGCCGTCCTGGTTCGCCAGCGCAACGAAAGCGTCTGTCGAGCCGTCGATCAGGTTCACGCCGTTGAATTCCGCGTTCTCCACAATCGTCGAGATCTGGTTGCGCAGCGCCATGAAATCTTCGTTCAAAGCGCTCCGGCTGGCCGTATCCAGCGATGTGTCAGCGGCAGCGAGAGCCTTTTCCTTCATCTCGATCAGGAGATCCGAGATCGCTTCACCCGCGGCCAGCGACACATCAAGCGTCGCGTTGCCACGGTCCAGAGACTGCTGAACAACCCCATAGCCCGACACCTCGGCGCGCATACGCTGGGCGATGGCGAAAATGCCGCCATTATCCTTCGCACCCGCGATATTGAGGCCGGTATTGATACGGTTCTGCACCTGTTGCAGCTCCATATTGGACTTGTTCAGATTCTGGAGCGCGATCATCGCTCCGGGGTTCGTATTCACCGAGTTTGTCATGGGGGGTTCCTCCGTTCTGGAAGCGAACGGCCGTTTTGGCCGGCGGACATTTTGTCCCGCCGGGGCCAGCGCAAGCCTTGTGCCGCTCGCAGGCTTTGCGGGCCAGGCAGATCACCGTGACTTTTCAAATAATTAATTGGCCATTACCCAATCGCGCACGGCCGCGCGCACAGACCGGCCCGGCAAGATGCGTCCCCCCGGCAGGAAGTGCCCGGTGCCTTGCCGGGCGCTGCGCGCCGGACCCCGCCCGCCGTCTGCGCGCGGGCAGACACGATGGAAAATCACGCCCCCAGTTGCACGCGGGGACTTCCCGTCGGGCGTTCGTCTGCCTAGGGTCTCGTTAAATCAGGAAATTGCGGGGAGCTGGAATGGACAATTTCTTCGACAACGTCACGATCTTCAGTGACTTTCTATGGGGCGGCACCTGGGGCGATCAGCGCATCCTGCCGGTCGGGATCGTCACCATTGCCCTTCTGGGCACCGGCGTGATCATGATGGTGCTGCTGGGCGGGCGTCCGCTCAAGCGCCTCTTCCCCGCCTTCGCCGAGCTGTGGGCCGGCCGCAAGAGCGGCGGCGAGGGCGAGATCACGCCCTGGCAGGCCCTGTCCACCGCCCTGTCGGGTCAGGTTGGCACCGGCAATCTGGCGGGCGTCGCCACCGCCATCACGCTGGGCGGGCCGGGCGCGATTTTCTGGATGTGGGTCACGGCGATTTTCGGCATGGCACTGGCCTATTCAGAATCCTCCCTCGCCGTGCGTTACCGCGAGAAGCATGCGGATGGCAGATACCATGGCGGGCCGATGTACTACATCCAGAACGGGCTGGGTAAGAACTGGAAATGGCTCGCCATCCTGTTCTGCATCGGCACGATCTGCTCGGCTCTGGTGACCGGCGGTGCGCTGCAGGCCAACTCCGTCACCCAGTCAGCCATTGAAGCCAGCACCTCGCTGGGCGTGGATCTGCCGCGCTGGGCCGTTGGGGCGGTTCTGGCCTTCCTGGTCTTTGTCGTGATCGTCGGCGGCATCAAATCCATCGGGGTTGTCGCCGGACGCGTCGTGCCTTTCATGGCCGTCGCCTATATTCTGGTGGGGGTGGTCATTCTGGCCACTCACGCCAGCGAGATTCCCGGCGCCTTCGCCCTGATCTTCACCGAGGCCTTCGGCTTCCGCGAGGCGGCGGGCGGGTTTGCGGGCTATGTGATCATGGCCGCCATCCGGGCCGGTGTGGCGCGCGGCCTGTTCTCCAACGAGGCCGGTCAGGGCTCCGCCCCGATCGCCCACGCGGCAGCCCAGACCAGCAATCCGGTCAAGCAGGGCGAGATCGCCATGCTGGGTGTGTTCATCGACACCATGATCATCTGCACCATGACGGCGCTGGTGATCCTGACCGTGTCGGGCAGCTATGCCAATCTGGACGGGACCTTTGCCGAGTTCGCCTGGCAGTCCGACGCCCTGCAGGCCTCGGCCATCACCACGGCGGCGTTTGCAGAAGGCATTTATGCCGGCGGCTGGATCATTCTGGCTGCGCAGGCCCTGTTTGCCTTCACCACCATCATTGGCTGGTCCTACTACGCCGAGACCTCGGCCACCTATATCGTTGGTGACTGGGCCGCGCGTCCATTCCGCTTCATGTGGGTGGGTGTGGCCTTCCTGGGCACGCTGGTGGTCAATGTGGACGGGCTGTGGCGGTTTGGCGACGTGGCCAACTCGATGATGCTCTTCCCGAACGTCATCGCGATCCTGCTGCTGGCCGGCGTCGTGCTGCGCTACACGCATGATTACGACCGCAAGGGCATTGTCCCGCCGGCCTGGTACGGTGCTGACGCCGTGCCGTTGAACCCTGCGGCGGTTTCGTCGGGTTCCGACGACCGGCCCGCCCCGAAAACCAAGGCCGGGCCCGACGCGCCGGACGGCGGTTCCGGCGATGGCGGCGGCGGGAATGGCGGCGACTGACGCCAGCGCCTTCAGCCTGAACTTATGCACCGGCCCGCCAGCACACGCTGGCGGGCCGGTGTCGTTTCAAGGGTCTAGATATCCGCGAACACCGCCTGCGCATGGCGTTCCAGCGCGGCCCAGCCCTTGTAGGCGCGTCCTTCAGCCCCCAGCCCCCGCCACGCGGCGGCCAGCGCGGCGATCTCATCAGCCGCCAGCGCCTGCACCGGGTCCAGACACACCCGGATGGTGAACAGCACCGCGCCGGTCTGAGGCAGCTTGATGATCGTCTGGCGCTCCACGCGCACATGCAGCTGATCGCACGCCTCGCTCACCGCCGCAGCCTGCGCCGCGGACCGCAAGGGCGCCGCGTCCGGGGTGAAGCGCGCATCGCCCCATTGAAGCGTCCAGTTGAAGCGCTCCAGCACCTGGCCGGGCCTCAGGGCGTCAAACACGTGGGCGATGCGCGCCGCCAGCTGATCGCCGTCGGGCACCGGCCCGTGCAGCGCCGTCAGATCGCGCCCGAAGGCGTGATCAAGGCTGAAAAATGTCGGCGCCGTCAGCACGATGGCGCCGGTCAGCCAGCGCCCGTCATCGCCGCGCGTCATCACCACCAGATCATCACTGACGAGATGCGCCGCCGCGATGAGATCGCCCGGTGGCGCGCCGGCTTCAGTGCAGACCAGAGCGGCGGCTTCATCCGCCGCGGCACCGGCATCCGGTGCCTGGCGCCACACATCCACCGGCCGTGCCAGCAGGCCCGCCTTCCAGGCCAGGACATGGGCCTCTGTATCAGGAAACAGCCATAGGGCCGGATCGATGGGCCTCAGCCCCACACTGAAGCGCGGCGGCCCGCCGCGCCAGGGCGCGTGGGGCGGCCGGTTCACGGATGGATGTCCAGCGCCCGTGCCATGCGCGCCGCCAGATGCGCCGCCGCCAGACCGGCCATGATGCCCACCGTGTTGGCGGCCATATCAGAGAGGGAGGCGATCCGGTTGATCATCGGGGTCATCTGCAACAACTCGATGGCCGCCCCCAGGGTGGTCAGCGCCAGCACCAGCCAGACCCGGTTCAGGCCCGGAAAAGCGAACCGGCCAATCAGGCTCAGCGCCGCAAAGGCGCTCATATGTTCCAGCTTGTCCCAGCCAAACAGACGCGGCGCACCGCCATGGCCCGGCCAAAGCGCAAACACCAGGACCACCAACAGCGTCACGCAAAACAGCGCCGGTCCCACAAGGCGCGCGCGCACGGCGAGGTGCCGCGCGGCTTGCCGCCAAGGGGCCTGATTCCTAGGGTGTGGGTCGATGACAGACTCGTGAGGCACCATGATCCCCCTTCTAGACGATATCGCCGCCCTGACGACCCCGCGTTCGGACTGGACGCGCAGCGAGGTCCAGGCAATCCACGATGCCCCGTTCAATGATCTGGTGTTCGCGGCGCAGAGCCTGCACCGGCGCGTGCACCAGCCCAACGCCGTGCAAAAATCGCGCCTCCTGTCGATCAAGACCGGCGGCTGCGCGGAGGACTGCGGGTACTGCAATCAGTCAGCCCATTTCGACACCGGGCTCAAGGCCTCAAAGCTGATGGACCCCGGCACCGTCGAGGCCCGCGCCCGCGAGGCAAAAGAGGGCGGTGCCACACGCTTCTGCATGGGCGCGGCCTGGCGCGAGCTGAAACCGCGCGACGAGCCGGCCATTGCCGAAATGATTACCCGCGTGAAGGCACTGGGGATGGAAACCTGCATGACGTTGGGCATGCTCTCCGACGGCCAGGCCGAGCGCCTGAAGGACGCCGGGCTGGACTTCTACAATCACAATCTGGACACCTCGCCGGAATACTATCAGCGCATCATCACCACCCGCACCTGGCAGGACCGCATCGACACGCTGGCGCGCGTGCGCGCCGCCGGCATCCAGGTCTGCTGCGGCGGGATTATCGGCATGGGCGAGGATCGCGAGGACCGTATCGGCCTGCTCACCGAGCTCGCCCGCCTGACCCCGCATCCTGAAAGCGTGCCGATCAATCATCTGGTGGACGTGGCCGGTACCCCGCTCTCGGGCTCGGCCCCCCTGGACGGGCTCGATTTCGTGCGCGCCATCGCCACCGCCCGCCTGATCATGCCCGCCAGCGTGGTGCGCCTCAGCGCGGGGCGCGAAACCATGAGCCGCGAGCTGCAGGCGCTCTGCTTCCTGGCCGGCGCCGCCTCCATCTTCATCGGCGACGAGCTCCTCACCACCCCCAACCCGGACCTCCATGCGGACTCAGCCCTGCTGGCCGATCTGGGTATGGACGCGGCGGAAGCGGGAGCGGCGCGCAGGGCGCGGGTAGGGGCGGCGGAGTAGGGGCGGCGCAGCCCAGCTTGGTCAGGGGGTCTGCAAGATCACGCCATACCAGCCCAGACCCTTGTAGGTCTCGTATCCGGGGGTGGCGTGAAACGCGACCAATTGCCCGCCGGGAAGGTAGGAATACCCGTTTGAGCGCTCTTGAAACGGGATATCAACCCGCTCCTTAAGCACGCCGGTGCCGTCTGACGCGGCGATCACGCGTAAATGGGAATCAACCAGCAACACCCGGGTGTTGCGCTGCTCTTCCGGCGCGATGCGTACGCCTTCAACGATGGCCCGCGCTTGTGATTCCCAGTCAAAATGGACCGCCAGCACGCCTGTCTTGCGTCCGGTTTCATCCCAGACGCCCGCGCTATAAGTCGCCGTCTGCGCGCCATTCAGCCGCGGCTGCACAGTTATGTCGCCGGCTGAGTAATCATCTGGGGAGGACAGTCTGGCCGCCGATTGGAACCAGGGTTCATCTGCTACCGATTGACCGAGCACGTTATAGGCGTTTGGCCGCCCGTTCGCGATAACCTGACCATTCATGTCACACAGCCAGATGTCCAAGTATACTGTGTAGGCATTCAGAATCACGCCCAAGCGCTGGCTGGTCTGCCGGCTGCTGTCCGCGCACGGATCGAGGGCGCAGGAGACCACCGCCAGATCGGTCGCCCACCAGCGCACGTCACAGGTTCGCTCATACAGATTACGGTCAATCAGCTCGATCGCGTTGAGCGCCAGATCCACATAGCGCTGCCCCTGAGCGCTTTTAGACATGCCTTCGACCTCTGACTGGAGGGTAATGACCCTGTGCGCCAGATCATCTTCAAGTTCCTGCGCAACGCGGGCTATCGTCTCGCTGACGGTTCGCACCTCCTGTGACACGACAGAAAAGCCCCGCCCGTGCTCGCCTGCCCGCGCCGACTCGATCAGTGCATTCAGCGCGAGAATCTTCATCTGATTGGTGATGCCATGAATCCGTCTGGTCTTGTCAGCCGCGATGTGGCGCACCTCGGCCGTCAGTGCGGCGATTTCATCCAGCGTCACTGGTTGCTCACGGCCAGCCGGGGCCGCGTGTTCCACGATACTCAATGTTTGCAATCCCCATTATGACATTTTGGCAATGCTTTAGCCACGCCATATAGAGAAATCAAATAAAAATTCCGGTATATTTTTAGGGCAAACCGGATTTAGTTAAGCAATGAATAATTTTCATATCTGTATTTATATTATTAAATCATACAATAAAGCATCGAAAGCAGGCAAAGGAAATGGCTCATCGCTCGAGCAATTAAATTGAGTCATGCCCCCCTCACCGCGCCCCCGGCCGGTACGCCTCCACCGCTGCGGCGCGCACTGCCGCTTCACCCATCGGCACGCGCCGCCAGTCCTGGGCGGCGAACAGGGTCATCTGATCGGTGTAGTGGGGGCTGCCGGGCCGCGTGGAGGCACCGAACTGGTGGACGGACCACAGGGCAAACTCGCCATCGGGCAACCACTCGGCCAGGAAGGTGAGGCCGTCGCCGGCCACCATGCGGTAGGTGCCGTCATCCTGCGGCGCGGGATAGACCGCGCGCAGCACATCCGGCCCGCCATCCAGCGGGATGCTTTCATCGCCGCGCATCAGCCGGTTCACTTCGCCCCATTCCGGCTCCAGCGTGCCGAAATGCGTATTGAGGCGGGCGACGGCTTCGGTGAACGTATCGGTCAATGGCGGCGGAGCGATGCCCAGCAGCGGCGCGGTGGTGATGGGCGCGAAGGTTTTCACCGCCAGCGCCGCCTGACGATTGGCAGTATTCGTGCGCCCGTCCCACGCCGCGATCACGCCCGCCGCTTCGGCCAGCGCCGGATCATGGCTCCAGTCCATGGCCAGCAGCCGGGCGCGCAGCGTCATCATCTCGCTGTCAGGGTGGTAGGCATCGTCGAACTTCACCGCCAGCAGCGCCTCGCGCGAGACCGTTTCCAGCCCCGCCATCAGGTCCACCGCCTGCAGGCCACGATTGGTCATGCGAGTCTCGATCCCGAAGCTCGCCGGAAAGGCGGCGGGGTCCGGGTCCTCGTCCGTGAGCGTCACCTGAAATGGCGAGTGGTTGGCCTCCAGCACATAGCCCGCCGCCGGATCGATCATGTTCGGCAGGGCGTCCAGCGCCGCGAAGTCATGCCAGATCAGGTCAGACCGGTCGCCGGGCAGGATGCCGGACCAGTCCAGGCCCGGCTCTTCCACCCGCAGCGGCAGGCGCGCGCCGTAATACCGCGCGATGCGGCCGCCGGCGTCCGCCACGATGCGATTGGTGCTGCCCATGGCGAGCATGCCCATGACACCCTGATATTCATCCAGATCGCGCGCATGCATGGAGCGCCAGGCCTGCTCCACCGAGCGGATATCGTCATGGGTGGCGTGGCGCAGGGCGAACGCGCCCTGGTCATTGCGGATCACGGGCCCATGGGCCGTGCGCTCCACCGGCAGGGTGACCTGCCAGGCGAACGGCCCCCAGAGATGCACCAGCATGCGCGCCGGGGTGATGTCCAGATCCACCCACTCGCCGTCGAGCCGGTATTGCGAACCGTCATCCGAGAGCGTGATCTCGTACAGATCGATCAGGTCGGGCGCGTTCACCGTGGCCGCGAAGCCCAGATCGGGGCTCGACCCCACATGCAGGACCGGCGAGCCCGGAAACGTGCCGCCGGCGAAGTTGAGCCGCCCGTCGCGGCTGATCATATGGGCCTCATACCAGGCCACCGGACCTTCAATGGGCTGGTGGGAATTGATGATCAGGCGCGTCGCGCCGTCATCGGACTTGGCCGGCGCGACGGCAAAGGCGTTGGAGCCCAGCTCGCTGTCGGAGGTTTCCTCCAGCCAGAACACCTGCAGCTCCTGGCCCCGCCCCGCCTCGCGCGGACGCTCTGGCGCAATCAGATCGGCCAACACACGGCCCAGGCCATAGAACATCGGGCTGTAAAAGGCCGACAGCCCGGCCACGTCCTGACCCGCCAGCGGATACAAATCGGGCGCGCGCTCGTCCGGGTGCAGGGCGGCGTAGTAGTTGAGGCCCGCGGCATAACCTTCCAGCGCCGTGCGCATCTCGGCGCTCAGCTGGGTGTCATACTGCGCCCGCACCAGATCGGGCACGCCCAGCGCCTGCACCAGCCAGGCCGTGCGCGCCTCGCTCTCGTCTGCGGCCAGCATCTGCGCGCCCAGCGCCTGGCGCAGCGCGTCCTGCACGGTAGGAAAGTCATCCTCGGCATGGGCGAAGGCCAGCGCAAAGGCCGCGTCGGCGCCCGTCGCCCCGATCACCCGGGGCACGCCCCACTCATCGCGGGTGATCTCGGCGTCGTAGGATTCCGCCGCGGCGATCGCAGCATCCGGGTCGAAGGATCGCAGCTCCAGCGGCGTCAGACGCAGCCCGAACACGAACGCGCCGGCGATTGTCACCACAAGCACCGCCGACAACCCCACAGAGGCCAGTTTCGTCACCCGATTCATGGATTTTGTTCCCCGCTATCCCCTCACTATCCTCACCCTGCCCGGCGCGTCCGGCGCGCGCAAGCGGCTGGACCGGGACCGCCACGAACTATATCGCCATGACATGATCCGGCCCGCCGATCTCCTGCGCGAAACGCCCCAAGGCCTGTGGTGCGAACCGGGCGGGTTTTTCATTGATCCGGTGCGCCCTTCAGACCGCGCCCTGATCACCCACGGCCATGCCGACCATGCCCGCGCCGGTCATGGTGCCGTGGCCGCGACGCCGGAAACGCTGGCCATCATGGCGGCCCGCTACGGCGAAGAATTCACTCTTTCGCGTCAAGCGCTTGGCTATGGCGAGACCGTGCGCATGGGCGAGGTGTCGGTCAGCCTCCACTCGGCGGGCCACGTGCTGGGCAGCGCCCAGGCCCGGCTGGAGTGGAAGGGGCTCGTGATCACGGTGTCGGGCGATTACAAGCGCCGCCGGGACCCCACCTGCGCCCGCTTCGAGCCGGTAGCGTCACACATCTATGTGTCTGAAGCGACATTCGGTTTGCCGGTGTTCCGCCACCCGGACGATGCTGGCGAGATCGCGCGCCTGCTGGCCAGCGTGCGCGCCAATCCGGGCCGGGCGCATCTGGTGGGCGCCTACGCCCTGGGCAAGGCCCAGCGGGTAATCGCCCTGATCCGGGAAGCGGGCTATGACGCCCCGCTCTACATCCATGGCGCTCTGGCGGCCTTGTGCGATCTGTATCGCGATCATGGCGTCGAGCTCGGCGATCTCAGGCCCGCGACCGTAAAAGACGAGGACGGCCAGAAGACTGATTTTGCTGGCCAGATCATCCTCGCCCCGCCCTCGGCCTTCCAGACGCCCTGGGCGCGGCGCTTCCCCGATCCGGTGATCGCCTTTGCGTCAGGCTGGATGGGCGTGCGCGCCCGCGCCCGCCAGCGCGGGGCCGAGCTGCCGCTGGTCATTTCCGACCATGCTGACTGGGACGAGCTGACCGCCACCATCCGTGAGTGCGCGCGCGACGCGGTGTGGATCACCCACGGCCGCGAGGATGCGCTGATGCGATGGGCGCAGCTGCAAGGCCTTGAAGCCAGACCGCTTTCACTCGCCGGATACGACGAGGACGGCGAATGAGCGCGCTCCCCGGACAGACGCTGTCACCGGTGATCAAGGTCAATGGCGCGCGCCTGCAGCCCGACCTGTCGGGCGCTGCGCTGGAGCTTGAAACCGGCACGCTCCTGTGCGCCGACCTGCACCTTGAAAAGGGCAGCGCCTACGCCGCACGCGGCCAGATGCTGCCGCCCTATGACACACGCGCCACGCTGGCCCGCCTGGCAGACGCAATCACCCGGCTGAACCCCGCCTGCGTCATCGCGCTGGGCGACAGCTTTCATGATCTTGGCGCCGACGGGCGCATGCATGAACAGGACGCCAAAGCCCTGACCACACTTGTGAATTCGGTGGGCCGCTGGGTCTGGATCGAAGGCAATCACGACCCCGTTCCGCCGGCGCGCTTTGGCGGCGAGCGCAGGGCCGGGCTGCAGCTCGGCCCGCTCACCCTGCGCCATGAGCCCCGCCCGGGGCCGGCCCCGGGCGAGGTGGCGGGCCATCTCCACCCCTGCGCCCGCATTAACGGAACCGGCCGCTCGGTGCGCCGGCGCTGCTTCGCCACAGACGGATCGCGGCTGGTGCTGCCCGCCTTCGGGGCCTATGCGGGCGGGCTGAACGTGCGCGACCAGGCCTTCACGGCCCTGTTTGCCCGCACCCCCGACGCCGTGATGATCGGAACGGGACGGGTCTATCCGGTGCCCGCTGCCCGGCTGAGACCGGACTGACGGGGCCACCGCGCCCTTGCGCGAGGCCTCTGGCTGGCCCATACACCGCGCGCCATGAGCTTCACCGCCACAGTCCTGACCCTGTATCCGGAGGCCTTTCCGGGCCCTCTGGGCGTGTCACTGCTCGACACCGCCCGGCGCAACGGACTCTGGGCGCTAGAGACGGTGGACATCCGGTCTTTTTCCCGTCATAAGCACGCCTCCGTTGACGACACGCCAGCTGGCGGCGGCCCAGGCATGGTGCTGCGCCCCGACGTGGCGGCAGCGGCTATCGACAGTGTGTCCCCTGGGGACAGGCCGTTGATACACATGACACCGCGCGGCGCACCGCTCTCCCAGACCATGGTCCGGGACTGGGCGGCCGGGCCGGGCATTGTCGTGTTTTGTGGCCGCTTCGAAGGCCTCGACCAAAGGGTCGTCGAAGCGCGCGGCATGACGGAGGTAAGTGTCGGCGATGCCGTGCTTGCCGGGGGCGAAGCGCCCGCCATGGTCCTCATCGAGGCCTGCGTGCGGTTGATCCCTGGCGTGCTTGGCAAGATTGAGTCGACGGTAGACGAGAGTTTTGAAGGGGACCTGCTCGAATACCCCCATTACACCCGTCCGCGGGTCTGGGAAGAGCGGGATATCCCGGATGTATTGCTGTCAGGCGATCATGGCCGGATCGCCCGGTGGCGCAAGGAAATGGCCGAAGAGATAACGCGCGTGCGCCGACCCGATCTCTGGCAGAGATATCAGCGGCGCAAGGGAGAATGACCATGAACCTGATCCAGCAGCTTGAGCAGGAAGAAGCCGTCCGCGTCCTTGGCGAGAAAGTCATTCCCGACTTCTCCGCCGGCGACACGCTGTCGGTCAATGTCTGGATCCGCGAAGGCGAGCGCCAGCGCGTGCAGCGTTTTGAAGGCGTATGCATCGGGCGCGCCGGCGGCGGCCTGAACGAGAACTTCACTGTGCGCAAGATTTCCTTCGGCGAAGGCGTCGAGCGCGTGTGGCCGGTCCACTCTCCGCTGATCGAGTCCATCGAGGTCAAGCGCAAGGGTAAAGTGCGCCGCGCCAAGCTGTACTATCTGCGCGACCGCCGCGGCAAATCGGCCCGCATCGTCGAGCGCACCACGGGCCGCGGCATTGAAGCGCGTCCGGCCAAGGGCACCGCCAAAAAAGCCAAAGTCCAGGTCCCTGGCGAGGAATAGCGCCTCCGCGCGTTGACTCGATGCGGGGCTTGCCGTAGCAACCGCGCTCACATTTTTTCACCGGCGCCTGGCGCTGGCAAAGCGAGACGAGACGATGAAAATCCGCAGCTCCCTCCGCTCCCTGAAGGGCCGCCACCGCGACTGTCAGATCGTGCGCCGCCGCGGCAAGGTCTATGTGATCAACAAGACCGATCCGCGCTTCAAAGCGCGCGCAGGCTAAGCCACGCGCCGTGCCCGGCGCGCGCGCGGTCCTGTGGGATATCGGCAATGTCCTTGCCGACTGGAGCCCGCGCCGGCTCTATAGCAAACTTCTGACATCAGACGCCGCCGTGGATGAATTTCTCGGCGGCGTTTGTACGATGGCTTGGCACCAGGCCCATGACCGTGGCGTGCCGATGGCCGACAATCGCCGTGCGCTCATTGACGCCCATCCCGATAAAGCTGAACTGATCGAAGCGTGGGAGACGCGCTGGCCGGACATGTTCGACGGCTGGATCACCGGCATGGACGTGCTTGTGGCCGAACTGGAACGCGCCGGCATTCCGCAATACGCGCTGACGAATTATCCGGCCGAGAAAATCGCGCACCTTTACGAGACCTTCGCGCCCATCGCGCGCTTTCGCGATGTGATCGTGTCCGCCGATGAAGGCGTGGTGAAGCCCGATCCGGCGATCT
The DNA here is from genome assembly GCA_027627705.1 of Hyphomonadaceae bacterium BL14. Lineage (NCBI taxonomy): Bacteria > Pseudomonadati > Pseudomonadota > Alphaproteobacteria > Hyphomonadales > Hyphomonadaceae > Hyphomonadaceae bacterium BL14. The sequence continues at coordinate 1,891,888 of CP091242.1, forward strand.
ACGCCATTACGCGCGGCCGTATCGGGCTGGACCCGGCCGAGGTGATCTTCCTCGACGACCGCCCGGAGAATGTGACCGCTGCGCGCGCCGCCGGCTTCCAGGCCGAGAGGTTCACGGGCGAACCCGCCGCCCGCGCCACCCTGCGCGCCTGCGGCCTGCCGGTCTGAGAATCCCCCTTCAAGCGCGCCCTGCGCCTGATACTGTGCCATCGCTGCGTCCGGTCACGGCCGCCGGGGGAGAATTTTCACATGACACGCTGGTTGATACGCGGGGCGATCGCGTTCGCAGGGCTCGCCATATTCGGTCTGGCGGGCCTCAGTGCCTTTGTGGTCGAGCGCTTTCATGCCTCCAAACCGGTGGAGACCGGGCAGCTCATGCTGGACGGTCTGTCCGGCCCGGCGCGCGTGGTGCGTGACAGCCATGGCGTCGCGCATATCTTCGCCGATGATGACCGCGATGTGTACTTCGCCCTGGGCTTCACCCATGCCTCCGAGCGCTTCTTTCAGATGGACCTGGCCCGCCGCTTCGTGCGCGGACGCCTGTCCGAGCTGTTCGGCCCGGACCTCCTCACCGCCGACGTGCGTACGCGCACGCTGGGCTATGAGCGCCTCACGCAGGACATCGCCCGGCGCGTCTCGCCCGAAACCCGCGCGGCCGTGGAGGCCTATACCGCCGGCGTGAATGCGCGCCTGGCGCAGGGCGCACCGGCACCGGAATACATCCTCCTGCGCGCCCGGCCCGAGCCGTGGGCGGTAGAGGATTCCGCCGCGATGGTCGCCTATCTCGCCCACGACCTGGCCAGTGGCGCGGAGCAGGACCTGGCGCGCGTGCGGCTGGAAAGCGTGCTCGACGCCCAGCGCCTGGGCGAGTTCATGGCACCCTACCCCGACTGGGCGCCGACGACGCTGCAGAACGAGGATATCCGCGCCGCCTTCGGATCTGTTCAGGTCCGCCCCCTCCCGGCCCCCGGCGCGGAGACCCAGCCGGACGCCATGCCCGGCTCCAACGCCTGGGTGGTGTCGGGCGCGCAGACACGGACAGGCCGCCCCCTGCTGGCCAATGACCCGCATCTGGGCCTGTCCGCGCCGTCGATCTGGTATCTGGTCCGCCTTGATCTCTCCGTCGGTCCCGTCATTGGTGCCAGCCTGCCCGGCGCGCCGTTTGTCGTGCTGGGCCGCAACGCCCATGGCGCGTGGGGCTTCACCAATACCGGGTTTGACGTCATCGATCTGGTGGCGCGCGAACGGGAGGTGCTGGACATCACCACCCGCACCGAAGCGATCACCGTCCGCGGACGGCGTGACCCGGTGGAAATCGTGGTGGAGAACACCGGCGAAGGGCCGATCCTGGATCCTGACTGGTTTGACCTGGCGGGCTTTCCCGCTGACGCCGCCATCGTGCGCCGGTCTACTGTCACCCATCCGGACAACCGCGTGGCCGACGGCGTGTTCGCCATCATGCGCTCCCAGGGCTGGGAGGATTTCGTCGAGGCCGGACGCGGCTGGACCGCCCCCATGCAGAACATGCTCTATGCCGGCATCGACGGAACAATCGGCTATACGACGGCGGGCCTGATGCCCTTGCGTGACGAGGCCGGCGACTGGACCGGCTTCATCGCGTTCGAGGATCTGCCCCGCATCGTCAACCCGCGCGGCGGGCGCATCGTGTCAGGCAATAACCGGGTCGTGTCCGACGCCTATCCTCACCCCCTGCCAGGCCTCTACGACCCCTACCGCGCTGCCCGGATCGACACCCGCCTGGACGAGGCCGAGCTGCATGATGTGGCGAGCTTCAAGGACATCCAGATGGACGTCACCTCCCATCAGGCACGCCGGCTCCTGCCCGCTCTGCTCAGCGCAACACCGGAAAGCCAGCTGGGCGTGCAGGCCCTGGCCCGGCTGGAGCGCTGGGACGGATCGCTGACGGCGGACGGGCCTGAAGGCCTGATCTTCTCGGCCTGGATGCGGGTTCTGTCGGCCGCTGTGTGGATGGACGAGTTGGGCCCCGCCGCGCCCTGGTTCAACCAGCCGCGCCGGGTGTTTCTCGACAACGTCCTGACCGGCGAGGCACAGCACTGGTGCAATGACACACGCACCAGCCAGGACGAGGCCTGCGCTGTGACTGCAGGTCTGGCGCTGGACGCCGCCATGGCAGAGACCGCCAACGCCTATGGCCGCAATATCGACGCCTGGCGCTGGGGCGAGGCCCATCAGGCCCGCTTCGCCCACCCGCTGGCCGATATTCCTTTTGTCGGTGCCATGTTCGAGGTGCGCCAGCCCGTGCCCGGCGACGGCTCCACCATCAATGTGAACCATTTCAGCTATGCGTCGGGCGCGTACGACTCGGTTCATGCCGCAAGCCTGCGCGCGGTCTATGACCTGTCTGATCTCAACCGCTCGCGCTTCATGCATGCGCCGGGACAGTCAGGGCATCCACTCTCGCCGCACTATCGCGATCTGTCAGCGCGCTGGGCGGCGGGCGACAGCTTCGAGATTCGCGATGACTGGACGCCGGACGCGCTGCCCGACGGGGCGCGTATCCTGACGCTGGTGCCGCGCTAGTCTGCCAGGCCTGCCACTGCGGCGGCACCGGATACGCCCAGCCCGTTCAGCCGCGGCAGGGTCGAACCGGTGACCCCGCCCAGCGCATAGACCGGCACGCGGGCCCGGCGCGCTGCGGCGGCAATGCGGAACACGCCCAAGGGCGGTCCGGCGCTGGGACTGGCCGAAGCGAACGCCGTGGAGACCAGCACCGCATCCACCAGCCCTGCCGCGCGGCGAATCGTGCCGGGGCTATGGGCGCTGGCGGTCATCACGGGAAAGCGCGCCCGCGCTGCCTGCGCCAGCATGCGCCCGGGCCAGTGCACGCCATCCGCGCCGCAGCGCGCCGCCAGCGCGGGGTCCGCCGCGACCAGAAACACCAGATCGCGCGCCCGGGCGATGCCGGCGAGATCACCGGCCAACGCCTCCAGAGCTGGTCGTCCGAAGGTGCGCAAAATCAGCCCGGTTCCAGGTGGCAGGGCGCGCGCCAGCGCCAACGGATCGGGCGTCCGGTCCGGGTCGGTGAGGGCAAACAGCGCCGGCAAGTGCCCGCGCGGGCCGTCCAGCCTCATCGCAAGCCTTGCCAGCCGGTCCGCTGCATCATACGCCATGGGCCATGTCCGATCTGACCGCTTCCATCGCGCAAACGCGCACTGACATCCTTGAGCGGATCGCCGCCGCCGCCAAGACGGGCGGGCGCCCGCCGGGAGCCGTGACGCTGGTGGCCGTGTCCAAACAACAGCCCGATGACCGCATCGACGCCATGCTCGCCACTGGCCAGCGTGTGTTCGGCGAAAACCGGGTGCAGGAAGCTGAAACGCGCTGGGCCCATCGCCGTGATCGCCTGACGGACCTGGAGCTGCGCCTGATCGGGCCGCTGCAGACCAACAAGGCAGACGCCGCCTGCGCCCTGTTTGACGTGATTGAGACACTGGACCGGGAGCGCCTGGCCGCGGCGCTGGCGAAAGCCTTCACCAGAACCGGACGCCGCCCGCGCCTGTATGTGCAGGTCAATACGGGCCGCGAAGCGCAGAAATCCGGCGTCGATCCGGCGCAGGCCGCAAGCTTCGTGGCGCGCTGCCGCTCGGAGCATGGTCTGGAGATTGAAGGCCTGATGTGCATCCCGCCCGAGGCTGAACCGGCAAGCCTGCATTTCGCCTTGCTGAGCAAGCTGGCCGCTGAATGCGGTGTGGAAAGACTGTCCATGGGCATGAGCGCGGACTATCCGCTGGCGATCCGGCTGGGTGCCACGTCAGTGCGCATCGGTTCAGCGCTGTTCGGCGCGCGCCCTGCGGCCTGAAAGATCTCAGCTCGCAACCGCTTCGCCAGCCGGGGCCAGGCCCTGCATGATCGTGCGGTTGATGTCGATCAGAGTGTCGAGATCGGTGTCGCCGCGCATGGCCGCGCTGGTTTCTTTCGAGACGAAGATCGACAGCGAGATGATGCCGGCGCGCAGGGATTCCGGCAGGGAATTGCCCGGGCTGGCGCAGTCAGCGGCGAAGGCCGACCAGACCCGGCGGTTGCGGTCGAGCGCCTTGGCCTTCTTGCGGATGTCCGACGGACCGGCGTCCCGCACCGACATCAGCTCGCGCGTGACAAACCCCATAAGCCGGTATTCGGTGGTGCGCGCGTCTTCTGTGCGGGCGCTGGCGGTCTGGTAGGCCTGGTATGACATGGAACAGCTCTAGCGCCCGCTCGAACCGAGGCGCTCGGCCTCATAGGTGATCAGTTTGCGGCAGCGCAGCAGCGCCTTGTAATACTCGCCGCTCATCACATCACGGCTGACCTCGACACATTGCTGCAGGATGTCCGGATTGGTCACCGCACCCATGAACTCGGTCATGCGCACAACGAACGCGTCATACAGCCCGTCCGCGCTGGACGAGGACAGGTACATCATCATCACCGGGAAATAGATGCGCTTGGCCGGGGTGTCGGCGTCCTGCTCCTGCATGATGTCTTTTTCACGCAGGACGCTCGCCTTGTTCTGAAGCATCAGCGTGGCGCGCCGGTCGCCATTCTCCACAACCGCGCCGTTGAGGACGAATCGCTCACCGGGTTTCAGCGACAGCTTGAGCGGCATGGACAGGCTCCCCGTGACTGATGGCGCACAGCCCAGATGTGCGCGTCACGCACACAGTGTCGGGCCAAGGTGAAAAAAGCGTTGCCCTTGCGTGCGAAAGCTGTGCCGGCATGTTGCGCCTCGTTAGCGGAACCTTAAGCGAAGCGCGCCTGTCTCGGTACGGTAACGCCCGCAAGGAGCCAGACATGCATCCCGTTCTCGATCTTGACGCCGAACTGGCTGCCGGCCGCGAAGAAGGCCTGCGCGAGGTGGAGGCCGAGGCGGCGGGCCCCGCGTCCGCCCCCGCCCTGGATCTCGCCGCCATCGCCTTGCGCAAGATCAATCCCAAGACGCTGGCGCTGCTGCGCCGGGCGATCCGGGAGATGGATACCGGCCCCGCCGGTGCCGCGAAGGCCGCACGACTGTGTCTGGACGCGCTGACGCTCAACCCCGACCTGCCCATCGCCAATCAGGCCATGGCGCTGGCGCTGGAGCGGCTGGGGCGCCTCTCCAAGGCGCTGGAATTCTATGAGCGCGCCTGGCGGCTGGAGCCGAACAATCCGGACATTTACTCCAACCTCGCCATGGCGGCGTGGAAGCTCAACATGCTCGACGGGGCAGAGAAGTTTCTGCGCCTGCAGCTGCAACTCAAGCCCAATTGCACCAGCGGCGTGATCAATCTGGCCGGGGTGCTGCGCGACAAGGGCCGCTACGAGGATTCAGTCGAGCTTTTGCGGGCCGCAATCTATGCCGCGCCGGAAACCACCGAACTTTGGAATGCGCTGGGCACCACGCTGATGGATGGCGGCCAGCCTGACCAGTCGCTGACCTTCTTCACCGAAGCGCTGCGCCTGAAACCCGGATACGCGCGCGCCCATCACAACATGGCCTATGCGCTGGAGCTTAACGGCGACGCCCACGCCGCCGTGCCCCATTTCGAGGCCGCACTGGACAACCCCGCCACCGAGCAGGACCGTGTGGTCTCAAGCCATGGCTATTCTCATACCCTTCTGGCCGCCGGCCAGATTGCCAAGGGCTGGGAATGGTATGAGTGGCGGCGCAACATGCACTACCGCCACGCCACCAATTTCCTGATCCCCGGACATTCATGGAACGGGACGGACAAGGGCGAGCTGGCGGGCAAGACGCTGGTCGTGCTGGGCGAGCAGGGGCTGGGCGACGAGGTGCTGTTTGCCAATATCCTGCCCGACGTGATCGAGGCGCTTGGCCCCGATGGCGCGCTGCGCATCGCCTGCGAAAAGCGCCTCATCCCGCTGTTCCAGCGCTCTTTCCCCAGCGCCCGGATCGCACGCCACTACACCATCGAGCGCGAAGGCCGCCAGCATCGCAGCGCGCCGGATCTGGTGCGCGAGGGCGATCATGACCATTGGGCTCCCATTGGCAGCCTGATGCGCGCCTTCCGCCCGGATGTTCAGAGCTTCCCGGACCGCGCCGCCTTCCTCACCGCCGACGAGGCGCGGGTGGAAGCGTTCCGCCAGCAGCTTGCCGCCATGGGTCCGGGCCTGAAAATCGGTCTGCTCTGGAAATCGCTGAAGATGGACGCCACGCGGTCCAAGCACTTCGCCGCCTTCGATCTGTGGGCGCCGGTCCTGAAGACCTCCGGGGTCACCTTCGTGAATCTGCAGTACGGCGAAACCGCAGACGAGATTGCGGCGGCGGAGAAGCGCTTCGGCGTGCGCATCCACACCCCTGAGGGCCTCGACCTCAAGAATGATCTCGACGGGGTGGCGGCCATCGGCAAGGCGTGTGATCTGGTGCTCGGGCCGATGAATGCCAGCACCAATCTGGCGGCGGCCGTAGGCGGGAATGTCTGGTTCATCCGCCCGACCCTGGTGGCCTGGGCCATGCTGGGGCAGCGCGAGATACCCTGGTACCCTCGGACCCGCACCTTCGCGGGCCAATTCTACCGCGACTGGACCGGGGCCATGACCGCCGTCACCGAAGCACTACAGGACTACGCTGCGAAACGCGCCGCGGCCTAGGCACTGCGTCCGTCCTCCAGCGCAGGCGGCGCACCGCCCTCCTCCGCCTCATCCTCACCGGCGGCGTCCAGCCAGCTGTCGCCCAGGCGTTTTTTGGTGCTGGCACCCAGCTTCCTGAGCGTCTCGGCCTGCGACACCAGATTGCCGCGCCCGTCCACCAGCTTCTTGCGCGCCTCCTCCCAGCTGCCACGCGCGCGGCTGATCTGGTCGCCCACCTTGTCAAGATCGGTAAGAAAGCCTTCGAACTTGTCGTAGAGCAGGCCGGCGCGCTGGGCGATGTCGCGGGCATTCTGATTTTGGCGGTCGATGGTCCACAGATTGTGGACCGTGCGCATGGCCATCATCAGCGTGGTAGGCGTGGCGATCATGACATCGCGCTCCCAGGCGAAGGCAGCCAGTTCGGGATCATTCTGCAAGGCCAGCGAGGCGGCACCCTCGAGCGGGATGAACATGAGGGTGAAACTGACGCCTTCGTAGAGCTGGGCATAATCCTTGTCCCCCAGCGAGCGGATATGGGCGCGCACCGATGCCAGATGGGCTTTCAGCGCCGCGCCGCGATCCTCGTCCGTCTCGGCGTTCACACAGCGCTCGAACGCCGTCAGGCTGACCTTGGAATCGATCACCAGGCGTTGATTGTTCGGCATGGCGACCACCACGTCCGGGCGCAGGCGCGCGCCGTCCGGGCCGGTCTCGCTGGTCTGGGTCTGGAACTCCGAACCCTCGCGCAGGCCGGCTTTTTCCAGAATGCTCGACAAGACCATCTCGCCCCAGTCGCCCTGGACTTTCGACTGTGAGCGCAGGGCGTTGGCCAGATTCTTGGCCTCGCTGGACATGGTGCGCGCATCCGCGTGCAGGGTCTGCACCAGCTGATGCAGGGCGGAACTCTGGCTCACGCGCTTTTCGGAATCCTCCACGACCTGTTTACGGAACCCGTCGAGCTGTTCGCGCAAGGGCTTGAGCATTTCGGTGAGGGTTGTCGTGCTGCGCGTGTGCAGCTCCTCCCCGCTGGCTTTGAGCACCTTGGCCGCCGTTGCTTCGAAGGCTTCTGACAAGGACTGGCGCGCTCTTTCCAGCTCGGCGAGCTTTTCGGCGTGATGGGCGCGCGCCGCCGTCATCTCCGCCTCCATCCGGGCAATCCGCTCGCGGGCTTCGGCAAGCTCGCTGCCACGCGCCTCGGCATCTGAGCGCCAGTCATCCCGTTCGGCGCGCACCTCGTCAAAGCGCGCCAGATCGACGCCCGCAGGCACTTGCGGCTTGCGCACCGCCAGCACGATCAGCACCGCCAGGATTGCCGCGACCCCGCCAAGATAGATCCAGGATTCCATAGCCAGTTGCATCATGAACGCTGCCTCCTGTCCCGCTTATCGCGGCGGCACCGGATTCGCACAAGGGTGCAAGGCGCGATCAGCTGGGGGTAAGCGCGATGATCCCGCACTGGCCGCCGAAGGCTCCCGCATGGCCGTCACGCGCGGCGCGGCGGCAGGAAAAAAAGCGCGCCTCATCCGCAAAGGTGCACAGGGGCAGGCGCGCAATCGCGTCCGTGCGCACGCCCGCAGCGGTCAGCTGCCGCGCGCAGGCTTCAGCCACATCCAGTCCCGCGCCGCCCTCTGCATCGCGTGGACCCGCCAGCGCCGCGTCCAGCGCGCCGAACTCGGCCTCAAACTGCGCAAGCACTTCAGGACCTACCCGGTAATGGGGCCGCGACACGGCCGGCCCAATGGCAGCGCGCACCGCGCCGGCTTGAGTACCGTACGCCGCGCGCATCGCCGACAGTGCCGCGGGGATGACGCGCGCAATGACGCCACGCCAGCCGGCATGGATCGCGGCAATCGCCCGGTGTTCGGGGTCATGCAGCAGAACCGGCGTGCAGTCGGCCGTCTGGGCGCACAGGGCCAGACCGGGCCGGTCGGTGATCAGGGCGTCGCCCTCGCCCGCCGACCAGGTGCCCTCCGGCTTGCGGTCCACGCGATGGACCACCGCACCGTGCACCTGATTGAGGAAGACCATCTCCACGCCGCCCAGCGCGCGCGCCACGCGGGCGCGGTTCTCTTCCACGCGTGCCTTGTCGTCGCCCCGCGACCACGACAGGTTCAAGCTTGCATAGGGTCCTTCGCTGACCCCGCCGGTCCGGGTGGTGAAGGCGTGGATGATCCCTGGCCTGGCGAAACCCGGTGCGGCCAGCAATTGCAGTGGGTCCATCACATCAGTCCTGCAGGAATCCGGGCTTCAACAATCCAGACGCTTCTCGTCCCAGATCATAGCCTGCACGAGCCTGCGCGATCGCGTCCAGCATGGCCTCGAACGCGCTCCAGTCATCCTTTCCGGCTATCGGCGCCCACACGTCCTCCACCGCCTCGATCACCAGATGCACCGGCTCGGTCCGCGCGAAATAGGGATGCGCCAGGCGCTCGGGCCGTACTGGTTGCCGGGCGGCCAAGCCGTCGCGGACAGCTGCAAACGCGTCGGTGTTGTAAACCTCGGCCCGCGGGCTCGCCATGGCACGCGCCGGATCACCGCAGAACCAGTCGAAGAAGACCGCCTCGAAGGGCAGACGGGTGATCTTCATGGCATCGAGGAAGGCTGTGACAAACGCGCCGTCGGCCTCTTCGTCGAGCGGCTCCAGGCCCAGCCGGTGCAGGAAGGCCATGCGTACGGCGCGCTTGTAGTGATCCGGGAAACCCGACAGCGCCTCGATCAGCGCCTCGCGCTCCGCGATCAGGCTGAGCGCGCCGCCCAGCTGCTGCAGGGCCCAAAATACAGATTCCGGTTGCCGGCCATAGGCATAGAGCCCTGAATGATCGAAATAGGCGGCGGTGAAGCCCGGTTCAAAATACGGCAGGAAACGCCAGGGGCCATAGTCAAAGCTCTCGCCCGTCACCACGAGATTGTCCGTGTTCAGAACACCATGAACAAAGCCCGCCGCCATCCACTGCGCCGCCAGCTGCGCCGACCGGCGGCAGGCCGCGTCCAGCAGGCCAACGCCCAGGCCGTCCGGATGTGCGGCCGCCTCGGGCACAAGGCTCTCCACCGCATAGGCCGCCAGCTCGCCCACCAGATCGGGGCGGTCGAAATAGGCATGGCGCTGGAAGGCGCCGAACCGCACATGGGAATGGGACAGGCGCGTCAGCACGGCCGAGCGCGTCGGCGAGGGTTCATCCCCGCGATGCAGGGCCTCTCCGGTCTCGAACACGCAGAACGCCTTGCTGGTATACACGCCCAGCGCCTCCAGCATGTCAGCTGCGAGCACCTCGCGCACCGCGCCTTTCAGGGTCAGCCGTCCGTCACCGCTACGTGAATGAGGCGTCTGGCCCGATCCCTTGGTGGCGAAATCGAGAAGCCGGTCCTGACTGTCGCGCGCCTGCGCAAACAGGAAGCCCCGCCCGTCGCCGATCTGGGGGTTATAGGTGCGAAATTGATGGCCGTGATAGCGGAGCGCCAGCGGTGCAGACTGGTTGTCCGGCAGCGGTTCAAAGCGATGGAAATGACGCTGGCGCGTCTTGGCGTCCAGCCCGTCCAGCCCCATCTCGCGGGCCCAGCGTTGGTTCCAGTAGCGCGGTGCCGCCTTGGGAAAATCGGCAGGCGCAACCACGTCGGAAAAATCCGGCCCAAGAGCGGCGAAGCAAGGGTCAGGCCGATAGGCCGCAGGCAGGGTCATGACCGTTCAGCTAACGTCCACTCGCCCGAGATGCAAGCAGGGCAGGCCGGATGCACGCTCACGCATACGCCTTCGCCAGCGCCTTGGCGGCATGCTCGATCGCCGGAATACAGGCCGGTGCCAGGCGCGACATGTTCAGAAATCCGTGCGGCGAGGCGTTCCAGAGCTTGAACGTCACAGGTACGCCACTGGCCGCCAGCCGCTCGGAATAGGCGCGGTCCTCATCCATTAGCGGATCAAACTCGGCGGCCAGAATATAGGTCGGTGCCACGCCCGACAGATCGTTCTCGAACAAAGGCGACGCGCGCAGGTCCGCAGCATCAGCGCCGGCGAGATAGACTTTCACAATATCTTCCAGCAGGCGCACCGACAGGATCGGTCCTTCCTGCCAGCGCGGCCGGGCTTTCTTCACCTCGGCCAGTTGCAGAAGCGGATAGATCAGCAGCTGAAACGCCAGGCGGCCGCGCGCGTATTGCGCCAGCCCTGCTGCCAGATTGCCGCCGGCGGAGTCGCCGCCGACCGACAGCCTGCCGGCATCAAATCCGTAGTCTGACAACGCCCCTTCGAGGGCGGCGTCCAGCACCGCGCGCGCATCGTCCACGGCTGCCGGGAAGGGGTGCTCGGGTGCCAGCCGGTAAGCGACCGAGCAGACCGGCACCCCGGACACCGCCGCCAGCCGCTGACACAGGGCATTATGGCTGTCCAGCCCGCCGACCATGAAGCCGCCGCCGTGAAAGAACACAAGGCCCGCGCCCTCAACAGCCCGGTATGGCCGGTAGATTCGCGCACCCAGATCTCCCTGTGCGCCGGGCAGGGTGATGTCGTCACAATGCTCCACCGGGGGCGGCGGCACGTCGAGCAGATCGCGTGCGCCCGCCAGCGCGTCGCGCATGGCCTGGGTGGTGCGCTGGGTGCTGAACAGTTCCGCGATCCCGGACTGCTCCATCCACTTCTCAACGGTGTTCTGATCTCGGCTCATCTGGGCTGCAGGCTCCGGGCGGGAGACGGGTCTTGTGCAATTGCAATATCACACCGGACCATGACCGGAATACGATCATGGATCACCTCTTCATCCCTCCAAACTCAGTGCAGGCGCACCGGCTGGCTGCGCAGGATCCGGCCCGACAGCGCATCCTCGATTTCCGAGCGCAAGGCACGCCATGCATCAGCGCATTCCGCCTCGCCCTGATTGTCCATTTCCCACACCGCCTGATCGGCGTAGCCCAGCGCCTGGGCGCCGTGGCGCTCCACCAGGGTGAAGGCGATCATCCGGATATCCTGGGGCGTGATGCGGGATGGGCGGGCGGCGGCGGGCATGGATGAGCTCTCCAGTCATGAAACCTGCCGACCGAAGTGCAAGCCGCCTGCCAGAGTGAGCGCATTTGATTTCAATGCTTTAGCTGAGATGTCAGCCAGCTGCGCCGAGTCATCCCTGCCGGGAGGCGTGTTTTGCCGGGCACCGGATTGGCCGCGCGTGCTAGCCCGGCCTGTATCCACCCGATTTGAGCCAGGTGGCTTCTTCAGGCGTGTCGGTACGCCCCAGTACCGCGTTACGATAGGGGAAGCGGCCAAACGTCGCGATGATGTCGCGGTGAGCCACAGCATGGCGCAGCGTATCGTTTCCGGAGGGCAAACGCTCGGCGCACAGGTGCACGCACAGATCCTGATCGTCCAGCGATTCCGAATGCATGAAGGGCATATAGGTGAAGACGCGGCGGTCGGCGGCCAGCACCATGTCATGACCGGCGTCCAGCATGATCCGCGCCGCCTCGAGGCCCAGCGCATCCAGCGAGAAGGCGGCGTTGGAGCCGCGCCAGATATTGCGGGGAAACTGGTCGAGCACGAGGACCAGCGCCAGCGCGCTGTCGGCCTGCGCCATCCAGGGATGGCCGTCCACCGTGCGCACGGTGCGATAATCGTGGGCGAGCCTGCCAAAGCGACGGCGCACATCAGCGTCAAACGCCGGCCCGCCGCCGAACCAGCGCTTCGGCCCGGCCTCGTCGAACCAGAATGTGAGGATCGCCCCGGGCGTCACACCCGCCGCTCCCCGCTTTCGATCTGCCGGCGGATGTCAGGTGTCAGGGGCACGTAGCGCCCGGCCTCGGCATCATCGAAAAAGACCGGATCGGTGATGGCCTGCGGATCCCAGCCTTCTTTCACCAGATCGGTCTTTTTCAGCTTGAACGTACCGGTGGTGTGCATTTCCGGTGTTTCCTTGTGCAGCCGGATGAAAAGCGGGCGGGCATAGGCGGCCAGCTCGCGGTGCACGTGGGCATGCAGGGCGTCCAGATCGAAACCGTCGGCTACGATCAGTGCGGCCATGCCGGCGCGTCCGGGATAGCCCTCCACCTCCACGCCATAGACATTGGCCTGCACCACATTCGGGTGCACACCCAGCACTTCGGCCACCTCGTTGGTGGACACGTTTTCGGCGCGCCAGCGGAACGTGTCACCGATCCGGTCGATGAAATAGTAATAGCCTTGCTTGTCTGCCTTCATCAGATCCCCGGTGCGGAAATACCGGTCGCCCTCGGCGAACACGCCGGTGAGTACTTTCTTCTTCGTCGCCTCATCATCCTCGTAGCCATCAAACCGGTAGCGCGCATCATCATGGCGAATCTCGCCAATGGCCTCGCCCACCTCGCCGGGCTGACAGGGGATGCAGCGCCCGGCAGCACTGCGAACCGGCTCTTCCTTCTCCACGTCAAAGCGCACCAGCTGGATGTTGAATCGCTTCTTCAGAAGCGGCGGCACCCGGCCGATGGCACCGGGCTTTGAATCCAGATTGAGCAGGCCGACATTGCCTTCGGTGGCACCGTAGAACTCAAGAATACGCGGAATACCCGAACGCTCTACAAAGCGCGGCCAGACATCGGGGCGTAGCCCGTTGCCGATGGCCACGCGGATCTTGTGCTTCTTCTCCTCCGGTGACGGATCGGCGGCGACCAGAAACCGGCACAGCTCGCCGACATACATGAACATTGTGGCTTTGGTCTCGGCCGCATCGGCCCAGAACCGGCTGGCGGAAAACTTGCGCCGCACGATCACCGCGCCGCCAAACGACAGGCCCGCGCCGACCCCGCACAGCCCGCCCGTAGCGTGATACATGGGCAGAACCATCATCATCCGGTCGGTCTTCTTCGCCTTCGCCGCCACGCCGAACACCTGCAGATAGTAAAGCGCGCGGGTGTGGGCCACGATCGCCGCCTTGGGCAGGCCGGTGGTGCCCGAGGTGTACATTTTCAGGCACGCGTCCTTGGCGCGCAGATGCGCCCGTCGCGACCGGTCCGGACGGGCAGCGGACACCGCGACCAGCGCCGCATCAAAATCGGCCGAGCCGGCAATCTCGCCCTGCGCGCCGTCACTGACCCAGACCTTTGTCTTGCCGTCCAGCGCGTCGCGCGCCGTCAGATACTGGCCTGCCAGCGCGCCCTCGACGATCAGGTGGTCCGCGCCCGCGATGGTCACGCCATGAGCCAGCGCCTGGCCCTGCACCTGGTTATTGAGCAGGGCGGCGATGACACCCACCTTGGTCAACCCGTACCAGGCCGCCACATATTCCCACCGGTTGCCCATATACAGCGCCACCGTGCCGCCCGGCTCGACGCCCGTCTCCACAGCCCAGTTGGCCACCCGGTTCGCATAGGCGTCAAACTCGGCATAGGTGATCTGGCGATTGTCCTCATCCAGAAAGGCGGTCCGGCTGGCGTGGGCATCCACACTCGCCTCAAGAAGGTCGGGGGTCAGGGTTTCCGAATCCGGCGTGATGGAGCCCAGCGCGCCCAAGAGGCGGCGCAATTCGGTGATGTAGAACAATTCGCGGCGGATCGCCGTGATCAGACCCATGATTTATCCCTCCCGGAGCGCGGCGCGCTCTGCCGGCGCGTGCTTTGACGGGACAGTACGGCGAGGGTGGCGGGGGTCAAGAACGCCGCGGCACCCTGAGCGCAGCGTGCGCGCACAGCATTTTATTGAACATGGTCAGTGAGCCTGTGCATAATTTATACATGGCAAACCCATTCCTGCTAGGGTTATGCCGTAGTCTTTTATGGCTCATCTCTAAAAAGGGCTTTCAGGATCAATGGACTGGGGCAATGAATTGCGGGCCTTCCGCGCGCGCAACAATCTCAAGCAAGCGGCCGCCGCCGACCTTCTCGGGGTGAGCCAGGCCTATATCTCGCGCCTGGAGGGCGGCGTGCAGCGCCCGTCAAACGCGGTCGAAGCGCGCCTGCGCGCCATTCTGACAGCACCCGAACACCGCCCCGTCTTCGATTCCTTCAAAGCCGTCGTCGAGTATTCCCCGCACGTGATGTATCTGCTCAGCCTGCGCGACGGCGCCCTTTGGGTGGAAGCGGCCAGCGATGCGGCGCTCGCACTCAGCGGCGCGCTGGCACCGGGTGCCCCGGCACTGGAAGTTGGCGCTGCCCTGGATCCGGGTGGTACCCCCGAGGTGTGCGCCGGCGTCAACACGCTGATAGAAAGAGGCGGTTTTGAAGGCCGCCTGACGCTGATGGATGTGGTTTGGTCCGCGCATGCCCGCGCCACAGCCGAACCGCTGCATTTCCGTAGCACACTGGTCCCGGTCCGCGACGAGCTCGGGCGCTGGTTCATCCACGGCACGACACAGCCGGTGACCGGCGAGGAGCTGAAGCGTCTGACCAAGCTCTGGAAGGGTCCCGTCGGTGTTCAGCGCTTCGGCGAGGACCAGCGCCCGCGGGCGCCCGTCCTGGTGGACTGACCGGACCGTTTTCCTCCTCCTCGGCCGGTCGGCCGCGTGACATTTTCCCACGCCCTGCCTGCAAGGGCTTGGCACCCGGCGGTGCATTTCGTTTATACCGCCTCTTTCGTGATCGCCGCGCGCTCCCCGCCCGGCGCGCAATCGAGGCGCGAAGGCGCATGGCAGAGACGCTCACCGCTTCCCTCCCGTCCCCGGCTGACGCCGCTGCGAAAGCGCGGCGCGTCTACGCCGCACTGTTGTCCCGTTGGGGCCGCAGTTCGGCGGGCCTGTCCTGGCTGGGATCGGCGCTGGGACTGGCTCAAGCGCTGTTCTATGCGGGCTTTGCCTGGTGCGCCGCCGGCGCGGTCGCAGCCCTGATCGCCGGCGATTCGCCTTGGATCTGGGCGGGCTTGGCAGCAGGCTTTGCGGCCCTGCGCGCCGGCGTTCAGTGGGGCGAGGCGCGCGCCGGGTTCGAGGCGGGTGCCCGGGTACGCGCCCATGTGCGCCGCGCCGCCGCCGATGCGCTGGCTGCACGCGGTCCGGGCTTCACCGAACGTCACGATAGCGGGACCTTGTCCGCCGCCCTGATCGAGGGGGTGGAGAAACTCGACGGCTATTTCTCACGCTTCCTGCCGGTGTCGCGACTGGCCGCGCCGGTGCCGCTGATGCTGGCGGGTCTGGCGCTATGGGCAAGCCCGGCAGCGGGGTTGATCTATCTGGCGAGCGCCCCGGTCCTGGTTCTGGCGCTGGCGCTGACCGGCATGGGCGCCGCCGCTGCGGCACGCGGTCAGATGGATACGCTGCGGCGCATGGCGGGGCGCTTCAATGACCGGCTCCAGGCGCTGGAAACCCTCAATGCGTTTGACGCCGCGGCGCGAGAACGTGCCGGTCTCGCCAGCGCCGCCGAGGCCTTCCGCCTGCGCACCATGGCGATCTTGCGCGCCGCCTTCCTGTCATCAGGCGCGCTGGAGCTGATCGCCGCCACCGCGACCGCCGGCGTGGCGATCCAGACTGCACTGGCGCTCAGCGGTGCCTGGCCGTTCGCAATCGGTGCCGGCGTCAGCGCGCAGGCCGGCCTGTTCGCACTGCTTTTGGCGCCCGAAGTCTACATGCCCTTCCGGCGCGTTGCCGCTGCCTATCATGACCGCGCGGACGCCGAAGCCGCCGCCGAGGCGCTGGCCCCTTTGTTTGAAGATGACGCGGGTGCCGGCACCGCGCGCCCTGCGCCCGTGATGACATCGGCCCCTCAGGTGCGCTTCATCAACGCCGCCTGCCGCTATCCCGGCGGACGCGAGGGCCTCGCCCCACTGAGCTTTACCGCCCCGGCTGGCGAGATCACCGCGCTCTGGGGCCCCTCGGGGGTAGGCAAATCCACGGCACTGAAGCTCCTGATGGGCTACGCCCCGCTCACGGGCGGCGAGATCCGTCTCGATGACCGCCCCCTGGCTGCGCCGCTGGCCGGGGCTGCGGGCTGGGTGGGGCAGCGCGCCCGCCTGTTCCATGGCAGTGTGCGGGAGAATATCGCCCTGTTTGATCCTGGCTTGCCCGAAGCCGCCATCCTCGCCGCCGCCGAAGCTGCCGGAGTGATGGAATTTGCGGCCAGCCTGCCCGACGGGCTCGACACGCGGCTGGGCGAACAGGGCGCGGGCGTATCTGGCGGTCAAGCCCAGCGCATCGCCTTGGCGCGCGCCCTGGCCGCAGACCGCAAGCTGATCCTGCTGGATGAGCCCACCGCCCATCTCGACGGCGAGAACGAGCAGCGCTTTGTGGAAGCACTTGCCAGCGCCGCGCGCGGACGCACGGTGATCATCGCCACCCACTCGCCCGCCGTGCGCGCGGCCTGCCGCCATGTGGTCAGCCTTCAAGTGCGGGCGCAGGCGGCATGAAGGACCTCATCTACTTTCTCGCCCTTGCCCGCGAGGACCGGTTCCGGCTCGCCCTGGGTGCCGTGTTCGCCATGCTGGCGGCGCTGGCCGGGCTCGCCCTGTTTTCGCTGGCCGGATGGGTGTCCTCTGCCGCGGCCGGCGGTGCCGGGCTGGCGTTTGGCGCCCTGATCGGCGGCGGAGGCTTGCGCGCGCTCGCCCTGATGCGCCCGGTGCTGCGCTATCTGGAGCGCTTGGCCAGCCATGACGGTGCCTTCCGCTCCATCGCCCGATTGCGCCTGTGGGTGTTCGACGCCGCCACGCCGCTGGCGCCGGGGCCGCTGACCGGCATGCGCAGCGGCGATCTCCTCGCGCGCGTCACCCGCGATGTGGACGCACTGGACGGCCTGTTCATGCGTCTGCTCACCCCTGTCGCCGCCGCACTGGCGGTCGTGGCCGGGGCATGCGTCCTGTTGGCGCTCACTGCGCCCTCTGCTTTGCCAGCGGTGCTGGGCGTCTATGCGTTTGCGGCAGTCTTGCTGCCCATCATCGCCGCGCGCAGCGGCGAGGCACCAGGGGCTGCAGTCATCAGCGCCAGCGCCGGGGCGCGCGCCGAAGCCGCCGATCTCGCCGCAGGCCTGGCGGACCTCAAGGCTGGCGGCGCAGAAACCCGGATCATCGACCGGCTGGAGGCCGCCAGCCGGGACTGGATCAATGCCCAGCGCGCTTTGGCCGCGCAGGGACGCTTTCATGGTGCGGTGCTGGGATTGGCTGCACCCATCGCCCTTGTCGCCGGCTTCGCCGCCGCCCACGCCGGCGGGGCCGATCCCGCCATCGCCGCGCTGGCCGGTTTTGCCGGATTTGCCCTGTTCGAAACCGCCGCGCCCATGGTGCAGGCGGGCGAACAGCTGGGCCAGACCCGTGCGGCGGCCCGGCGCATGCGCGCCCTTGCCGAAATGGCACCGGCCAGCACCCGCCCCTTGCATCCCGTCCCGGCACCCGCCGGGCATGATCTGTCATTCGAGGACGTGGGCTTTACCTATCCCGGCGCGGATCATCCGGCACTGGACGGGCTGGATCTGGCGCTGCCCGAAGGCGCACGGGTCGCCGTCGTGGGGTCGTCCGGCGCAGGCAAGTCCTCGCTGATCCGGCTGGCCCTGGGCTTCTACGCCCCCCAGGGCGGGACGGTGCGCCTCGGCGGCGCTTCTCTGGCCACGCTTGATCCCGGCGCGGCACGCGCGCGCCTCGCTCTGGCCGGTCAACGCGCCGAGCTGCTGTCCGGCACAGTGGCGGAAAACCTGCGCCTGGCCAGTCCCGATGCCGATGACGCCGCGCTGTGGGCGGCGCTGGCGCTGGCCAGCGCGGACGGTTTCGTGCGTGATCTGCCTGAGGGGCTGGAAACCTGGATCGGCGAACAGGGCGCTCTGGTCTCGGGCGGACAGGCACGCCGCCTGGTATTGGCGCGCGCATACTTGCGCGGCGCGCCGGTCCTGCTGCTGGATGAGCCGACCGAAGGTCTGGACGCCGCCAACGAGGCCGAGATCGCTGCGAGCCTGGGGCGCTGGCTGGATCAGGACGCGCGCCGCTCCGCCCTTATCGTCACGCACCGCCCGCGCCTGCTGGCGCTGGTGAACGAGGTGGCGGTTATGGATCAGGGCCGCGTCATCGAACGCGGCACGCCGGACGCGCTGGCGGCAGCCGGAGGCGCATTCACGCGCCTCTTCCCCGGCTGGGCCGGCACGTCAGGCTGAACTCTAGCTCCAGAAGCGCCACCAGGGTGTGTCTTCCACGGGCTGATGGATGCCCAGCCACGCGCGGCACTGCTCGATGGCAGGCGACACATGACCCCAGGCCGGGACCATATCAGTGATCCAGATATCGGCGGCCGGCCAGAACACCGATACCAGAAACGCCCCCGCCAGCACTGTGACGACAAGGGTCAGGATCGGGCGGAACAGATCAGCCACAAACTTCATCACGCGTCTCCTTCCAGCAGAGCGCTGAGAGGTGAGCATAGCCCGGCGCGGGCTGAACCGTGAGTGAATTTCAAGTATGGGCTTGAGAGATGATGGTACGGGCGGTCGGACTCGAACCGACAAGTGCTCTCGCACGGGGGATTTTGAGTCCCCTGCGTCTACCAGTTCCGCCACGCCCGCGCATGTCGACGCCTGAACCCATTCCATGCCTCAATCTGTGCGCGGTGTGAAGAGGCGCGGGCACCGCGCACACACTTGATTGTACCGGCCATTCAAGCCTATCGGTGAGACCCTGCCTCCGCGCCCGCCCAGGAATTGCCATGTCCGGCCCAGACGCTTCAACTGACGCCTCGCCCGGCAATGCCGCGCCGAGGCGTGGCCTGATCGCAGCGCTGGAGGTCATCGCGGCCGAAGCGCCGCCGGAGGGTTTGAGTCTGTCAGAGCTGGGCGCCCGCCTTTCCGAGCGCGCCTTCGGGGTGATGCTGTTTGTCCTGGCGATTCCGGTCTGCATTCCCTTCCTCTATGGCGTGCCACAGATTGTTGCCCTGCCCATGATGGCGCTGGCCCTGCAGATGGCAGCCGGGCGTGACCAGCCCTGGCTGCCCGCCCGGCTCGGCGCGCGGCGCCTGAGCCAGCCGGCGCTTCAGCGCGCGGCGCAAGGGGCCCGCAAATGGTTTGGCTGGATCGAGATGCTGGCCCGCCCGCGCCTGAGCGCGCTGACCGGACCCATCGGCGAGCGGGTCACCGGGGCCCTGTTTGTCCTGTTCTGCGCGTCCATCCTGGTGCCGCTGCCGGCCACCAACACCACGCCGGGCATCGCCATCGCCATCGCCGCCATTGGCCTGATCACCCGCGACGGGCTGGTTCTGCTGGCCGGGCTGTTGCTGGGACTGGGCTGGATCACCCTTCTGGCCGTCGGTTTTGCGCTGTTCGGGCTGGCATTTCTGGACCTGCTGGGCGACGCCTTGCGGGCTGCTGCGGGTTGGGGCGTGAACAATCCCCATGTCCTGGCTGCCGGAACCGGCGCGATGGTACTGGCCGGAATCGCGCTCTGGCGAATCCTGCGGCACCGCGCCCCCTCCACGGCGGGCGATGAACCCGCTAGGGTCGGAGCGATGGACACTCCGGCCCTTCCTGCCTTGCGCCTTGTTAACCAGGCCTTGCGTCCGGATGTCTGGCCGCTGCTGGGCGCGGCTGGGTCCGGCGCACTGCTGGCGGGCGCGTTTGCGTTCGAGATATTCGGCGGTCTGCCACCCTGTCCGCTGTGCATAGACCAGCGCTGGGCCCATGTCTGGCCGCTGATCGCCGGGATCGCCCTGTTCGCGCTCTACCGCTTCGGCCCGGCCCTGCCCGCCCTGCCGGTGCGCGCCGGATCGGTGCTGATGGCGGGGTTGTTCGCCTTTGCCGCGTGGCGCGCCGTGCGCCATGCCGGTCTGGAATATGGCCTTCTGGATACACGCTGCCCCGCCGCAGACATGACAGGGGTGACGCTGGAGGGTCTGATGGCCCAGATGGACGCGCCTCAGGTTCTGGTCGCCTGCGACGAGGTCTACTGGTCGCTCTTGGGGATTTCCATGGCCGGGTACAATGCGCTTTTCAGCGGCGCGCTGTGCGCTATCTCCCTCATTGTCCTGTTTCGCAAGCCCGCAAGGAGCGCATCATGAGCGCACCGTCTGAACACCGCGCCGGCAGCAACACCGCTCGCCGCACTGTCCGCCGTCCGGGGCCCGCCCGCGATCCGCGCGCCATCGCGGCGATGCTGCGCGTGGACCATGCCGGCGAATACGGCGCGGTGCGCATCTACAAAGGCCAGCGCGCGGTGTTCGGATCGAACCGCGCCACCTCGCGCATCGCCCGTCAGCTGCGCGAGATGGAGGCGGACGAGCAGCATCATCTCGATGCCTTTGACGGCGATATCCGCGCCGGGCGCGCGCGCCCGACCCTGCTGGCACCCGCCTGGAACGCCGCCGGGTTTGCCCTGGGTGCCGTCACCGCCCTGATGGGCGAACGCGCCGCCCACGCCTGTACCGAAGCGGTCGAGACGGTGATCGAAGAGCACTATAACGAGCAGATCGCGCAGCTCCACGCCATGGGCGAGACCGAGCTGGTCGAGCGCATGACGCGCTTCCGCGACGAGGAAGTCGCTCACAAGAATCTTGCCGTGGACGAAGGCGCGCGCGAGGCGCCGGGCTATGCCATCCTCTCCGCCCTCATCCAGGCCGGCTGCCACACCGCGATTGCCGTCAGCAAGCGGGTATAGCGCCTACCCCAGCGCCCGCTTTACCGCCATGTCCCAGCCCGCCAGCAGCCGCGCACGGGCGGCGGCGTCAAGTTCGGGGCGGAATGTGCGGTCGGCGCGCCAGAGCGCGCGCGCATCCTCGATTGAGGTGAACAGTCCCACGCCCAGGCCCGCCAGAAACGCCGCGCCCCAGGCGGTGGACTCGGTATTGACCGGGCGCACAGTCTCCACCGCGCATAAATCCGACAGGCGCTGCAGGAAGCCCGCGTCGCGCGCCATGCCTCCATCGACTTTCAAGGTGCTGACATTGACGCCGTCTGCCTCCATGGCCGCCAGCAGATCGCGGGTCTGGTAGGCGACGCTGTCGAGCGCCGCGCGCGCAATTTCCGCCTTGCCCGATCCGCGCGTCAGACCGGTGATGATGCCGCGCGCGTCCGGGTCCCAGTGCGGCGCGCCGAGGCCGGAGAACGCCGGCACGAGATACACCCCGCTGTCCGGATCGGCCCCGGCAGCCAGGCTGGCCGCTTCCGAGGCCCGCGCGATCAGGCCCAGCCCGTCACGCAGCCACTGGATGGTGGCACCCGCCGACAGCACCGAGCCCTCCAGCGCAAAGGATGACCGCCCGCCGAGGCGCCAGGCTGTGGTGGCCAGCAGGCGCGCGCGGGACCGCACCGGCGCGACGCCGGTATTGACCAGCATGAAAGCCCCCGTCCCGTAGGTGGACTTCATCTCGCCAGGCTTGAGGCAGGCCTGACCGATAGCGGCGGCCTGCTGGTCACCTGCAGCACCGCTGATCGGCACGGGTCTGGCGAAGATCACAGGATCGGTGTCTGCATAGAGGCCGGCGCAATCGGCGACTTCTGGCAGCACGGCGCGCGGAATGGCGAACAGGCGCAGCAGTTCATCATCCCAATCGCCTTGCGCCAGATTGTAGAGGCTGGTCCGGCTGGCATTGGTGGCGTCGCTGACATGGACCCGGCCGCCGGTGAGACGCCAGATCAGGAAGCTCTCCACCGTCCCGAACGCCAGCTCGCCCGCCTCCGCCCGCGCCCGCGCGCCGGGGACGGTGTCGAGAATCCACGCCAGCTTCGTGGCGGAGAAATACGGATCAAGCACCAGTCCGGCGCGTTCGGCCACCATCTCCTCGGCCCCGTCCGCGCGCAGCCGGGCGCAGGATTGCGCCGTGCGCCGGTCCTGCCAGACGATAGCGTTGTGAATGGGCCGTCCGCTGACCCGGTCCCAAACCAAAGTGGTCTCGCGCTGATTGGTCACGCCCAGAGCCGCGATCCGGTATCCCTGATCCTCTGCGGCGCTGAACGCCTTGCGCGCAGTGGACAGCACCGTGGCCCAGATCACTTCGGGATCATGCTCCACCCAGCCCGGCCGCGGATACCCTTGGGCGAACTCCTCCTGGGCTGTGGCGATCACGTGTCCGGTCAGGTCAAACGCCAGCGCCCGGCTGGAAGTCGTGCCCTGATCAATGGCGAGCAATGCGGTTTCAGCCATGACGTCCTCCCCCGGCGCGGTTATGCTGCACAGCGCAACGCTAACCGTTTGACGCGCGCAGGAGAACGCCTTTCCATGAGCTTCCAGGCTGAAACCCTCGAGAGCCCGACCGGCGCACATATCCGCCTGCGGGTGGCCCAGGCGCAGGGTGAGGCCCGCGGGATCATGCAGATCCATCACGGTCTGGCCGAGCATTCCGGGCGCTATCAGCGCTTCGCAGAATTCCTCAGCGCGCGCGGCTATCATGTGGGGGTGCAGGACCAGCGCGGCCACGGCGAGACCATCGCGCCCGACGCCCCGCGCGGCGTGTTCGCGGCGCGCGATGGCTGGAGCCGGGTGGTCGCGGACTCCCGTGCGGTGGAGGACCATCTGCGCGCCCGGTTCGAAGGCCTGCCCCTGATCGTGTTTGGACACTCCATGGGCGGGGTCACCGCCATGACCCACGCCATGGCACGCAAGGGCGCGGTCGACGGGCTGGCGGTCTGGAACAGCAATCTGGCCATGGGCTCGCGCGCAGATCTGATCCGCACGGTGCTGTCCCTTGAAGCCTTGTTCAAGAAAGCCACCGCGCCCTCAACCTGGATGGAGGCGCTGACCTTCAAGGCGTGGGGCCGCAAGATCAAAGGCGCGCGCACCGGGTATGACTGGCTGTCACGCCTGCCCGAAGAGGTGGACGCCTATATCGCCGACCCGCTGGCGGGCTGGCCGGCTTCCATCTCCATGTGGCGCAACCTGG
Source organism: Hyphomonadaceae bacterium BL14 (assembly GCA_027627705.1). Classification (NCBI taxonomy): domain Bacteria; kingdom Pseudomonadati; phylum Pseudomonadota; class Alphaproteobacteria; order Hyphomonadales; family Hyphomonadaceae; species Hyphomonadaceae bacterium BL14. The sequence goes on from CP091242.1 coordinate 1,915,184, forward strand.
TCGAAGGCACGCTGCGCGGCGAGGACGAGGCCGCGCTGCGCCTGATGCCGGCCGATCTGCCCATCCATCTCGCCGCTGGCGGCCAGGACCCGGTGGTGGACAATGGCGCGGCCATGAAAACGCTGGCGGCCCGTCTGCGCGCGGCGCGCTTCACCGATGTGACCATGCGCTTCGATCCGCAAGGGCGCCATGAGACCCTGCACGATCTGGGCTATGAGCAGGCCATGGCTGATTTTGCAGACTGGTCTGACCGGGTCTGCGGCCGGGCAGGCTGACCCGCCTACCCCTCGCGTACCGGCGCGCTGGCGAAGCTGCGTTGCACCGTCCAGCCGTGATGGACCGGGCCTGAGCCCTTGCCAAAGCCCGGCGCCTGGCGGATCGCCTCGTGCAGGTAATCCCCGGCCTGCTCCACCGCCCGGTCCAGCGCCAGGCCTTGGCCCATCAGTGCAGCAATAGCCGACGCGAGCGTGCAGCCCGTACCATGGGTGTGGCGGGTGCGCAGGCGCGGACGGGTGAACAGGCGCATGCCGTTGCGGGTGAGCAGAAGATCGATCACGTCGCCGCCCTCGAGATGCCCGCCCTTCACCAGCACCGCGCGCGCGCCCGCCTTGAGCAGCGCTTCAGCGGCGGCCCGCTGGCCGTCCAGGTCCTCGATGGTCAGGTCTGTCAGCGCCTCGGCTTCGGGGATGTTGGGTGTGATCAGCGCCGCGCGCGGGACCAGCACGGCCTTGACCGCCGCCAGGGCGCTGTCATCCACCAGACGGTCGCCCGATGCCGCAACCATCACCGGATCGACGATCAGCGGGATCGCCTGCGCCTTTGACGCATCCAGCGCCCTGGCCACCGTCTCGATCACGTCTGCGCTGGCCAGCATGCCGGTCTTGATCGCATCCGCGCCGATATCATCGAGCACCGCGCCGATCTGGCCGGTGATGATGTCGAGGGGGACGGGGTGCACCGCGCTGACACCCATCGTGTTCTGCACCGTCAATGCGGTGATGGCCGTGGCGGCATAGCCGCCCAGCGCCGTCACGGTCTTGATGTCTGCCTGGATGCCCGCCCCGCCCGACGAGTCCGATCCGGCGATCACCAGCACACGGCCCTTGCGCTCTTCAGGGCCGAAATCGTCTGTTGCGTCACTCATGGCTTGGCTTGGCCTCCGGAACCGGGGTTTGCTTGTCCGGGCTGCTCACGCAAACAGAATGGACGACAGCCGCCGGCGGCCGGACTTGGCGAGCTCCGACATGGGTCCGGAGGCGTCGAACACGCGCAGAAGAAGCTGGCGGGCGGCGGCCTCGTTCCATTCGCGGTCCAGCGTGATGGAGGCAAGCAGCGCGTCCACGCAGCCCTCCATATCGCCCGCGGCCAGACGCGCCCGGGCCAGCGCGAACTGCGCTTCGGGATCGTTGGCGGCTTTCGACGCGCGCGCTTGTGCCGCGTCAAGATCATCGGCCCCCTCAACCTCACCGGCCAGTTCCATGGAGGCGCGCACGGCGGCGATGGCCGGGTGGGATTTCCTGGTCTCGGGCGCGCTGTCGATCAGCGCCCTGGCCTGATCCGGGTCCCCGCTCAACAGATAGAGGCGCGCAAGGCCCGCGATCGCCTCGGGGTTTTCCTTGTCCATCTGCAGCGCCTGGGCGAAGTCCTGCGCCGCACCGCCCGCATCGCCCGCCGTCATCGCCTCATGGGCACGCGCGATCAGGTCCTCCACCGCCTCGCCATCCACCTGGCCCGACAGGCGCGCGATGAACTGCTTGATCTGGCTTTCAGGCAAGGCACCCATGAACCCATCCACCGGCTGGCCGTTCTGGAAAGCGATCACGGCGGGGATGGACTGGATGCGCAGCTGGCCGGCAATGCCGGGGTTTTCATCGATATTGATCTTGACCAGCTTCACCGCGCCCTTGGCAGCACGCACGGCGGCCTCGATCACCGGGGTCAGCTGGCGGCACGGGCCACACCAGGGCGCCCAGAAATCCACCAGCACGGGCACAGTCTTGGACGGCTCGATCACATCGGCCATGAAGCTCTTGTCCGTCGCCTCGCGGATCAGGTCATCACCGCCCGCAGCGGGCTGGGCCGGGCTCTGGCCGCTGGCGCCAATAATCTCCATGGGGTGTGCTCCTCAGAACTGATGTGGCGAAACCGTTGCGCCCTAGGTGGCCGCTCGCGCGTGCGCATGCAAGCCTCAAGCAGCGTCGAGCGCGGACAGATCAAGCACTTCCGGCTCGCGTCCCAGCGCCCGTACAAAGCCGAGCAGGTCCGCGCTGGTCAGCGCCGTGGTGGCGTCATTCTTCAAGGGATGGAAATTCACGATGTCATGGTCCATCAGCGCCTTGTCCAGGATGAAGCGCACGCGATGGCCCGGGTCATTGATGATCGCGAACGCCGTGACGGACCCCGGCGTCACGCCCAACGCCTCTTCCAGCAAATCCGCCGATCCAAACGACAGGCGCGCCCCGCCGATCACCTTGTGCAGCTGGTTGAGGGCAATGTCTGTCGATTGCAGCGCGCTGATCAGCACAAGCGCGCCCTTCTTGTCCTTCAAAAACAGGTTCTTGGTATGCCCACCGGGCAGGCCCGCCTTGATATCCTCACCCTCGGCCACCGTGAACACCGGGGCATGGTCCACCGTGCGGTGCGCCACACCCAGCGCGTCCAGAAAGGCGAACAGATCAGCCCGGCTGACCGGCGGGGCGGGCGGTTGCGGCGTGTGTGTCATGATCTCCCGATTAGCCTTGTCCGGCAGGCGCGTGCAAGCCCTGCCAGGCCCCGTCACCGCACTGCCTATGCTGTGAACAGGCGGGCTTGCCAAACCTGGCGCGATGCGCGATATACCCGCCTCCCGGCTCTGGCCGGGCCCTGTCACGCAGGATATGAGCGGGCGTAGCTCAGGGGTAGAGCATCACCTTGCCAAGGTGAGGGTCGTGAGTTCGAATCTCATCGCCCGCTCCATTATTTGCTGTCCATTGATGAAATGAGATGAATGGGCTGGCGCGCGACGGTGTTGCGCGCCATTGCGGCACTGTACGCCCGGGGCGGCTCCAGACGTCCGCAGACAGCCCTGCCCTATCGACCCCCGATCCGCTCCGTCTACTTCCCCGCCCGCCTCTCGGGCTGCGGCGTGTAATCGATGCGCCGCGTCTCGCGAATGCGCGCGCCCGAGGCGTCGCCTTCCACCAGCTCATAGCCCAGCAGTGCAAACACGCGGCCGCGCAGGAAGATCGGGCGGGCGTCGCCATACCAGTCGACGCAGGACGCCTGACAGCCATCATCCACGCCCGCCGGCGCCTCGGATTCCAGCCGTCCATAATCTGACAGCCGGCGCGCATCCCGGCGCAGGAACAGCATGTCCGCACCGGCTGCCCTGGCACCGCGATTGATGACGGGCAGGCCCAGCAGGCCATCCGCGCCATCCCGGCTGGCGGTGTCGGGATTGTAGAAGAAGGCGTGGCTGCGCGATTCCGCCTCGCGGGCACCGCGCTCGACATACCGGTCGATGATGGAGGGCTGTGCGTCAGTCAGATCGACGGTGAGGAAGACCGCTGCATCCCGGCCGCCGACCACGACGGCGTCGCGGCCCACCGGCTCGATCCGGTCGATGCCTTCAGGCACGGCAAACTCCACCGGCTCACCGCCCTCCACCGGCACGATGACCAGGGAATAATCACTTTTCCCATCCCGCCAGCGGCTGAGGGCGTAGAGCAGCCGGTCGCCGACAAACCGGTTGCGGTCGAGATAGGCGTATTCGTCGCCCGGCAGGAACTGATAGTCGGAGGCGGGTGCCGCCCCGCCGCCATCGCCAAACCGCGAGAGGGGCAGCCGCAGAAGGGCGGGGCGTCCGCGCGTCAGGTCCGCGTTCCACATTGCATCGCCATAGCCCTCGTCGGCGACTAGCACATCAATCCGGCTCTGGGCCGTATTGGCGTTGAACGAGAACTGATCGAGCGGCTCGCCTTTCACCTCGACGGCGCTGGGCGGCCCCGCCTCCAACGGGATGCGGACGAGGAAGCTGAGGCTGTCATCCTCCACCCTGCGGTAAGTGTTCAGCCAGACATAGACAGAGTCCCCTGACACAAAGAAGGTGCGCGCCTCCGGCCCCAGCACCACTGTGGCCTTGCAGCGCAGTTCCGGCTCGGCCAGATCGCACTGGGTCACGGTGTGCATGGCTTCAACGTATTCTGCACTCTGGGCACGCAGCGGGGCGGGGATGAAGACGTTGCTGGCGCTGGCGATGCGCTCAAATTGCGGTCCCTCGCGGTCGGGCGTCCAGCGGCTCAGGCCCGGCATGTCGTCGAGCACATCGCGTGAATTCCACTGGAACGACAGCGGCGCGTAGAGGATGAGCCGGTCGCCGATAAGGCGCGAGGCGTAATTGCGATCGGAATAATAATCGTCCGATCTGAGATGATGGGAATCGATGAAGGACAGCGTCCCGTCCGCAGCCAGACGGAAGCGGTTGATCTCGGTTCCGCCGCGCCGGTAGCTGTAGCCGATGACGACAATGAGATCGCCGGACACCAGCATTTCGTCATACCAGTCCCAGCGCGCGCTGGCGCCGGGCGGGTAGGCGTCGATGGCGTCCACGGCGCGCAGATCCCCGTCTGCCGTTGACACGGTGAACAGCCGCCCGCGCCGCAAGATCACCAGATAATCCCCGCTGACCTTGACGATCCCGCCCTCGTCCACCCCGGCGACCTGCACATTGGTGATGGAATCGTTCTCCGTCGAAACTGAGGCGCTCACCGTGACGCTCTCCTGCGGCGCGGCGGAGGGCCCCGGGGCGGACGGGGCAGCCCCCGGCGGTGCCGGAGCTGACGGCGGTGGAGGCGGGGCGGGCGGCGGCGGGACGCGCGCGGCGACCATGAGATCGCCGCCGGGCGCCAGAAACTCCCGCAGCTCCTCGTCTGTGCTGAAGCCAGGCAGGCTCGCCGTATCGGACCGCTGGACGGTCGCGCAGCCGGCAGCGCCAAGGCTGACAAGCGACGCAGCGACGGCCCCGATCAGGCCGCGCCGCGCGAGATGAAATCCAGATCCGGCCATGCTCCGCACTCCGCTGCCACCACGCGCAGACTGGAGCAGCGCAGCAGACGTTCGGCAAGCAGAATTCCGGCAACGCATGACCGCCTCGCAACAAATCAACACCGGCAGCTTCACCGCCTCCGGTATGCCCGCCACACCCCGTCCGCGCCGCGGATCATCAACCCGTCCGGGTCCGTCGCCAGATCCAGCAGCGCCGCCGTCTGAGCGTCGGTCACGCCATCGTGGCGAGCCGGGCGGAAGCGCATCTGGAAAACGCTCAGCACCGTGCGGGTCTGCTCGTCCCACGCGCCGGTTTCCTGAATCGGGTAGCCGTGCCGGCGCAGGCGCGCCTGATGCCAGGCCGCGTCGGGAAGCGCCTCCTGATACTGCGCGGTCAGCGCCTCCAGTCTCGTTTCGTCCGGCCACGGAATGAGCCCGGCCCAGGCCAGGCGCCGCCACGGAAACAACGGCCCGGGATCAGACTTGCGTCCCGGCGAAACCTCCGCATGGCCCAGAATGCGGTGGGGGAGAATCTCGTTGCGCGCCGCGATGTCGGCGATTAGCCAGGCGGCGGCCGCGATCTGCGCCTCGTCATAGGGCTCCCAGTCGTCCGGCGCGCCCCAGTCATAGCCGCGATTGACGATCTCGATCCCGATAGAGGCGGTGTTGAGATAGGTCTCGCCGCGCCAGCTGGAGACGCCGGCATGGCGCGCGCGCCGATGCTCGGGCACCAGCCGGTGAATGCGCGCGGGGTCGCGGTCGATGAGATAGTGGCTGGAGACCCCGGTCCGGGAGAGCAGGCGCAGGGACTCGTCGAAATCCACCGCCGTGTAATGCACGATGATATAGCGCACCCGGCTGTCATGCGCCTCGCTGGCATGGCGCGTGTCGATCAGGGAGCCGCTTGCGCACGCGCCAAGCAGCCCCGTTGCGGCGAGCGCCATGAGCCGGACGGCCGCCCGGCAGGCAATGCAGAATCCGGTCATGGCGGCCTTTGCGGGGCGGACGGGCATCATCACACGCCAAGCCTGCCCGCGCGCGCTACGCCTTACAAGAGCGCGGGCCTCAGCGCCGCTCCACGCCCGGCATGGTCCATTCGCCCGAGAGCGCCGGATCGCGGGGCACGTACAGGCGTGCCGTCAGGGCGAAAGGTGCGTCCGGCGGGGCTGGCAGCCAGTTGGATTCCGGCGAGGCCCCGGGCGGTTCGGTGGAAATCCTTATGGTCAGCCCACCGTCGGAATCGTAAGTCAGATCGTCCCGGTCCCCGAGCGCATGGCGCCCGGCGGCACCCTCGGGCAGAAAACCGTCGGCGTCATAAAGGGTGATCGACCAGAACGCGTCCGCCGGCGGCAGGGCCCCGGGCTCGAAACGCAGAATATAGGTGTGACTGCTGTGGAGTGGCTGGCCGTCGCGATCGACCGATGCGTTGGGATAAATCGCATCCGCCGCCAGATTGGCACCCAGCCCGATATGCGCCACGCCCGCGCGCAGGGCGTAATTGGTCGCGTAATCGCCCAGCCCTTCGGTCAGCGTGCGCCAGCCCTCCGGTCCGGGCGGCTGGCGGTCGGCCTCGGCCAGCCGTGTGCGCGCCACCGCCACCCCGCGCCCTATCACCCGGCGCGCCAACAGGCCGTACCCGCTCCGGTCCAGCGTACCGGTCTCCCGATCAACCCCCAGCGCGGCGAGGCGTGCACGCATCTGCGCATCGTCCGCGCGGGCCGGGTTCTGTGCCATCAGCGCGGACAGACGGGCAAAGAATGCGTCCGGCGCCAGCGCCTCCACGGCATCGGGCGGGCGCAGGCCGGTGTCGCCTATCCGCGCCGGGGCCGAGGGCGTAGGCGCGGCTAGCGATATGCCATCCTGCAGGGCATGGACGGGGGCGAAGTCTTCGCCCGGCGCGATCTCAATGCGCCCGATCACCCAGGCCATGGGCGTCGAGACGCGCACATGCACGGCACCCGGCAGGGCCGGCCCGTCCCAGTCCGGCCCGGTAATGAAGGCCAGCCCCGGCCCGGACCCCGCCGTACGCGAACCCGGCGCGCCGGCCACATCGGTCCAGGCGTCCAGCACCTGGAGCAGCCAGTAGCGCTCCCCCATGTCCGGCCAGCGCAGCACGGCAGGCCCGTCAGACAGATCGAGCCAGGCGATGGAATAGAGCGTGTCGAGATTGGGCCGCACCACCGTATCATCCCCGGCCTGGGGCAGGTCACGACGGTGATGCAGCGTGTTGACGCCGCCCGGTTCGCCGTCAGCCTCGACCCGCGCCAGCATCACCGCGCGCGTCTCCTCCATCAGCACCAGAGGATAGCCAAACACATAAGCCTCGCCCGCGGTCTGACCGAGATCACGCAGGGACAGGCCGTCCGGATTGCGGGTCAGCGCAAACCAGCCCGCCGCGGCGGCGGCGATGAGGGTGATGAGGGTGAAAAGCGCAGGGCCAAGATATCGCATCGCCACACCATCGCCTGTCAGGCGGGCGCGGCGCAAGCATTGAGGCGGGCCCGGTGCGCCCCCGCACCACCCTAGCGCTCCTTGCGGTAGAGCCACATGGTGATCGGACCGAACACCGCCGCGATCAGGCCCGGTGCCAGCAGGGCCAGCAGGACGGCGCGCAGGTCCGGCGTTCCGGCCATGACATCGCGAATCGCCGTGACCAGCAGGGTGACCGGATTCACCGCCACCACCGACTGAAGCCAGCCGGGCATGGTGGCCGGATCGACATAGATGTTGGACGCAAAGGTCAACGGCATCAGCACCAGCCAGGCCAGCGTCATCACCGTCGACGGCGTGCGCACCGACAGGGCGAGCGCGGTGAATATCCAGCCAAAGCCCAGCGCGAACGCATTGAGCAGCAACAGGGCCGGGATCACTGCGATGAAGCCGCCTTCGGGCCGGTAGCCCATCAGCGTGCCGATGATGAAGACGATCACGCCCGAGGCGGTGAAACGGAACACGTCGGCCAGCATCGCCCCGGCGATCGGCCCCGGCGACCATACCGGCAGCGAGCGGAAGCGGTCGAACACGCCTTTGGAAATGTCGGTATTGAGCGTGAACCCGGTATAGACCGAGGTGAACACAATCGTCTGCACCAGAATGCCCGGCAACAGGAATTGCAGATAGGCGTCGGTGGACCCCGCCAGCGCGCCGCCGAACAGATAGGTGAACATCACCGTGAACATGATGGGGGTCACCACCACGTCGAACAGCTGTTCGGGCATGTGCTTGATCTTCAAAAGCGCCCGCCAGGCATAGGTCAGGCTGACCGACACCGCATGGGGCGGGCTGGCGGCCATGGCCGGGGCGGAGAGCACCGCGTCCTGCGCGGTGCGCTCCAGGGGCTTTGTCACATCGCTCATGGCGCGGCCTTCAGGTCTGGACCGGTTTCCGGCCCGTCCTCCGCCTCCGGCGGGCGTCCGGTGAGGGCGAAGAAGACTTCATCCAGGCTCGGCTGGCTGAGGCTGTAGCCTGACAGCGTGATCCCCGCCGCCGACAGGGCACTCAGGGCCGCCAGTCCCGCATCGGGATCAGACACGTCCACGCTCAGCGATGCGCCATTGCCGCCGGCGCGCAACTCGCCGTGCAGAATGCCGGCCAGCAGGCGGGAGGCGTCCTCGCGCCGGTCCGAACGGGTCAGGCTGATCTGCAATACGCCCCCGCCGACAGTCGCTTTCAACTCGGCGCTGGTTCCGCGCGCAATGATGCGGCCATGATCGACCACGGCGATCTCCCCGGCCAGCTGGTCAGCCTCTTCGAGGTATTGCGTGGTCAGGAGGATGGTCGTGCCGCTGGCGGCCAGGCCGCGCACGATGTCCCAGACCTGATTGCGCGAGCGCGGATCGAGCCCGGTGGTCGGCTCGTCAAGGAAGAGCAGCTCGGGCCGGCGGACCAGGCTGGACGCGATATCGAGCTTGCGCCGCATGCCGCCGGAATAATCCTTTGCCTGCTTGCCCGCAGCGTCAGCGAGATCAAACGCGCCCAGCAGGTCCATGGCCCGGCCCCTGGCGTCAGCACCTTTCAGACCGGACAGGCGCGCGAGCAGCAAGAGGTTCTCATACCCGGTCAGGTCTTCATCCACCGAGGCGAACTGGCCCGTCAGGCTGATCTTGCGGCGCACCTCGCGCGGCTCGCGCTCGATATCATGGCCCAGCACCAGCGCGCTGCCGCCGGAGGGCCGCAGCAGCGTCGCCAGCATGCGCACCAGCGTGGTCTTGCCCGCGCCATTGGGGCCGAGCACGGCGAAAATCTCGCCGCGGCGGACCTCGAGATCGATGCCGTCCACAGCACGCTTCTCGCCAAAACGGCGCGACAGGGCACGGGTTTCAATCGCATGGAGTGACATGGCGGGCTCGTCCGCTGGGGCCGGAGCACGCTTGTTTAGCCCAACCTACGCGCCGCACAAGGCAACATGATATGACGGTTTGGAAAGGCGGCGCAGTGCCCCGGCCTCGACTTGAGGCGCACACAGGCGCAGTGTGACCGGCGATGGACAAGACATTCTACAAAAGCGAGCTGACCCGGCTCCAGATCGGACTCGTGGCGCTGCAACGCCATCTGATCGCCACCGAGGCGCGCCTTCTGATCATTCTGGAGGGGCGCGACTCGGCGGGCAAGGACGGGGTGATCAAGCGCATCGTCCAGCATCAATCGCCGCGCGACACCCGTGTGGTGGCGCTGGGCAAGCCCACCGAGCGCGACCGGTCGAGCTGGTATTTCCAGCGCTGGACCGAGCATTTGCCGGCGGGCGGCGAAACCGTGCTGTTCAACCGCTCCTGGTACAACCGTGCCGGCGTTGAGCCGGTGATGGGATTCTGCACTCCCGCCCAGCACAAGGCCTTCCTGCAAAATGTCGGGCCGTTCGAGCAGATTCTGGTCAATGACGGGCTGGTGCTCCTGAAATACTATCTCGACCTGTCGCGCGCCGAGCAGGCGCAGCGGCTGGAGGACCGCTGGGTCAATCCGCTCAAATCGTGGAAAATCTCGCCTGTGGACGCCGTCGCCCTGAAGAAATTTGACGCCTATTCCAAGGCGCGCAACACCATGTTGGCCGTCACCGGCGACCCGGTCGCCTGGCGCGTGGTGAACGCCGATGACAAGCGCGCGGCGCGCCTGGCGATCATCCGCGACGTCCTCAAAAGCGCGCCCTGCCCGGACCTGCCCGAAGACTATGGCACCCCGGACCCGGACGTGCTGCGCCACTGGTCACCCGATGACCGGCCGGACGATCATCTGCATCACTGAATATCCTCACGCTGAAGGAGACGCGGGCCATGGGCTGGGCGCTGAGCATTGATCAAGTCAACATCACGGACGCCGCCATTGTGGAGGCCGGGGCGCGCGCGCTTGAACACGGCGAAGCCCGCCTGGCCGTGCGCCGCTTTGCGCTGACCGCCAACAACATCACCTATGCAGCCTTCGGCCAGGCCATGGGCTATTGGCGCTTCTTCCCCGGCCCGGACGGGCGCGGGCGCCTGCCGGTGTGGGGCTTTGCGCAGGTGACCGAAAGCCGTGCACCAGGGCTGGACGTGGGCGAGCGCGTCTATGGCTATTTCCCCGCTGCCAGCGAGCTGGTGGTCACCCCCGGCAAGATCCGCCCCGACAGCTTCATCGATGCGGCAGACCACCGCTCCGCCCTGCCGGCTGTGTATAACCGCTATGTGCGCTGCGCCGCCGACCCGGCCTATGACCCGCAGCGCGAGGCCGCACAAATGGTGCTGCAGCCCTTGTTTCTCACCTCCTTCCTGATCGACGCGCATTTGCGCGACACCGGCTTTGCCGGCGCGCAGCGCATCACCCTGACCAGCGCATCCAGCAAGACCGCCCTGGCGCTCGCCTTCCTTTTGGGACGCAGCCGGCCAGACGGCCTGCGCATCGAGGCGCTGACCGCGGCACGCAATGCGGCCTTTGTGGAGGCGTCGGGGCTGTATGACGACATCACCGATTACGACGGCATCGCCGCCATGGACCCCGCCCCTGCCCGGTTGATCGTTGATTTCGCCGGGGCGGCGGATGTGAACCGGGCGCTGCACGGGCGTTTCGGCGACAATCTGAAAGCCAATATCCGCGTCGGCGGTGCCCATTGGGATGACAGCGCGCCCGCATCTGATCTGCCCGGACCCAGACCCGCCTTTTTCTTCGCGCCCGACCATGCCCGCGACCGCATCGCCGAGTGGGGACCGGACGGATTCGCCAAACGCCAGGGCGAAGCCTGGTCGCAGTTTGTCGCCGCAGCCGATGACCTCCTGGCCTGGCGCAGCCTCACCGGCGGGGCGGAGGCTTTGGGTGCGTACCAGTCGCTGGTGCGCGGCCAGGTGCCCGCCAGCGAGGCGCTGGTGGTCGAGGTGGAAGAGCGCTGACAGGACGGGGGGCGCTGGCGTAGAACAGGGCCCATGATCCGGCCCACCTCCCTTCCTGCCTCGCTTGACGGCCTGCGCCTGCGCGCAGAGCTTGCCGCGTGCACGCGCAATGGCTGGGATCAGCCGGCGGAGCGTCAGGCGGCTTTGGCCAAGCTGAAAGCCTATCTCACCCGCGGGCGCGCCCTTGCCGAGTCCCGGCTCCAGGGCGCCAGTGGCGGGCTGGAGGCAGCACGGACCCTGTCGGGCGTGATGAATGCCGTGCTGCGCGCGCTGTATGATTCCATCGCCAGCGATCTGACTGATCAGGGCGCGCGCACGCCGGGGCTGGCCCTGTGCGCCGTGGGTGGATATGGCGCGGGCGAACTGGCCCCGCACAGTGATATCGATCTGTTATTCCTGGTCGATGATCCCGCCCCCGAACACGCCACGCTGATCGTCGAGCGCACGCTCTATGCCCTGTGGGATAGCGGACTGCCGGTGGGTGGCGGTGCCATCCGCACGGTGAAGGAGGCGATTGCGCTGGCGCGCGACGATGTCTCTGAACGCACAGCGCTTCTGGATATCCGCAGCCTGACCGGCGATGTGCGGCTGGTGCGCAAGCTGCTGAGCGCGTTCGAGGAGGAATTGCTGGGCGAGCGCGCCGGTGCCTTCGCTGCCGCCAAGCTGACCGAGCGCGATGCCCGCGTCGACCGCCAGGGCGACAGCCGCTATGCGGTCGAACCTCATATCAAGGACGGCAAGGGTGCCCTGCGCGATCTGCAGACCGTGCGCTGGCTGGCCCAGGTGCTCTACGGCGCTGACGCCATGGAGCGCTGGGTGGCGGTCGGGCTTTTGTCCGTCACTGATGTGGAGCGCTATCTCAATGCCGCCGACTTCTTCTGGACTGTGCGCTTTCACCTGCATGCGCTGGTCGGGCGCAAGGACGACCGGCTGAGCTTTGACATGCAGCCCGGCGTGGCCGTGCGCATGGGCTATGACGACCGCGCCGATGCGCTGGGGGTGGAAGCCTTCATGCGCGACTATTTTCTCAAAGCCATCGATGTGGGCGCACTGACCCGCCTGGTCTGCGCCAAGCTGGAGGCCGATGAGCTGAAAGACGCGCCGGGCGCCGCCGGGCGCTTCCTGCCGTCCGACGGCATGGCGGACGCCGAAGGCCTGGCCGAGGAAGGCTTCACCCTGCGCGCAGGGCGGCTGTGCTTTGCCGACCCGGCGGCGATTGAATCCGATCCGGTGATGATGCTGCGCCTGTTCGAAGCAGCGGCGGCGCGCCATTACGATCTGCACCCCGACGCGGTGGCGCGCATCGGCCAGTCCCTGCGCCTGATCGACGACGCCTTGCGCAGCGATCCGCGCGCCGCGCGCAGCTTCTTTGCGGTGCTGCTGGACGCCGAGGATCCGCGCATGACCCTGCGCGCCATGACCGAGGCGGGTCTGCTGGGTGCCTATATCCCGGAGTTCGGCGATATTGTCGCGCGCACCCAGTTCAACATGTATCACCGCTTCACCGTGGACGAGCATACGCTCAACGCGCTGGGCCTGTTGCGTCTGATCGAGCAAGGCAAGCTGGCAGGCGATCACCCGCTGGCCACCAGCCTGGCGCAGAAAATCTCGTCGCGCCGGGCGCTGCATCTGGCCGTGTTGCTGCACGATACCGGCAAGGGCAAGGGCGACCAGTGCGTGGAGGGCGCCGCCAATGCGCGGGTTGCCGGCCCGCGCCTGGGGCTGGACGAGAACGAGGTGGAGCTCACCGCCTGGCTGATCGCCAACCACCTTGAAATGAGCGACGCGGCCCAGCGGCGCGATATTTCCGATCCACGCACCGTGCTGGATTTCGCGCGCCTGTGCGGCACGCTGGAGCGCTTGCGGCTACTGACCATATTGACCGTGGTGGACATCCGCGCCGTGGGTCCGGGTGTGTGGAATGGCTGGAAAGCCCAGCTTCTGCGCGATCTCTATCAGGCCACCGCCGCCGTACTGGCCGAGGGCGGGGAGCGCGGCGAGGACGCGGCCCGCGCGCGCCTGGCCGCCCGCGCGGATGCCGCCCGCGCAGCCTTCCGGTCTGTGGTGGGCCGGTTCGACGCGGACTTTGCGCAGCGCTGGATCGGCGAGATGGATGACCCCTACTGGCTGGCCTTCGCCGAGAGCGACCGGCTGCGTCACGCGGCGTTTGTCCGCGCCAGCGCCGCCATGGGCCGCGATATCGCCGCGGGCGTGCGCATCGACAAGCGCCGCTCGGCCTGTGAGGTGATGGTGCTGGCACCCGACCGCGACGGCCTGTTCGCCGACATCGCCGGCGCGCTGGCGCGCGAAGGCGCCAATGTGGTCGGCGCCCAGGTCGCCACCACCCATGGCGGGCAGGCGTTCGACGTGTTCTTCGTCCAGGAGGGCGGCGGACGCCCCTTCGGCTGGTCCGATCCCCGCGCACGCTCGCGCCTCAAGGACGCGGTGGAAACCGCCGCGCGCGACGGGCTGGCCGCCGACTGGCGCCTGCCCGTCCAGCCCCTGCGCCGGCGCGAGGCAGCGTTTGCGGTAAGCCCCTACGTGAAGCTGGACCTTGAAGCCGCTGACAATGCGCTGGTCATTGAAGCCTCGGGCCGCGACCGTCCGGGTCTTCTGCACGCGCTGGCGCACACGCTGACGGGGCTGGGCCTGTCACTGCAGGCCGCGCGCATTGACGGCTACGGCCAGCGCGCCGTGGACACATTCTACGTCACCTGCAAGGGCGCAAAGCCCGATGATCCGGCTCTGCTCGAAACCATCACCCAGGCACTGGAAGCGGTGCTCGCTGAAGCGGAAGCGGCGCTGGGGACCCCATCCGGCGCAGGCCCCGCGCCCATTCCGGCGAGCGCCGGGCGATGAGGCTGTTTCGCAATCTGGGCGTCGTGAGCGCCTTTACGTTGGCCAGCCGCATTCTGGGCCTCGCCCGCGAAAGCCTGATGGCCGGGCGTCTCGGTGCCGGGCCGGTGGCCGACGTGTTCTTCCAGGCGCTGGTCATCCCCAACACCTTCCGCCGGGTGCTGGCCGAGGGCGCGTTCAACGCCGCCTTCGTGCCGCTTTATGCGCGCGAGCTGGAGGGCAAGGGCAGGGAAGAAGCCGATGCCTTCGCCAGCGAAGCGCTGAGCGTTCTGGCCACCGTCACGCTTCTGGTGGTGGTCGCCATTCAGCTGCTGGCACCGTGGATCGGCTACGTCTTCTTCCCCGGCCAGATCAATGATCCCGGCCTGTTCGCGCTGGGCATCCTGCTGTTGCAGATCATGATGCCCTATCTGCTGTGCATGACGGTGACGGCGCTGATCGGTGGTGGCCTCAATTCCCATGGCCGCTTCGCCACCGCGGCGGGCGCGCCCATGCTGTTCAATCTCGCCCTCATCGTGGTCTTGATGTTCGAATTCGCCGACCGCGAAGCGCTGGCGCTGTGGCTGGCCATCGGTGTCACGGTGTCCGGCGTGATGCAGGTGGCGCTGCTGGCGCTGGCTGCGCGGCGGGCGCGGCTGAAACTCACCCTGCGCGCGCCGCGCGTGACGCCCCGGGTCAAGCGCCTGATCGTGCTGGGTGTGCCCGGCGCGGTGGCGGCGGGTGCCACCCAGATCAATGTGCTGGTCACCTCCTCCATCTCCATGCTGGAGGAGAGCGCGCGGTCCTATTTGTATTATTCCGAGCGGCTCTTCCAGCTGCCTCTGGGCGTGATCGGCATCGCCATGGGCCTGGCGCTGCTGCCCAATCTCGCCCGCCGTCTGCGTGCCGGGGACGAGGCGGGCGGCCAGTACACGCTGAACCGCTCCATCGAAATCTCGCTGGCCCTGACCCTGCCGGCCGTGGCCGCCATTCTGGTGATCCCGCAATTCCTGGTCGGCGGATTGTTTGAATGGGGCGAGTTCACATCCGAAGACACCGCCAATACCGCGCTGGCCCTGATCGCCTACGGGGCCGGCCTGCCCGCCTTCATCCTGATCAAGGTGCTCGCGCCCGGCTTCTTTGCCCGCGAGGACACGGCCACGCCCATGCGCTACGCGCTGGTGTCGGTGGCGGTCAATTTTCTGCTGGCCGTGACTCTGTTCTTCGGTGGCATGGGCTTTTTGGGTCTGGCCATCGCCACCAGCGTGGCGGGCTGGATCAATGTGGCGCTGCTGGCGCGCACCCTGCTGGCGCGCGGGCTGTGGCAATTGGATGCGCGCCTTGTTGCACGCCTGCCGCGCCAGCTGCTCGCCGCGGCTGTCATGGGCGCGGCGGTCTGGGCCATGGCGGGACCCGGCGCGGACTGGCTCACCGGCCTCGTCCCGGCGCTGAGCGCCTATCCTGCCAAGCTGATCGTGCTGGGCGCCGTGGTGGCGCTCGGCGCCGCCGTCTATGGCCTCGCCGCGCTGGCTGTCGGGGCGCTCCAACCCTCAGACCTGCGCGATCTGGTGCGGCGCAAGCCGGACCCGGCCTGACCCGGCAAGCCGTTCACGCTTGAGCCTTGCGAGGCGCAAGGCTATCACCGCGCCCTATTCCTTCGCGACTGACCAGACATCGGATCCCCCATGAGCGACGCCCTGCCCGTCTATTCCGGCCCTGAACGCATCCTGTCGGGCATGCAGCCCACAGGCGGGCTGCATATCGGCAATTATCTGGGCGCGCTGAAACACTGGGTACGCCTGCAGGAGGGTCAGGCCGACTGTTTCTATTGCGTGGTGGACATGCACGCGATCACCGTGGCCCATGACCCGGCCGATCTGCCGGGCCGCGTGCGCAGCGCGGCCGCCGCCTATATCGCCGCCGGGGTGGACCCGAACCGCAGCGCCGTGTTCGCCCAGTCGGCAGTCCCTGCCCATGCCGAGCTCGCCTGGATTTTCCAGTGCGTGGCGCGCCTGGGCTGGCTGGAGCGCATGACCCAGTTCAAGGACAAGGCGGGCAAGGACGCCGAGCGCGCCAGCGTCGGCCTGTTCACCTATCCGGTGCTGCAGGCCGCCGACATATTGATCTACAAGGCCACCCACGTGCCTGTGGGCGAGGATCAGAAACAGCATCTGGAGCTGTCGCGCGACATCGCCGCCCGCTTCAACCGCGACTTTGGCGCTGGCGAAGCCGTGCTGCCCCTGCCCGAGCCGGTGATCCCGCCGTCCGGCGCGGGCGCGCGCATCATGTCGCTCAAGGACGGCACGGCGAAAATGTCCAAATCCGATCCCAGCGACAATTCGCGCATCAATCTGCACGACGACGCCGACACCATCGCGCGCAAGATCAAGAAGGCCAAGACCGACGCCGAACCCCTGCCCGCCAGCACCACCGAACTGGATGCCCGGCCCGAGGCGCGCAACCTGGTCGGTCTCTACGCGGCGCTGACCGGGATCAGTGCGCAGGCCGTCCTCGACGAGCATGCTGGCCAGGGTTTCGGTGCGTTCAAGCCGAAGCTCGCCGAGATCGCGGTACAGTTCATCGCGCCTATCGCGGACGAATACGCCCGCCTGATCGCGGACCCGGCAGAGATTGACCGTATCCTGGCAAGCGGAGCCGAGCGCGCCCGCGCCGCCGCCGAACCGGTGATCGCTGAAGTGCGTGACCGGGTCGGCTACTGGAAAGCCTGATACACGCCGCGCGCTTGCATTACATGTTTGTCATCCCCACCTAACATCTCCGTCCGGCGCGGGTCTGTCTGCGCCGGTTGGCAAGACAAGGACCCCTCCCCATGCGTCACACAATCTGGCTCGCCGCCGCCTCTGCGCTCGCGCTCGCAGCCTGCAACGACCCCGCCGCCCCCGCCTCCTATGACGACGCCGACGCAACAAGCCCGTCCACTCAGGACGTCGCCTCTGATGCCAGTGTCCAGGAATCCATGGACCAGACCCCGGCCGCGCAGGAGCCCGCCGCGGCGTCCGAACCGACCGCCTACACGGTTGTCGGTGCCTGGATCCGCAATCCCCCGCCGGGCCGTGACGTGACCGCCGCCTTCATGACGGTGACCGCTGGCAATGCCGAAGGCCGTCTGGTTGATGCGCGCACCAATGCCGCCGGACGCGTGGAACTGCACACCATGGCGATGGAAGAGGACGTCATGCGCATGCGCCGCGTCGAGGGCCTCGACGTGCCGTCGGGTGGCTCGATTTCGCTGGCACCGGGCGGCGATCATCTGATGCTGTTCGAGATTGACCGCGACGTGCTCGCCACGGGCGAGGTGCTGATCGAACTGGTGTTTGAAAACGGCCAGACCGTGAATCAGGTGTTCGAAGTGCGTGACACCGCGCCGGACGCCGAAGCGAACTGACCGGTTTCCTGAACGCTTGACGCAAGACAGCGGGCCGGGCGCAACGCGTCCGGCCCGTTGGCTGTCTGGCCGGCATTGCGCAGGCCGTCAGGCAGACGCCTTTTTCGCCGCCTCCATATAGGCGCGCAGCACCGCATTCATGCGGGTCTGATACCCGCGCCCGCCCTGCTTGAAGAAGTGCAGAACGTCCCGGTCCAGCCGCACCGTCACCTGCTGCTTGCCATAGCCGGGATGCCAGACAGCTTGCGCGAAGTCTTCTTCGGTCCATTCAGGAATGTCGGAAGTGTCGATATCTTCGTCGGGGATCTCGGCGAGCCGGCGCAATTCCTCACGGTCCGCCTCGGTGAGCGGGGGAAGGTCTTCAAGTCTGACCCTTACGGTTTTGCCCATCGTAGAATTTCCTCTCCTTCCGCTTCGCCGGCCGCGCCGAGATAATCCGCGTGACTCCGTGGCGGTCCGTGTGGATCACGCTGACAATCAGGACCTCATCCAGCACGCCAATCGTGTTGTAGCGCACCTCGCCGTCAGGCCCCGGGCGCGCCAGAGCGGTGACGTAATCGCCCTCGAACACCCGCACCGCCCGGTCAAACCCGATCCCGTGCTTGGCCCGGTTGGCGCGGTCCTTGGCCTCGTCCCATTCAAACTGCATTGTAGCTACAAATGTCGTTACGGACAAGCGCGTGAGAAGCGTATTCGGCTAAACTGCGCCCGTTTTGGGGGGAGTTACAGCTCCACCGCCAGCGCGCCCGCCACACTGAACACGTCCTTGTCGCCGCGGCCGCACATATTCATCAGGATGACGGCGTCCTTGCCGAGCTCACGGGCGAGGTCGCGGGTGCGGGCGAGCGCATGGGCGGGTTCCAGGGCCGGGATGATGCCTTCAAGCTGGGCGCACATCTGGAACATTTCCAGCGCCTCGGCGTCAGTAGCGGAGCGGTATTCGGCCCGTCCCATATCGTGCAGGAAGGCGTGCTCCGGCCCGATGCCGGGATAGTCCAGACCCGCGGAAATGGAGTGACCTTCCGTGATCTGACCATCGGCGTCCTGCAGGAGATAAGTCCGGTTGCCGTGCAGAATGCCCGGCTTGCCGCCATTCAGGCTGGCGGCGTGGTCGGGCGTGTCGAGGCCTTTGCCCGCGGCCTCCACGCCGATCAGGCGCACGCTTTCATCTTCGAGGAAGGGATAGAACAGGCCCATGGCATTGGACCCGCCGCCAATGCACGCCACGGCGGCGTCGGGCAGGCGGCCGATGCGTTCGAGCATCTGCTCGCGCGCTTCGCGTCCGATCACGGACTGAAAATCACGCACCATCATCGGGTAGGGGTGGGGACCGGCCACCGTGCCGATCACGTAGAAGGTCTCGTCGGGATGGGTGACCCAGTCCCTCAAGGCTTCGTTCATGGCGTCTTTCAGCGTGCCGCGCCCGGAGGTCACGGCGTGGACCTTGGCGCCCAGCAGCTTCATCCGGAACACGTTGGGCTTCTGGCGCTCCACATCGGTGGCGCCCATGAACACCTCGCACGGAATGCCGAACCGCGCCGCCACCGTGGCCGTGGCCACGCCGTGCTGGCCCGCGCCGGTTTCGGCGATGATGCGCGTCTTGCCCATGCGCTTGGCCAGCAAAACCTGGCCCAGGCAGTTATTGATCTTGTGCGCGCCGGTATGATTGAGCTCGTCGCGCTTGAACCAGATCTGCGCGCCGCCAAAGGCCTCGGTCAGGCGCTCGGCGAAATAGAGCGGGCTCGGCCGGCCCACGAAATCGCGGCTGAACAGGTCGAACTCGGCGACGAAGTCCGGGTCGTCCTTGTACTGAGCATAGGCCGCCTCCAGCGCCAGAATATTGGGCATCAGCGTCTCGGCCACATAGCGCCCGCCATAGGCGCCAAAGCGCCCGGCCGCATCGGGATACTGGGAGAAGGCGTTGGGCTTGGTCATGGGACGGTCCTGACAATTGAGGCGGGGTGAGAGACAAGCCGCTCGGCGCTCACGGCGCAAGCGCGCCTTGCGCCCGGGCTGCAGCGATAAAGGCGTCGATCTTCGCAATATCCTTGACGCCGGGCGACGATTCCACGCCGGAGACCACGTCCACGCCGCGCGCGCCGCTTTGGCCAATGGCGTCTGCGACGCTGTCCACGGTCAGCCCCCCGGCCAGCAGCCAGGGCGCGCCGGCGTCAAACCCGTTCAGGAGCGCGTAATCCCAGCCGACCCCCAGCCCGCCGGGCCGGTCAGCGTCTGCGGGCGGTTTGGCGTCGAACACAAACCCGTCCACTGCCCCGCGCCAGCGCGCCGCCCGGTCCAGATCTTCGCGCGCCGACACGCCCAGCGCCTTCCATACGCCCTCGCCCACATAAGAGCGCACATCGAAGCAGCGCGCCGGGCTTTCATCGCCGTGCAGCTGGATGATGTCAGGCTTCATGCGCACCAGCACCTCGCCCAGCAGCGCATCATCGGGGTCCACCAGCACCGCTACCGATTTTGCCGCGCCCTTGCGCACCGCCAGCGCCCCGGCGGCGGCCGGCGTCAGCGCGCGGGGCGATCGCGGGAAGATGATGAAGCCCAGATACGCCGCGCCCGCCGCCACGGCGGCGTCCACGGCGGCGGCGTCATTGAGGCCGCAGATTTTGACGGTCATGCTCATGGGTGCGGATATAGGCCGGGTCTGGGGGATGAGGAAGCGGATGGCGCCTCACCCCGCCGCACACCCCGCCGTATTATACCCGGCGATCTTCGGGGTCTTGGGCAGATAGCCGCTCTCGATCCGGGTGATGGTGAACCCGGCGCGGGTGATCATCGCCGCCGGGTCCCGGGTCAGGTGACAGCCACCGGCGAGCGGCTTCCAGACCGGTTCGATGCGCCGCTGCCAGCGGGCGATGCCGGCGTCAGGGGCCAGGCCATGCTCGCTGAACAAGAGCTGGCCACCGGGTTTCAGCGCCCGGCGCAGCGCAGCCAGCGCGCGGTCCGGATCGGGAATGGTGCAGGCGGTATAGGTCAGCACGATGGTGTCGAAGCTCGCCGGTTCCAGCACGGCGGTCTCGGCACCCTCGGCCAGCCAGGTCACCGGGACCGGAAAGCCGGCAATGGCCGGCGCAGCCTTGCGGCGCATGCCGTCTGACGGCTCCAGCGCGACGAGTTCGGTGATGGCCGCCGGATCATAGAAGGCCAGATTGGTCCCGGTCCCGAACCCCACCTCCAGCACCCGGCCCTTGGCTTGCGGGATCAGGCGCGAGCGCTGTTTCATGATCTGCGGCGCGCCGCAGGCGCAACCGATCAGATGGGGCAGGACGTGGGATTCATAGAGCTGGCCAATCATGCTGACATCGCCTCCACAACGCGAATGAGCTCGGCCAGATCGTCAGCTTCAGCCAGCCGGTGATCGCCGCTGCGCGTCATCGTCAGGGTGACCGGCGCGTCTGGCAACTGCTCCATCAGGCGCACCGAATGGCTCCACGGCATGTCGCGGTCCTGCCAGCCCTGAAGGATATGCACCGGACAGGTCAGAGGGATCGGCGCGTCCAGCAACAGCCAGCGCCGCCCGTCCTCGATCAGGCGCGCGGTGATCACCTGCTGGCCGCCCGGTCCGCCGGGACGCGTCCATTGGCCCTCGCGCATGATGTCCTCGCGCGCATGCAAGGGCAGGCGCTCCCAGATCAGGGTTTCGGTGAAATCCACCGCCGGGGCGATCAGCACCAGCGCCTTGACCCGCTGAGGCCGCGCCAGCGCCGCCAGGATCGCCAGCCAGCCACCCATGGATGAACCGACCAGCACCTGCGGCCCCTCGGTGAACTGATCGAGCACCGCCAGCGCATCGCCACGCCAGCGCGTGATATCGGCCTCGTCCCAGTTCCCGTCCGAGGCACCGTGGGCGAAATAATCAAAGCGCAGAAGCGCACGCCCGTTCGCCTGCGCCCAGGCGTCCAGCGCCATCGCCTTGGTCCCGCCCATGTCGGAGTCAAACCCGCCCAGAAACATCACGCCCGGACCCTGCCCGCGCCGCCGCGCACAGGCCAGCCGGGCACCGTCCCGGTCGATATAGTCCAGCGGCGTGGCAGCAGGGTCAGTCATGGCGGGCCTTGATCTGTATCGTGCGGCGGGCGCGGCGCGCAGTTGGCGCGCGCATCCGATACGGTTACATGACGCGGGCCGCGCCATGCGGCAAGGCGGACGCATGTGATGGTGATACTCCAGCTCATCCCCGAACTCGACGCCGGCGGTGCCGAGCGCACCACGGTCGAGATCGCCGAGGCGGTGACGCGCGCCGGCGGGCGCTGCCTTGTGGCCAGCCGCGGCGGACGGCTGGAAGGCGCGCTGGCGCAGGCTGGCGGCGAGTTGGTGCGCCTCGACATGAAATCGAAAAATCCGGTCACGCTCTGGCGCAATGCCGGGCGGCTGGCCCGCCTGATCAAGGCCGAGCACGTCGGCATCGTTCATGCCCGGTCGCGCGCCCCGGCCTGGAGCGGGCGCTGGGCCGCGCGGCGCGCGGGGGCCCATTTCGTCACCACCTATCACGGGACCTATTCGTCCGGGTCCGCACTGAAGCGCGCCTACAACGCCGTGATGGCGTCGGGCGAGCGGGTCATCGCCAACTCGCACTTCATCGCCGGCCATGTCCGCGCCGAGCATGGTGTGGGCGAGGACCGGCTGCGCATCATCCCGCGCGGTGTGGATCTCGATGTCTTCGACCCCGGGACTGTCAGCGCCGAACGGATCGCACAGATGCGCGCGCGCTGGGGCGCACAGCCGGAGGAGGCGGTGATCCTGCTGCCCGGCCGGCTGACGCGCTGGAAGGGTCAGGCCTTCATGATCGGGGCGCTGGCGGGATGGGACAGGGCGGAGCGGGGCGTGCGCCTGGTCTGCGTCGGCGATGCGCAGGGGCGCGACGCCTATCAGGACGCGCTGGCCACCGCAGCGCAGGCCGCAGGGGTCACGCTGGCCCTGCCGGGTCATGAAAGCGATATGGCAACGGCCTATCTGGCCGCGGATGTGGTGGTGTGCCCGTCTTTGCAGCCTGAAGCCTTCGGGCGCACGGCCGCAGAGGCCCAGGCCATGGGCGCGCCGGTGATCGCCGCCGATCATGGCGGTGCCCGCGAGGTGGTGGCTGACGGGCAGACCGGCTGGCGCGCCGCGCCGGGCGATCTTGAGGCCTGGCGCGCTGCACTGCACACTGCGCTGTCGCTGAGCCTCGAGGCCCGTGCAGCCCTGGCCGGGCGGGCCCGGGCGCGGGCGGCTGAGCTGTTTTCGAAACAGGCGCTGCAAGAGACTACCTTGCAGGTCTACCGTGAACTTCTAGAGTAGCGCCATGAATCCGGGCGAGGCTGACAAACAACAGATTCTCGTGCTCCACGACGGTGACCTCACCAGCGTGGTGCGCATGCTGGCGGCTGCGCGCCTGATCCGCAGCCATCACCGCACGGCGCGCATCACTCTGCTGACCGGTCCCGACTTTGAAGGCCTTCTGAAATACTGCCCGTATTTCAACGCGGTAGAGACGACCCTGGCCGATGCCGCCAAGAAGAATTTCTTCGAGCGCATGAAGGCCGCGCGCAATTCGGGCTTCAATATCGTCTATGATCTGGGCTCCAATGATGCCTCGGCGAAAATCCGCCGGGCCATGCGCTTTGCGCGCGTGCGCTGGATTGAGGCGATCGCTGATTCCAAAAAAACCGGCCATCCGCTGGACCAGGTCGCCGACAGGCTGGGCGCTGCCGGATTGTGCCGCGTCGGGCACGCGCTGGGCGAAGCCGCCGGGCCGGAGCTTGACTGGGTGGACTTCGTGGCCAAGCGCTCGCGCACGCTGGACCCGGCCTATTTCGGCCTGCAGCCGCGCTACGCCCTGTTCTGCCCGGCCGGGGATGAAAGCCTGCCAGCCCAGCGCTGGCCCAAGGAACGCTGGGCCTCCCTGGCCCATGAGCTGCGCCAGAAAGGGGTCGAGCCGGTCATCGTGGGCGGCCCGTCGACGCGTGAGCTGGGGCGCTATATCGCCCATATCACGCCCGGCACCCGCGATCTGACGGGCCGCGCCAATCTGATCCAGCTGGCCGGGCTGGGCCGCCAGGCCCAGTGCGCCTTTGGCGAGGATGTGGCGCTTCTGCACCTCATCGTGGCCGCCGGCTCGCCCGCCGTCCTGTTTCATCCGGGCGAAACCGCCCCGATTTATTCGGCGCCGCGCGGCGCGTCGCCGACACTTTTGATGCACGCGCCCACACTTGCGCAGATCAACGCCGCCGAAGCGGTGCAGGCGATGCGGTGTGCCGGCGGCTTCGCCGATGCGGGCGTGGCGGCGTGAGCGCCTTGCATTTGCGGCCATCCTCGCGATATTCCCTACCCGAACAGCCTCAGAATCTGTATTCTGGTATTTCCGTAGTCAGCTTCCATGGAGAAGACGCATAGCTCGACGCCCGCATGCCGCGCCGCCGCCCAAAAAAGAGGGCCCGCGCATCAACCGGGAGATCCGCGTACCGCGGGTGCTCCTGATCGATGAACATGGCGAGAAACAAGGGATCGTGCCCTTCGATTCGGCTCTCGCAGCCGCCGAAGAGGCAGGTCTGGATCTTGTCGAGGTTTCGCCCAACGCTGATCCGCCCGTGTGCAAGATCATCGATTACGGCAAGCTGAAATTCCAGGAACAGAAAAAGAAGGCGGAAGCCCGAAAGAACCAGAAGACGCAGGACGTCAAGGAAATCAAGCTGCGTCCGGGCATCGATGTGCACGACTATCAGGTCAAGGCGCGCGCGATGGCCAGGTTCTTTGAAGAAGGCGACAAGGTGAAAGTCACCCTGCGCTTCCGGGGCCGCGAAATGGCGCACCAGGACCGGGGCATGGACGTGATGAACCGGGTCAAGGCCGATTTCGCCGAGACCGCCAAGGTGGAGTTCGAGCCCAAGCTCGAAGGCCGCCAGATGACCATGATCCTGTCGCCGCGCTGAACCGCAGCGCCAGACACACACGCAACGGCCCGGCGCATCACGCCGGGCCGTTTTGCGTCGGGGCGTGGGTGATTACCGGGACCCGCCCTGCCCCAGACCGCGCACGGCCGCCGCCTGCCCGGCGGAGACCGGGCCGCCATAGGTCGCGCCGCCATGGACTGGGCCGAACGGCGCGCCACCGGTCACATAGACCTGGCGCACCGCGTAGACCTGCACCGGCGGGCGCGCGACGCCGCCCGTCAGGGGTCCATGGAAGAAGTGCGGTGACAGCTGGACGGTGCGCGGGGCCCGGTACCGCCCGCCTTGCTCTGCTGACGGCGCAGGGCCTGCGTACGGCGCAGGGCGCGGATCGGCATGAGGCGCATCATGGAGCGGGCGCACGGGCGTGTAAGCGCCCGCCCCGCCATGAGGCGCGTCCGGGCCTCCGGCCAGGGCCGGGCCGGCGTTCAGGGCAGCAGCAAGGGCAGCGATGATCCAGCTCATGTGTGCCAGTTTAACACAAGCCTCAGAGCCTGCGAGCGTTAAGCTTGGTTAACGCTCAGAAATCATACGCGATGCCTTTTTTCTCCCAGTCGCCATAGCGCGTGGGTTCGGGGCCTTTGGGCCCGCCGAGCTCGGTTTGCCGCTCCGCCTCGGCCCTCGCCGCTGCGCGGCGCACCTCGGCCTCGGCCAGCGCACGCTGGGCCGCCGGGCTTACCGGTTTATCTTCCGTGTCGGACGGGACGGTCATCGCTTGCAGTTCCGCTGATGCTTGCCCAGATAGATAGAGCTCACGGCCCGGACGGCCAAGTCAGAATGGACACAGCGCACATGACTGCGAACGGTTTGAGGACCTTCATGCTGCTGGCGGCGATGACCGCCCTGTTCATGGGGGTCGGGTTCATGATCGGCGGCGCCGCGGGCGCGATTCTGGCGCTGGGCGTGGCCGCAGCGATGAACCTGTTTGCGTTCTGGAACGCCGACAAGATTGTGCTGCGCATGCATGGCGCACGCGAGATCTTGCCCGAGGAGCGCGACCCGCGCCTGTATCAGTACGCATCCGACACCGCGCGCCTGGCCGAGAGCGCCGGCATGCCCGTCCCGCGCATTTTCGTCATCGACAACCCCCAGCCCAACGCGTTTGCCACGGGCCGCAATCCCAACAACGCCGCCGTGGCCGCGACCACAGGCCTGCTCGCCCAGCTCAGCCGCGAAGAGGTGATGGGTGTGATGGCCCATGAGCTCGCTCACGTGAAAATGCGCGACACCCTGACCATGACGGTCACCGCCACCATTGCGGGTGCCATCGGTTTTCTGGCCAATTTCGCCCTGTTCTTCGGCGGCGGGCGCGAGCGCGGCGGGATTATCGCGGCGCTGGCGCTGGCGATCCTGGCACCGATTGCCGCCAGCCTGGTCCAGATGGCGATCTCGCGCGCGCGCGAATACGAGGCCGACCGCGTCGGGGCGGAGATTTGCGGCCAGCCGCAATGGCTCGCCAGCGCGCTGGAGAAGATCGAGCGCGGCGCGCGGCGCACCATCAATGAAAGCGCCGAGCGCAACCCGGCCACCGCGCACATGTTCATCATCAACCCGCTCAACGGTCAGGGCGCGGATAATCTCTTCTCTACCCACCCGGCCACCGCCAACCGGATCGCGCGCCTGCGCGAGCTTGGCGGGTCGGCACCCACCCCGCCCGCCGGACCCTGGGGCCATCGCGGTCCCTGGGGCGGCACGATCGAGGGCGATGACGCCCCGCGCGGAGGCTTCGGGGGGCCCTGGGGTTGATCCGGCCGCTCACACGCCAAACGCGCTGTTAACCCTGACCGCGCTAACCCTGTCGCCTGGTGTTCAATGCGACGGATGCGATGGCCGGTTCCAGTATTCCAGGTGTGTGTCTCGGGCTTTGCCTGACTCTGTGCGCGACCCTGCCGGTGGCCGGCGCAGTGCTGGGCGCGCCTGAAACCGGTCAGGCGGCTGTCTTGTTCCACCCGTCCTCAACGCCGTCTCAGATCGCGCTGGCTGCGGCGGGCGCCGGTGTCGACATCGTGCGGTTCGGCCGCGCACCCGGCACGGTGATCGTGAATATCGAAACACCCGCCGGACAGGCTGCCCTGCGCCAGGCCGGCGCCTGGCTTATCGCCGATCCTGTTATCCTGGGCGGCTGTACCGCCGCCCAGTCTCCAGAGGAGCTTCGCTCATGAGCCGTCTCGATACTGTCCGTGCCAATGCCATGAAGGTGTTGTTCTTCACGCTGTGTGGCCTGACCGTGCTCTATCTCGGCGCAGGGCTGATCATCGATATGGGCCGGGCGATCACCGGAACGGTCTTCATGGGCGCGGCCGTCCTGCTGACCGGCCTGTCATGGCGCACCGCACCGAATGTATGGACCACGCGGGCTGTGTTCGGGGCCTCGATGATGGCCTTCCCCGCCGCGCTGACCTATCTGATGAGTGGTCATCCGTGGCAGATCGACATGCACATGACCTTCTTCGCCGCACTGGCAGCCGTCACGGTGCTGGTCGACTGGCGCGCCCTGATCGCGGCCGCCGCCGCGGCCGCCTTGCACCATCTCAGTCTCAACTTCCTGCTGCCCGCTGCGATCTTCCCCGACGGGGCGGATTTTGGCCGGGTCATCTTTCACGCGGTCATCGTGATCGCCCAGACCGGTCTTCTGATCTGGCTGGCCCATGGCGTTGCCCGGGCGCTGAGCGAGGCGGACACGGCGCTGGGCCTGTCCGAAACGGCGCGCGGCGAAGCCGACCAGCTGATGGCCGCCGACCGGTCGCGCCAGGCCGAAATCGCCCGCTCGCGCGAGACCATCGCCGCGGTGTCGAGCGCCTTCGAGCAAAGCGTCACCACCGTTCTCACAGATCTCCAGGCCGCCTCCGGCGAGCTGGGTCAACTCGCGGGGCAGCTACGCACTGACGCCGGCGCAACACGCGCCAGCGCCGAGGGTGCCGCCGGTCAGGCGCGCGACACCAGCGCCCATGTCGAGGCGGTCGCATCCGCGGCCCAGGAATTGTCCGCCTCCATCATGGAGGTGACCCGCACGCTGGGTACAGCGGACGAGATTTCCATGCGCGCCGAGACCGAAGCGGGCCGCGCAGGCGGCTCCATGGAGGAGCTGCACAGCGCCGCGCGCGAGATCGAGGACATCGCTGAACTGGTCAGCGCCATTGCCGAGCAGACCAATCTTCTGGCGCTGAACGCCACCATCGAGGCAGCCCGCGCCGGCGAGGCGGGCAAGGGCTTTGCGGTGGTCGCCAGCGAGGTCAAGCAGCTGGCGGTCCAGACCGCCCGCGCCACCGGTGATATCCGCAGCAAGATCGAGGCGATGCGCACGGCCGCCGATTCAGCCAACAATGCGCTCACCGGCATCGCACGCACCATTTCGGAAATCCGCGATGCATCGTCCAGCGCGCGCAACGCCTTTGCCGAACAGTCCAGCGCAACGGACGAGATCGCACGCCTGGCCTCTGACGCTGCCGGCTCCACGGCCCGGGTCGGCGAAGAAGCCAGCGCCGTCACCGGTGCCGCCGCGCGCGCCGATAACGCCGCCATCCGCTTTGAGGAGGCCGCCCGCGGGCTGGCGTCCGCTGCGAACCGCCTGGGCGCGGAACTGGCGCACTTCCGCAATCAGCTCGAGGACGCCGCCTGAGCCCAGGCTCAGACGGCGGCCGCGTGAATCACCGCGCGCCTGAGGGCGTCGCGCGCGGCACTGTCGGGCGCGCCGGCGCGGGTGATCACGCCCGGATGCACCACCAGCCTGTCGAATGGCGCGCTGGCCAGGCATAGCGTCCCCTGCGCGACCAGCCGGGCGAGCACAGGCTCGGGGGCGACCAGAACATGGTCCGACACCGCGCACACCTGGGCCAGCAAGGCGTAATCATCACTGACCAGGTTGGCGTCTGTGGACGGCCAGGGCCAGGACGCCCGGCGCATGCGGGCGGGCGGCGTGGCGGAGGCGACGGGAAAATCCGCGAGCGGCGCGCCCGCCAGGGCAGGATGGCCCGGCCGGACCGCCGATGCGATGGCGACGCCCGGCAAACCCGTTATCTCCAGCGCGCGGTCGCCCTCGGCCGGCTCGCTGTCGCACACTGCCATATCCAGCAGGCCGCTGCGCACCGCATCAATGAGCTGGTCGGAAGCACCCGCCTGCACGCGCAGCCGGACCTGGCGTCCGGCGCCATAGTAAGCGGCCAGCGCCGCGGGCAGCAGATAGAAGGCCACTGCGGGACCCGCCCCCACGGTCAGCGCGCCATCCTCGCCCGAACGCCAGGCCCGCGCCTGGGCGATCAGATCGGCGCTTTGCTGCACTAGAGCCTGCGCCCGGGGCAGAATCGCCGCGCCCAGTGCGGTCAGGACGAGACGGCGCCCGGTGCGGTCAAACACGGCACCCCCGAGGCGCGCCTCGATCTGGGCCAGCGTCCGCGACGCCGCCGGCTGGGAGACATTCAGCGCTTGCGCCGCGGCGGTGATGGTCCCGGCACCGGCGCAGGCGGTCAGCAATCGCGCTTCGCGAACGTCCATATGCCATACCTTTCATGCATGACAGAATGTTTTTTTGATATTGGATGTTATGCGTGGGGCGGTCCAGTCTGGCGTGCGATACGCACCGGAGAGCGCCCATGTCGTCCTACCAGATCCTCATTCCGGCGATTTTCATCGGCTTCGCCCTGCTGGAAATCATTCTGGGCCGGTTCAATCCGAAGGACCGCGCAGGCGCGCGCGATGCCGTCATCGAGGCGGTTTCCACCCTCACCATCATCCTGTTGACCGTGCCGGCGATCTTCGCGGTGGCGCCGCTGCTGGTGGAGATGATCCGTCCGGGCTCGGCGGGCGCACTGGCCTTTCTCCCGGTCTGGGCGATGGTTCTGATCCTGCTCGTGGGCGACGACATGACCCAGTACTGGTGGCACCGGCTGAACCATCAGATCCCGTGGCTCTACAATCTGCACCGGGCCCATCATTCGGGCGCCTATATGAGCGTGCGGATCGTCTACCGGAATAATCTTTTCTATTACCTGCTCATGCCGGGCATCTGGATCTCGGCGGTGCTGGTCCATCTGGGATTCGGACCGGTCTATGTGGTCTATCTGATCATCAAGATGACGGTCATCTTCGCCGCCCATTCCAGCTGGCGCTGGGACGAGCCGCTCTACCGGATCAGGGCGCTGTCGCCGGTGATGTGGCTCATCGAGCGCACCATCTCCACCCCCGCCACCCACGCCGCCCATCACGGGCTGGACGCCACAGACGGCGTCACCCGTTACAAGGGCAATTACGGGAATCTCCTGTTCTTCTGGGACGTGCTGTTCGGCACCGCGCTGATCACGCGGCGCTATCCGAACACGTACGGCATCGAGAACATGACGCCGGTCAGCGCGCGCCGGGAGCTGCTCTGGCCCCTGGCACGCAAATAACCTGGAGCGCAATCTGAGAAGTGGGAACCGGTTTTCGGAAAAATTGCGCTCCAGATCAAAAGCTGGAGTGTGCGGCCTGACGCAGTCAGGTCGGATAACGCTCTAGCCCTTGAAGAAGGCCTCCACGTCGCGCACCAGCGAGTCCCGGGCCGCCGCGACGATCTGGGCACCCTTCTCCGGCGTCGCCTGGGAGGGGTCCGACCCGATGCGCCCGTCCGGGAAATTGCGCCGGTAGTCAGCGGCGTCCGTAAACGAGCCTTCCGGCGCGATGGTCGGCGTCATGACCACATCCTTCCGGGCGTCCGGATACGCGTAATACGTCACCGCCACTTCCGACGCCGTGGCGTGGCTGCCATCGCCCACCGGGAAGATCGACTTGCACACCGGCATGACGCCCGGCAGCTCCCACCAGTTCATCTGGCGCAGCTTGTAGGGGCAGGCATCGCCATCCATGGACCAGGCCGCATAGCTCTCGGCGAACGCCGCCGAGATGGTGGCGATATTGCCGCCATGACCGTTGAGGAAATAGATCCGGCGGAAGCCGTGGCGCACCAGTGAATCGATCCAGTCATTGATCGCGGCAATCATGGTGGAGGGGCGCAGCGTCATCGAGCCGGGAAAGCCCAGATGGTGCTGGGCCACGCCCACATTGAAGGTCGGCCCCACCAGGAACCCGCCCGCATCACCCGCCTCGCGCGCAATGACTTCAGGGCAGATGGCGTCGGTGCCGATCAGCCCGTTGGGCCCATGCTGCTCGAACGAGCCGATGGGTATGACGATGCCTTTGGAGGTCTTGAGATGGGCCTCGATCTCGGGCCAGGACGCCTGTTGTAGCTGCATGGCGCTCCCCTTCACGCTGGGACGGACAATGCGCGCGACAGGACAACACGTCGGCGCGAAGCGCAAGCGGAGTGTTCAGGAAGGGGGGCTTCACCCCACCTCGATCACATCACCCGCCTTCAGCACTTTCAGCAGCGCCACCAGATCATCGCGCGCAATCGCGATACAGCCTTCCGTGGGCCGGTAGTCCGGACTGGCGCAGTGCAGGAAGATCGCCGAGCCCAGACCGGGGACCGGCGGGTCGTCATTATGGCCGAGCACCACCACGATGTCGTAGAGCCCGTCCTCGCGGGTCATCACCTCATGGCGGCCCGGCCAGGGCAGTCTGACAGGCCGGTTATAGGCGGGGTCCGCCGGGTCATCGCACCAGCCATCGTGGGGCCCGATGGGGTCCAGGACCAGCGCGGTGTCCGGACGGTCCAGCCGGTCCTCGCGCCACAGCGCGCGGCGCACCGTCCAGGCGCCGGTCGGGGTGGCACCGTCGCCCTCTCGCTTCAGGTCCGCCGCGATTCTACCCGAACGGCCGATGACGGCCTGCACAGGACCAAAACCGCCGCCCGCCAGAAACCCGGACGTGACGGCTGCGCCGCCTTCCGGGCCGGGTGTGACAGATGGTGGGTGATCTTGACCCCTAAACGCCTCTTCATGACCCCGAAACGCGTCCTCATGACCCCGTGCCGGGCGGTTTTGGCACCATAAAAACCGGGCCTGGTCCATATCTGTCCCCCTAATGCGGCGCTGCTATCCCCGCCGCTATCACGCAAAGTT
Organism: Hyphomonadaceae bacterium BL14; assembly: GCA_027627705.1. NCBI lineage: Bacteria > Pseudomonadati > Pseudomonadota > Alphaproteobacteria > Hyphomonadales > Hyphomonadaceae > Hyphomonadaceae bacterium BL14. Next base: position 1,946,733 of record CP091242.1, read on the forward strand.
TGACACCGCTCACCCATGCGTCAATCGCCCCGCGCCGCGCCTTGCGGTAGTGAGCCGCCGACCGCCCGCGCTTGCGCCGGGCGGCGGAACAGGCAAGGCTGGCGGCTCCATCGTCCGGCCAGGGGAGCGCCCGCCATGACGACCCACACCATTCTTCTGGTTGATGATGACGATCTCCTGCGCGAGGCGCTGGCCGAGCAGTTCGGCTTCGAGGACGGGTTCGCCGTCCTGACCGCCGACGCGGCCAAACCCGGCATGGAGCTGGCCAAATCCGAGCCGGTGGACCTGATCATCCTCGATGTCGGCCTGCCGGATATGGACGGTCGGGAGGCCTGCCGCCATTTGCGCAAGGCCGGGATAAGCACGCCGATCATTTTGTTGACCGCCCAGTCTGGCGACGCCGATCACGTGCTGGGATTGCGGTCGGGTGCCGATGATTTTCTGGCCAAACCGATCTCCTTCGTGGTGCTGCTCGAACGGGTGAACACCCAGCTCAAGCGCCATCAGGCCAGCGAGGATGCGGTGCTGCCGCTGGGCCCCTACCGGTTCAAGCCGGCGATGAAGCTGCTGCTCACCACCGAGGACAAAAAGATCCGCCTGACCGAGAAAGAGACCAGCATTCTCAGATATTTGTACCGCGCCAGCGGCAAGCCGGTCGCGCGTGAGGAGCTGCTGGACCAGGTCTGGGGCTATCACCGCGAGGCCAATACCCACACGCTGGAAACCCATGTCTACCGGCTGCGCCAGAAGATCGAGCCCGACCCCCAGAACGCCCGCCTGCTGATCACCGAAACCGGCGGCTACCGCCTGCAAATCTAGGGACTTAGGGCGCTCAGTCCCTTTTCCCTTGCCGGATCAATATGGCCATCTGGCTGGCGCCGCCAATATCTGGATCGACGCCCCCCATGTCCTGAAAGCCGGCGCCATAACCGGCCCGGCGCGCCACGCGCCGCGCCCAGTCGCGAAACTGCGCCCGGCTCCATTCAAACCGGTGTTCGGGATGGCGGAAGCGGTGGTCCGGCACGCCCAGACGCGCATTGTATTCGGCGTTGGGGGTGGTCAGGATCAATGCGGGCGGGCGCGCCTCGTGCAGGATGCGCCGCTCCAGCCGGCCGAGCTCGGCGGGCGCCAGATGCTCGATGACCTCCACCATGACCACACAATCTGCCTCGCCGATCCAGCGCCCGGCTTCGATCAGCGTATCATGGCGCAAGGTGACGCGCGCCTGCGCGTCCGGTCCCGCCTGCGCCAGGCGCGCCGCCAGCGCGTCCAGCCGCGCACGGCTGATCTCCACACCGGTGATGTGCTCGATGGCCTCATCCTGCGCCAGACGGATCAGGAAATCGCCATCCCCGCAGCCCAGATCGGCGATGCGCCGCGCGCCCAACGCCCGCAGGGCATCGTGCACGGCGTCAAGGCGCTCTGTGTGCAGGGGTGTGGGCATGGGCGGCTTCCGTTCAGTGCGGCGGGGTCTATAACACGCGCCATGTCCACGCCCGCACCCCCGGAGGCAGCCCTCGGGGCAGCCGCGCCCGCCCGCTGCCCGGTCTGCCGCGCGCGGGCAACAATCCCCTTTGCCAGCGTGGACGGGACGGATTACGGGCGCTGCCATGCGTGTGCAGCGATTTTCATGAATGCGCGCCATCACCTCCCGCGCGAGGCCGAGCACGCCCAATACCGCCTGCACCGGAACCACCCTTATGATCCGGGCTATCGCCAATTTCTGTCGAAGCTGGCGGACCCGCTCATGGCGCGGCTCAAGCCGGGATCAAGCGGGCTCGACTATGGCTGCGGGCCGGGTCCGGCGCTGGCGGCCATGCTCAGCGAAGCCGGACACGCCATGGCGCTGTACGATCCGCTCTTCGCGCCGGACCGCACCGTGCTGAACGCGCACTATGACTTTGTCACCTGCAGCGAAACCGCCGAGCATTTCCACGATCCCTGGACCGAGTTCGAGTCACTCGCCGGCCTCCTGAAACCCGGTGGCTGGCTGGGCGTGATGACGGGCTTTCTGACCGATGACATCGCCTTCGCCCGCTGGCACTACCGCCTCGACCCCACCCATGTCGTATTCTATGGGGAAGCCACCCTGCGCCATGTGGCGGCGCGGCTGGGCCTGGAGATAGACGTTCCGGTCAAGGACGTGGCCTTGATGCGCAAGCGCGGGTAGTTTTGGGTCTCTGAGTGCGAGGGCAGATGAGCAGCGTCGAAGCAATACGGTTTCGCAAAGTCCTGGATCTGGATGACCTGGCCCGGCCTGTCTGGCCGGATGGCCTGCGTCCGGAGCCCTTCACTCCAACCCGCCACGCCATCAAGGCGTGCCGCCTGCTCAACGACGCCTACCGCACAGGAGGCGGTGCGGTGCGGCCCTATGATGAATGGTGGCCCCAGCTGCGCGATGACAGCGAGTATGACCCGGCACTCTGTTTTGTCGTCATGGACGCGGACGGCGATGAAATCGCCGGTTTCGCTCAGTGCTGGACGTCCGCCTTCGTCAAGGACATCGCCGTCGCTGAACGCTGGCGGCGAACAGGACTCGGGACCGCCATCATGCAGGCCGTGTTCTGCGCGTTCGCAGAACGTAAAGCGCCCTTCGTTGATCTGAAGGTCGAAAGCACCAACCCGCACGGCGCGGTGCAACTTTACCAGTCTCTCGGCATGGAACGCCTGGGCGACTAGGGTTCGACCGCCAGCCTACCACCCGGCATGCACCCCTACCCCATCGTCGGGATCACGAAGGCCTGATCCGTCACTTCGCCGGTGGGCCAGCGCTGGGTGACGGTCTTGATCTTGGTGAAGAAGCGCACGCCTTCCATGCCATGCTGGTTGGTATCGCCGAAGGCCGAGCGCTTCCAGCCGCCAAACGTGTGGTAGGCCACCGGCACCGGGATCGGCACGTTCACGCCGACCATGCCGACATTGACCTTGGAGGCGAACTCACGCGCCGCCAGGCCGTTGCGTGTGAAGATCGCCACGCCATTGCCATAGGGATGCTCGCTGGGCAGGCGCGCGGCTTCTTCAAGGTCGTTGGCACGCACGATCTGAAGAACGGGGCCGAAAATCTCTTCCTGATAGGAGCGCATGTCCGCGCGCACCTTGTCGAACAGGCTCGGCCCGATGAAGAAGCCGTTCTCATAGCCCTGCAGGGAGAAGCCACGCCCGTCCACGACCAGCTCGGCACCCTCATCCACGCCCATCTGGATATAGCTTTCCACCCGCGCCTTGTGAGCGGCGGAGACCACCGGGCCGTAGGCCGCATCGGGATCGGTGGAGGCACCCGGGACCAGTTTCTCGATCTCCGGCAGGAGTTTCCCGATCAGCGCGTCGGCGGTCTTGTCGCCCACCGGGACCGCCACGGGCAGGGCCATACAGCGCTCGCCGGCCGAGCCGAAGGCCGCGCCAATGAGATCGCGCACCACCTGGTCGAGATCGGCGTCGGGCAGGATGATGGCGTGGTTCTTGGCACCGCCCATGGCCTGCACGCGTTTGCCGTTCTGCGCGCCGGTGACATAGACGTACTGGGCGATATCCGACGAGCCGACAAAGCTGACCGCCTTGATGTCAGGGTGGTGCAGGATGGCGTCAACCGCTTCCTTGTCACCGTGGACGACGTTCAGAATGCCGTCGGGCAGGCCGGCCTCCTGCATCAGCTCGGCCAGACGCAGCGGCACGCTGGGGTCTTTTTCCGACGGCTTGAGGATGAAGGCGTTGCCGCACGCGATGGCCACACCGAACATCCACATCGGGATCATGGCGGGAAAGTTGAACGGGGTGATGCCTGCCGCCACGCCCAGCGGCTGGCGCATGGAATAGACATCGATGCCGGGACCGGCGCCTTCGGTGTACTCGCCCTTCATCAGGTGCGGTACGCCGCAGGCGAACTCGATCACTTCCAGTCCGCGCTGGATATCGCCCTTGGCGTCGGCGACCACCTTGCCGTGCTCGGTGGCCAGGAGCCAGGCCAGATCATCGATCTCGCGCTCCATCAGCTCCTTGAAACGGAACAGGACCCGCGCGCGCTTCTGGGGATTGGTGGCAGCCCAGGCCGGCTGGGCGGCTTTGGCGGCGGCCACGGCCTGGCCGAGCTCTGCAGCGCTGGCCAGCCCCACGCGCGCCTGCACCACGCCGGTATTGGGATCAAACACATCGCCATAGCGGCCCGACGTCCCGTCAACGCGCTGGCCATTGATGAAGTGGGGAATCTCGCGGGGGCCGGACATGGGGCTTCCTCCTTGCGCCGCCTCTGGCGGGCGGCGTCTTTGGGTCTGTGAGATGGTTATCCGGGCCGGTTTAGCCGCTGGCAGCGCGTCTTGTCGAGGCTGCGGGCAGGCCTGCGCTCAGCGGCGCGACAGCCGGGCCCTGACCCCGCCTGCAGTCTCACCAGTCCAGCCACGGCGATCGTCCGGGGCCGCTGTCAGCAGGACGCCGCCCATGCCATCAAACAGGGTCAGAACGCTGTCTGCTGTGTTGAGACGCCAGAACGCCGCCTCATCCAGCCCCGCCGGGCAATCGGGGAAGGCCAGCACCAGGCCGGCCGCGCCATCCAGGGCGACCAGCGATCCTTCCGGCGCGGCGCTCGGCGCATCCAGCACGACGCGGCACACCCGCCCCTCAAGGCTCAACTCATAGGATCCGGGCGCCTCGGCAGTGGACAGAAGGGCGGCAGAGGCGATGGCGGCGAGGATCATGGGCTGCTCCAAGGGCTGGCGCATGATGCTACGGCGCGACCGTGCCCGGTGTCGAGGCGCGTGGGACGCCACGCCTCACAAAGCCTGCTGATTGACCCGCGCCATCAAGGCCTCAGCGGTTTCCTTGCGCTCGGAATACCGGTCCACGAGATAATCAGCACACTCGCGCGTCAGCAGGGTGAACTTGACCAGCTCCTCCATCACATCAACGATCCGGTCATAATAGGGCGACGGCCGCATGCGGCCGTCCGGGCCGAATTCCTGCCAGGCCTTGGCGATGGAAGACTGGTTGGGGATAGTGATCAGGCGCATCCAGCGGCCCAGCACGCGCAGCTGATTGACCGCATTGAAGCTCTGTGAGCCCCCACAGACCTGCATCACCGCCAACGTCTTGCCCTGGGTGGGCCGCACGGCACCCAGCGAGAGCGGGATCCAGTCGATCTGGCTCTTCATGACACCTGTCATCGCACCATGGCGTTCGGGACTGGACCACACCATGCCCTCGCACCAGGTCACCAGCGCGCGCAGCTCGGCCACCTTGGGGTGGCTGGCCTCCGTGTCGTCGGGCAAGGGCAGGCCGGACGGATTGAAGAAGCGCGTCTCCGCGCCGAGCCGCTCCAGAATGCGCGCGCCCTCCTCGGCGGCCAAACGGCTATAGGATACGTCCCTCAGCGATCCGTAGAGCAGCAGGATGCGCGGCCGGTGGCTAGCGCGCACGGGCGGGGACAGACGGTCCATCTCCGGCGCGCGGAAGGCGTCTTCGTCCATTTGCGGTGTGTCGTTCAGATCAGCCGCCATGACCTCACCCCTCCGGGAAAAAACGCCGCGTGCGGTTGGCCAGCGCGACCAGCGAGAGCATCACCGGCACCTCCACCAGCACGCCCACCACGGTGGCGAGCGCGGCGCCGGAATTGACCCCGAACATGACGATGGCCACCGCCACGGCGAGCTCGAAGAAGTTCGATGTACCGATCAGCGCGCAGGGCGCGGCGATGCGGTGGGGCGTCTTCCACGCCCAGGCCGCCACATAGGCGATGGCGAAAATGCCATAGGCCTGGATGAGCAGCGGCACCGCAATCATGGCGATGACCAGCGGACGTTCCAGGATTACATCGCCCTGAAAGCCGAACAGCAAAACCACCGTGGCGATCAGCCCGATGACCGAGGCCGGTTTGACCCGTCCGGTGAAGGCGGCCACCCGCGCCTCGCCATCCGGCCTGGCCAGCCCGCGCGTCAGCCACAGCCGCGTCGCAATACCGGCGGCCAGCGGGATCACTACATACAGCACCGTCGACAGGATCAGCGTGTCCCAGGGCACGGCGATATCGGTGACCCCCAGCAGGATCGCCACCAGCGGCGCGAAGGCGAACACCATGATGACGTCATTGGCCGCCACCTGCACCAGCGTGTAATTCGGGTCGCCTTTGGTGAGCTGGGACCACACGAACACCATGGCGGTGCATGGCGCGGCGCCCAAAAGGATCAGTCCGGCAATGTATTGTGTGGCGTCTTCGGGCTCGATGAAGGGTGCAAAGACAAACTCGAAGAACACCACTGCCAGAGCCGCCATGGAAAAAGGCTTGATCAACCAGTTTACGACGAGGGTGATGACCAACCCTTTGGGCTTGTCACTCACCCGGGCGAGGCTGGTGAAGTCCACGCTGATCATCATCGGGTAGACCATGGCCCAGATTAGCACCGCCACAGGCAGGTTCACCGAGGCGTATTCCAGCCCCGCCAGCCCATTGAACGCGCCAGGAAACACATAGCCCAGCCCGACCCCGGCCAGGATCGCCAGCGCCACCCAGACCGAGAGCCATTTTTCAAACAGGCCGATCCCGGCGGCGGGCTTGTCCTGGGCGATATCGGTCATGAACAGGCCTCATGGGCGGCTTTGAGGGCGGCGCTCAGCGCCTTGGGATCGTGCGGGCCGGCACCCGAGGCCAGCACATGCCGGACGCGCGCGTCCAGCGCCGCATACGTCGCCTCAAAGGCCGCGCGGCAGGTGTCCGGATCATCGATATGGGCCGGATCTGGCAGGCCCCAGTGGGCGCGGGACGGCGCGCCGGGCCAGACCGGGCAGGGCTCGCTGGCCGCTGAATCGCATACCGTGATCACAGCATCCATGACCGGCGCGCCCGGCACCTCGAACTCATCCCAGCGCTTGGAGCGGAAGCCGGAGATGTCATGACCATGGCGCGCCAGCGTGGCGAGCGCCTCGGGGTGCGGCTGCCCCTTGGGATTGGACCCGGCGGAGAAGGCGGTGACGCGCCCCTCCCCCAGCGCGGCGAACAGCGCCTCGCCCAGGATCGATCGCGCCGAATTGCCCGTGCACAGGATCAGAACATTCATCGCACGCCCCGCCATCAAACCGGTTTTGCCGCTCATGAGAGACCGTGATACGATCCTCATTTCAATATTTCAAGAGATATTGAAATGGGCACTGAAACGAGAGAAGGCGCATGACCGCAGATACGCTCGCAACAGGCCCTGAGGCCCTCACCGGCCAGGCCTCCGCCCGCCTGGGCGCACTGGCGCACGAGACGCGGCTGACTGTATTTCGCGCCTTGATGCGCGCCGGTCCCGGAGGGCTGGCGGCGGGGGCGCTGGCCGATGCGGCGCAGGTCAGCGCGTCCAATCTGTCATCCCATCTGAACGTCCTGCTGGGTGCCGGGCTGGTCACGGTGCGCCGGGACGGGCGCCAGCGCATCTATGCGCCGGACCTTGACGCCGTGCGCGAGCTTCTGGGCTTTCTGGTCAATGAATGCTGCCAGGGCGCGCCGGAAGTGTGTGGCGGTCTGGTACGCTGCTGACCAGGCGGGACGGGGCCAGTCCGGGCGCCGGCCTGATTGACCCTGTCGCCGGGCTGTCATAGGGGCAGGGTAGACAGTCTGCCCCGCCGCGGATCCAGCCAGGATATCATCATGCTCCTTCACCTGCGCCCCCTCGCCCTGATCGCCACCCTCTGGCTGGCCGGCTGCGCCACGGCCCAGACCGGTGCGCCAGCCCCTGAAGCGCGCGCGAGCGGCGATGAAGAGACGCTCGTCGTCCTGTTCGCGGTGGACGGGCTGCGCTGGGATTCTCTGGAGCTCTATGACGTGCCCAACATGCGTGCACTGGCCGCGCGGGGTATGCAGGCCGAGCACCTGATCCCGGTCACGCCCACCTCCACCTTCGTGCAGTTCACCTCGCTGGCCACAGGCCTGTGGCCGGAAAGTCACGGCATCCTCAACAACAATACCTGGGACCGCGAACTGAACGAGCGTTTCACCAATCCCCAGAGCATGCGCGACCCGCGCTGGTGGCAGGGCGAACCGTTCTGGATCACCGCCGAGCGCCAGGGTGTGCGCACGGCGATTCAGTTCTGGCTCGGATCGGAGAACGCGTTCGACGGTGACCGCGCCACGCGCTGGTTCCCCTATCATCATGTCATGCCCTATGAGGACCGCCCGGCGGCGGCCATGACCTGGCTGGACGGGCCGGAAGCCCTGCGCCCGCGCCTGATCGCGCTGTATTTCGACCAGCCTGACGGCGCCGGGCACGGCTTCGGTCCGGACTCAGACGGCTATGGCGCCGAAATCGAGCGCGTAGACGGCATTCTCGGCCAGATGATCCGCGAACTTGAGGCCCGTGGCCTGCTGGAGCGCACCGACTTCATCTTCCTGTCCGACCATGGCATGGCGCAGATCAGCGCCGAGCGCGTCATCACCATTGATGATCATTTCGATATCGGCTCGGTGTTCATCCCCGAAGTGCACGGGCGCTGGGGCAATTCCTATCAGCCCTACATGAATCTCTACGCCGATGATCCGGACGCTGCCGAAGCGGCCTATCAGGCGATGGTGGACCTGCACCCGAACCTGCGCGTCTGGCGGCGCGGCGAGATGCCGGACCATATCCGCATCGACCATCCCACGCGCGGGCCGGACGTGTTCATCATGGCGGACGCCGGCTGGATGCTGACCTCGGGACAATTGCCTGCACCCGAGCGGCCGCTGACCATGCGCGGCACCCATGGCTATGACGCGAACGATGCGTCCATGCACACTGTGCTGATCGGTGCCGGCCCGTCCTTCCCACAAGGCCGGACCACCGGCCCGGTGCGCCATCTCGATCTCTACCTGCTGGTCACCTGCCTTCTGGGCGTGACGCCGGCGCAGACGGAAAGCGATCCGGACGCCGTGGCGCGCCTGACCGGCGGGCGCTGCCCGCCGAACTAGTTCGCCACGACAATCACGGCATGGAGCGGCGCGCGGGCGAAGCGGATCGTCTGTGCGCCGCGCAGCTCGCGCGCGCCGGGATCAAGCTGGATCACGTTTTCAAACACGCTGGTCAGCTCCACCTCACGGCCGTCGGGAAACACGGCGAAGGCGTCGGGCGCGGACCCGTCGAATGTGAAATCGATGCGGCGCGGGCGCGGCGCGATCAGCGCGCGCAGGCCCAGCGAGCGGCGCATGGCGGCGCGGGTCTGGGCCAAGGCCGCCTGCAGCTCAGCCAGATCGTAAGTCTCTGACGGCGCAGCCGAGAGCGTGAAGCTGACATGCGCCTGCACCGCTCCTTGAGGGGCATCGGTGGCCAGCTGAAGGCCCGCTGACAGGCGTGCCGGATCGGGCGGCGCGACAGCACCGTCAGGGGCGCGCTCCAGCACACGCCACTCTTCCCCGTCCAGCCGGGTCCAGAAGCTCCATTCCCGTCCGGCAGGGTCCGGGTCCGCCTCCAGTGTGTATCGCAAGGTAAAGGCGCTGCGCTCGTCTGCGGGAAGCGCATGGTAATCGCGCAAGAAAGCAAACACGCGCACGGCCGGCACGGTGCGGGCCTCGGGCACCGGAAGCGCCGGCCCCGCCAGCGCCACCGCAGCCAGAAGGGCGGCGAGCATCATTGCGCCGCCGGCTTGCGGAACAGCAGTGTCATACGGTCCGATTCCCCGATCTCTTCAAAAGGCGCACGGTCAAAGGACGGGTCATGCGGCTCGCCCAGCGGCGAGGTGCGGCTCACCGGCGGCAGGGTCCAGACCCCGAACGGATGGTCTGCTGTGTCCGCCGGATTGGCGTTGATCTCGCTGGCGCTGACGAGCTCAAACCCCGCCTCCACGGCGAGTGCGATGACGTAGTCTTCCTGCACATAGCCCGACGCCGCGCGCGGATCCTGGACCCGGTTGGCGGGCAGGCGGTGCTCCACCACGCCCAGAAGCCCGCCGGGCCTGAGCGCCTCGAACATGGCCTCATAGGCCGTCTCGACAAAGCCGCCGGCCATCCAGTTATGGGTGTTTCGGAAGGTCACGATGGCATCGGCAGTGCCGGGCTCAAGACCGGTGAAACCTTCAGGGCCGAAAGCAGACAGGTTCAGGCTCCCGAACGCGGGCTGCTCAAAGCGCGCCGCGAACCGCTCGCGCAGGGCCAGTGCGCCCGCATCGTCCGGCTCAACCGCCGTCCAGGCCGCCACATAGGTTCCGCCATGGGCTGCAATCCAGGGCGCGAGAATATCGCTGTACCAGCCCCCGCCCGGCCAGATCTCAACGATGGTGGATGCCGGATCGAGGGTAAAAAATTCCAGCGTGTCCAGAGGGTTGCGCGCTGCATCGCGCGCCCGCGCCGCCGCATCGCGCCAAGGCGCTGCTGTGACATCGCCCAGCCGGGTGAAGTCCAGCGCTTCGGCGGTCTCCGATCCGCCGCCATCCTCCGGCGCGGCGTCGCCGGCAGCCGGTACGGGCTCTTGCACTGCCGGCGCGTCGGGATCGGGTGCCTCACCGCCGCATGCGGCGAGCCAGAGGCTGAAACCGGCGCAAAGCGCCAGCGCGGAAACAGGGCGGGCAGACCGGATCATCAGGCAACTCCGTTTGGGTCAGGCCCATAAGTCATGGCCAACACCCGGGGATACGGCAAGTCGGCGGGGCGCCTCTTGCAGAGCGCAAAATCGATTCCCACATCGGTTTCGTCGGGCCGCCAGACGGGGCCTGACATTCGCACGGCCCTTTGTGTGCGGCGCTGCCGAGGCGGGCCGGACAGGGGGGCGAACAGCCACTGCAAAGGGCGTTCTCCCCTGCCGGGAGCACGCCGGATCGCTTCGAAGGAGGATCACGATGCGTACTGTAGACTTCACCCCGCTTTACCGGACCATTGTCGGCTTTGACCGGCTGGCTGACATGATCGACACCGCTGCCAAGCAGGAGACCGGTGTCGCTTACCCGCCCTACAATATCGAGCAGGTCAGCGAGCACGAATACCTGATCGAGCTGGCCGTGGCCGGATTTTCGGAAAACGATATTGATGTCGAGGTTCAGGAAAACGTCCTGTCCGTGGCCGGCAAGCGCGCCGTCAGCGACACACAGGAGGCGCGCAATTTCCTGCATCGCGGCATCGCGGAACGCTCGTTCGAGCGGCGCTTCCACTTGGCTGACCATATCCAGGTCCGAGATGCGCGCCTTGAGAACGGGCTTCTGACGATCCGCCTCGAGCGTGAAGTACCCGAGGCCATGAAGCCGCGCCGGATCGAGGTCAATGGCCGCACCGATGGCCGGACCGGCGCCAAGCTGCTCTCCGGTGCCAAAAAGGCGTCTGCCGCCTGATTGCACAGATGAGCGACGGACCGGCCGGGCGCGATCCCCTCCCCCCAAGCCCGTGCCCGGCCGGGTCCGATATCTGCACACTTGTTCCCCTGACTGACCCGGCGCGCCGCTTCCCACGGCGCGCCGGTTGCCGTGCAGGGCTGACGCGTCAGCTCTTGGGGTGGGTGTCTCGCCATTGCTCCATGGACTGGGAGATGGCGAAGGTCTCGCGGTATTTCGGGCTGCCTGCGGGGCGCGGTGCGCGGTCGCGGGTCAGCTCCATAATCTCCGCCAGCTTGTTGTGCGCCGCCCCCGACTGCCCCGCGCCGATATAGGCGTGCAGTTCGACCAGCGCGCTGGACAGGGCGTCATGGGCGCGGATGACGAAATAGGGCTCGTCCTCGGCCAGATCGGGATAGCAGTCATACTGGGACGGATTGGCTTTCGAGCCGAGAGGGGCGGCCATGGCGAGAATCTCCCTGATGTGCGTGCAACACGTCGCGGGACTACACTAGCGGGCTTCGCGCGCTCACGGGACCCGGTTTCGCACTGCGATTTGACTAGGACGCGCCTAGCGCTGCGTCGAGATCGGCCCACAAATCCTCCACATCCTCCAGCCCCACCGACAGGCGTACCAGACCATCGCCGACGCCGGCGTCGGCGCGTGCCTGCGGGCTCATCGCAGCATGGGTCATCAGGGCCGGGATGGAGACCAGCGATTCCACCCCGCCCAGCGACTGGGCGAGGGTGAACAGGGCAAGTCTCTGGGTGAGTGCGCGTGCCGCGTGCGCGCCCGCCGTCAGCTCAAAGCTCAAAAGCGGCCCGAACCCGTCCTGCTGGCGCGCCGCGATGGCGTGGCCGGGATGGCCGGCGAGCCCGGGATAGTCCACCCGCGCCACGGACCGATGGACTTCGAGGCGCGCCGCAATCAGATGAGCGCTTTGCGACTGCACCCGCGCACGCACCGGCAGGGTGCGCAGGCCCCGCAGGGCGAGAAACGCATCGAACGCGGCCCCGCCGGTCCCGGCGGCATTGGCCCACCAGGCCAGGCGTTCTGCAAGCGTGCCATCGCGCGTGCAGACCACACCGCCCACCATGTCGGAATGTCCGTTGATCAGTTTGGTGATCGAGGCCAGCGATACATCCGCGCCGTGTTCCAGTGGCCGCTGCAGCACCGGCGACAACACGGTATTGTCCACCACGCTCAGGGCACCGGCTTCACGCGCCAGCGCGCACGCTGCCGCCAGATCGGTCAGGCGCAGGCGTGGATTTGACGGGGTCTCGAAAAAGGCGAGCGCCGCGCCGGGTGCCAGGGCGCGGGCCAGCGCCTCCAGATCGGTGCAATCGGCATAGACCAGGTCAAACCCGCGCTGCGCCGCCCGCGCGTCGAACAGGCGGCGCGTGCCGCCATAGCAGTCATGGGCACAGACGATGCGCGCGCCGTTGGGCAGGTCATTGAGCACCAGATCAATGGCGGCCATGCCCGATGCGGTGACCACCGCGCCCGCTGCGCCCTCCAGATCGGCGATGGCGCGTCCCAGCATGTCCCGGCCCGGATGGGCGGTGCGGGCATAGTCGAACGCTCCGGGCACAGCCGGATCATTGCGGCGATAGGCAGCTGACAGGCTGACCGGCGCCACCACCGCGCCCTGCACCGGATCGGCATTGATGCCTGCGCGCGCCGCGCGGGTGTTGATGCGGCTCATGACCGCCCCGCCAGAAAGGCGTTGACCGCCTCGACCTCTTTGAGGAAGCCGTCGTGGCCATACAGGCTGTCAATGCAGGTGACGCTGGCGCGGGGCGCGCGGGCGGCACTGGCCTCCACATCCTGCGCCGGGACAAGCCGATCAGAATTGACCGCCAGAAAGCGCAGCGGCACGGCAATTGTCTCCATCGCAATATCCACCGCGTCCATGGACTGGGACAGGACCAGAAACCGTTCCGGGTCTGTCACCGCCGCATAGCGCGCACCGCAGGCGGCGAGATAGGATTGCGTGTCTGCGGGACTGGCGAACCGGCCGGCAAACTCTTCCGGTGTGCGGTAAGTTGTCATCGCCAGGCGCCGGGCCAGGTCCAGCGCCTGGGCGCCGCGGCCTGTCTCCAGACCCAGATGAACGATCTCGCGCTGGATGGAGCGCCAGGCCGCCGCCATGGGGTGGGGACGCGCTGCTGCGCACAGAATGTCCGCCCGCAGGACCCGGGCGGGATCCGCCGCACAAATGGCCAGCGCGATCATCCCGCCATAGCTCGCCCCGGCCAGCGCGAAGCGCTCGATCCCGGCAGCATCGGCGAGCGCCAGCACCGCATCGGCCTGATCCTCGACGCTGGGGAAGGGCCGCGCCTCGCTGCCGAGACAATCGAGGCTGAGGAACCGGCCCCGGCGCGGGTCCAGCGCCCCGCCCGGTCCTGCCACGCCGGGCCACCAGCCTTCACCGTCGGCGTCTGTCAAAAGCCTGCGCCCGGCGGAAATCCCGCCGAGCACCACAGTCACCGGCCCATCCGGCGCGCCCGCCAGGCGCCCGGTGACCTCATACCAGGCACCGCTGCGTGCTGCGAAGCCGCAGACGATATCCTCCACCGGCCAGGGCGCCGGTTCAGCCTGTCTTGCCAGCGCGGTCATGAGCACACCGCCGCAATCAGCCGGTGCACATCACCCAGCACGCTGGCCGTGGTGGGCGCGCGGCCGGCACCCTTGCCCGCGACGATCACCTGCGCGCCGCGCTCCGGGGTCAGCACCACGCAATTACCCTCATCGCGGGTGCGCGCCAGTGCATCGGTTTCGTCCAGCGCTTCAATCCGGACGCGGCCGCGCACGCGGCTCCCCACCCGCTCCAGCAGCGCCACCTGACGCAGGCGGCGCGACTGCCGGCGGGCGCTGAGTGCAGCACTGGCGGGGAGGCAGGAGATGGAGTCACGCGTCACCGATGCCGGATCAAGGCTGACGCCCCAGGCCTCGCGGGCGATCAGCACCAGCTTGTTGGCGGCGTCCAGCCCGTCAAGATCGGCGCCGGGATCGGCTTCAGCAAAGCCTGCTGCCTGAGCTGCCGCCACGGCGCTTTCAAGGCTTACACCGTCCTGCAGCCGGTCCAGCACGAAATTGGACGTGCCATTGAGCACGCCACGCACCCGCGCAATCCCGGCACCGGACGCGGCCAGCCGCTGCACGGTTTCGAGCACCGGTGCACCGCCACCGACCGCGGCGGAGTGGACGAACACCCGGCCCGCCGCCCGCGCGGCCCGGATCAGGTCGGGACGGCGCGCGGCCACATCCTTGTTGGCGCTGATCACATGGCAGCCCTCTGCCACGGCGCGGGCGACAAGCGCTTCCGCCTCACCGCCGCCCGGAAGCGCCTCGATGACCAGATCGGGCCGGGTCGCAAACACACTATCCGGGTCGGTTAAAACCGGGGCCGGAAAACCGCCCCCGGGGCGCGGGCGGCGCGCCAGAATGCCGGTAAGAACCAGCGGGTCCGGCAAATGCTCGATGACACCGCCGCCGACGACCCCGCACCCCAGAATCACAGTGCGCAGGGGCAGCATGGCCCGGCGCGCCGCCAGACGCGCTTCCAGTGTCACAGGGACGGCCATCGCGGAACGGTCAGCATTGGTCTGGACAGGTTTCGGGGCGGTCAGAAAGGCGGTCATATCAGTCTCCGGTCACAACTGGCGCTTGAGCGCACGGGCGGGAACAGGAGACAGCGTCCGGACGGCGCGTACGCCCCGGTCAGGGCGCATCAAACACTCGGTCGCTTCGCTTTAGCTGCACTTGTTCCGCGCCCGCAAGCTGAAGCTCAAATCGGCGCATGATCAGATATAAAGATATGCTTATGTCGTGTCCAGAGCTAAAATGACCGGCTTACAGAAACAGCGCGGCCCCGGCGAAAATGGTCCCCAGAAGGATCAGGGACGCCAGCGCGCACAGCACCAGCGGACGCCAACCGGCCTGCGTGATCCGGCGTGGATCAATGGCCAGCCCCAGCGCCGCCAGGGCCACACAGAACAATAGGGAGGCAAGCCATGCGCTGGCCGCGATAAACGCGGCCGGCAGGGGGGCCTGCCAGGCCAGCAGCGCCGCTGCGGCGAAGCCCGTGACGAACCAGGGCGGCAAGAGCCGGCCGAGCCCGGTTGAACCCGGAGCCCCGCCCGGTGCCAGCAGCATCAGCACCGGGGCCAGCATGGCCACCCGGATCAGCTTGGCGCTGACGCCGGCTGCTCCAGCCTCCTCGCCCATGGCCGAGGCCGCGCCGGTGGCGTGGGCCAGTTCGTGCAACGACGCCCCGGCCCAGACCCCGCCCGCCAATGCGCTGAGACCAGCAGCGTGAGCGATCACCGGAATGGCGACCATGGCGAGCCCGCCCATAAGGGTGATAGCGGCCAGCGTGGTGGTCACGGTTTCCTGCCGCGCCTTGAGCGCCGCGCCCGCGGCCAGCGCCGCCGACGCACCGCAAATGGAGACCCCTGCAGCCATGACCCGCGCCATGTCGCGGTCGACGCCCATCAGGCGCGCCAGACCCAGTGTTGCGGCAAAGCCGATAGCGACCGCAGCCACCGCCAGCGCGGCACCCGGCCAGCCAATGGCCGCGATGTCATGGCTGCCCAGGCGCAGGCCCAACAGCACGACGGCGGCTTTCAGCACCGGGCCATAGGCGGTGGCCAGCCCCGGCTCGATGATGGCGGGCGCACCGCCCAGTCCGGCGCGCAAGGCCATGCCCGCCAACAGCGCCAGCGCCGGCGCGCCAAGCCAGGCCGGGGTCACACCCGATGCCATCAGCGCAGCGCCCGCCAGCACCAGCGCGATCACCAGGCCGGGTAGCAGAGGGAGCGCGGCGCGCGGCCGCCAGAGAAAGATCACGATGGAACTCGATTCACGCAGGGCGGGACGGCCGCCGACGGATCTACGCTTCGCCTTCGCGCCGGACCGATCCGTGCACGCCGGCACCCGGAACCGCGTTGCGCAGGTCGCGATGGGTGACCATGCGCCGGTGAAGGTCCTCGATACAGCGCGATCCCGATTTCACGAACAGAAACGGCAGGAGGCCGTGGATCAGACAGGCGAACCCGGCGCCGATCATGGCAAAACCGAAGGACGAGGCCTGGACCAGATGCGTACCATAGCTCTCTCCGACAGACGCGGGATGGTCGGTGAAGGCGCGCTTGATCATGGCGGTCAGGTCCTTTCCAGAACGATGAGACTTGGAAGGATGGCGCAGTTCGCGTAGAAAACGCGTCCAAAATCATGCGCTCGTGACTAAATTTATAGGAGATAGTTCCAATGAAGGCGGTCAAACTGGATTCAATTGATCGCAAGATCCTCCACTGGCTGCAGCAGGATGCCGATTTGCCCATCGCCGAACTGGCCGAACGGGTCGGCCTGTCCCAGACGCCTTGCTGGCGCCGCGTCAAGCGGCTCACGGAAAGTGGCGTGATCCTGCGCAAGGTGGCGCTGGCCGATCCGCGGGCCCTGGGATTGAAGCTGATCGCGTTCATCGCGGTGAAGACCAATCAGCATAATGACCGCTGGCTGGAGCGCTTTGCGCGCGGTGTCTCAGGGCTCGACCATGTGCTGGAGTTTCACCGCATGAGCGGCGAGACCGACTACCTCATCAAGGTGGCGGCGCGCGACATGGAGCATTTCGACGCCATCTACAAAGAGCTCATCCAGATCGCCGACCTCAATGACGTCTCCAGCCATTTCTCCATGGAGACGATCAAGATGAGCACCGCCTATCCGGTGTTGGACGGCGCGTGAGCGTGTCTCGCGCTCAGTCCAGCGACTTGACGATGGATTCGGTCATTTTCTTCGCGTCGCCCAGCAGCATGAGCGTGTTGTCGCGGAAGAAGAGCGGGTTCTCGATGCCGGCATAGCCCGAGCCCATGGACCGCTTGACGAACATCACCGTGCGTGCCTTCCAAACCTGCAGTACCGGCATGCCATAGATCGGGCTTGTGGGATCGTCTTCCGCGGCCGGGTTGGTGACGTCATTGGCGCCGATCACGAAGGCGACGTCCGCCGTGGCGAACTCGGCATTGATGTCTTCCAGCTCAAACACCTCGTCATACGGCGCCTGCGCTTCGGCCAGCAGCACGTTCATATGGCCCGGCATGCGCCCGGCCACCGGGTGAATGGCATAGGCGATATCCACGCCTTCGGCTTTGAGCGTATCGGCCATTTCCTTCAGCGCATGCTGGGCCTGCGCCACCGCCATGCCATAGCCCGGCACGATGATGACCTTGCCGGCATTTTTCATGATGAAGGCCGCGTCTTCGGCAGACCCCATCTTCACGGCGCGATCCACCTGGCCGTGAGCGCCGGCCGAGGCCGCGTCAGCGCCGAACCCGCCCAGGATCACCGAGATGAAGGACCGGTTCATGCCCTTGCACATGATGTAGGACAGGATGGCACCTGACGAGCCCACCAGCGCGCCAGTGATCAGCAGCGCGGTGTTTTCCAGCGTGAAGCCGAGCGCAGCCGCGGCCCAGCCGGAATAGGAATTCAGCATGGACACGACCACCGGCATGTCGGCACCGCCGATGGGGATGATCAAAAGCACGCCCAGCACCAGCGCCAGGACCGTGATGATCCAGAACGCCGTCTTGGCCTGACCACCCGAGGCGGTGAGGAAGACGACAAACACCGCCGCGGCGATGCCCAGCCCCAGATTGAGCCAGTGCTGGCCCTTGAAGACGATGGGCGCGCCGCTCATCAGGCCTTGCAGCTTCATGAAGGCGATAATGGAACCGGAGAAGGTGATGGCCCCGATCGCCGCGCCGATCGCCAGCTCCACCAGCGACAACGCCTTGAGCCCGCCGCCCGGTGCCGAAATCCCGAACGCCTGCGGCTCATACAGCGCAGCCGCGGCGACCAGCACGGCGGTGAGGCCTACCAGCGAGTGAAAGCCTGCCACCAGCTGCGGCATGTCCGTCATGGCGATGCGCCGCGCGATCACCGCACCGATCCCGCCGCCGATGATGACAGCGCCCAGGATGAGCATGATGCCAAGCGCGGTCAGGTCCACCACGACCAGCGTTGTGCCCACCGCGACGGCCATGCCGGCCATGCCGAGATAATTGCCCTGGCGCGAGGTTTCCGGGCTCGACAGGCCTCGCAGGGCCATGATGAACAGGATCCCGGAAACGAGATACAGAAGGGCGGCGAAATCAGCGGACATGAACGTCTCCGAAGGAGCGGGCGGGAAGTCAGCCGGCGGTAAAGGCGCTAAATGCGACCACACGGCCACAAGGGGCTGCAGGCTCAGGCTGAACGGTCGCGCAGATCGGGTTCTCCGGATCCGGCACGTAAATCACTCGAATGCTCCCGCCTCGACCGGCGGCGTGGGTGAGCAGGTTCATGGCCGCCGCGATGCCGCCCGGCGCTGAACCGCCATCATAGGCCATATAGGTTTGGGCGCAGTCGATCAGCAGACCGTTATGGGCCGCCCAAACCCGGTTCACACTGCAGTTTCGCGTCTGGCGTTCAGTCACATCCTGAGTCTGCACCCCCAGCTGGACGGGCGGGGCGTCCGGGCGTTGACTTTGAACGCGCTGCTGGGCCTCGGCCACTGACGAGAGACCCAGGGCGATGAGGAAGGCTGAAACGCACAGGCGGACCATGGCTGGACTCCTTACTGCGGACGAAACAAGCCGCCGCCCTCAGGCAGCGTCCCCAGAGGCCGGCTTGGCCGGCCTTTCCTTCTTCTTGTACATCGCCAGCATGCGCTGGGTGACTAGGAAACCGCCAAAGATATTGATGCTGGCCAGCAACACGCCCAGAACGCCGAGCCCCTTGGCGAACTGCGCGCCTTCGCTGGCCGCGGCCGCGGCAGCCGCAATCAGGGCGCCGACGATGATCACAGAGGAGATGGCGTTGGTCACGCTCATGAGCGGGGTGTGCAGGGCCGGAGTCACCGACCAGACCACATAATAGCCCACGAATACGGCGAGCACGAAAATCGCCAGGCGGAAAACATTCGGATCGACTGCGTCCATGTCAGGCTCCGTGAGGCGGCGTGCGGGGCTTAGCCCGCGATGATGGCGGCGGCGGCAAAGGCACTCAGCGTGACGATGGCCGTAACGGCGATGGCGATCTGGATGATGCGGCGTTTCATGAGCCGTCTCCTTTGAGGGTGGGATGGACAATCTCGCCATCCCGGGTCAGGGCCATGCCCTTTATGATGTCATCATCCCAGTGAGGGCTGAGCGCGCCGTCTTCGGCGCGCAGAAGCGGGAAGAGATTGACCAGATTGCGCGCCAGCAATTGCGAGGAATCCGCGGCCAGGCGCGCGGGCAGATCGCCATAGCCGGCGATCTTCACGCCGTTATGGACCACCAGTTCACCCGATTTCGTCAGCTCACAATTGCCGCCATTGGCCGCGGCAATGTCGATGATCACCGAGCCCGGCTTCATCGTGTCAACCATGGCCCGGGTCAGCAGGCGCGGTGCCGGTCGTCCGGGGATCAGCGCGGTCGTGATGATCACGTCCTGCTTGAGAATGTGCGAAGCGACCAGCTCGGCCTGCTTGGCCTTGTAGTCGTCGCTCATTTCCTTGGCGTAGCCGCCGGCAGTCTCGGCAGCCTTGAACTCTTCATCCTCGACGGCGACGAATTTGGCACCTAGCGAGGCCACCTGCTCCTTGGCGGCGGGGCGCACGTCCGTGGCAGTCACGATGGCACCCAGGCGGCGCGCCGTGGCGATGGCCTGTAGGCCGGCAACGCCGACGCCCATCACAAACACGCGTGCCGCGGCAATGGTGCCGGCCGCCGTCATCATCATCGGGAAGGCGCGGCCATAGAGCGTGGCAGCTTCCACCACGGCGCGGTAGCCGGCCAGGTTGGACTGGGACGACAGCGCATCCATCGACTGGGCCCGCGTGATGCGCGGCGTGAATTCCATGGCCAGTGCGTTGACGCCCGCCTGGGCGCAGGACCCGGCAAAGTCGACCGCGCCATGGGGCTCGAACAGCCCGACCATCACGGCCCCTTTTTTGAGGCCTTTGATCACGCCGGCATCAGGCCGGCGCACGCAGAACAGGGCGTCCGCCGCCTTGACCACATCATCGCGCGTGCCCACGCCGGCACCGGCCGCCTCATAGGCGGCATCGGCAAAATCGGCACGGGCACCTGCACCGGATTCCACCAGAACTTCAGCGCCGGTCTTGACCAGCGCTTTCACGCTGTCAGGCGTGGCGGC
The DNA here is from genome assembly GCA_027627705.1 of Hyphomonadaceae bacterium BL14. Lineage (NCBI taxonomy): Bacteria > Pseudomonadati > Pseudomonadota > Alphaproteobacteria > Hyphomonadales > Hyphomonadaceae > Hyphomonadaceae bacterium BL14. Next base: position 1,967,152 of record CP091242.1, read on the forward strand.
AACCCGGGTCTCGCCCGGATGAGTTTCGGCAAGGATGGCGATTCGCATGCAAATCCCTTGAGCGGCGCGGCTTTAACCAATGCGCCCAGCATGCGCGACTCGGCTGGAAAGGCAATTGGTTTTTGGCCCTTGCGCAGACGCGTCAGGAATTGGCGAGCAACAGGGTGATCCCACCGGCCATGATGGCGATGACCGCAAGCACGCCAAGAGACGCCCAGTAACGCGGGCCCTGCTTGAGGACAAATCCTGCCACGCCGCCTGCGATCAGCGAGATGATCAGGGCACTGATCCAGTTCGTGCCCGCACCAAACACCAGGGTCAGGTACAGCACGATCAGGCCCAGCAGGACCGAGATGAACACCGACACCTTCATGACGGCGCCGTAGGTCGATTGGTGATGGGAAATGTCCATCTGACCGCGGGTGTAGTCTTCAGCCATCGTCACATTCCTTGTCCGGGAAGGCTCTGGAGCCGCAGCCCCTGCATGGCGCGCCTCTAGCATGACCCGCCGCCCCCGCCAAGGCAGCAAGCGCTGCACGGACGGGCGCGGCCATGCGCCTGATCACCCGGGCGGGGCCCAGCCCTCCACCAGCGCATCCAGCGCCGAAACCACAGCCATCGGATCATCCAGAATGAGGTGATGGCGCGCACGCGGCACGGTGACGAAGGGCGAGCGGGTGAAGACCGAGCGCATGTAGGCCCAGGTCTCCGTGTTCATGAGATCGGAGCGTTCGCCCCGGATGAAGGCCAGCGGGCAGCCCAGCGCCGCGGCCGCAGCTTCAGGATCGCGGCGCTGATAGGTGAGCTTGGCCCACAGATCGGGATCGAACCACCAGGTCCAGCCGCCCTCGGCTTCGCGCAGCGAACCGCGCGCCACATGATCCACCAGCCACACATTGTCGCAGGGCTGGGCGGGCAGCAGGCGGAAGCGCGCCAGCGCGGTCGCCAGATCAGGATAGATCTTGCCGCCGCGGCGTGGCGGCGATCCTTCGCGCTGCTTCTCCGGTTTGCGCATCGGGCTGTCGAGGATCACCGCAGCGCGCAGGTCTGCGCCGAACTCCGTGGCGGCCTGCAGCGTCACGAACCCGCCAAAGGAATGGCCGACAAAGACCGGCTTGCCGTTCACGAACGCGCCGGCGTCTTCAGCCGCCGCGCGCATGTCGGCGGCGTGATCGGTCATGGTATAGACCTCGCGCCAGCCGCTCTGCCCCATGCCGGCCAGATCCGGCGCAATCACCCGGCGCCCCGCCTGGACCAGGAACGGCCCCAGCGCATCCCACCAGCCCTTGTGCGCGGTACCGCCATGGATCAGCACCAGCGCCGGATCGCCGCGCCTGCCCCAGGCCTTCCAGACCAGGCGCACGCCGTCCCGCACGGTCTCGCCCGTCTCGAAAGGGGCCGCCAGCGCGTCGGCGAACCAGTCCGGCGCGGGCACAGGCGCGCCGGCGAATTGCGCCAGCGGCGGAGGCAGGGGGGCGGGGTCGGTCATGAAGGGCGCATCCAAAAGCAATGACTGGAAACAGATAAAAGGGTTAGCCCTCGTGCTGCGGCGCGTCAAACCGCGAGCGGACGGCTGCGGCGCCTCCTGCCTAACCCTTTCTTTACCCTAACCAATTCTGACCATGCCTTACACGTGATCTTTACCGGCCATGTCCCATAACGGTGCGCATGAAGACGGGAGGCGGCCGCGGGGCCGGGACGGGGAACACCCCGGCCGGCGCCGCTCAGAAGCCGCCCCCGGTGGATGGGACCGAAAGGGCGTGGGTGCAATGGCGAAGACCGTACTGGTCGTCGATGACGATCCGACCCAGCGCCGCCTGATGCAGGCGGTGCTGGAAAAGCAGGGGCATAGCTTCCAGGGTGCCGAGGACGGCGATTCCGGCCTGGCCGCGGTGAAGCGCGGCGGGATCGACGTGGTCATGCTCGACATGATCATGCCCGGCATGGACGGGGTGGAGACCCTGGAGGCGATCAAGGCGCGCGAGCCCGATCTGCCCGTGATCATGCTCACCGCCCATGGTGGCATCGAGACGGTTGTCCGGGCCATGCGCGCCGGCGCGGTGGATTTCTTTGTCAAGCCCGCCAGCCCCGAACGCATCGCCGTGTCGCTGCGCAATGCGCTCAAGGTGAAAGACCTCTCCAGTGAAGTCACGCGCCTGAAGAAGACCCGGTCGGGTCAGCTGGGCTTTGGCGACATGATCGCCGGGGCTCCGGCCATGCGCCAGGTGGTGCGGCTGGGCGAACGGGCGGCGAAATCCAACATCCCGATCCTGATCACCGGCGAAAGCGGCGTGGGCAAGGAACTGGTGGCGCGCTCCATTGCGGCGGCGTCGGACCGGGCGGGGCGTCCCTTTGTGGCGGTCAATTGCGGGGCGATCCCGGAAAACCTGGTGGAATCCACCCTGTTCGGTCACGAGAAGGGCTCGTTCACCGGCGCTGTGGCCAAGCATCTGGGCAAGTTCCAGGAGGCCGATGGCGGCACGCTCTTCCTTGATGAAATCGGCGAGTTGCCGCTGGACATGCAGGTCAAGCTCCTGCGCGCCCTGCAGGAAGGCGAGGTCGATCCGGTCGGCTCGCGCCGTCCGGTGAAGGTGGATGTGCGCATTGTCTCGGCGACCAATCGCGACCTGACCGAACAGGTCAAGACCGGCGCCTTCCGCGAAGATCTGTTCTACCGGCTCAACGTGTTCCCCATCGAGGTGCCGTCGCTGGCGAAACGCCGCGATGATATCCCGGCGCTGGTGCGCCACTTCATCGCCCGCTTCAACGCCCAGGAAGGCAAGGCTGTGCTCGACGCCACCGGCGAGACCATGGATTTGCTCGCCCGGCACGAATGGAAGGGCAATGTGCGCCAGCTGGAGAATGCGGTGTTCCGCGCCGTGGTGCTCAGCGACAGCGACTATCTGACCCCGGAAGACTTCCCGCAAATCTCCGGCCTGACGCCGACCTTGCGTGACGCCGAACCGGCACCGGCACCGGCACCGACTCCGGCCAGCGCCCCGGCGGTGCCGTCCAGCGCCGATGTGTTTGACGCCGCCGCGCTGGATGACGAGGACGACGCCCTGCGGGTGGATATTCTGGACGCAGGTGGTCATCTGCGCTCGCTGGAGGCCATCGAACGCGACCTGATCGCGTTTGCCATCGAGACCTATTCAGGCCGCATGGCCGAGGTCGCCCGCCGCCTCGGCGTGGGCCGCTCGACGCTTTATCGCAAAGTCCGCGAATACGATCTCGAAGTGGATAATTTCCGCGAAGCGGGGTGAAATCTGAGTCCGGCCGCCCCTAAACCGGGGCGGCCGGCTCGGCTTTTTCCGGCAGCGGGAACAGCATCGCGAAACGCCGGGCCAGCGCGCGGTCGCCCTGAACGTTCAGCCCGGCGTCCTCCCCCGCGTCCAATGTCATCCCGCCATAGACCAGTCCGGCGACCAGGTTGGGATCGCCCGATAGCGTGAAGGCCGGCGCCTGCGCCTCTCCAATGCCGATCTCCAGCTGCGCGTCCTTGATGCGCACCCGGTGCGGGACGCCGTCGAGCACCAGCGCGGCTTCCACATCGAGGCCGGCAGCGCGCTCTGTGTTAAACATCGTGCGGAACGAGAGCATCACGGACGCCGCGCTCATCGGCTTTCCCGGTGCCAGGGTCGGCGAGCGCGCCGCCCAGCGCCCGATATCCTTGATCAGCGGCTCAAGTTCGGCACCCCAGGGCGTGAGCGCGTAGACATGCGAGGCGGCTGGCGGCGGCAATTTGCGGCGCACCACGAGATGCCCGGCTTCCAGCTCGGCCAGCCGCGTGGTCAGGATATTCGTACTGATGCCGCACAGCGCGGCCTTGAGATCACTGAACCGCTTGGGTCCGGGGATCAGCTCGCGCACGATCAGCAACGCCCAGCGCTCACCGACCAGATCGAGCGCATGGGCAGTCGCACAACCATCATCATAGGGCTTCTTGCGGGCCATGGATGAGATTTAAGTTGATTCTGGCAATTATCCAGTTGCTTTTTTGAACCAAGTGTCGGACCTTCACTTTCGTTCAACACCGGAGGAGATGTGTCCATGGCCTATATCGACGGCGTTCTGCTGCCTGTACCGACCGACAAAAAGGAAGAGTACCGCGCCCACGCCGAGCGCGCGGCGCAGGTGTTCAAGCGTTACGGCCTTGTATCCAGCACCGAGTGTTGGGGTGACGATCTACCCGAAGGCAAGATCAATTCCATGCACACAGCCGTACTGCGTGAACCGCATGAGAGCGTGGTGCTCAACTGGATGGTCTGGCCCTCCAAAGCGGTGCGCGACGCCGGCTGGGCGAAGATCATGGACGATCCCGACATGGGTGGCATGGAGATGCCCTTTGACGGCAGGCGCATGATTTTCGGTGGCTTTGAGATTCTGCTTGAAGTCTGACCTCAACGGGTTTCGGCGCCCCGGCTCTTGAGCCGGGGGCCGGGCTCGGGTCTGATGACGGCGCACAGACCGGGCCTGCTTTCGGCCCGCACGCTTCGGAGACGCCGCCATGATCCGCATTGCCGCCCTCGCGCTTGCACTCGCCTTCGCGCCCGCTTCCGCCGTCCATGCACAGGGCAGTGAAGCAGACGCCTTCACCACCCTGATCGCCGACTACGAAGCCTTCCTGGAAGAGCGGGATATCATGACCCGCGGCCGGCGCGGCGATCTGGACGCGGCCTCGCGCTGGCCCGATGCCAGCTTTGAAGCGGTGGAAGCCTGGGATGAGGCCATGGCTGGCTTCCATGCCCGGCTGGAAGACATTGATCCTGCCACGCTGACCGGAACCGATGTGGCAAGCCATGCCGTGCTCGCCTACACGCTGCGCACGGCCACCGAGCTGCCGCGTGCCCAGAGCGCCATGACCCCCTTCACCAATGATAGCGGATTTCATACCTCCCCCGATTTCGCCGCCATGAGCGCGCGGGCCCGCACCGTGGAAGAGGCGGAAGCCTGGATCGCGCGCATCCGCGCCCTGCCCGGCTATTTCGCCCAGCACCGGGGCTGGCTGGAGCGGGGGCTGGAGACCGGCTTCACCCAGCCGCGCGCCATTCTGGACGGCGTGGCCGACCAGATCGAGGCGCAGATCGTGGCTGCCGCCGACAGCACGCTTCTGATGCCCATCGACGCCCTGCCCGAAAGCCTGCCCGAGGCCGAGCGCACGCGCCTGCGCGCCGAGGCGCTGGACGCCATCGAGACCGCTGCCCTGCCCGCCCTGCGCCGGCTGCACGAGTTTTTCGTGGCCACCTACATCCCCAACGCCCGCGAGACCCTGGGGGCGCGCGACCTGCCGGGCGGCGAAGACTTCTATCCGGCCCTGGTGCGCCAGCACACGACGCTGGATCTGACCCCGGAAGAGATTCACCAGACGGGCCTACAGGAAGTCGCGCGCATCCGCGCCGAGATGGAAGAGGTCATCGCGCAAACCGGGTTTGCGGGCTCCTTCGCCGAATTCCTCGATTTCCTGCGTACCGACCCGCAATTTTACGCTGACAGCGAGATGGCGCTGATGATGCGCGCGGCCTGGCTGTCCAAGCTGGCCGACGACCAGATGCCCGCCTTCTTCAATCGCCTGCCGCGCCTGTCCTATGGCGTGCGGCCCGTGCCCGCCGCCCTGGCACCCAACTACACCACGGGCCGGTACTGGGCGGGCGACGCGGAAACCGGACGCGCCGGCGGCTATATGGTCAACACCTACCGCCTCGATCAGAGGCCGCTTTACGAGCTGCCCTCCCTGACCCTGCACGAGGCCGTGCCCGGCCATCACCACCAGATCGCCCTGGCCCAGGAAATCGAAGGCCTGCCCGAGTTTCGCCGCCGCAGCTATATCACAGCGTTTGGCGAGGGCTGGGGTCTCTACGCCGAATATCTCGGCCTCGACATGGGCTTCTATCAGGACCCGTATGAGAATTTCGGGCGCCTGACGTTCGAGATGTGGCGCGCCTGCCGGCTGGTGGTCGACACCGGGATTCACTGGTTCGGCTGGACCCGCGAGCAGGCCGAGGCGTGCTTCCTCGACAACTCGGCGCTGGCGCCGCTGAACATCACCAATGAGGTGTCGCGCTATATCTCCTGGCCCGGTCAGGCGCTGGCCTACAAGACCGGCGAGATCCTGATCCGCCGGCTGCGGGCGCAGGGAGAAACCGAGCTGGGCGAGGATTTTGATCTCGCCGCCTTCCATGACGCCCTGCTGGAAGAGGGCGCGGTGCCGCTGGATTATCTGGAAGCGCGGATGGAGGCGTGGCTCGAAGAGCAGGCTCAGTAGCCCCCAAAGCGCTCTCCTACTCCGCCGCGCTCTCCTGCGCCGCTTCCCGGTCGCGGTTCCAGTAGGACACGCATTTGACCTTGGAGCGGTCGCACCGGCCGGCGTATTTGCGGGCGATATCCGTGACCTCCTCCAGGAGGCCATCGGCCAGCGTGATGGGATTGAGGCCCAGCGCCAGGAAGGCCGCGTTCTCCACATGGAGGTCGTTGGCGTCCGCCTCATTACGCGGATTGGGCAGGAAGGCGACGTCCGCGCCGGTGAGCTTGGCGATCAGGCCGGCCAGATCGCTGACCCGGTGGGTCTCGGTCATCTGGTTCATGATGCGCACGCGCTCGCCGGTCTGGGGCGGGTTCTCCACCGCCAGCTGGATGCAGCGCACCGTGTCCTGGATATGGATGAAGGCGCGCGTCTGCCCGCCCGTGCCGTGCACGGTGAGCGGAAAGCCGATGGCGGCCTGCATCAGGAAGCGGTTGAGCACCGTGCCGTAATCGCCGTCATAGTCGAACCGGTTGATCAGGCGCTCGTCCTTGCGGGTGTCTTCAGTCTGGGTGCCCCAGACAATGCCCTGGTGCAGATCGGTGATCTTGAGCTTGTCGTTCTTGTTATAGAACTGGAAGAACAGCGCATCCTGGGTCTTGGTCATGTGATAGATCGAACCCGGATTGGCCGGATACAGGATTTCTGTGTCCACCAGGCCCTGGGGCGTATCCACCTTCACCTTGAGATAGCCTTCGGGGATTTTCATCCCCGCCGTGCCATAGCCATAGACGCCCATCGTGCCCAGATGCACCAGATGGATGTCCAGCCCCGTTTCCACAATGGCGGCCAGTACGTCATTGGTGGCGTTGAGATTATTATCGACCGTGTAGCGCTTGTGACGCGCCGATTTCATGGAGTAGGGCGCAGCGCGCTGCTCGGCGAAATGCACGACCGCATCGGGGCGCTCGGCCAGCAGGAGATTGACCAGCTCCTGATAATCCTTGCCCACGGTGAAGTCGTGGAAACCGATGGTGCGGCCCGACACCTCTTTCCAGGCGGCCAGGCGCACGCTCATGGGCGCGATGGGGGTAAGGGAGTCCACCTCCAGCTCCACATCGATCTTGCGGCGCGACAGGTTGTCGACAATCACCACATCATGGCCGCGCGCCGACAGGTGCAGCGCTGAAGGCCAGCCACAAAACCCGTCTCCACCCAGAACCAGAACCTTCATCACGCCCCTCATTCACAAACGTAGCTGTTTACATGTCCTTAGTATTCGCAGGCGGCGCGCACAGAGGCAAGCCACTGCGTCCAGCGGTGCCCGGTGCGTATGGACGCACGCGCATGAAGCGTCTAAACCCCCGCGCGACAGTCACCGGCGTCGAAGGCCCGGACCGGGTCGACGCCGATCACCGCATCTCAGGAGCGAGCATCATGGCCCTTCGCGTGGCGATCACCGGGTTTGGACGCATTGGACGCCTGGCGCTGCGCGCCGTGCTGGAACAGCAGCGCCACAATGAGGTTCAGGTGGTGGCGATCAACGATTCCTCCACGCCGCAGACCAATGCCCACCTCCTCAAATATGACAGCGTCCACGGCCGCTATCCCGGCGAGATCACGGTGGGCGAGGACTGGATCGATGCCGGTTTCGGACGCATCGCCAAGGTGTCCAGCCGCGATCCGTCCAAACTGCCCTGGGCTGATCTGGGGATCGACATCGTTCTGGAATGCACCGGCGCGTTCAATTCCAAAGAGGGCTCGATGGCGCACATTCATTCCGGTGCCAAACGCGTGCTGTGCTCGGCCCCGGCCAAGAATGCCGACAAGACCATCGTCTATGGCGTCAATCACGACGCGCTGACCGCGGACGACATCATCGTGTCCAACGCTTCGTGCACCACCAATGGCCTGGCACCGGTGGCCAAGACGCTCAATGACGCCATCGGCATTGCGCGCGGCCACATGACGACGATCCATGCCTATACCGGCGACCAGCCGACGCTGGACCGGAACCACAAGGATCTGCACCGCGCCCGCGCGGCCGCCCTGTCCATGGTGCCCACCACCACCGGCGCCGCCAAAGCCGTCGGCGAGGTGCTGCCGGAGCTGAAAGGCAAGCTCGACGGTTCGGCGATCCGGGTGCCCACGCCGAACGTGTCGGTGATCGATCTGGTGTTCACCCCGGGACGCGCCACCTCCATCGACGAGGTCAACGCCGCGATCCGCGCCGCCGCTGACGGGCCGATGAAGGGCGTGTTGGGCTATGATGACCTGCCGCTGGTCTCCATCGACTACAACCATGACCCGCGCTCCTCGGTGGTGGCGCTGGACAAGACCAATGTCATCGACGGCCAGTTGGTGCGGGTGATGACCTGGTATGACAATGAATGGGGCTTTGCCTGCCGCATGATCGACACGACGGTGGCGATGGGGCGGCTGCTATAGGCTGCGTCCGGGCCGGGCCAAACAAGGAGCCGTCATGATCCGCCGCATTGAAGATGCCGATATCGCCGGAAAGCGCGTGCTTGTGCGCGTGGATTTCAATGTGCCCATGGAGGGCATGCGCGTCGCCGACGATACCCGCCTGCGCGCCGCCCTGGCGACCATCCATCATCTGCGTGATGGCGGGGCGAAGGTGATCCTGGCCGCCCATTTCGACCGTCCGCGCGGCCGGCGCGTACCCTCCATGTCGCTGGCACCGGTGGCCTCGGCGCTGGAAGATCTGCTCGGCACGCCGGTGAAATTCGTCTCTGATTGCATCGGCCCCGACGCCGAAGGCGCTGCGGGCCTGCTGAAACCCGGCGGCGTGCTGCTGCTGGAGAACACGCGCTTCCATGCGGGCGAAGAGGCGAACGATCCCGACTTCGCCGCAGATCTGGCCCGTCTGGCGGACATTTATGTCAACGACGCCTTCTCCGCCGCGCACCGCGCCCATGCCTCCACCGTGGGCGTGGCGCGCCTGTTGCCCAGCTATGCCGGCCTCGCCTTGCAGCGGGAAATCAACCATGTGACGGCGGCTCTGGACGCGCCCCAGCGTCCGCTGCTGGCGATCGTGGGCGGCGCGAAAGTCTCCACCAAAATTGATCTTCTCAAGAACCTCACAGCGAAGGTGGACCGGCTGTTCATCGGCGGGGCCATGGCCAATACGTTTCTGGCCGCACGCGGCCACTCGGTCGGGTCGAGCCTGTATGAGCGCGAGCTGCTTGAAACCGCGCGGGCCATCGAAGAGGCCGCAGGACAGGCGGGCTGCACGCTGATGCTGCCGGTCGACGTGGTGGTGGCGCGCGAGTTCAAAGCCCATGCCGACCGGCGTGTGGCGGGGCTGGAGGATGTCCAGGGCCCGGAAATGATCCTCGATTGCGGGCCGGAGACCATTGACCGTCTGGCCGACGCCATCGAGACGGCGCGCACCCTGGTGTGGAACGGCCCGCTGGGCGCGTTCGAAACGCCGCCCTTTGACACCGGCACGGTCGAGGCGGCGCAATTTGCTGCGCTGCGTTGCCGCGAGCACGGGCTGACGGCGGTGGCGGGCGGCGGCGATACAGTGTCAGCGCTCAACCGGGCCGGCGCGGCGGATGATTTCACCTTCGTCTCGACGGCGGGCGGGGCCTTCCTGGAATGGCTGGAGGGCAAGACCTTGCCCGGAATCGCGGTTCTTGAAGGCTGACATCTTGACCCTGCGCGCGGGCGGGGACACACAGGCGGCGGGCAGTGCTCACCACAATCGCAAAGGGACAGGCGCCATGGATCTCGACCAGCTCAACGAAACCGCCATCGCCTTGACGGCGCCGGGCAAGGGCATTCTGGCGGCGGACGAGTCCACCTCCACCATCAAGAAGCGCTTTGACACGATCGGGCTGACCTCGACAGCCGACAGCCGCCGCGACTGGCGCGAGATGCTGTTCCGTACGCGGCCCGCCATGACCGAGTATGTGTCGGGTGTGATCCTGTTTGACGAGACCCTGCGCCAGTTCGCCGCCGACGGCACACCGCTTGCCAAGCTCATCACCGATGCCGGCTCGATCCCGGGCATCAAGGTGGATGCCGGCGCCAAGCCGCTGGCCGGCTCGCCGGGTGAGACCGTGACTGAAGGCCTCGACGGTCTGCGCGGGCGGCTGGAGGAGTATTACCAGCTCGGCGCCCGCTTTGCGAAATGGCGCGCGGTGATCGATCTGGGCCGCGGCGGGGATGAGTCCATCCCCTCGCAATACTGCATCAACGTCAACATGCACGCGCTCGCGCGCTATGCCGCCCTGTGCCAGGAAGCCAATATCGTCCCCATCGTGGAGCCCGAGGTTCTGATGGACGGTGATCACACAATCGAGCGCTGCTACGAGGTGACCGAGTTCGCCCTGCGCCGGCTCTATTCGGAGCTTTTTGACCAGGGCGTGGTGCTGGAAGGCACCGTCCTCAAGCCAAACATGGTCATTGCCGGTGCCAAATGCCCAGATCAGGCGAGCCGCGAGGAAGTCGCGGAAATGACGGTGCAGTGCCTGATCAACACCGTCCCGGCCGCCGTTCCGGGCATCGCCTTCCTGTCGGGCGGCCAGTCGGACGAGGACGCCACTGCGCATCTGTCGATGATGAATGAAGGCTTCGACCTGCCCTGGCCGCTGACATTCTCGTATGGCCGCGCCCTGCAGGCCGCGCCGCTGAAAGCCTGGGGCGGCTCAAATGTCGAAGCCGGCCAGCGCGCCTTCAACCACCGCGCCCGCATGAACTCCCTGGCGGCGCTGGGCGAGTGGTCCGAAGACCTCGAGCGCGACGCGGCGTAAGGGGACGGGACGCGCTGACTCACCCGATGCTGCTTTCCCGGACGGCGTAGCCGATCCGGGACCCAGCCCGTGCACTGTCCGCCTGCCAGCCGCTCACAGGCTTTTGTGGATGGATCCCGGCTCTCCCTGCGGTCGGCCGGGAAAGCAGTTTCGGTTGGTTCGGACCACGCCCCAGCCTCCGCTCAACGGCAGGGACTCGCCGGGCCCAGGATTACCCGCCGTCATCCTCTTCCGGCGCGTCCAGACCCGCAGGCACTGTTGCCACGATCTGCGGCAGGATGGTCAGGCGGAAGGCGCGGGCCGGGTCCAGGCTTTCGCGCGCGAGCGTGACAATCTCCTCAACGCTGACGTCGCGATAGTCCGCCTCGGCGGTACGCAGATTGTCCAGCCTGCGGGGATCTGTCTGGGAGCGGGCCAACGCGTTGATCCAGAACGGATTGCGCTCGCGCTGTTCGCGCAGACGCTCAAGCACGGGCTGGCGGGCGCGCTGCAGCTCGTCCTCGCTGATCTCGCCGGACGTCATCACGCCCGCGATTTCGTCGACAATCTCGTACATGCGCTCGATATCGGCTACCGCCACATCCAGACCCACCCAGAGAAAGCCGAAATCGGGATAGACCGTGGAGGGCTGACCCTGAACGATGGGCGAATAGGTTGCGCCCTCGCGCTCGCGGAAGCGCTCGGTGGCCTTGAGCGAGAACACCTCTGCCATCAGATCCAGCGCCCGGCCCCTGCGGCGGTCGAACCCGTCGCCGATGGGGAAATAGACATTGGCCATGCCCTGATAGTCCTGGCCGTCGAAATACAGCACCTCGGGCTCCGGTGCCGGATCAGGGAAGCGCAGCTGCCGGTTAGCGTCATAATCCGGCCAGTCCGCCGAGCGCTCCGGCAGGGCACCGAAAGTCGCGGCGGCCACCTCGACGGCCCGGTCCACCGTGATGTCGCCCACAATGGTGATTTCTATGGGTGCCTCGGCCAGCGCCGGCGCCAGCAATTCACGGGCGTGATCCATGGTGAAGTTGGCGATCTCTTCAGCGGTGGGGAAACCCCAGCGCGCGTCACCGCTGCGCAGAAGCCGCCCGCCCCGATTAACCGCCACCTGAACCGCTTGCGCGTTCTGGCCGCGGCGCACTTCCTCGGCAATGGTGCGGAACTGACTGAGCCCGTCCTCACGCCAGCCCGGGGCCGTCATGAAGGCTGCCAGCACCTGCATTTGCAGCTCGAAATCGGACGGTGTGGTGGCGTTGGAGAAGAAAAAGCTCTCCGACCCCACGCCCAGCCCGTACCCCACTGAACGCCCGGCCAGCAGGCGCTGGAGATCGTCGCGGTCATGGGCTTCCAGACCGCCGCCGCCGAAAGCCGCGCCCAGGATGGAGCCGGCCGCCGGTACCGGCTGGTCGGTCATGTCCCCGGCGCCAAAGTCGGCGCGCACGCGGACCACGCGCGATTCAAAGTCGGTGGGCTTCACATTGAGGCGCACACCGTTGGCGAAGGTGATCCGGGTCACGCCGAACTCGTCGAGCGTTTCGCTTGATATCACCTCGCCGGCCGGCCCGAACTCGGTGTAGGCGAAGGCGTCCGAGCCGCTCTCGGCAGGCGGATCGACCCGCTCGGCTGTGGAGGCAAGCCAGGCCTCGCGCACGGCAGCCTCGCCCTCGGCCAGATCTTGATTGAGCGCCACCATCACATGAGGCGGGGCGGCCTGCCACGCCTCGCGGAACGCCGCCTCGACGCGTGCCAGCGTGATCTCGCTTTCGAGCGCGTCAAACCAGTCGCGGGCAAATTCGGGATGATTGAACACCGATCCGCGCAGCCAGCTGGACCAGATGGAATCGGCCAGGCTGGTGGTCTGGCGCGTCGTGGCCTGATCGGCTGCGTTGCGCACACCGGTGCGCATATTCGCCAGTTGCTCGTCCAGCTCGCTGCGGGTGAAGCCATGCTCCAGCGCCCGGCGCAGCTCCTGCTCGACCATGGCCACGCCTTCGCGCCAGCGGTCCGGCGAGGACACGGCGAACACGCCCGCGCGCGTCGCGATATCAAATTCGCTGACATAGGACAGGCTGGCCTGAACCAGCGGGGAATCGCCGCGGTTGATGCGCGCCTGGAGGCGGCGCTGCACAATGGACTGACCCAGCTGGCGCAGGACGGCCTGCTCGCGTCCCGCCCGGGTATCCAGTGGGCCCGGGCCGGGCTCGATCACGTCCGCGGTGATCAGGGTAAACACGCCGGGATCATGGAAGAACGCAAAGCGCGGCGCGCCAGCGCGCGTGACGGTTCCGGCCACCGGATCGGGGCCGGCTTCGCCCGGCTGGGTCCAGCTGGCGAAGCTCTCCACCCGCTCCACCTCCAGACCCGGCACACTGATGTCGAACCCGTCGCGGATCATGGCCGCCACGTCATCGGCATCGAAATCACCCGTAACCACGAGCAGCGCGCGCTCGGGCCGGTAATAGGACTCGTAATAGCGCACGAAAGCATCGCGTGTGGCGGTCTCGATAACTTCGGTGGTCCCGATAGGATCGCGCTGCGGGATCATCGAGCCGGGGTAGAGGAAGTCGTAATACTGGCTCAGAAAACGGCTGACGGGCGTGTTGCGGAAACGCTCCTCGCCCAGGATGACGCCGCGCTCGGACTCAATCTCGGCGTCAACCATGGTCAGTTCCGAGGCGGTTTCGCGCATCAGAAACAGGGCGATCTTGATCAGTTCCTCGCTCGCCTGCGGCAGGTTCAGCTGATAGCCGACCACTTCATGGCCGGTGAAGGCGTTGGTGTCCGGCCCGAAGGCGAGGCCATAGCGTTCAAGCAGGCGCACCATTTCGTTGCGCGGCACATGGGTCGAACCCTTGAAGGCCATATGTTCGATGAAATGGGCCAGTCCGCGCTGATCGTCCGCCTCGGCCAGCGAACCGACATTGAGCACCAGACGGACCGCCGCCGTGTTCGAGGGCGTGGCGTTGGGCATGATCGCGTAGCGCATCCCGTTTTCGAGCACGCCGTAGCGCACGCCGGGATCTGCCGGAATATCGCTGACTTCATGGGCGAAATCAGCCGCCTCGAACGCAGTGCGCAAGTCGGGTTCCGGATCGCCCGGCCGGTCGCAGCCTGCAAGAGCCAATACACCCAGCGCGGCAGCCAGTGCCAGCGCATTGCGCCATGTCATCATCATCTGCAGCCTCTCACAGCCCGCCCCGTCCCGGTACAAAGGATAGGCGTCCGCCCGCGGACAGCAAATGAAATTGCTGACACACGCCGGTCAGGCCGGTTCAATCTCGGCGAGTGTCTCGATGGGATCGTGCTCGGCGACCCAATGACCGGGTGCCACTTCGATCAGCCGGGGCCGGTATTGCTCGGCGTCCGGATCGTCGATCAGCTTTGATTTCAGGAAGCGCAGCTGGGCGCGGCTGTCGAGCGGGCTGGGCAGATCGCCGGACAGTTTCAGACGCTTGCGGGACTTTTCGATCGCCGGATCGGGGATGGGTGCGGCGCTGATCAGGGCGCGCGTATAGGGGTGGCGCGCATCGGAATAGATCGTATCGCGGTCGGCCAGTTCCACCACCCGGCCCAGATACAGCACCATGACCCGGTGGGAGACTTCGCGCACCACCGACAGGTCGTGTGAAATGAACAGCATGGACAGTCCGAAATCGGCCTGCAGACCGACCAGAAGCTCGATGATCTGGGCCTGGATCGAGACGTCCAGCGCGCTGACCGCCTCGTCACAGATCACCAGCTTGGGCTCCAGGATCATCGCCCGGGCAATGCCCACGCGCTGGTTCTGGCCGCCGGACAATTCATGGGGATAGCGGTTGATCATATCGGGATCGAGCCCGACCCGCTCCATCATGGCGCGCACTTCGGTTTCGCGCTCGCGCGCGCTCATGAAGCGGCGATAGGTCAGCATGGGCTCAGCGATGGAAGCGCCAATGGTCATGCGCGGGTTGAGCGAGGCCATCGGGTCCTGGAAGACGATCTGCAAATCCTCGCGCGCGGCGCGCATATCCTTGCGGTTCAGCGCCAGCAGATCCTTGCCGATCCAGCTCACCGCGCCGGCCTTTGACGGTACCAGGCGCAGCACGGCGCGGGCCAGCGTGGACTTGCCACACCCCGACTCGCCCACAATCCCGAGCGTCTCGCCGGGCAGCAGCGCAAAGCTCAGCCCGTCCACCGCCTTCAGCGGCTTGGTCTTGGGAAACAGGCCGCCGCCGACCTTGACCGGGAATTGAACTTTCAGATCCACCGCCTCGAGCATGGGCGTATCGGTGGCTTCGCCCTTGCGCGGGGCCGCCCCGGTCAGCTTGCCCGGCTGATCCAGGCGGGGCATCGCGTCCAGCAGCATGCGGGTATAGGCGTGGCGCGGCGCGCTGAAGATGTCGTGCACATCGCCGGTTTCGACATAGGCGCCATCCTTCATCACCTGGACCCGGTCGGCCATGCGCGCCACCACACCCATGTCGTGGGTGATCAGCGCAATGGCGGCGCCGGTCTCCGCCTTCAGGTCATCCATGATGTCGAGCACCTGGGCCTGGACGGTCACGTCCAGCGCCGTGGTCGGTTCGTCGGCGATCAGCAGGTCCGGCTCGCACAGCATGGCCATGGCGATCATGACACGCTGGCGCATGCCGCCTGACAGCTCGTGGGGAAACTGGCGCAGCCGCCGGCGCGCTTCGGGGATGCGCACGCGCTCCAGCCAGTCCACGCAGCGCTTTTCGGCCTCTTCGCCACGCAGTTTCAGATGGACGTCGAGAACCTCTTTCAGCTGGTCGCCGACGCGCATGTGCGGGGTCAGCGATGTCAGCGGGTCCTGGAAGATCATGGTCATCTTCCGTCCGCGTACCCGGTTCAGCTTGTGGGGCGCGAGATTGAGGATTTCCTCGCCGGCGTAGCGGATCGAGCCCGACGCCTTGCCATTCGACGCCAACAGCCCCATCGCCGCCAGAAAGGTCTGGCTCTTGCCCGACCCGGACTCGCCCACAACGGCGAGGCATTCGCCCCGGGCTATCTCCAGGCTCACGCCGCGCACGGCGTTCACGGCACCGTCGGGCGTATCAAAGGTCACATGAAGGTCGGACACCTGGAAGATGGGCGCAGTCGTCTGGGTCAAGGCAAAAAATCCTGGAAAGGCCAGCGGGACACTCTGTGCGCAGCATACCGTCTCGCAGGATCATGGCCAGCGCGCGCGGCACCGATGATCCAGGCAGGAGACAGCACCGCGCACACTGACAGTATACTCGCCGCCTGTCCGATTCGCTGACCCCGTTGATGCCCCATGCCCGATACAGCCGCTGACCCCCATTTTTCCGGCTTGACCTGGCGGGCAGTGCTTGACGCCCTGCCTGATCCGGCTGCCGTGCTCGATGTTGGCGGGTCGATTGCCGCCGTCAATCCCGCCTTCATCGCCGCCTATGGGCCCGGCCCGTGGCCGGGGCGGGGGCTTGGTGACGCGCCTTCAGCCTTCACCCTGTATGCAGGGCCGGATGGTCTGCAGATCGCCCTGGCCGCCTCGCGCGCCGTTGAGCAATACGCCGCCGCGCTGGAGCGCTCCAACCGCGAGCTGGACCGCTTCGCCACGGTTGCCTCCCACGATCTCCAGGAGCCTCTGCGCAAGATTTCCGCTTTCGCCAGCCTGCTGGCGCGGCGCTATGAGGACCAGCTCGACGCAGACGGCCGCCAGAGCCTGGCCTATCTGGTGGACGCCGCCCAGCGCATGCGCCGGCTGATTGATGATTTGCTGGCCTACTCGCGCACATCCAACCGGGACCTCGAATTCGAGCCCGTGGACCTGGGTGCCCTTCTGAAGGCCACGCTGGACGAGCTCAGCCTGATGGTCAGCGAAGCGCAGGCGGAGATCGAGTGCGGCCCGCTGCCCGACGTGCACGCCGATCTCACCCTGATGCGGCTCCTGTTTCAGAATCTCCTGACCAATGCGCTCAAATACCGCAAAGGGACTCACGTGCGCATTGTTGTGCGCGCCGAGCGCGAGGGCGAGGCGTGGCGCATCACCGTGGCCGATGACGGGATCGGCTTTGACCCGCGCTTTTCCGAGAAAGTGTTCGCGCCGTTTCAGCGCCTGCATAATCGCGAAGCCTTCGCCGGTACCGGTATCGGACTGGCCATCTGCCAGCAGGCGGTCGAGCGCCATGGCGGGCGCATATGGGTGGACACAGAGCCCGGCTTCGGCGCGCGCTTTCACTTCACCCTGCCCGACCGGGCGGCCGGCACCGTCTAGGGATCAATCCGCTCGCCGGCCCAATCAAACACCTGTCCGGTGTCTGCCGGGCCGATGGTGTCGATCACGCCCAGCAGTTTTCCGGCAGAGTATTCCGCTGTGAACAGCTTGCCGTCAGGCACATTGCGCTGAAACGGTTTGGACAGGCCGGTATCCACCGTGCCGGGATGCAAGCCGATGCAGGCGGCACCCGGCGCCTTGCGTGCCAGCTCCACTGACAGGGTGCGGATCATCTGGTTCAGTGCGGCCTTGGAGGCCCGGTAGCCGTGCCAGCCGCCCAGCCGATTATCGGTGATCGATCCCACCCGCGCCGAGAGCGCCGCCCAGACGGCCTTGTCCGGCGTGTCACGCGAGCCTCGCGCCAGGCGGTCCAGCGTGTGGCGCGCGACAAGCGAGGGGCCGATCACATTGATGCGCAGCACGTGCGCCAGCCGGTCCGCGTCCAGATCACGCCAGGATTTCTCCGGCTGCAGCTCAGCACCGTCGTGCAAAATGCCCGTGGCTGTAATCACCAGATGCAGCGGACCATCCGCGCTGGCCGCCTCCGCCGCCGCGGCGATGCTGGCCGGCTCATCGAAATCGGCCTGCAGTGCTGTCGCGCCCGTAAGCGCGAGCGGGCGGCGCGACACCGCGAACACGGCCGAACAACGCGGATCAACGGCCAGCGCCCGCACGAATGCTGCGCCCAGCCCGCCGCCAGCACCGAACACCAGTGCGCGGTAGTTCTCAGGAAAAGAAGTCAGGGAAACACTCATGAACCGGTAGCTAGGCTGGCGCGCGCCAAGGTCCAGGCGTCAGATCATCACCGCATCACGGTCGCGCGAGGCGGCTTCCAGCACACGGCTGAGCAATTCGACACTGCGTTTCGAGGCGCGTCCGTCGAAATAGAGGTTCTTGTCCAGCAGGGGGATGTCCGTACCGATCCTCTCGGCGTCAATGCCGACGGACCCGCTGAGCACCAGGATCGGTGCCTCGCCGGCATGCTTTTGCAACAGGCCCACGGTCTCGTTGGGGTCGGTGGAATCAGGCAGGCGAAGATCGGCGATGATCAGATCGTAACCGCGCCGGCGCAGCTTGAAGCTGGCGTCGTGCAATGTACGCACCACCTCGAATTTGAACGCATAGGCCCCGGCATCACGCAGCGCCTGCTGCAGCAACATGGCGTCCGCGAAGTCGTCCTCGACATGCAATACGTTCAGGTCCGGGGACAAGGGTCGCCTCCTTCAACGGTTGCATAGCGATATGCGCACAGGCTTAAGGTTTGGTTAAGGTGCCAGAACCCGGGCTGCCGGCCCGGGCAGGTCCAGGCCTGCGCGGCGGGCGGCAGCGGCTACCGTATTGATCAGCAGCATGGCGATGGTCATCGGCCCGACACCGCCGGGCACGGGCGTGATGAAGCCCGCAACATCCAACGCCGCCTCATAGTCCACATCGCCCGCCAGGCGGCTGGTCCCGTCCGGGCCGTCGACCCGGTTGATGCCGACATCAATCACCGCCGCGCCTGGCTGGATCCAGTCCGCCCCCACCATGCCCGCACGCCCCGCAGCCGCGACCAGAATATCGGCCTGGCGCGCCAGGCCTGGCAGGTCGCGCGTGCGCGAATGAGCCAGCGTCACCGTGCAGTCCGCCTGCAGGAACAACAGCGCGGCCGGTTTGCCCACCAGGATGGAGCGCCCGATCACCACCACATGGCGCCCGGACAGATCACCCAGCGCCCGGCGCGCCAGATAG
Source organism: Hyphomonadaceae bacterium BL14 (assembly GCA_027627705.1). Lineage (NCBI taxonomy): Bacteria > Pseudomonadati > Pseudomonadota > Alphaproteobacteria > Hyphomonadales > Hyphomonadaceae > Hyphomonadaceae bacterium BL14. Next base: position 1,986,125 of record CP091242.1, read on the forward strand.
ACGCAGCCTGACGGCGTGCATGGGCGCAGACCCGGCGCTCCCAGCACCAGCGCGCCTGCACTGGCCGCGGTGAGCCCGTCCACATCCTTGGCCGGGTCAATGGCCTGCACCACAGCCGTGGCGTCGAGCCCGTCCGGCAATGGCAGCTGGACCAGAATGCCATCCACCCCTGCATCTGCATTGAGGCGTGCAACCAGCGCCAGCACTTCGTCCTGGCTCACCGACGCGGGGAGGCGATGCTCCAGAGAGGTCATCCCGGCAGCCTCGGTGCGCCTGATCTTGTTGCGCACATAAACCTGGCTGGCCGGGTCCTCGCCCACAAGCACCACAGCCAGGCACGGCTTGCGGCCCAGCCGCTCCGCCAGGGCCAGCGCGCCCTCCCGGGCGGCCGCGTCGACTTCGGCGGCGGTGGCCTTGCCATCGATCAGAACGGCGCGGCGGCCCGACGGGCGCAGGATCGGATCAGCTTCGGTCATGGCGCGCGCTCATGGACCCGCACCACGGCGCACGTCAAGCGCGCCGTCAGCCGAGCAGCGGCCACAACTGACCCATAACCAGCCAGTCGCGGACGAAGAAAATGATCAGCAACAGCACCAACGGAGCGAAATCCATCCCGCCCAGCGTCGGCAGGACACGCCGGATCGGACTAAGCAGCGGGGCAGTGATCGCCTCGGTGACCCGCCCGATTGTGTTGACCAGCGGGTTGCGCGGATTCACGACATTGAACCCGACCAGCCAGGTCAGGATCACGTTCACGAAAATCACAATCACCAGAAGCGTCAGCACCGGGTGGATGAAATAGTAGATCAGCGCCTGTCCGAACGTCATGAAACCTCCTTGCCGGGCGAAACGGCGGCATAATCTCTGCCTTACCCGGCGCGCGCGCGGCCTGCAAGGCGCGCACGGCGCTGGCGGGCGCGCTTGACAACACAGGGGCGTCTCCGTATCCGATCGCGCCTCTGGATACGGGGCCGTAGCTCAGTTGGTAGAGCGCGTCGTTCGCAATGACGAGGTCAGGGGTTCGATTCCCCTCGGCTCCACCAGACCTTCCGTGCAAGATGCGAAGCCATGGATAGCCGGTTGCGCCTGCGCAACGGGATGCGGCGGCCCGCAAGTCACGATCCCGCAATCGGCGCAAGGCGCGCAGCCCGGTCCGGGGTAATGCGTCACGCCCTTTCAGGCCAGCTGCACACGATGTCCGGATGCCGGAGCCGGCCCCGCGTCCCGGGCCCCAGACGCCTGGCGGCAAACCCGCATAAAAAAGCCGCACGCCCCCGCCCGCATACCAATCCTTTACGGGCGTGGCGCCATGATGGCCTCATGATTCCTATTGTCTCATCCCGGTCCGTCATGGCGGCGGCCCTGTGCGCGGCGGCAGCCCTCGCCACTGCGCCCGCTGGCGCGAGCGGGCTGGAAACGCCGTCAGGGCGTCACATCACCACAGCTGCAAGCTATACAGCTCAGGCTCCGGTGCATGTGCCGGTGCGCGACCGCGCACGCACGGTCGGCCAGCTGCAGGTGGCGTTCGGGCTAGACATTCAAGAGCCCGAGGACCGCTCGCTGGTGCAGGCGCGCCAACCCTGGCTGCGCGATGCCTATACCCGCGCCGTGCTCAATTATACAGCGCGCCAGTACGCCTGGCCCGACGTGCCGGACGCCGAGGCGATCGCGGCGTTGCTGCAAAGCGAGACCGACCGTCTCATCGGTCCTGGCCGCGCACGCGTCCTGCTCGACACGGTGATGATCCATTCGGGCTGACCGGCGGCATCCCTGAAGGCTGTCAGCGCGCCGCCGTCTCGATGTATTCGGCCAGTTCCCTGTCCAGCGCCGTGACGCCATCGGCATCGTGGGTCGAAAGGGTAATGTCCACCGTGTTGTAGACATTGAACCATTCAGGATGGTGGTTCATCTGTTCAGCCTTCAGGGCGACGCGCGCCATGAAGCCGAAGGCGGTCTTGAAATCGTCAAAGCGGAACACCTTGCGCACCGCGTCGCGCCCCTCCACCGCCTGCCAGCCGTCGAGCGCCTTTGCCAGCGCCGCCGCTCCGATCCGTTCCGCCATATTGCGCACTCCTCTTGATTGATGAATCGCGGGCAAACTGAACCGCCCGGCCTGCACGGGCAAGTCGCGCCATCTGCGTTTACAGAAAAATGACGCGCCTGTGCCATGGTCCTGCTTCAGATCCCGCAACCAAGGAGGCGGACATGACGCGTTACCTGGTCTCCGACGACAATCCGGCCGGCCTGAAGCTGGAAGACATTCTTCAAGCGCTGCGTGCCGAAGTGCTTGTCCGGTGTACGAAGATTTCTGCCGACACACGCCCCGAGGCACTGCATGTGCTGGCCAATAATGTGAAAGTGCTCGATCACCTCACCGCCGCCATCGAGCTGGCGAGCGATTCCACCGTCACGCTCAATCGCGCCTTCGGACCATCAGAAGCCGCCCATGGCGGCCCGCCACGCATCGGCGTCGCCTGAGCGCACGTCAGCCGAACGCCCGGTAATAATGGCTGATCGCCACGGTGATCTGGCCGATCATCGGATGAAGCTCGGCCAGTGGCTGGACGATCCGCGCCTGGATTTCCGGGTAGCCGCGCCGCGCCGGCTCGTCCGCGCCGGTTTGCTCCTCCACCGCGTCCAGCAATTCCAGACCGGGGCGCGCGGCGGGAAAAATTTCCTCCAGCGCAGTCACAGCCTCGGGAATGCGCAGGGCAAACACCAGATCAATCAGGTCTTCACGCGTCAGATCATGGCGGCGTGAAAACGCCGGCAGACGCGAAATGGTCAGGAAAGCCTGCATGATCAGCGCCTGACGGATGGCGTGCAGCGCCTCCACCGCACGCCGGTCAGGATCGTCACGCCAGGCATGGTCCGACCCGTCGGCGACGCGGTCAAACCGCATCAGATCCGCTGACAGATGATTGCCGAGCCGCGTCAGCGCCGTCTGGCGCGACTGGTCGGACAGGCGGCTGGCCAGCGCCAGGAAGGCGCGCTCGGCGGCTTCCGACCGCGCCGCCGCTGCCCGCCCGGTCCACTCGCTGGCGTCGAACAGGCGCGCATAACCGCGCAGCGCATTAAGACTGGTCAGGGTGCGCGCGCGCGAAATCATGCCGCGCAGTGCCGCCATGCGCGGCGAGCGCTCCAGAAACGCCGCCATGCGCTCAGGCTCCGACCCGATCGCCGCGCCCAGCCCGCCGGACACATTGACCGGTATGCCCAGCTGCTGCAGCGCGGCGTTATGGGGGATGGCGCGCAGCATGGAGAGATCGAGGCTCTGGCCCGGCGCGCCCGGCCGCTTGGCCCGGCGCGAGCCGCTGCGCACCAGCATGTTGGGCGCGAACGCCGTCACGGCCAGGCGGTAGTCAGCATTGTCGAACAGCGATTCCTGCCAGGCTTTCAGCGCCCGGTAGACGTCCCAGGTATAGTCAATCTCGGCATAGAACGGATCACCGCCCAACGCGTCCGGCGCGGCGAGCAGATGGCGGGCAGTCGACATCATCACCGAGCGTGCCAGTTCGGGCCGGGCAAAGTGCAAAAACCCGTCCCCGCCCTGATAGCTGGTCTCGTGAATCACCGGCGCGCCGGCGGCGGCGAACTTGCCGCGCGCCCAGGGCGTCAGCAAATGGTCCAGCCGCTCGTTGAAGCCGCCGGGATGGGCGCCGCGCCCCATGGATTCGCCATGGGTGTTGAACACCACCACCGCCACGCCCTTCACGCCATAGCGCGCCAGAGCGCGGGCGGTAAGGATATGCAGGCGTTCAATGGCCAGCTGGGCACCGCCCTGACCCATGAAACGCCCGGAATCGGAATAGCCCAGCTGAATGGCCAGCCGTCCCCGCCCGGCGATGTAATCGCGATAGACCGGCTCGGCCAGCAGCCGCTCGATCAGCCGTCCGCCGCGCTCCAGCGCGTCAGGCGTCTCGAACAGGGGCGAAATGTCGACATGGTCGGTCACGCCATAGAGGCGCGCCAGATAGAGTGCGCCCATCACCGTGGCCGCGGTCTCGCATTCGGCGATCAGAAAGCGGATCGGCGCATCACAATCCACATGCTTGAGAAGCTGGGCGCACAGCATGAACTGGCGCCGGGCCGTCATCTGTTCGAGAAACACGGACGCAAAACTGACCGTGCGCACCTGCGCTTCGGCCGCCCGCTCGGCAGAGCGGGTCAGGGCCAGACGCCCGAAATCGTCTGAATCATCCTCCAGCCCCAGATCGGCGCGCACGGCGCCACGCAGCTGGGCTGCGTTGATGCGCAGATGGATGTGCGCCGCGCCCAGGCCCGCCGCTTTCATCTCCGCACGCAGAAGGACCAGCCGGGCCGCCACATCATCGTCCGCGTCACCGATGGCACGATCGAGTTCGGCGACGGGCCCGGACAGGCTGGTCAGGCGCTCCGGATAGTTCCCCGTAAGCGCATTGGCGGCGCGCACCACAGCCGAGGGGTCATCCAGATCGGCTTCAAACAGCGCCGCGTGCCCCGCACTCGCCTCGGCGGCTGTGCGCAAGCGCGCGGCGAGCGGTTCAAGCGCCCGCGCCCCTGACGCCTCGATCAGCGCTGCATAGCGCATGAGCTGGCGGGATTTTTCCTGCAGGCGGAAGGCGATGGAGCGGCCCCAGTGAATATCGGTACGGCCATCGAGATCATATCCCACCCAGCTTGCCAGCGAGATGAGGTCGGGATCGAGCGAGCGCCAGCGATCCGGGAAAGCGGCGCGCGCCACGTCCAGCACCAGGGCGTTCAGCGCGGTCAGCGCCTCGCGGGCGGCCGCCACGGCGGCCATCGCCTCGTCATGCTCGTTGATGAGGGTGACGTCCTCATCCGGCCCGTGGACGTGGCCGGTGCCCACCAGCGCCCCGGTCTCGCCGTTGACGGCGGCACCGGCAAGTGCATCGCGCACCGCCCGCGACAGGGCAAACGTCGGGTGAGCCGTGAAGACAACGCCGCCGCGCTTGCGCGTCACCGCAGCGGCGAAGGCGTCAAACCCTTCCCCCGCCAGCGCCTCAAGCTGGCTGCGCACATCCGCTTCGGCAGCACCTGACAACCCGTCGCCATGTAGCACCGACAGGGCACGCGCCCGTGCCGCCAGGCCGTTATCGGCGAAATGCTGGATCAGGGCTTTGAGCCCCTCCACCGACACTGCGCCCCGGCGCAGGCCGGAGAAGAGCTGGGCGGCCAGATCGCCCACCGGATTGACCAGTGGCGCATCCCAGTCCTCGCCCCATCCGCCGGCCAGCGCCTCAAGACAGAAGGCCGCCAGCTGATCCGGTGTGCCGGGCAGGCGGGCGCTCATGGCGCTCTCGGGCTCATTGAGGGGCATGGGTGAACTCCGGCGGGGGCAGGTCCGGACAGTATGCGCGTCAGGCAGGCCCTGTCATCGCCCGCCGCTGCTGCGAGTGCGAAAAAGCCCGGCGCGCCGCCCTAACCCGGTGTCGTCTGGACGCTGTCTCCCGACCCCATGGCCAGCACCTCGCCCGCCAGATAAAGCGAGCCGCAGATGACGATGCGCGGCTGGTCATAGTCCTCCAGCGCGTCATGCACGGCTTCGACGAGGCCGGCGGCGGTCTGGGCGGGCAGGTCTGCCTTCCGGGCAGCCTGCGCGATCGACTGGGCGCTATGGGCCCCCTCGCGCCCGCCGGAGAAGCTCACGGCGATCACCCGGGCGGCCAGGGTGGAAAACCAGCTGAGGAAGCCTTGCGCATCCTTGTTGCGCGACATGGCGCAGATCAGCACCAGCGGGCGTTCGCGCGCCGCCTCCATCTCGCCCAGCGCCGCAGCCAGCGCCTGCGCCGCCGCCGGATTGTGCCCGCCATCAAGCCATAGTTCGGCATGTCCGCCCCGGGCGATGTCAGCCAGCGGTCCGGCCGTCAGGCGTTGCAGGCGGGCCGGCCAGCGGGCATTGGCCACACCCGCGCGCACAGCATCCAGCGCGTAACCGCATACCCGCGCCGCCGCGATGGCGAGCGCCGCATTGGCCATCTGGTGAGCGCCCTTGAGACCCGGCGCGGGCAAATCCCAGAGCAGGTTTTCTTCCTCATAGACCAGACCGCCATGCTCGGGCCGGATAGAGAAATCACGATCCCAGACCTGCAATGGCGCGCCCCGCCGCCGAGCGGCTGCCTCAATGACTTTCAGCGCCGCCTCGCCCTGCGGACCGCATATCACCGGCGCGCCCGGCTTGATGATGCCGGCTTTCTCGCCCGCGATCTGCACAATCGTGTCGCCCAGAAACGCCTGGTGATCGAGGCTCACCGGCGTGATCACCGTGCATTGGGGGTTGGGAACCGTATTGGTTGCATCCAGCCGCCCGCCCAGCCCCGTCTCCAGGATCAGCCGGTCGGCTGGTGTTTCAGAAAACAGCAGGAAGGCGGCGGCGGTGGTGATTTCAAAAAACGTGATGTCCGCCCCGTCATTGGCCGCCTCGCAGCGCGCGAAGGCGTCGCGCAAAGTGTCGTCGCTGACGATCTCTCCGGCCAGCACGATACGCTCATTGAAGCGCACCAGATGAGGCGAGGTGTAGACATGGACCCGCTCGCCCGCCGCTTCCGCGATGGCTTTGAGGAAAGCGGCGGTGGAGCCCTTGCCGTTGGTGCCGGCGATATGGATCACTGGCGGCAGGCGGTGCTGCGGATCGCCCAGCGCCGCCAGCAGGCGTTCTATGCGCCCCAGCGACAGATCGATGGATTTGGGGTGCAGGCGCGCCAGGCGCGCCAGCCCCGCCTCGATGGTTTCGGCGCCCTGGATCATGACGGCTTTCTGTTTACGCTCGCGGGCACCCGCGATGTCAGTCCGCGCTGGCCCTGCGCCAGGCGGGGCGCACCTTGATGCGGTCGAAATAGGCTTTCACCGGCTCGGGCGCATTGTCGAACTGCTTCACGATTTTCAGCAGATAGAACATATAGCCCATCGAGATGTCGGCGGCAGTGAAGCGCCCGGCGGCGAGCCATTCGCGCCCGTCGCCGAGGCCCCGCTCGGCCACCTGAACCAGCTGGCGGTTCACATTGGCCAGCGCCCATTGGGCCAGCGCCGGATTGCGCTGCTCTTCAGGCAGCAGCATCGTGTGGGCCAGGGTGAGATTCACCGACATGGACATGGTCCCTTCGGCGAAATGCAGCCATTCGAGATAGCGGCCATAGTCCGGCTCGTCCGGCGTCACCGCCAGCGGGCTGGGGCCATGCTTCGTGACCAGGTACTCCAGGATCGCGGTGGATTCCAGGATCACCTGATCGCCGTCTTTCAGCGCGGGCACCTTCTGCATGGGATTGACGGCGCGGTAGGCGTCCCCGCCCACATTGCCCCGGTCGAACGCCACGCGCTCCAGCGTGTAGGGCAATCCCATCTCTTCCAGTGCCCAGCGCGGGCGGATGGAGCGGGTCATGGGCGCGTGAAACAGCGTCAGGGCGGGCTGGGCGGTCATGCGGGAGGTCTCCTCGGCCAGAACAGGCGCGCACTTCACTGCAAACCGCCCCGCCCGGCAAGGCGGCAGGTCAGAACGGGCGCGCGCCCAACGCCAGGGTGACGATGATCCCGACGATCGCGAGGACAACGAGACCGAACACCAGCGTGGCGCGCACGCCGTCGCTGGACGCGACCGTCTTGCGAACCGCACGTTCACTGGCGGATTCATCGTCCAACGCCTGCGCGAGCAGGCGCAGCTGGGTGTGCGGGTGCGCCAGCGGGTCAAGACCTTCGGCTAGCGTTCGCAGCTTTCGCAGTTGCGGGTTAGTCTCCGCTTTCGGATTTCGCTGCGCGATCACCGCCATGATCGCCAGCGTGCGCGCGGCGAAGCGGGGCGGCGCGGTGTCTTTCAGGCTCCAGGCCTCCAGATGCGGCGTATATTGCACAAAAGACAGCAGCGATCCTGCCACCGCGATCAACCAGGCGATATCCTCGACCTGCCACGACACGATGAAGATGGCGATCCCGATCACGATAGCGGCCGCCACAGCCCACAATCCCGATACACCGCGCCGCAAAAACAGCCAGCGCATGGTCAGCGCCTCGCGCGCCACGGCGCTGGCAAGCGCAGGGGTGAAGCCCGCCGCTGTGAGCTGGGCGATCTCCTCGTCTGTCAGGCCGCGTTTGATCATGCCCCTCTCCGGCGCGCAGTTTGCAACCGGGGCGGCGCTTTGCCAAGTTGGCCGCGGCAGGCTAATCGGGTGGGCATGCGCCGCATTGAACGCCCCGCCCTGCTGATCCTCGCCGCCGCGCTGGCCGCTGCGCTGATGGGCGGTGCCATTGCCGTCTGGCTGGCCGCATGACACCGCTGGAGGCGCTGGACGCCGCCGTGGCGGACGGGCGGCTGCAGGCCGACCCTGAGCAGCGCGCCGCGGCGCAGCGCCTGACCGCTCTGGCGGGTGAAATAGCACACTGGAAGGGCGGCAGGACGGGCCTGTTCGGCCGCGCACGCCCGGCCCCGTGCGGGGTTTATTTATGGGGCGGGGTGGGCACCGGCAAATCCCTGATGATGGATCTGTTCTTCGACGCCGCGCCCATTGCGGCCAAACGACGTGTCCATTTCCACCAATTCCTGCAGGAGCTGCAGGCGCGCATCACGGCCGAGCGCACGCGTCAGGAATCCGATCCCTTGCCGCGCGTGGCGGCGGCGCTGGCGCGCGAGACGCGGCTGTTATGCTTTGACGAGCTGCAGGTCACCGATGTGGGCGACGCCATGGTGCTGGGCCGGCTGATCGACCATCTGTTCGCCGCCGGGGTGGTGCTGGTGGCCACGTCGAACCGGGCGCCGGACGATCTCTACAAGGACGGGATCAACCGCCAGCTCTTCCTGCCCTTCATCGCCGCCATCAAGGCGCGGCTCGATGTGGTGCGGCTCGATTCCGGGCGCGATTACCGGCTGGAGCGGCTGGAAGCGGCGCCGGTCTATTATGCGCCCCTGGGCGAGGCGGCCGACGCGGCCATGGATGCGGCGTTCGAGCGGCTGACACTGGGCGCCCAGGCGCGCCCCTGCGAGCTGACCGTGAAGGGGCGCACGCTGGCGGTGCCGCGCGCGGCAGCGGGCGTTGCACGCTTCAGCTTTGAGCAATTGTGTGACCGCGCGCTGGGCCCGGCCGATTATCTGATGCTGGCCGAGCGTTTTCACACCGTGATGATCGATCATGCGCCCCAGCTGGGCCCGCGCCGGCGCGATCAGGCCAAGCGCTTCGCCACTCTTGTGGACGCGCTCTACGAGGCGCGCACCAAGCTGGTGATGAGTGCGCAGGCGCAGGCCGATGCGCTGTATGTCGAGGGCGATTACGCCTTCGAGTTCCAGCGCACCGTGTCACGCCTGATGGAGATGCGCAGTCACGACTATCTCGCCGCAGAGCGGCGGGCGGGCGAGGCGCCCTTGTCCCAAACCTAGTCTTCGTCGTCGTCATCGTGGCGGGCATTGCGCTTGGGCTTGCCGAAAAGCTCGTCGAGCGTGGTCGGCGCGGTGCTCGGCGCGTCGTATTCCTCGGCGGGTTTCAGCACGTCTTCCTCGATCTTGACCGTGCCGTCCTTCTCCATCTGGGCGCGGCGCGCGGATGCCTTGGTCACCTGGGCGTCCAGATCGATCTGTGTGCACAGGCCCAGCGAAACCGGGTCCGTCGGCTTGATGTTGGAGGAGTTCCAGTGTTCGCGGCTGCGCACCGATTCGATCGTGGATTTGGTGGTGCCGATCAGCTTGGAGATCTGTCCGTCGGTCAGCTCGGGGTGATTGCGCACCAGCCACGCAATGGCGTCCGGCCGGTTCTGGCGGCGCGACAGCGGAGTGTAGCGCGGACCCTTGCGGCCGGTCTCCTGGTATTCGGAATATTTCGGCTTGCTGGACGCCATGCGGTAGGACGGGTCGGCTTCGGCTTTCGCCAGCTCGTCGCGCTCCAGCTGACCGGCGGCGACCGGATCGGCACCGCGCACGCCCGCGGCCACATCGCCATCGGCGATGCCCTTGATCTCCAGATGGTGCAGGCCGGTGAAATCGGCAATCTGCTCGAAGGTCAGCGCGGTGTTGTCCACCAGCCAGACCGCTGTCGCCTTCGGCATGAGAATGTCAGCCATGTCGTCCAACCTCGTTTGCAATAAAAAAACCCGGCGCGGACCGCCGGGCTTTCCGTCGACCGACCTTTCAGCACCGGCGCATACGCATCCAGATGATGAAAGGATTTATTCGCCGTGCTTATAGCCTGCGCGCGCGGCTATGAAAACATCAGTTTGCAACCGCCCGGTCACGGCGTCAGCAATATCTTGCCCGCGTGGGCCATGGCGTCCATGCGGGCATGGGCCTTGGCCACGTCCGGCAGCGCAAAGACCGAATCGATCACGGGCCGCACCTGGCCCGCTGCAATCCACGGCCAGACCTGAGCGTGAACGCCTTCGGCGATCGCCGCCTTGTCTGCAGCGGGACGGCTGCGCACGGTCGACCCGGTGAGCGTCAGGCGCTTGAGCATGACCCGCATCAGGTCCAGCTCCACCCGCGCCCCTTTCAGGAAGGCGATCATGACCAGCCGCCCGTCGAGGTTCAACACAGACAGGTTTCGCGCAGCATAGTCGCCGCCCACCATATCCAGAATCACGTCCGCCCCGCCAAAGTCCTTCACCGCCTGCACCCAGTCATCCGCGCGGTAGTTGAGCGCCAGATCGGCCCCCAACTGGCGGCACAGATCACACTTCTCCGGCGAGCCCGCCGTGGTGATGACCGTCGCGCCATGCGCCTTGGCCATCTGGATCGCCATTGTGCCGATTCCGCTGGCGCCACCATGGACCAGCAAGCACTCGCCCGGCTGCAGACGGGCGCGTTCGAACACATTGCTCCACACCGTGAAGACGGTTTCGGGCAGGCCCGCCGCATGGATCAGGTCCACGCCCCCGGGCGCAGGCAGTACACAGCCCGCGTCAGCGCGCGCGATGTCGGCATACCCCCCGCCCGCGGTGAGCGCCACCACCGGATCTCCGGGCCGCACATGCGTGACGCCCTCACCGGTCTCGCGCACATGGCCGGACACCTCCAGGCCCAGGCCCTCGGGTGCGCCCGGTGGCGGGGGATAGAGCCCCATGCGCTCGAACACATCGGGCCGGTTCACGCCCGCAGCGGCGACTTCGACCAGCACCTCGCCGGGGCCCGCCGGGGCCAGGTCGCGCGTTTCAATGCGCAAGGCGTCGGGCCCGCCGGGAGACGGCGCGGTGACAATGCGGATGGAATGGGACATGGAAAACGGGACTCCGCTGCGCTTAGGCGTTAGATTGCCAGACTTGGGACGTAAACGGAAAGCGGGTGCACCATGTTTCAGGATGAACCGCATACCCAGCCTGCGGGCACGATCCGGCCCGGCGAAGACCTGTCGTTGATGGCGGTGGCAGAGCTGGAGCTGCGCATCGAGACCTTGCGCAGCGAGATTGCCCGGGCAGAAGCCATGATTGACCACAAGCGCGACAAGATGAGTGCGGCCGAGGCGGTGTTCAGGCGCGGCTGACAGGCGCTGATGGCGGCTCTGGCCCCCGGCTTGCTTGGGTCGCGATGAGCGGATGACCGCATGAGGCATGAGAATGAGGAAAAGGCGCAATTGATGAGCCCGGTTGATACAGAGCGCGGGCCCGGTGTCGAAAGCCGGGTCTCGGAATTTGCAGCGTCCGAGCTGTTCCGTCGCCTGTTCCGGGACGGGATGGAGCTGGTGGAGGAAACCGCCAGCTATCTGGACGGTGCCGGGCGCGAGGACGCCAAGCGGCTCGGCCGGTCCGGCGCGCTCGCCTATGCGTCCGAATCCATGAGCCTGACCACCCAGCTGATGCAGTGCGCCTCCTGGCTGCTCACCCAGCGGGCCGTGGCCGAAGGCGACATGAACCCTGTGGAAGCCGCCGAGCAGCGCTACCGGCTGACGCCATCACGCCAGAAAGACGCGCTGTGGCCGGCCGGCGACGATCCCTGCCCGCCGCGTCTGGGCGACCTGGCACTGCGCGCTGCAACCCTGCACGAACGCCTGTCCCGGCTGGACCGGTCCTTGTTTGACGGAGACGCCGCGCCCGCAGCACCCAATCCGGTGGCAGGCCAGATGTCGCGCCTCAACGCGGCGTTCGGGCACAGCACGGGCTGAACCGGGCACCGGGCCGCCACGAAGGCAGCCCGGGCTCACGCCTTCAGTGTCTTTGCAGACCTAGATCAGCTCGATCGCCATGGCGGTGGCTTCGCCGCCGCCAATGCATAGCGAGGCCACGCCCTTTTTCAGACCGCGCGTCTCCAGCGCCGCGATCAGAGTCACCAGAATGCGCGCGCCCGACGCGCCGATCGGGTGCCCCAGCGCACAGGCACCGCCATGCACGTTCACCACGTCATGGCTCAGGCCCAGCTCTTTCATGGCGATCATCGGCACCACCGCGAATGCCTCGTTGATCTCCCACAGATCCACGTCCGCGTTGGTCCAGCCGGCGCGTTCGACCACTTTGCGCATGGCGGGCACGGGAGCGGTCGTGAAATAGGCCGGCTCCTGAGCGTGGGCGGCTGTTGCGACGATCTTGGCCAGCGGCTTCAGGCCCCGGCGGTCGGCCTCCGAGCGGCGCATCATGACCAGAGCCGCCGCGCCGTCGGAAATCGCCGACGCGTTGGCCGCGGTCACCGTGCCATCCTTGGAGAAGGCGGGCTTCAGCTGCGGAATCTTGTCGGGACGCGCGCGCTTGGGCAGCTCGTCCGTGTCCACCACCGTGTCCCCGCCGCGGCCTGAAATGGTCGCCGGAGTGATCTCGCGCTTGAAGGCCCCGGTCTCTGTGGCCTTCAGGGCCCGCGAGAGGGTTTCCAGCGCATAGGCGTCCTGGTCCTCGCGGGTGAACTGGTGCTCGCGCGCGATCATGTCGGCATAGATGCCCATGGCCTTGTGCTCATAGGCGTCTTCCAGCCCGTCCAGCGCCATATGGTCCTTGATCACGTCATGGCCGTATTTGAAGCCGGTGCGGTGGGTGGGCAGGAGGTGAGGCGCGTTGGTCATGGATTCCATGCCGCCGGCCACGATCACCGAGGCTTCGCCCGATGCGATCGCCGCGCGCGCCATGATGGCCGCCTGCATGCCCGAGCCGCACATCTTGTTCAGCGTGGTCGCCTCGACCGATTTGGGCAGGCCGCCCTTGATGGCCGCCTGGCGGGCCGGGGCCTGGCCCTGACCGGCACCGAGCACATTGCCCATATAGATCTGGTCCACATCATCCCCGGCGATGCCGGCCTCAGCCAGCGCGGCCTTCACCGCCAGCGCGCCCAGCTCATTGGCGGACAGCGCGGACAATTCACCCAGCAGGCCGCCCATTGCAGTGCGTGCCATGCCAACGATGACAATCGGATCTTCGGAACTCATCGGTCCGTCTCCTCAAAACAGGTCTGGCCGGTCACGTGCCCGTCGGGGCCCCGGCGAATGGCGCGCAGATGACCCCTTCCCACGGCGCCGCGTCAAGCCTCTTCGCAGATGCAGCAGGGTGGCGGCGGTCCGGGCGGGCTCAGGCGGATGGCAGCCCCGGGACGCGAATGGCGGCGAACTTCTACTTAAAGCTTTACTTCTTGCGCAATCCTGCAAAAATACAATTTCAAATAGTTTGGCAGGATCATGATCTCCCTTGAGTCCTTCGTCACGGCGGTGAAGTCGGCGGTCCATCAGGCCGCGCACATTGCACGTGAGCAGAACCTTCAGATGGTCTACCGCTTCTTCGAGGTGCGCGAACCGCGCCCGCCCGAACCGCCGCCTGCGCCGCCGCCCTCAGGACGTGACCGGCCGCAGGACGGTGTCCCGCTTGCGGCGCGCAAGGCCCGCCTTGCTGGCGATGATGGTGATCGCGGCGGCGGCGACCCGCCCGGAGCACCGCCCGGCGACCCGGAGGGTCCGCCGCTTCTGACTCCGCGCATGGTGGCGTTCGAATACCCGATCGACACCCCGGACGGTCCGGCCCTGCACACCGCCTATGCGCCGCTGGTCAGCCTCACCGGCATGCAGGCGATGGAGATCGCCGAGTTCCGCATGGTGCTGAAAATTCATGTCACCGAGGATGGCGAGACCCTGTCGATCGCCTTTCCCGGCGCGCCCAAGACCGGCGGCGCAGGGCGCGGACGCGGGCCCGGCAGGGGGTCTGAGGCGGACGCGCCGCCGGCTCCCGACACCGAGAGCGGGACCATCGAGATCGTTCTGAAAAGCGTCGATCCGCCCAGCGGGTTCTACGAAATCATCCGCGGCTATGACCGCGCCCTTCGCGCCAACATCCCGGGGTGAATTGAAGCCGGGGCCGGGATCCCAGCGATGCCAACCAACAGGAGATGACAATGGCGGATAATGACGAACTGGTTTCGATGGCCCAGGCCTTCACAGGCCTGCCCATGCGCGACCTCATCGGCGGCCCGCTCATGGCCGCCACCGAAGCCAACAACCAGATGGTCATGACGCAGACCAAATACATTCTGGATACCGGCTTCAACCGGGTGGCGCTCGACGACAAGGACCCCAAGAAGGGCTACCGGTACGAGCCGATCATGGTCAACATGGTGCTCAAACGCCCGGTGATCATCGAGCCGGGCCCGGACGCGCAAGGCAAGCCACAGCCGCCGGTCATCGAGACCGTCACCAGCGAAGTGGACGTGCCGATCATCTCCCTGATGCCGATCCCGACGCTGGGCGTGGACGAGGTCGACATCACCTTCGATATGGAGGTCAAATCCAGCTACGGCTCCACCCAGTCGAGCTCAAAGTCGGACACGCTCGCCGAGCAGGGCAGTTTCGAGGCGAAGTTCGGCTACGGACCCTTCTCTGTGTCGGTCAAAGGCTCGGTATCCCACAACCAGTCCAGCCAGTCCTCCAGCGAGACGACCCACACCGCCTCCAACTCCGCGCATTACCATGTGGAGGTTCACGCCTCGCAGCAACCGGTGCCCAAGGGCCTGTCGCTGATCCTGGAGGCCTATGCCAAGAATATCGGGCCGTTCACCCTGCCCACCGATTCAGGAGGCCAGAAGACCCAGCCCCAACTGGAACGCGCCTGATGACTTGCGGGCGGGCGCGCGCCAGGTGCGCGCCCGCGCCGTGTTCAAGCGGCCGATACCGGTGACGACAGTGCCATGCCACGCAGTTCCGGGATCGACCCGCGGTCCGTCCCTGCGATCCAGCCGCCGCCCAGCACGCGGTCATGATCGTCTGGGCTGTAGAATACGCAGGCCTGTCCCGGTGCCACGCCGTCCTCGCCCGCCTCCAGCAGCACATGCACGCCGCCGCCCGCATCCAGCTCCAGCACGGCGGGAACCGGCGGGCGGGTGGAGCGCACTTTCACGCCTACGCGCGCGCCGTCCACGCCCGCAAGATCGCCCCCGCCCAGCCAGTTGACGTCTTTCAGGGCGATGCGGCGCACGGTCAGCGCCTCGCGCGGGCCGACCAGAACGCGGGCCGCTTCCGCATCCAGCGCGATCACATACAGCGGCTCGCCCGCCGCGATGCCGAGGCCGCGGCGCTGGCCCACTGTGTAATGGATCACGCCGTCATGGCGGCCCAGAACCCGGCCGTCGAGATGCACGATCTCGCCCGGACGCGCCGCGCCGGGGCGCAGCTTTTCCACCACCCGCGCATAATCGCCATCGGGCACGAAGCAGATATCCTGGCTGTCGGGCTTGGCCGCCACGATCAGGCCGAAGGCCTCGGCCAGCGCGCGCGTCTGGTCCTTGCTCAAATGGCCCAGCGGGAAGCGCAGGAAATCCAGCTGCTGCGCCGTGGTGGCGAACAGAAAATAGGACTGGTCCTTGCCCGCATCTGCGGCGCGGCGCAGTTGGGGCACGCCGTCGCGCACCTCGCGGCGGATGTAGTGGCCGGTGACCAGCGCAGCGGCACCCAGCTGCTGCGCGGTGGCGAGCAGATCGGCGAACTTGACCGACTGATTGCAGCGCACGCAGGGGATCGGCGTGGCGCCGGCCAGATAGGTGTCGGCGAAATCCTCCATCACCGCTTCGCGAAAGCGGGTCTCGTAATCGAGCACGTAATGGGCGAACCCCATGGCCTCGGCGACGCGCCTGGCGTCGTGAATGTCCTGGCCGGCGCAGCACGCGCCCTTGCGCTGGATCGCCGCGCCATGATCGTAGAGCTGCAGCGTCATGCCCACGACCTGATAGCCCGCGCGATGCGCAACGGCCGCCACCACAGAGGAATCCACGCCACCGGACATGGCCGCGACGACACGGTGGCTGGCGGGGTCGCCGCCCAGATCAAGGAAATCGCCGGTCAGTCCGAACGCTGTCAGCAGCGCGTCCACGCGCGCCGCGTCCATCACCGGGGCACCGGGCGCACGGCGCGGCGCATCCGCACGCGGCGGATTGGAAATCAGGGTCGTCATCATCACCTCTCCCCCGCCGGGTCAAGGCCGGCGGCGAATAGCATCAAGGCCGGTGCATATAGGGGAAAGGAGAGGGATGCGCCAGACGGGGGGCGGCGAAGGGACCAGGTCTGTTCGCTTGAAGCTTGACAGACGCCACAATCGATTGGCTTATATTTTTACCTTAACTTGTACGATAGGCGCCTCTTGAGCGATAGGCAAATCAAATTACGGGCATTCAATGCACCCGTCAGAGACACAGATACTCAGGAATTTATCGACCAACTGGTCGTATTTAAAAACGGAATCAGCAATGCGTCGATTGCAGAGCTTGAAGCGGTGTTGGATGTCGTCCGGCGCCCAACAGTCAAGCGCTTCGTCAACGACTTGATTGCTCAGACGCACAATCAGCCGGAGCTGCAAGATCAGGTAAGGGACTTGCTGGCAAATCTGGCCAGCGACTGCCGTCTGCAGAGCCGTGGCCGCAGTCATGACCAGCAATGGGTGACCGGCAGCGCGGTCAGCCTGGCTGCCGGACTCGGGCTAGCCAGTATTGCAGCGGTAACGGGCGGCGTCGCGCTACTTGCCTTGCCCCCGCTGGCCGGGGGGCTCGGAATCGGCGCAATTGGATATTTCGGCTCTAATCGCCTTGAGCAGCAATCTGCGCTATACTCTGAGCTGGCTGGCCAGTTTGAAGCCCTTTTGGAGCCTGCATCTCATGCCTGACGGAAGCCCTGTTGCAATGGACCTGATATGGCTTGTCTTGGCCGTCAGCACCCTTGTGCCGTTGGCATTCGGATTGTGGGTATTCTTTATCCTGCGCTCACGCCGCGCAGTTGGTCTGCCTGCAACATCAAGACGCGAATGGCTCAAGCCAGATGCGCGCAGGTTGGATCGTCCAGCGTCTGAGTACACAGACAAAGCACGTTAATGGCGCCCTGCCCCTCACGCTGAACAGCTGGCACCGCCGAGCACGCAGAACTGGGCGCAGAATTTGTGCTGAAGTTTCACCGGCCTCAGGGACTGCGCCAGGGTGACCCCCATCTCGAACGCATCGTCGTAGGGCAGGAGCGTGCAGGCAATGACGCTGGCGCGCGCGGCACCCTTGCGCTTCACCACCATGCGGCTGGACGCGCACATGATGGTTTTGGGGTCGAGATCCAGAATGCCCCAGCAGGCCGTGGTGATCTCAGGCGGGGTGCCCGCCGGGTCCATTTCGGGAAACAGCACCAGACGGGCCGGATCGTGCGCAGGGATATCGGCGCCAATCCGCGCGAACAGGTCCGCAAAGCCGCCGCGCGCTTCATCCTCGCTTTCGGCCATGGCGATGCGCCCGGCGCAAGACAGGCGGAAGCCGTGGCGCGCCAGCCAGGCCAGGCCTTCCAACGTAGCGTCGAACGCCCCCGCACCGCGCTCGGCGTCGTGCACCGCCGCGCTGTGATGATCGAGGCTGATGCGCAGGGTCAGCCGGTCCCCGTGGCGCTCTTTCAGCGCCAGCAGGCCCGCCTGCACAGCCGGGCGCATCATCGGCCGCATGGCGTTGGTCAGCACCAGCGCCGAATGCCCACGCTCCAGCGCCATGCCGGTCAGCGCGTTCATATGCGGGTTGAGATAGGGCTCGCCGCCGGTAAAGCCGATCTCCACCGGGCCGGTGCCCAGTGCATCAATCTCGTCGAGAAAAGGGGCCGCGTCGTCCGGAGTCAGATAGACCAGCCGGTCATTGGACGGCGAGCTTTCGATATAGCAATTGACGCATTCGATATTGCACAGCGTGCCGGTGTTGAACCACAGCGTCCTGAGCGTGTCGAACGCCACATGAGCGCGCGGCTCGCCCTTGGCGGTAACGTCCGGATCGGTAAAGGGGGCAGGCCGGACGGGATGGGCGGTGTCGGGCATCGCAGCGCTTTCTTGCCATTTCGTGACATGCAACGCTAAGCCGGTCCCGGCGGGGCCTCAACCCGGTCTCACGCAAGCGTGCGCAGCGCGAACACGCGCGTGAAGCTGACACGGCGCTTTTGCCGCGCGACGGGATCGGCTAAACCTTGCGCGACGCGCCCCATTGCGGGCTCACTGCGCCTGCTGCGCGCCGCCGGACAAAAGGTCTCGTGATGAAGCATGCCCTGCGCCTGATTGCGCTCGCCGCCACCGCCCTTGTGCTCGCCTCCTGCGCCGGGAGCGACCGCAATCAGCTGGCCTATGTGGAGCGCCCGGTAGAGCAGCTTTACAATGAAGGCTTCCAGCAGATGGAGCGGCGCAATTTCGATCGCGCCGCCGCGTTCTTCGACGAGGTGGAGCGCCAGCACCCCTTCTCTGAATGGGCCCGCCGCTCGATCCTGATGGGGGCCTACGCCCACTATCGCGCCAACCGGTATGAACAGGCGATCGCCAGCGCCCAGCGCTTCATCGCCCTTCACCCGGGCAGCTCCAGCGCGCCCTATGCCTACTACCTCATTGCCGTGAGCCATTACGAGCGCATCATGGATGTGGGCCGCGACCAGTCCACGACCCAGACCGCACTGGATGCTCTGCAGCAGGTGGTGCGCCGCTATCCTGAAAGCCCCTATGCGCGCGATGCGCGGGTGAAGATCGACATGACGCGCGATCACCTGGCCGGCCGGGAGATGAGCGTGGGCCGCTGGTATCTGCGCAATGGGTTCTATCTGGCCGCCGCCAACCGCTTCCAGAATGTTGTCCGCGATTATCAGACCACCAACCACACGCCCGAAGCGCTGCACCGCCTGGTCGAGGTTTATGTGGCGCTGGGCGTGGACGACGAGGCGCGCATGGTGGCCGCCGTACTCGGTCACAACTTTCCCGGCTCGGCCTGGTACGGCGACAGCTACCGGCTGATGACCTCGCGCGGGATCGACATGGAAGGTCTTGACCGCGCCGACGAAGATCCCGGCCTGATGCGCCGCGCGCTCGGCCGCATCTTCGGTTAGGCGGGGAAGCGGATATCGGCGCACCCATGCTGGTTTCGCTTTCCATCCGGGACATCGTACTGATCGACCGGCTTGAGCTGGCCTTCGGGTCAGGCCTGTCGGCCCTGACCGGTGAGACCGGAGCGGGCAAATCCATTCTTCTGGGCGCGCTGGGTCTGGCCTGTGGCGACCGCGCCGAGCGCGGGCTGCTGCGCGCCGGGGCCGATCAGGCGAGCGCCAGCGCCGTATTCGAACCCGCGCACGATCACCCGGTCTGGGCCGTGCTCGACGAAGCGGGAATTGCCGCTGGTCCAGGCGAGCCGGTGATCCTGCGCCGGACGCTGGGTGCCGACGGCCGCTCGCGCGCCCATGTCAACGACCAGCCCGCGAGCGTCAGCCTCCTGTCCCGGCTCGGCGATCTTCTGGTGGAGATTCACGGCCAGCATGATGGCCGCGGACTGCTGGACCCCAAAACCCATCGCAGCCTTCTGGATGCCTATGCCGGTGCTGCCGATGCGCGCGCCGAGGTCTCCAGGGCCTGGGAAGCACTCAGCGCTGCGCGCACGCGGCTCGAGCGCCTGACTGCGGACCGCGCCCGCGCCACAGACGAGGAAACCTTCCTGCGCACCAGTCTGGAGGCGCTGGATGCGCTCGACCCGCGCGCAGGCGAGGACGCGGCCTTGAGCGATGAACGCAAATTCCTGCAGCAGGCCGAAACCGCCCTGAGCGAGCTCCAGACCGCCTCCGAAGCGCTGGCCGGTGGTCAGGGCCTGAGCGCGCGCCTCACGACGGCCCTGCGCGGTCTGGAGCGCGTGCGCGGCGCGCTCGGCACCGGCGGCGATGAGCCGGAACTGGGCGGCGGCGCAGCGTCAGCCCGCACCGCCGTCGACCGCGCGGCGGGCGCACTGGACCGTGCCCTCATTGAGTTCAACGAGGCTGAGGATGCCCTGAGCGACGCGGCGTCCGCCTTCGAGGTGGAGCCCGGACGGCTCAACGCGGTGGAGGAGCGCCTGTTCGCCCTGCGTGCGGCGGCGCGGCGCCACCATGTGGAGCCCGACGCCTTGCCCGCCCTGCGCGCCGACCTCGCCGCGCGGCTCGACCTCATCGATCATGCCGGCGACCGGGTTCAGGAGGCCGAGGCTGCGCTGACAGCCGCCCAGTCCGATTACGCGCGCGCCGCCAATACAGTGTCGGACCTGCGCCAGGAAGCCGCCACGCGCCTGTCCTCCGCGGTGGAGACCGAGCTGGCCCCTCTGAAAATGGACAAGGCACGCTTTCGCGCTTCGGTAATCCCCGATACGGACCGGCCCGGCCCCTCGGGGTGGGACCGGGTGGCGTTCGAAGTGTCCACCAATCCCGGCGCGCCCTTCGGCCCCCTCGACAAGATCGCCTCGGGGGGCGAGCTGTCGCGCTTTGCCCTGGCGCTGAAAGTCTGCCTGACGGGTGGGACGGACAAGGTGATGGTGTTTGACGAGGTGGATCAGGGTGTTGGCGGCGCCGTCGCGGACGCGGTCGGCCACCGGCTGGCCCGCCTGGCCGCCTCGGGTCAGGCGCTGGTGGTCACCCACGCGCCGCAGGTCGCCGCCCGGGCCCAGGCCCATTTCCGGATTGAGAAAACCGCCAGCGAAGACGGCGTGCGCACCGGCGTGCGCGCCTTGTCACCGGACGAGCGCCGTGAGGAAATCGCCCGCATGCTGTCGGGCGCGGAAATCACCGACGCCGCCCGCGCGGCGGCGGATGAGCTGATGGCGCGGTGAGGGGTTAGACTGACATGTCCCCAGCCCTGAAAGACGTCTCCGCGCTGACCGCCGACGAGGCCGCTTCCGAGCTGGCGCGGCTGGCGCGCGAGATCGCGCAGCATGACCGGCTTTACTACGAGAAGGACGCGCCGAAGATTTCCGACGCCGCCTATGACGCCCTGCGCGCACGCAATACCGCCATCGAGGCGCGCTTTCCCGATCTGGTCCGTCCCGACAGCCCGTCCGCGCGAGTCGGCGCGCGCCCCTCTGACCAGTTCGCCGAAGTCGTCCATGCCCTGCCCATGCTTTCGCTGGGCAATGCGTTCAGCGATGAGGATGTGGCGGACTTTGCGGCGCGGGTGGTCAAATTCCTGAACCTCAAGGAAGAGCCCGCCTTCACCGCCGAGCCCAAGATTGACGGCCTGGCCATCTCGCTGCGCTATGAGCACGGGGTGCTGGTGCAGGCCGCCACGCGCGGGGATGGCCGCGCGGGCGAGAATGTCACCGCCAACATCCGCACGCTCGATGACATCCCCGAACGCCTCACCGGCGCTGCGCCGGGCGTGCTGGAGGTGCGCGGCGAGGTGTATATGAGCCATGCCGATTTTGCCGCGCTCAATGAGCGCCAGGAGGCGGCGGGCAAGAAGACCTATATGAACCCGCGCAATGCCGCCGCCGGCTCGCTGCGCCAGATCGATCCGTCCGTGACCGCCCAGCGGCCCTTGCGCTTCTTCGCCTATGGCTGGGGCGAGCTGACCGAGCCGCTGGCCGACACTCAGTTTGAGGCCTTGAAGCGTCTGAAATCCCTGGGCTTTCCGGTGAACGCCGATCTGGTGCTGTGCGCGGACGTGGCGGCCATGCTGAGCCATTACCGGTCGCTGGAGGCAAGGCGCGCCGGGCTCGGCTATGATATTGACGGTGTGGTCTACAAGGTGGACCGGCTCGACTGGCAGGCGCGCCTGGGCTTTGTGGCGCGGGCCCCGCGCTGGGCCATCGCCCACAAATTCTCCGCCGAGCAGGCCATGACCGTGCTCAACGCCATCGAGATCCAGGTCGGACGCACCGGCGCCCTCACCCCCGTGGCCAAGCTGGAGCCGGTGACGGTGGGCGGGGTGGTGGTGTCCAACGCCACCCTGCACAATGAAGACGAGATCGCCCGCAAGGACATCCGCATCGGCGACACCGTGGTGATCCAGCGCGCCGGCGACGTGATCCCGCAAGTGGTCGAAGTGGTTCTGGAGCGGCGGCCTGACGGGAGCGAGCCGTTTGCGTTTCCCAAGGAATGCCCCTGCCCACTGGCCACCCCCGCGGAGCGAGAAGTCAATCCGCGCACGGGCGAGCGCACGGTGGTGCGCCGCTGCAGCGGCGAGTTCGCATGCCCCTATCAGCGCAAGGAACACCTCAAGCACTTCGTGTCGCGCAAGGCGTTCGATATCGAAGGGCTGGGCGAGAAGCAGATGATCGCCTTTCACGAGGCGGGCGAGGTGAAAGAGCCCGC
Source organism: Hyphomonadaceae bacterium BL14 (assembly GCA_027627705.1). NCBI lineage: Bacteria > Pseudomonadati > Pseudomonadota > Alphaproteobacteria > Hyphomonadales > Hyphomonadaceae > Hyphomonadaceae bacterium BL14. The sequence goes on from CP091242.1 coordinate 2,008,576, forward strand.
CGATATCTTCACGCTGGAAGCGCGCAATGGCGCGGGTGCGCTGGTCCCGCCGCTGCAGGACCGTGAAGGCTGGGGCGAGAAATCGGCCGCCAATCTGTTCGCCGCGATTGAGGCGCGCCGCACCCTCGCCCTGTCGCGCTTCATCAACGCCATGGGCGTGCGCCATGTGGGCGAAGAGACGGCCCGCCTCCTGGCGCGCACCTATGGCGACTGGTCTGCTTTCCGCGCCGCCGCAACAGCCGCTGGCGTACCCGGCTCGGACGCGCGCGAGGCCATGCTGTCGGTGGACGGGCTGGGCGATACCGCCGTGGACGCGCTGGGGCGGTTTTTCAGTGAGGCCCACAACGCCGCGGCGCTGGATCGCCTGCTGGAGCAAGTCACAGTCGAACCTGAAAAAATCGAGACCGAGGAGTCTCCCGTCACCGGCAAGACCGTCGTCTTCACCGGCTCCCTCGAGCGCTTCACCCGCGACGAGGCGAAGGCGCGCGCCCAGAGCCTCGGCGCGAAAGTCGCCGGCGCCGTGTCAAAGAACACCGACTATCTGGTCGCCGGGCCCGGCGCGGGCTCCAAGCTGAAAAAAGCCGAAGAGCTGGGCGTTCAGGTGCTGACCGAGGATGACTGGCTGGCGCTGATCAAGGGGGCGTGAGCCTTTCCTCAAAACAGGAAGGCGATTCACTCGCGGCCTTGCCGTGCGCTTGCATCAGGGTCACTCTACCGGCCGCATCACTCAGGTTCGTATAGCGGCACGAGTTTTTGGTGCCCGCGCGCCCGCACGCCAATCCAAGGAGACCGATATGAAGCTTCTCACCACGGCAGGGCTCGCCGCCCTTATGGCCCTGAGCGCGCCAGCGCTGGCGCTGGCCCAGGTGCCTGAACGCGTCACGCGCGGCAATCTGGTGATGGAGAACATCCCGGAGATCCCGGGCAGCGTGCGTGAGCGCCTGCGTCAGTACCAGAATGTGCGCAGCGCCGGGTTTTCGGACTTTGCGCCCGATGGCGGCGTGTACATCGTCACGCGCTTTGGCGAGACCAACCAGATCCACCACGTGGCGTCGCCCATGGGCATGCGCCGCCAGGTGACCTTCTATGACGAGCGCACCAGCGGCGCGAGCGTCCGCCCCGACGGCTCGGGCCAGTTCGTGTTCTCACGCGATGTGGGCGGCGACGAGTTTTTCCAGGGCTTCCTGTTTGATCCCGAAACCGCACGCTCGGTCCAGTTCACCCGCGACGAGACCCGCAATCAGGGCTTCACCTGGGCACCGGACGGCACCTTCATGGCGTTCGCCTCGACCACCTGGGACAATCCCGACTACACGATCTTCACCGGCAACCCGGCGGACCCCGCCTCGGTGCGTGAAGTATATACGGGCGAAGGCGCGATCTCGCCGCGCGACATCTCGCCTGACGGCGCGCGCATGGTGATCGGGCGCTATATCTCCATCAACGAGACGCGGCTGCAGCTGCTGGACATCGCCAGCGGCGAGGTCACGCCCATCAATCCCGATGTGACCGCATCCTATGGCGCGATCAGCTTCTCGGCCGATGGCGGGAGCCTGTTCGTGGTCAGCGATGAGGGCTCTGAGTTCCGGCGCATCCTCGAAATCAATCTCGCCGACAATTCGCAGCGCGTGGTCGCCGAGCATGACTGGGACGTCCAGGCCATGGATCTGTCCCCGGACGGATCCCTGATCGCCTATACGATCAATGCCGGCGGGATTTCCGAGCTGCACATCATCGAGGCGGCCACGGGCAATGCGCGCCCGGCGCCCGACCTGCCTGTGGGCATTATCGGCGGCGTCAGCTTCAGCCCGGATGGATCGCGCATCGGCTTCAGCCACAGCTCGGCCGGGTCGCCGGGCGATGCCTGGACCTATGAACTGGCCAGCGGTGATCTGACCCGCTGGACCCAGTCGGAAGTCGGCGGGCTCGACACCTCGCGCTTTGAGGCGCCGGAACTGGTCCATTATGACAGCTTTGACGGGCTGGAGATTCCGGTCTTCGTCCACCGCCCCGCAGGCGACGGCCCGCACCCGGTGATCATCTCCATCCATGGCGGACCGGAAAGCCAGTCGCGCCCCGGCTTCAACGCCAACTTCCAGTACTGGATCCATGAGCTAGGCGCCGCTGTCCTGGTGCCCAACGTGCGCGGCTCGTCGGGCTATGGCAATGAGTTCGTCAATCTGGACAATGTGCTCAATCGCGAGGACTCGGTGCGCGATATCGGCGCGCTGATCGACTGGGCTGCAGCCCAGCCGGAATTCGACGCCGACCGGATCGTGGTCTATGGCGGCTCCTATGGCGGCTACATGGTGCTGGCCAGCCTGATGCATTATTCCGACCGGCTCGCGGGCGGCATCAATATCGTGGGCATCTCCAATTTCGTGACCTTCCTGGAGAACACGGCCGGATATCGTCAGGATCTGCGCCGCGCCGAATATGGCGATGAACGCGACCCCGAAGTGCGCGCCTTCCTGGAGAGCATCTCGCCGGCCAATCACGCCAGCCGCATCACCGCGCCGCTCTTCATCATCCAGGGTGCCAATGATCCGCGCGTGCCGCTGTCGGAGGCCGAACAGATCCTGGCCGCCGTGCGCGAGGCCGGGGGCGATCCCTGGTATCTGGTGGCGCTGGATGAAGGCCACGGTTTTGCCAAACAGTCCAATCGCGATTTCCAGCGCGAAGCCGAGACGATGTTCCTGACCGAAATTCTCGGTCTGGAGTAATCTTCGGACCCTGAAACGGACGATCAGGCCCCGGCGCACCTGCGCCGGGGCCTTTTCAGTCGCCCGATCTGCCAAACCGGGTGCCGGTGCGGCCCGAAACACACTAGATTGGCCTGATCGGCCACGGTTTTACGAGGATCTGACCCATGATGCGCGCCCTTGCCCCTGCTCTCGCCACCCTGTTCGTGCTTGCCGCCTGCGGTGAGCCGACTGCCTCCGGCCCCGCGTCCGACCCTGCTCCGGCAGAGCCCGCGCAGGGTGAACCGGGCGATCTCACCGGTGACGAGCAGGACGTGGCCGACATCCTGGCCGCCTTCGTGGATAATCAGGACGCCGCCGGGATCGACCCCGGGATCGCGGCCATTGTCGGCGAGGCGCGCGCGTGTGATCGCGCGGGGCGTGACGATGCGCTGTTCGCGGTACCGGAGCGGACGTCTGACCAGAACACCAGCCAGTACAACACGGCCGTGTCGACCGCCTTCCTCGAGGCCAATAGCGCCAACCCGTGCGTCTTCACCCTGCCCTCGGGCCTCCAGTTCCGCATTGATCAGGCTGTGGACCAGGCCCCGTCTCTCGCCCGTCCCGGCGAGCGGGTACAGGTGCACTATGAGGGCCAGCTGATTGACGGCACGGTGTTTGATTCGTCCTTTCAGCGCGGCGCCCCGGCGGTGTTTCCTTCCGACCGCCTGATTGCCGGCTGGGTCGAAGCCTTGCCCTTGATGAATCTGGGTGAACAATGGACGCTGTTCATCCCGGCGAACCTCGCCTATGGGGCAGACGGGACGCGCGGCGGGCCGATCGGCCCCAACCAGGCGCTGGTCTTCCGCCTCGCCTTGCTCGGCCTGCCCGATCAGGGCGTGTCGGCCGGAACGCCCTGATCGCAGCAGGACCGATGTGATGACGGCACCCAGAAGCGCGCGCGACTGGCTCACAGAGCTGGTGGCATTCGACACCACATCGCGCCATTCCAACCTGGCGCTGATTGACCATGTGGAGGCGTATCTGTCCGGGCTGGGCGCGCGCTGCGACCGCGTCCCAAGCGCTGACGGCAGCAAAGCCAATCTCCACGCCGTGATCGGGCCGGACCTGGATGGCGGTGTCGTGTTGTCAGGTCACACGGACGTGGTGCCGGTGGACGGGCAGGCCTGGTCCAGCGATCCCTGGGCCCTGATCGAGCGCGAAGGCCGGCTCTACGGGCGCGGGTCCTGTGACATGAAGGGCTTCATCGCCTGTGCCCTGGCCGCTGCGCCTGACTTTGCGCGCGCGAACCTGAAGCGGCCCATCCATTTTGCGCTGTCCCATGACGAAGAGGTGGGGTGCCTGGGTGCCCCGGCCATGATCGCGCGCATCGCCGCCAGCCATCCGCGCCCGTCCTGCGTGATCGTGGGCGAACCCACCGAGATGCAGGTGGTGAGCGGGCACAAGGGCCTCTACTCGGTGCGTGTGGAGCTGACCGGCAAGGAAGCCCATTCCAGCCTGGTGGAGAGCGGCGCCTGCGCGGTGACCCATGCTGCCGGGCTGATGCACTGGCTGACGCAGGAAGCCGCGCGCCTCAAGGCCGCGGCGCCCGCCGACAGCCCGTTTGATCCGCCCTATGGCACACTGACCATCGGACGCATGGGCGGCGGCTCTGCCGTGAATATCCTGGCGCGCGACGCCTGGTTTGAAGCGCTGATGCGTCCGGCCCCCTGGGATGACGGACCGGGCCTGGGCCGGCGGCTGATGGAGCAGGCGCGCATCGTGGAAGCCGAGATGCGCCGCACCGCGCCCGAAGCGCGCGTCACTGTCACCGTGATGTCAGACGTGCCGCCGCTGCGTCCTGAAGAGATGGGCGAGGCCGAAGCGCTGGCGCGCGCCATCACCGGCGATAACGCGCCGCGCGTGGTCGCCTATGGCACTGAGGGCGGGCAGTTTCAGGAGGCGGGCTTCTCCACCGTCATCTGCGGGCCTGGCTCCATCGCCCAGGCCCACCAGCCCGACGAGTTCATCTTGGCCAGCGAACTGGACGCGTGCATGGCGTTTCTGAAAAAGCTCGAGCAGCGCCTGTCGGCTTGAGGCGCGTCCGGTCTGCGCTCAGGCCGCCTTGGGCGGATTGACCACATCATTGCGCTCGTCCAGCAGCACCACAGTAGGCTGATAGACGCGCGCGGCCTCGGCATCCATGCCAGCATAGGCCACCACGATGATGCGGTCACCGGGCTGGGCGAGACGCGCAGCCGCGCCATTGATCCCGAAGGTCTTGGACCCGCGCGGCGCGGTGATGGCGTAGGTGGTGAAACGCAGGCCGTTATTGATGTTGAGCACATCCACCTGCTCGTGCGGCAGGATGCCGGCGGCCTCGAGCAGATCGGCGTCGATGGAGATCGAGCCTTCGTAATGCAGATCGGCCTGGGTCACCACGGCGCGGTGAAGCTTGGCTTTCATCATGGTGAGCTGCATGGCGTTTGCTCCTTGCACACGGCCCGCCCCGCTCGGCTGCCGCACTCATTTTGTGCAGCGCATATAGCGCGTCCGGCGCGCCAGTGCATCCCCCTGCATGTGGAAAGCGTCACATGAATCGCGCGCCACCGCTTGGCCTGCGCCCCCGGCGCTGGCTAGGCTGACAGCCCGTTTCGGCAGGAGCGCCGCCCATGACCCAGCCCGTCACCACCCACCAGGCCGAAGAGGATGCGCGCAATGAGCAGATCCTGATCTGGCTCAATGGCGCACTCAAACCAAAGGCCGAGGCGCTGGTCAGCGTCTATGACAGCGGCTTCATGCTCGGCGACGGAGTGTGGGAAGGCTTGCGCCTCTATAACGGGCGCTGGGCATTCCTGGACGAGCATCTGGACCGCCTGTTCGAGGCGGCGCGCGCCATCGATCTCGACATCGGCCGCACGAAGGCGGACCTCGCCGCGGCGCTGGAGCAGACCCGCGCAGCCAACGAAATGGTCCATGACGCACACGCACGCCTTATGGTGACACGCGGGGTCAAGACACGACCCTTCCAGCACCCGTCCTTGTCCCGTCAGGGGCCCACTCTTGTCATCATCATGGAACATTCGCGACCGGCCATTCCGCGCCCTGTGCGCCTCGCCACCGTCCCGCATATGCGCGGCCTGCCCATGACCCAGGACCCCAAGCTCAACTCCCACTCCAAGCTGAACTGCATTCTGGCCTGCATTGCTGCAGAAAAGGCGGGGGCAGACGAAGCGCTGATGCTGGATGTACACGGGTTCGTAAATACAACTAACGCCTGCAATTTCTTCATTGTGCGCATGGGTGAAGTCTGGACCTCCACCGGGGACTACTGCATGAACGGGATTACACGGCGCAAAGTAATCGAGTTGTGCCGCGCCAACGCCATTCCTGTATTTGAGCGCAATTTCTCTCTGGTGGACTGCTACGGTGCGGACGAAGCTTTCCTGACCGGCACGTTCGGCGCCCAGACCCCGGTGGGCGTGATTGACGGGCGGGTGATCGGAGCCGGCGATGCTGGCCCGGTCACAACCCGAATCCGCGAGCTGTACAAACAACTTGTCGGAGTTTGACCATGCGCCTCGCCATGTGGTCCGGACCGCGCAATCTCTCCACCGCGCTGATGTATGCATTCGCCTCGCGGGCCGATTGCGCGGTCGTCGACGAACCGTTCTACGCCGCCTATCTCGCCCGCACCGGGCTGGACCACCCGATGCAGGATGCTGTGATCGCGGCGGGCGAGACCGAGCCTGAGGCCGTCATCGCGCGCCTCACGGGCCCCGTCCCCGGCGGCAAACCGATTTATTATCAAAAGCATATGTGCCACCACATGCTGGACGGGTTTGACCGGGACTGGATAAGCGCCTGCGCCAATGTCTTCCTGATCCGCCACCCCGCACGCGTGGCCGCCAGCTTTGATGCGCGCCATGAAAATCCCACTCTCAATGATCTGGGCGTGCCCCAGCAGAACGCGCTCTTTGACGAGGTGACCGCGCGCGGTCTTCCCGCCCTTGTCATCGACAGCGCCGACATCAGGACAAATCCGAGGGCGGCCCTGTCGGCGCTGTGCGCAGCCCTGGGCCTTGAGTTCGACCCGGCCATGCTGAGCTGGCCCAAAGGCGGGCGCCCCGAGGACGGCGTCTGGGCGGCGCACTGGTATGCGGCGGTGCACGCCAGTACCGGGTTCGCAGGCCCGGAAGGCGAATTGCCTGTCCTGCCGTCGCGTCTGCAGGCTGTCGCGGACGCGGCGATGGACGCCTATCAGCGTCTGCACGCCCTGCGCCTTATGCCCGGTTGACGTGGATGTGCAGGAGGCAGTGACCCTGCCACCGCGCCCGCCACGACGCAAACCAGCCCGAAGGGACCGCTGCGACATCCTGCCGCAGGCAACCGCCAGCCAGGACTACTTCCACACCCGCCAGACAGAGCGCATCTGTAGTGAGGCCGGACCATTACCGGTCTTTCTTGAGGTGTTCTTTCAATGACTGAAATCCCTGTGCGCGCCCAAGGTCGCGCGAGCCTTGCCGACGCGATCGCCGCAGCGGCTGGTGCCCTGTTCGTCGGCATATGCCTCTTCTGCGCTGCCGGTGCTTTGGTCTGGGCCGTATGCTTCATGGCCGGCCTGCCCATGATCGTGATCGGCGCCGCCGAAGTGATCACCGCTGTCCTGTGTCTGGCCGTTGTGTGGCTGCTGTTCCGCGCCGGGCTCAGATACGCGGCCAGCGGGTTCGCAAGCGGCTGACGCCGCCCCGTTCCGAAGGGGCGCAAATTGGGCTAGTCAAAGCACTTCTCTGCCGCCCAGCCCCCGGACGCGATCATGAAAAAGGACCCTGTCGACGTCACGCCGCCCGATCCGGCCTGGGTCGACGAAGGGTATGAGTGGGCCGAACGGGTGGCCGGTGCCCTGCGCGCGCTGGCGCTGCGGGTCGATCATGTCGGCTCCACCGCCGTGCCGGGCCTGCCCGCCAAGAACGTGATCGATATCCAGGCGCTGGTGTTCCGGCTGGATGAGCCCGAAGCGATCGTCGCGGCGATGACCGGGGCGGGCTTCCGTCATGCGCCGGACAATACCGGCGACACGCCCCATGCCGACGCCGCACCGGTGCTGGGCGAGGATGACTGGCGCAAGCTCTATTTCCGCGAGCCCAAGGGATCGCGCCGGGTGCATGTGCATGTGCGCCGCAATGGCGCAGCTGCGGCGCGGCGCACCTTTCTGATGCGCGATTATCTGCGGGCAGACGCCGCCGCCCGGCGCGACTATGGCGCGTTCAAGCTGGCGCTGGCGGAGAAAACCAGGAAGGACAGGGCCGCCTATCAGGCGATCAAAAGCCCGTTTATCGAGACCGTCATGCGCGCGGCGGAAGGCTGGGCCGAGCTCAGCCGTTGGCAGACCAGCGCGCCCGACGCCTATTGGAGGAGCGAGTGATGGCGGAGCGCTATGTGCTGGGCGTGATCGGCGGGTCGGGGCTGTACGCGCTCGACGGCCTGACCGAAATGCGCACGACGCGGGTGGAAACGCCCTGGGGGGCGCCGTCCGGGGCTCTGGTACGTGCACGCCTGGAAGGCCTCGACATTGTTTTCATGCCCCGCCATGGCGAGGGTCACGCCGTGCCGCCCAGCGCCATCAATTACCGCGCCAATATCGATGCGCTCAAGCGTGCGGGCGTCACCGACCTCCTGTCCCTGTCCGCCTGCGGCTCGCTGCAGGAACACCTCGAGCCGGGGCATTTCGTGGTGGTGGACCAGTATGTCGACCGGACGTTTGCGCGCCAGAAGAGCTTTTTCGGCGCCGGCTGCGTGGCCCATGTCGCCATGGCCGACCCGGTGTGCGCGCGCCTGTCAGGCCTGGCCGCCGACGCGGCGCAAGCTGCTGGCGTAGCGCATGTGCAGCGCCGCGGAACCTATCTCGCCATGGAGGGTCCGCAGTTTTCCACCCGGGCCGAAAGCGCGCTTTACCGGTCCTGGGGCCTCGATGTGATCGGCATGACCAACATGCCCGAAGCCAAGCTCGCCCGCGAGGCCGAGCTGCCTTATGCCAGCGTGTGCATGGTCACCGATTATGATTGCTGGCGCGCGCCGGACGCCGATGTCGCGATTAGCGAAATCCTCAAAGTCATGGCCGCCAATACCCACCATGCCCACGCCATGCTGCGCGCGCTGGCGGCCAATCTGGCCGGTCAGACACGCACGCCGTCACCGCAAGGCATTGAGCGCACGCTGGACCACGCCATCATCACCCCGCCCTCGCACCGCGATCCCGTGCTGGTCGCCAAGCTCGACGCCGTCGCCGGCCGTGTGCTCAGGCCCTGACGGCCTATCCCCGGGCGCTGAGCGCAGGCGATCCTGATGCTGCCCGGCGGGCCGGCGGGAGGCTTGCAGCGAGGCCGGTCAGCGTGCCTGCTGCGAAAGTAAGCGCGATCACGCCCGGATTGAGATCGAAGGGGAAGCGCGCGAATGTGCGTGCCAGCGTGGCACCTGCCACCACCAGTGCGGCTCCCGCCGCCGAAGCGGCGAGGCCAATGATCAACCCCTCGATCAGCACCTGGGCGGTGATCAGGCGACCGGTCGCGCCGCTCATCATCTGCAACGCAATCTCGCGCCGGCGCATGTCGACCGCCGCATTGGCCGCCGCGGCATAGCCGGTCAGCGCGACAGCGACGGTCACGACGGCGATCGTGATCAATAGCCGCGCGATCAGATCGCGCTGACGTTCCAGCGCCCGGGTGGGGGCGGCCGGGTCAGCGAATTCGAACGGGGAGACATGGGCCTGGGGCACGCCATGGGTTCGCCTGAGCGTCTGGTCGGCGGTCATCAGCGCCGCCCTGCGGCGGGTCTCAGGGGTCAGGACGATGGTCAGCTGGCTGACTTCATTAGGCCCGGCCGCGCCAAAAGCATCGGCGGTTTCAAAATAGCGCGCGGCGGCCGTAAACGGTGCGAACACGCTCTGGCGATAGCGCTCGGCAAGCTGGTTCTCCGCCTCCGCGAACACGCCGACGACCTCACAAGATATGCCATTGATGCGGATCGCCTCGCCGACAGCCGCGTCGTTGCGGAACAGCTGGCGCGCGGCGCCGGCGCCCAGGACGCACAGCCGGTCAGCACCTTGCGTTTCAGCCAGGGTCAGGGCGCGCCCCGCCTCCAGAGGCATGTCGGCCTCGCGCCGGTAATCGCCCAGCACGCCGCGCACCGGAAGATTCGCCTGTTCACGCCCGTAGCGCACATCGCCCGTGGCGGATCGCCAGGCGGCCCAGGCCTCGATGGAGGCACCCAGCGCCTCCTGCAGGCGGGGAATGTCGGCCAGGCGCGGCGGGCCGAAGCGGTCGTCCAGAAAGGCATTCTCGGTGATCACCAGCGAGCGCGCATAGGCACCGAAAGTCATCCTCTCCATCTCCCGGGCATAGCCGGACATCACCCCTGCCGCCACGGCGACGCCCGCCGCCCCGCCACCCAGCGTGGCGATGAGCAGCGCCGCCCGCGAGGGCTTGCTGAACGCCGCCCACATGGCGAGGCGCAACACCGCCAGCAAACGGTTCACGAGACCGGCTCCGGGGCAACGACCCGGCCATGAGCGAGCGCCACCGTGCGGGTGGCGCGTTCGAGCACGATTGGGTCATGGCTGGCCGCAATAACACAGGCTCCGACCGCTGCCGCCCGTGCGAGCCGGTCGATAACGGCATTGGCGGTTTCAGCGTCGAGCGATGCGGTCGGTTCATCGGCGATGATCAGGCGCGGCTCCAGCGACAAAGCGCGGGCAAGTCCGACGCGCATGCGCTCGCCGCCTGACAGGGCGCCCACCCGGCGCTCGGCCTTGTCCGCAAGGCCGACATCGCCAAGCGCCCGCAGGGCGATCTCCCGCGCGCGCCGGGCGGACAAGCCCGCATAAAAGGCCGGGAGACAGACATTGCTGATCGCCGTCATGTTCTCGATCAGGCCGGCATCCTGCAGCACATAGCCAAGCGCACCGCGCCGGGTCAGCGCCAGCTTGCGGTCGGAATACCCGCTGGTGTCCTTGCCCAAAAACACGATACGTCCGCTCGTCGGGCGATCCAGCAGGCCCAGCAGGTTCAACAGCGTCGTCTTGCCCGAACCCGAGCGGCCGCGCAGGGCGCAGACCTCACCGCGATGAAAGGCAAGATCCGCGTCGAGCAGGGCGGGTACAGCCGCGTTCGCGCGCCCGTAGACGCGCCCGGCTCCGATCGCCTGCAAAACCGGCTCGCCTGAGCCGTGAGCGCGGATCATGTCCCGAGCTCATCGACGATCACTTCGTCGCCGGGCTGAAGCCCGCCCTCTTCCTCAATCACCTCGATATAGTCATCGTCCTGCGCGCCCACGCGGATCAACACGGCCTCGGGGCCGTCCGGTGCGGCGCGGAAAACCCGCCTTTTCCTCTCGCGCAGCAAATAGCCGAAATCCATTCCCATCAGGGAGGCGCGCCGAAGGCTTGGGTCCTCCGGCAGGGGGCCCAGGGCCGCCTCCCGTCTGTCAATTGCTTCTTGCGGCAGTTCAGGCATGAAATTCTCGGGCGTGTAATACAGGGCGGCCACCGGGAGGCGCATGACCGTACTGGCTTCGCCCCTGACAAATTCGACGCTGGCTGTCATGCCCGGCAGAAGGGTGATCGGTTCGCGATTGGCGCGCACAAGCACGGTGTAGCTGACGAAACGTCCCACGCGTACCGGCGCGCGCCGGATGTCCTCGATCACACCGCCCAGCGTCCAGGTGGGAAAGGCGTCGACCTTGAACCGGACCTCCATGTCGCGATCAATCCGTCCGATATCGGCTTCAGACACCTGGGCCTCGATCATGATGTCAGACAGATCGGTCGCCACGATAAACAGGGTCGGCGCGCTCTGGACCGCGTTGACGGCCTGTCCCACCTCTATTCGGCGGTCGAGCACAAAGCCTGTCACCGGCGAGCGGATTTCAGTGCGGGCCAGATCAATGCCGGCCTGTTCGACCCGCCGCTCGGCCAGGTCCACATTGGCGTTTGCGCGCTGAAAGGCCGCTTCCAGGCGCTCCACCACGAAAATCTGATCGCGCCGGGGCGCCTGCGCGCCAGTTCCGCGTTCGGCCAGTTGCGTTAAACGGTTGAGGTCTTCGCGCGCGGAGGCGAGGTCCGCCGCCGCCGCGCGCGCGTCCGCCCGGGCGATCTCCAGCTGGGCCCCCGCCTGCTGCAGGGCCGACTGGAAGGGCGACGGGTCAATGCGCGCGAGAAGATCGCCTTCGGCCACAGGATCGTTGAAGTCGGCGTGGATTTCGAGGATGCGTCCGCTGATTTCCGCCCCGACTTCGACTTCCGAGGCCGCGCGCAGTGTTCCGACAGCCGGCACGATGGCGCGAATATCGCCGATGTCGACGGTGGCGGTTTCGTATCGCGACATCGACACGGTCTGAGGCGGTCTATCCCCGCTCAGCTCCCCGCAGGCCGTGGTAATCGACCCCACCACGAACACCAGGAGAATCCGGCAGCACCTCATGATCCACCCAGCAGCATTCAGGTTGAAACGTCCGCCGCTCAGCACGCTACAGGAGACGAAATGCTGCCGCTAGTCCCGAACATTGACCAGAACCAATTCTCCTGCGCCGGGCCTGAATTCGCGGACCCACCAGCCATATTGGGGTGCGTAATCCTTGAACGTCTCGCTACGCCGAACCTGCGCCTCTCCAGATGTGCCAATATGCTCGGAGAACCGGTCAATGCGCACCCTGTGCACGAGGACGCTCTCCCCACGGATTTCCAGGCTTGTGCAGCCCTCATGGGAAATCGTGTAGGCGTCAGACAGCAAGGTTTCTTCTCCCTCGCGCCGAAGACGCAGGGTTACCGGCAGTTCGACGGTTTCACCGGCCTCCAGAACCATGACAGCGGCGAGCGCGGCGGTGCCGTATTCGTAGGAAATGTTGTAGCCAGCCGATGCTCGCGGAAGCTGTTCCGGAAGGATCGCATAGCGAAAATTCGTATGCCATGTCCCAGAGCCGGCCCCGGGACGCGTGCTTGAGAAGCGTTCTGAAACGCGCCAGCTTCCCGGACCCGCCTGCGCGACCTGATAGCGTGTCTGAGACCCCACAGGCTGACCGTCGGGCCGACGGTACTCATATACATACTCACGATGGGCGGGATTCAGCCGCGCAAGATCCAAACTTTCGCAGTTCAACCACAGATCAAGCATGGGCGCAATCTCTCTCCCTACCGCCTCATGGGAGTGAGCCTAGCAGTACCGGCACCTGAGGCTGCCAGGCCACCCCGGTCAAAGTGTACGCTCTGATTGCTGTCCCAGATCAGTCACGACGATCCGGATCAGCAATTATAGCGTGCCGAAAATCAGCCCTTCGTCCAGCAAAAATGCGTTATGCACGAATAAAATTTCATCAAAGCGATCAGGCTGAAGGCCATCAGGTTGCGCACACGGGATGGTCCGACCCTCAATCCTCATAATCTTCCGGTCGCGTCACGTAGTTGAGCGCCAGGCGGCCGCCGTCGGGGTAGAGGCACTGGCCGGTCATGTAGCTGGAATCGCGTGAGGCGAGAAACCAGGCGACGCCGGCGATCTCGTCGGGGTCGCCGATGCGGTTGAGGGGCGTGCGCGAGAGGATGCGCTTCATGGCGGTGCGGTCTTCCATCACCGATTTGAGGATGTCGGTGTTCACCGAGCCCGGCCCGATGGCGTTGACCCGCACGCCCCAGGGTGCCAGCGCCAGCGCCATGGATTTCGTCAGCTGGTTGAGCGCGCCCTTGGCGGTGCAATAGGCAAGCTGGGTGGGAATGGCCACCACGGCGTTGACCGAGGACATGTTGATGATGGCGTAGCGCCGGCGGCACTCGTCGGCGCGGGTCTGCTCCTCCTCGATCTGCTCGACCATCTGACGCGCGGCGGCGCGCGCCACCAGGAAGGCGCCGCGCAGATTGACGCCCATCACCCGGTCGAAATCCTCCAGCTCCAGATCCAGGATGTCGCCGGCGGATATGATCGCAGCGTTGTTGACCAGCACGTCCACCCGGCCGAAGGCCGAGCGCGTCTCGGCCATGAGGTTATTGACCGCCAGCGTGTCGGACACGTCGCACTGGACGAAGATCGCGCGCTCCTTGCCGGCGCCCAGCTCGTCGGCCAGCACCTCGCCGGCCAGATCATCCACATCGGCGATGACGACCCGCAGGCCCTCTTCGGCAAAGCGGCGGGCGCAAGCGGCGCCAATGCCATTGGCGGCTCCGGTGACGATGGCGACGCGGTCAGACGCGGGCATGGCGATACCTCATTGTGGGCGGATGGGGGACGGGCGGCGCTCAGGGCTCGCGGGTGCGCTCAAAGTCGGCGGTGATCTCGCGGCTCACCGGGTCCAGCTCATGGGCGCGGGCATAGAGATCACGCGCCTCGTCCAGGCGGCCCAGCTGCTCCAGCGCCGCGGCGCGCGAATGGGTGATGGCACCGCTGTCGGGGCGCGCCTCCAGCGCGGCGTCACAGGTGGGCAGTGCGTCGCCCGCGCGCCCGGCCTTGACCAGCGCCCAGCACAACGCGTTGAGCGCGCTGGCGTCCTGCGGGGCGATACTGACCGCGTCCAGTGCATCCGCGAGGGCCTCCTCGTGCCGGCCAAGCTCGGCGAACGCCGCCGAACGCCCCGCCAGCGCGCCGATATCCTCCGGCACCAGCGCCAGCGCTGCATCAAACGAGGCTGCCGCCGCCTCGGCCTGTCCGGTCTCCAGCTGCGCCGAACCGGCAAGCATGCGGGTCAGCGGGTCGCGTGGCCAGCCCGCCAGGGCAATCTCCAGATCGTCCAGCGCCGCCTCGGGCCGCCCCAGCTGCAGATAGGCCATCGCCCGGTTACGGCGCACGACCGGGTGGCTGGAATCACTTGTATGGGTCTCCAGCAGCGCCAGGATCTGGGCGTAGCTCACCAGCGCCGCCTCGGGCCGCTCCAGCGCCATCTGCGCGGCGGCCAGACCCATGCGCAGCTCGCCCTCGTATTCCCAGTCATGTGTGCGCGCCGCGAGGCAGGCCTCAAAGGCACGCTCGGCCTCGGCATAGCGGGCACCATCCAGATGGGCCGGGCCGGTGCCGCACGGGTCATCGCTAACGGCGGGAGCGCAGGCGGCGAGGCCGGTCAAGAGACTAAGGAGAAGGCTGATGCGCGGCATCGGGATCCTGGCGCTGAACGGGCGGTCGCAAGGTCGTGCAGCATGGGGCGCACGCCCGGGCGGGGCAATGGGCGAATGCGGCGCACTACATGAAAAACGGGGCGGACGCTGATGCGTCCGCCCCGTCATGCCCGGCTTGAAACCGGGTGCGTCATTGCGTCTCGCGCCGTCTCATTGGCGTCGCCGGAGTCGCGCTATCTCTTCTTTGAGCTTGAGTTTCTGTTTCTTGAGGGTGGCGAGTTGAAGCGTGTCGGCAGAAGGATGTTTGAGGGTTTCCTCGATCCGGGTGTCCAATTGGGTATGACGGGCATCCAGTTCCTTGATACGCGCTTCAGTGGCCATAGGTGCCTCCTTGGCTGGTTGGGAGTAGAGTGAACCATCAAAACGGGGGCGATGGCAATTCACGAATTGCTCCGCATCCCTGACAAACTGACGCAAGGTGAAGCATGAGTAACCAGCCGCGCCTGGTGGTGGGCATATCGGGCGCCTCGGGCGTCGTTTACGCGCTGCGGGCGCTTGAAGCCCTGCGTGAGCTGGGCGTGGAGAGTCATGTGGTGGCCAGCAAGGCCGCTGAAATGACCCTGTCCTACGAGACCGGGCTGGCCCCGTCAGTCCTGCGCGAGCGGGCCGACCATCTCTATAAAATGCCTGATGTGGGGGCGCCGATCGCATCGGGATCGTTCCGCACGCTGGGTATGCTGGTTGCGCCGTGCTCGGTGCGCACCATGAGCGAGATCGCCACCGGCGTGACGTCCAGCCTGCTGACCCGCGCTGCGGATGTGGCGCTCAAAGAGCGCCGCCGCCTGGTGCTGATGGTGCGCGAAACGCCGTTTCATCTGGGCCATCTGCGCACCATGGTGCAGCTGACCGAGATGGGCGCGATCATCATGCCGCCTCTCCCCGCCTTCTACGCCAAGCCCGAAACGCTCGATGACATGGTGGACCAGTCAGTGGGCCGCGCGCTGGATCTGTTCGGGCTGGACTGGACGCCGACACGGCGCTGGGGCGAGGACATCAAGGAAGGTGCCCGCCCCGCCGCGCGCACCCGCAAGCCATGAGCCCTGCCCCGGCAAGATTCTGGGATTTCTCACTCGCGGTCTATCCCGCCGCAGGGGTCAAGCCCGCCTGCCTTGCGCTTCAGGCGGCAGGGCTGGACGTGAATCTGGCGCTCTGGATCGCCTGGCACGGGGCTCATGACCGCGATGCGCGCCCGGCGCTGGACGCCGCCCTCGCCCTGTCAGCAGACTGGAGCACGCGGGTGGTCAAGCCGCTGCGCGCCGCGCGCGACGCCCTGAAAACCGCACCGGATTATGTGAGCCGCGATGCCGCCGGTGCCCTGCGCAATGCGATCCTCAGCGCGGAGCTCGAGGCCGAACGGCTTGAGCAGCTGGCGCTGGAAGCCGTCGGAGGCACGGTGCGCGGCGAAGGAAGCCGGCGTGCGCTCACTGTGGCAAGCCTGGAGCGATACACCGCCCGGCTTGGTGCGCAGACACCGGTCGAGCCCTTCGTCGAATCCGTTTTCGGCGCGCTCGAAAAGGTGTAATATCGGCTCACCTTGAATGGATCGTCCCTTGCGTGGGAGCTTGGCGAGCGGCCGGTCCTGACCATCTTGACCCACTTGATCTGGCGCGCCTGCAGCCTGTGGCGCGGCGCACAACCAACATTCTGGAGGCAGCGATCAGCGCCATGGACGGGGAAGTTGACGAGCTGGTTCTGAGCCAGCGCCTGGAAGCCCTGCGCAGCGAGCACCGCGCACTGGATGATGAAGTGCGCGCCCTGACCATGTGCGGGGTGGTCGATCAGCTGAAAATCATGCGCCTGAAACGGCGCAAGCTATCGCTCAAAGACGAGATTTTCCGGCTCGAGGACATCCTCAATCCGGACATCATCGCCTGAATCTGTAGCAGGGAACGCTGACAGCGGCCTCAGGTCACGCTCTAAATAAAGTCCAGACACTGCGGCGAAACGCACGCTGGCGCGAAAAGCCAATCACCAAGCAGGAGAGCAATCATGGGCCCCCTGAACATAGGACTCTTGGTTATCACTGTCTATTTCATTATCTTGTTCAGCACTGCTTTTTTCCAAACAAACAGCATCAGAGTCAACGCAGCGCAGGCGCTCGGCGATTGCGGGCAAGGCAAGGTGCAACGCGTTGATCAAGATGGCTATCGCTGCTTTGAAACGCCGGCCGGGGCGCGCCGTTGATCTCTCGGCACTGAGGCTCTGTGCATTGCGAGCGATATTATGCCGGGCAGCTCCTGCCTTTGCACGCCCTCGCCTTTAAAGGCTGATTTGAATTATAAACTATTTTAATTGAAATATAAGTTAAGTATTTCGATCAATTTTGCAGCACGCCAGAAATCCGCTATAAGCATTCACTCAATTTATGCCGAACAAGGAGCGCTCCCGATGGCTGCCACATCCCGAAATCCCATCCTAGACCGGATTTATAATCTTCAGGGCGGGCCGGACGAATGCCGCGATGCCTATAAAGACTGGGCTCAATCCTATGATGAGGACACGGTTGAGGGCATGGGTTATGTGGCACCCAGGGTGACGGCGGATAAGATCGCCAGCCTGTTGCAGCCCGATGCGGTGATTCTGGATGCGGGCTGCGGGACGGGTCTGGCCGGCGAGGCGCTGGCCGAACGCGGCTTCACGACCATTGACGGCATGGATATCTCGCCGGACATGCTGGCGGTGGCCCGCGGAAAGGGTGTCTACCGCACGCTTCAGACCGAAGACATGACCCGGCCCCTATCCTACGAAACAAACACTTATGACGCCGTCGTCTGCGTGGGCACGTTCACGCACGCCCATGTCGGGCCCAAGGGGTTTGACGAGCTGGTGCGGATAACCCGGCCCGGCGGACCCATCGTCGCGACGGTCCATGAGGAGGTCTGGGGCGATGGCTATGAAGCCCATTTCGCCAGGCTGGAGGCGGACGGCGCGGCCAGGCTGGCGGGGATAGAGGACGCGCCCTACCACCTCAACAAGTGCAAGCTGGTGACTCTGGGCGTGACGTAAACGCGTCCTCATGTGACGTTGACGGGCCTCTAGAGGTCGCCGGCGCGCCTCCATGTGTCATACGGCTAGCGATTGCGTCCGAGCTTTTCGTGGCTCTCCACCCAGTCGCCGGCCACCACAGCGCCGGCCAGCGAGACCTCCCCGGCCAGAACCGTGGCGGCGCAGATTTCGATGAAGCGCCCGACCTTGCCCTGGCCCCGGCAGCCGAGAATGTCGAGGCACTCGGACTGGGTCGGCAGGCCGGTGCCGCCGCCGAAAGTGGCGACGATCAGGGCCGGCAGGGTGATGGACCAGTAATAGGTCTGACCGTCATCTTCCAGGCGCACATAGGTCATGGCGGCGTGGCTCTCGGCCACATTGGCGGCGTCCTGGCCGGTAGCGATGAACAGGGCGGCCAGGGCATTGGCCGCATGCATGCCGTTATTGGCCGATCCTGCCATCACGGACCCGGCAAAGGAGTTGAGGCGGGCGCGGAACAGGTCCGCGGCACCGGTCCCGACCCGCTCGCGCAGCAGGGCATCGGGGATGCGCGCCTCGGCGACCACCCGGGCGCCGCGCGAGTGCAGCACATTGAGCTGGGAGTGCTTCTTGTCGGTATCCATGGCACCCGACAGGGTATAGCGCGCGCCGCCGGGATGGTGCGCCGCGATCCAGCGGCAGGCAGCATCGGCCGCCTTGCCGGACATGTTCTGGCCGGCTGCGTCGCCCGTTTCGAAATTGAAGCGCAGATGCAGCATGGGCCCCACGGCATAGCGTTCGATGTGGGACAGCGTCGCCACCGAGCTCGTGGCTTCCGCCGCGGCTCGGATCTCGTCCATATGGGCCTGGACCCAGGCGGCGAAATCGCGGGCGCTGCGGGCGTCGTCGAAATGGAACACCGGGGCGCGCTGCATGTAGCGCTCCACAAGGGTGGTTTTCACCCCGCCAGCCTCGGACAGAATGCGCATGCCGCGATTATAGCTTGCCACCAGAGTGCCCTCGGACGTGGCCAGAGGCACGTAGACATGTTCGTCGGCGACGTGTTCACCGCGTATCAGCAAGGGCCCGGCAAGGCCGATGGGAATTTGCGCGGTGCCGATGAAGTTCTCGATATTGCCGCGCGTCACCGCCGGATCGAAGCTGTAGGCGCCCACATGGGTGAGAGCTGCGCCGGTGCGCGCCTCGATGAAGGCGCGGCGCTCATCCGCCGCCTCGCGCGTATGGTCATCGTCCTTGCGCCGGGGCACCGGCATGCGCGTGTCATTGGGTATCATCAGCCTGCCTCCAGCCCGCCCAGCCAGGCGGGCACGACTTGTGTTGCCGGTCCATAGTGATGCTCGTCAAACATCGCGCTGACCTCACCCGGTTCCAGGGAGAGCTCCACAGTCCAGGCCCCGGCGGCCCTGGCCTCCTGCACGAAGCCGGCGGCGGGCCAGACCGTGCCGGACGTGCCGATGGCGACGAACAGGTCCACGGTCTCCAGCGCCGCGTAGATCCGGTCCATGGCCAGCGGCATTTCGCCGAACCAGACCACGTGCGGGCGCAGGGTCCCGGCCGCGCCGCAGGACGGGCAGGCGCGCGCCACCGTCAGCGGCGCGCGATCGGTAAACAGATGGCCGCACGCCGTGCACCGGGTTTTCAATAGCTCGCCATGCATATGCAGGAGGGTCGCCGAGCCGGCCTGTTCGTGCAGATCATCGATATTCTGGGTGACCAGCAGAAACGCGCCCCGTCCGTCCATCATCCAAGCCTGTTCCAGCCCGGCCAGAGCGAGATGGGCGCCGTTGGGCCTGGCCGCCAGCAAATTGGCGCGCCGGGCCGAGTAGAAGTCCAGCACCGCGTCCGGATCGGCGGCGTAACCTTCGGGCGTGGCGAGTTTCATGGGATCAAACTTCGCCCAGATGCCGCCGGTGTCGCGAAACGTGCCGAGCCCGCTTTCCGCGCTGATTCCGGCACCGGTGAGGATGACAATGTTGCGCGCAGGCCTGATCATGCGGTCAAGGGTGGCCGGGCCGGGCGCGCCCTGTCCAGCGCTTTTGCAGGGGCGGGTTCGGGCGGCCGGGTTTGGTGAACCCTTTCTTTACCGCACGCGCGCGACAGTGCGCCTCAAACGCCCTCGATACAGGGGAAGGCCTCATGCGTATCCGTCCAGGCGACCCGCCCGGGACAGCCGCAGTTCGGCGCGAGCCGTCGTCAGCGGCGCGCGGCCCGGGCACGCCGGCCGCGTCCGCCACTCCCGCCCGCGTGCCGGACAGCGCCTCCATCATGGGCGTGCCGGAAGCGGAACTGACCCCCAATGTCCAGCGCGCACTCCTGTCCCTGATGGGCGAGGTGGACCAGCTGCGCCGCGAGACCGAGGCTCTGCGCGTCAAGGTGCGCGATCTGGAGAATCTGGCCGACCGTGACGTCTTCCTGCCCGTGCTGAACCGGCGCGCCTTTCTGCGTGAGGTGTCCCGGGCGCTGGCCCTGGCCGAGCGTCACGATGCGCCGTCCTCTTTGATCTATCTGGATCTCAATGGCTTCAAGGCGATCAACGACACCCACGGCCACGCCGCCGGCGATGCGGCCCTGCGGGCCGTGGCCGACCTGATCGCGGCGCATGTGCGCGAGACCGATGCGGTGGGGCGCCTGGGCGGTGACGAGTTCGGCATCGTGCTCACCCTCACCCCGGCCGCTGCCGCGGAGCGCAAGGCCCGTGAGCTGGTCGAGACACTGGAAACCACGCCCATCGTGCATGACGGTCAGCAGTTTCAGGTCGGTGCCGCCTGGGGCGTGCGGGCGCTGGAGGCTGGCGTGGACGTCAATACCGCCATGGCCGAGGCCGACGCGGCCATGTATGCCCGCAAGATGGGGACAGCCTAGCAGGCGGCCTGTCTCAGCCCGCCATCCATGGCTTGCTCAACGGGCGAACGGCGCCTCAGCGAGCCGCATCAAGCAGCTCCTGGAGAATGACACGCGCTTGCGCGCCATACTCAGGGTCAGCCAGCGCCATCGCCGCGCTGGCGCGCAGATAGCCGGTCTTGGAGCCGGTATCAAACACCTCGCCAGTAAAGGGCAAAGCGTGGAACGGGCTGGTCACCATCAGGGTCTGCATGGCGTCGGTGAGCTGGATTTCCCCACCGGCACCCGGGGTCTGGCGCGACAAGAGGGCGAAAATCTCCGGCTGGAGGATATAGCGTCCGGAAATCATCAGATTGGAGGGGGCCGCGTCCACGGCGGGCTTCTCGACCATGCCGCGCATCTCGATCAATGTGCCCTTGCGGGCACCCGGATCAATGATCCCGTAGCTCGACACCTCGTCGCGCGGAACCTCCTGCACCGAAATGAGATTGCCGCCGACCTGGCCGTAGGCCTGCGTCATTTCCGCCAGGCACGCCGGCTCGGAGCGCATGATCATGTCGGGCAGAAGCACCGCAAACGGTTCGTCGCCGACCAGCTCGCGCGCGCACCACACCGCATGGCCCAGCCCCAGCGGCGCCTGCTGGCGCACGAAGCTGCACGCGCCGGCGGCTGGCAGATCGGCGCGCAGGGCCTGGAGCAGTCCGGTCTTGCCCTTGGCCTCCAGCGTGGCCTCAAGCTCGTAGGCGATGTCGAAATAGTCCTCGATGGCCCCTTTATTGCGCCCGGTGACAAAGATGAAATGTTCAATCCCCGCCGCGCGCGCCTCTTCGACCACATAGTGCAGCGCCGGGCGGTCAAACACCGGCAGCATTTCCTTCGGGATGACCTTTGTGGCCGGCAGAACGCGCGTGCCCAGACCCGCCACCGGCAGCACAGCCTTTCGTACAGGTTTGATCGTCATGAGCTGCCAGCCTTTCCCGATTGCGTCCCTCGCGCCGGTCTAGCCCGCGATCCGGGCGCACGCAACATCGATCCCGGCTGTGCTTTCCTTCATATCGCCCCTTTCAAGAATGGCCGGGCTCAAACTAGAACGCCGGTAGCATCAGACGGCGCAGACCGTGGGGTTGATCAAGCATGACGACGGTGCGTCCGTTCATTCTCTGCGGCGGGTCCGGGACACGGCTGTGGCCGGTGTCCACGCCGGAACGTCCCAAGCAGTTTCACGCCCTGTCCGGCGCGCGCAGCATGATCGCTGAAACTGCCGCCCGCATGCCTGCCCGCATCGGCACCATCGCCGTTGCCCCGGCGGCCGCTGTGGCCGGCGCCCGCTGGCGGGCCGAGCTGGGCACCCATTTGCCGGGCAGCGCCATGGTGCTGGAGCCCGTTGCGCGCAATTCCGGTCCGGCGGTGGCGGCGGCAGCCCTGTGCGCGGACGCTGACGACCTGGTGCTGATCCTGCCCGCTGATCATCACATCGCCGATGTGCCTGCGTTCCACGAAGCGCTGGAGCGCGGCGTCGAAGCCGCCGGTGACGGCGCGCTGGTGACGTTCGGCATTCGCCCCGATCATGCCGCGACCGGCTATGGATATATCGAGCTGGCCTCAGCCGAAGCGGCCAGGGCGCGCTTCACCCCGGCGCAGGCCTTTGTCGAGAAACCCGTCCGCGCCGTCGCGCAGGCCTATCTCGAGGGCGGGCGTCATGTCTGGAATGCCGGCATTTTCATGTTCCGCGCCAGCGCCATGATCGCCGCGCTGGAGGGCCACGCGCCCGGCATCCTGTCCGCCGTGCGCGCTGCCATGCCCGCCACCGGACCGCTGACGGCGATGGAAGCCCGGGCGCTGACCCATGACGCGTTTGCCGCTGCGCCCTCCATCTCCATCGACTACGCCATCATGGAGAAAGCCGAGCATATGCATGTGGTCCCTGTGTCCATGGGCTGGAGTGATCTGGGCGATTTCCGCGCGCTCAAGGCGCTGCACAGCACAGGCCCGGGCAGCGTCCTGATCGGCCCGGCCGCCGAAGACAACGGATCAGGCAATTTCATCTTGTCCACCGGCCCGCGCGTGGCCGTCCGGGGCCTGTCGGGCATTGCGGTGGCCGCGAGCCCGGACGGCGTGCTGGTGACGGCGCTCGATCAGGCCGCCGAGATGCACAGCGCGGTGGAAACGGCCAGCCGGAGCTATGCCCCCAATCTCAACCCGGCCCTGGCGGCGCGGGCGCGCCACTGGGTGTATGAGCACATGCTGCCCGGCTGGGCACAATCGGGCTGGGATCCGGTCCATGGCGGGTTTGTCGAGAGCCTGACGCGGGCGGGCGCACCCAATCTGGCCCAGCCGCGCCGGGGCCGGGTGGCACCGCGCCAGGTGTTCACCTTTGCCACAGCTTTGATGATGGGCTGGGACCGCGACGGGGCGGCCAGCCGCCGGGTCGATCAGGGGCTGGATTATCTTGATGGCCCGGCGCGGTCGCCGCACGGGGGCTGGGCGCATGGGCTGGACGGATCGGGTGGTGTGTGCGACCCGCGCCGCGATCTGTATGACCATGCTTTCGTGGCACTGGGGGCCGCACGCGCCTTCCAGGCGACGGGCGACGCCCGCGCCGAACGCATTGTGCGCGAGGCCTTCACGGTTATTGATACGGCGCTGCACGCAGGCGGACCCGGCTGGGCCAGTCCGGAAACCGCGCCGGGTGTGAAACAATCCAATCCCCACATGCATCTGCTGGAAGCCAGCCTGGTCTGGTTCGAGGCCAGCGGCGATCCCGATGCCCGCGCCCGTATCGACACGCTCGCCTGGCTGTTCGAAGCGTTCATGTTCGATCCCGCCACCGGTGCCGTGGGCGAGGACTATGACGCGGACTGGACACCGCTGGAGGATGCCGCCCGCGCGCGCATCGTGCCGGGTCATTGCTATGAGTGGGCCTGGCTGTTGGCAGAGGTGCAGCGCCTGACGGCCCGTGACACCGCCAGCTGGTCGCGGCGGCTGATCCGGTTTGCCGACACGCACGGGCGCGGCCCGGACGGGTTCTCGCTGGACGCCATCACGGCCGATGGCGCGCCCCTTCTGGCGACGTGCCGGACCTGGCCGCAGCTCGAGCGCATCCGTGCCCACCTGCGCTTTCCCGAGACAGCGGCACCGGGCGAGGCTGAACACGAGCTCGGCGTGTTCATGGACACCTATATCGATGAGACCAGTTTTGCCTGGTGCGACCGGCGCGAAGCGGACGGGCGCATGCCCATGGACTGCCTGCCCGCGTCCATGCCCTATCACTTCATGACCGGGCTGGCCCGATTCTAGGGCTCAGGGCCGCCCCACGCTGACATAGCGCAAGCCGCGCGCGGCGGTTTCGGCCGGATCGTAGATATTGCGCAGGTCCACGATCAGCGGTTCTTTCAGGGCGGATTTGAGCCGGCCGAAATCCAGCGCGCGGAACTCGTTCCATTCGGTGAGAATGACCAGCAGGTCCGCCCCGTCTGCGCATTGATAGGGCCCGGTGACGAAGTCCACGTTTTCAAGCAGCTTTTCGGCTTCCTCGATACCGGCCGGATCAAAGGCGCGCACGCGCGCGCCGGCCGCCTGCAGGGCCGGGATGATGTCCAGGCTGGGTGCCTCGCGCATGTCATCGGTGTTCGGCTTGAAGGTCAGGCCGAGCACGGCAATGGTCTTGCCCGCCACCGAGCCGCCCGCTGCGGCGATGATTTTGCCGGCCATGGCCTGTTTGCGGCGGTCATTGATCTCCACCACGGTCTCGATCAGGCGCACCGGCGCACCGGCTTCCTGGGCGGTACGCACCAGAGCCAGGGTGTCCTTGGGAAAGCACGAACCGCCATAGCCCGGTCCGGCATGGAGGAATTTCGAACCGATCCGGTTGTCCAGACCGATGCCGCGCGCAACCTCCTGAACATTGGCGCCGACCTGTTCGCACAGATCCGCCATCTCGTTGATGAAGGTGATCTTCATGGCCAGGAAGGCGTTGGCGGCGTATTTGATCAGCTCCGAGGTGCGCCGCGTGGTGAACACGATGGGCGTCTCGTTGAGAAAAAGCGGCCGGTACAGCTCGCGCATGCGGGCTGTGGCGCGCTCGTCTTCGGTGCCCACCACCACGCGGTCGGGCCGCTTGAAATCATCGATCGCCGCGCCTTCGCGCAGGAATTCGGGGTTCGACACCACAGCGAAATCGCCGTCGGGACGCGCCTTGCGGATCACCGCCTCCACTTCATCGCCGGTCCCCACCGGCACGGTGGATTTGTTCACCACCACCGTGAATCCGTCCATGACGCCCGCGACTTCCTCGGCGGCGGCATAGACATAGGAGAGATCGGCATGGCCGTCGCCGCGCCGCGAGGGCGTGCCCACGGCGATGAAGACCACATCGGCCTGGCGCACGGCCTCGGTCAGGTCGGTGGCGAAATCCAGCCGGCCTTCGCGCACATTGCGCTCCACCAGCATGTCGAGTCCCGGCTCATAGATCGGCACCCCGCCCTTGCGCAGAAGGGCGATCTTCTCCTCATTCTTGTCGATACAGGTCACATGGTGGCCGAAATCGGCGAAACAGGCCCCCGACACCAGGCCGACATACCCGGTTCCGATCATCGCGACACGCATGGGCGCTCCTCTCCCTGCACAGACAACTGGGGCCGGTTTGTAACCGGGCTGGCAGGCATACCAGCGGGCCGGAGCAAGTCCAAGCATACCGGCCAGCCGGGCGGGGCTGCACTCGTTGAAACTGTTACATCCCTTGCGTAAGGTTTTGGCCTGTCTGAACGGATGGGATCAACGGAGGGGGGATATGGCCAAGGTCGCAAACAAGGTGAGCGCGGACACGTGCGGACCGCTGGCGCAGGCTCTTCTGGCCGTGCGTGAGCGCGCCATGATCTCGGAACGCTGGATCGAGACGGCGCTGACCGCGGAGCTGGAAAGCCACAACTGGGCCGCTGAGCGGCCGGCGGGCCTGCCGAAAGTGGGCAAAACAGTGGCCAGGCTGGTCTATGGCAAGACCGACAAGGACGCCCTGGCCAAAGCGCTCGCCCGGGCGACACGGCAGACGCGCGTGCGTGATGCGGTCCTGAGGTTTTTCAGAGTCTACGGACTGGCCGAAACCGGCGTGCCCGTCGATCACGATGATATCGGGCGCGACCCGCTCCTGGCCGCCATGCTGGGGCGGTTCGTTTACGGTGCCGCGCCTGAATTTCATGAGGAGCTTGGCAGACAGGGCGTTTACACGCTCCTGCACAGCGCGGGGGCGTCCCACGTCAACCGGTCGCTGCTTCTGGTGGACTCGCTTCAATCCGCGTCTGTGATCTGGGCGGTGCACCTTTACCGCTCGGCCGGTGCGCAGGCGGAGCTGAAAGCGCGCATGGGCGTGTTCCTGCCAGGCCAGACGGACGCAGCCCTGTTATCGGCGGCGCGCTGGACCGAGCCGGCGCCGGTCATTGATCGCTGGCTGACTGAGGCCGATGCCCGCGCCGTGCGCACCACGGTCCAGTCCCAGAGAAAGCAATCCATTCAGGGCCACTCGCTGGCCGTCCTGAACTTCAAGCCCGGCAACCGCGCCGAGTTGTTGGACGAGCAGGGGCTGAAAGTGATCGGCGTGATCGCGCCGGAGGATCAGGCAGGGCCGGTGACGCTGGACGCGGTCGGGCTGGTCGCGCGTTCGGAGTTGAGCGATCTGGAATCCGCCCGGGCGCCACAGCCCAATGCCTCCCACGCCCAGGCCTATGCCGAGGCGCAGGATGCGCTGGCGCGGTTTGCTGCGATCGCAAGCGCGTCAGGCCCCGGCGAGCCGCTCGCCGCGCGCGCCGACACGGGCGCGGCGGACCTGGCCGCAGAGCCGGCAGACGCGCCGGCCACGCAGCCGTCTGAAATCACGGGCGATCCGCCTGCGGATCACACGCCTGCGGCTGAACCGCCCGGCGACGCCGGGGATCGTCCCGATCAGATCTCCTGATCGAACGCGCCGATCTCGGGATGGCGGGCCAGCTCGTCGCGGATGGCGGCAAAGATGGCGCGCATGTCGTCCTTGCTGGTCAGGCTCTCGACCACGATGACCAGGTTGGGCGTGTTGGAGCTGGCCCGCACCAGCCCCCAGGCACCGTCTTCGAGCGTGAAGCGCACACCATTGACCGTGTTGATATTGGCGATGGCGCGGCCGGCGACCTTGTCGCCCGCGGTCTGTTTGGCTTCAAACGCGGCGATGATGCGGTCGACCACCTCGTATTTCTGCTCGTCCGTGCAGGCCGGCGACAGGGTGGGCGAGCCATAGCTGACCGGCAGGGCGCGCTTGAGATCGGCCATGGTGCGGCCCGGATTGCGGTCGAGCATTTCCAGGATGCAGCGTGCGGACACCAGGGCGCAGTCATAGCCGCGCCCGATCGGCGGCTGCAGGAAATAGTGGCCGGATTTTTCGAACCCGGCGAGCGCGCCCAGCGCGTTCGAGCGGCGCTTGATGTAGGAATGGCCGGTCTTGTAGTAGTCCGTCGTGGCACCATTGGCCTTGAGCACCGGATCGGTGGCGAACAGGCCGGTGGATTTCACATCCACCACGAACACCGCGCCGGGGTGCGAGGCTGACAGATCACGCGCCAGCATCAGCCCGACCTTGTCGGCGAAAATCTCCTCGCCCTCATTATCCACCACGCCGCAGCGGTCCCCGTCACCGTCAAACGCCAGGCCCACATCGGCACCGGTCTCGCGCACGCGGCCGGCGAGCGCGTGCAGCATCTTCATGTCTTCCGGGTTCGGATTATAGTTGGGGAAGCTGTGATCGAGCGTGCAGTCCATCTCGATCACCTCGGCACCCAGCGCGCGCAACAGGTCCGGCGCGAACGCCCCGGCCGTGCCATTGCCGCAGGCCGCCACCACCTTGACCGGGCGGGTCAGGCGCACGCCCGCCGCCGCGTCGGCCTTGTAGGCTTCGGCCACCCCTTCACGGCGCACATAGCCGCCGCCGGGCCGGGCCTTGCCCTCGCCGCCCAGCACGATCGCCTTGAGCCGGCTCATCTCGTCAGGCCCAAAGGTCAGCGGGCGCTCCACGCCCATCTTCACACCGGTCCAGCCGTTGGCATTGTGGCTGGCGGTGACCATGGCGACGCTTTCGATATCCAGATGAAACTGGGCGAAATAGGCCATGGGCGACAGCGCCAGGCCAATATCGTGCACCTCTATCCCGGCCTGCATCAGCCCGACGGTGAGCGCTTGTTTCACACCGAGCGAATAGCCGCGAAAGTCATGGCCGGTGACGATTTTGGGCGGCTTGCCCAGCTCGTGGATGAGGGTGCCGAGCCCAAGGCCCAGCGCCTGCACGCCATAGAGATTGATGTCCGGGGTTTTGTCAGAACCGGGATGACCAAACCACCAGCGCGCATCATATTCGCGAAACCCGGTCGGCTTGACCAGCGGCAGGGTCTCGAATTCCCACGTGTTCGGCTTGATGTCGGCGTTCATGGCGTCCCCCTCCATTGCAACATGCCTGCGGCCTAGCGGCGCCGGCGGGCCGCGTCAATGATTACCCGGCGGCGTCCCCGGCGAGAATGCGCACCTCGATGCGGCGCACCAGAAGCGGGCGCCCGGCCCCCTCCTCGTCGGGCCAGATTCCCACCCAGTCCAGCCCGCCCAACGGGGTTCCGGCCGGGATGTGATGGCGCAGGGTCAGGGTGCGGAACACGGTATCCACCTCAACCTGGCGCCAGCCCGTATCGGCGTCGCCGACCACAAAATACCCGATATGGGCATGGGTCAGGTCCGGATCGGGTGCGCTCATCTCTATTCGCACCTCGATATCGCGGCCCACCACTGCGGCCTCGAACTCGGGCGGCACCACCGCGCCCACCCCCGCCGACAAATGGCCCGCCGCCTCGCGCGAGGCGGTGGCGGTGAGGCGCGCCACAGGGCCGCCCGGCGCAGCCGGGTCGAACAGGGTGCGCGTGCCCGGGCCCGGAATGAGCTGGTCGAGCGCGGCCCCTTCCATGAGGAATGTGTCAGCGGTCACCACCGCGTCCTGGCCAGAAGGGCGATACTGCATCGCACCCCAGATCAGGGCCGCAAACACCGCTGACGCCAGCGGCCAGAACGCGCGATCCGGAAGGGAAAAGCGCTCCAGCGAGTCCATCAGCTCACCCCGGCGCGCAACAGGTCATGGATATGAAGCAGCCCCTCCGGCCGGCCGTCCTCGGCGCAGACAAAGAGCTGGGTGATCTTGCGCGATCCCGCGGTCATGTGGCGCAACGCTTCGGATGCCAGCATGTGCGCGCTGACCGTCACCGGGGCGGGCGTCATCACAGCGTCGACTGTCTCCGACACCAGGTCCGGGCTCATTTTGCGCCTGAGATCGCCATCCGTGATGATGCCCAGAAGCCGGCCCTCATCATCGATGACGCCGACACAGCCCAGACCCTTTGCGCTCATCTCGATCAGCGCCTCGCCCATGCCCGAACCCGACGCGGCCAGCGGCAGGGCGTCGCCGGCATGCATCAGGGCGCCGACATGGGTCAGCGCCGAGCCCAGCGCACCGCCCGGGTGAAACAGGGCGAAATCGCGCGCGGTAAACCCCCGCGCCTCGATCAGGGCGACCGCCAGCGCGTCACCATACGCCATCATCATCGTGGTGGACGTGGTTGGCGCACGCGTCTCGCCGCATGCCTCTTCAGCGCCCGGCAGCAGAAGCAGAAGGTCACAGCCGCGCGCCAGGCTGGACGCCTCGCCGGCGGTCAGGGCGATCAACGGCACTGCAAAGCGGCGGCAATAGGCGATCATGTCGCCCAGCTCGCGCGTTTCGCCGGATTTGGACAGGGCGAGGAGCGCGTCGTCCGGCGTGATCATGCCCAGATCGCCGTGACTGGCTTCGGACGGGTGAACATATTGCGCCGGCGTACCGGTGGAGGCGAGCGTCGCAGCGATCTTGCGCGCAACATGGCCCGACTTGCCGACCCCGGCGCAAATCAGACGGCCTTTGAGGCCGGCGATCAGGCGCACAGCCTCCACGGCCTGCGGCCCCAAAGCGCCGGACAGGGCGGTCAGTCCGTCAACCTCCAGCGCCAGAGTGCGGCGCATGGCGGCGATCAGGGCGGTTTCATCAAGCCGTGAAGCGTCGGGGCGTGTCATGGCCACTGGTTCTAGACCAAGCCCGCGTGTGCTCCAATGACCGTTTCACGGTGGCGGGGGCCGCCTGGCAGAGCGCCCATGGTCCTGAGGCGGCGCGCTGTGCATATCCAGATGCCGGCCTGCGGCGGTCTGCGCCTCAACCGGCCGGGTCGCACCGCGAGGCCCGCAACTGGTTTGAGGCGGTCTGGTCAGGACCGGGACACTGCGGACGCTGCCTTGTCAGGTGCCGCCCGCCGTCCAGGGCAAGCCGATCAGCACAGGGTCAGATTGGCGTTCTGGCTCACGAACTCGACAAAGCGCCGCAGCGTGTCCGCTGTCTCGGTCTCGACGATGCGCTGGCTTTCGCCCGGAGCCGAGCCGCTGAGATAGAAAACGCATTCGCTGGACCGTTCAGACAAGTCCCGCGTGAATTGTTCCACCAGCCGGTCCAGCGCCTGCGCTTCGCTCTCTGTCGCGACCGATACCGTCACCCTCTCCATGCGAATCCCCCTGAGATATCGCCCCCCCGACCCGACGACTGATGCTTTGCCAGCCGTTCTGACCGGCGTTAATGGTGCGATAACGACCGTGAGAGTGCAAGTCCCATTCCAGATTTGACGCGTCCGGTTCGCCGCCTGCTCATCCTTGGCCAACCCGGCCGGCTGGTCCGCGCGCGGGCAAGGCCCGGTCTTGGTTCCCATCACGCCGTATGGCCCGCACGCCATCCTCAACGCCACGTCCGGCACGGCGATGGACGCAGCCAATGCGCCGTACGCCCGTATGCTGCCGGTCAGGACGCAAACGGGCCTGTGTCGATTTGGAGCGTGACGCGGGACGGCCCGGAGGGGCCGGACGGGCGCCCCGGCCTTGCCAAAGCCCTCGACGCGTGGCGGCCCAGCCGGTAAATCCCGCCTGTCCTCCTTCGCCCCGACCGGAAAGTGCGCCATGACCCGCCTCGTCCTCACCCGCCACGGCCAGAGCATCTGGAACAAGGAAAACCGGTTCACCGGCTGGGTCGATGTTGACCTGACCGAGGCAGGCGAAGCGGAAGCCCGGCGCGGCGGCGACTTGTTGAAGGCTGAAGGATTTGCGCCGTCACTGGCTTTCACCAGCGTGCTGAAACGCGCCATCCGGACGTTGAATTTCACGCTGGAGGGCCTCGACCGGCTCTGGATTCCGGTGGAGA
Organism: Hyphomonadaceae bacterium BL14; assembly: GCA_027627705.1. Taxonomy (NCBI): domain Bacteria; kingdom Pseudomonadati; phylum Pseudomonadota; class Alphaproteobacteria; order Hyphomonadales; family Hyphomonadaceae; species Hyphomonadaceae bacterium BL14. The sequence goes on from CP091242.1 coordinate 2,039,495, forward strand.
AATCCTGGCGGCTCAATGAGCGCCATTACGGCGCGCTGACCGGCATGAACAAGGCCGAGGTGACCCAGGAGCATGGTGCAGACCAGGTGAAAATCTGGCGGCGTTCCTACGATACCCCGCCCCCGCCGCTGGCGCTGGACGATCCGCGCCATCCGCGCTTTGACCCGCGCTATGGCGCGCTGGACCCCGACGCCCTGCCCGCCGGTGAAAGCCTGAAGCTGACCCTTGATCGTGTGGCCCCCTATTTCAAGGATGCGATCGCGCCGCGCCTGGCGGCCGGAGACGATGTCATCATATCAGCCCACGGCAACTCTTTGCGCGCACTGGTCAAGCTGTTGTTCCAGGTGCCTGATGAGGCCATTGTCGGGATCGAAATTCCGACCGGCAATCCGCTGCTGATCGAGCTGGAGGGCTTGCGTCCCGTGGCGCGGCGCTATCTGGACGAGGCCCGCGCGCAAGACCTGCCGCCCTGCCCGTGAGCGCCACGCAGACCCTGACCGGCCGCGCCGTGACGCCAGATGATCTGCGCTTCATGGATGCGGCGCTGGCGCTGGCCTTTGCCCGGCTGGGCCAGACCGCTCCCAATCCGTCCGTGGGCTGTGTGATCGTGCGTGAGCGGCGCGTAATCGGGGCTGCAGCGACCGCAGCCGGCGGGCGGCCCCATGCCGAGACACAGGCGCTGGCTCAGGCCGGCGAGGCTGCACGCGGGGCCCGCGCCTATGTCAGCCTGGAGCCCTGCGCGCATCACGGGCGCACACCACCCTGCGCGCAGGCGCTGATTGATGCCGGCATTGGCGAGGTGATCATCGCCTGCCGGGACCCGGACCCGCGCGTGGCCGGGCGCGGCATCGGGATGCTGAGCAAAGCCGGGATCGCCGTGGTCGACCGCGTCCGCCAGGCCGAGGCCGAGGCGCTCAATGCCGGCTTTTTCAGCCGGATCGCCACCGGGCGCCCGCTGGTGCTGCAGGACGGGCGGCCGGGCCTGTTTGATGCCGATCTGGCAATCGGGCCGCATGAGAGCTTCGAGCAGGCGCTGGACCGGCTGGGCCGCGCGGGCATGACGCGGGTGCGTGTGCCTGCAGGGCGCGCAACGGCGCGTTAACGCTAAACAGGCTAGGTTTCCCGGTGGCCGCGCTGGAAGCGTGGTGCCCCGGAACCCGATAATGACCCGCTCGCCGATCCAGTACCGGACCATGTCGCAGGCCCAGGCAGACGAGGTCTGCCGCCGCCACGATTTCCTGATGACCGGCCGGATGGGGGGGGCGCGCGCGAGCTTCAATTACGCGATCCTGTCCGGTCTGGATCTGTCCGGGCGGCATCTGGCTGACGCGGACCTGACAGGTGCCATCCTTGAGGGGACGAACCTGGCGGGCACCAATCTCACCCGCGCTGTGCTGTACGCGGCCGATTTGCGGCGCGCCAATCTGGCCGGTGCGGTGCTGCACAGGGCCGATATGCGCGGGGCCATCCTGCGCGGGGCGGACCTGACCGGTGCGGACCTCAGCCAGGCCGACCTCAGAGAAGGTGCCATCGCCCAGGCCGACAAGGAAAAGGGCCTGGCGATGATTACCCATGACATGCGCCCCGGAGAGGCGAGCTCGGCCAATTTCGCGCGCGCCAACATGGCCCAGATCCGCATGAGCGGGGTGGTCGCCCAGTCCTCCGACTTCTCTGACGCCGTGCTGATCGGTGCCCGTCTGACCCGGGCGAACCTGCGCAATTGCCGCTTTCCCGGGGCCAATCTGGAAGGCGCGGACATGAGCGGGGCCGATCTCACCGATGCCGACCTGCGCGATACGGTGCTGATCGGCACAAAGATGGATCTGGCCCGCCTCAATGGCGCGGACATGACGGGCGCCTTGCGCGACGCACCGCCCGGTGCGGTCGCCGACCCGGGCGGAGAAACGGCAAAAGCCCTCGATCGTCATGCGCGCTGGTGTGAAACCGGCGGCCAGGAGGGGGCACCGTCGACCTTTGACGGCAAGGATTTGCGCGGGCTGAACACGCTGGCGCGGCGCAATCTGACCGCGCTCCAGGCACGCGGGGCGATCCTCTACGGGCTCGACATGGAAGGGGCAGAGCTGCAAGGTGCCAAGCTGGCCAATGCCGACTTGCGCATGACCTCGCTGCGCGGTGCCGACTTGCGGGGCGCAGACCTGGCGGGCGCCAAGCTCAGCAACGCCGATTTGCGTGAAGCGCGCATCGGCCCGCTGCTCCTGCCCAATGACCGCTTGCTGGCCGCGTCTCTGGCCGCAGCGGTACTGCGCTATGCCGACCTGTCTGGTGCCGATTTGCGCCATGTCGACGCCAGCGGTGCCGATTTCTCCTTTGCGCGCATGCACGGGGCCGATGTCCGCCGGAGCCGCTTTGCCGGCGCCTGCTTCACCGGTGCCCGCGCGCCGGCCGATATCGGCCAGGCGGCGGACCTGACCGGCGCGGTGGACCTGCCGGCGGCCTGAGTTGCTCCCGGGTGCCAATCCGGATAAATACTCACTTTGAGCAAAAGCGCGTGCGCACAGGCTGCACGGGCACGGAAGGGTGATCATGGCGGCGTTCGACAATCTCTACCGGCACCGCATGGTCCGGGTCGCTGCCTTCGCGCCGCGCGTGGCGCTGGCTGATCCGCAAGCCAATCGCGATGCCCTTCTGACCCTGGCGCGCGAGGCGCATGACCGGCAGGCGGCGCTGGCCCTGTTTCCCGAACTCGCCCTGACCGGATACTCGGTGGAGGATCTGCACCATCAAAGCGCCTTGCTGGATGCCAGCGAGGCGGCAGCGGGTGATGTGATTGCCGCCAGTGCCGGACTGTTCCCGGTGATCGTGTTCGGCTGCGCCCTGCGTCAGCACGGCCAGATCTTCAACTGTGCGCTGTTCGTCCATCGCGGAAAACTGCTGGGCGTCGTGCCCAAAAGCTATCTGCCCACCTATCGCGAATTCTATGAGAAGCGCTGGTTCTCCGACGCGACTGGCGTCTTGGCACCGACCATCGCCGTGGCGGGTCACGACGCGCCGTTCGGGACCGATCTGCTGTTCGAAGCTGCAGACCTGCCCGGCTTCGTGGCGGCGGCAGATATTTGCGAGGATTTCTGGGCACCGGTCCCGCCGAGCACCGACGCGGCCCTGGCCGGGGCCAGCGTGATGGTAAACCTGTCCGCCTCCAACGCCACCATCGGCAAGGCGCGCGAACGGGCCGTGCTGATCGACGCCCATTCGCGGCGCACGTGCGGCGCTTATGTGTTCTGCGCGGCGGGCGCAGGGGAATCCACCAATGATCTGGCCTGGGACGGCCAGCTTCTGATCTATGAGCAGGGCGTCTGCCTGGCCCAGGGCGAGCGCTTCCTGAACGACCACGCCCGCATCTATGCCGATATCGACCTGGAACGCATCGAGCAGGACCGGCTGCGCCTGTCGACCTTCCGCGATGCCGCTGCGCGCGCGGCCCCCCGCCTGAAGACGATGCGCCGCATACGCTTTGAGCTGCGAGCCGAGCTGGACAGGGCGGTTCGGCTGGAACGCACCGTCGACCGCTTTCCCTTTGTGCCCAATGATCCGTCAAGGCTGGACGAGGATTGCTATGAGGCCTGGAATATCCAGGTCCAGAGCCTGGCCCAGCGCCTGCGCGCCAGCGGCGTGCGCCGGGCGGTGATCGGTGTATCGGGGGGGCTGGATTCCACCCAGGCCCTGATTATCACGGCGCGCGCTTTTGACCGGCTGGAGCGTGACCGCGCCGATATTCTGGCGGTGACCCTGCCGGGCTTTGCCACATCGGATGAAAGCCATGCCCGCGCGCTGGCGCTGATTGAAGGCCTGGGCGTCACCCATCGCGAGATTGACATCCGCCCGGCGGCGGACCGCATGCTGGCCGATCTGGGCCATCCCCATGCGCGCGGCGAGCCGGTCTATGACATCACATTCGAGAATGTGCAGGCCGGCCTGCGCACCGATTATCTGTTCCGCCTGGCCAATCACGAGCAGGGCCTGGTCATCGGCACCGGCGATCTGTCGGAGCTGGCGCTGGGCTGGTGCACCTATGGCGTGGGCGACCAGATGAGCCATTACAATGTCAATGCAGGCGTGGCCAAAACCCTGATCCAGCATTTGATCGCCTGGGCGGCGCGGCGTGGGGAATTTGGCGGTGATGTCTCGTGCACACTGGACGGTATCCTGTCCGCCGAGATCACGCCGGAGCTGGTTCCCGCCGGCGCGGACGGTGCCGTGCAGTCCACCGAGGCCGCCATCGGCCCCTACGCCCTGCATGATTTTTTCCTGCACTACGCCCTGCGGTTCGGCTTCGGGCCTCAGAAGATCGCCTTCCTGGCCGAAGCGGCCTGGGGCGATGCGGCGCGCGGCCCCTGGCCGCCGCACGTGGACGGCACCAAGCGCCGCGCCTACGGGATGGCAGAGACGCTGCACTGGCTTGAGGTGTTCTCGAAGCGCTTCTACCAGACCGCCCAGTTCAAACGCACCGCCATGCCCAACGGACCCAAGCTGACATCAGCAGGCGCGCTAAGCCCGCGCGGTGACTGGCGCGCACCGTCGGATGCCTCGGCGCGGGTCTGGCTGGACGCGATCTCGGCTCTGCGCGCCGAGCTTGGCCTGGCAGACAAGACACACTGACCTGCACGCATCGCGGCCATGAAAAAGGCCCGGAGGGGAGCCTCCGGGCCTTGTGTCGTGTTCGTCTGACCGGAACGGATCAGTGCTTCACCTTGCTCCACACCTTGCGGTAGGAGGCGTACAGCAGCACAGCCAGGCCAAACAGGTAGATCATGACCATCAGGCCCATGCGCTTGCGCGCTTCCATGTGCGGGTCCGCGGTCCAGGCCAGGAAATAGGTAACGTCGGTAGCCATCTGCTCGACCGTCGCCTCGGTGCCGTCGGCATACTCGATCATGCCATCCATCAGCTGGGGCGGCATGGCGATGATCATGCCGGGCATGTACGGATTGTAGTAGCTGCCCGGACGGATATCGAGATCGGCAGGCGGCTCCTCGTCATAACCCATCAGCAGCGAGCGCACATAGTCGGCACCATAGTGGCGCGCGCGCACCATGATCGAGAGATCGGGCGGATAGGCACCGCCATTGGCCGCACGGCCCTGAGCCTCGTTGGCAAACGGATAGGGAAACATGTCGGCCGGACGGCCGGCACGTTCGATGGTGTCGCCGATATCATCGAGATCAGAGATGAAATACTCCGCCGCAATCGCCGCCACGACCGGGTTGTCGTTGGGATTGTCGAAGCGCTGCGGCTCGCCGTCGATCATCACTTCCTCGAACGGCCCGCCGGGCTGACCGAGGTGGCGGAAGGCAACATGCTTCAGGCCGTGACAGGCCGAGCAGACCTGCTGGTAGACCTGGAAGCCGCGCTGCACGGCCTGCCGATCATACTCGCCGAACGGACCGTCGAAGGACCATGCGTGCTGCTCGGGCGTGCGGTAATAGCCCGCGGCCAGAACAGGCGCGGCAATCATGACGGCCAGGGTGGCGGCGGCAAGGAGCCTGGTGGTGGTTTTCATTGTCGTGCTCCTATTCAGCCGGTTGCGCCACCGGGGCTGCACCGGCGGACCCGGCTTTCGCCGGCTTGTCGCCGTGCAGCACCGCATCCTCGATGGAGGCCGGCCGGGCGGTCGGCTTTTCAACAAAGCCCAGCACCGGCAGGATCACGAGGAAGTAGGCGAAGTAGTACAGGGTCAGCACCCGGCCCAGCAGCAGGAAGTCGACGCCGATCGCACCCAGCACCGGCACCTTGGTGTCGGGCAGCTCGGCACCGGCCCAGCCCAGACCCAGGCAGGCGACCACGAAGAAGCCGAAGAACCAGCGCGCCATCGGACGGTAGCGCATGGAGCGCACCTTCGAGGTGTCGAGCCAGGGCAGCACAAACAGCACGCCGATGGCCGCGAACATCAGGATGACCCCGCCCAGCTTGTCCGGCACGGCACGCAGGATGGCGTAGAAGGGCAGGAGATACCATTCGGGCACAATCATTGCCGGGGTCACCAGCGCGTTGGCCTCGATATAGTTGTCGGCATGGCCCAGCACGTCGGGGGCGTAGAACACGAAACCGGCGAAGATCAGCAGGAACACCACGATCGCGAAGCCGTCCTTCACCGTGTAGTACGGGTGGAACGGCAGGGTATCGGCGGAGGTCTTCACGCTGATGCCGGTGGGGTTGTTATTGCCCGGCACGTGCAGTGCCCAGACGTGCAGGCCCACGACACCCGCGATCAGGAACGGGATGAGATAGTGCAGCGAGAAGAAGCGGTTCAGCGTCTCGTTGCCGACGGTAAACCCGCCCCACAGCCACTGGGTCACCGGCTCGCCGACCAGCGGCAATGCACCGAACAGATTGGTGATCACCATCGCGCCCCAGAAGGACATCTGGCCCCAGGGCAGCACATAGCCGAGGAAGGCCGCAGCCATCATCAGCAGGTAGATCACCACGCCGAGAATCCACAGGATCTCGCGCGGTGCCTTGTATGATCCGTAATACAGGCCGCGGAAAATGTGCATGTACACGGCCAGGAAGAACATCGACGCGCCCACGGCGTGGATCGACCGGATCAGCCAGCCGAAATTCACGTCGCGGTCAATGCGCTGAACGCTGGCAAAGGCGTAGTCGATGTTGGGCACATAGTGCATGGCCAGCACGATGCCGGTGATGATCTGCACCATCAGGCAGACGGTGAGAATGCCGCCGAACGTGTACCAGTAGTTCAGGTTCCGCGGGGTGGGGAAATCGATGAAGGAGTCCGAGGCCAGGCGCACGATCGGAAGGCGCGTATCGAGCCAGCGCGTGAAGGCCGTTTTCGGTTCGTAAGTGCTGTTGCCGCTCATCGTCTACACTCCTAGCCTAGCCGAAGGGTGGTGGCCGAGATGAAGGTCATCGGCGGGACGGGCAGGTTTTCCGGGGCCGGGCCGCGGCGGATGCGGCCGGACGAGTCGTAGTGCGAGCCATGGCACGGGCAGAACCAGGCGTCGTAATCGCCTGCGCCCACGGTCGGCACGCAGCCCAGGTGCGTGCAGTTGGCACTGGTCACCAGCAAGGCCGCGCGCAGGCCGGCGTCGATGGACTCGCCTTCGGCAATCGCAGCGCTCATGGCCGACCGGTTCTCGTCGGTCGCCGGTGCGCTGTCTTCCAGATTGGCGTTGCGCGCCATGCGGTCAGGCAGGCTCGCCACATTCACGTCGCGCGCCGCGGCCACTTCGGTCTCCGTGCGCAACCGCACGAAATGCGGCCGGCTGCGGAACATCACGGTGATCTCGTCACCGGGGCTCAGCTGAGCGAGTTCCACGTCCGTGGTGCCGAGCGCCAGCGTGTCCGCAGCCGGGTTCATCTGGTCGATGAAGGGCCACAGCACCGCAGCGCCACCGACAGCGGCCATGCCAGCTGCGGCGATATGGATGAAATCCCGGCGGGTTTCGCCGCCCTCGTCGGGATTGGAATTATTGTCCGTCACGTGCCGACCTCATAATCCTTGCCGCCAGCCCGGCCATGCCCGATCTGGGCGTGGAGGCAGCGGCAGCCTGACAAGACTTAGCGCGGAATGTCCGAGCGCCCGTGCGTCCTGCTGACGCATACGGAATCGCTATGACACACCCCGTCAGCAGGCGGGAGTAATCCGCCCCCCTTCATTTTTCAACCGGATTATCCGCTTTGCGACGTGATAGCGCAGGCAGGACTGCGATTTATGCGTAGAGCGGGTAGTCCGCCTCGGCCTGATAGATGTTCGGCCGGCCATGCTTCGTCTGAAGGCTGGAATAAAGATGGAACCGGTCAACCAGCATGGGCTGGGACCGGTAGAGATTGAAGCGCTGCTCAAACCGGGCCAGGCGCAGCGGATCGGTCCAGGGCTTGAGATAGGCCAGCGTCAGGTGCGGCGTGTACACGCGGCGCTCGGTCTCCACGCCGATACGCCGCGCCGCCTGGACGCAGGCCCTGGCCAGGGCGGACAAGGCCGGATTGTCCTCGACCCCCAGCCAGAGAGAGGTGGGCTCGGCCTTGCCAAAATGATTGACGCCCTTGAACACCAGATCAAACGGCGCGCAGCGTATGCGGGCCAGCTCAGCGTCCAGCTCGGCGATGACCGCCTCGTCCAGCTCGCCGTAGAAGGCCAGGGTGACGTGAAAATTCTCCACCGGACGCCAGGCCGCGCCTGGCACGCCCTTCATCAAGGGTTCAATGCGCTCGGCGATGGCCGGGTCAACAGGCAGGGCGGCGAACACGCGCAGGGTCATGGGGCCAGCATGTCCGCATGCCGCCCCGCCCCGTCAAGAGGCTGCGCCCGGCACCTGAGCTGCGCATCCGCACCGGTTTTGCTTGAACGCGCCGCCCTGAATCCTCATATATGGTTGCGAAATCCGGCACGGTCATACCGTCCGGGCGAAGTGACCTGCCGGCTCGATACAGGGCCGCAGGGTTGCAGAACTCAGGAAGGAAGACATGAACCAGCTTAATCGCACCGCCTATGGCGCGCGCACGCTCGACACCTCGGTGGATGCGGGCCTGCGCAGCTTCATGCTTGGCGTCTACAACAAGATGGGCCTCGGCCTCGTGCTGTCGGCCGCGCTCGCCTACATCGTGGGCACGGTCGCCCCTGTCAGCGCCGTCGTGCTGACCGCGCCGGTCATCTATATCGTGCAGTTCGGACCGCTGGTCCTGCTGTTCGGCTCCATGTTCTTCATGCGCAACCCCTCGCCCATGGGCGCGGCGGTTCTGTACTGGTCCGTGGTCACGCTGATCGGCTCCGGCCTCGGCGTCTGGGTGTTCATCGCCGCCAACGCGGCGACCGTGAGCGCATTGACCGGCGATATCAGCCTGACCTTCGGCACGATCGCCCAGGCGTTTGCAATCACGGCGGCGGCCTTTTTCGGCCTGTCAATCTGGGGCTATACCACGAAGACCAATCTGCAGCCGATCGGCTCCTTCCTCGTCATGGCCGTCATCGGCGTCGTGGCGATCAGCCTGATCAACGTCTTCTTCGTGGAATCCTCGGGCCTGCAGTGGCTCATCCAGTTTGCCATTCTCGGCCTGATGGCCGGCATCGTGGCCTGGCAGACCCAGGGCCTGAAGCTGATGTACGCCGATATCGCGGGCGATGAGCGCTCGATGGCGGTGATGACCTATTACGGCGCGCTCAACCTCTACATCGCGTTCGTGAACATGTTCCAGGTCATCCTGATGATGCTGGGCAATCGCGAGTAATCACTCGCCTGATCGCCGGACCACAAACCCCCGGAGCCCTTGGCTCCGGGGGTTTTTTCTAGTCTGCGGTGCCGGCCGATGACCGGCGCAGGAAGCGGCGGAACAGGGCGTGCGCCTCGGCGGCCTGGCCTGCGTCGTAGCGCATGCGCGGGTCCCAGGGCTGGTCCTGTGCGTCGAAGGCGTGGGTCGCCTCGCTCAGCAGAACCGACGGGCGGATCACCGCGCCCGAGGCCCGCTGGCGCTCGAACAGGCGCTCGCAGGCGCGATGATCGGCGATGGCGTCGCGGCCTGCCAGAAGGCTCTCCACTGGAAAATGTGCGCCGACCGGATCGCGCCGGGCGCGGACGATGGCCCCGCAATAGGGATAGATCACAAACGCCCCGCGCACGCCCGCGAACGGGGCGCTGCCCTGCTCGCCCGCCTGCGCCGACGCCATGGCGTCCAGCACGGTCCAGCCGCCATGGCTCCACCCGGTGAGCGCCAGGCGGCCGGCGTCAATGCGCGGGTCGGCGCGCAAGAGTTCCAGCGCCGCGAACACATCGGCAGCGCGGTCCTGGCCACGCATGGACAGGCCGGTGCACACCAGCAGGCGCGCGCCCGCCGGACCGATCCCGCGTGCTGCATGGGAATCGACAATCAGCGCGGCCCAGCCTTCAGCATTGGCCTCACGCGCATACACGTCCTGAACCTCGCGCACGCCGCCGCAGCCGGACAGAAAGACGACCGCCGGGACGGGCCCGTCAGCGCCTTCGGGCAGGCGCAGCGTGCTGTGGGCGGCAATGCCGGTTTGAGCCTGCGCGCAGGCAGCCAGCGTTAGCGCGGCCAGCGCGGACAACAGCCCCGACACCCGCCCGGACAGCCGCGCCCGCATGGTCAGTGCCGGAAATGGCGCATGCCGGTGAACACCATGGCGAGCCCGGCCTCGTCGGCGGCGGCGATCACCTCTTCATCGCGCACAGACCCGCCGGGCTGGATGATGCAGCGCGCGCCGGCCTTGGCCGCTTCGCGCACGCCGTCAGGGAAGGGGAAGAAGGCATCCGACGCACAGGCCGAGCCCTCTGTGCGCGGTGCGTCCCAGCCGTTTTCCTTCGCGGCGTCAGCGGCCTTGCGCACGGCCAGGCGTACCGCTTCGACCCGGCTGGTCTGGCCCATGCCAATTCCGGCCGAGCGGCCGTCGCGGGCAAACACGATGGCATTGGACTTCACATGCTTGACCAGACGCCAGGCGAACAGGAGATCGGCCATCTCGGCCTCGTCGGGCGCGCGGGCGGTGACGACCTTGAGCTGGGATTCGGTAATCCGCCCGGTATCGCGCGCCTGCACCAGCAGCCCGCCTGCCACCGATTTGAGCGTCCAGCCCGGCGCGGACGGGTCCGCCAGCGCGCCGGTGAGGAGGACGCGCACGTTTTTCTTCGCCGACAAAATGTCCAGCGCGGCGTCTTCGGCGTCCGGCGCGATGACCACTTCGGTGAAATTGCGGCTGATGGCGTCGGCGGTGGCGGCATCCAGGGGGCGGTTGAACGCGGCGATCCCGCCGAATGCCGACAGGGGGTCGGCCGCGAAGGCCCGTTCATACGCCGCCGCCAGAGAGTCGCCTTGCGCCGCGCCGCACGGATTGGCGTGCTTGATGATCACGGCGGCAGCGCAGTCTTCGGGATCGAACTCGCTGACCAGCTCGAACGCGGCGTCCGCGTCAGCGATATTGTTGTAGGACAATTCCTTGCCCTGGACCTGCCGGGCCGAGGCAACGCCGGCGCGCGCTTCAGGCGTGGCGTAGAGCGCGGCGTCCTGATGCGGGTTCTCGCCATAGCGCAGCTTTTGCAGGCGCGGCCCGCCCAGCGTGAACCAGCTGCGCGCAGGCTTCTCGGTGTCTGCTTCCAGCCGTCCCGCAATGGCGCTGTCATAGGCCGCGGTGCGCGCGAACGCCTTGGCTGCCAGGTGGCGGCGCACCGACAGCGGCGTGGCACCGTCATGGCGCCCCATCGCCTCGAGCACCTTGTCGAGATCGCGCATATCCACACACACCGCCACAAAGCGATGGTTCTTGGCGGCGGCGCGGATCATGGCGGGGCCGCCCACATCGATTTTTTCAATACAGGCGTCGATCCCCGCCCCCGAGCGCGCGGTCTCCTCGAACGGGTAGAGATTGACCACCAGAAGATCGATGCCGGGAATGCCATGAGCCTCCATGGCCGCCAGATCATCCTCACGGTCACGCCGGGCGAGCAGCCCGCCATGGACACGCGGATGCAAGGTCTTGACCCGACCGTCCATCATTTCGGGATAGCCGGTGATGTCGGCCACGTCGCGTGCCTCCAGGCCCGCATCGCGCAGCGCCTGCAGCGTGCCGCCGGTGGACACCAGCTCCACGCCGGCACCGGTCAGCGCCCTGGCGCGCTCGGCGAGGCCCGCCTTATCGGACACCGAGATCAGCGCGCGCCGGATCGGCACAAGGTCTGTGTCGGCCATGAGGGGAAGCTCCTGCAGGAAAAATGGACCAAGGCGCCGCGCGCCGGGTTGAAACAGGTCTCGGTCAGCCGCTGGCGGCACCGACACGGCCCAGGCGCTGGAACGCCCAGCGCACGCGATTGGGCGGACGGTCACCGCCACCGAAGGGTTCCGCCTCGCCCGCCACGACCAGCTGGGTCGAGCGGCGCGGCGGCGCCCCGGCAGCCAGATACACCGACCGGTCCAATCTTACAGGTCCGCCATCGGTTCGGAAACGCCAACCATCGCCGCTGGGCAGCACGAGAAGCGCGCTCAGCGAATCGCGCGACAGCGAGGCACGCACGTCGGGATGCAGATGAAAGCGAATGGAGAAGCTCAGGCGCGCTTCAGGATTGGCCGGCGGGCCGTCCTCCACCGGGCGGAACAGGCCGTCTTCGCCGCGCAAATCCGCCCCGTCCATGGCCAGGAATATCCGGCGGCGCAGGCTGAGGCCAAACGGCTTGCGGTAGCCGTCATGGGTCGCTTCCAGCCAGACGCCGAGTTCTTCTTCATTGCGCCGCACGCGCACCGGATCCGGCCCGTGCGCCATGCGCGGCCCCACCAGATTGCGCCGCCAGCCCGGCTCGAGAAGCCGCGCCGAGGAGGTCTCCTCCAGCGTCAGCGCCGAATGGGCCGCCGTCGCCCGCACCGCTTCACGCCAGCGCGCGCCCTGATCGGACGACCAGCCGCAGCTGACAACGATGCGCGCGCCGGAGGCTGCAAACTCGAAGGCCAGCGCGCTGGCGTGGCTCTCGGCACCATGCAGGCCCGCCGGTGGCTCGGCGGCATCCATGATGATCACGCTGCCGCCCGCTTCGGCCCGGTGGTATCCGGTGTGGGGCGCGACATTGAATACCTTGCCTGTGGGTGCCTTGCCGCCCCCGGCATGGGCAAGGGCCGCATCCAGCGCCCGGCCATCGCCTTCGCCGCCACCATGAAATCCGGGCAAAGCGCCGCCGGGCAGGCGGGAGAAGCGGACAAAGCCGGTCAGCCGGTCCATGGCCCGGCGCACTTCGCCCGGCAGGACAGCGCCGCCCGCGGCCGCGGCCGCGTCCAGCTCGCACAGGGCGATGAGACAGTCCGCTGCGGCTTGCGGATTGCGGCTGACATGGCCGCCATCAGGCAGGATCTGGGATTTGAGGGCCGTCTCCAGCGCTGCGCCAGCGCGGGTCTTGAGTGAACCGGGCAGGTCCAGGCATACAGCCGCCAGCGCCAGGCTGATCGCGGCATCAAGCCGGGTGCGGTCGGCAGGCGTCACGCTCAGCGCGCGCGCCAGGCGCCGGGCCTGGCGTCCCAGTGAGGCGATGCGCGGCGGCGCATCATCACCTGTCAGCAGGGCCGGGCCTGCCAGCGTCCAGGCGCGCATGCGCGTAGCGAGCACGCCCGGTCCCCAACTGAAGAAATTCCACGCCCCGAAACGCGCGATCCAGTCATCTACCAGGGTGCAGGCGGCGGCGCGGGCATCGGGCTCATCAACGGCCAGGAGATCGGCCAGCCAGTCAAACCCGTGCAGCGCCTCGGCGAAGCGCCGCGACGGCGCGGTGAGGTCCCAGGGCGAATCGCCCAGTGGCACGGCGAGGGTTTCACCTGCCAGGGCAAAGCGGCCCGCCAGCATGGCCGCGCCGCGCGCCTTGTCCCCGCGGCGCAGCGGGCGCGGGGTCACCACGACACTCTGCGGCGGCTGTCCGCCAAGCGTCAGCGCCCGGTAGGGACCAAAGGCGTTGGCAAAGTCGGAGATTTCGCGCCGCGTGCGCCGCGCCAAGGCGGTGGCGATATCTGCCGGTGTCACATGCCGCGCCATGACGCCCCGCACATCGGCTACTGGCCCCGCAGAGCAGCGATATTGGCAGCGTAATGGTCGGGTCCGCCCTTGAACACGGCCGAGCCGGCGACCAGCGCATGCGCGCCCGCATTCACGCAGGCGCGCGCGGTGACCGGGTTCACCCCGCCATCCACCTCGATCAGCGTGGACAGACCGCGCGCATCGACCCTGGCGCGCAGCGCTTCGATCTTCTTCAGCTGGCTGTCGATGAAGCTCTGCCCGCCAAAGCCGGGATTGACGCTCATCACCAGGACCAGATCCAGCTCATCCAGGACATAGTCCAGCACCGTCTCCGGTGTGGACGGATTGAGCGCAGCGCCGGCCTTCTTGCCAAGAGCGCGGATCGCCTGAACGGTGCGGTGAAAATGCGGTCCGGCTTCGGGATGCGCCGTGATCATGTCCGCCCCCGCCTCGGCATAGGCGGCAAGGAAGGGATCAACGGGGCTGATCATCAGGTGCACATCGAACGGCTTGTCCGACCAGGACCGGATTGCGGCGATCACGCCGGGGCCAATGGTCAGGTTGGGCACAAAGTGCCCGTCCATGACATCCACATGGATCCAGTCTGCGCCGGCCGCGTCGACCGCACGGACCTCTTCACCCAGGCGGGCGAAATCTGCAGACAGAATCGATGGCGAAATGAGGGGGGCGCTGGCCATGGCTTCTGCGATACCAGCGCAGGCAAAACGGAGCAAGCGCGCCGGCTCAGGCCGTGCGCACCAGCCGGGCGATAAAGAACCCGTCCAGCCCGCCCTCTTCCGCCCACATGTCCGGCCGGGTGCGCACCCAGCCCTGCGGTGCCAGCGCCCCGGAGAGCCCCGGCAATTCCTCGGCCCGCACCGGATCCAGCGCCGCGGACGGGTTGCGCGCCAGGAAGGCAGGGATCTGGTCTTCGCCCTCTTCACGCTCCAGCGAGCAGGTGCAGAACACCAGCCGTCCGCCCGGCTTCAGCATGGCGAAGGCGGCGTCCAGCAGACGCGCCTGAATGCGCGCCAGCGCCGTGACATCCTCTTCGCGCTTGGCCCAGGCCGCGTCCGGACGCCGGCGCAGCGTGCCTGTGGCCGTGCAGGGCGCGTCCAGCAGCACGCCGTCCAGCAATGTCTCGGGCTGCCAGTCCGCAGCATCGGCCGCCACCAGGCGTGCGGTAAGCCGGGCGCGTGACAGATTGGCCTCAACGCGCTTGAGACGCCGGGCATTGAGCTCCACAGCGATGACGTCAGCGCCCGTGGCCGCCAGCTGCAGCGTCTTGCCGCCCGGCGCGGCGCACAGATCGGCCACGGCCTCGCCCCGGCGCGCGCCCAGCAGCCGGGCCGGCAAGGCAGCCGCCGCGTCCTGGACCCACCAGTCGCCGCTGTCATAGCCCTTGATGTCCTCCACAAGGCCGATCCCGGTGCGCCGGATCGTACCGGTGGGCAGCACAACCCCGCCAATTTCGGCCGCGATGCGGGCCGGATCGGCTTCATGACGGGCGGTCAGATCGAGCGGCGGCGGCCCCGACCGGGCCGCGGCCATGGCCCGCGCCGCAGGGGCACCCCAGGCATTCGACCAGCGCGCCGCCAGCCAGTCGGGCAGATCGCCCAGCGGATCGGCGCGGCCAAAAATGGACGCGCCCTTCTCGGACACGCGGCGCAATACGGCGTTGGACAGCTTGCGGAAGCCCGCGCTTTCCGGGCTCGCCCCCATCAGCTCCACCCAGGCGTCCACGGCGGCGTGGGGCGGTGTGGACAGGATGAGCAACTCTGCGGCCCCGCAGCGCAGCGCCAGGCGCGCGCGCAAGGCGGTATCGGGCAGCGGCCGGTCCAGCATGGCACCGACTGCAGCATCCAGTGCGCCGGGCTGGCGGATCACCGCGGCGGCCAGGGCCCGGGCAAAGGCCCGGTCACGCACATCCATGGCGGCCCATTCGGGCCGGCCGGCCAGACCTGCGTCCAGAGGCGTTCCGGTGTCGAAGACGCCGCGCACGGCGGCCAGCGCCGCCGCGCGGGCGTGCAGATGCGCCGGCAACGCGGCGGGACGGACTGGGCGGGCGGGGCGGCGGGACGGGGCATCGGTCATGCAGCGCCCCGTATCACACGCACACCGGTCCGGCGAGCGCGGACGCCAGCGCGGTGCGGCCTCAGCTGCGCAAGTGCCGGCGGATCGCCTCCACATCTTCAGCCAGAGCCGCGTCGGCCACGAGGGCCGCCGCAATCTTGCTGACCGCGTGGATCACCGTGGAATGGTCACGCCCGCCGAAGCGGCGCCCGATATCGGGCAGGGAGCGCGTGGTCATGGTCTTGGCCAGATACATGGCGATATGACGCGGACGCACGAGTGCCTTGGTGCGGCTCTTGGACACCAGATCGTCCGTGGTGATGGAAAAGTGCGCGGCAGCCGCCCTCTGGATATCGTCCACCGTGATCCGCTTGTCGGCCTTCACCGGCAACTCGCCGAGGGCCTCCTCCACCGTCTCCATAGTCACGGCACGGTTCATGTAGGCGGTGCGCACGATGATGTTGTTGAGCACGCCTTCCAGCTCACGCGCCGAGCTGGTCACCCGGGCGGCCAGGAAGTCGCGCACAGCTTCGGGGACGTCCAGCTCCGGGCAATGCCGGCGCGCCTGGGCGATCTTGCAATCGAGGATCTTGCGGCGCAGATCGAGATCGGGCCCTGCCATCGGGCAGGCAAAGCCGCCCGCCAGAATGTCGCGCAGGCGCGGATCGGTCACGCCCAGCTGCGAGGGCGGGCAGTGAGAGGCAAGCACCACCTGCTTGTCGGCAGCCATGAGGGCGGCCACGGTCTGCAGAAACTCCAGCTCGGTCGCCGTCTTGCCGGCGATGAAGTGGATGTCGTCGATCAGCAGCACGTCGCAATCGCGCACCTGGTCCTTGAAGGGCTGGACATCGCGGGCGCGCAGGGCGGACTGGAAACCGTTGAGGAATTCTTCCGCCGTCAGGTAAAGCGCCTTGCGTCCGGACTCGCCCAGACCGACCGCATGCGCAATGGCGGCCAGAAGATGGGTTTTGCCCACGCCGTAATCGCCATGGAAATAGACCGGGTTGAACGGCGGCGCATCGGCATTGGCCACGGCCCGGGCTGCCGTCGCGGCCATCATGTTGGCCGACCCCACCATGAAGGTGTCGAAGGTGAAGCGCGGCTCGCGGATTTCCGCCTGCACCACGCTGGAGGATGCCCCCAGCGCGGCGCGCGAGGCACCTGAACGCAGGACCGACGGGCTCATGGACGTTTTCGCGTCCGCCATGACCGGCTCGCCGCCCTGACGGGCCAGCGCCGCCTCTGTGGTGATGACGATGTCGCGCGGTGCCGTATCGACCGACGCCCAGATGGCGCGCAAGCGCTTGCCCAGATTGTCCTCCGCCCAGGCCCGCCCGAACGCATTGGGGCAAATTACAAACACGTGCCCTGCCGGGTCCTCTTCCACGCGCAAACGCGCAATCTCGGCAGCGTACAAAATATCACCGTACTCGACACGCAGGCGCGCCCGCACGGCGCGCCAGATATCCAGCACACAATCGGATCCGTTCATGTCCATCCCCGTGGCACGGACCGCCGCATTTGCTGTTGTCTGAAATCCCATCGCCCCGGTCCTTACTCGCCCGCCACGGTATGAGCCGTGGTCAAACCCTTGATTTTGAACGCAGTTCTCCTGCACGGAGCTTCCCCCACTTCAGGGTCCGTCAGCTCTGGATGGTCCGTATGGAGAGGACTGTCGTCGAGGTCCCCAGAGTACTCAGGGACCGGCACGAATCAACCGCATTAACCTTATTCTGGCGCCGATTTGAGGTCTTGACAGACCGATTCACTAACCAGCTTGGAGGCTTGCGAACTGAAAAAAAATTTTGCGCGTTTCGCATCTTGCCAGCCGCCTCAAAATCGGTATGGCCACTGGCCCGGACCGATCCGGCACTGTGAACGGGTTCACCTTGTTTACAAGGCTTTCACGTTGCCCGTCCCCGAACATAAAACGCACGAAAAACGCCTGCAGAATGCACTGCAGGCGTTCGCATTTTTTGTCCGTTCAGGGAGGTATTTCTACTTAGACGCCATCGCCTTGACGCGGGCGGTCATGCGCGAAACCTTGCGCGAGCCCGTGTTCTTGTGAATGACGCCCTTGGACACGGCTTTCATCACCTCGGACTCAGCCGTGTGAAGCGCTGTTTTCGCCGCCGCTTCGTCGCCCGCGGCAACCGCCAGCTCCAGCTTCTTCACGAATGTACGCATGCGCGACCGGCGCGCCTTGTTGAGAGCCGTGCGGCGCTCGAGCTTGCGCACCATCTTCTTCGCGGAGGCTGTATTCGCCATGGATCGTTCCAAACCTTGTCTTGAGCACGCCAGACGCCATGCGGCGGCTCGAAATTCCGTGAGGCGCGGCGTATAGCCCCGGCGCGCGCGGGCGTCAATCCTTGGCCGGGGCCAGAGTCAGCGCCCGGCGTGTCTAGCGGTGCTTGAAATGGGCTGCCCGCTTGTCAGCAAACGCGGCCATGCCCTCGCGCCGGTCTTCCGTTGCAAACTGGGACTGGAACACCCGGCGCTCGAAGCGCACCCCTTCACTCAGGCCCATTTCAAACGCCATGTTGATGGCTTCCTTGGTCATCATGGCGATGGGCAGCGATTTCGAGGCGATGGTCTGGGCGGCCTCCATGGCCACGTCCAGGAGGTCGTCAGCGGGCACCACGCGGGCCACCAGGCCAGCACGTTCTGCCTCTTCTGCGCCCATCATGCGCCCGGTTAGGCACAGATCCATGGCCTTGGCCTTGCCCACGGCGCGCGGCAGGCGCTGGGTGCCGCCCGCGCCCGGCATGACGCCGAGATTGATTTCCGGCTGGCCGAACTTGGCGGTATTGGAGGCAATGATGAAATCACACATCATGGCGATCTCGCACCCCCCGCCCAGCGCATAGCCCGACACCGCCGCGATGATCGGCTTGCGGAAGCGCGCCACGGATTCCCAGGTTTTCTCAAACGGGTCGTGGCGGAACAGGGAGACGAAGTCTTTCTCCTGCAGTTCCTTGATGTCGGCCCCGGCGGCGAACGCCTTGGCGGAGCCCGTGAGCACCACGCATCCGATGGCATCATCGGCCTCGAAACCGGCCAGCGCCTCGGTGAGCTCGGCCGTGAGCGCGTCGCACAGCGCATTGAGCGCGCCAGGCCGGTCCAGCGTGATGACGCCGACGCGGCCTTCGGTCTTGGTCTGGATGGTGGAGTAGGCCATGAGGGCCTCCGCAGAACTGGGTGGAGCGCGCCAGAGCTCGTCTCTGGCGGCGCAGACGTCAGGCGAACGGCGCGCTACATACAGGAAGCCCGCGCCGGGGTCGACACCCCGGCGCGGGCCAGAACACTCCCGCTATAGGCCTGCTCAGCGATTAATGCGCTCAACCGTGTGGCCGCGCGCCTGCAGGAGACCCACCACGCCCTGCGGTCCGGTGACATGACCGGCACCGACAGCGATGAAGGCCGACTCGCCGCTGTCCAGAACGTCCTCGATCAGCGGGATCCAGTTGCGGTTACGCTGCACGATCAGCACGTCATAGAGGTTGGCGGACGCATCGCGCATGGACTCGTTCATGATCGTGTCCAGCTGATCGGTGTCGCCCACCGCCCAGGCCTGCACCATCCGGTTCAGCAGGCCCGGATCGTCCAGCGCCTGCGCCAGACCGATTTCAAAATCGGTGATCTGGGTTTCCAGCGGCATGTCAGCGAAGAACCGCAATTGCTGTTCGACCGTTTCGAAATACCCGAAGGACACCCCTGCCTCTTGTCCGGCCGCTTGCAGCGCGTATTCCGCTCCTGAGGTCGGATCATAGCCCGCGGACTGGACTTGCAGGACCATGACCGTGAGCCCGGCGAGCCAGGGCTGCAGCGGATCGAGCGATACTTCCAGCGCACCCGCAGGCGCGCCAAGCCGCTCGGCCATACGCGCCAGATTGGCCTGCGCCTCTTCGCTGATAAGTGAGCTGAGGGTGACGCCCTGCGCATTCATACCCAGCTGCGGGATCAGAGCGGTCATTTCCGCCTGCGATTCCGGGCTCAGGACGTCGGCTTCGAAATAGATGCGGTCCGCCCGCGCCAGAGCCTCATTGATCGTGTCGGTGCGCCAGTCGAGCTGGGGCGGCAGAACGTGAACCGTACCGAACAGGTAGACATCGCCGCCGTCAGACGCGATGCGCCAGATCGCGGGGTTGGCCTCGAGAGCCGCGAAATCAGTATCGGCCAGTGCCGGGGCGGTCAGCGCACCGAGCCAGGCCAGACCGGCCGCAAAAGCGCCGGCGAGCCGTGAAATGCGTCGTTTCATCTGTGTCTCCATTCGTGTCAGTCGCCTCTGGCGCCATCTGGCACCTGTCCGGGGAGGACTTGCTGCAATCGGCGGGTCTGCCAGCGCAGTCCGTCCTCGTTATCGTATCATTTGTTGTGTGTACACAACATTTCACCCAACATGTACAAAATTTCATGCGCGTGCCGCTGGTCCCGATCTCATCTCTGGCACGCCGGGCAATAAAAACTCGACCGGTTCGACTGAAGGATGCGACGAATACGCGCCTTTGCGCAAGCGCAGGGCTCGCCTTCGCGGCCATAGACATCAAAGCTGTGTTGAAAATATCCCATCGCCCCGTCTGCGCCGGCATAGTCACGCAAGGTCGATCCGCCTGCTGCTATCGCCTCGGCGATCACCGCGCGCACGGCCACAGCCAGCCGCTCGGCGCGCACACCTGCAATACTGGCGCACAGGCGCTTCGGGCTGATGCGTGCCCGCCACAGCGCCTCGCAGACATAGATATTGCCCAGCCCCGCGACGACGCTCTGATCGAGCAGCCCCGACTTGACCGGCGATCGCCGCCCGGCGAAGGCCTCGCTGAGATAGGCACCGGAAAACCGGTTGGAGTCGGGCTCGGGGCCCAGTGACTTCAAGAAGGGCTGATCGTCTTCGCCCGCCGTAGCGAACAGCGTCATGAAGCCGAAGCGGCGCGGATCATTGTAGGTAACGGTGAGCCCGCCCTCGATCCCGAACACGACATGGTCATGGCGCGGGTCGGCCGCCGGCGCGTAGACGAAGGCACCCGGCCGGGCTGCCGCTTCAGGACCCGCGCTGATCGAAAACCGGCCCGACATGCCCAGATGCATGAGCAGCGTCTCATCGGTGTCGAGGCGCACCAGCAGATATTTCGCGCGCCGGTCGATCCGCGTCACCCGGGTGCCGCTCAGGCGTTCGGCGAAGCCATCGGGAAAGGGGAAGCGCAGGTCGGGACGGGCCAGGCGCACTGCCTCTATCCGCCGCCCCTCCATCGCCGGGACGAGCCCCCGGCGCACCGTCTCAACCTCGGGCAATTCGGGCATGGGCGCACTCCTGGCTTGCGGGATAACCAGAGTATCGCGGTGCCGCGTCAGGGCACGCCCCTTTTCAGCAGAGCCTGCGCGGTCCAGTGTGTCCCGGCGCTTCGAAATCGACCGTTCGCATTGAGGAGATGAAATTCATGCGCACCGCTCTCGCCATGGCCGGCCTCGCCAGTCTGACACTCGCCGCTTGTTCGGAGCGCGAAGGCACAGGCGAATTGCCGCCGGCCGCACCGGTCAATCCGTTCGCCGACGCCGAAATGGTGAACTTCCAGTGCGGTGATCTGGACGTCACCGCCCGTTTCATTGAGGGGCGTGCCCGGCTCACTGCGGACAGCCAGACCATCGATCTGGTGCAGGTTGAGGCCGATACCGGAACCCGATACGAGGCCGCCGGCGATCCGCGCACCGCGTTTACCCGTGATGGCGGCCGAGCCAGCTTCACCCTGTCGGGCGAGGACTACCCGTCCTGCCGGACGGCCAGCGGCGAATAGGCGCGGCACAGCGTGCTGGCGCGTGCCCGGGCTCCGGTCTAACTTGCAGGCCATGACTGACCGCCAGACAGATACTGCCTCTTTCGGCTTCCGTGAGGTGCCCCGTACGGCCAAGGTCGGCCTCGTGCGCGAGGTGTTTGACCGGTCCGCGCGCCGCTATGACCTGATGAATGATCTGATGAGCCTTGGCATTCATCGGGTCTGGAAGGACATCACCATCACGCGCGCGGCACCGCGCCCGGGAGCGCGGCTGATCGACGTGGCCGGCGGCACCGGTGATCTGGCGCGCGCATTTCTTGATCGCGCCGAGACGCTGCAATCGCGCCGCGGCGGTGCGCCGGCAGAGGCTGTGGTCGCCGATATCAACGCCGAAATGCTCGGCGCCGGTCTCAAGCGCGGCGCGCGCGCCCATCTTGACTGGGTATGCGCCAACGCCGAAAGCCTGCCGTTCAAGGACGCCCACGCTGACGCGGTAACCATCGGCTTCGGCATCCGCAATGTCACCGACCGCATGACGGCGCTCAGGGAAATGCGCCGTGTGCTGCGTCCGGGCGGGCGCTTTGTGTGTCTGGAGTTCTCCCGGCCCACCACGCGCGCGCTGGAGCGCGTCTATGACGCCTGGTCCTTCAACGTCATTCCGTGGCTGGGCGAACGGGTCGCGCGCGACCGAGACAGCTATCAGTATCTGGTGGAATCCATCCGCAAATTCCCCCATCAGAGCGCGTTCGCCGCAGAGATGGAGGCGGCCGGATTCTCCCGCGTCTCCGTCACCAATCTGTCCGGCGGGATTGCAGCGATCCATGTGGGCTGGAAGCTGTAGACGGGCGGCACGCCCCGAGGCTTCAGCGGCTGTCGGCATCCGCCCCTGCTGATTAATTCAATCCGCTTTGAAGTTGCGCCATTGCGCCGTAATCTCTCCGGGCAGCAGACCGGGAGATGACCTTGGCGGGAGATTTGTTTCGCAAGCAGGCGGTGGATCATGTCACGCGCGGCCGTCTGGATGGCTCGGTCGTGCTGGCGGTTCCGCTGTCGGTGCGCCTGCTCGGGCTTCTGGCAGCCCTGATCGTAGCCGGGGTCACCCTTTTCGCCGCCACGGCGAGCTATGCCCGCCGCGAAACAGCACCCGGCTGGCTGACCCCGGATCAGGGCGTCTTGCGCGCAGCCGCCGTCCAGGGCGGCCGGATCGAGGCTCTGCTGGTGCAGGAGGGTGATCTGGTTGCCGCCGGCCAGCCGCTGGCGCGCCTGGCGATTGACGCCGAGCTGGAGGACGGGGACGCGGGATCGCGCATTCTTGCGGCCCTGGAATCCCAGGCCGCCGCCGCCCGGCAGGCCGCAGAGGCGGAAATCGCCCGGATCGAACGCGAGGCCGAACGCCGGCGCACCTCGCTGGACGGTCTGCAGCGCGAGCGCCGCGGGGTGACGGAGCAGATCAGCCTTCAGCGCGAGGAGATCGCGCTGGCTCAGGGCCAGATCGATCGGGCCGAGACGCTGGCCGCCCGCGGCTTCCTGTCAGAGCGCGAGCTGGACGACCGCCGCCAGCGCCTTCTGGCGGCGCGTCAGTCCATGGCGCTGCTGGAGCGGACCCGCGCGGGTCTGGATCGGCAGATATCCGACGCTGAAGCCGCGATCCAGAGCGCGCCGCTGGAGATCCAGGAGGCGCGCGCGCGCGCCAGCGCAGCCGCCGCATCCCTGGATGAACGCCTGACCCAGCAAAGCCTGCGCACCGCCTATGTTGTGGCCGCCCCGGGGCCAGCGCGCGTCGCCGCGCTGCCGGGCCGGCCGGGCCAGACCCTGGCCCCCGGTGCGCCGGTGGCGGTGCTGGTGCCTGAGGGCGGACATCTGGTCGCCGAGCTGTATCTGCCGACGCGCGCGGTGGGGTTTATCGAACCCGGCCAGGAGGTGCGCCTGCGCGTGGAGGCGTTTCCGCATCAACGTTTTGGCACGGTCAGTGCACGGGTGACCGCCGTATCGCGCACTGTTCTGGCACCGTCCGAAGCCGCCATTCCCGGCCTGGCGATCCAGGAACCGGTCTTCCGCGTCGAGGCGGCGCTGGACCGTGAACTCATCGAAGCCTACGGCCAGGCCCTGCTGCTCCAGCCCGGACTGATGGTTTCTGCAGACATTGTCATCGACCGGCGCAATCTGATCGAATGGCTGTTCGATCCGCTGTTTGCGGCCGGGCGGCGGGGGTAGCGGCCGCAACCGGCACCCTGTGCCGGCACCCGTGCCCGCAAGACCGATTACTCAGTCCGGCCGGTGGGCCGCATGGCCGCCTTACTGGCCTTCATGCGCCGGTGGGTGGCGACGCCTGCCGCGCCGGCCCCGGCCCCGGCCAGCAGAGCGGCCACGGACAAGGGCCAGCCAAACGCGGCGACCACCACAGCGGCGAGCATGCCGCAAAACAAACCGGCGGTCACCATGACGAGGATGATCCTGACAGTGTCGCTCAATTTCACGCCCTTTCCTGACAAATGGTCCGGGCGAAGCTAGGGTGCATCTCCGGCCCGGCAATCAGGCGGGGCGCTCATACACAGCGGGCCGGGTCCGGCGGCGCGCGATCAAGGCCGTGCGACGGTGCGAGGCGGGCTTTGCCGGCAAGGCGCTGACCCGTGGCGCGCGGCGTGAGTGAGGCGGATTGCTGCGCTGACGCTCGGGCCGGGGCTGTCGCGCGTGACGGCGCTGTCAAATTCAGGCATCAAGCGGCGCGGGCAAGCACCCGCGCCGCCCGGATCAGAAGAGTGAAAACCCCTCAAGCCCGATTACTTGCAAGTCCAGGTCCGGTACACCTCAACGCCCTCCTCAATCATGGTCGTGATGACACAATCATCCGACGAGAGATGCGACACGGCGATACCGGCGCGCCAACCGACGACGCTCAACGTGATCACAGCGGCCATCACGATCAGTCCGCCGCCTGTTTGAAGCTGAACATTGCGGGGCATATCGGCGTCCTTCAGGTGCCAACCGTGGTTTCGGTCACGGCCGTCGTGTTGCCTTCAGTCGTTGTCGTGCGTGTGCCGTCGCCTCAACTGAGTTGCTGCACGCCTCTCTGCAAAGGCGAAAGCCCGGGTTTTAAATGATGCAATGCAATAAAACGGGCTCAAACCCAATAACTATACATCTTTCATGATCCGGAAATAGGCATCAGACAAGGCGAAATGCGTACGCATTCGTACAGCGATTTATTACATATATTCTTTATATATAATATAAGCGGTTTGTAGAATAGCCACTATTGCTAGCGCCAGACTCAGGGGTCTTATTGTACGCATGGATCGCTTCATCACGTAAGCGAACAACAACGCACCCGACGCCAATAAAAGAGACGACGTCAACACGATCTGGACGATTGTCATTCCATCTTCCCCGGTTTGCATTCTTCAAAAAGTCCGGCAAGGCCGCGCAGTCAAACTCCATGGTCATCGCAGACATGACTTCATCTCCTTAATTGTAACATGATCGGGATGCGTGGCCACGCGGGGAAAATGCTCTAAGATGCGAAAGAACAGTCAGCTCCTACACGAATGTGGCTTTCATGAAGGTTTTGTTGGCGCGCTCAATCAATAATCAAATACTGTGTCGCTCTTCACAGGCCGTGAACTCCACTTCAAGCCCCCGTCAGAGTCCACGCGAGATCACGAATAGTCATTCATCGCCCCCGCCATGGTCTTCTGCCCAACGCTGACGGAGCTGCGACACATAGTAGAACACGCTGATGAAAATGAACGGATAAACTACGATCACCCCCGGCAGTCCCGACAGACCCTCGCGCCCCGCCAGAAATCCCAAAATCGCTGCGCCCAGCACGGTGACCACAAGCGCTTCAAGGATCACGAGGCTCACGCTTGCCCTCGAACCCAGGACCAGATCCAGCAAGATCATTCTGTTCTCCTGCAGAAATACGGGCCTCAGCCCTCGCCGAGACCCGTAGAATGGCTCGTTGCTGGCGCTATCGATCGCAGCCGACGTTCCGGTCGTGATGGCACCACCGACGGCGGCAAGACGGCTTTCTGCGCACGCGGTCGCGCTAGGCGGTCACAGCAATGATCGCGAAAACGGCCATGAGCCACACAAACATTACGGCCAATTCCAGCACCTGGTTCAAGACCGTCGCCGTATCGCCAAACAGGCTCCAGAAGGCGCGATTGATGGCGATGAAGCCTGCAAACATAAGCGCCAGGATATTGATGACGAACATCCAATCGAGGGCTTGGGCCAGTGTTAGGAGCGGCGTTTCCAGTGAGGACAAGGCGATCAGGGCAATATTGATCAGGGCCAGAACCGGGACATAAACATGTGCTGGATAGTCTTTTGGCTTGTCCCGCGTCTTCAGCTTTAGAAGCAGAGCCTGCCGGGAGCTGGTCGCATCATTGTTTGACATTATTTGCTCCACAAAGAGGGGGCTTGCGCCATGCTTGTTGCTTGTACGCATGACGCAAGCCCGGAAAGGCTTTTAAGCTCTAGCTGCTGCAAACCGCGCCTTCTATTGCGACCGTGGCGGCGGTGCCTCCAATCGCTACGATGGCGGCGCCGATGATTGCTCCAGCAACCGCACCTTTCGGCCCAAGAACAGCGCCAGCTGCTGCGCCGGCCTTCGCGCCTTTCGCGATGCCCCCGGCGGTTGCCGCAGCGCCTGCAGCTCCTACAGCTCCCGAGCAGCCTATTTCGCCACCCGCCACCGCATCCACTTCTTCCATCGACAGCTCACGGACGCCGTCAAACGCCATGGTCATCGCAGACATGACTTCATCTCCTTGATTGTAACATGATCGGGATGCGTGGCCACGCCCGGAAAAAATTCCAAAAGGCGAGTTTCTAGTCAGCCCGTGAACGACCCTGAGATCATAAATTTTCGTTATGCGTGTGCAATGAAATATCCTAGATTGTGCCGCTGCGCCCAACCCGCTATCTCCGTTAAGGGTCTGATCGCGCGCCCAGGTAAGGGGCGATAGATAAAGAGCAATCTGGCGTAGGCTGGCCAGCCCAAGCTGCAAACAGCTTACTTTATCAGCCCCATCACCTTCACGAGCGGCATTAATCCGATCAGGCCTGTATCGCCTGAAGCTCGCTCCCAAGCAGATAACCCGACGCCAACCAGGCCGAAGACGATAAGACCCGTCCCGACCATAATGCGCGGGTCAACAGTATCGGGAAACAAACTAACCATCAAAACGCCCCAAACGAGCCCGATTATGCCGTACACGACAAACAATAAGAGCGTCCGCATCAGAACACCTCTGAGAAAAAGGGAGGAGTATGACACCCCTCCACCAAGTTGAAGCCACTAATAACTCGCTATGTCGAGGGCGCGTTACAACCAGCCTGATATCCCACGACAGCCGCAAAGCCCCCGGTCGCTGCGCCTACAGCAGCTCCACCAACAGCACCAGCAACAGCGCCCTTAGGTCCGCCTACTAAAAATCCGCCTACCATGCCGGCAAAGCCGATTGTGGCGGCACCTACCGCTGCTCCTGCTGCGGCTTTGGCGCCAGTCTCCATGAGACCGCAACCCCCACTCACCGCATCCACTTCCTCCATCGACAGCTCACGGACGCCATCAAACTCCATGGTCATCGCAGACATGACTTCATCTCCTGGATGGTCACAGGATCGGGATGCGTGGCCACGCGCGAAAAAGTTTCCAAAAGTCGAAATCGGAGTCAACTCCTGAATGAGCGCGCATTTATGAGTTTTTCGTCATGCGTGTGCGATCAGGCATCAAAGCTTGTGCCGGCCCGCCCAAGGCGTTAAGTCCGCCCGGTGTTTGATCGCGTACCGGGGGAAGGCCATGAAGCGTCAGGACGCGCTGGAGCTGTTCCGTGGCCGCCGCCTGCCGGTGGTGATCGGGGCCGAGGCCGCCGAGTGCGGGCTGGCGTGCATGACCATGATCGCGCGCTGGCACGGCCATGATGTGGATCTCAATGGGCTGCGCCAGCGCACCAGCCTGTCCCTGTCGGGGGCCAGCTTGCGCACGCTGATGCAGATGGCCGACCGGTTGGGCCTGGCCACCCGGGCCTTGAAAGTCGAGCTGGAGGCGCTCAACAAGGTGCGCACGCCGGCGATCCTTCACTGGGACCTCAATCATTTCGTGGTGCTGGCCCGCGCAGGCGCGAAATCCATCACCATTCATGACCCCGCCGCCGGCAAGCGCACGCTGAGCCTGGCCGAAGCCTCGCGCCATTTCACCGGCGTGGTGCTGGAGCTGAGCCCGGCCGACGAGTTCGAACCGGTCCAGGCGCGCCAGCGCGTGCGCCTGACCAGTCTGTGGTCGCGCATGGAGGGGTTCTGGACTTCGTTCGGCCAGATCATCGCCCTGTCGCTGGCGCTGCAGGTGGCGGTGTTCGCCGCGCCCTTCTTCAACCAGCTGGTGATTGACGAGGCCATTGGGCGCGGCGATCTCGACTTGCTGTACGTGCTGGCCCTCGGGTTTGGCGCGCTGGGCCTGATCCAGGTCGGCGTCACGGCGCTGCGCGCCTATGCGCTGCAGGTGCTGGGCCAGCTGATGAGCTTCCAGATGATCGGCAATCTGGTGCGCCATCTGTTGCGGCTGACCGTGGGGTATTTCGAAAAGCGCCATGTGGGGGACATTCTCTCGCGCATCCAGTCGACGCGGCCGATCCAGGACGCGCTGACACGGGGGGCGGCGACGGTCGTCATCGACGGGCTGATGGCGGTGATCGCGCTGGTGATCCTGTTTTTCTATTCCAGTGTTCTGACACTGGTAGTGCTGGCGTCGCTGGCGCTCAGCCTGATTGTCACCTTCGCCTTCTATCCGGTGATGCGCCGCCGGTCGGAAGAGGCGATTGTCGCCCAGGCGCGCGAGAACACTCACATGATCGAGAGCGTGCGCGCCTCGCGCACGCTGAGGCTGATGGGCCGGGAGACCGAGCGCGAGGCGGCCTGGCGCAATCTGTTCGCTGACGCGGTCAACGCCAATTTCTCGGTCGCGCGCTACGAGATCATCCGCGCCGCGCTACAGGGCGCCATTATGACGGTGCAGACCATTCTGGTGATCTTTCTGGCCGCGCGCATGATCCTGGAGGGGGCCGGGTTTTCGGTCGGCATGCTGTTCGCCTATCTCAGCTTCCGCCAGACCTTCACAGACCGCGTGCTGGCGCTGATCAACGAGGCGTTCAATTTCCGGCTCCTCACCCTGCACCTCGACCGGATCGGGGACATCGTCCAGGCCGACCGCGAGGCGGCCCCGGATGGAGCGGCCCCCGATGGCGGCGACTAGACGCCCGCAGGCGGGCTGGAGCTCAGCGATGTCCGGTTCCGCTATGGCGAAGGGGATCGCTGGGTGCTCGATGGCGCCAGCCTGCGCGTGGCGCCGGGCGAGTTCCTCGCCATCACCGGCGCCTCGGGCGGCGGCAAGTCGACCCTGCTCAAGCTCATGCTCGGCCTGTATCCGCCCGCCAGCGGAGAAATCCGGCTCGATGACCGGCCGGCGGGCGAGTTGGGCTGGCGCGCCTGGCGCCGGCATGTGGGCGTGGTGTCGCAGGACGATCAGCTTCTGTCAGGCACGCTGGCGGACAATATCGCCTTTTTCGATCCGGATTTCGACATGGCGCGCGTCCACGCGGCGGCGAAATCCGCCCGCATCCACGACGAGATCCTGGCCATGCCCATGCAGTATCTCTCCCTGATCGGGGATATGGGATCGGCCCTGTCGGGCGGGCAGCGCCAGCGCCTGTTGCTGGCGCGCGCGCTCTACCGCGATCCCAAAGTGCTGATTCTGGATGAAGGCACCGCCAATCTGGATCCGGCCACCGAGACACTGATCGCCGACACGATCGCCGCCATGACCATCACCCGCATCGTGGTCGCGCACCGCCCTGCGCTGGTGGAGCGGGCGGATCGGGTGGTGGAGGTGACGGGGGGACAGGTGCTGGCGGTCCGCTAACCCGCGCGCCCGGGCCTCATGCCGCAGCCCCTTGCTCTCGCCAAATGCGCGCGCGCGCCCTAAACACCATTCCCGTGTTTGCAACCATTTCCCATCTCGCCCGGCTGGCCCGGGTCGCCTGGACGCTGGCGCGTCATGACGCGATCTTTCCGGCGGAGTATCAGGCTGTGTTTCCCGCGCCCGCGCGCTGGATAGGCCGGTTTGCGCGCCTGATCGCCATCCGCGACCGCGCCGCCAATCCGGGCGTGCGTCTGGCCAATGCGCTCGAAGCCCTCGGCCCCGCCTATGTGAAATTCGGTCAGGTGCTGGCCACCCGCGCCGACGTGATCGGCGCCGATTTCGCGCGCGGCCTGGCGCGGCTTCAGGACCGCATGGCGCCCTTCCCCGATGCGCAGGCGCGCGCGATCATCGCGGCCGAGCTCGGCGCGCCTGTGGATCAGATTTTCGCCGAGTTCGGGCCGTCCGTGGCTGCGGCCTCCATCGCCCAGGTGCACAAGGCGACGACGCCCGACGGCCGAACTGTGGCGGTGAAAATCCTTCGCCCCGGCATTGGTCTGCGCATCGCCCGCGATATCGCCGCGTTGCGCCTGGGGGCGAGGCTCGCCGAGGGCCTGTTCCCGCAATCGCGGCGCATGGAGCCGCGCGCCTTTGTGGAGACGGTGTCGCGCTCGCTGGTGCTGGAACTGGATCTGCGCCTGGAGGCGGCGTCGGCCAGCGAGCTCGCCGAAGCCTCGCTGGCGGCGGAGAATTTCTCGGTTCCCGAAGTCGACTGGGCGCGCACCGCCAAGCAGGTCCTGACCCTGCAATGGGTGGACGCCATCCCGCTCACCGATTTCGACGCCATCGAGGCGGCCGGGATCGACCGGGACAAGCTGGCGCGCGATCTGACCGACGCCTTCCTGTCCACTGCGCTGGAGCGCGGCGTGTTCCACGCCGACATGCATGCGGGCAATCTGTTCGTCGGCCGCGACGGCCGGCTGTGGGCGGTGGATTTCGGGATCATGGGCCGGCTGGGCCGCGAGGAGCGGCGCTATCTCGCCCTCATCCTCAACGGCTTTCTCACACGCGATTATGACGGCGCGGCGGAGGCCCATTTCCAGGCCGGCTATGTGCCCGGGCGCCATTCGCGCGCCGACTTCGCCAGCGCGCTTCGCGCCGTGGCCGAGCCGATCTTCGGCAAGAACGCCAATGAAGTGGCCATGAGCCGGGTGCTGCTGCAGCTGTTCGAGATCACCGATCTGTTCGACATGCATCTCCAGCCCCAGCTGGTGCTGTTGCAAAAGACCATGGTTCAGGCCGAGGGCGTGTGCCGCATGCTCAGCCCGCAGCACAATATGTGGGAAGCCTCCGCCCCGGCGGTGACGCGCTTCATGCGCCACGAGCTGGGACCCGAGGGCAAGGTCCGCGATCTGGTGCGCGATCTGGAAGCCCTGCGCACATCGGTGATGGCCCTGCCCGCCACGCTGGAGCGCCTGACCGAAGCCGCTGAACGTCTGCGCGCCGACCCGCCCGAGATGGCGAAGCAGCGTGACTGGGTGCTGGTGCTGGCCATCGCGTCCACCACGCTGCTGGGCGCGGCCATCGGCGCCTTGGCGTATGCGAGCCTTGTCTCGTAAGCACGCCCGTGCTTATATCTCCGCCATGGAGATGATGACATGCGCGAAACTGGCAATCCTGCGTTCGAACACGAGCCCCGGGCTGGCGGCGCCGAGCCTTCGGTGACCGAGACCCGCAAGCTGCGCAAGACCGGCAATAGCTATGGCGTGACCCTGTCGCGCCGGGCACTGGACGCGGCCGGCTTCTCACCGGACGAACCCGTCTCGATCAGCGTGACAGCGGGCTGCGTGACGATTCGCGCCGTGGGCGGCGATTATGACGCGACGGTCGAGGCCGGGCGCGAGGCGCTGGCGCAATACCGCTTCGCACTGGAACGCCTGGGCCGATGAGCGGGCCGGTTCTGCCGGACTATGCGGGGTTTCTGGCCGTGCTGTCGGATATCCTGATGGAGACCGCCGGCACGCCGCTGCAGCTGCAGCTGCGCGATGAAGGCCTCTTACGCTCGGCTTTCGCCCGGCCCCGGCATCTGGCGGCCTATGGACCAGAGCCGCATCCGTGCGAGGCGGCAGCGGCGCTGGCGTTCGGGATCTCCCGCAACCATCCGCTGGTGGACGGGAACAAGCGCGCGGCCGCGGCGGCGTTCCTGATCACGCTGCTGCTGAACGGCCTGAGGCTCGATGTCACCCAGACAGCGCTGGCTGAGACGTTTGAATCCCTTGCCGATGGCGCGCTGGACGAAGCTGGCCTGGCGCAATGGGCGCGGGACAACACGGTGAGCGACCGCCGGTTCTCCAAACCATCCGGGGCGTGACGCCTGAACCGGTCCGTATTATGGAGTGACGCTAGGAGGCCCGCATGAAAACCCCGCGCATACTCTTGATCATTGGCGGCGGCATCGCGGCCTATAAATCGCTCGAGCTGATCCGGGCGCTGGCGCGCGCGGGGGTGGCCTCGCGCTGCATCCTGACGCGCGCGGGCCATCACTTCGTGACGCCCATGAGCGTGGCGGCGCTGTCGGGCGAGAAGGTCTATGACGATCTGTTCTCCCTGACCGACGAGGCGGAGATGGGCCATATCGAGCTGTCGCGCTCAGCCGATCTCATTGTGGTGTGCCCCGCCACCGCCGATCTGATGGCCAAGGCCGCCCACGGCCTGGCCGATGATCTCGCCACCACGACCTTGCTGGCCACCGACAAGCCGGTGCTGATGGCGCCGGCGATGAATGTGCGCATGTGGCAGCATCCGGCGACCCAGGCCAATCTGGCCACATTGCGGTCGCGCGGCGTGACGGTGCTGGACCCCGATGAGGGCGAGATGGCCTGCGGCGAGTTCGGCCCGGGCCGCCTGCCCGAGCCGGATCGCATCACGCAGGCCGTGCTTGAGGCGCTGAAGGCCTGATGCGCGCCGTCCTCACCGCCGGGCCGACGCTGGAGCCAATCGATCCGGTGCGCTTTCTGTCCAACCGCTCTTCGGGCCGGCAGGGCTATGCCCTGGCCGAGGCGCTGGCGGCGCTGGGGTTTGAGGTCACGCTGGTGTCCGGACCCACGGCGCTGAACGATCCACCCGGCATCGAGACCGTGCGCGTGGAGACAGCGCGCGACATGCTGGCGGCGGTGGAAAGCGCCCTGCCCGCCGATGTGTTCATTGCGGTGGCTGCCGTCGCCGACTGGCGCCCCGCCGAGCCGTCCGCCATCAAGCTGAAACTCGACAAATCCGGCCATGGCGCGCTGAAGCTCGCCGAGAACCCGGATATCCTCCAGACCGTTGCGGCCCTGAGCCCGGAAGCGCGTCCGCGCCTGGTGATCGGTTTTGCCGCCGAGACCCATGATGTGCTGGCCCATGCCCGCGCCAAGCGCGCGCGCAAGGGCTGTGACTGGATCATCGCCAATGATGTCTCGGGATCCGCCATGGGCGGCGCGGACAATGCCGTCACGCTGATCACGCCCAACGGCGAGGACAGTCTGGCTGAGGCACCCAAGGCCGAGATCGCGCGCCAGATCGCCCAGCGCATCGAGGCGGCTCTGACCGGCTGATTTGCACCGTGCACGTCCGGCTTGTTAGGCTGACAGGGCCTGAACTCAGCCATCGGAGCCTTGCGACCCATGAAAACGCTTTTGTCTTGCGCCGCCCTGTCCCTTGCCGCCGCCAGCGCCGCTTCCGCCCAGTGCTATAGCCTTAATGGTGCCGGCGAAACCGAGCTGCTGGAGGGCTATTCCGTCACCGACGCCGCCGCCGGCCCCGAACTTATGGCGCGTCCGCCCGTGGGCGAGGACGCGATCGCCGTGCTGTGCCAGCGGCCTGCGCCGGAGTTCCGTGAAAAGGATTTCGAGCTCCTTCATCACGGCCTGTCGCTGTATGTGCGCTCGGGCGAAGGCGATGGCACGACGATGATCTCGCTGAGCCTGCGGGAGGGAAACCAGTACGCCGTGCAGCTTCATGAGGGCGAGCTCAGCGAGGCCGACGTCACGGCGATCACCGCCGTGCTGGAGGGGTTTGACGCCGGCGAGGCGGCACTGGCCCGCCATTATCAGGACCAGCAGGACGGCTGACGGGCGGAATCAGCAAGAGTGCCTGAAATGCCTCGATTCGAAGGTTGTGATTTATTCCCCATAGCGGCAAATTTATATCCCGTGCCAAGCATGGGAGCACCGCTATAGAGGGCAGGAAACGAGAAGCAATGGTATCGTTGAACTCTCACTCGACGAGATCGAACTCGTTCATGGTGGCAGGATCGGCACGGTCGTACGCGCTATTGGCCGAGCCATTCGTGATCGTCTTATCTATCAGGGCGTGGCAACCGTAATGGGTTCTGAAGGTTCAGACTTCGACTGGAACGAAGACGTTAAGGATCTTCAAGAGTCAGGCGGGTACCCCCGTTGTGGCATTGGGTGCCCCTACTGAGAATCATTTGGAGGCATCGCAGCCAGATAGCGCCTTCGGAAGTTGGTTGATGAGCTCAATGATTTGGCTTCCGGTATCGCTGGTTTTTGCTTCAGGTGTGGGGCTGGCGATTATACTACCAAGCGCCAGCCCCACACGGCGTCCGTTAGTGCTGCGGTTTCTATTGGCGATCATTATCTTCCTGCACATTGCCCTGGGCGTTCATGCCATTGGTTTGCCCCCGATTGTCATGTCCGTCGCTTTCACGCCGCTGGCTGAAGAGCTTGTGCGCCTCTACGTGTTGCGCGGCCGCAAGCCGGGCCTTGCGCCAAACTGGCGCGCGGCTGTCTATACCGGGCTG
Organism: Hyphomonadaceae bacterium BL14; assembly: GCA_027627705.1. Classification (NCBI taxonomy): domain Bacteria; kingdom Pseudomonadati; phylum Pseudomonadota; class Alphaproteobacteria; order Hyphomonadales; family Hyphomonadaceae; species Hyphomonadaceae bacterium BL14. The sequence continues at coordinate 2,073,532 of CP091242.1, forward strand.
TTGTTCGCCCTGTTCGAGATGAACCGGCTGGTGCGGATGATCAATACGGACACCCTGCCCGATCACTCCGATATTGGCCTTGGTCCTGAAACCTATGTGATCATCGCTGCGCCCGTGCACTTTTTAATACATTGGGCAGGCCACAGCGTGTTTGGACTGGTCATGATTGCACTGTGGCGGCGTCCTTTGTTGCGCTATCTCGCGCCGGTGCTGCTGCATGGCATGATCAACTGGACCTATTACCTCTGAGCGGAAACCCTTTTCGATCCGCGCCAAACCGGATTAACGGTTAGGCACGCATCACAATCAGGATTTCCGCCCATGCAGCTGCGCGTCCGGACACTGGATCATTTCAAAGGGCTGGACCTGCCCGCCTATCAGACGCCGGGTTCGGCGGGGCTGGACCTGCCCGCCGCCGTGGCCGAAGAGGCGCCGGTGACCATACCGCCGCGCGAATGGCGCCTGATCCCCACAGGTATCTGCATCGCCCTGCCCGACGGCTATGAGGCGCAGGTGCGGCCGCGTTCCGGGCTGGCGGCGAAATTTGCCGTCACCTGCCTCAACACGCCGGGCACGGTGGACGCGGACTATCGCGGCGAGATCCGGGTCAATCTGATCAATCACGGGCCTGAGCCCTTCATCGTGCGGCGCGGCGAGCGCATTGCGCAGATGATCATCGCGCCGGTCACACAAATCGTCTGGTCGCCGGTGGATGAACTGGACGAGACCCAGCGCGGCGCGGGCGGGTTCGGCTCCACAGGGGTTTAGCCAGCATCTTAACGCTTCCCTAAGCGCCGCGGGTTTCAGGTGTCGCGCACGGCGCGCCGGACAGGCCGCGCGATTCGCCTATCAGGAGCCTTTCATGCATCAGGCCGGGATCGACGATATGGATGCCGGGCCGGACGAGGCAGGCTTCCTCTTGCAGCTGCGCCCGCCGCAGGCCGCTGATCCGGCCGCTCTGGCAAACCAGATCGATCTGTTCACAGCCCGTTTTCTGGCGCAGCGCGGGCCTGAAGCAGGACGCTACGCCCGGCTGGGACCGCTGACCTGGGCGCTGGCGGCGCCAGAAGCCGAGTGCGACGCGGTGCATGACGCCGCCCAAGCGCTGGGCGTCACGCTGTTCGGGACCGATGATGACACGGTCTGGCTGATCGAGCGCGGTCCGCACGCGCAGCCGGCCGGAGTGTATGACGCCGATACAGGCGATGTCTGGGATGTGGACGCAGGCCCCGGCCTTGAGGCTGGCGCGCCGCTCATCAATCTGGACAGCCTTGTTGAGCTGCCTGCGCGCCCCAGCGGGCCGGACATCGCCGGCGAACTGACCGCCTTCCGCTCTGAAATGCGCGCGATTGCCCGGGCGATCCCCGATGCGGCTGACCGCGAACGGGCGGCGCTGGGCGCGTTCCGCGAAGAGCTGGAGCAGATCACCCGCGCGGCGGGCGACCGCTTCGAGACTGCGGCCGGGCGGATCGAGACGGCCACCGCATCGCTGCCCGACGCCGCCGCGCGCGTGGAGGCCAGCGCTGCCATCATGGAAACCAGCGTGCGCGAGGCGCTGGAGGCCCTGACGCGCGCCTGCGCCGCCATGAGCGCGAGCCGTGATGGTGCCAGCCGGACGGGCTGACCTGCCCCGATTTCGCCTTGTTTGTTACATCGCGTTAATGTTAGGATTCCCCGGTAACAGCCTGGGGAGGCGGTCATGAAACTGGTGCTTGGCATAGGCGCGGCGGGCCTGCTCGCGGCGGGCGCTTGGCAGATCGGGCCCGAATACGCCGTCACCATCGCTGTTGAGGCCCTAACCCCCGCCCCTGAAATCGTTCAGGAGGTGCGCCTGGCGATCGATGCGCTGATCGAGCAGTTCAAAGGGCCTGGCGACGTTTCACCCGACGCCTGACGCATCACACACGATCTGATCTGGTCTGCAGCGGCAGGCGGGTGCCTTGCTTTCGCGCGGCCGCCCCTGTACATCCCGCCCCCTTACGCGAAGAGGGTCCGCCCGGTTCAAGTCCGGCGGATCTGGCCGCAGAGAGGTTTTTTCTATGAAAGCGCAATCCCAACGCCAGCTGCGTGCGGGCGAGCTTGTGCGCCGCGCGGTTGCCGACATCCTGCTGGAAGGCCATGTGCGCGAGCCGGCCCTGACAGGCGTGCCCGTGACCATCAGCGAAGCGCGCGTCAGCCCCGATCTGCGGCACGCAACGGTCTATGTCTCCGGCCTGACCGTGGCCGACCCCGAGGCTGTGGCCGCGGCCCTGAACAAGGCGGCGGGCTTCCTGCAGAAGGAGCTGGGCCGGCGGGTAGAGATGCGGTTCACCCCCAAGCTTCGGTTCGAGGCCGACAGCCGCTTTGATGACGCGGTGGAGGTCAACGAGATGCTGTCGCGGCCCGGCGTCAAGCGCGACCTGTCCGGCCCGGAGAGTGATTGATGGGACGGCGCAAGAAGGGCGACGCGGTTCATGGCTGGGTGGTGCTCGACAAGCCGCTGGACATGACCTCCACCCAGGCCGTGTCCGTGGTGCGCCGCCTGTTCAATGCCCAGAAAGCCGGCCATGCCGGGACGCTGGACCCGCTGGCCTCGGGCGTGCTGCCGATTGCTCTGGGTGAGGCCACCAAGACCGTGCCGTTCGCCCAGGAGGCAGGCAAGACCTATCGCTTCACCCTGCGCTGGGGTCAGTCGACCACCACCCAGGACGCCGAGGGCGATGTCATGGCCGAGAGCGATGTGCGCCCGCCGCCCGAGGCCGTGCGTGCCGCCCTTGAGGCCTTTGTCGGCGATATCGAACAGGTGCCACCGCAGTTTTCAGCCGTGAAGGTGGATGGCGAACGCGCCTATGATCTGGCGCGGGCCGGCGAGACCGTTGAGCTCAAGGCCCGTCCGATCCGGATTGATGGCCTGACCCTGGTGGACGCACCATCCGAGGATCTGTGCGTGATCGAAATGCGCTGCGGCAAGGGCGCCTATGTGCGCGGCCTGGCGCGTGATCTGGCTGCAGCGCTGGGGGCCGAGGGCCATGTCGCCGCGCTGCGGCGTATGCAGGTCGGTGCATTCACGGCGGCGGAGGCCGTCACACTGGACGCGCTGAAGGATTTGGTGCATAGACACGCCGCGCTGGAAGCCCTCAAACCGGTCGAGACCGCGCTGGACGACATCCCGGCCCTGGCCGTGACCGAGGACGAGGCATTTCAGTTGAGGCAAGGACGGCCGATCGTGCTGCCTCCCCGGCGAGCTTCAGAGCTGCGCGACCTTCGACGCCCCCGCGATATCGGGGGAAAGGACTATTCGAAGGCCGTTGTGGCAATGGGGCGTGACCGGGCAGTTGCGATCGGCGAGGCGCGCGCGGGGAAGCTTTCCCCGGTGCGCGTGTTTCAATGGGAACAGGAGCCCAGATAGACGATGTCGATTACGATTGAACGCAAGGCCGAGCTGATCAAAGAGCATGGCCGGACTGAAAACGACACCGGGTCTGCCGAAGTCCAGATCGCCGTGCTCACCGAGCGGATCGCGAACCTGACCGGCCACTTCAAGACCCACAAGAAAGACAATCACTCACGCCGCGGCCTCCTGAAAATGGTGTCGCAGCGCCGCCGTCTTCTCGATTACCTCGCGAATACGGAGCGCGATCGCTACACGGCGATCGTCCAGAAGCTGGGCCTTCGCCGCTAGGCGGGCCAGACGAAACGCCGGCCGCCAGGAGGCGAGCCGGCGTTTCCATATCCAAGGCCTGCGCAATCCGGTGCAGGTCTCACGTACGTACGAATGGAAAATCATGTTCGATATACAGACTGAAACGATCGAATGGGCGGGCCGCACACTCACCCTGGAAACGGGCCGCATGGCACGTCAGGCCACGGGTGCCGTGCTCGCCACCTATGGCGAGACCACCGTTCTGGCCACAGCCGTGGCCATGAAAGAGGTGAAGCCGGGGATGGATTTCTTCCCGCTCACCGTGAATTACCAGGAAAAATACTTCGCCGCCGGCAAGATCCCGGGCGGCTTCTTCAAGCGCGAAGGCCGCCCCACCGATAAAGAGACGCTGACCTCGCGCCTCATCGACCGGCCGATCCGCCCGCTTTTCCCCAAAGGCTTCAAGAACGACACCCAGGTGATGATCACCGTGCTGTCGCACGATCTGGAAAATGATCCCGATGTGCTGGGCATGGTGGCCGCCTCGGCCGCGCTTTGCCTGTCCGGTCTGCCCTTCCTGGGCCCGATCGGCGCGGCACGCGTGGGCTATATCGACGGCGAATACGTCATCAACCCGAGCGTTGTGGAGCTGGAAGACAGCGCCCTCGATCTGGTGGTCGCCGGCACGGCCGACGCCGTGATGATGGTGGAATCCGAAGCCAAAGAGCTGTCCGAAGAGATCATGCTCGGCGCCGTGATGGCCGGCCATGAGAGCTTCCAGCCGGTGATCGAGGCGATCATCCGTCTGGCCGAGCGCGCCGCGAAAGACCCGTGGGACTTCACCCCGGAAGATCATTCCGGCATCGAGGCCCAGGTCCGCAAGCTGATCGCCAAGGATATCGAGAAAGCCTACACGATCACCAACAAGACCGAGCGCGTTGCGGCGCTTTCCGGTGCCAAGGCCAAAGTGCTCGACATGCTGGCCGCCAGCGACGAGCGTCCCGATGGCGTGCCGGGCAGCGTCCTCAAGGACGTGCTGAAAAGCGTGGAAGCCTCGGTAGTGCGCGGGTCGATCATCAAGACCGGCAAGCGTATCGATGGCCGCAAGCTCGATCAGGTCCGCCCGATTGTGTCGGAAGCCGGCATTCTGCCGCGCACCCACGGATCGGCCCTGTTCACCCGCGGCGAAACGCAAGCGCTGTGTGTGACCACGCTGGGAACGGGCGAGGATGAGCAGTTCATTGACGCGCTCACAGGTACCTACAAAGAGCGCTTCATGCTGCACTACAACTTCCCGCCCTATTCTGTGGGCGAGACCAGCTTCCGCCTGGCCCCGGGCCGGCGCGAGATCGGTCACGGCAAGCTGGCCTGGCGCGCGCTCCACGCCGTCATGCCGACCGCCGAGCAATTCCCCTACACCATCCGCCTGGTTTCGGAGATCACCGAGTCCAACGGCTCGTCCTCCATGGCGACGGTGTGCGGCGGATCGCTGGCGCTGATGGATGCGGGCGTGCCGATCAGCCGTCCGGTCTCCGGTATCGCCATGGGCCTGATCAAGGACCCTGAAGGCGTGGCCGTCCTGTCCGACATCCTGGGTGACGAAGATCACCTGGGCGACATGGACTTCAAGGTGGCCGGCACCGAGATGGGCATCACCTCGCTGCAGATGGACATCAAGATCGCCGGCATCACCCAGGACATCATGCACACCGCGCTGGAACAGGCCAAAGCGGGACGTGCGCATATCCTGGATGAAATGACCAAGGCGCTGGGCTCCAGCCGCTCGGGTCTGGCGGCGCACGCGCCCAAGATCGAGACCATGCAGATCCCGACCGACAAGATCCGTGACGTGATCGGCACGGGCGGCAAGGTGATCCGCCAGATCGTTGAAGAAACCGGCGCCAAGCTGGACGTCAACGATGATGGCCTGATCAAGATTTCCGCCGTGGACCAGGGTGCCATCGATGCAGCGCGCGACTGGGTGTACTCCCTGACGGCCGAGCCGGAAGTGGGCAAGGTCTACAAGGGCAAGGTGGTCAAGGTGGTCGATTTCGGCGCCTTCGTGAACTTCTTCGGGGCCAAGGACGGGCTGGTGCACGTCTCCCAGATGAAGTCCGAGCGCGTGAACCATCCGTCCGACGTGGTGTCGGAAGGCCAGCAGGTCTGGGTCAAGCTGATGGGCATGGATGATCGCGGCAAGTTCAAGCTGGCGATGAAAGTGCTCGATCAGGAGACCGGTGCCGAACTGGCTGCCGACGAAGACTAGGGCGCGCCCACCCGCGCCGACTGACCGGAAAGCCCCGGCTGCAACTGCAGCCGGGGCTTTTTGCATCCTGTCATGCGCAACAGGCCCCTTCTTGCTGTGGTTTTTTTTGGTTTAAGGTGGCTTCTCATATTCAGGCGATTCTGATCCGGTCGATTCGCCCTGCGCAATTGAGGCGAGACATGAAGCTGATCATCGAACGGGCTGCCCTGCTCAAATCGCTCGGACACGTCCAGGCGGTGGTGGAGCGCCGCAATACCATTCCGATCCTGTCCAATGTGCTGGTCAAGGCCGAGGAGGGGTTTGTGCGCTTCACCGCGACCGATCTCGACATGGAGATCGTGGAGGAGGCCGAGGCGCGCACCGAACGGCCCGGCGTGGTCACAGCGCCGGCCCATACGCTGTATGAGATCGCGCGCAAGCTGCCGGAAGGCTCGCAGGTGACGCTGGAACTGGGCGGGGAAGACCCGCGCATGACGCTCTCGGCCGGGCGCTCACGCTTCAACCTGCCGGTTCTGCCGCCGGGTGATTTCCCGGTGATGCCCAGCGAGGATCTTGCGGTGACGTTCGCCTGCCCGGCGCGCGAAATGGCGCGGCTGATCGACAAGACCCGCTTTGCCATCTCCACTGAAGAAACACGTTACTATCTCAACGGCATCCACATGCATGCCGCCGAGCGCAACGGTCGCAAGACCCTGCGCGCCGTGGCCACCGACGGTCACCGCCTCGCCCTGGCCGAAACCGATCTGCCCGACGGCGCGGCGGGCATGCCTGCCGTGATCGTCCCGCGCAAGCCGATCCAGGAATTGCGCCGCCTTCTGGAAGACCTGGACGGCGACGTCAATGTCTCGGTGTCCGACGGGAAGATCCGCTTCCAGCTGGGCGCAGCGGTGCTGACGTCCAAGCTCATTGACGGGTCCTTCCCCGATTATGAGCGGGTCATTCCGCGCGGCAATGACAAGATCCTGCGCGTCGACCGCGCCCCGTTCGCCCAGGCCGTGGACCGCGTGGCCACCATCAGCCAGGAGAAGTCCCGCTCGGTGAAGCTCGCCTTGTCTGACGGCCAGCTGGTGCTGACGGTCAATAACCCTGAAAGCGGCGCGGCCAGCGAGGAGTTGTCGGCGGACTACAGCGCCGAGGCTATCTCCATCGGCTTCAATGCGCGCTATCTGCTGGACGTGGCCGGGCAGATCGAGGGCGATGAAGCCGTATTCGAGTTTGCTGATTCCGGTTCGCCCACCCGGGTGACCGACTCCGGCGATCCCGACGCCGAATATGTTCTGATGCCGCTGCGGGTGTGATCGGCGCGCCCCGCCCTCATCCTGCAGACGGCAGCCCGGCGGTCACGCGGCTGAAACTGACCGGGTTTCGCAACTACGCCCAGCTCGATCTGACGCTGGATGCGCGCCCTGTTGCCCTGTTCGGCCCCAACGGCGCAGGCAAGACCAATCTGGTCGAGGCGGTGAGCTTTCTGGGTCCGGGGCGCGGCGTGCGCGCCGCCGGAGCCGATGCCGTGCGCATGAAGACGGGGGGCGTCCCGTCCCCCGTCTGGGCTGTGTATGCCGAGGCCATGACGCGTGATGGCGCGGTCAGCCTTGCGACCGGCTCCGACCCGGCCGAACCCTCAAGGCGGCGCACGCGGCTCGATGGCGCGGCGGCCACGCAGAGCGATCTGGCCCGGCTGTTTCCCATGGTGTGGCTGACCCCGCGCGAGGACCGGCTGTGGGCCGGACCACGGGCTGACCGGCTGAAATTCCTCGACCGGCTTGTGCTGGCCGGCGCGCCCGACCATGCGGCGGCGGCCACGGCCTATGACAAGGCCCAGCGCGAGCGCCAGCGCCTGCTGGACCGGCTGCAGCACGGTGGCCGCGTCGATCCGGCCTGGCTGGATGCGCTGGAAGCGGAGATGGCCCAGCACGGCGTCGCCCTGGCCGCTGCCCGGCTGGACGCACTGGCGCGTCTGCAGGCCGAAATTGACGCCCGCCCAGACAACGCGTTTCCCAAGGCCGATCTTGCGCTGGATGGCGTGCTGGAGGCGCGTCTGGCCGAGGGAATGAAAGCCGGTGAGGCCGAAGACTGGTTTGCCGTCACCCTGAAAGCCGCACGGCGCCGGGACGGCGCGGCGGGACGCGCGCTGACCGGCCCCCATCGCACGGAACTGGCGGCGCGCCACCGTGGCAAGAACCAGCCGGCCGCAGACTGCTCCACGGGTGAGCAAAAAGCGCTGGTTCTGGGACTGGCGCTGGCCCAGGCCGGCGCGGTCCGCAGGAGCCTGGGGGCAGCGCCCGTGCTGATTCTCGACGAAGCCTGCGCCCATCTCGACGCCGCCCGGCGCGAAGGTCTCGCCGAAGCGATCCTGACGCTGGAGGCCCAGGCCTGGCTGACGGGTGTGGAGGCGTCGCTGTTCGCTGCCTTTGGCGCGGGCGCACAGCATTTCCGCATCGAGGCGGGCACAGCGCAAGGAGCCGGATAGACCGGCCCGGACCTAGCTGGCGGCGCGGGTTTCGGTCGCGGAGGGCGCGACCAGCCGGGCGCAGGCGGATAGCAGCACGTCCTTGCTCACCGGCTTCGCGACATAGCCGTCCATGCCCATGGCGCGGTAGCGGGCTTCATCGCCCTGCATCGCATCGGCCGTCAGCGCGATCACCGGCACATCGCCGCCGGGCAGTTCGCGCAGGCGTTGCAAGGTCTCTTGGCCGCCCATCACCGGCATGTGGGCATCGAGGAGGACAAGATCGAAATGGCCCGCCGTGAACAGGTCCAGCGCGGCACCCCCGCTGTCCGCCTCGGTCACCAAGGCCCCTGCGGATTCCAGGAAAGCCCGCGCGACGAGGCGGTTGGTCGCATTGTCATCGACCAGCAGGACTGACGTCCCGTACAGCACGCGATGGTCGGACTGGGCTTGGCTGGCGGTCAGCAGGCCGCTGCCGGCGGCGGCAAGGAAGGAGAAGACGAAGCGCGATCCGGTGCCGGGCGTACTGTCGATGATCACGTCCCCGCCCATCCGCCGGGCCAGTTCACGTGCAATAACAAGGCCCAGGCCGGCACCGCCATGGCGGCGGGCGGAGGAGCCGTCGGCTTGGCTGAAGCGCTGGAACAGGCGCGCCTGCACCTCTGGAGAGATGCCCGGGCCGGTATCGGTGACAGCCATCTCGAGGCGCCAGCCCTCTGTGCCAGCCGGCACGGCGCGCGCGGCCACATGGACCGATCCGGCGCTGGTGAATTTCACGGCATTGGCGATGAGGTTCGACAGGCATTGGCGCACGCGCACCGGATCGAGCTGCACGCTGGCCGGCAGGGTTTCCAGATCACAGTCCAGCCGCAGCCCCTTGGCCAGCGCCCCGGCGCGGAACAGATCGCACGTGGCGCTGACCAGCGCGCCCGGATCGACGGGTTCAGGGATGATGTCCACGCGCCCGGCCTCGATCTTGGACAGATCCAGCACATCATTGAGCACGCCGAGCAATTGCTGGCCGGATTCGATGATCGTCCCGACCTTCTCCTGGTCAGCATAGCCCAGATGCGGCCCGGCGAGCGCCTGGGCCATGCCCAGCACGCCATTGAGCGGCGTGCGCAGCTCATGGGACATATTGGCCAGGAAGGCCGATTTGGCGGCACTGGCGCTGCGCGCCTCCACCAGCGCGGTTTTCAGCTCCTGGGCCAAGGTCTCGGCATTGTCAGCCAGTTCCGACACCGCGATGTATTGCGCCACCGAGGCTGCCAGCGAGACTTCCTCCGGGGTCCAGGCCCGGGTCTCGCCCACATGTTCGCAGCACAACACGCCGCGCACGCCGCGCCCGGTGCGGATCGGTGCATCCAGCAAGGCGCGCACACCCAGCGGGGTCAGATAGTCCTGGCCGAAGGCGGCGGTCACGGGGTCCGACCAGGCATCCTCCACACACACGGTGCGGCCGGTCTGGATCGCATCGAAATAGGCCGGGTTGAGGTCCCGCTCGACGCGCTGGCCGGCAGCCATGGCACCGGTGCGGGCATCGAACATGTGCAGGCAGGTCAGGCCCTGACCGTCTTCGTCCAGACGCCAGACGCCGACGCGGCACACATCCAGCAGCCGGCTCAGCCGCTCGGCCGCTTCGGCCATCAGACGCTCGGCAGACCAGCGCTCGACCATGTGGGCGCGGCCCAGCGATTCCAGCCCGGTATTGAACTGGCGCGAGCGCTCCAGCGCGCTCTGCAGCCCGGCTTCGGCAATGCTGCGGGCGGTCACTTCCTGGTCGAGCCGGTTGATGAGCGGGATCCAGCGCAGAAAACCGTAAATCAGCAACACGATGCTGAGCGTGTAGCCCGAATAGACCATTAGATCGAGCGCGCTGACGGTGAGGCCGATCCGGTCATAAACGGCACCGGCGAAATGCTTGCTGGCGTCCATCGAGGCCGACAGGGCCACGCCCAGCTGGCCGATCAGGAACAGGCGCGCCCGGTCCTGAAGCCGCTTGAGCCGCCAGGTCACCAGCCAGAACAGGCCGGCCATGGCGATAGCGGCCACCATCAGCGTGACGTCACCGATGACTTCCATGGGCGGGCGCTCCTCGATTGGCCGGAGTATGGCCCGGCGGCAGTAAAGACGGCGTTGACGGGCCGGGGCCCGGGCGCAGCCGGTTTGTGGCCCACGGCACGCACGGGTCGCGCGCCGAGTGGGCAAGGCTTTTAAACTCAGTCGCTTGCCGTGTCCTCAATAGCGTGCATGGCCGCATCGGACAGGCCGAAATGATGGCCGATCTCGTGCACCAGGACATGGGCGATCAGCTCGCGCAGGGTGACATCGCCGCGCTCGCACCACTCCATCAGGATGGGCAGGCGGTAGAGGAAGACATGGTCCGGCCCGCCCTGGGGGTCGGCAATGGATTTATGGGTCAGATCGACGCCGTGATAGAGGCCCGTCAGCTCGTACGGGCTCTCCATCTCAAAATGGCGAAGCGTCTCTTCGTCTGCAAAATCAGTGATTTGAATGACAACATTCCGGCACATGGCCCGGAACGCCTCCGGCAGGCCGGCAAACGCGTCTTCGGCGATGGCCAGGAAATCCTGGCCCGAGGGCGCGCAGGCCGGGGCGAAGGCGGCGGCCGGGCCGGCCAAGGCCGTCATGGGGGCAGGCGGGGCGTCATCAGCGTGCGTCATGGTATGGCAGGTAAGAGCGTGACGAGGCCGGTGTCGAGCCCGAAATTCGCCCTTGCGCTGCGAATAAAAGGTGAACATGATGGCGGCTATGGCCGTATCCGAAACCCATGGCAGCGCCCCGGACAGCGCCCCTGACAGTGCGGAGGCGCGCGCCCGCAAGGCTTTGGCGCGGGCCGGAAACCCGGCGATTGACGATGCCCGCGCCCTGGCCCGCGGGGCGGCGCGCCTGCTGGCCGATCTGGGCGTGTCGGCGATTCCTGAGTTTACCCTGCCCTGCGGGCGAAGGGCCGATCTGGCGGGGCTGGGCCGCAAGGGCGAGATTGTGATCGTGGAGATCAAATCGGGCCTGGCGGACTTTCGCGCCGACGCCAAATATCCCGATTATTTCGCCTGGTGCGACCGGTTCTATTTTGCTGTTTCGCAACGCTTTCCAGCCTCGATCCTGCCGCAGGCCTGCGGGCTTATCATCGCCGATCCGTTCGGCGGCGCGGTGGTGCGCGACAGCCCGGTCCAGCCGCTCGCCCCCGCCCGGCGCAAGGCGCTGACCCTGCGGTTTGCCCGCTGCGCCGCCGAGCGCGCCCTGCGCGCGCTCTAGGCAAAGGCCCGGCGGGCCTCGGGGACGCGTCTGACGGGCGGGGACAGAGGCGGGGATAGCGCGGGTCCGACAGCCCGTATTGCGTGACATGACCGCGCCGTGAGGGGACATGAGCGGCCGCCGTGGGGACATGACCGGCCGTGACCGGGACATGGCCGCGCCCCGGGCGGCCCGGGGCCGCGCAACGGGCGCTGCACCCGCTTCAGGCGGGACGCCGGCGCGCACGCCGGCCCGCCCCACCCGATCTATCCCCCATGCGAGCACAAGGCCCGGCGTGGATAGCGCGCACCCCCACCCCGGGGACACGGGACGCACGGGGCGCCAGGGGCGCGGGGGATTATCGCTGTTTTCAGGGGTCAAACGCCCCGGTTTCGGAGTCACAACAGACGCGCACGGAGGTCATGGCGGCCCGGCAAGGAGTCAAAAGCGCGCTTTTCAGGTCCGGCCGCGCCAGCGGCGCGCCGAAACGCCCCGCCGGGACTCATTTGAGGGACCGGTCAGGCCGCCCCCGGCAGCGGCAATTCAATCTCGCCCATGATGCGGTCTGTCTCGCTGAGCACCTTGATGATGCGCTGGTAATCCTGGATGTCGGCGAAGCTCAAAGCCCGGCCCTTGCGGTCCTTGAGCCATGTGAAGGCTAGCCGCAGTCGCGAGTTTGCGCCAACCGGGCCGCGCATGCGCCCCTGGTCCGGCACCGGGCGTGCCGGGGTCAGCGGGCCTGATGGAGGGCGGCGATCTCGGTCGAGATCCATTGGAAGAAGCCGCGGTCTTCGCGGAACACCGAGGCGATATTGGTATCGCCCGGTTCGAAATGGAAAACGTCGCGCAAGGTGCGCGAAAAGGGCAGCGCCGGAGCGATCTGGATGGAGCGGCCGCGGAAAATATCGCGCAGGCGCCGGGTGTCGTCATCGCCGAACACCTGGTTGGGCACGATCACGATGCGGGGCCGCACGCCGGTCAGCTCGGCCAGCTGGGACGCTGCGCTGTCCAGCTCGGGCAGATAGGCCTGGGTGGCCATGATGTCGGCATCCGACAGCGAGACCGGAACAAAGATCATGTCAGGCGCAATGGCCGGAACCATGGTGCCGGCGGGAAAACCGGCCGGCGTGTCGACGAACAGGGTGTCGGTGCCGGCCCGGCAGGTGTCGATCGCGGCGCGCACGGCATCGGGCGCAACCTTGTGCCCCTCGCCATACTCGTCTGCGAGATAGAAGGACTGGACACCCGATCCGGCGAATCGGCGCACGGCGTTGTAGGTGGTGCGCAGACGGTCGAAATCGACCACGCACACGCGCCGGTGATGGGTTGCGGCAAAGTGCAGGGCGCTGAGGAAGGCAATCGTGCTTTTCCCGGCACCACCCTTTGCGTTTGCAAACATCACGGTGGTGCAGGTCACGACGGGTTCCCGGGCTCGCCTGGTGTCAACAGATCGGTAAAACGGCCCCACCTAGCTGTTGGGCCCGTCGCTCTTGTCGGTCTTCGGGTCTTCGTGCTCGGCTTCCCGGTCGGATTCGGGTTCGGGTTGGGACGCCGCCTGGGCGATGGCGACCTGCAGATTGCTCAGCGAGGATACGCCTTCGGTGCGCTTGGCGCGGCCCTGGGTGTTGATCTGGCCGATCAGCTGGGCGCCCTCGTGGGCTTCCAGCGATCCGTAGGTGATCGTGCCTTCAATGCGGCCCGCCTCACGGATGATCAGCTTGCCCGACAGGATCAACGTATCTTCCACGCTGCCCATGATGTCGGCGGTCTCGCTGGAGATGTCGCCGGCGACACGCCCCTGCTCACCCACGATCAGGTGCAGCGCGCGCAGCTTGCCGCTGAACTGGCCGTCGATGCGCGCGGCACCGTCCACGTCAAGCGTGGCACCCTCTACAGAGCATTTCTCGCCCATGAAGAACGACAACTCCACATCGCTCTCGGGAATGCCGGACTTGCCAGGCTTGGAAGATGACGCATTGCTCATAAACGACCCCGCACTCTAATGACTTGGTGATTCACCCTACTCGTCTCCGGGCGATGACTTCAAGCCGGAACGGACGGCAAAACAGCATTCGCGCACGCCGGCACGGGCCGCGCGGGATGCAGGCCTGTCAGATGGTTTGGCCGGGCCCGTCCTTTGGCCGTGTCTGCAAGCCCAGCAAGACAGGGCGCAGCGGCGGCACATCCGGCCCGGTGCGCCCTGTGCGCAGCTGGCCGCCGCTGCCGGAGCCAGGCGTGTCCAGCGCCGCCGGATCAAATCCGCGCCGGCACACACCGTCCATGACAGCCCCGCCCTGGATGGTCAGCGTATCGTATGAAATCTCGCCCTGGACCGAGGCCGGCGGCACCAGCACGACGCTGCGCGCCTGCACCACGCCCTCGATACGGCCATGAACGGCCAGGGTGTCAGCGATGATATCGCCTTTCACCACAGCGTTCTGACCGATCATCAGGGACCCGGCCCTGACATCGCCTTCCACCCGGCCGTCGATCTGAACTTCGCCCGCAGACGCGATGGACCCGATGATCACAATGTCCTGGGCGAGAATGGAGGGGGCCTTGTTCGATTTCATCTCGGATCCAATCCGCTGCGCACGCAGCCGCCGCGCCGGCAGCCCTGTCTCCAGCCTGCTGTGACCGCTTTTTCGTACCCGATCAGACCGGGATAGCCCAGCCTCAAGTTCGAGCCGTGCAGATGATTCGTCCGGACCCGGCCGGCCCCAGGCGCGCGGGGCGGCGGCGCTAGCGCGGTGCCCGCTTGGCCAGGATGCGCTGCAGGGTGCGGCGATGCATGTTCAGGCGGCGGGCGGTTTCGGAGACATTGTGGTCGCACAGCTCGAACACGCGCTGAATATGCTCCCAGCGCACGCGGTCGGCGCTCATCGGGTTTTCCGGCGGTTCGGGCTTGGTGTCGGGCAGGGCCAGCAGCGCCTTGACCACATCGTCGGCGTCGGCGGGTTTGGACAGATAATCAATGGCGCCCGATTTCACCGCCGCCACAGCGGTGGCGATATTGCCGTAGCCGGTGAGCATCACCACGCGGCAATCGGGCCGCTCGGCGTAAAGCGTGCGCACCACGTCCAGCCCGTCGCCGTCGTCCAGGCGCAGGTCCACCACTGCGAAGGCGGGCGGGGCGCTGCGCGCGCGGGCCTTGGCCTCGGCCACGCTGCCCACGGCGGTGACGTCAAAGCCGCGCGCGGTCATGGCGCGGCTGAGCCGGTTGAGGAAGGGCGCGTCATCATCGACGAGGAGCAAGGTGGCGTCGTCCGGCAAAACCAGATCAGACATGGGGCGTGGGTCTCCAGCCAGAACAAAACAGTCTGGGGACTTAACTAGACGATATGCACCCGATTTCGAAGGCTTTGTGGTGAAAACGCCGCACAAGGCTTGCGCCTGCGCCTCAATCCTCGATTTCCAGGCCGCTGCGCGGCAGGGTGATCTCCACCCGCGCGCCGCCGCCCGGCGCGTTGGACAGGGTCACCTTGCCCTGGACCCGCTGGGCCAGGGTCATGGCGATGAACACGCCCAGACCCAGCCCCCCATGACCCGGTTCGGCCTGGCGGGTGGTGACATAGGGCTCGCCCAGCTTGGCCAGAATGTCGGGCGGGAAGCCCGGCCCGTCATCTTCCACGGTGAAGCTGACATGGCGCGCCGTCCAGGCGCCGGTGACGATGACGCGCGTATCGGCGAAGTCCACGGCGTTTTCGATGAAATTGCCCAGCGCATAGATCAGCTCCACCCGGCGGCGCAGCACCGGGGCGCGCGCCTCCCCCAGCGGGGCCGACAGGCGCACGGAAATGGGCGCGCCCACGCCCTGCAGCGGCGCGGCGGCCTCCTCCATGGCTTCGCTCAGGCCCAGCCGGTCATGCATGCGGTCGCCCGCATCGCGCATCTGGGACAGGCGCTGGAGGATTTCGCGGCAGCGCTGGGCCTGGGAGACCAGCAGTTCGGCATCCTCTTTCAGTTCGGGATCGGTGGCCGCGCGCAGCATTTCCTTGGCGGTGAGCTGGATGGTGGCCAGCGGTGTGCCCAGCTCGTGGGCGGCGGCGGCCGCCAGGGCACCCAGCGCCGACAGGCGCTGCTCGCGCGCCAGCACGCCTTGGGTCGCCGCCAGCGCCGCGCCCATGCGGCGCGCCTCGCCCGCCACGCGCCAAGCATAGATGGCGGTAAAGGCGATGGCGATGACCAGCGCCAGCCCCGTGGCGGCCAGGTAGAGCGGCGGCAAGGCGAAGACCTCGCCGGGCAACCAGGGCAGGGGCAGATGCCAGACCGCCAGCCCGCTGGTGCCCGCCAGCGCCAGCGCCCCCAGCGACAGCCACCAGCGGGCCGGCAGGGCGGCCACAGAGATCACCACCGGGCCGACAATCATCACGGCAAACGGATTGGCCAGACCCCCGGTGAGGGCCAGCAGCGCCATCAGCTGAATGAGGTCAAAGGCCAGCTGGGCGAAAGCCTCGCCGTCACGCGCCAGGCGCTGGGTGGAAACGAAGACCGGCAAGAACGCATTGAGCGCGGCGCTGGCACCGATCAGCACAAAGCAGCCGGCCAGCGGCAACTGGAACCCCAGACCGAAATGCACGCCCAGGACCGTCGCGGTCTGGCCCGCCACTGCCAGCCAGCGCAGGAAGATCAGCGTGCGCAGGCGGACCCGGCCAAATACCGGCGCCAGATCACCGCCATCCACCGGATCGTCGGGCGCGCCGATGGCGGCGCGGGCAGGGCTGAAGCTGTCAGTCATGGGCGGCGCGCTCCTGTTGGACGGCATGGGCA
This sequence comes from Hyphomonadaceae bacterium BL14, assembly GCA_027627705.1. Classification (NCBI taxonomy): domain Bacteria; kingdom Pseudomonadati; phylum Pseudomonadota; class Alphaproteobacteria; order Hyphomonadales; family Hyphomonadaceae; species Hyphomonadaceae bacterium BL14. Next base: position 2,089,897 of record CP091242.1, read on the forward strand.
AGACCCGGGCAGCGGGATGAGGCCGGTGCCCCGCCGCCTCGACACCGCCACACGGGCGGGCCATGCAAGGCCTGAACAGCGCCCAGCAAGCGGGAGCGCAGGGCCTGCGTCAAGCGGACCCTTGGCCGCACGGGCCACCCGTGCGTTAGGATGGCAAACACCCGCCCGCCCTCGCGGCGTGCCGGCAGATGCACGCGTACCAGAGACGCACAACAAGACGAATGAGGACAAGATGAGTTTCAAGACACGCCCGGTCTGGTTCATTCCGGTGGTGGCCTTTGCGGCAGCCCTGCTGGCTGCCGCAGTGATGGTGGGGGCAGCGCTGCTGCGCGGTCCGGCACCCGCCGATCCCGACGCGCCGCCAGCGCCGGCGCCCGTGCGCTCCAGCGGCGAGGCGCAGGTGGGCGGGCCCTTCACCCTGGTCAATCATCGCGGCGAGACGGTCACCGACGCCGATTTCGCCGGCCGGCCCATGCTGATCTATTTCGGTTTCACCTATTGTCCCGACGTGTGCCCGGCCTCGCTGCAGGTGATGGGCGCGGCACTGGAGCAGCTGAGCGAGGACGAGCGGGCGCAGTTCCAGCCGATCCTGATCAGCGTGGATCCCGAGCGCGATACGCCCGAATTGCTGGCGCAATACATCACCGCGCCCGCCTTTCCGGAAAACCTCACGGGCTTGACGGGAACGCTGGATCAGGTACGCAATGCTGCACGTGCTTACAGGGTGTTTTTTGCCCGGGTGGAGGATGACGGCGTGTCGTCGGACTACACGGTGGATCACAGTTCGATCATCTATCTCATGGACCGTGAGGGGCGGTTCGTGGAGATTTTCCCCCACGGCTCGGCACCGTCCGTTGTTGCGGCGCGTCTGAAAGCCTTCCTTGAGACCTCTCCGGCATAATCGAGACCAGACTATTTAAGGCCGCGGCCCGCGGCGCAATGGAGCCCGTTCGCGTCCATGTTCTATTCCTTCCTTGAAATGTCGCGTGCGGCCATGCTGCCCTGGCGCGCCGCCGCCAACATGACGCGGCGGTCCTTGCGCAATCCGCTCAATCCGGCTGGCGAGACGCTGGCCGGACGCGCCATGGCGGCGTCGGCGGATCTGTTTGAAAGCCTGACGCGCCAGTACGGCAAGCCTGAATGGGCGCTGGAGCCGCTGGTGGTGGAGGGGCAGACGATCCCCGTCGAGATCGAGACGGTGTGGTCCAAACCGTTCTGCCGGCTTTTGCATTTCAAGCGCGACGCGGGCGCGCTGGCCAAGGCGCGCGGCGTGAAGCCCGGCGCGCTGAACGATCCCAAAGTCCTGCTGGTCGCGCCCATGTCGGGCCATTTCGCCACCTTGCTGCGCGGCACGGTGCAGGCCTTCCTGCCCGATGCCGAGGTCTACATCACCGACTGGTCGGACGCGCGCATGGTCGCGCTCAATGAGGGCCGGTTCGATCTGGAAGACTACACGCTCTATGTGCGCGAGATGATCAGCACCATCGGCGCGGGCGTGCATGTCGTGGCGGTGTGCCAGCCCGGCCCGCCGACGCTGGCCGCCATCGCCCTGATGGCCGAGGACCAGGACGCGATGCGTCCGGCGTCCATGACCTTCATGGGTTCGCCCATCGATGCGCGCAAATCGCCCACCGTGCCCAACAAGCTGGCCGAAGAGCGCCCGTATTCCTGGTTCCGGGACAATCTGATCCAGACCGTACCGGTGTTCTATCCCGGCGGGCTGCGCCGGGTGTATCCGGGCTTTCTGCAGCTCACCGGCTTCATCAACATGAACTATGAGCGGCACGTGGACGCGCACTACCGCTATTTCAACCAGATGATTGACGGCGATGGCGACAGCGCCGAGCGCCACCGCGCCTTCTATGACGAGTATCTCTCGGTGATGGATCTGACCGAGGAGTTCTACCTCCAGACCATCCATGACGTGTTCCAGGAGCACAAGCTGGCGCGCGGCCTGTTCACCGTGGGCGGGCGCCCCGTGCGCCCCGAAGCCATCACCGACATCGCCCTGATGACGGTGGAAGGCGAGAACGACGATATCTCCGGCATCGGCCAGACCCAGGCCGCCCACACGCTGTGCACCGGCATTCCCGACACGATGCGCCTCGACCATGTCCAGCCAGACGTTGGCCATTACGGCGTGTTCAATGGCCGCCGCTTCCGCGAAGAGATCGCGCCCAAGATGAAGGCGTTCATGGCGCAGCATGCGCGGGCGGGCGTGAAACCGGCGCGCAAGGGGCAGGCGGCCTAGGGGCCAGCCGCCCTGCGGCGGGGCGCGCGCATTAATTCTCGTGTCAGGCGCCTTTTGATGCTATGGTTGCACCGCGTGTGATGTGACGCGATACCATAGCGGGGGGTCAAGTCATGAAAACCCAAACCTGTTTTACCGGTGCGGTGCTGGGTGCCGGTCTGTTGCTGGCCGGCCTGCCGGGGCCGGCGGAGGCAGCCGGGGATGCACGCAGCCGCGCGGCGCTGGACCGTCTGGGTTGCGAGCGCCACGATGTGTCTTGCGTCGGTGCCAGCGTGTTCCGCAGCCGGCATGCCGGGCGCAATCGCGCCGTCACGGTCGCGCGCTATGAACAGGCCTGCGAGCAGGGCACGGCGGAGGCCTGCAACGAGCTTGGCTTCCTGTACGAGATCGGACGGTATGTCCGCCAGGATCCATCCCAGGCCGCCGCGCTCTACCGTCAGGCGTGCGAAGGCGGCAGCGCTACAGGCTGCAGCAATTACGGCGTGATGCACGCCAACGGGGACGGGGTCGCCCAGGACGATGTGCGCGCCCTGGCCTGGTTTAGCCTGGCGGCCTTCGCCGGCGACGAGACCGGCCAGGAATACGGCGACCTCATCGCCGGCCGGATGACCGAAAACCAGATCGCCAGCGCCCAGTCCCTGGCCCAGCGTTGTGAAACGAGCCGCTACGCCGATTGCGGCTGAGGCGGAGGCGGGCGGACGCCGGAGCGCCGCCCGCGCTTATCAGGACAGCCGGACACGCTCTCACGTGCAAGGCGCAACGCAAAACGCCCGCCCGGCGCGAAGCCGGACGGGCGCTGTATCAGTCTTGCGTCTCGCAGCAGGCGGGCCTAACCGCCCCCTCCCCTACTCCGCCGGGATGTGCCGGACGGTGAGGCCGAGCTCTCTGAGCACGCTCATGTCTTCGGCGACATTCATCAGCCGGTCCATGCCCACGGGGGCGGCGGGGTTGAGGTTGATTTCCACCGCGCCGCCCTGGTTGATGAAGGCGCTGAGCGCGGCGCCGAGCTCGATGGCCAGGCCCTCGGGCAGCATGCCGCCGCCCATGGCGATGCCCAGACCCATCATGGTGGCGGCCTGCATGCGCGCCTGTTCGGGGGTGACGCCCTGGGTTTGCGCGTTCAGCGTCATGACGCGTTCGAGCAGGTTCAGGTCGTCGATGCGCAGGGTCATGGAGTGAATCTGCAGCGCGCCATAGGCCTCCATCAGGCGCTCGTTCATGATCGTGTCAGGCGCGTCCGGATTGTCTTCCATGGCGGCCATCATCTCGGTCATGACCGCGGCCGTGGCGTCGGCATAGGCCTGCAGGCCGGTCACGTCCTGGGCCATGGAGAGGCGCAGCCCGTCCTTCAGCTCGAACCGGTAATCCTCCAGCGCGACGGTGGCGCGGTCGGTGGCCGGGTCGTAGCGCGAGCGGCTGTAGAGCGAGAACTCCAGCGCCTCATAGCCCATGGAGGCGAGCATCTGGGCGGCCTGGGCGGTCTCGGGCGTATCGGATGACAGCGCCACGGTCAGCTGCGGCATCTCGGCGATGATGTCGACGCTGTCATCGCGCCTTGTCTCGTAGCGCATGTCCAGCGTGGGCATGCCGATGCGGGCGCCGGCGGCGCGCACCTCCATGCCGCGCACGGCGATGCTTTCAAACGCGCCGGTAGGACGCATCATGCTGGCCATGGCATCGCCGAACGGGCCGTCAAACCCGGTACGGACCTGCCCGTCCCCGTCCAGATTCAGGAGCACGTCAACGAACAGGGCGTCCAGACCCGTGAGCGCGAACTCATCGAGACGCAGCACCAGCGCCCCGGCATCCGCGTCGTCTCCGGTGATGGACAGGCCCTCGATCACGGCGCGGCCCAGCCGCTCGCCATCGAACGCTTCGAGCGCCGCGCGCGCCAGGGTGCCGCCGACGGGGTCTTCATTCTCTTCATTGGCCGTGAAGGACAGGCCCGACAGGGACAGCTCGTCGAACGTGTAGTCGGCGCCATTGCGCGAGGGCAGCGTGTAGCCGTCCGCGTCTGTGCGGCCATTGATCAGGTCGGCGATGGCTTGCGACAGGGCCGCGCCCGGGCGGTCGGCGCGCAGGCGGGCCACACGGGCAATGCCGTCACCATCCTCGCCACCGGCCAGCAGGTCTTCGGCCTCCAGCCAGTCAAAGCGCGTGACGCCATCCTCGACCCGGGGCGCGCCGATGGAGACACGGCCGATGCGGCCGGCCGCCTCACCGTCAGCGCTGGTGAGACCGGTATAGACGGCGACCCCGTTCTCGATCCCGGCCTCGCTGGCGGCGAACAGGTCGGAGCGCGCAAAGCCCAGTGCGTCGAGACCTTCCTCGATCTGGGCTTCGGTCACCTCGGTGCGTGGCCCCTCGCCGGTCTCTTCTGCGCCACAGGCGGCGAGCGCCAGGGCCAGAGCCGCGGCGGAGGCAAAGGCTGACATGCGGGCAAGTTTGGTCACGTGCGGCGTCACGGTGGCGTCCCCTCTTGTTGGCAAGCGAGCCGCAAGTCTAACGGGCGCAGCGCGCGCGCGCACCCCCAAAAACCGCCACGCCTCACCCCCCGTCCATGCGTCCCAGCAGGGCGGCGATGGGGTCAGAGGCCGGATCAGCGTCGCGCACGGGCGCGGGCACCGGGGCGGGATCGGCGGGGGCCAGCAGCGCGGCAATGGGGTCATCGGGGCGGGCGGGCTGGACCAGCAAGGCGTCCAGCGGGGCGGGCCAGGCCGGGGCGGCATTGATGAAACGGGCGAAAATGCGCGCCGGCCCGGCGCCGCCCAGCGCGTCGTCGGTCGGGGTGAAATCGTCATTGCCCATCCACACCACGGCGGCCAGGCCTTCAGACCAGCCGGCGAACCAGGCATCGCGATGGCCATTGGTGGTGCCGGTCTTGCCGCGCACCGCCCGGCCCGGCACCCGCGCGCCGCGCCCGGTGCCGGTCTCCACGGCGGCCTCGAACACGCGGTCCATGTCGATGACCACGCGGCCGGCGAGCACCAGCGGGCCTGGCGTCTCCTCGCGCCTCCAGAGCACTGTGCCGTCCGGCGCCGTGATGGACCGGATGGCGTAGGGCGGCGCCGCGCGCCCGCCATTCATGAAGGGCAGATAGGCCCCAATGAGCTCCAGCGGCGTCACTTCATAGGCACCCAGGGCGGCCGATGGCGTATTGGCGATGGGGCTGGTCAGGCCCATGCGCGCCGCGGTGCGCAGCACCCAGCCCCGCCCGGTGGCTTCGGATACCTGCACAGCCACCGAGTTGGACGAGCGCGCAAACGCTGTCTCCAGCGTCAGGGCACCCTCATAGCGGCCGTTGAAATTCTCCGGCGACCAGCTGCCATAGCTCACCGGCTGGTCGAGGAACACATCGTCCGGGGTCAGCCCGCCTTCAAAGGCGGCGGCATACACGAAGGGCTTGAAGGCCGAGCCGGGCTGGCGGCGCGCGCTGACGGCGCGGTTGAAGGGCGAGCGCACATAGTCCGCGCCTCCGGCCATGGCCGCCACACCGCCGGTATGATCGAGCGCCACCAGCGCGCCCGCACCTGCGCCCAGCGCCAGCGCCGGATCGGTCAGACCCTCGCTGAGGGCGGTTTCAGCGGCGCGCTGGGCGGCGATGTCCAGCGTGGTGTGGACGATGAGGTCCCCGGTTTGGCCCGGCAGGCGCTCGCGCACCTGGGGCAGGACCCAGTCGGCGAACCAGCCCGCGCCGGGACTGGCATTGCCGCGCGACACGCGGATGGGTGCCTCGGCCGCCGCAATGCGCTCGGCCTGCGTGATGCGGCCGGTGGCCAGCATCAGATCCAGCACCACAGTGGCGCGCACGGACGCGCGCAGAGCGTCGGAGGTGGGGGCATAGCGCGACGGCGCTTTGAGCAGGCCGGCCAGCAGGGCCGCTTCACCCAGGCTCAGCTCGTGCGCGCTCTTGGAGAAATAGCGCCGGGCAGCGGCTTCGGCCCCCCAGGCACCGGCCCCGAAATAGACCCGGTTGAGATAGAGGGCGAGGATCTCGTCCTTGGTGAAGCGCTGCTCCAGCCACAAAGCCAGCATCATCTCCTGCGCCTTGCGGCGCAGGGTGCGGTCAGGCGTGAGGAACAAATTCTTGGCCAGCTGCTGGGTGATGGTGGAGCCGCCCTGCACCACCCGGCCGGCCCGGACATTGGCCAGTGCGGCCCGCGCGGTGCCGATCAGGTCAATGCCGAAATGGCTGTAGAAACGCCGGTCCTCCACCGCGAGGACTGCCAGGGTGAGGGTTTCGGGCAGGGCTGCGGCGCGGATCGCGCCATGGCTGACCTCGCCGCGCCGGGCGATGGTGCGCCCGCTGCGGTCCAGCAGCATGATCTCGCCGGTGCGCGGTGCGGGCTCGAGCGCCGAGAGATCGGGCAGGCTGCGGGCCAGTCCCGTCAGCCACGCCCCGCCCGCCAGCGTGACCAGCACCATGGCCGCGGCGAACAGCCGGAACACTCCCCGCCACGCCCCGCCCTTGCGCGGCGGACGCGCGCGCGAATACGGGCGCGGGCTCTGATGTTGAGGCATGGATGGACGCTCGTCCTGTCACCGTGATGCAGACCCTCCACAAAGCGCGGGCGTGGTTAAGGGCGCGTGAACCGGGGGCGGACAAATCCCGCCTTGCCCGCGCGGGCCGGGCGGGTGATCATGGCGATCAAGCAGATTGAGGGGTCTGATCAGATGGGTGGATACCGGAATGCGCGGCGCGCCGCGCGTGTCATCGCGGCGGCGGGGCTTGGCGCGATGGCGCTGGGGGCCTGTGCGCTGATGCCCGAGGGCGAGAGCGTGTGTCCCGATCGCGGGCCCAATACCGGCAGCTGGCCTTATTGCGGCTCGGCACAGCCGGGCGGGCCGGGCCCGGCCGATGAACCGATCAATCCGCGCGGCGGGCGCTGAACGGTTGAACCGGACCTGAACGGCGCCTTCAGCTTTCATTCGCCCGGCACCGGGCGTGATGAGCGCGTGGGGCCTGGAGGGCCCAGCAGTTTGGGGAGGGCGTGATGCTGGCAGCTTATCCTGCAGAGCTTGTAATGGTGGCTTTGGCCCTGACGGCCAGCCTGGCGATCGGCGTTCCGGTGCGCATTGTGGGCTGGCGTGCCACGCTGGCAGGGTTCAATTTGATGCGGCGCGGGATACGCGCCCACCGGTGGAAAATCCTTCTGGTGCTGGTGCTGGGTGCCATGGCGGGCCTGTGGAGCTTTGATACCATCCGCGATCTGGCCTTCTCGCTGTTCTAGCGGGGGGCCGGACGGCGGCCGTGCTGCGTCACGAAAACATCACGCGCAGACGGGCTCCGGTGCGTCTAATCTGCGCGGCAGATTCGTGTGACCGGAGGCATATCCCGTGATGATCCGTATACTGATGCTGGCCGCCTGTACCCTGTTGGCCGCCTGCACCGGGCCGGCACCTGCGCCCGGTACAACCGCCCCTGACGCCGCGCCCGATCCCGCGCCGCGCTGGGCGACATTGACCGGGGACGCGCCGCGGGTGATCGCCCATCGCGGGGCCTCGGGCTACCGGCCCGAACACAGCGAGAGCGCCTACCGTCTGGCGTTTGAACAGGGCGCGGACATTCTCGAGCCCGATCTGATGATGTCGGCGGATGGCCAGCTGATCGTGCGCCATGATCCCTATCTGTCCACCTCCACCGATATCGCGGACCGGCCGGAATTCGCCGACCGGCGCCGGTCCCTGATGGGCCGCGAGGACTGGTGGGTGATGGACTTTACCGCCGACGAGCTGCGCGCCTTGCGGGTGCGTCAGGTGTTCGAGGACCGCTCCACACAATACAATGATCAGGACCCGGTCCTGACGCTGGATGATTTCCTCGATCTGGTGGCAGAGCTGGAAGCCGAATGCGGCTGCACCATCCCCACCGAGCCGGAAGTGAAACTGCCCGCCGAACACGCCGCCATGGGGCTCGATCCCCTGCCCGTGCTGCTGGAGGTCCTGGAGCGGCGCGGGCTGAACCGCGCGGACGCGCCCATCATCATCCAGTGCTTTGATCCGGGCTTCCTTCAGCGCCTGCGCCCGCTGACGCCGGTGACGCTGGCCATGCTCTATGGCGGGCCGGATGAGGCAGGGTACAATGCCGGCGGCCTGTCGCTGGAGGAAATTGCCCAGTTCGCCAACGCGGTGGGGCCGCATAAATCGGTGCTTGTGAACCCGGACGGGTCAAGCACGGGGTATCTGGAGCGCGCCCACGAACTGGGTCTGGCGGTGCACACCTGGACAGTACGCGACGACCGGGCACCCCATACCGGTGCCAGCGTCACGGACGAGCTGATGGCGCTCTATGCACTCGGCGTGGATGGCGTGTTCACCGACCAGCCCGATACGGCGGTGGCGGTCCGCGCGGCGATGGCGGCGGGCGACTGATCCGTCACAACGCGATCAGCGGCACAGCTCATTGACCTGGCGCAGGGCAGCGGTGACGCCCGACAGTGAAAACTCATACACCGTCGCGGTGCCACGATCGCTGGTGGCTTCCACGCGCATGGATGATCCCTGACGCATGGCATTCACCAGCCGCGTGGAATCGCGCTCCAGCTCGACAAAGCCTTCATTGCGCGAGACATACAGGGTGAAGCGGTCAGAGCCAACGCGGGCGCGCGGCGGGCTGTCGGGACGCAGCGGATAACCGGCCATGAAGCTGGGTTGTTCGCGCGCAGCACCGGACGCCCAGCTGGCCACGAAGAAGAACACATCCCCGTGAGTGACATTGGCGGGCAGGGACTCGCTGGGCCGGCTCACCGCGTAGCAATAGCGGTCTGCGCCCTCGCCCCGGGTGAAGACGCGCCAGGCATTGTGGGCGGCGCGAAATACCGGCTCGGCGCCGGCAGACGCCTGTGCCGGCGCGGACACCGCCGCGAAAGCCGTGAGGCTGAACAGGCTGGCGCAAATTATGGCGGACAAACGCATGGGCGGGCTCTCTTTGTGGATCAGGCTGCGGTGCCGGTGACACTGGCGCGAGGTCTTGTCCGGCTTTAGACCGGGGCTTGAGGGCGGATTCAAGGCCATGCGGGTTGATAAATCCTCTCCGAACCTGTGTGATGACGGTCACACGGAACAATCAGGTGCTGCTTGCCCGATGCGCCCGCCACGACAGAGCCGGTTCTTGACCGGGATGCGCTTGACCGTCTGGTCGAAGCGGTGGCGGCGCGTGACCGCAGCGCGTTTGCGTCCCTGTTCAATTTCTACGCACCCCGGGTCAAAGCCTATCTGATCCGCCTGAACGCCAATGATTCCCTGGCTGAGGAGCTGACCCAGGAGGTGATGCTGACCGTCTGGCGCAAGGCCGGCCAGTTTGACAGCCGCCAGGCCTCGGCCTCCACCTGGATTTTCCGCATCGCGCGCAACCGGCGCATTGATGCGGCCCGGCGCGCGGCCAAGCCCGCGCTGGACGAGGCCGATCCCTCCTTGCATCCCACCAGCTTTGAAGCCCCGGACGAGGCGGCCCATGCCGGGGCGCGAGACGCCCGTGTGCGCGAGGCGCTGGCGGATCTGCCTGAAGACCAGGTGGCGCTGTTGCGGCTGGCCTTCTTTGACGGCCTGTCCCACCGCGACATCGCCCAGCGTATCGGCGCGCCGCTGGGAACGGTGAAATCGCGCCTGCGGCTGGCCTTCGACAAGTTGCGCCGGGTGCTCGATGCGGACGCGTTGTGACCCGTGATGGCAGAATTGGGACCAACTGGGGACCGCCCCTTGAAGCCGCGCGCGCGCGGTCAATATGCACAGCCTGATCCGCGGCATGCCGGCGCGGCAATTGAGTGATCATGCCCATGACCAATCATCCTCTCGGTGACGAGCTTTATGCGGCGTACGCATCCGGTGTCCTGTCGGGACCCATGAGCCTTTTGCTGGATGCGCAGGCGTGCGTGAATGATGACGTGGCGCGCCAGCGCGCGGCCGCCGAAGCGGTGTCCGGCGTGATGCTGGAGACGATTGCCCCCGCACCGGTGCGCGACACGGCCCTGACCCAGGTCTTGGCGGCCATCGATGCGGAAGAAGCCGGCCTGGGCGAAGCATCGCTGAAACCCGGCATGGGCGATCTGGCAGCGCAGCGCGCGGCCCAGGCGGCGGGCAAGGCCCTGAGCGAGCTTCTCGACCTGCCTGGCCCGGTTCGCGATCTGGCACTGGAGCGCGGGGCGGCCTGGCAGTTTGCCGGACCCGGCGTGCGCACCATGATGCTGATGGACGATGGCCGCGCCAAGGCCGAGCTGATCCGTCTGGAACCGGGCCGCGGCGTGCCGCGCCACGGCCATGACGGGCGCGAGTTCACCCTGGTGCTGACCGGTGCCTTCCATGACGGGATTGACCGCTATGGCACGGGGGAGCTGTGCGCGGCGGACCCCGACACCGAGCACAAGCCGGTGGCCGAAGCCGGAGCGGTGTGCATCGCGCTGGCGGTGAGCGATGGCCCGCTGGCCTTCACCGGCCCGCTGGGCTGGGTGCAACGCGCGCTGGGCGCCTAGACCACCCGCTTAGTCCCGGGAACCGGACGCGCCGGCCTGGACCCGCACGGCGCCAATCAGGCGCCCGCCAGGGCCGGTCTGCACCAGCACGGCGCTGGACTGGCCACTCTGCGGCGCAGGCGTGCTGAGCGTGGCGCTCCCGCCCGGCCAGTGACCGGCATGGGCGATGGCACGCACCATGTTGTAATGGGTCATCTCCAGCCCGGCATTGCCGCCGCTCCCGATCAGGCGGGTCTCGGCACCGGGCGTATAATGCATCACCCAGACATCCGCCGGTGCGTCGAGACGCGGCCCGTCAAGACGGATGGTGATGACATTGTTCTCAACCCGGGCCTCCGGCACCGCCAGAAAAGACGCCGCCGCCAGCGCCTCTTCGGCGCGTTCGGGCGAGAAGCGCATGCGCTCCGGCCCGCCATTGATCACCAGGTGCGGGGTGAACACCCGGCGCGCCTCGCCGGCGTCCACATAGGCTTTCTGCCGCTCGACGAACTCGGGGCGGGCATACTCGTCCGGCCAGTTATACATCGCGTCCCAATAGTCCACGCCATAGGCCAGCGCCAGCACGTGCTCGCGCTCTCCGGCGAGCGCCAGCCAGTCATTGGCAGCCGGGCAGAAGCGGCAGGCCTGGCTGGTAAACAGCTCGGCCACCACCAGCGCGCCAGCGGGCGCAGGGGTGGCTTCGGACTCAGCCGGACGCGGCTGGCCGCTGGACTGGACCAGCGCCAGGGCGATCAGAAAAGGGGCAAGCGCGTTGATCATGACCCCTGTGCTAGCTCAAAGCGCACACACATTGAAGTCACAGCGCCGTGACGGGGCGCAAGCGCGGGCTGCGGACAGCCCCTCACCCTGCGGACGCGGCACCCTTGGCCTCGGGTTCCTTGGCGTGTTTGAGCGTGATGGGCACGTTGAGCAGCACGAAGACAAAGAAAATCGGATAGGTGCCCCAGAAGCGGAAATTCACCCAGAAGCTTTCCGTGATCTCGAAGCCCGCAAACCAGCGTGCCGCCTCCATGAAGGCCGGGTCCGCCGCTGAATCGGTGATGTGGCGCCACAACACCTCGTTCAGCAAAGCCAGGCAGGCGAAGAACAGCGCCCAGCGGATGGCCAGGATCGTCCAGATGCGCTCGGGCATCGAATAGATCGAGCCGAACAGCGCCTGCCAGACATTGAAGCCGAACGCGATGGAGAACAGGATCGACAGCGAGAAGATCAGATTGATGATGGTCGGCTTGATGAAGACGAACACCGGATCCTGCAGATACAGCGTCATCGCCCCGAAGCCCGTGACGATCACGAAAGTGACCACCAGCATGGGCGGGAAGCGCTTCTGGAAAATCAGGGCCGCGACCAGCGCAATGGCCGTGGCAGCCATGAACAGGCCGGTGGCCCAGTAGATCGCCCCGTCCTCCACAATGCGCCCGGCGACATTGTAGCTGATCATGAATACGGCCGCCGGGCCGATATCCACCAGCAGTTTCGAGCCTTGACCCAGGGTCTGGCCGTTGGACCGGGCTGCAGGCTCGCCGGACGGGTCCGGGCTGGCCGGGGTATTGGTCATGATTGATTGCTCCGCTGTCTGGCCGCCCCGTCTTGCCTCAATACGCACGCCAAGGCCAGCCGGATTGGCGGGCAACCCACATCGCGCGCTGGCCCTGCCTGACGAAGCGGGGCAGGGTGGCGGCCCATCCCCCTAGAGCCGAGCGGCCATGACCCCTGCAGCGCCCCAGCCAGACTTGTCACCGGAACAGCAGGCGGCGTTTGCGCTGGCGGTGCGCGGCGGCGCGCACCTGTTCCTGACCGGCCGGGCGGGCACGGGCAAGACCACGGTGACGCGCGCGATCCTGCGCGCCATGGGCACGCGGGCTGCCGTGCTGGCGCCCACCGGCGTGGCGGCCATGGCCGCGGGCGGGCAGACGCTGCATTCCTTTTTCCAGCTGCCGCCGCGCCTGATCCTGCCCCATGATGTGCGCCGCGGGCGCAATGGTGCAGCCATGCGGGCGCTGACCACGCTGGTGATCGACGAGATCTCCATGGTGCGCGCCGATGTGATGCAGGCGGTGGATACCAGCCTGCGCCTCAACCGGGGAACCAACGCGCCCTTTGGCGGGGTGCGCATGGTGCTGGTGGGCGATCTGGCCCAGCTGCCGCCGGTCATCCAGGGCGAGGAGGCGGCTCATCTGGAAGACATGTATGGCGGGCCGTTCTTCTTTCACGCCCCGGCCTTCCGCGAGGCCGGGTTCTCCATTCTGGAGCTGAGCCAGGTGCACCGCCAGGCTGACAGCGATTTCATCGACATCCTGAACGCCGTGCGCGAAGGCGCGCTGGACAATGATCAGGCCGCCCAGCTCAATGAACGCGTCAGCGCGCGCTCAGGGCTTCAGGCCAGCGAGACCCATGTCGTGCTCACCGCCACCAATCAGGCCGCGTCCGCGATCAATCAGGCGCGCCTGGACGCGCTGGTGGGCGAACCGCGCGGGTTTTCCGGCAAGGTGGAGGGCGAGTTCGATCCGCGCCTGTTTCCCACCGAAGACCCGCTGATCCTGAAAACCGGCGCGCGCGTCATGCTGATCCGCAATGATCCGGGCGGGCGCTATGTCAACGGCTCGATCGGCGAGGTCACGGGCTTTGGCGACGGCGCGGTGATGGTGCGGGTCAATGGCGAGAGCGTGCGCGTGGAGCCGGTCAGCTGGGAGCGCACGCGCTATGCCGTGGCGCCGGGCGCCGAAGGCGGGCTGAAACGCGAGCGCGTGGGCTCCTACGCGCAATATCCGCTGCGGCTCGCCTGGGCGATGACCATTCACAAGGCGCAGGGCCTGACCCTGGAGCGCGTGTATCTCGATGTCTCGCGCCGCCTGTTTGCCCACGGCCAGGCCTATGTGGCGCTGTCGCGGGCGCGCTCGCTGGCGGGGCTGGAATTGTCGGCGCCGCTGCGCCCCAGCGACATCATCACCGATCCGCGCCTGTTCGACGTGCGCAGCTTCTGCGATCCGGTGACGTTTCAGCTGAGGGGCTGAGCCCTACATCGGGCGTCCGTGATTGCTGGCCATCACCTGACGGCGCAGCTTGCGCATGCCGGCCACCCAGCGGTCGCGGTCTGCGCCTTTGTGCGCGGCGTACTGCACCGTGTTGGCATGGGTGGTGATCAGGAAGCGCTTTTCGGCCATGGCAGCCAGTACGGCGTCAGCCACCTCATCCGCCTCGATATAGCCCGACAGGCCCTGGGCCCCGCCCTCCACGCCCGCCACCAGCGGCGTGCGCACGCCTTCGGGGCACAGGCAGTGGACGATCAGCCCGTCATCGCCATGGGTGATGGCGAGACTCTCTGCAAACGCCACCGCCGCCGCCTTGGTGGCCGAATAGGGCGCGTCGCCGATCTGGGACAACAGCCCGGCGGCCGAGGCGGTGATCAGGAAATGCCCGCCGCGCGTGGCCATGGACCGGGCCAGATGGCGCGCGGCATAGACGCTGGCCATGACATTCACGTCCCAGCAAGCCTGCCAGGAGGCGTTGGCCGCATCGCCCGCGCCCCAGCCGGGCCCGTCGGTGACGCCGATCCCGGCATTGGAGATATAGATGTCCACCGGCCCCAGCGTGCGCTCTGTTCTGTTGATGAAGCGCGTGAGCGCCGCCTCGTCGGTGACATCGACGCGCGCGCCGAACCCGCCCAGCGCCGCGCCCGTGGCGTCCGCGCCCGGCCCGTCGAGATCAATGGCCGCGATCTTCGCGCCCCTGGCATGCAGGGCGGTGGCAATCGCCTTGCCGATGCCGCTGGCCGCGCCGGTGACAATGGCGGTTTTGCCGGTGAGGTCCATGGAGCATCCTTCCCCGTGTGGGCGCGCCATGGGTGGCGGCGCGCAAGTGTGAACGGCCTGACCCTCCCCCCAAGCGCGCAGAAAGACAAGTCTTTGAACCCGCCCGGTTTCAGCGGCGGAAGGCGCGCCAGACCAGTACGCCTGCAATGATCGCGATGAGGGCGGCCACGCCCAGCTCCAGAAGGCTGGCACCCAGCCACACCGGCCGGGCCAGTGGCTCGAGGCCGGAGAGCGCACCCGCGGCAGCACTGGCCAGGCGCTCGCCCTGAAAGCCCGCCGCAACGGCCAGCGCAATCAGCACCATGGCCACCATGACGGCCAGGCGCATGGCCGCGCCGGCGTCAGGTCCGCTTTCGCGGAGCCGGCGCGCCTCGCGGATCGCCTGCCGGCGCTGGCGGTGTCGGGACATGGGGCTCCTTGAACGCAAGGGTTTGCAATCGCGCCGGTTTTTCACACGCTTGTGACGCGAACCGGTTTGAGGCATAGTTTGGATCGCACGAGCGGCCTGAACAAGGCCCGGTGAAGCCTAGCGAGACGACCGGACACCCTTGCGCCAGAGACTTGTTCCTTCCCCGACCCCCCAGGCCGCATGCCGCACGCGGGACGCCGCGGGCGTAGCCTTATTGCGCGGGACGCCGCGCAGCGACGGGAAAAGGGCTCCTCCTCATGACGACTGGTATTGTGAAGTTCTTCAACGCTGACAAGGGCTTCGGTTTCATCACCCCGGACGATGGCGGCAAGGACGTGTTCGTCCACATCACCGCGGTCAAGGATGCCGGCATGGCCGATCTGCGCGACGGCCAGCGCGTGTCCTTCGACACCGAGCCCGACAATCGGGGCAAGGGGCCCAAGGCGGTCAATCTCAAGGACGCAGGCTGACTCAGGCCCGCAGACCTGATCTAAAGGACGCCGCGCGGAGACGCAGTCCGCGCGGCGTCTGATTCTGATCCCGTCTGCAGGACATCCCCATGCGCCCCGCCCTCATTGCCGGTCTGATCTATGCTGCCTGCCTGCTGGCGCTGGGCATTGTGCTGGGCGGTTTTCGCACACTTCTGTTCGAGCCCTGGCTCGGGCCCTGGCCGGCGCTTCTGATCGAGCTGCCGGTGATCCTTTACGCCGCCTGGCACCTGACCGGCATGGCGATGGAGGGCCGCGAGCTGACCCGCGCCGGGGCCGGCGCCATGGGCGCGGTGGCGGTCGTCCTGTTGCTGATCGGCGAAATTGTCCTGTCCCAGATGCTGGCCGGGCGCACGGTGATGGCCCATCTGGCGCTCTACGCCGAGCCGCGCCACCAGCTGGGCCTGGCGGCTCAAATCCTCGCCGGCCTGTTCCCGCTGATCCGCCACTGGCGCAACCCGCCGAGACCGCCAGCGCGCGAGGGTGAGGTGCTGGGGGCGTGAGCCCGGCCCATAAATGTCAAATGAAACGCGTTTCGTTTGACACAAGCCGATTTGTGTCAAACCGGCAGATCACAAATCCCGAGACCAGCGCGCATGAAAAACCCCGGCGGATCGCTCCGCCGGGGTTTTGTCTGTCAGACAGCTAAAGCGCCTTACGCCGCGGCGCGCTGGCGCAGGACGTAGTGCAGGATGCCGCCATTGCGGAAGTAGTCGAGCTCGTTCTCGGTATCGATGGCGGCACGCAGGGCCAGCGTCTCCACCTTGCCATTGGCGCGGGTGATACTGGCCTGCACATCGCCGCGCGGGGCAAGCTCGGCCACGCCCTGCAGGGTGATGGTCTCGTCACCCGTCAGGCCCAGCGACGCCCAGCTCTGCCCGTCCTTGAACAGGAGCGGCAGCACGCCCATACCGATCAGGTTGGAGCGGTGGATGCGTTCAAAGCTCTCGGTGATGACCGCGCGCACGCCCAGAAGGCGCGTGCCCTTGGCCGCCCAGTCGCGCGAGGAGCCGGTGCCGTATTCCTTGCCGCCGAACACCACCAGCGGGCGGCTGTCCTCGGCGTATTTCATGGCGGCGTCATAGATCGACATCTGCTCGCCCGACGGGTGATGAAGGGTCACTCCGCCTTCGACGCCGGGGACCATCTGGTTCTTGATGCGGATATTGGCGAAGGTGCCGCGCATCATCACATCGTGATGGCCACGCCGCGCGCCATAGGAGTTGAACTCCAACGGCTCCACGCCATGGGTTTGCAGCCAGCGCCCGGCGGGGCTGGAAGCCTTGATCGCGCCGGCCGGCGAGATGTGGTCGGTGGTGATGGAATCACCGAACAGGCCCAGAATGCGGGCATCGGTCACATCGCCCGGCGCAGCGGCGTCGCGCGACATGCCCTCGAAGAAGGGCGGGTTGGCGACATAGGTGCTGTCCGGCCAGTTATAGGTGAGGTCCTTGGCGGTCTCGATGGACTGCCACATGGCGTCGCCCTTGAACACGTCGGCATAGCGGCTGGCAAACATCTCCGGCGTCACGGCCTGGCGGACCACCTCGGCGATTTCCGCCGAGCTCGGCCAGATATCCTTGAGATAGACCGGCTCGTTATTGTCGCCATAACCGATCGGGTCTTGCGTCAGATTGATGTTCATGGTGCCCGCAATGGCATAGGCGACCACCAGAGGCGGGCTTGCCAGATAGTTGGCGCGCACGTCCGGGCTGACCCGGCCTTCGAAATTGCGGTTGCCCGACAGCACCGACGCCGCGACCAGATCGCCGTCCTTGATGGCCGCCGAGACCGGTTCGGGCAGCGGGCCTGAATTGCCGATGCAGGTGGTGCAGCCATAGCCCACCAGATTGAAGCCCATGGCATCCAGATCGTCCTGCAGTCCGGCGCGGGCGAGATAGTCGGTGACCACCTGGGAGCCCGGTGCCAGCGAGGTCTTCACCCAGGGCCGCACCCTGAGACCGCGCTTGCGCGCATTGCGCGCCACCAGGCCGGCGCCCAGCATCACGGACGGGTTGGAGGTGTTGGTGCACGACGTGATCGCGGCGATCACCACATCACCATGGCCGATGGAATAGTCAGTACCCTCCACCTTGACGCGCCGGGCCCCGTCTTCGGCCTTGCCGAACTCGCCAGCCAGCGCGCTGGCAAAGGCGTCGGCGGCGTCGGTGAGCGCAACCCGGTCCTGGGGCCGCTTGGGACCGGCCAGGGAGGGAACCACCGAGCCCAGATCCAGCGCCAGCGTGTCGGTATAGACCGGGTCGTCCTGGCGATCGGGGCGGAACATGCCTTGCGCCTTGGAATAGGCTTCCACCAGCGCCACGCGGTCGCCATCGCGGCCGGTGGATGTGAGATAGGCCAGCGTTTCGTTGTCCACCGGGAAGAAGCCGCACGTCGCACCGTACTCCGGCGCCATGTTGGCAATGGTGGCGGCATCTTCCAGCGACAGGGTGTCGAGACCGGGGCCGAAGAACTCCACGAACTTGCCCACCACGCCGCGCTTGCGCAGCATCTGGGTGACGGTGAGGACGAGGTCGGTGGCGGTCGCGCCCTCGGGCAGCTTGCCGGTCATCTTGAAGCCGACCACCTCAGGGATCAGCATGGAGACCGGCTGGCCCAGCATGGCGGCTTCGGCTTCGATACCGCCCACGCCCCAGCCCAGAACGGCCAGGCCGTTTATCATGGTGGTGTGGCTGTCGGTGCCGACCAGCGTATCGGGGAAGGCATAGGTGACGCCGTCTTCATCTTTGGTCCAGACCGTCTGGGCGAGATATTCCAGATTGACCTGGTGGCAGATGCCCGTGCCCGGCGGCACGACACGAAAATTATCGAACGCGCCAGCACCCCATTTGAGGAATTTGTAGCGTTCGCCATTGCGCTCGTACTCGCGCGCCACATTGCGCTCGAAGCTGTCAGCATGGCCGAAATAATCGACCATCACCGAGTGGTCGATCACCAGATCCACCGGCACCAGCGGGTTGACGCTGGTCGGGTCACCGCCCAGCGCCGTGGTGGCGTCGCGCATGGCGGCCAGATCGACCACCGCGGGCACGCCGGTGAAGTCCTGCATAAGCACGCGCGCGGGGCGGTACTGGATCTCGTGGCTGGATTTGCCGGTCTGCACCCAGGCGGCCAGGGCCTCGATATCGGCCTTGGTGACCGTGCGCCCGTCTTCAAAGCGCAACAGGTTTTCCAGAAGAACTTTCAGCGTGTAGGGCAGTTTCGACACGCCCGCGAGGCCGTTGGCTTCGGCCTGTTTCAGGTCAAAATAGACGTAGGATTTGCCCGCAACGCTCATCTCGCGGCGGCATTTGAAACTGTCCAGTGAAGCCATGGTGTTCCTCGTGGTCTGGGCCGGGACCGGCCCGGCGAAAACAGGTGCGCTGTGGCTGGAGCGCGATGTGCCGCAGCGCAGCAAGACAGAAGGTTTGCGCGCCTTGTAAACCCGTCGCGCGCGCGCTGCAATGGAGCGCGCCGCCAAGGCGTTGGACAATCGCGGCTGGGGCGGAAACGGGCAGGGTCCCGAAAAAAGTTAACAATATTCTTGATGCACGCAAAAAGTGCATGCACACTCCCCCGCAGCTGCGGACGGCAGCATTCGCCGGGGGAGATGCTGACATGTTGAGACTCTGTCTGATCCTTATAGCCATTGTCTTGAGCGGCTGCGCGACACGCCCGGCATCTCACAACTTTCCGGACACATCACTGCCCAACCAGCTCCTCACAGAACGCCATTATGAAATCTGGGTGGACGCTGACGGGACGCTCTTTCCAGATGGCTGGGACGCCCTGTGCGGAAGTCACCGCTCAGGTGCCTATACGCTCCATAACCGCGCGCTGTCACCGAACTACCCCGAATGCACGCCTGAACTCCTGAGTCAGACCCGTGAGCAGACCTTGTCAGAGGTCGCGCAAGCCTTCCGCGGACTCGAGATGGTCACGATCCTGATCCACGGTTTCAATCATGGGGTCAGCGCATCTCAAAATCGCGTCACCTGCGCACCCGGAGCCGAGGATGTCCCGGCCACGAGCATCCGCTGCGACTACGGACAGCGCCGGCGGGCGATTGACAGCATCATGGACGGATCAGGCCAGAGTGATCCGTCTCACGGATATATCGACTTTTTCTGGAACGGCCTCCGGGCGCAAGGCCCAACGTTCAGCATCAGGGGCCTGATCGGCACCGGAACGGCATGGACCTATGCCAGCATCAACGGCGAGCGCGCAGGCCATCTGGCGCTGCAGCCCATCCTCGCCACACTTCAGGACGCCGGGGTGCAACGTGTTCACCTCCTGGCGCACAGCCGCGGCGCAGCTGTCGCGCTGGCGGCGCTGGCAGGCGGAAAATATGTCAATGATGACATCCGCGCCCGCAATGCTTCGCTCGGCGCTCCATCTCCGTCCAGACCGCTTGCTGATACAGGGATGGAAATTATTGTCACCTCGACCGCGCCGGCGATTGGCCAGTGGCATTTTGCAGGCGGACAGGATGCATGGGTCCGCGCCAGTGACCCTGTCCGCCAACTGCCCCAATCTATCAGCAGCTATTATTCGACTATTTATTCACGCGACTTCGCTCTGCGGAAAATGGTGGGCAGCATCTTCGTTCGCCGGTTCAACAGCACCGCTTTCGGGCAGAGTTTTGATACTGCGGCAAGAGTGGCGGCCCGCATGAATGCTGACCGGGTCAACGCAACCGGGGACCCCTATTTTATCGTCATGCCGGTGGACCCGGCCCGGGGTCAATCTACCAGCAGCGGCCCGGTGCGCCGCGGGACACATGATGCGACCGACTATCTCAACACCTGCGAGGTAACGGCCAGGCTGGCCCAGATTTATAGGGCCTCCCACCAAGTTTGCCCAAACTAACCCCACTTGGCCTGCCGCCGGGGGCGGGCTATGGCTGCGGGCCATGGACCCGACCGCCCGCCCCTCCGCCCTGCCCCCGGCCCGCCTGGACGCGCGCGTCCTGCGCCTGGAGCGCGGCGGCAAGGTGCTGGTGCGTGATCTGTCACTGTCGCTGACACCGGGGCAGGCGCTGGTGCTGACCGGGCCCAATGGCGCGGGCAAGACGACGCTGCTGCGGGCGCTGGCCGGCCTGCTTCGCCCGGCCGGGGGCGAGGTCGTGCTGACGCCCGGCCCGGCAGGCTGGCTGGGTCACAGCGAGGGGCTGAAGCCTGGTGAGATTGTCAGCGACATGCTGGGCTTCTGGGCGGCGCTGGCGGGCGCGGGACCAGACGAGATCGAGGCCGCGTCGCGGGCCATGGCGCTGGGTCATCTGGGACGGCGGCCCTGCGGGGCGCTGTCGGCGGGGCAGAAACGGCGGGCGGGTCTCGCCCGGCTGGCGCTGTCGGGCCGCGCTGTCTGGCTGATGGATGAACCGGCCGCGCCGCTGGACGCGGCGGGGCGCGAGCGGCTGGCGCGGCTGGTGGCGGCCCATCGCGCGCGCGGCGGCATTGTCGTGGCGGCAACCCACGCCGATCTGGGCTGGCCGGATGTGGAGCGTCTGGATCTGGGTCTGGAGGCGGCGGCATGAGCGCGCGCGCCCTGTTCGTGCGCGAATGGCGCCTGGCGTTTGCCGGCGGCGGCGGACCGGCGGGACCGGCGGCGTTCAATCTGGCCGCCCTGGCGCTGGCGCCGCTGGCCATTGGTCCCGACACCGCCACGCTGGCCGCCGCCGGGCCGGGCGTGATCACGTTTGCGGCGCTGCTGGCGAGCCTGCAGGGTGCCGAGCGCATGTTCGGCGATGACGCGGGCGACGGCACGCTGGAGCTCTACGCCCTGTCCGGCCTCAGCCTGTCCATGGCCGCCCTGATCAAGGCGCTGGCCTTCACGCTCGCCGTGTTCTGGCCGGCGCCCCTGCTGGCGGCGCTGGGCGGGCTCGCCTACGGGCTGACTTTAGAAGCGGCGCTGGTGCTGGCCGCTGGCATTGCGCTGGCTGCGCCGGGCCTTGTGTTCATCGCGGCGTTCGCCGGCGCGCTGGCCGCGGGGCTGCGGCGCGCGGGCCTCCTGATCGCGCTGATCGCTGCGCCCCTGCAGGCGCCGCTTCTGGTGTTCGCCGCGGGGGCCGCGCGCGCGGCCATGGACGGCACGGATCTGGCCGGCCCCAATCTCATGCTGGCGCTCGCCGCCAGCCTGATCGCAGGTGTTCTGGCGCCGCTGGGCGCCGGGGCGGCGCTCCGGGCGCGGCTGGACTAAAGGCCGATCAGGCGTCAGGCGCCGCGTCTTCCAGCGCCCGCTGGTGGCGGATGAAATCATCGCCGCAGGTGAGACGGCGCGCGATCGCAGAGCCTGGATCGATCACCCGCCAGAACGGCGTGATGGCAGCCGTCTCGGCCCCCTCGGCCAGATCGGTCAGTGCAGCTTCGGCCACCACGCGCAGATAGATGGCGGTGGTCACCGGACAGGTGGCCTGCGCCTTGTAGCGCCGCGCCAGCTCATTGCGCAGGCGCGGCACCGAGCGGGTCTCGCCCGGCGGGATGGCGGCGACATAACCGGCAATAATCTCCGGCGTGGCGATGAACATCACCGTACCCGCTTTCACCCCGCCAAAGTCGGCATGCAAAGTGACAGTCTTCGCAGGCTTGGCGCAGCGCAGGCGCTTGCGCCAGTCGGTGGGTTTGCGGGCTTTTGTGGTCATCGTGTGTTCCAGGGTGGCCGCGCAGCGCGCCGGGGTCAGGACGCAAGCCTCGCCGAGGCTTTGACCGGACGCAATAAGCCCCTATGAAAATCGCGTTGCGGCAGGGGTTTGCGGGAATCTCGCCGCGCGAAACCGGCTCGCCCATTCCAAGCAGTGCAAGAATTTGTTAACCATACGCTCACGCCGCGGCGCATGACGCGCCGCGCGGATACACAGTCAGGGGATACCGCCATGCTTTCCACCATGATCGCCGCTTTCATGCTCGCCACCGCCAATCCGGCGGCGGAGGCGCTCACCCAGAACGCCCTTCAGGTCGATACCGGCACGGTGACCTATATCGTCTTCTTCGAGGCTGACGGCAGCTACACCACCAGCGTCGGCTCGGGCGGCACGTGGGAAATCAATGAGGACGGCGAGTTCTGCGTCTCCAGCGCCGCGGGCAATGCCAACTGCCAGCCGCTGATGGAAGACGTCGCAGTCGGCGACACCTGGCAAGGCGAGAACGCTGCGGGCGAGCCGGTGACGTTCACGCTGATCGCGCGGGAGTAGGGTCGTCGCTAGCGCTGGGAACAAAGTCCGCCGGCCGATCCGTCGGGTTTGTTCACCCCCATGCGGGGTCAGACAGGCGAGGCGGCGTGAAACAATGACCCGCGCCCCCTCACCTCTATCCTCTCCCCCATGGTCATGGGGGAGAGGGGGCTTCAAGCGCCAAGCTTGCGCCTGTGCGCCAGGAGCCAGGCGTTTCCTGTTTTATTTCAACGTCAAAGCCTCCTCTCCCCCATTTATGGGGGAGAGGGTAGGGTGCGGTGCCGGGCCCTGGAGCCGCCACTCCGCCGCTTCACCAAGCCCGCCGTCCAGCACCGCCTGCGTCAACGCGGCCAGATCGGTGGCCATGTAGCGGTCCACATCCAGATGCGCGGCGCGGGCGCGGATGGCGGCGTGGAGGGATTCCAGCGGCGCGCTGGCGGTCAGGGGGCGGCGGAAGTCCAGCCCTTGCGCCGCGCACAGCAATTCCACCGCGATGATGGAGGCGGCGTTGCGCGCCACCTGGCCCGCCTTGCGCGCAGCGCCGGTGGCCATGGAGACATGGTCTTCCTGATTGGCGGAGGTGGGCACGGAGTCGACACTGGCGGGGAAGGCCAGCGAGCGGTTTTCCGCCACCAGGGCGGCGGCGGTCACCTGGGCGATCATGAAGCCGGAATTGAGCCCGCCATCGCGCACCAGAAAGGCCGGCAACCCGCTCATCTTGGGGTCCACGAGGACCGCCGTGCGCCGCTCGCTCAGCGAGCCGATCTCGCACAGGGCCATGGTGATCTGGTCGGCGGCGAAGGCCACCGGCTCGGCGTGGAAATTGCCGCCCGATATGGCTTCGTCCGTATCGGGAAAGATCACCGGATTATCGTTGACGGCGTTGGCCTCGATCTCAAGTGTGCGCGCGCTCTGGGTCAGCAGGTCCAGCGCCGCGCCCATGACCTGGGGCTGGCAGCGGAAGGAATACGGGTCCTGCACCCGGTCACAGGCGGCGTGGGCACCCTTGATGTTCCCGCCCGCCAGCGAGGCGCGCAGGCGGCTTGCGATGGCGATCTGCCCCGGCTGGCCGCGCACGGCGTGCAGGCGCACCTCGAACGGGGCGTGGGAGCCCATCAGCGCCTCCACTGACATCGCGCCTGCGCCAAGCGCCGCGCCCATGACCCGCTCGGCGACGAACAGCGCGTCCAGCGCCAGGGCGGTGCTGGCCTCGGTGCCATTGATGAGGGCCAGGCCCTCTTTCGGCCCCAGAATGAGTGCCTCCAGCCCGGCGCGCGCCAGCGCGTCTCCGCCTGGCAGGGTCTCGCCGTCACACGCCGCTTCCCCCTCGCCGATGAGCGCGCAGGCCAGATGCGCCAGCGGTGCCAGGTCGCCCGAAGCGCCGACCGAGCCCTGCGCCGGGATCACCGGCAGACAGTCCCTGGCCACAAGGGCCAGCAATTGATCGATCACGGCGCGGCGCACGCCGGAATGACCGCGCGCCAGGCTGACGGCTTTGAGCGCGATCATCAGACGCACGACAGGCGTTTCCAGCGCCGGACCGACGCCGCAGGCATGGGACAGGATGAGATTGCGCTGCAGGGTTTCCAGCTTGTCATCGCCGATACGGGTCTGGGCCAGAAGGCCGAAGCCTGTATTCACGCCATAGACCGTGCGCCCGCTCTGCACGATGCGGCGCACGCTCGCCGCGGCCGCCTCCACGCCCGGCCAGGCGGAGGCGTCGATATCAAACGCGGCGCCGGCATGGATGGCGCGCAGATCAGCCAGCGTGACCGCGCCGGGTGTGAGGATAACGGGTTCGGGTGAGGCGGGCGGCATCAGCGCGGCTCCATCATGGGCAGGTCCAGGCCTTGCTCGCGGGCGCAGGCCCTGGCGATCTCGTATCCGGCATCGGCGTGGCGCATGACGCCGGTGGCCGGATCATTCCACAACACCCGCTCCAGCCGGCGCGCAGCCTCAGGCGTGCCGTCGGCCACGATCACCATGCCGGCATGCTGGGAATAGCCCATGCCGACCCCGCCGCCATGGTGGAGGGAGACCCAGCTGGCCCCCGATGCGGTATTGACCAGCGCATTGAGGAGCGGCCAGTCGGACACGGCGTCCGATCCGTCCATCATCGCCTCGGTCTCCCGGTTGGGGCTGGCCACCGATCCCGAATCGAGATGGTCGCGGCCGATCACGACGGGGGCTTTCAGCGCGCCCGAGGCCACCATCTCGTTGAAGGCGAGGCCCAGACGGTGACGCTGCCCCAGACCCACCCAGCAGATGCGCGCGGGCAGGCCCTGAAACGCAATCCGCTTCGCGGCCATGTCGAGCCATTGATGCAGGCGCCGGTCGTCCGGAATCAGCTCCTTCACCTTCGCGTCGGTGGCGGCAATGTCGGCCGGGTCACCTGACAGTGCCGCCCAACGGAACGGGCCGACGCCGCGGCAGAAAAGCGGGCGGATATAGGCGGGCACAAAGCCGGGGAAGCAGAACGCATCGGCAAAGCCCGCGTCGTGGGCCATCTGGCGGATATTATTGCCGTAATCCACCGTCGGGATGCCGGACTTGGCAAACGCCGCCATGGCCTCGACCTGGGTGCGCATGGAGGCGCGGGCTGCGTCGGCCACGGATTCGGGATCACGCGCAGCGGTGTCACGCCACTGGGCCAGCGTCCACCCGGCGGGCAGATAGCCGTTGACCGGATCATGGGCCGAGGTCTGGTCGGTGACGAGGTCAGGACGCACGCCGCGCCTGACCAGTTCAGGGAAGATATCGGCGGCATTGCCCTCGACGGCGACAGACTTGGCTTCGCCCTTCGCGGTCCAGTCCGCAATGCGCGCCAGCGCGTCATCGAGATTGTCCGCTGCCTCGTCCACATATCGGGTGCGCAGGCGGAAGGCGATGCGGTCGGGGTCGCACTCCACAGCGAGGCATGACGCCCCCGCCATCACCGCGGCCAGCGGCTGGGCACCGCCCATGCCGCCAAGCCCTGCGGTCAATATCCAGCGGCCGGTCAGGTCGCCGCCATAATGCTGGCGCCCGGCCTCGGCGAAGGTTTCGTACGTCCCCTGAACAATCCCTTGTGAGCCGATATAGATCCACGAGCCCGCGGTCATCTGGCCGTACATCATCAGCCCCTTGCGGTCGAGCTCGCGGAAATGCTCCCAATTGGCCCAGCGCGGCACCAGGTTGGAGTTGGCGATCAGCACGCGCGGCGCATCTTCATGGGTGCGCACCACGCCCACCGGCTTGCCCGACTGGACCAGCAGCGTCTCGTCCGGCTCCAGCCGCTCCAGCGTGGCGACAATGGCGTCATAGGAGGCCCAGTCGCGTGCCGCCTTGCCGATACCGCCATAGACCACCAAATCCTCGGGGCGCTCGGCCACGTCGGGATGCAGATTATTCATCAGCATACGGATCGCAGCTTCGGCGGCCCAGGTCTTCGCCGTGCGTTCCGGCCCGGTGCGCGGGCGGATGTCGCGGATATTGGTGCGGGTCATGGCAGATCTCCCTCGGACGGGCGGGCGGGATGGCCGGTCAGCTCATAGCGTTCGCCGGCATAGGTCAGGCGGGCCGCCGACGCGACGCGCCCCGCCGACCAGGTGCGCCGGCGGATTTCCAGACAGGCTGCGCCCGGCGGCAAGGACAGCTGGCGCGCCAGGACCGGTCCGGCATTGATGGCGCGCACAGTGTGCTCAATGTCCTGCAGCGGCGCGGCGCGGGTCAGGAAGGCGTAGGTGGTGGTGCGCGCGAAATCGGCCTCGGCGGCACCTTTGGCCAGCGCCGGATCAATCAGCCGGTCCTCGATCAGCAACGGCTCCTCGCCCCGCAAATGCCGGATCACCACGCGCAAGAGTTTCAAGCCCGGATCGGCGGCGAACAGGGAGGCCGCGCGGGCGCTGGCGCTGATGGTGGCGTGGCTGAGCACCTGCATGCTGTGGGGCGCATTCCCGCCGGCCAGCTCCTCGGCAATGTCGCGCAGGGCCAGCAGGGCACCCGCGGCGCGCGGCGGGGCCACATAGCTGCCCGATCCGGCGCGCCGGGTGATGATCCCCTCGTCGCGCAGCTCGTTCAGCGCCCGGTTGGCCGTCATGCGCGCTACACCCAGCGCCCGCACCAGTTCGGGCTCGGACGGCGCGCGTTCACCCGGTTTGAGCGCGCCCGAGGCGATGAGGTCGAGCACGTGCCGCTTGACCTGCTGATAGAGCGGGGCGGAGGCTTTCATGGCTGCAGCGCCTCGCCCGCCAGGATCAGCCGCTCCGGACCGGGAAGACCGATCCAGTAGGCGATGGCGGCCGGCTGCGGCACGTCCCAGACGGCGATGTCGGCGGCGAGGCCTTCGCGCAGCATGCCGCACTCGTGATCCACGCCCATGGCGGCCGCACCGTGCCGTGTCATGCCCGCCAGCGCTTCGGCCGGCGTCAGGCCGAACAGGGTGCAGCCCATATTCATGGCCAGCGGCGCCGATACCAGCGGCGAAGAGCCGGGATTGAGATCGGTGGCGAGGGCGATGGGGATGTTCAGCTCGCGCAGGAGGTCCATGGGCGGCAGGCGCGTTTCCTTCAGCGCATAAAAGGCGCCAGGCAGCAGCACGGCCACGGTCCCGGCATCGGCCATGGCGCGGGCGCTGTCTTCAGACAGGTATTCCAGATGGTCCGCTGACAGCGCGCGATGATGCGCGGCCAGCGCCGCGCCGCCCTGATCGGACAATTGCTCCGCATGGAGACGGACCGGCAGACCCAGCGCAATCGCGGCCTCCAGCATGGTGTTGGTCTCTTGCAGCGTGAAGCCGATCGTGTCGCAGAACGCATCCACGGCATCGACCAGGCCTTCGGCGTGGAGGGCGGGCAGCACCTCGTCCGCCATGAGGCGCACATAATCGGCGCGGCGGTCCTCATACTCCGGGGGGATGGCGTGGAGGCCCAGAAACGTCCGCCGCAGCCGGACCCCGGCGCGCCGGGCGGCCTCACCCGCCGCCAGCAGCATGGCGCGTTCGGTGTTGAGGTCCAGGCCATAGCCCGACTTGATCTCCACACTGCCCACGCCGCTGCGCATGAGCAGGCGGATGCGCGCTTCAGCCGTCTGCACCAGCATCTTCAGGCTGGCGGCGCGCGTCGCGGCGACGGTTGAACGTATGCCGCCGCCGGCGCGGGCGATCTCTTCATAGCTCGCCCCGGACAGGCGCTGCTCAAACTCGCCCGAGCGGTCGCCGGCAAACACCAGATGGGTGTGGCAATCGACCAGGGCCGGCGTGATCCAGCGTCCATCGAGATCCACGCGGGCGGCGCCTTCGGCCCGCTCCGCAGGCAAGTCCGCTTCGGGCCCGATCCAGGCGATGCGGCCGTTTTCAGCCAGTACGCAGGCATCCTCGATCGCGCCCCAGACGCCCGGCAGGGCCGGGTCCAGGGTGGCGGCGTGGCAGGCGTGAAACAGGGTGCGGGACATGGGGACCAACTTGTCTATACAGCTTCATCCTGCTACAAACGGATACGAGAATCCACCCCGTCACGCCCACCCGTTCGGAGGCTGTCATGAGCGCGCCAAACCCGGTTTCGGAGTGCCGCTCCTGGCGGTCGGCGGCGGACCTGCTGGGCGATCATCCAGGCGCGCGCGCCGCCCTTCTGGGCGCGCCCCTGGCCGAGGGCTCGCTGACGCCGGGGCGCTGCGATCTGGCGCCGGGCATCATTCGCGAGACGCTCAAACGCTTTTCCACCTACGATCTGGAGACCGGCCTCGGGCTTGACGGGCTGAGCGTACACGATGCGGGCGATGTCGCGCTCAAATGCGTCAGGCCTGCGGATGCGTTTGTGCCGGTGCGCGACGCGGCCGCCGCGCTGACGGCGCGCCATGAACTGGTGATCCTCCTGGGCGGCAATAACGCGGTCACCCGTCCCGGCGTGCACGCGCTGGGCGATCTGTCGCGCACCGGCCTCATCACGCTGGATGCGCATTTCGATCTGCGAGACACCGATTGCGGGCTGCTCAACGGCAATC
This sequence comes from Hyphomonadaceae bacterium BL14, assembly GCA_027627705.1. Lineage (NCBI taxonomy): Bacteria > Pseudomonadati > Pseudomonadota > Alphaproteobacteria > Hyphomonadales > Hyphomonadaceae > Hyphomonadaceae bacterium BL14. The sequence continues at coordinate 2,118,472 of CP091242.1, forward strand.
CGGTGCGCGCTTTGCTCGAAGACGGGCTGGCAGGGGCGAACATCACCCAGATCGGGCTCGCCCCCTTCGCCAATACGCGGCGCATGCATGATGTAGCGCGCGAGGCCGGGATCCGCGTTCACACCCTGGCCGATGTGCGCGCACGCGGCATTGAGGCGGTGGTGAGTGAGGCGCTGGAGCGGCTGTCGGCGCGCTGCGATGTCATCGCAGCCGATTTCGACATCGACGTGATTGACCGCGCCCAGTGCCCCGGCGCGCCCGGTGCACGGCCCGGCGGCCTGCCGGTACAGGATTTCTTCACCGCCGCCCGCCGGATCGCCGTCCACCCCAAGGTGAAGCTCGTCGACCTCACCGAGTTCGACCCGTCGCTGGACGTGTCCTCGATCACCGCACTGACCGCCGGACGCTGGGTGTGCGAGATTCTGGCGGGCCTGTCCGTGCGCCCTGGCGCCTAGAGCTTGTCGGGCGTCAGTCCCAGGCGGCCTGAGATCATCTTGTCGGTCATGCGGCCGGGCAAAACGCCGAGCAGCCACTGGGTGAAGGGGTCGGGCGTCAGCACGGTGTTGAGCTTGGGTTTGGCGTCAGTCAGGGCGCGGAAAATCGCCTCGGCCACCACGTCCGGCTCCAGCCCGTCGCGGCCACGCTTGAGCATATAGAACAGGATGCGCGCCACAGCCGGGGCATAGTCGGTATGCTCGTATTGCGCCGGGTCCATCTGTTCGGCCTTGTCCCAGATCGGGGTCCGAATCGGGCCGGGATTGATGGCGACCACGTCCACGCCATAGAGCATGAGCTCGCGGCGCAGGCTCTGGGTGAAGGCCTCCATGGCGTGCTTGGAGCAGGCATAGGGTGCCATCAGGGGCGCGGCATTGAACCCCGCCACGGATGAGATATTGACAATGCGGCCCCTGGGGCCGGCATGACCGCGCACTGCGCCCAGCATCGGCGCGAACACCTGCGTGACGCGCAGCTGGCCGGTGACATTGATGTCGAGCTGGGTGGTCATCTCCTCCACCGGCAGGTGCAGGAGCGGACCGGCCACCGCCACCCCGGCATTATTCACCAGCCCCGACAGAGGCGCGCCTGCAAGCGCCGCGCGCACCGTCTCTCCGGCCGCGCGGCAACTCTCCATATCGGTGACGTCGATCATCACCGGCGTCACCGCCTCGCCCAGCGTCTCGCTCAGGCGCCGGGCATCGGTCTCTTTGCGCACCCCGGCAAAGACCCGCCAGCCTTTGCCCGCCAGATACTCCGCCGCCGCATACCCGATCCCGGTGGACGCCCCGGTTATGGCAACGCTGTTCGGTCCGCTCATGAGCGATTCCCCCTGATGTGTGCGCCAGACAGTGGCGCGGTGTGGGGCGGGTGGTCAATCGGGGGGTGGCGGAGGGTGGGGCGAGCATTTGGCGTTCTTATGCAGCGCCGATGCGTTGACCTGAAGGCCGCGCGGAGTAATGTCACGCGCGAGTTCCGACCCCGTGTGCGCTGCGCCGTCCGGCGCATCGCTGCACCAAGCTGATCGAGGGCCCGCATGGCCAAACCTTCCGCCGCCAACCGGCCTCTCTCCCCTCATGTTTCGATCTGGCGCTGGCATGCCACCATGGCGTCTTCGATCGCGCACCGCATGAGCGGGGTGGTCAATTATCTTGGCGCGGTGCTGGTCACGGTGTGGCTTGCCGCCCTGGCCGGCGGGCCGGAGGCGTACAGCGTTGTCGAGGCGCTGATGGCCGGACCGCTGGGCATGCTGGTGATCCTGGCCCTGATCGGCTTCACCCTGTCGCTCACCTACCACATGCTCAACGGCATCCGGCATCTGGCCTGGGACATGGGCCGTGGCTTTGACCCCAAGGGCTCCAATCGGCGCTCCATCCTGATTTTTGCCGGCGCGGCGGTGATCACGGCCGCGATCTGGGTTCTGGCCGGAGGGCTTGTCTGATGGGTGATCTGCGCACGCCGCTCTCGCGCGCCAAGGGTCTGGGCGCTGCCAAGTCCGGGTCTGGTCATTTCATCGCCCAGCGCGTGTCCGCCGTGGCGCTGATCGTGCTGATCCCGGTCTTTGTATGGATGATCGCGCGCCTGCCTGACCTGAACTACGACGCTGCGCGCACCCTTTTCGCCAGCCCGCTGGGCGCGCTTGTGGTGCTGCTGACGCTGACAGCGGCATTTTATCACATGCGCCTGGGTCTCCAGGTGGTGATCGAGGACTATATCGAAGCCCCTGTCACCCGCGCCGGCCTGTTGATCCTCAACACGCTTTTCACCGCAGGCCTGTGGCTGACAGCGCTTTATTCGATCCTTGTGATCGCGGCATAGGAGTCGCCTGTCCATGACTGGCTATAAGTGGATTGACCATACGTATGACGTTGTTGTCGTGGGCGCGGGCGGGTCGGGCCTGCGCGCGGCGCTGGGCGCGGCCCAGGCCGGGCTGAAAACGGCGTGCATCTCCAAGGTCTTCCCTACGCGCTCGCACACCGTGGCCGCCCAGGGCGGTATTTCGGCGAGCCTTGGCAATATGGGCCAGGACGACTGGCGCTGGCACATGTACGACACCGTGAAGGGGTCGGACTGGCTGGGCGACCAGGATGCCATTGAATATCTCTGCCGCGAGGCACCCGCCGCCGTGTACGAGCTGGAGCACTGGGGCGTGCCCTTCTCGCGCACGGAGGACGGCAAGATCTATCAGCGCGCCTTTGGCGGCATGACGCGCAATTATGGCGAAGGCCCGGTGCAGCGCACCTGCGCGGCCGCCGACCGGACCGGTCACGCCATTCTGCACACGCTCTACGGCCAGTCCCTGCGCCACTCGACCGAGTTCTTCATCGAGTATTTCGCGCTGGACCTGATCATGGATGATGACGGTGCCTGCCGCGGCGTCACAGCCTGGAAGCTGGATGACGGCACGCTGCACCGCTTCCGCGCCCAGAAGACGATCCTGGCCACGGGCGGCTATGGCCGCGCCTATTTCTCCGCCACCTCGGCGCATACCTGCACCGGGGACGGCAACGCCATGGTGCTGCGCGCCGGCCTGCCGCTGCAGGACATGGAGTTTGTCCAGTTCCACCCCACCGGCATTTACGGCGCGGGCTGCCTGATCACTGAAGGTGCGCGAGGCGAAGGCGGGTATCTCACGAACTCCGAAGGCGAGCGCTTCATGGAGCGCTACGCCCCCAACGCCAAGGATCTGGCCAGCCGCGATGTGGTCAGCCGGTCCATGACCATGGAAATTCGCGACGGGCGCGGGGTCGGTCCGAACAAGGACCATATCTTCCTGCACCTCGATCACCTGGACCCGAAAATCCTGCACGAGCGCCTGCCGGGCATTTCGGAAAGCGCCAAGGTGTTCGCGGGCGTGGACGTGACCCGCGCGCCGATCCCGGTTCTGCCCACCGTGCACTACAATATGGGCGGCATCCCGACCAATTATCACGGCGAGGTTCTGACCAAGGCCCATGGCGATCCCGATACAGTGGTGCCGGGCCTGATGGCGGTGGGCGAGGCAGCTTGCGTCTCGGTGCACGGGGCCAATCGTCTGGGCTCCAACTCGCTCATTGATCTGGTGGTGTTCGGCCGCGCGGCGGGCCTGCGCTGCGGTGCAACGGTCGAGGCCGGTGCCCGCCAGCCCGACCTGCTGGCGAAGGCGGGTGAGGACACGCTGGCGCGCTTTGACCGCCTGCGCCACGCCCATGGCGATACGCCGACCGCGTCCCTGCGCCTCGACATGCAGCGGGCCATGCAGGAAAACTGCGCCGTGTTCCGCACCCAGGAAGTTCTGGACGAGGGCGTCGCGCGCATCGCGCAGGTGCATCAGGGCGCAGCCGATATCCGTATCTCCGACCGCTCGATGATCTGGAATACAGATCTGGTCGAGGCGCTGGAGTTCGACAATCTGGTCGCCCAGGCCGCCGTGACGGTGGGATCGGCCGCTGCGCGCACCGAAAGCCGCGGTGCACACGCGCGCGAGGACTATCCCGACCGCGACGATGCGAAGTGGATGAAGCACACGCTCGCCTGGTTTGACGATGCCACCGGCAAGGTGTCACTGGGCGACCGCCCGGTGCACGAATACACCTTGTCCAACGACATCGCCTATATCGAGCCGAAAGCTCGGGTCTACTAGACCGCTCGCAAACAGGACACGACACTGATGGTCCAGCTCACCCTGCCGCAGAACTCGAAAGTCAAAAAGGGCAAGACCTGGCCCAAGCCGGAAGGCTCGGACGCCAAGGCGCTGCGCGAGTTCAAGGTCTACCGCTATGACCCGGACCTGGGCGAGAATCCGCGCTGGGACACGTATTACGTGGATACGTCCAAATGCGGCCCGATGATTCTGGACGCGCTGTTCTTCATCAAGAACGAGATCGATTCCTCCCTCGCCTTCCGGCGCTCCTGCCGGGAGGGGATTTGCGGCTCGTGCTCGATGAATATCGCCGGGCGCAATACCATTGCCTGTACCAAGGGCATTGACGAGCATGACGGCGTGATCTCCATCGCGCCGCTGCCACACCAGCCTGTGATCAAGGATCTGGTGCCCGACCTCACCCATTTCTTCGCCCAGCTGACCAGCATCCAGCCCTGGCTGAAAACCGAAACGCCCACACCCCAGGGCGAATGGCGCCAGAGCCCTGAAGACCGCGAGAAGCTGGACGGGCTTTATGAGTGCATTTTGTGCGCCTGCTGCAGCACCGCCTGCCCGTCCTACTGGTGGAATTCGGAAAAATATCTGGGGCCGGCCGCGCTGCTGCAGGCCTATCGCTGGATCGCCGACAGCCGCGACGAAGCCACGGGCGAGCGCTTGGACGAACTGGAAGACCCGTTCAAGCTCTATCGCTGCCACACCATCATGAACTGCGCCCAGGTCTGCCCCAAGAGTCTGAACCCGGCCAAGGCCATCGGCCACATCAAGGAATTGATGGTCGAACGCCAGACCTGACCGGAGCTGCCTTCATTTTTCCCCATTCGGTGCGCCAGATGCGCATCTCACCGGACAGGGGATGATGACAGATGACTGCAACCGCCACGCTGGGCCGTTCGCTGGGGCTAAAACTCTTGCTGGTCGGCGCCCTCGTGCTGGCGCTGGGCATTCCGTTGGGGATGGTCAATATCCTGGCATGGGAGCGCGAGAACCGGGCCCAGAGCGTCGCCGTTGAAGTGGGTGCCTCGGTGGGCGGGGAGCAGACCGTACGCGGTCCCTTCCTCGCCGTTCCCGTCGACACGCCCCGGGTGACCGAGACCGGCAGCGGCGAGACGCTGGTGCGGCGCGAAACCATCGACCGGCAGCTGATCATCATCTCGCCCGACCGGCTGGACGTCTCCGCCAGCCTGGAAACCACCACGCTTCGCCGCGCGATCTATACCGTTCCGGTCTATCGCGCAGTGATCTCGCTTGATGGCGAGTTTGACCTTACAGGCGTGGCCGCGCTGGCGCCCACGGGCGGGACCATCGCGTGGAACGAAGCACGCCTGCTGGCCACGGTGGGCGATCTGCGCGGGATCAGCGAGGATTTCCAGGCTGAGGTCAACACGCAGGACGGCCGGCTGAGCTTCGAGCCGGGCCTTCCCTTGCGCAGCACGAATGTGAATACGGCATTTTCCGGCGAGGGCATCGGCTCCAACGCGGTGAGCGCGGCGCTGACCGGGCTGGGCGAAGGCACGCGCATGACGCTGGAGGGCCGGCTGGTCATGACCGGGGCGCGATCCTTTGGCGTGCAGCCGTCAGGGCGCGAGACACGGGCGCGCCTGACCGGCGACTGGCCGCATCCCGGCTTCACCGGTGCCTATCTGCCGTCCGAGCGGGTGATCAGCGACAGTGGTTTTGAAGCCGACTGGCTGGTGCCCTATCTGGCGCGCGGCTTTCCCGCCCGCTGGATTGAAGGCCAGGGCCACAGCCTCAATCTGGCGCGCGACGCAGTGATGACGGTCAATCTGGTCAACCCGGGCGACGGCTATGCACGCGTCGGGCGCTCGCTGAAATACGCCTTTTTCTTTGTCGGCTTCACACTTTTGATGTTCTTCCTCATCGAATCCAGCAGCGCCCAGCGCCTGCACGCGGCCCAATACATCCTGATCGGGCTGGCCCAGGTGGTGTTCTATCTCCTCTTGCTGGCGCTGAGTGAGCATGCAGAGATCGGCGTGGCGTTCGCCAGCGCGTCAGCGGCGACTGTCGCCCTGACCGCGCTCTATGCGTGGACGGCGTTCAGGAACAATGCGCGCGGCATGCTCACCTTCGCGGCCCTGACGGTCAGTTATATTGTCCAGTTCCTGCTGGTGCTGGTGGAGGATTATGCCCTGCTCATCGGATCGGGCCTGGCGTTCATTGCGGTGGCCGCGACCATGTATGTGACCCGCAAGGTGGACTGGTATGGCGGAGTGGACAGCAAAGCCTGAACCGCATCCGGTTAGCCTTGCGTTTACCTTGCGGGAAGACTCCCCTGCGATCATGCAGCGATGACCGCACCGGGCCGCTTTCCATCGCCTGAAACCACGCCCGCCACGCCCCCTCCGGGCTGGTGGGCGCAGGCGCGTGCGCGGGTGCTGGGCGGCGCGCTGACCGTGCTGGGCGCGGGCGCGCTGATGGCAGTACTGAGCCATGATCCGCTGGATCCCAGCGTCAATGCCGCGACCGGGCGGGCCGTGGCCAATTGGCTGGGCACGCCGGGGGCGTCGGCGGCGGACCTGTTATTGCAGGCATTGGGGTGGGCGGGCGCGGCAGCGGCACTGGGACTGCTGGCCTGGGGCCTGATCCTGATAGTGCGCGGCGCGCGCGGACGCCCGGCCATGCTGGGCTGGCTGCGCCTGATGGCCGGGCTTGCCGGCGTCACGGGATTTGCGCTGGCGGCGGCGGCTTTGCCCATGCCGGCCAACTGGCCGTTTGCGGCCGGTCTGGGCGGCCTCCTGGGCGACCATGCCCTGTCAGGACTGGCCGGGTTGATCGCTCTGACCGGCGTGCCGGGCGCAGCGTTCGGCGCAGCGGGCCTGGGCCTGGCACTGGCCGTGGCGGGTCTGTTTTTCTGTTTCGGGCTGACCATGCGCGACATCGCAGCGGCGAGCGACCGGGCGGTCCTGGCGTGGGCGACGGTGCGGGTCTGGGCCGACCAGCTGATCGGGGCGGCACCGCGTCCCTGGCGGCGGGACCGCGATGCGGGCAGCCACCCCGCGCCCGATGGCCGGGCCGAGACCGCGCCCGGCTTCCTGCAGCCGGGCCGCACGGCCCCTGCGGGCCTGCGCGCCAATCCCAAAGCCGAGCCGCAGGCCGATACCGGGCCCATCGTGAAGATCGCGCCCCGGCGGCGCACCAAGGCGTCCGACCGGGAGGTGCGCGAAGCCCAGGGCGCGCTGGCGTTTGCCGAGACCGGCGGGTTTGACCTGCCGCGCCTCGATCTTCTGTCGCCGTCCCAGGCGCGAGCCAATATCGCCGATCCGGCAGCGCTGGCACAGAACGCTGAATTGCTGTCGGGCGTGCTGACCGATTTCTCCGTGAAGGGCGAGATCACCGCCGTGCGCCCTGGCCCGGTGGTGACGCTGTACGAGCTGGAGCCTGCGCCCGGTGTGAAGACCAGCCGGGTGATCAATGTGGCCGACGATATCGCGCGGTCCATGGCGGCCCAGGCCTGCCGCATCGCCGTGGTGCCGGGGCGCAACGCCATCGGCATCGAACTGCCCAATCAGCACCGCGAGACAGTGTATCTGCGCGCGCTTCTGGCCTCCAAAGGCTTTGAAGATGCCAAGGCCGAGCTGCCGCTGGCGCTGGGCGAAACCATTGGCGGGGAGCCCTATACGGCTGATCTGGCGCGCATGCCGCATCTCTTGATCGCGGGCACCACCGGTTCTGGCAAATCGGTGGGCATCAACGCCATGATCCTGTCGCTGCTCTACCGGCTGACGCCGGACCAGTGCCGGATGATCATGATTGATCCCAAAATGCTGGAACTGTCCGTCTATGACGGCATTCCCCACCTGCTCAGCCCCGTGGTCACCGACCCCAAGAAGGCGCTGGCCGCGCTGAAATGGACCGTGCGCGAAATGGAGTCGCGCTATCTGAAAATGTCCAAGGTCGGCGTGCGCAATATGAAGGGCTTCAACGACCGCGCCGCCGAGGCGCGCGCCGCCGGAGAGATGCTGTCGCGCACCGTGCAGACCGGATTTGACCGGGAGACCGGCGAGCCGGTCTACGAGACCGAGACCATCCCGGCCGATGCCATGCCCTATATCGTGGTGGTCATCGACGAGATGGCCGATCTGATGATGGTGGCGGGCAAGGAGATCGAGGGCGCGGTGCAGCGCCTGGCCCAGATGGCGCGCGCGGCGGGCATCCACCTGATCATGGCGACCCAGCGCCCGTCGGTGGATGTGATCACCGGCACGATCAAGGCCAACTTCCCGACCCGCATTTCCTATCAGGTCACCTCGCGCATCGATTCGCGCACTATCCTCAATGAACAGGGCGCCGAGCAGCTGCTGGGCCAGGGCGATCTTCTGTTCATGGCCGGCGGCGGCCGCATCCGCCGCCTGCACGGGCCGTTCGTGTCCGATCAGGAAGTCGAGCAGGTGGCGGCCTGGCTCAAGGCCCAGGGCGCGCCGGACTATCTTGATGCGGTCACCGAAGAGATCGACGAGGAGGGCGGCGCGGGCGATCTGTTCGGCGGCGGCGAAGGCTCCGGCGATGATCTGTTCGATCAGGCCGTGGCCGTGGTGGCGCGCGACCGCAAGGCCTCGACCAGCTATATCCAGCGCCGCCTGCAGATCGGCTATAACCGGGCCGCGTCTCTGGTGGAGCGCATGGAGGACGAGGGCATGATCGGTCCGGCCGACCATGCCGGCAAGCGCGAGATCTTCCTGCCCGAACGCGAAGGCGTGTGAGGCGGCTGAACCGCCGGGGTCTCCCGCGCGTATACTTGCCAGGCAGACAAGAGTGGAGCTTTCCCCATGACCCTGGTGCGTATCCTGAGCCTTCTTGGCGGGCTGATCCTGCTGGGTGCCATTGTCTGGGCGGTGATGACCGCCGGACAGTCGCTCACCGAGGCGATCGCATGGCTGATTTCCGGGCCGTGGGGCGTAGTGAGCCTCATTGATCTCTATCTGGGCTTTTTCTTCATCGGCGTGCTGATCTGGCTTCTGGAGCCCAGCAAAAAGATCGCGCTCCTGTTCATCCTGCCCCTGCCGTTTCTGGGCAATGTGTGGGCGGCGGTGTGGATGGCCTGGCGTCTCGCCCATGTGATCCGCGCGCGGGGAACGCAGCCCGCGCAATAACGCTGCGCGTGGCGGCCATCCGCACAGCCCCGGCGCACATTCCGGAATGACAGGGCGGGCGCACAGGTTTAACCGGGCGCCATGCGCACGCCCCGCCCTCCTTCGCAGCAGCCTGCAGCGCCTGACCCGTCCGGTCGGCTGGACCCGGCGCGGGCGGGTATGGCGGCCCTGGCCAGCTATGCGGTCTGGGGCCTGTCGCCGATTTTCTACAAGATGCTGGCCTTCGCCAGCGCGGCCGAGATCGTGCTGCACCGCGCGATATGGTCCGTCCCGGCCTTGCTGGCCCTGTTATGGATGGCACGCCGCATGGGTCCGGCGCTGGCGGTGCTCAAGGACCGGCGCGCGCTTCTCCTCCTGACCTTCACCGCCCTGGTCATCGGGTCCAACTGGTGGCTGTTCATTTTCGCCGTCAATTCCGGGCGCGTGCTGGAAGTCTCGCTGGGCTATTTCATCAATCCTTTGATGAATGTGGCCGTGGGCGTGTTCATCGCCCATGAGCGCTTCGGGCGGTGGCGGGCGGTGGCGGTGGGGCTGGCCGCGCTGGGCGTCGCCAACCAGATCATCACCGTGGGCGAGCTGCCCCTCATCGGGCTGGCGCTGGCCGGGACGTTCACCGTCTATGGCTATGTGCGCAAGACCATCGCCATAGACGGGCGTATCGGCCTGTTCTGGGAGACCGCGATCCTGGCCGTGCCGTCCTTTGTGGCGCTGATCTTCGTGGAGATCGGCTCGGGCGGGAGTTTCTTCACCGGACCGCAGGCGGCGCTCCTGCTGATCCTCACCGGACCCATGACCGTGGCGCCGCTCCTGCTGTTCGTGCTGGGCGCGCGCGGGGTGAGCTTCGCCACGCTGGGGCTTCTCCAGTTTCTGGCGCCGACGCTGCAATTCATTGTCGGCCTGGCCTATGGCGAGGTTTTCACCATGGGCCATCTCATCACCTTCGTGCTGATCTGGTCGGGGCTGGCCGTATTTGCCATCGATCTCCTACACTCCCACCGCAAAGCCGCGAACGGAACGCCATGACCACCGCCCTTCCTGCCATGCCCCCCGCCCGCCGCGTGCGCGCGGGCGATATCACCCTCAGCGTCCATGAGGCAGGGCCGCAGGATGGACTGCCAGTGCTCCTGCTGCATGGCTGGCCGGATCTGGCCCTGGGCTGGGCGCCCCAGATCGCAGCCCTGAGCGGGGCAGGTTACCGGGTGATCGCGCCGGATTTACGAGGATTTGGCGCATCCGACGCACCGCACGAGATTGAAGCCTACGGCATCGACGTCATGTGCGCCGATATCGAGAATCTGCTCGATGCCCTGGGGATCGAGCGGGCTGTGATCGCCGGGCATGACTGGGGCGGGATCATCCTGTGGCAGGCCGCCTGCCTCATCCCGCACCGGTTTCTCGGCGCCATTGGCGTCAACACGCCCCATCTGCCGCGCAGCTCCACCCCGCCGCTGGACGTGTTCCGCGAGCAGGGGGGTGAGGAGCACTATATCGTGCGCTTCCAGGACGAGGCGGCGGATACGCTGTTCACGGGCCGCGAGGAGGATTTCTTTGCTTTCAGCTTTGGCGCGCCGCCGCCCAGTGGCGATCTCACCAGGCTACCCGCCTCCATCACCCATCTGCCCCGGCGCTTTGACGCCTTCGTGGCGCGCGGCGGGCTGAAATCGGAAGATGATTGCGTGGTGGGCCCAGAGATGCGCGCGCAGTACGCGGAGGCCTATCGCCGGTCGGGGTTTCGCGGCGGGCTCAATCTCTACCGTAATTTCAACGCCAACTGGGAACGCATGGGCGGGGTGGATCACCGCCTGTCCATGCCCTGCCTGATGATCTCGGCCGAGTGCGACTTCATGCTGCCGCCCAGGCTCACCGCCTGGATGCCGGCGCTGTGCCGTGATCTCGAACGCCATGTCATCGAGGATATCGGCCACTGGACCATGGCCGAGGCGCCGGACGCCCTCAACGCGCTGATGCTGGACTGGCTCACGCGCCGGTTCTGACAGCTCGCCCGCAAGCGGTCTTGCCGGGCTGGACCCCCTGCGCGCCCCGTGCAAGGTTGGGTGCCTCCCCTTTATCCCAGCCACAGCAGGACGAGCGGCCGAATTGACAGATCAGCCCAATCCCCAGAGCGAACCTGACCGCAAGCGCGGCCTCTTCACCCGCTTCCTCGATTCGGTGGAGTGGCTGGGCAATCTCCTGCCCCATCCGGTGACGCTGTTTGCGATTCTCGCCGGTTTGATGATCCTGGCCTCGGGCCTGTTCGGCGGCCTGCTGGAGGTGGCGGTGGAGGATCCGCGCCCCGAGGGCGCGCGCGGCCGGGCCGATGACGGCATGATCCGCGCGGTCAGCCTGATGAATGAGGACGGGTTCCGGCGCATCTTTACGAGCCTGACCACCAATTTCACCAGCTTTGCGCCGCTGGGCGTCGTGCTGGTGGCGATGCTGGGCGTGGGCGTAGCGGAGAAATCGGGCCTGTTGTCGGCCGCCGTGCGCTCCATCGTACTGGGTGCCAACAAGCATACCGTCACAGTGGCCGTGGTGTTCGCCGGCGTCCTCTCCAACACGGCGTCGGAGATGGGCTATGTGGTGCTGGTGCCGCTGGCGGGCGCGGTGTTTTACGCGCTGGGCCGCCACCCGCTGGCGGGCATGGCGGCGGCGTTCGCAGGCGTCTCAGGCGGCTATAGCGCGAACCTCCTGATCGGCACCATCGACCCGCTGCTGGCGGGGATCACCACCGAAGCCGCCCAGCTGATCGACCCGGACTATGTCGTGTCGGCGCCGGCCAACTGGTATTTCATGGTGGTCTCCACCTTCCTGATCACGATCATCGGCTCGCTGGTCACCATCTTCATCGTCGAGCCCAAGCTGGGCCCCTATGATACCAGCCACGCCGACCCGGCCGTGCTCGACGGCAAGATGATGCAACCTGTCTCCGGCCAGGAGACGAAGGGCCTCATGTGGGCAGGTCTGGCGTCGCTGGGCGTGTTTGCGGCCATGGCCTGGACGCTGATGGGAGATGAGCTGGCGCTGACCTTGCCGTTTATCGGCACGCTGTTCTCGGTGACCGTTCCCGACTGGCTGCCGGGCTGGGGCAGCTTGCGCAATCCCGAAACGGGCTCCATCTTCGAGCAGGCGCCGTTCTTTACCGGGTTCGTGACCTGGATTTTCCTGTTCTTCCTCATCGTCGGCTTCACCTATGGACGCGCCGCCGGGACGATGAAGAACGACCGCGATGTGATTGACGGCATGGCCTCGGCCATCTCCACGCTCGGCCTCTATATCGTGCTGGTCTTCTTCGCGGCGCAGTTCGTAGCGTTCTTCAACTGGTCCAATTTGGGCGCCATCACCGCAGTCACCGGGGCACAGTTCCTCATCGATACCGGCCTGACAGGACCGGCCATCTTCGTCGGCTTCATCATATTGTGCGGGTTTGTGAACCTGATGCTGGGCTCTGCCAGCGCGCAATGGGCGGTGACCGCGCCGATTTTCGTGCCCATGCTGATGCTGGTGGGCTATTCGCCCGAAGTGATCCAGGCCGCCTACCGGATCGGGGATTCATCGACCAATATCATCACGCCGATGATGAGCTATTTCGGGCTGATCCTGGCGTGGATGACGCGCTATGACAAAAAACTCGGCATCGGCACCGTGATCGCGATGATGCTGCCCTACTCGATGATCTTCCTGGTCACCTGGACGGCGCTGTTCTTCTTGTGGACCTTCGCTCTGGGCCTGCCCGTGGGGCCGGGCGCGCCGACCTATTATCCGGCGGGCTGAACATGACAGCGCCGCCCGGCCATGCCGGGCGGCGCTGGACGCTTGAAACGGACGCGCCGGACAGGGCGCGCTAGTCAGATCATCAGGCCAGGGATTTAAGCTGTTCGGCCAGGTCGGTTCTCTCCCAGGAGAAGCCGCCATCAGCGTCCGGCGTGCGGCCGAAATGGCCATAAGCGGACGTGCGGGCATAGATCGCCCGGTTCAGGCCCAGATGGGTGCGGATGCCGCGCGGCGACAGATTGACCATCTCCGGCAGGCGCTTTTCCAGCACCGCTTCATCGATCTCGCCCGTGCCGTGCAGGTCGACATAGACCGAGAGCGGCTTGGCCACGCCGATGGCGTAGGAGAGCTGGATGGTGCATTTCCTGGCCAGGCCCGAGGCCACGACATTCTTGGCCAGATAGCGCGAGACATAGGCCGCCGAGCGGTCCACCTTCGTGGGGTCTTTACCCGAAAATGCGCCGCCGCCATGGGGGGCCGCGCCGCCATAGGTGTCCACGATGATCTTGCGGCCGGTCAGGCCGGCATCACCATCGGGTCCGCCAATGACAAACTTCCCGGTCGGATTGACGTAGAACTCGTCCTCTTCGGGGAACCAGCCCTCGGGAAGTACCTGCTGGACGATCGGGCGCACCAGCGCGCGCACGGTATCGAGCGACACGCCCTCTTTGTGCTGGGTGGACACCACCACGCTGGTCACCGCCACCGGGCGGCCGTTCTCATAGCGCAGCGTGACCTGGGACTTGGCGTCGGGCTCGAACTCCGGGCGCTCGCCCGACTTGCGCAGCCGCGCCATCTCTTTCAGGATTTTGTGTGAATAGCTGATCGGGGCCGGCATCAGCTCCGGGGTCTCGTCGCAGGCAAAGCCGAACATGATTCCCTGGTCGCCGGCACCTTCTTCCTTGTAGGCGCCCGCGCCCTCGTCAACGCCCTGGGCGATGTCGGCAGACTGTTCGTGCAGATAATTGGCGAACTGGGCGGTCTCCCAGTGGAAGCCATCCTGCTCATAGCCGATGTCGCGCACAGCAGCCCGCACGGCGGCCTCAATCTCCTCGCTGGAGATATCCGACGCGCAGCGGGTTTCGCCGGCCAGCACGATGCGGTTGGTGGTGGTCAGCGTTTCACATGCCACCCGCGCAACAGGGTCACGCGACAGGAACAGGTCGACGACCGTATCGGAGATACGGTCGCACACCTTGTCCGGGTGACCTTCGGAAACGCTTTCGCTGGTGAAGAGATAGGAAGTTCGGGCCACGCAGGATGCTCCATATAAAGATCGCTTTATATGGAGCGCTTAAAGCCTATCCCTGACGCAATTGCAAGCCGGTCAGAAGCGCCAGGCCGTCACCGGCGCGGCCGGGGCTCACGCCTCGTCGGCCTGGGCAGCGGCGGCTTCGGCTTCTTCGGCGGCCAGCGTGCGCACCAGTTCCAGAATCCGGCGGCGCACCTTGCCGTCCTTGATGCGCGCAAACGCCTGGGCCAGGGCCACACCATCGGCCGACTGGATGAAATCATCCACGATCGGGGTCTGGTCACCTTCCGAGAAGCCCGGCTGGGCAGCCGCTTCGGACACACCGTCATAGAAAAAGGACACCGGCACATCGAGCACCCGCGCCATCAGCCAGAGGCGCCCGGCACCGACGCGGTTGGTCCCGCGCTCATACTTCTGGATCTGCTGGAAAGTCACGCCCAGCTCATCGCCCAGTTTTTCCTGGCTCATGTTCAGAAGCTGGCGGCGCAGGCGCACGCGCGAGCCAACGTGACGGTCAACGGAATTCGGGCCACGGGGATTGACGCTCATGGTGGGCTTTTCCTGTCTTCGGCGGCGGACCGTGTGATCCAGCGGCCCTCAATCATACGCTGCAATGCGACTTTCGTGTGTCGAACCTTCGGCGAAACATTAACCAAGCAACGCCGCTATTCAGCACAAGGAGAATCAAAAAGGCGACGCCCCACAGGCCCCCTCCGTAGAGGGCGTAAGGGGTCTCGTCCAGTCTCTCAAGCAACACTACGTCAATAAAAGCTTCCGCATCAACTGCCAGAGCGTGCTCGATACGACCATAGGGGTCAATCTGTCCCGACACGCCGTTTGAAGCCGCCCGCACGAGCGGCAAGCCTTCTTCCAATGCCCGGTACTGCGCCTGGTTGAGATGCTGGCGCGGCCCGGCGGACGAACCATACCACGAATCATTGGAGATATTCACCAGCCAATGGGGCCGGTCATCCCCGCGCGGTGCGAAGCGCGGGAAGATCACCTCATAACAGATCAGCGGCGCGACAGGGCCCAGCCCGGCCAGCTGCAAGGTGCGGGCCGCCTCGCCGGGCGAATAGAAGGGGGCCATGGTGGACAGGGTTTCGAAGCCGACAAGCCGGGTCAGCGATGCCAGCGGATTACCTTCGCCGAATGGCACCAGGCGCACCTTGTCATAGGTCGCCTCGACCCGCATCCAGCCGGACTCCATGCGCAGGGCGGCCAGGGCGTTGTAGTACCGGTCCGGGGCACCATCCTCGCCGCGCCGGGCGCGTGCCGTGCCCGCCATAAGCAGCGCGCCGTCGGGCAGGGCCCGGCGTATATCGCCCATCAGATCGGGTTCATTGAGCAGGAAGGCCGGGACCGCGCCTTCAGGCCAGACGATGGCCGACACATCCTCCAAACCCGGGGCTGCCGACAGGACCAGATAGCGCTGCAATATCTCCCGGCGAACGGCATGGGTCTTGTCGCGCTGGTCGAGATCGATCTGCACCACCCGCACCGTCTGTCCGGTCGCGAGCATGTGCGCGTCAGACAGGCGCATCGCACCCCATCCCCAGGCACCCGCCAGCAGGGCGAAGCCCAGCGTCAGCGGCAGGGCGCGCGCCAGAACCGGTCCGCGCCCGGCGAGGGCTGCGGGCGCGGCAAACGCGAACAAGACCAGCGCCGACAGGCCCGCCGCGCCGATCACGCTGGCGATCTGGCTGACCGCCCCGCCGGCGGCGAACACATGGCCGGGCAGATTCCACGGAAAGCCGGTGAGCACCGTCGAACGTGCCAGTTCCACGACCATGAAAGCACCGGCAAACACGGTGATGCGGTGTGCACCGCGCGGCGCGATACGGGCATAGACTGCGCCGGCTGCGCCCCAGAACAGGGCCAGGCCGGCGGGCAACAGGATCAGCGGTGCCCAGATCAGCCAGAGATAGTCTTCCGCCTGTACCAGAAAGGCATTGGCCACCCACCAGGTGCCGGCCAGAAACTGGCCTGCACCAAATGACCAGGCGCGCGCAAAGCCGGCCTTGACCGGCGTACGCGTGCGCCGCGCCCCGTCCAGCGCCCAGACCAGAGCGCAATAGGCCGCGATCAAAGCGGGCTGGATATGGAAGGGCGCATGGGCCAGCACGCCAAAAGCGCCCGCAATGAACAGTGCGGCGTAAAGCTGAAGTCCGCGCAGGGCGCGCAAGCGCGCGCGCAACCGCCTCAGGGGCGCGCGCGGCAGCGCACCCGGGGCTGTCACGAGCCGGAGCGCCGGTTGCCGTCCTCGGCGCCGTCAGCCGCCGATGGCGGGGCCGCGGCCGGCGCGGCGGGCCGGATGCGCATGCGCTTGATGCGCCTGGGATCGGAATCGAGAATCTCGAACTCAAGCCCTGACGGGTGCGACAACACCTCGCCGCGCTCGGGCACACGCCCCGCCAGGCGGAAAATCAACCCGCCCAGCGTATCCACATCCGCCTCTTCGGCTTCGGTGGCGATCTCCCGGCCCAGCTCCTGCTCCAGCTCTTCAATGGTTGCGCGGGCATCGGCCTCCCACACATCGGCACCTTTGGCGCGGATGGAGGGCGCATCGGTCTCGTCGTGCTCGTCCTCGATATCGCCCACGATAGGCTCGATGAGGTCCTCCAGCGTCACCAGACCGTCCGTGCCGCCGAACTCGTCGACCACCAGCGCCATGTGCATGCGCCGCGACTGCATGCGCAAAAGCAGGTCCAGCGCGCGCATCGAGGCGGGCACATACAATAGCGGGCGGCGCACGGCAGGAAGGATGCGCGCATTGGCCCAGTCGCCTTCGGCGGCGTCGGCATAGCGCACCAGATAGCCGATAATATCGCGGATATGCACCACGCCGATCGGATCATCCAGGGTCTCGCGATAGACCGGGAAGCGCGAATGACCCGCATCGGTGACCAGGCGGGCCAGTTCCTTGAGGGGCGTGTCGATCTCCACCGCGATAATGTCCGCGCGCGGCACCATTACGTCCTCGACGCGCTTGGAATGGAACTCGCGCAGATTGAGGAACAGGTCGCCGCCCGCCAGTGGCGTTTCGGCCGGGCCGGATATGGTCTCGGTCATCACCGCTCCATAGTCCCCGTTGCTGTGAGGCGCGCGCCGGAAAACAGCGGTGAAGCGCGAAATCAGGCCATGGCCTGTATCAGTGTCCGTCATGGTCCTTCCACCGCGGCGTAGGGATCGGCAATGCCGAACCCGGCGAGCACGGCTGTCTCCAGCCGCTCCATCTCGCGCGCCGCTATCTCCTCTTCATGATCCAGCCCGTTGAGATGCAGAACGCCGTGCAGGGCCAGATGCGCGGCGTGATGAATGAGCGGCTTGCCTGCCGCCTGCGCCTCGCGCGCGCAGACGCCGAAGGCCAGCGCCACATCGCCGGGATAGCCTTCGCGTTCGGGCGCGGGAAAGGACAGCACATTGGTCGGGCTGTCCTTGCCGCGGAAGCGGGCATTGAGCGCCTGAACGCTCTCGTCGCCGGTGAGCAGGATTACCGCATCGCCCGGGCGGGGCGCGGCCAATCGCGACAGGCCGGCACCGACCACGTCCGTGATCAAGGCCTCAAGCCCGGCTGCCGCCTCCCAGGCGGAATCCTCGATGACGATCTCCAGGCTCATGACGTGCGGTCCGTCTCCCGGCGCGCGTCATCGCGCTCATAGGCGTCGACAATGCGGGCAACTAGGCCGTGGCGCACGACGTCAGACCGGGTGAAGCGGTGGATTGCGATGCGCGGTTCTTCGGTGAGAATGCCCAGCGCATGGGACAGGCCGGACGGCTCGCCGCGTCTGAGATCGGTCTGGGTGGGATCGCCCGTGACCGCCATGCGCGAGCCTTCACCCAGCCGCGTCAGCACCATGCGCATCTGGGGCACGGTCGCGTTCTGCGCCTCGTCCACAATGACAAAGGCCCTGTTCAGCGTGCGCCCGCGCATAAAGGCCAGCGGCGCGACTTCGACACGGCCCTCTTCGCGGTACTTGTCTGACAGGCGCTGGCCCAGCGCATCGCGCAGCGCGTCCCAGATCGGCAGCAGGTAGGGGTCGATCTTTTCGGTCAGATCACCGGGCAGGAAGCCCAGCCGTTCGCCCGCCTCCACCGCAGGGCGGGTGATGACCAGACGCTCGACCGTCCCCTCCGCCAGCTGACCGGCACCATAGGCCACTGCCAGCAGGGTCTTGCCGGTGCCCGCCGGGCCGACACCGAACACCATGTCATAGCCAAGCGCATTCTTCAGCGCGCGCACATAGCCGGCCTGACCGTCGGTGCGGGCGGCAAAGCTGGCCCCGCGCGGCACACGGATGATGGCGTCGATGGCTTCCGCCGCGGGGTCGTCCGCCATGCGGCAGGCGGCGCGCACGGCCGCCGGATCGATTGCCAGACCTTCGCTGAGGCGGCCATAGAGGGCATGCAGCACACGCGATGCATCGACGCGGGCGCGGGCTTCCTCGCCCATGATCTGGATCTGGCCGCCACCGGGCGCCTCGACCCGCACACCAAGCTCGGCTTCCAGCACCGCAAAATTCTCATGGCCCGGCCCGGCCAGAGCGCGCACCAGGGCGGCGTCATCGAAATGCACGGTTTCTGCAGGCAGCCGGCGGCCCTCCCTCACGGGCGGGCGGCTGGCCGGCGGGCGTGATCTGGGACTTCGGCTCACGCGGCGCGCGTCTCCCCCGGGACCAGTCGGGCGGACAGGGCGTTCTGGCTGGCACCCGTGATCTCCACCTCGGCGATGTGTCCGATCAGGCTGACCGGACCGTCGCAATGCACAGCCTGCAAGTACGGGCTGCGCCCGCCAATCTGGCCGTGATTTCGGCCCGCGCGGTCGAACAGAACGGGCAGGCGCCGGCCGGTCATGGACAGATTGAACGCGGTCTGCTGCTCGCTGAGCAAGGCCTGCAGCCGCGACAGCCGCTCCGATTTCACGGCCTCATCCACCTGTCCGGCCATGGCCGCGCCCGGCGTGCCGGGACGGCGCGAATACTTGAAGGAGTAGCAGGCGGCGTACTCCACCGCGCGCGCCAGCTCCATCGTCGCCTCGAAATCGGCCTCGGTCTCACCGGGGAAACCCACGATCATGTCGCCGGAGATGGCGATGTCCGGCCGGGCCGCGCGCAGGCGGGCGATGATGTCGAGATATTCCGCCGCCGTGTGCTTGCGGTTCATGGCCTTGAGGATCCGGTCTGAGCCCGACTGCACCGGCAGATGGAAATAGGGCATCACTGCAGGCGTATCGGCGAACGCGGCAATCAGGTCCTCATCCATGTCGCGCGGATGGGAGGTGGTGAAGCGGATGCGCGCCAGCCCGTCAATGCGCGCCAGATGGCGCACCAGCGCGCCCAGCCCCCACACCCCGTCCGCCTCGCGGCCCGCGGGCGGCGCGCCGTGATAGGCGTTGACGTTCTGACCCAGCAGCGTCACCTCGCGCACGCCCTGAGCGACCAGGGCGCGCACTTCGGCCGTCACCTGATCGACCGGGCGGGACCATTCGGCACCGCGCGTATAGGGCACCACACAGAAGGTGCAGAACTTGTCGCAGCCCTCCTGCACGGTGACGAAGGCCGTGTAGCCATCCACCTGGCGGGCCGGGCCGGCCAGCGCGTCGAACTTGTCCTCGACCTCGAACTCGGTTTCCAGGGCGTCGCCGCGCCCGCGATGCACCTGCGCGATGAACTCGGGCAGTTTGTGATAGGCCTGCGGGCCGACCACCAGATCGACCATGGGCGCGCGGCGGCGGATTTCCGCGCCTTCGGCCTGGGCCACGCAGCCGGCTACGGCGATGGTCATGGCACCGCCGGATGCGGTTTTCTCGTCTTTGAGACTCTTCAGCCGGCCAAGCTCGGAATACACTTTTTCTGCCGCTTTCTCGCGGATATGGCAGGTATTGAGAATGACCAGGTCGGCACCTTCGGGCACCTCTGCCGGCTCATAGCCCAGCGGCGTCAGGAGATCACGCATACGCTCGGAGTCGTACACGTTCATCTGACAGCCATAGGTCTTGATGAACAGGCGTTTGCGCGGCTTTTCACCGGCGGCGTTCGCAGTCTCGGTCATGGGCGCGGCCGGCCTCCTCGCCGGCGTGACATGTCACCTATACCCTCGCGCGCTCCGGGCCATCAGCCCTGCGCCAGCTTTGGGTTATGGGCATTGTGAGCGCGCGATGCAAGTGCGCGAAGGGGCGCAGCCCCTACCCACCATCCTTCAGCTTCACCCCGTACAGTTCCAGGCGGTGATCGACCAGCTTGTAGCCGAGCCTGCGGGCAATGGCCTCCTGGAGCTTTTCGATCTCCTCGTCATAGAACTCCACCACCTCGCCGGAATTCATGTCGATGAGATGGTCGTGGTGATCTTCAGGCGATTCCTCATAGCGCGAGCGGCCATCGCGGAAATCATGGCGCTCGATAATGCCGGCGTCCTCGAACAGGCGCACGGTGCGGTAGACCGTGGCCAGCGAGATGCCGCGATCCACCTCGTTGGCGCGCCGGTGCAGTTCCTCGGCATCGGGGTGATCGTCGGCGCGCGACAGAACGCGCGCAATGATGCGGCGCTGCTCAGTCATGCGCAGGCCCTTGTCCACGCAGAGCTGTTCGATCCGGTCAGTCATGGCCATCCTCGTTGCGGCGTGGCGCGCGGGGGCGCCGGGCGTAACCCTTGATACGCTTCGCCCTTGCGGGCTGTCCATACGCAAAGGGACTGGGGTTATTACAACTCCCGCGCCAGCACGCGCGCATCGCTGCCGTCCCGGTAATAGCGCGTACGCTGGCCCACCTGGCGGTACCCGGCGCGCGCATACAGCCCGGCGGCGGGCGCGTTCACATGGGACACTTCCAGAAACAGGCGCGCAGCGCCGCCCTGGCGGGCCGCGGCTTCGGCAGCGCCGAGCAGCGTCAGTCCATGGCCCCGCGCGCGCCGGTCGGGCAGCACGCCCAGGGTCAGCAATTCCGCCTCGTCCAGCACTACCCGGATGAGGGCGAGGCCCGCCGGTTCGCCATCCTGTTCAAGCACCAGGGCACTGACGCCGGGACTGGCCAGGAGGCCGGTCATCTCCGCCTCGTTCCAGCAGTCGTCAAAGCAGCGTGCGTGCAAGGCAGCCAGCAAGGCCTCGGCGCCGGGTCCGCAGGTGCTGATCTGCACGCTCATGCCAGGTCAATGCCGCCGGCGAGCTTGGCGTCCGGCGCGCGGGCATAGACCGGCGCGGGCGCGGGGGCGTCATCCGGCGCGGCGCGGGTGAGTTGGAGGAGGGCAGCGATAGGGGGCTCCGGGTCGAACGCGGGCCCGCCCAGGAGCGCTGCGCCGGAACCGGCAAGGCGACCGCCGGGCACCGCCTCCAGCGCGGCCCGTGCAGCGTCCAGATCACCGCGCTCGACATCGCCGGAGGGTCTGCCTTTGCGGAACAGCCGCCAGATCAACTCGCCGCGCCGCGCGTCATGGACGCTGAACACGTCGCCTGCGCGCTCCGGATCGGCATGCAAAGCCCAGGCGTCCAGCGCGCCGATACCGACAGCCTGTGCCCCGCAGGCCAGCGAGAGACCGCGCGCGAACGCCACGCCCACACGCACGCCGGCAAAACCGCCCGGTCCCACATTGACGCCGATGCGTTGCAGATCACGCGGGGTGCAGCCCGCCTCCTCCAGCAGGGCCGAGACCCAGGGGGCCAACACCTCGGCATGGCCGCGGCCAATGGCCTGCGAACGCAGCTGCACGGCCCCGCCGGACGCCAGCGCGCAGGCGCACCACGGGCCTGCCGTATCGATGACCAGAACCGGCGCGGTCATCACGGCCTCCTCACGCGGGAGACAGCCTGCGCCCTAGAGCGAACGCTTGAACTCCTCGACCTGGAAGCATTCGATGAGGTCGCCCACCTGGATGTCCTCGTATTTCTCGAACGCCATGCCGCATTCCACACCGGCGCGCACTTCAGGCACTTCATCCTTGAAGCGCTTGAGCGTGGACAGCTTGCCCTCGTGGAGCACGGTGTCGTCGCGCAGCAGGCGCACGCCGCAGCCGCGCTTGACCACGCCTTCGGTGACACGGCAACCGGCGACCTTGCCGACCTTGGTGATCGAGAAGACTTCCCTGATCTCGGCATAGCCGATGAAGGTCTCGCGCTGTCCGGGTGTCAGCAGGCCCTCGAGCGCCGCCTTCACATCGTCGAGCAGGTTGTAGATCACCGAGTAATAGCGGATCTCCACCCCTTCACGTTCGGCCAGTTCGCGCGCCTGCTTGTTGGCGCGGACATTGAAGGCCAGGATCGGCGCGTTCGAGGCGGCGGCCAGCAGCACATCGCTTTCCGACACCCCGCCGGGGGCAGAGTGGATGACGCGTGCGCGCACTTCCTCATTGCCCAGCTTCTCCATGGCACCGCTGACCGCTTCGGCTGACCCTTGCACATCGGCTTTAACCAGAAGCGCCAGCTCGGCGACTTCGGACTGCTGGAGGCGCGCCATCATCTGCTCGAGCGAGGCACCCTTGCTGGTGCGCGAGGCCGCCGAGCGGTCACGCATCATGCGCTGGCGATAGTCGACCAGTTCACGCGCCCGCGCTTCGTTTTCGACCACAGCGAACACTTCACCCGGTTCCGGCGCGCCATCGAGGCCGAGAATCTCGGCCGGCAGGGACGGGCCGGCTTCAGCCATTTGCTGGCCGCGCTCATTGTTCAGCGCGCGCACCTTGCCCCACTGGG
The DNA here is from genome assembly GCA_027627705.1 of Hyphomonadaceae bacterium BL14. Taxonomy (NCBI): domain Bacteria; kingdom Pseudomonadati; phylum Pseudomonadota; class Alphaproteobacteria; order Hyphomonadales; family Hyphomonadaceae; species Hyphomonadaceae bacterium BL14. The sequence goes on from CP091242.1 coordinate 2,141,421, forward strand.
CACCGGCCACGACGATATCACCGCGCTTGAGGGTGCCGCGCTTGACCAGCACCGTGGCGACCGGGCCGCGGCCCTTGTCGATCTGGGATTCGATCACCACGCCTTCGGCCTTGCGGTCCGGATTGGCTTTCAGCTCGAGCAGTTCGGCCTGCAGGTTGATCGCCTCTGTCAGCTCGTCCAGGCCCATTTTCTTCAGCGCCGAAACGCTCACGGCCTGCACGTCGCCGCCCATGGATTCCACGAAGACTTCGTGCTGCAGCAATTCCTGCAGGACTTTGTCCGCACTGGCGTCCGGCTTGTCGATCTTGTTGACCGCCACGATGATCGGCACGTCCGCGGCCTTGGCGTGTTTGATGGCCTCAATGGTCTGGGGCATGACGCCGTCATCGGCAGCCACCACCAGGATGACAATATCGGTGGCCTGCGCACCGCGCGCGCGCATCGACGAGAATGCCGCATGACCGGGCGTATCCAGGAAGGTGATGCGCTCGCCGCCTTTGAGCTGCACCTGATAGGCCCCGATATGCTGGGTGATGCCCCCGGCCTCTCCGGCCGCGACATCGGTCTGGCGCAGCGCGTCCAGCAGCGAGGTCTTGCCATGGTCGACATGGCCCATGACCGTGACCACGGGCGGGCGCGGCTTCTTCACGCCGTCATCGTCCTCTTTGGAGATGAAGCCCACTTCCACATCGGATTCCGACACGCGCTTCACCGTGTGGCCGAACTCCTCGACGATCAGTTCGGCGGTATCGGCATCGATCACGTCATTGGCCCGGAGCATCTGGCCCTGGGTCATCAGATACTTCACCACGTCGGCGGCACGCTCGGCCATGCGCTGGGCAAGGTCCTGGATCGTGATTGCCTCGGGCACCACCACTTCGCGTGCAACCTTGTCACGGCCCTGGCCCAGCTGGGACCGGCGCATCTTCTCGCGCTCGCGGGCCCGGCGCATGGAGGCGAGCGAGCGCTGGCGGCCCTCATCGTCCTCGACCAGGTTCTGGATCGTCAGCTTTCCGGTATGGCGGCGTGCGTCGCGCCCGGCGCGCCCGCCCGCCGTCTTGTCGGTGGGCTCGACCTTCTTTTCTTTGACCCGGCCACCCAGCTTGCGCAGCATGTCGCCGTCGTCTTCGGGCTCGGCGCGCTCACGCGCCTTGTCGGTCTTGTCGGCCTTGCGCTGCGGCTTGCCCGAGGGCTCGGCCGGCATGTCCGCCGGATCGACGGCTGCGCCGGACACGTCTTCGGCAGGCGCGTCTTCCGGCGCGGCGTCGCGGCGCTTGGCCGCGTCTTCACGCGCCACGCGCTCGGCTTCCTCACGCTCGCGCTGCTCTTCCAGGGCGCGCATCTCGTTGTCCTGGCGCTGGGTGCGTTCGGCTTCCTCGGTGCGCTTCTGGGCGTCCCGCTGTTCCGCCTCGGCCCGGGCGCGCTGGATGGCGGCCTGGCGCTTGAGCAATTCCTCTTCGGACAGACCCATCTGCCGGGCCTTGGCCGCGATCAGGGCGCGTGTGCGATCCTTGTCGGACAGGCCCGGCTTGCCGCCGCCCGCCGGCGCGGGTGCCGGGGCATCCTTGGCGCCAGCCGCGCCGGGCGCGCCAGGCGTGCCTGTGCGCTTGCGCTTCTTCTCGACCACCACGGCCTTCTGGCGCCCGCGCGGAAAGCTCTGTCGCACCGTGCCTGACGGTGTTGAGCCTCCACCGAGGGAGAGGGGTTTACGGCCCGAGGTGTTGCGTTCGTCAGCGTCGCTCATAAGCGTCCTTGCCGCGGCAGTCCGTGTGGGGCGGCGCCAGCCGCCGCGTGCTGTCCGCCGTCATATGCAAAATGGGCCGCCCGTAGGAGCGCGCCCTGCGCCCCGCCCGAAGGCCCGCTAAACTAGCCGCCTCGCCCGGCGGATCAACCGTCCTGTGCGCCTCTAGGCGCGCGCGGCCGGATCGAGGTCGCGAAAGCCGGCCAGCTTGCTGACCAGGCCCTTGAAACTCTGCGCTTCGGGCCCCTGGGCCAGAAGCAGATGCACCACGCCGGACCGTCCCAGCGCCGCGCCCAGCGCATCCGCGCTGAAACACGACACCGTAGCCAGGTCCGGCCTCGCGGCGCGCGCCAGCGCATCCAGCTTGCCGCGCCCGTCCGCCGCGCCGTCGCTCGCCTCGATGCGCAGCGCCGGATCGGGGCCCTTCTGCAGGCCCAGACGGACCGCATCATACCCCATTGCGAGCCGCCCCGCACGCCGCGCGAGACCGAGCGCTGACAGGGCGCGCGCTTCGAGCTGCGCCTCGAACTGGCCCGCCAGGTCCGCTGGCACGTCCACCGGCTCGCCAAAGGCGCGGTGAAAGGCCTTGCGCCGGGCCGCCTGCTCCAGCGTGGCGCGGTCGGCCTTCACCCAGGCACCCCGTCCGGGCAGGCGGGCGGAGACATCCGGCACGACCTGCCCGTCGGGGGACAAGGCGACGCGCAAGAGGCTGGCCTCGCCGAGCACCTCGCCGGTGACGGCGCAGCGGCGCTCGCGCATCGTCTTGACCCGGCTTGTGCGCGCTCCGCGGCTCACGATCTGGCGTCGTCCTCCTCGCCGTCGGCTTCACTGCTGCCGTCTGCGGCGGCGTCATCACCGAGCAGTTCGTTCAGATCGACACCCAGACGCGCGGCCTCGGCTTCGAGATCGGACAGATCCAGATCGTCGAGCTCCGCATCGGACACCTCGGCATCCTCGCTGGCACCCTCTTCAACCTCTTCGGCTTCCGGCTCGAGCGCCTCGGCCTCGATCCAGCCCGCCGCGACCCGGGCGCGCATGATCAGCGCCTCGGCCTCGGCGGCGTCGACCTCCATACCATCCAGGAAGCCAGGCTCGCGCACGCGCTCACCATCGCGGGTCTCATACCAGCCGCGCAGATCGTCCGGCGTCAGACCGGCCAGGTCCTCGACATTTTTCACGTCATTCTCGCCCAGGCGCACCGCCAGCGGCAGGGTGATGCCTTCGATCTCCAGCAGCTCGTCTTCCACACCCAGCTCGGTGCGGCGGGCGTCCTGCTCGGCGGCCTGGCGGTCGAGCCATTCGCGCGCGCGGGTCTGAATTTCAGACGCGGTGGCGTCGTCGAAGCCCTCGATCACAGCGATCTCGTCGAGATCGACGTAGGCGATGTCTTCCATGTCGCCGAATCCTTCGGTGGCCAAGAGCTGGGCGATCACCTCGTCCACATCCAGCCCCTCGATGAACAGGGCGGTGCGGGTGGCAAACTCCTTCTGGCGGCGTTCCGATTCCTCGACCTCGGTGAGGATGTCGATGGACCAGCCGGTCAGCTGGCTGGCCAGACGCACGTTCTGGCCGCGCCGGCCGATGGCCAGCGACAGCTGGTCGTCGGGCACCACCACTTCAATGCGCTGGTTTTCCTCGTCGAGCACCACCTTGGAGACCTCGGCGGGCTGCAGCGCGTTGACAATGAAGGTCGCCGGATCGGGGTTGAACGGGATGATGTCGATCTTTTCGCCGGCCAGCTCGTTGACCACTGCCTGAACCCGGCTGCCGCGCATGCCGACGCAGGCCCCCACCGGATCGATGGAGCTGTCATTGGAGATAACGGCAATCTTGGCCCGGCTGCCCGGATCCCGCGCCACCCGCGGGATCTCGATGACGCCTTCATAGACTTCCGGCACTTCCTGGGCGAACAGGGCAGCCATGAAATCATTATGGGCGCGCGACAGGAAGATCTGGGGCCCGCGCACTTCGGGGCGCACGTCATAGATATAGGCACGCACGCGGTCATTATTCTGCAGCGCTTCGCGCGGAATGCCGTCGGCGCGCCGGATAATGCCCTCGGCCTTGCCCAGATCGACGATGACATTACCGTACTCGACGCGCTTGACGATGCCGTTGATGACTTCGCCAACGCGGTCCTTGTACTCTTCGTACTGGCGCTCGCGCTCGGCTTCGCGGACCTTCTGGGTGATCACCTGCTTGGCGGTCTGGGAGGCGACGCGGCCGAACTCGATCGGCGGCAGCTCCTCTTCGAACACCGTGCCGATCTCGGCCTGGGGATCGCGCTTGCGGGCGGCGTCCAGCGTGATCTCGTGGGATTCATTCTCGACTTCCTCCACGACCGTGGTGCGGCTGGTCAGCCGCATCTCGCCGGTCTTGGAGTTGATCTTGCAATGGATATCCAGCTCGGCACCGTAGCGCGAGCGCGCCGCCTTCTGGATCGCCTCTTCAATGGCACCCAGGACGATCTTCTCGTCGATCATCTTTTCCTGAGCGACCGCGCGGGCGATCTGCAGAATTTCCAGCTTGTTGGCGCTGACCCCGATGGCCATGTGTGTCTTCCTTCTGTCGGTTAATCGTCCGAGGCCGGCCGGGCACCGTCCTGCTCGCCCATATTGTCGTCGCCGGCGCCTTCGCCGTCTGTATCGTCCAGGGGTGCCGTGGCGCGCCCTTTGAGGCTTTCAGCCAGCAGCGCGTCAGTGAGCACCAGCTTGGCGTCCTGGATCCAGTCAAACGGGATGACGGCCGTGTCTTCTTCGCCGGCCAGATTGATCAGCACGGCCTCGTCCTCGATCCCGGCAAGCAGGCCGCGATAGCGCTTGCGGCCTTCGACCAGACGGTCGAGCTCGAGCTTGGCTTCAAAGCCCTCCCAGCGCGCAAAATGCGCCAGCGTCGTCAGCGGCCGGTCAATGCCGGGCGAGGACACTTCCAGATCATACTCGTCGGCGATCGGGTCGACCTCCTCGAACACCGCCGACAGGGCCCGGGACAGGCGCGCGCAATCGGCAACATTCACGTCGCCATCATGGCGCTCGGTCATGATCTGGCAGGTCGTCTTCTTGCCGCCCATCACGCGCACGCGCACGATCTCCAGCCCCAGCGCCTCGGCGACGGGCTCGGCAAGCTCTAGAATGCGCACATCCTGGGGCGAGCGGGTTTTCAAGCGCGGCTCCTCAAAGCCAGTCGGGCTAACGAAAAGGGCGGCCCGGTTACCCGAGCCGCCCGAACACGCCATCCGGCGTATCGAACTTGTTAAGGGCCTTATACGCGTTCATGACGGCGCGCGCAACGGGGCGGCGCTTGCGGCGTCCACGCGAACCGGCGATAATGGTGAATACATTCAGAGGTCGCCATGCTCACAGCCTTGCTCGCCACGGCCAGCCTCACCGCAAGCCAGCCCGCCACGGCGCAAGCGCCGCTTGCAGAGGCCGCCTGCATGTTTACGCGCACAAGGGTCGAAGCCTTTGTCGCCAACACGAGCGCAGACGACACGCGCGCCGCAGTCAGCGCATCTTGGCTCAGCCTGCCCATGGACCGGGCGACCCTAGCGGCAACGCTGACCCAAGAGGGCAGGGAGCGCGGGTCTGACGCCCCCTTCGCCATAGGCTATACGCCAGATTTCGCGCGGGCGATCGCAGGCTTGACGGAAGCCCAGCTCGACCTGTTTCACGATAGTCTGACGACCGAGGGAACTATCCAATGCCCTGGCATTGAGACGCAAGCGGACCCGTTCAACGACGATATCAGAAGCTTCCAGCGCTGGGCCGAGGAGCAGATGACGAACCCTGATCCCGGCGCGCCGCCCGGAGCGGCGACGCTGGCGATCTCCCGCCCGGTCGATTTCGACGGCGGGGCGCGCGTGCTGGTGGCCGAGGCCTACACCTTTACTCCGATCCCGCTCTCGCGCCCGCCATCCGCGTCTCTGGTGTTTGCAGTCTATCAGCGCGACGGCGCGCAATGGCGCCGCGAAGCCTCGATCATCGCCGCCCGAGCCGGTTAGGCTCTGAGGAAATCCATAAACACCGGGTCGATATCGCCCAGGTGCTTGCGTGCAATGCGCGTTTGAGGTGTAGTTAATGCACGTGAAGCGCCACAGGAGGACGCCATGCTGCGCCTGATCACCGCCGCCTTGCTGACGCTGCAGCCCGGCGCCGCAGAAGCTGAACCCCTCAGCGCGCCGCCGGGCGCGGCGCTGTTCGCCGCCATGGGCAGCGCGAAGGCCGAAACCGTGCGCGGCTGCGGCGTGGATGAGGACGAACTCAGCCGCCTGATCGGCCTGGCACCGCAAGCCTTTGACCAGGACATGCAGGGCGGATGGCGGTTGGTGGCGCGCCAGCCGGGCTGCGAGCCCGCCGCAGCGGCCCTGATCGAGGCCTATCTGCATTTTGCACCGCGTCTGGAGGAGAATGCCTTCTCGATCCTGCGCTGGCATGCCGGTCAGATGCATGTCTCCGGCGGCGATGCAGAGACCGCCATCGCCTGGTTCCACGCCGCCAAGAAGCCGGGTGACGGCCCGTGGAATGCCTATGCGAACGCCACCATCGCCTTCCTGCAGGGCGACCGCGACGCTGCCGAAGCCGCCCGGGCGCAGCTCGCGACCTTCGTGCCCAGTGAGGAAGAGCAGGAGGCCCGCCGCCGGGCCATGGCGGCGCACCCGGGCATCCGGTTTCGCGAGGGCTTCGTCACACAACCGATGAATCTCGACGTCGTGGACGGTCTGCTCGCCTGCTGGGGGCAGCCCTATGCGCAGGCGTATGGGGGGTGCGATGCGGAGGCTGGCGACTAACCCCGCTCAAACTCCATGAACACCGGGTCGATATCGCCCAGGTGCTTGGACTGGTAGCGGGTGATGATGTGATCTGCCGGGTTATCGCGCCAGCTGTCCGGGCCGTCGCCGAGCCAGACAAGACCCGGCGTGTCCAGAAGGATGGGCAGCGCGTGGTCGGCATAAACGCGCACATCGGTGGCCACGCGCAAAATCCCGCCGGGTTTGAGCAGGCGGGCGAGCTGGCCGGCGGTATCAGGCTGGACGAAGCGCCGGCGCGCGTGGCGCGATTTGGGCCAGGGATCGGGAAACAAGAGATAGATGCGGTCGAACGCGCCATCGGGCATGCGCTCGATCTCAGTGCGGGCATCGGCGCGTTTCACGCGCACATTGGTCAGGGCGTGATCCTCGATCCCGGTCAGCGCCTTGGCCACGCCATTGAGAAAGGGCTCGATTCCGAGAAAGCCGGTCCCCGGATTGCGCTGCGCCTGGCCGATCAGATGCTCGGCGGCACCAAAACCGATCTCCAGCACATGGGCGTCAAAACCCGGCAGCAGCGCCGCCGGATCAAGCCGGCCCTCATCTGGCCAGGTCAGCGTCTCGCCCAGCCCGTCCACCAGCGCCTGCTGACGCGCGGACAGGGGATGTCCCTTGGCGCGGCCATAGAGGCGGCGCGGCGCGGTAGCGGACGAAGGAGAGGGCGGCTGGCTCATGGCGCGCGGGTTTAGCGCGGCGCGCGCGCAGAGGCCAGCGCGTCACGCGCCTCTTCCCGCGCCGCCCCGGCGCAGCTACCAGATAGGCCCATGGACATGTCATCCGATCCGGCCCGCGCGGTGGTGGACGCGCTGATCGCAGAGCGCGCGCCACGCCTGCGCACGAAGCCGCGCCTTTGGGCGCTGACCCGCGCGCTGGGCTTTCCGCTGCTGGGCTATGAAACCGCCGTCGAGATGACCCGCGCCCTTCAGGCGCGCAGCGCTGATGACGTGTTCGCGTGGGCGCAGGACTATCTGCGCCTGAATGTGCAGGTGCAGGGTCTGGACCACGTACCGTCCACCGGTCCGGTGATGATCGCCGCCAACCATCCCGGCGGCGTGCCCGACGGGGTGGCGGTGTGGCAGGCTTTGATCACGCGCCGGCCGGACATGGTCTTCTTCGCCAATCGCGATGCGCTGCGCGTGGCACCGGGCCTGGCCCCGCGCCTGATCCCGGTGGAGTGGCGTACGAAGGAGCGCGACCGGTCGAGCGCGCGCGACACGCTGCGCACCGCCATGGAGGCGCTCAATGCCGGGCGCTGCGTGGTGGTGTTTCCCGCCGGGCGCATGGCGCACTGGAACTGGGGCGCGCGCGCCCTGGCCGAGCCGGACTGGGCACCGGCCTTCGTGTCGCTGGCGCGCCGGTTTGATGCGCCGGTCGTGCCGCTGGGCGTGCGCCAGCGCATGCCGTTTCTGTACTACGCGTTGTCGCAGATCAGCATTGAATTGCGCGACATGACGGTGTTTCACGCCTTCCTGGCCCAGCGCGGCAAGCGCTATCGCCTGAATTTCGGGGCCCCGCTGGCGTCGCGCGCCCTGCCCGGAAGCGACAGCGCAGCGGCCGCCCATATGCGCACAATCACCGAGGCACTGGCCTGGGGGCACCCGCCCGCCGCACCTGTCCCTGACAGCCCGGCCTAGAACTCGCGCACAATGCTGAAATCGGCCCGGCTTTCGGACGGGCTGAAGCCCGGTTCGGGATCGAACAGATACCGGTAGCGGTAGCGCAGCTCCAAAGACCACACCGCCCCGAGCGCCGTAGCCAGGGACAGGGTCTGGTCGGCCTGCGCCCCATCGGTGAGCAACACATTGGTGTTCGCCGTCAGGCGCAGGCTGTCGGTAGGGCTGGCTTCCACATCAGAGGCGAGATCGAGCGCGCCGAACATGTTCGTGTCACCGCTGACCAGACGGCTGCGGCGCACGCCCGGTGCCGCGCGCAGGGTCCATGACAGCTCATCGCGCGCATAGACCCGGTAGCCAAAGCCCCCGCCCATAAAGGCCTTCCATTCGAAACCGGACAGCCGGTCACGCTCATAGCGGGCGTTCAGGAAATTGGTCCAGCGATCCCCGCGTTCGCGCTCGCCGCGCGCCCGGGTGATCAGCTCGTCGCGGCCTGTGCGGCCATTCACTTCAGACACATTGTAGTCGATCGCGCCCTCAAACCCCCAGCCGGCCAGGGCGCGCGTGACCTCGAGGCCCAGGCTGTAATCGTGACGCTCCACATTCCCGGAATCCTGGCGCAAGCCCACCCGCACCCGGCCGCTCCAGTTCTCCAACCGGCCATTGGCGAGAAATGCCAGCGCCTGTTCGGGCATGGAGGCCGGTCCGGCCTCCTCTTCGGACCGGGGCGCGTCTTCCGGCGCTGTGTCAGCCGGCGCCTCGGCTGCCATCAGCTCCAGCCCCAGCGCCGCACGCGCCCGGGCGCCGCTGCCGTCTGACAGGGTCTGCGCGGCGGCCGCGACAATCGCGCCATCATGAGTGAGGGAGATCAGGCGCACCGCCTGCTCAAACACCTCCGGATCGCCGGTCTCGTAGGCCGCAGCAAGCAGGGCCGACAGGCTGTCGGGCAGGCGGGTATCATCGGCCAGCGCCGCCGCCGACATGGCGCAGACGAGGGCGAAGGCGGCAAATGACGCAGGCATAACAGTCACCGTCGGTGGTTTTCAGTTTTTCAAGGCTGTTAAAACCTCCTAGCCTTTATGAGCCATGAACGTAACCGGGAGCCTGAACTTGACCGACCGCTACGCCGAAACCGAACCGCTCATCCCCGACTGGGCCGGACCGGCCTATCTGATCGTCTCGGTGATCACGTCGGTAATCTATTTCGGGCTCGACAATCTCACCGCCTCCTCCTCCGGCCTCCTGGTCATCGCCAAAACGCTCTCCATCGTGCTGCTGGCAGCCTATGCCGGGTTTTCGCGCGCACCGCTGCTGACCCTGGCCCTCCTGGCCTCGGCGGGTGGCGATTTTGCGCTGGCCTTGAGCCCGCCCGAGCGGGAGGCGGGCATCGCCTTCTTCGCTGCGGCCCACATCGTCTATGCAGCGATCTTCGCGCTCGCCATCTGGCGCAATGGCTGGCAGCGCGCAGGGCTGGCGGTCGCCGCGGGGCTGGCGGTGTTCGGTATAGCGATGCTGGTCTGGCTGCGCCCCGGCATGGGCGAGCTGGCCGGCCCGGCCAGCGCCTATATCGGGATCATCCTGGCCATGGCCATCCTGGCAGGCTTCGTGAAAGGCCCGCGCCTGATCGCCGTGGGTGCCATCGTCTTCATCGCTTCGGACGCCATCATCGCCGCGCGCTGGTTCGGCGGGACGCTGCAGCCCGGCGGCTTTGACTGGCCCGCCGCTCTGATCTGGATCCTGTATTACGGCGCACAGGTCGCGCTGGCAGTAGGGATTGTGCGGATGAAGCGGGCGCGGGCCAAGGCCTAAGCCGGCATCAGCCCGCGCTCTTCGGCCAGGCGCTTCATCTCGGTCTGGAGCTTTTCGAACGCGCGCACTTCGATCTGGCGGATGCGTTCGCGGCTGACCTTGTAGACATCCGCCAGCTCTTCCAGCGTCCTGGGCTCTTCGGTCAGGCGGCGCTCCTGGATGATGTGGCGCTCGCGCTCGTTCAGCCCGCCCATGGCTTCCTGCAGAAGCGTCATGCGGGTGTCGAACTCGTCGCTCTCGACCAGATCGTCTTCGGCGTTGTCGGCATTGTCGTCGGCCAGCCAGTCCTGCCACTGGCTCTCGCCATCGGCGCGCATGGGCGCGTTGAGCGAGGCGTCGGGGCCGGACAGGCGCCGGTTCATGGAGATCACCTCGGCATCGGTCACGCCCAGCTTGGTGGCGATGTGCTCGACCTGTTCGGGTTTCAGATCGCCCTCTTCCAGCGCCTGCATCTGGCTTTTCATGCGGCGCAGATTGAAGAACAGCTTCTTCTGGGCGGCGGTGGTGCCCATTTTCACCAGCGACCAGGAGCGCAGGATGTATTCCTGTATCGCCGCACGCACCCACCACATGGCGTAGGTGGACAGGCGGAAGCCCTTGTCCGGATCGAATTTCTTGACCGCCTGCATCAGGCCCACATTGCCCTCCGAGATCACCTCTGCGATCGGCAGGCCATAGCCGCGATAGCCCATGGCGATCTTGGCCACCAGGCGCAGATGGGAGGTGACCATGCGGTGGGCCGCTTCGGTGTCCTGATGCTCCTGCCAGCGCTTGGCCAGCATGAACTCCTCGTCCTTTTCCAGCATGGGAAACTTGCGTATCTCCGCGAGATAGCGCGACAGCCCGCCTTCGGGCGTAATGGCGATCATGGAAGCATTGGCCATGGCTGGTCTCCCCGGTCTCTAAAGGCGCGTCAGGCTGGCTGGACCGGCGCGCGAGCCTGCATGTAGGGAGCCCGCTTGTGCGATGCGAGAGCCTCACAGTGCATCTCAACCGTGTGCGGTCATGTGCGTTCCCAATGCAACACACAATCACGCCGGAATTAAGGGCAGGGATGGACATTCTCTCTTGCCTGTCTGGCATCCCCGGACTATCGCCGCGTGCATGAGCGTTTCCATTCGCAAATCTGTCCCCGGGGACGAAGCCGCGCTGGCGCTGGTCGGTGCCGCGACCTTTCTGGAGACCTATGCCGGCGTGGTGGACGGCGCGGCCATTGTGCGCCATTGCGCCCAGCGCCAGACCGAGGCCGTCTACGCCGCCGCGCTGGCCGATCCTGAACAGGCGCTGTGGCTCGCTGAAGCCGCGCCGGGCGCGGCCCCCGTCGGCTATCTCCACCTCGCCCTGCCCGGCCTGCCGGTGGAGACGGGACCCGGTGATATCGAGATGAAGCGCATCTATGTCCTGTCGAAACTGCACCGTTCAGGTCTCGGGCTGATGCTGCTGCAGGCCGGGCTCGCCCACGCCCGCGCCAAAGGGCGCAAGCGCATGCTGCTGGGTGTGTACAAGAACAATGCCCGCGCCATCGGTTTCTACGAGGCGCACGGCTTCCACAGCGTGGGCGAGCGCCAGTTCGATGTGGGCGGCGCGGTTTATTGCGACTGGGTGATGGCGCGCGATCTCTAGCGCGGCGGGGCACCAAAGCCCTCGGGCAGAACGATGTCCCGCTCCAGCGCCACCGGGCCGGCCAGGTGCACATGGCCGTCTTCAGTCCAGCGCACGGGCAGATCGCCGCCATCGGCCCGGATCACCGCCTCGCGCCCGCTCCGCCCCTGACGGCACGCAGCCACCAGCGCGGCCGCCGCGCCCGTGCCGCAGGCCTTGGTCAGCCCCGCCCCGCGCTCCCAGACCCGCAAGCGGATCAGGCCCGGTTCCAGCACCCGGGCAAAGCCCGCATTCACGCGCTCGGGAAACAGGGAATCGTGCTCCACGCCCGGCCCGATCACGTCGAGTGGCAGGGCGTCAGGATCATCCACGAAGAACACCACATGGGGATTGCCCATGGAGACCGCCCCCGGCCCGGTCAGACGCCCGGCGCCCGGCAGATCGACCGCATACTCCATCCGCACCGTATCCATGACGCGCGCCAGCGGAATCTCCCGCCAGTCCAGGCGCGCCGGACCCAAATCCACCTCTGCCCCGCCATCACCGAGGCGGCGCGCATTCAGGCGGCCCCCCGGCGAGCTCATCGTCAACGCATCGCGGGCACCATCCTCAAACATCAGCCAGGCGGCGGCGCGGGCGCCATTGCCGCAGGCACCGACCTCGCCGCCATCGCGGTTCCAGACCCGCAGCCGCGCATCGGCTTCCCGGTCCGCCTCGAGCGCCAGCAACTGGTCGAAGGGATGGGCGCGCGCCAGCGCCAGGATCGCGCCGGGTGCCAGCGCCAGCGGCGCATTGTGATTGCGCGCGTCGATCAGGATGAAGGCGTTGCCCGCCCCGTTCATTGCCCAGGCTTTCATGGGGCGAGGCTTTACGCCCTCGGGCCATCGCGCGCAATCGGGCGGGAGCCTTATGAGAATTTAATGCGGACGGCTTTGACGCGGGACGCCGGGCGCTGTTGAATGCGCCGCTTGCAACACGAGGGAGACTGCCTGATGCGCCGCTGGGGATATAGCCTGACCGCTGCTGCACTTGCCGCGCTGGCGGCGTGTTCGCCCAATTCAGACAATGGACAAGTGATGGATATCGCCACCCCCACCGACGAGGCCGAGCACAGCGTCTCCGCCCTCAACCAGGCGATCCAGGCGGGCGAGGAAAATCTGGAATGGCTCGAAGAGGTCGAGGGCGAGGACGCGCTGGGTTTTGCGCGCCTGCAGAACGAGCGCTCGCTGGGCCTGTTGCAGTCCGATCCGCGCTATCAGACGCTCTATGATCAGGCGATTGAAGTGCTCGAAAGCACCGACCGCATTCCTTATGTCGCCGTGCGCGGCGGGGAGCTGTGGAATTTCTGGCGCGATGCGCAGAACATTCACGGCCTGTGGCGCAAGACCAGCGTGGAGAGCTACGCCACCGGCGCGCCGGAATGGGATGTGGTGTTGAATGTCGACGAGCTCGCCAGTGCCGAAGACAAGAACTGGGTGTGGGGCGGGTCGAGCTGTCTGGGCCCTGACTATCGCCATTGCATGCTGACCCTGTCGGATGGCGGCTCCGATGCGGCGGTGCGGCGCGAGTTTGATGCGCAGACCCGCAGCTTTGTCGAAGACGGATTTGTCATCCCGCAGACCAAAGGTTCGACGGCCTGGATCGATGAGAACACGCTGCTGATCGCGACCGCGCTTGAAACGGACGAAACCACCAGTTCGGGCTATCCCTTCGTGGTCAAGCGCTGGACGCGCGGCACGCCCATCGAGGATGCGCAGGTCGTGTTCACCGGTGCCCGCAGTGATGTGGGTGTGTGGCCCGCGCGCTTCGAGCAGGCCGATGGCACGGCCTATTTCATGGCCATTCAGCGCGAGAGCTTCTTTGAAGGTGTCTACTGGCTGCTGCCCGAGGGCGCGGCTGGCGAGCCCATCGCCCTGCCCCTGCCGCGCAAATCGACCCCGCAGGCCCTGTTTGGCGGCCAGCTGATCTTCACCACGGAAGAAGACTGGACGCCCGCTGAAGGCGGGCCGACTTTCCCGGCCGGTGCCGCCCTGTCCATCGACATGGCCGCGCTGGCTGAATCGGGCGAGCTACCCGAGGTGAAGACCGTGTTCGTGCCCGATTCCCGCCAGTCAGTGGGATCGGTGGCAGCCACCGCCAATAACCTCCTGATGGTCATCAGCGACAATGTCGTGAGCCGCCTGGAGGCGTTTACCTATCAAGGCGGCGCGTGGACCAGCCAGCCCATCGAGGCACCGGAGAACGCCACCATCTCCATCGTTACCGCCGATGACCAGAGCGATCTGGCCTATGTGAACGTGTCCGGCTTCCTCAATCCTGAAGCGCTCTACCGGGTGACGCCGGACCTGGCACTGGAACCGGCCATGTCGGCACCGGCCTGGTTCGACACTGACGGCATGGTCGTCGAGCAGCGCCAGGCGCGCAGCTCCGACGGCACGATGATCCCGTATTTCATCGTCCGGCGCGACGATGTCACCGGGCCCCAGCCCACCCTGCTCTACGCCTATGGCGGGTTCCAGGTGTCGCTGTCGCCGTCCTATTCGGGCGTGCGCGGCCGGCTCTGGCTGGAAAATGGCGGCACTTATGTGCTGGCCAATATCCGTGGCGGCGGCGAGTTCGGCCCGGCCTGGCACCAGGCAGGCCTGCGCACCAACCGCCAGCGCATCTTTGATGATCTGATCGCGGTGGCCGAGGACCTGATTGCCACCGGCGAGACCACAGCGCCGCAGCTGGGTGTGATGGGCGGGTCCAATGGCGGGCTGCTGACCGGGGTGATGTATACCCAGCGGCCCGATCTTTGGGGCGCGGTAATCAGCCAGGTGCCGCTGCTGGACATGATGCGCTTCCATCTGCTGCTGGCCGGTGCCAGCTGGCAGGACGAGTATGGCTTCCCCGACGAGAACGAGGAGGAGCGCGCCTTCCTTCGGGGTATATCCCCGGTGCACAATGTGGACGAGGACGGCGATTATCCGCCGATCTTCATCCTCACCTCCACCAAGGATGACCGGGTCCATCCCGGCCATGCGCGCAAGCTGGCCTTCCTGCTCGATCAGCTGGGCCATGAAATGCTGTATTACGAGAACATTGAAGGCGGCCATTCGGCGGCGGCCAATCTGCGCGAAGCGGCCAACCGCCAGGCGCTGGAATACGTGTTCCTGATGCAGACCCTGATGGACGGCGCGTCCGCGCCGTAAGACGCCGGAGCCCTGCCCGTCCCGTATGCGCCGCTGGCGCTCAACGGACGGGCAGGGTCATTAACCCTGTTGCAAGCCGGCCCCCCGATAGTCCGCGACTGACCGCCGCCACCAAGGGCCGCCCGCATGTTTGACTCCGCCCCTCCGCCCACACCGGCCCCCGGTGCCGAATTCGCAGACGCGACGGCGCTGCGCGATTACCTGCGCGCCCATCCCGAGCTGATCACCCGCGATCCCGAATTGCTGGCGCGCGTCAACGAGGCCATCACCCAGTCCGGCGTCATCGACATCGCCGCCCACGCAAGGCGCAAGCTGGAAGCCGAGCTTGCCCGCGTGCGCGCCACCAACGCCGCGCTGATTGCGCTGGCGAAAGCCAATCTCGCCGCCCAGGCCCAGACCCACGCCGCCATTCTGGCGGTGATGGAGGCGGACAGCCTGGACGCGCTCGATCACAAGCTGGCCGGCCGGGCCGCCGGAGCGCTCAGCGTGGATGTGATCCGGATTTTCATTGAGGGCTGCACGCCGCTGCCCGGCGCCAAGGCGATCCGGCCGTGCTCACCCGATCTGGTCGCGGCGCTGCTGGGCGCACAGTCTGAAAAACTCGGTCCCGTGGACGCCCGCTTTGCCGATGCGCTGTATGACGGCCAGGCGCGGGGCCTGCGGTCCGAAGCGCTGGTGCGCCTGGAGCTGGCGCGCAAGCCGGCCGTGCTCTGTCTGGCCGCCCGGGACGGGAAAGCGTTTTCCCCCGATCAGGGTGCGGACCTGCTGCATGTATTTGCGCGTGTGCTGGAGCGGCGGATATCGCCATGGCTGGCGGGCTGACCCACCCCGAACTGCCTGCGCCCGCGGCGATCGCCGCCTGGCTCGATCATCTGTCCGGCGAGCGCCGGCTGGCACCGCGCACTCTGGACGCCTATGCCCGCGATGTCAGCGGCCTGTTCGAGTTCCTGGGCGGGCATCTGGGCGGTCCGGTTACGCTGGGGGCCCTGTCCCGGCTGGAGGCCGCCGACTGGCGCGCCTGGCTGGCGGGACGCCGGCGGGAGGGCTGCGGATCGCGCACGCTGCAGCGGGGCCTGTCCGCCGCGCGCAGCTTCTTCAGCTATGGCCGGCGGCGCTGGGGGCTGGATAATCCGGCGCTGACCCTGGTCGAAGCGCCCAAGGCGCCCCGGCGCATGCCGCGCCCGGTGAGCGAGACGGCCGCGCGCGCCCTGATTGATGCGCCGGGCGAGACCGGCGGGCCGGCCTGGATCGCAGCGCGCGACACCGCCATCCTGTCTCTTCTCTATGGCTGCGGCCTGCGTATTTCCGAGGCGCTGGCCCTGACCGGGGCCGATCACCCGCTGCCGCAAACCTTGCGCGTCACGGGCAAGGGCGGGCGCACACGTATCGTGCCCGTCCTGCCCCAGGTGCGCGAGGCGGTGACCGCCTATATGGCGCTGTGCCCCCATCCGGTCGGGCGCAAGGACGCCCTGTTCCGCGCCGTGCGCGGGGGCGTGCTGGGCCCGCGCGCGGTGCAGGCGGCGATGGAGATGTTGCGCGCGCGTCTCGGCCTGCCGTCCAGTGCCACGCCCCACGCCCTGCGCCACGCGTTTGCGACCCATTTGCTGGCCCATGGCGGCGATCTGAGGTCGATCCAGGACCTGCTCGGCCATGCCTCGCTGTCCACGACGCAGATCTATGCCGATGTGGATTCCGGCGCGCTGGCGCGCCTGCATGCCGCCACCCATCCACGTGCGCGCAAACGGTCCGCCTGACATGAAAAAGCCCGGAGCGATGCGCTCCGGGCTCTGTTCACAGATCAGATCAGGCTGGCGTCAGCGCATTTCCCAGTACGGGCGGCGGCCCGTCAGGCTGAGCGAAAGCGGGTCGGGACGCGAGATATGGCCCGACAGGGCCAGAACCGCGACCGTGGCCGCCATGCCCGCCAGCGCCAGCACGCCCGTGACCTCAGAGGTCAGGAAGCGGGCGGCGAGCGCAGCGAATGCGAGCCAGGCGCCGATCAGAAGGATTGCAGTGAGACGTGGCATGTGACCCTCCAAGGGCTGGCTTTTGATGTCACTAAAATGTCACCTTGGGCCGCGCCTGTCAAGTTTTTTAGCAGTATACGGACTTAACTAGAAGGCTATATTTATAAATTAAACCATATTTTTCAATATCTTTTGCCTGTTTTCGCCTCTGCATACGAGTCAAATATGGCGAAATTCGGCGCGCGCCCGAAACGCCACAAGATGCTGTAAATGCACTGTATACTGCACAATATATTGGGCCTGAATGGCCCGCTTCGGCGCCTCAGCGTGCGCCCTGCACCTGCGCCATGACATCGACGCGGTCGGTGATGATGCCATCCGCGCCCAGATCGAGCAGCGCGGCCATGTCGGCAGGATCATTGATGGTCCACACCTGCACGGCGAGGCCGCGGGCCTGCGCCGCCGCAATCAGGCGCGGATGGGCAACGTCCAGCCCGGCGGCGCGCGGCGGAATCTGCAGGGCGTGGGCGCGGGTGGGATGCCATTTGGCCAGGCCCAGCCGGGCCGCGAGATAGAACGTCAGCGCCTCGTTGGATGCCATACCAGTGGCGACCTCCGGACAGGCGTCGCGGAACTGGCCCAGGGCGCTGTCATGGAAAGAGCCAACCATGACGCGCTGCGTCATCCCGGCGTCGCGGATCGTCCCGCACATGGCCAGCGCGGACTCCCGGGTGTCCGGCTTGATCTCCACGATCCAGCGCATGTCCGGGTAGGCGGCCAGCGCCCCGGCAAGGCTGGGGATGCGCACGCCCTGACCTGCGAACCGGTCCGGCACATTCCCGTCATAGCCAAACGCGGCGTCGAGGCGCGCAATCTCTTCCAGCGTCAGGGCATCCACTCGGCCGGTGCTGTTGGTGGTGCGGTCCACCGTGTCGTCATGGATCAGCACCAGCACGCCATCGGCGGTCATCTGCGCGTCCACCTCCAGCACATCCGCACCGTCCTCCACCGCCCGGGCGAGAGCTTCCAGCGTATTGGCCGGCGCGCGCCCGAGCCCGGCCCCATGGGCAATCCGGTCGGCGCGGGCCTCCGCCTTCGCGTCCAGCCAGGCATGGCTCACCGGCACCGGTCCCGGCCACAGCGCCGCCCCGGTCCAGACCAGGGCGATGATAGCGATCACGATCAGGACAAGGCGCATGCGGGCCCCCTTAGCGGCGTCTGCGGGGCGCAGCCCCGGGATGGCCGGCAGACTGGACCGGCTTGTTGACGCGCTGATGACAGGGCAGTCTGGCGGCGCGTGCACGAGGACGCGAGGATGCGCACAGGACCCTTGATGCTGGCGGGGGCGGCTCTGGCCGTGCTGGCCGTACTTGCCCTTGGCGCGCTGATGCTCGGCCGGACACTGTTCAACGAGCCCGGCGTGGCGCGGCTTGCCTCCGTCACCGCAACACTCGGCGAGGCCGGCGTGTTGTTCGTTTTTGCCCATCCTGATGACGAGATCACCGCCAATGCGCTGATGGCTCGCATCGTCGCCGAGGGCGTGCCCGTGCACCTGTTTACCGCCACGCGCGGCGAGGCGGGGACCCAGTATCCGCCCGTGGTCGATCAGCCCCATCTGGGCGTGGTGCGCGAGGCCGAGGCGCGCAAGCATGGCTTTGCACTGGGCGTCGCGAGCCATGATGTGCTTGATCTGGGCGACGGCCAGCTGGAATACCACCCGCTGGACGATCTGACCGGGCTGGTGACTCATGCCATCGCGCGCACGCAGCCTTCAGCCGTCGTCAGCTTTCATCCAGAAAGCGGCGTGTCGCTGCATCCCGACCACATGATGATCGGCGCAGCGGCCCAGGCGGCGGTGGCCGCGCGGGGCCCGGACGCGCCGGTTCTGATTTTCGTGCTCGCCCCGCGCCCGGCCCTGCGCCGGTTTGGCGGCGCGCGCGGCCAGCATGTGGCGGCGCTGCAGCCGGAGCCTGACTTTTCCGTACCCGCCCCGGCACGCGCCAAGATCCGCGCTTGGGGCATCCATCACAGCCAGTCGCGCTATCTGCAGGCCGCCTACGGCCTGCCGCCCGGCGTGCTGCACCGGCTCTGGACGCAGGAATACTACGCCATAGCACCAGCGCCGGCAGGGGACGAAACAGGGCTTGCGCACCCTCAGTGAACGGCGTTCAATATCGCGCCATGAACGACCTCTTCACCCTGGCCGCAGTGCTTGTGGGCTCAGCCCTCGCCGTCGGGCTCGTCATCGGGCTGAACGCCGTGCTGGGCGGGTGGTCGCCGGCGAGGATCGACAGCGCCGAGGCCGCCGCCGCGACGCTTGAGCTCGACGTGCTGGGCTTTCGCGCCGGAAACGACGCTGTCGCGGCGGCTGACGGGCGCGCCGCCCTGGTGATGGAGGCGGACGGGGCCCGCCTGGGGCTGACGCTGAGCCGGGGCGACATTATCGTGTCGCGGGCGCTGAGGCCGGGCGAGGTGCGCGGCGCGCAGGCGCAGGGTCCGCGCCTTGTGATAACCATGGACGACTTCACCCTGCCGCGCGCGCATCTGACGCTGGCGGACGAGACTGAGGCCCGGCTCTGGGCGGACCGCGTGACCGGTTTCGCCAACGGCCAGCAGCAAGAGACCTGACGCGATGGACGCCCCCGAGCTGCCCGATCCCATCCTGTTCGCGATCCCGGCCTTCGTGGCGCTGATCGTGGCCGAGATGATCTACGCGCGCATGACAGGCCGGGCAAAGTTCGAGCCGCGCGACAGCGCCGCCAGCCTGGTCATGGGTCTGGGCAATACGGTATCGGGCATCCTGCTGGGCGTGGTGGCACTGACCTGGTTCGTGTTCGTGTCGCAGTATGCGCTACTGGATATCGGCTGGGCGTGGTGGGCGTTCGCGCTGTGCTTCGTGCTCGATGACTTTGTGTATTACTGGGCCCATCGCTTCGCCCACACCGTGCGCTGGTGGTGGGCCGACCATGTGGTTCACCATTCCAGCCAGCACTACAATCTGACCACGGCCCTGCGGCAGCCCTGGTTGAGCCCGCTGACCCTGAAATTCATCTTCTTCGGAAGCTGGCTGGTGCTGATCGGCTTCCCGGTGGCCATGGTCGCCTTCGTGGGCGCGCTCAATCTGGTCTACCAGTTCTGGATCCATACCGAGACGGTCCGCCGCCTGCCTGCGCCGATCGAATACATCTTCAACACCCCGTCCCATCACCGGGTCCATCACGCGATCAATCCGCGCTATCTCGACCGCAATTATGCCGGCGTGTTCATCATCTGGGACCGGATGTTCGGCACGTTCGAGCCCGAACGCGATGACGAACCCTGCCGCTATGGCATTGTGCGCCAGCTGGGCACGTATAATCCGCTGAAAATCTGCCTGCATGAATGGATCGGCATCGTGAAGGATGTGCGCTCGGCGCGCTCTGTCCGCGAGGTGCTGGGCTATTGGCTCGGCCCGCCGGGCTGGTCGCCCGATGGCAGCCGCGACTGCTCGAAGACCCTCAAGCAGCGCTGGATAGAGCAGCGACGCGCGGCGGACGAGGCCCGGGCCGGAAGCGAGCCCGCAGAGCAGATCCGGGCGGCGGAATAACTCTGCGCTGGACACGCGTTGTGTCCTGCCTCATGGTGTCCATAAAGTGAACGCTGTTCACACCTGCGTCAGACAGGGGGCGTTCGCAAGTTGGGCCGGACCGCCTGGCCATTCCCGGCGCGACGGACGGCCCGCCTGATCCTCGGGAGGACGCCCATGACCGCGCTACGTGACCTTTACCCCATGCCCGGCATTGATGCGCACTGGCATGTGCCCAATGCATTCGAAGCCGTGTTCGACTGGCGCTTCGACGAGGGGCGCACCACGCTCATGCACCTCTACCAGAAGGGCAAGGACATGCAGTGGGATGCGGTCAACCGCATTGACTGGACCCTGGACCTCGATCCCGAAAATCCGATGCAGATGCCTGACGAGGCCGTGGCTATCTATGGTTCGGATATCTGGAACCGGATGACGGCGAAAGAAAAGATCGAGCTGCGCCGCCACACCCAGTCCTGGAACGTGTCGCAGTTTTTGCAAGGCGAGCAGGCCGCGCTTCTGGCCGCGTCCAAGATCGTCCAGTCCGTGCCCGACCTCGACGCCAAATTCTACGCCGCGACCCAGGTGATGGACGAAGCCCGCCATGTAGAGGCCTACCGCAAGCTGGTGGGCAAGTTCGGCGTCGCCTATCCGATGACCGATCCGCTCATGGTGCTGGTCAATCAGGCGCTGTCAGACAGCCGCTGGGACGTGACCTATCTGGCCATGCAGGTCGTGATCGAGGGTCTGGCGCTGGCCGCCTTCGGCACGATCCGCGATCTGGCACAGAACCCGCTAGCGCGCATGGTCAACGCTTATGTCATGGAGGACGAGGCGCGCCATGTGGCGTTCGGCCGGATATCCCTGCGCGACTATTATCCCCAGCTCACCCAGGCCGAGCGCGACGAGCGCGAGGAGTTTCTGGTGGAGGCCTGCTATCTCATGCGTGACCGCATGACCCAGAGCCGCGAGCTTTACGACGTGCTCGGCCTGCCCGCGGAGGAGTGCAAGACCTTTGTCGAAAACTCCGAGATCGTGAAGCTGTACCGCACCATGCTGTTCCAGCGCATCGTGCCGATCGTGAAGGATATCGGCCTGTGGGGGCCGCGCATCCAGAAGGCCTATACCGATATGGGCGTGATGCACTACGCCGATCTCGACCCGCAGGCGCTGCAGGACGATGACGAGCGCGTGGCGCGCGAGCTGGAAGAGAGCCTCGATCCAGGCAAGGCCCGGCGGGAGTATATCGAGGCGGTGGCCGCCCACGGCGCGGCCGGTCACGCCGAATAGGCCGGTATTTTCCGCGCCGCTTCCCTCGTGGCCGCCGGAAAACACCCTGCCGCCCTGTCCCCTCGCAGGGCGGCATTTTCTTTTGCAATCGGGCAAAGCGAAAACGCCCGCCGGAGACCGGCGGGCGCTTCAAACTTCAGACGCTGAAAGAATCAGGCCGTGGCGGTCTGGGTCTTTTTCAGTTCGCGCTTGATCTTCTGCGCACCAGCCGACAGGTCCGCATCGCGGGCCTTCAGCAGGAAGGCATCGAACCCGCCCGCGTGGTCAACGCTGCGCAGCGCCTTGGCGGCGACGCGCAGACGAAACGTGCGGCCGAGGGATTCCGACGCCAGCGTCACCCGCACCAGATTGGGCAGGAAGCGGCGCCGGGTCTTGTTGTTCGCGTGGGACACGTTATTGCCCGACATCGGGCCCGTGCCCGTAAGTTCGCAGCGGCGCGACATGGCTTCCACCTTGAGCTGACAGATTAATCCGGACGCGCCGCCGCAGGCCCCGTTTGAAAAGAGGCGTCTTGCGGCGCAAGAGCGGGCGATTTAACCGAGGCCAGCAGCGGCGTCAAGGCGCAGGCGCCCTCCAGCGGCATTCATCTTGCAGCCATATTGATGCTGATTTCATGTTAGGGACGCATTTCACAAGCTCCCCACCCGACAAGGCTGATCTCCATGACCCTGCGCCCGATGCTCGCTGCACTCGCCTCCGCCGCCGCTGTTTTCGGTGCGCCCGCGGGCGCTGCAGCCCTGCCTGACCAGATCCATGTGGAATATACCGGCTCGGTCCTGGTAGCGGTGCCCGTGGCCAATATCACCATTTCGGCCTGGCTGCATGAGGAGACCTATGCCGGCGCGGCCAATTTCCGCGCCGGAGGCCTGCTGCGCTGGTTTGACGATACCGACATCGTGGCCAGCACCACCGGCTACCGCAACAACCCCGGACGCGCGCTCAGCCCCTGGCGCTACGAGCACATCAATCACGCCAGCGGCACCAACCGCGTTGTGGGCATTGATTTTGCCGACGGCATGGCTGTGCCGGACGTGAACCCGCCATTCGGCTCCATGGGCGAACCGCCCGCCAGCGATGCCGAGCGCCAGGGTGCCTATGATCCTGTGACGGTGCTGCTGAACCTCATGCTGTCCCAGCCCCAGGGCGAGCGTCCGTGCGAAGGCCGCCTGCCGGTGTTTGACGGCAAGGCGCGCTATGATCTGCGCTTCGAGGCCGGGTCCACCGAGCGCGTGGCCACGCGCGGCTATCGCGGCAACGCACTGCACTGCCGCGCCTATCTCGAACCGGTCAGCGGCTATGACGAGGGCAAGCGCCCCACGCCCGAAGATATTGCCCGCCCGATCCATATCTGGCTGGCCAATATGGAAGGGGCCTGGGTGCCCGTGCGCTTCCGCGCCCGCACCCGCATCGGCGATATCAACATCATGGCGAGCCGCGTCTATGCCGGCCCGATGGTGCAATAACGCCGCTTGCAGCGCCGCGCTGCGTCCGGCCCCTTATTGAAGTGGGCGCAGCATCCTAGATTAGGCGTCAGGGACGGCAGCCTCGGAGCGCGTCATGACCGCCCGCCATGCAAGGCCCGCCCCCGTCACTGCGGTGCTGGGGCCGACCAATACCGGCAAGACCCATCTGGCGCTGGAGCGCATGATGGCGCGTGCGTCAGGCGTTATGGGCCTGCCCCTGCGCCTGCTTGCCCGCGAACTCTACGACCGGGTGGTCAAGGCCAAGGGCGTCCACGCCGCTGCCCTGATCACGGGCGAGGAAAAAATTGTCCCGCCGCACGCGCGCTATTTCCTGTGCACGGTGGAAGCCATGCCGCTGGATATGCGCCCGGCCTTTCTGGCGGTGGATGAGATCCAGCTCGCGGCCGACCCGGAACGCGGCCACATCTTCACCGACCGGCTGCTGCATGCGCGCGGCACTGAAGAGACCATGCTGCTGGGTGCCGCTTCCATGCGCCCGATCCTGCGCCGGCTGATCCCCGAGGCCGTGATCGAGACGCGCGAACGCTTCTCCACACTGAGCTATGCGGGCACGAAAAAGCTCACCAAGCTGCCGCGACGGTCCGCTGTCGTCGCCTTCAGCGCCGAGGATGTCTACGCCATGGCCGAGCTGGTGCGCCGCCAGCGCGGCGGGGCGGCGGTGGTGATGGGGGCGCTGTCGCCGCGCACACGCAACGCCCAGGTCGCCCTCTATCAGTCGGGCGAGGTGGACTTCCTCATCGCCACGGACGCCATCGGCATGGGCCTGAACATGGATGTCGGCCATGTCGCCTTCGCCAGCTACACCAAGTTTGACGGGCGCAAGCGCCGGCGCCTGCATGCCCACGAGATCGGCCAGATCGCCGGGCGGGCCGGGCGCTTTCGCACTGACGGCACGTTTGGCGAAACCGGCGAGGCGCGCGCGCTGGACCCGGAACTCATCGAGCAGGTGGAGAACCACGAATTCGAGCCGGTGACGCGCCTGGTCTGGCGCAACAGCGATCTGGACCTGACCGATCTGCAGAGCCTGCGGGTATCCCTGGGCGCGCCTGCGCCCCATCCGGCGCTGGAGCGGGTGCGCGCAGCGGTGGATGAGGCGGTGCTCGACATTCTCACGCGCGATCCCGAGGTGCGCGAGCGCACGGCCAGACGCGGCGGCGCGGCACGGTTGTGGGATGTGTGCGGCACGCCGCAATTTCGCAAAGGCACGCTGGACGAGCACGCGCGGCTGGTCCGCTCGCTCTTCCTGCACCTGTCTGACGGCGATGCGCGCCTGCCTGACGCCTGGCTGGACGCCCAGATCGCGCGCCTGGCCAGGACGGCGGGCGATGTGGATACGCTGGCCCAGCGCCTGACCCAGGTGCGCACCTGGTCCTATGCCGCCCACCGGCCCTCCTGGACCGGCGATCCGGCCTACTGGCAGGCGCGCACCCGCGAGGTCGAGGATGCACTGTCCGATGCCCTGCACGAACAGCTCACCGCGCGCTTCATCGACCGGCGCACCAGCGCCCTTATGAAGGGCCTGCGCGAGAATATCGATCTGCAGGCCGGGCTCGACGGCACGGGCGAGGTCACAGTGGAGGGCCATTTCGTCGGACGGCTCGACGGGCTGAGCTTCCGTGCCGATGCCGCCGGGGGTCCGCTGGCGCGCCGGGCGGTGGCCAATGCCGCCCTGAAGGCTGTGCGCCCCGAAATCAACCGCCGCCTGGGCCAGCTGGCGCGCGCCGCGGACGACATGCTGGCGCTGGACGAGGAGGGGCGTGTGCTCTGGCAGGGCGAGCCGGTGGCGCGCCTGACCCCCGGCCCCGACCCGTTCACGCCGGGCGCCGCGCTGATTGGCGGCGAGCTGGGCGCGGCGGAAGCCGGGGCCCGTGCCGAACGCCGCCTGGAGGCCTTTGCCGCAGACCAGGCGCGCATGGCTCTGGGTCCGCTTCTGAAGCTGCGTGAGGCTGTGGGGGCCCGGACGGGCGGTCTGGACGGGCTGGCGCGCGGGATCGCCTACCGGCTGGTGGAGGGCCATGGCGCGGCACCGCGTCAGGTGCTGGCCGCCGACCTCGCCTCCCTGTCCACCCAGGAGCGCCGCCAGCTGCGCGCCGCCGGCGTCCGGCTGGGCGAGCATGGCGTGTTCATGCCGGCGCTTCTCAAACCTCGCGCTGCGCGCCTCAACGCCCTGCTCCATGCCGTCCACTCCGGTGACGCCGCGCGCGCCTTCCGCCCGCCGCCCGGACGCACGAGTGTGATGCCGGACCCGTCTCTGGACGCAGCGTCTCACGCCTGCGCCGGGTATCAGCTGTGCGGGCCGCTGGCGGTGCGCCTGGATATGCTGGAGCGGCTCGCCGATCTGATCCGCGACGCCCGCCAGGCTGACAAGGCGCGGCGCTTCACGCCCGCGCCGGCCATGATGAATCTGCTGGGATGCGATGAAGAGGCATTGTGCGGCGTGCTGCGGGCATTGGGCTATCGCCGCGTCCGAAAGGCCGAGGGTGACAGCCCGGAATGGTGGACCAGTCGGGCCAGGCGCGAGCCTGACCGCGAGCCGGGCACGGTGCCGCCGCCGGCCGACACGCCCTTTGCTGCCCTTGCGGCACTCAGCATCAGCCCGGCTGCCAAGCCTGCCGCCGCCCGCCCCGCCAGGGCGCGGCGGTCCCGGCCGCGCCGCCCCGCCAGGGACACGCGCGCGTGACCGTGCCCGCAGAGTTGGAGAGCCAGCGCTGCGATATCTGGCTGTTTCGCGCCCGCCTGTTCAAATCACGCGCGATGGCCGCTGACGCCATCACGGCCGGCCGGGTGCGCATTGACCGCTTCGGTCAGGTCCAGCGCCTGACGCGCGCGGCGGCGCCGGTGCGCGCCGGCGACCGGCTGGTGTTCACGCGCGGCGGCGAGCTGGTGCGCATCTGCGTGCTGGCGCTGGCGCAGCGGCGCGGTCCGCCGGCCGAGGCGCGCGGATTGTACGAGGCCGAGAGCGGCGCTGGCTGAGCGCTGGACAAGCGGCGCGATTGACAAACCGGCGCGCGGACGCCAAATCCGGCTCACACCTGTCTCCGGTTTGATCATCAAAGGTATAGCGCTTCCTCGATGACCTACATCGTCACTGACGCCTGCATCCGTTGCAAATTCACCGACTGTGTCGAGGTCTGCCCCGTAGACTGTTTCTACGAGGGCGAGAACATGCTCGTCATCCATCCCGACGAATGCATTGACTGTGGCGTCTGCGAACCCGAATGCCCGGTGGAGGCCATCAAGCCGGACACTGAAGATGACTCGGACGGCAAGTGGCTGGCGATCAATTCCAAATATGCGGCTGCCTGGCCGAACATAACTGTCAAGAAAGATGCGCCTGCTGACGCAGCGGATTTTGAAACAGTGACGGGAAAGTTGGAGAAATATTTCTCCGAGAAACCCGGGTCCGGAGAATAGCTGCGCTGCGGCCCCGGTTAAGCTTTGGTTAACTCATGTCCGTATGCGGTACGTCTTCGCGCGCGCAGCACGTTGAGTTTTGGCCATTTTTGTGTTATCTCTCTGACATATCGGATAGCGCGCCTGCTGGCGGCCTGAGGATTTCTGTCTTGAACTGATCGGTTTTTGAGAAACGCCCCCGTCGGACCTGTCGCCGGTCCGCACGTGGACTTTCTTTATGTTCAGTTCAACCTGGCCGGGCCCGCAAGCCCGCTCGCCAGATAGCGCGTGTGAAGTCGGGACTGTCACCATGGCTGGCGCAGCCCGCAACCCGGGACGCCAGCCCAAAAAGGACACGGGAGCCTCCATGACAAAGAAAACCGCCAACGATAACAAGTCCTTCAAAAAGGGCGATTATATCGTCTATCCCGCCCACGGGGTGGGCCGGGTCACCGGCGTCGAGAAGGAAACCGTCGCCGGGTATGATATCGAGGTCTATGTGGTCTCGTTCGAGCAGGACAAGATGACCCTGCGCGTCCCCACCGCGAAAGCGACAACATCGGGCATGCGGCCGCTGGCCAGCGAACAGGTGCTGAAAGACGCGATCGGCACGCTGAAAGGCAAGCCGCGCATCAAGCGCACCATGTGGAGCCGCCGCGCCCAGGAATACGAAGCCAAGATCAATTCGGGCGATCTCATTTCCATCGCCGAAGTGGTGCGCGATCTGCACCGTCAGGAAGACCAGCCCGAGCCGTCCTATTCAGAGCGCCAGCTCTATGAATCCGCCCTCGACCGTATGGTGCGCGAAGTTGCCGCCGTGGAAAAGGTTGACCGCGACAAGGCGCTGGAACTGCTGACCGAGACCCTGACCAGGAAAGCCGCCTGAGCCTCAGCTGGCTTGGAGCGCAGACAAAAACGCCCCGCTGATGACAGCGGGGCGTTTTCTGTTCGGGCCGGGACGGGCCATCTAGGGCCAGATCGCCTCGGGCGGCATGGATGAGAGAATGCTCTCGATATTGCCGCCGGTCTCCAGACCGAATTTCGTGCCGCGGTCATAGAGCAGGTTGAACTCGGCATAGCGTCCGCGCCGGATCAGCTGTTCGCGCCGGTCCGCCTGCGTCCAGGGCGTGCCCATGCGGGTGCGCACGATGGCCGGATACGCCTCGAGAAAGGCCTTGCCCACGTCCTGGGTGAAGATGAAGTCGGCCTCGTGATCACCGGTATCAAGATGGTCGTAGAAAATCCCGCCCGTGCCGCGCGGCTCGGCGCGGTGCTTGAGCCAGAAATACTCCTCGCACCAGGCCTTGTAGCGGGGATGGTATTCCGGGTTGGCCCGGTCGCAGGCCGCCTTGGCCGCCGCGTGGAACAGCACCGTGTCCTCGAAATCGTCGCGGCGCTGATAGTCCTGGGTCGGGTTAAGATCCATGCCGCCGCCAAACCAGCTCAGCTGGGTGGAGATGAAGCGGGTATTCATGTGCACGGCGGGCACATGGGGATTGCGCATATGCGCAATCAGCGAAATACCCGTGGCGGCGAAGCGCGGATCCTCCGCGGCACCGCGCACCTGACCGGCAAATTGCGGCGAGAACTGCCCGTAGACGGTGGACACGTGCACGCCGACTTTTTCAAACAGGCGCCCGCGCATCAGGCCCATCACGCCGCCGCCCAGGTCCTGGGACCCGTCGCCGCGCTGCCAGGGCGTCAGATCGAAGCGGCCCGGCTCGCCCGGATAGAGCGCCGGATCGGCCGCGTCTTCCAGCGCCTCGAACGCGGCACAGATCTGGTCGCGCAGGGATTCAAACCAGGCGCGCGCGGCCACGGCGCGCGGTTGGCGGGCAAGCTCGGCAGGTTCAGTCATCAGCATTCTCCCCATGTGTCATCCGGGTCATGGCCCAAACGGCCCATGCCTTGCAAGTGCTTGTGGCGAGGCAGGGTGGCGCATGCGGCAGTGCGCGGCTAGTTTGCCCGCCCGTCCCGTCGGCCGTCCCGCCCTGATTTCAGCCCCCATCCTGGTTTGCACCCGCCATGACCGATCCCGTCGCCCGCCTCCAGGCCGCCATTCAGGCCGAGAACCTTCTGGAAATGTCACGCGCCGCCCGCGCCACGCTGGCTGCGGAGGTACAGCTGGGCGCAGACTGGGCGAGTGTGGCCGGGGCCTTGCTGCAGGCCGGGGATGATTTTGCAGCGCTTCAAGCGGCGGGGCGCGTGGCCGAAGCCTCGCCCGATCATCTGGAATCCTGGCTGTGGGTGGCGGCGGTCTATACGGCGATGGGCGATCACGCCAATGCGCTGAGAGTCTTCGAAACCCAGATCCGGCGCTTTCCCGAAGATGTGGTCCTGCGCCGGCGCGCCGGGCGCGCCCTGCTGGAGCTGGGCCGCGCCAAAGAGGCCGAAGCCCATTTCCGCGAAGCGGTGGCGCTGAGCGGTGGCGATGCGATTTCCTATGAGGGCCTGGCGCAGGCGCGCACCTTCACCCCCGGTGATGACGTGCTGGCACACATGGAGCAGACCCGGATCAACTTGCCCGAAACCGCTCTGGCCGAGCAGCGCGGCGTGCTCGCCTACGCTATCGCCAAGGCCTACGAGGATGTGGGCGAGTACGACATCTCCGCCCGCCGGGTGACCGAGGGGGCAGCATTCTACCGTGAGACGGCCCCGTTCGATATCGACCGGCATGAGCAGGCCATTGACCATCTGCTGAGCGTCTATGACCCCCGCTTCGCCCGGAGCCAGAATGATGCCGGCTTGCTGGATGCGCGGCCGGTCTTCATCGTTGCCCCGCCCGCCGCCGGTGCCAGCTGGCTGGCCCGGGCGCTGGCCGCAGGCGACAGGGTTGCGCGCCTGGAGCGCTATAATAGCCTGTTCTGGATGGCCGCCTCGCCACTGGGGGACCAGCGGCCGGAAGACATCGAGCACGCGCTGAGTGAAGCGGGCGACCGGTCGGTGCTGGCCGAGGTGGGCCGCGCCTATCTGCGCTATGCCGAAGAGCGTACCGGCAAGGTGGACCGCATCATTGATCCGTCCAGCCTCAACGAAATGTCGGTGGGTGCAGCCGGGCTGGCCCTGCCGGCGGCGCGCTTCATCATCGTGACCCGTGAGCCCAAAGACCTGGCCTGGGCGATCTTCAAGCGGCGCTTCCGCAAGGGCCGTTACTGGTCCTATCATCTGGATGATATCGCCCGGGTGACCACCCGGACCAACCAGCTGTGCGAGCGCTGGAGCACCCTGTTCGGCGACCGGGTGATGACCGTGTCCTATGAGGCGCTGGCCGCCGATCCGGGCGCTGAGGTCTCGAAGCTCGCGACATTCGCGGGCGTCGACGCAGAGGCCGCCGCCTCTGAAGCCTGGCTGCGCGCCGATCTGTTCAAGGCCGATCCTGTCGGGGTGCACGAACGCGCCGCCTCGCGGCTTCCCGCCCTGATCGCAGCGCTGGAGCGCGCAGGTTTCAAAGAGAATTAAGGCGGGCGTCGAGGGCCTGCCTCACGCCCGGCCATTCTGCGCGCAGGATGGAAAACATCACCGTGTCACGCCGCTGTCCGGTCCAGGTGGCGTAATGACTGCGCAGCACGCCCTCGCGCACCGCGCCCAGCCGGGCAATGGCGTTCTGGCTGCGCAAGTTCAGGTGATGGGTCTTGAGCTCCACCCGCTGCGCCCCGCAATCGAAGGCGTGAGCCAGCAAAAGCCGCTTGCAGGCCGGGTTCACCGCGCCGCCCCGGACGCCGGCCCCGTACCATGTCCAGCCGATCTCCGCCCGGGCATGGCTGGCGCTGATTTCCAGAAAGGCGGTATGGCCCACACAGCTGCCGGACGCCGCGTCGATCACCGCATGGCTGATTTGGCCGGGCCCGGCGCTGGCGCTGAGCATCTTGTCAAACCAAGCGTCAAAATGCGCGCCGTCGCCACGCTGGGTCATGAAGGCCCAGATATCGGGATCATCGGCCGGGGCGCGCAGCGCCTCCCGGTGCCCCTCGATCAGGGGTTCAAGGCACACATGGGCGTCTTCCAGGATCGCCGTCACCAGCTGCATACGCCCCTCACACCATCTCCGCTGCGCCCATGACCAGATAAACCAGGCCGATGCCCGTGACCACGCGCTTCGTCCACCGGCGGAACACCGCCTCGCTCATGCGCGCCAGCACCCGCGCGCCCAGCGTCGTGCCCGCGATGGAGAACGGCACAGCCAGCGCAATGAGCCAGAGCAATCCGGCATCACTGACCGCCAGCGCCGGGCCCGTGTAATAGGCGATCTTGACGCCATGGGCGGCCACCTGGCTGGCGGCCTTGGTGGCGACAATGGCGCGCCGGTCAATGCCGGTATTCTGGAAAAACACGTCCAGCAAGGGCCCCGAAACCCCGGCGATCACATTCAGCCCGGTGACCAGAAATCCTGCCGCCACGCCATGGACGGGCCGCGCCGCATCCAGCGACCAGCGCCCGGCCGGCAGCCAGACCAGCATCGGTACGCAGCCCAGAGCGATCAGCAGCCAGGCCCGGTCCAGCGTGAGCTGCACCGCCAGCAATCCCAGCCCCGCCAGCGCCGATCCGATGAGGTAGAACCCCAGCGCCTTCCACAGGATGAAGCGGCGCAGCAGCACGGCGCGCCAGCCATTGGACACGCTCTGCACCACGCCATGGGTCACCATGGCCGCAGGCACCGGCAGGACCAGCGCCAGCACCCCCATCAGCACCAGCCCGCCGGCCATGCCGAGCATGGCCGACACGATGGCGCTGAGAAAAACTGTGATCAGGATGACAAGCGTGGTCATGTCGCGGGTGGAATTCTGCGCCAGATGGTTATGATTGGCCCCAGATACAGACCGCCGGGATGACCGGCGCGGGAGGAGCATAAGATGAACTTTGAATATTCCGACGTGTGCAAGGACTACCTCAAGCGCCTGCGCGCCTTCATGGACAGCCACGTCTACCCCAATGAGCACACCTATCACGAACAGCTCAAAGGCTTTGGCGAGAACCGCTGGCAGGTGCTGCCGATCATCGAAGAGCTGAAAGCCAAGGCCAAAGAGGCCGGACTTTGGAATCTCTTCCTGCCCGATTCCGATCAGGGCGCGGGCCTGTCCAATGCCGACTACGCCCCGCTGGCCGAGGAAATGGGCCGGGTGCCCTGGTCCTCGGAGGTGTTCAACTGCGCCGCGCCGGACACCGGCAATATGGAAGTTCTGGTGCGCTACGGCACGAAAGCCCAGCAGGACCAGTGGCTGACGCCGCTGCTGAAGGGCGAGATCCGCTCGGCCTTCCTGATGACCGAACCGGCGGTGGCGTCTTCGGATGCGACCAATATCGAATGCTCGATCCGGCGTGATGGCGATGACTATGTGATCAACGGCGTGAAATGGTGGAGCTCGGGCGCCGGCGATCCGCGCTGCAAGGTCTTTATCCTGATGGGCAAGACCGATCCGGACGCCGAGACTTACCGCCAGCAATCCATGATCCTGGTGCCCGCCGACGCGCCGGGCGTAACCATCCTGCGCCACCTGCCGGTGTTCGGCTATGACGACGCGCCCCACGGCCATATGGAAGTGAAGCTGGAGAATGTGCGCGTGCCGGCCAGCAACATGCTGCTGGGCGAAGGCCGGGGCTTTGAAATTGCGCAAGGCCGGCTCGGGCCGGGGCGCATCCACCACTGCATGCGCACGATCGGCGCGGCGGAGCGGGCGCTGGAGCTGATGGTGCGCCGCGCCATGAGCCGGGAAGCCTTCGGCAAGCGCGTGATCCAGCATTCCATCTGGGAGCACCGCATCGCCAAGGCCCGCATCGATATCGAATGCACGCGCCTGCTGACCCTGAAAGCTGCCTGGATGATGGACACGGTGGGCAACAAGGCGGCCCGCGGCGAGATCGCCATGATCAAGGTCGCCGCCCCGCGCGTCGCCCTGCAGGTCATTGACGACGCCATCCAGGTCCATGGCGGCGGCGGGGTCAGCGATGACTTCCCGCTGGCGGCGGCCTATGCCGGCATCCGCACCCTGCGCATCGCCGACGGCCCGGACGAGGTGCACGAGCGCACCATCGCCCGGCTGGAAGCCAAGCGCTGGCTCAACGAGGCCTGATCGCGGCCACTGAACAGTGCGCGCCGTCCCGCCGGATCAGCGGGGCGGCGCGTGTTCGGGCCTGTGGGTAATTTACGTTTCGGTCACACTTTGATGGTGTGGCAACAAGGCAGCCTTGCAGCTGAACATGCCGGAGCCAGTCCGTCCTTGTGCGGGCATTGTGTGTCTTTCAGCGCTCGCGGGCTGCCTCACCTTTGACAGGTTCGAGCGCCTCGCGCCCTAGCCGCCGGCCAGAGCGGCGCTCACCTCGGCTTCGATATTCGCCCACATGCCGCCATTGCCCACGCCCAGCGCGGATATGCCGACAATGACCGCCAGAGCAATCAGGCCGGCGATCAGGGCGTATTCAATGGCGGTGGTGCCAGCGCAGTCGCTCAGGACGCCTTCACGCCCTCCAGCCGGTCGCGCAGCTCGGCGGCCAGCGGCCGGTCCGCGGGCAAGAGCGGATAATCGCTCAGCCGCTCCGGGCGCACCCAGGCGATCTCCTGGCCTTCCTTCGGGTCGACGAACCCGTCCCAGCGCCGGCACACAAACAGCGGCATCACAAGCCAGCGCTGCCCGCCCTCGACCGGGCAGGATGCGAAAGCGAAGGGTTGCAGGCACTGTTCGCATGGCTCAACTCCCAGCTCTTCGCGCAGCTCGCGCACGACGGCCTGTTCGGGACTCTCTCCCGGCTCCAGCTTGCCGCCTGGAAACTCCCAGGACCCGGCGAACGCCTTGCCTTGCGGCCGGCGCGCGATCAGCACGCGCCCGCCTGAATCCACCAGCGCACAGGCTGCGACCAGCAGGATGGACGCCGGACTTGTGACCATCATGACCTCGTTGGCGTTAAGGGCGGGTATGCCGGGACGGTTAGCGCGAGCCTAACGCCGGCCGGGGGCCGGATCGTTCCCGGTGCCGTCATCCGCTTCAGCGGCACCGTCATCCCCCTCTGCCCCGTCGGCCTGCTCGGGCACGGGGCGGCGCAGCTCGGCGGGCGCGCGCGCTGCAGTGATGGTGACGGGATAGCGCTGACGTATGGTTTCGAGCAGCGAGTCGATGCGCTGCATGGTCAGGAAGCGCACGATGCTGGGCCGCATCGTATCGAGCGACGGGCGCGGCTGGGCGCGCCGGTCGATCACGGTGAGCACATGCCAGCCCGCTTCGGTCTGGAATGGCGCACTGATCTCGCCGCGCGGGGTGGCGAACGCCACACGGGCAAATTCGGGCAGGATGCCGGCAGCGGTGAAATAGCCGATATCGCCGCCTTCGAGACGCGTGGCAGGGTCCAGGCTGACCTGGCGGGCCAGGGCCGCGAAATCGGCACCGTCCTCCAGCTGGCGCAGCACTTCGCGTGCCTCATCGCGTGAGGCCACCAGGATATGGCGCGCACGCACCTCGTCCTGGGGCGGGACCAGACGGCTCTGCTCCTCATAAACCCGGCGCACGGCGTCATCCGACACAGCGTCGGCGACCTCGGTCTCCATCAGCACATTGCCCAGAATGCGCTCTTCGGCATCGGCCAGGCGCTCGCGCGCCTGCGGGGTTTCATGCAGGCGCAGGCGCACCGCCTCCAGCGCCAGCAGGCGCTGATCGATCAGCGCCTCCAGCGCCTCGCGGAACACCGGATTGCCCGGCTCCAGCGCATCGGGATCATCGCTGAGATCGCGCGCGCGCGCCTCGCGGCGCACATCCTCCACCGTGATCACGGCATTGCCCACACGGGCCGCAGGCGTTCCGGCACCGGAGCGGTCTTCCATGAAGCGCAGATGGTCTGCACCGGAGCGGCCGGCCGTGGCGGTTTCACCCTCGTCAGACCCGCTGCAGGCGGCCAGACAGGCCCCCGCCAGGGCGGCCATGGACAGGGCATACAGCAGGCTGAGCGGGCGGGCTTGATTGACAGTCAAACGGGGCCTCCTTAAGTCACCGTGCACCTGGGTCAGTCCGCACCGCCCTGCCGCTGGCGCGCTTTCGGGCGCTGCGGCGAGGCGGGTCGGGTCAGACAGACCCTCAGACAGACCCGTTGTCCGCGCCCGCGCAAAGGCTGATACGTCATGCTCAACTTCACCCGCAAGCTTTTCGGATCGTCCAATGACCGCGTGGTCAAACGGATGCGCCCGCTGGTGGAGAAGATCAACGCGCTCGAGCCTGACTTTGTGGCGCTGGATGATGACCAGCTCAAGGCGAAAACTGCCGAGTTCCGGACCCGTCACGAGGCGGGCGAGAGCCTGGACAAGCTGCTTCCCGAAGCCTTCGCGGCCGTGCGCGAAGCCGCCCGCCGGGCGCTGGGCGAGCGTCATTATGATGTGCAGCTCATGGGCGGCATCACGCTGCATGAAGGCTCGATCGCCGAGATGAAGACCGGCGAGGGCAAGACCCTGGTCTCCACGCTGGCCGCCTATCTCAACGCCCTGCCGGGCAAGGGCGTGCACATTGTCACGGTGAACGACTATCTGGCCAAGCGCGACTCCGAATGGATGGGCCAGGTCTATGCCAGGCTGGGCATGACCACGGGCGTGATCGTCCATGGCATCTATGACGAGGAACGCCGCGCGGCCTATGCCTGCGACATCACCTACGGCACCAATAACGAGCTCGGCTTCGACTATCTGCGCGACAATATGAAATACTCGCTGGGCGACATGGTGCAGTTCGGCGGCCGGCCGATTGAAAAGGCCACCCACCACTACGCCATCGTGGACGAGGTGGACTCCATCCTGATCGACGAGGCGCGCACGCCGCTGATCATTTCGGGCCGCACCGACGACCGCACCGATTTCTACAAGACCATCGACACGATCATCCCGTTGCTCGACGACGAGGACTTCGCGATCGACGAGAAGGCCCGCTCGTGCACCTTCACCGAAGAGGGCAATGAGCATATCGAGGACTTGCTGCGTGAGCGCGGCCTGCTGGAGACCGGCGATCTCTACGATATCGAGAACGTCACCACGGTTCACCACGTGAACCAGGCGCTCAAAGCCCACAAGCTGTTCCGCAAGGACAAGGACTACATCGTGCGCGATGGCGATGTGATCCTGATCGACGAGTTCACCGGACGCATGATGCCGGGCCGGCGCCTGTCGGAGGGCCTGCACCAGGCGATCGAGGCCAAGGAGCAGGTGGAGATCCAGCCGGAAAACCAGACGCTCGCCTCGATCACCTTCCAGAATTACTTCCGCCTCTACGACAAGCTGGCGGGCATGACCGGCACGGCAGCTACCGAGGCCGACGAGTTTGCGGCCATCTACAAGCTCGGCGTAATGGAAATCCCGACCAATCGTCCGATCCAGCGGATCGACGAGGAAGACGAGCTTTACCGCACCGCGCGCGAGAAGAACGAAGCCATCCTCACCGCCATCGAGGCGGCGCACAAGAACGACCAGCCGGTTCTCGTGGGCACCGTGTCCATCGAGAAATCGGAATCGCTGTCGGCTTTCCTCACGGAAAAGAACATCACCCACAAAGTGCTCAATGCGCGCTATCACGAGCAGGAGGCGAGCATTATCGCCCAGGCCGGTGTGCCGGGCGCCGTGACCATCGCCACCAACATGGCCGGGCGCGGCACCGACATCAAGCTGGGCGGCAATGTGGAGTCCCGCCTGGAGGCCTGGGAGGCCGCAGAGGCGGAGGCCGGCCGCGCGCCGTCCGATGAGGCGATTGCCGCCAAGAGGGCCGAGATCGCCGCTGACGTTGAGGCCAAGAAGCAAAAGGCGCTGGAGGCCGGCGGCCTGTTCGTAATCGGCACCGAGCGCCATGAGAGCCGCCGCATCGACAATCAGCTGCGCGGCCGTTCGGGCCGTCAGGGCGACCCGGGGCGCACCGCCTTCTATCTGTCAGTGGAAGACGATCTGCTGCGTATTTTCGCGCCGGAACGCCTGGACACCATCATGCGCACGCTGGGCCTGAAGGATGGCGAGGCGATCCAGCATCCGTGGATGACCAAAGCGGTGGAGACCTCGCAGAAGAAGGTCGAGCAGCGCAATTTCGACATCCGCAAGAATATCCTGAAATACGACGACGTGATGAACGACCAGCGCAAGGCGATCTTCGAGCAGCGCATCGAGTTCATGACCGCTGCCAACGTGTCCGACGTGATCAAGGACATGCGCGCCCAGTGCGCCGAGGATCTGGTCAAGCGCCACATTCCACCCAAGGCCTATGCCGACCAGTGGGACGTGGCGGGCCTCAACGAGGCGGTGACCAAGTATTTCAACCTTGAACTCCCGGTCACCGAATGGGCCGCCGAAGAGGGCATTGCGGATGAGGAAATTCTCGACCGCCTGTCCAATGCCGTGGATGAGGCCTATGCCGAGCGCGCCGCCGATATCGGCCCGGAGCTGATGCGCCGCATCGAAAAGCAGATCCTCCTGCAGACCATCGACCAGAACTGGCGCGAGCACTTGCAGCAGCTCGACGCCCTGCGCTCGGTGATCGGCCTGCGCGGCTACGCCCAGCGTGACCCGCTCAACGAGTACAAGACCGAGGCCTTCTCCCTGTTCGAGGGGCTGCTGGACGAGCTGCGCTTTGAAACCACGCGCATGCTGTTCAATCTGCGCCTGGTGCCGTCCGCCCCGCTGCCGGCCCCGCGCCCGCCGGAAAATCTGGAAGTGCGCCACGCCGACCCGGCGACCGGCCGCAACACTATCGGCGACGAGAGTGAGCCCGGTACCGCCGGTACCGGTGCCCGCGCGCCGCTGTCCTCGCGCGTTGCCGCCACCGCGATTGACCCTGACGACCCTGCCACCTGGGGCCGGGTCCAGCGCAACGCCCTGTGCCCGTGCGGGTCCGGCAAGAAATACAAGCACTGCCACGGCAAGGTGGACGCGTCCTGATCGAATCGGCCTTGTCCATACACACGCAATGAGGGAATAGTCTTCTGCCCGGTTTGATGCGGCGGAAGGATAGCTCATGAAGCGGCTGGTCGTGTGTTGTGACGGTACCTGGCAGCGTGTGGGCCAACCCTGTCCCACGAATGTGGTCAAGATCGCCCGCGCCATCCTGCCCGAGGCGCGGGGCGCTGACGGCGCGCCGGTCCAGCAGATCGTCTATCATGACACAGGCGTTGGCGTGCCCTTTGATTTCGCCAATGCCAACTGGTTCGAGCGTCAGGGTGCCAATATCCAGCGCGCCCTGGGGGGCCTGTTCGGGTCCGGGCTGGAGCAGAAGATCAGCGCGGCCTATCAGTTCCTCGCCTTCAATTACGCGCCCGGTGACGAGATTTATCTGTTCGGGTTTTCGCGCGGTGCCTTCACTGTGCGCTC
This sequence comes from Hyphomonadaceae bacterium BL14, assembly GCA_027627705.1. Classification (NCBI taxonomy): domain Bacteria; kingdom Pseudomonadati; phylum Pseudomonadota; class Alphaproteobacteria; order Hyphomonadales; family Hyphomonadaceae; species Hyphomonadaceae bacterium BL14. Next base: position 2,179,194 of record CP091242.1, read on the forward strand.
GCTGGCCGGGATGATCTATTGCTCGGGGCTGTTGAGCCGGATGTCGATCCACAAGCTGGACGAGGCCTTCGAGCTGTATCGCAAGCCGGATGTAAAGCCCTCCTCGCCCGAGGCCGTGGCCTTCCGCGCGGCCCATGGCGCCGTGGCACCCATCCGGTTTCTGGGATGCTGGGACACGGTGGGCATGCGCGGCATTCCCGAAACCCGCATCCCCGGGCTGGGGGCGGTCGCCCGCCGGACGAACAAGGATTACCGGTTTCACGACTGCTTTCTCAACCGCTCCATCGCCCATGCGCGTCATGCCTGCGCCATTGACGAGGACCGCAAGGCGTTCGCGCCCACCGAGATGATCGCCTCGCCCAATGCCGCGCCGGATCAGGTCAGACAGGTCTGGTTCGCCGGCGGCCATGGCGGCGTTGGCGGCGGCGAGGAGGCGAGCGAGCCCCTGTCTGATGTGGCGCTCGACTGGATGGCGCACGAGGCGGCGGCGCTGGGGCTTGGCGTGGACCTGACCCGCCATCCGGACACATGGTTCCGTCCCGATCCGCTGCATCCGGTCCCGGAGCGCAGCTGCGGCCTTCTGGACAAGCTCGGGCACGAGCCGCGCCAGATCCCGGCGCCCGTACGGGCCGCCCTCCACCCGTCCGTCCTGGAGCGCTATGCCGGTGCGGCACCGCCCTATCGCCCCGCCGCGCTTAAACCGCATGACGCTGAACTGGGCTGAGATCGCGCTTCCTTGCGAGCCGGACTCAGGCTTGACTGCGCGCCGGCGGGTGCGCGGCTGGGCGCGCGCGCGTTTGTGCGGAGATCTGTCATGTACGAGACCATTCTGACCCCTCTTCTGGTCCTCATCGCCTGGACGCTGGTGATGTGGCTGTGGATGTACGCCACGCGCATCCCTGCCATGCAGAAGGCCGGCATCAACGCCGCCAGAATGCGCGAAAAGTCGGAGATGGACGTGCTGCCACGCGCGGTGCGCCAGGTCGCCGATAACCATAACCACCTGCACGAACAGCCCATGCTGTTCTATGCGCTGGTCTTCTATATCCACCTGACCGGCGGCACCGCCGACACCGTGTTCATCGGCCTGGCCTGGGGCTATGTGGCCTTGCGCATCGTTCACAGCCTGTTTCAGGCGACCGTCAATTTCATTCCGGTGCGCTTCGCCCTGTACACGCTGGCGACCGTGTTCCTGATCGTCATGGCCGTGCGCTGCGTGCTCGCGCTGGTGTGAGACTGAGCCATGGCGACAACCCTTTACGGCCTGAAAACCTGCGATACCTGCCGCAAGGCCCTCAGAGCGCTGGAGGCGGCGGGACGCAGTATCACCGTCGTGGATATCCGCAGCGATCCCGGCCTCGGCGCGCGGCTGCCCGGCTGGATCGCGGCTGTGGGCGTTGATCAGCTGGCCAATACCCGCTCCACCACCTGGCGCGGCTTGGATGAAGGCCAGCGGGCGCGTCTGGCAGCCGATCCGGCCGGCCTGCTCGCCGACCACCCCACCCTCATCAAGCGCCCGGTGATCGAGGCGGGCGGCGCATTTCATGTGGGCTGGACACCGCCCGTGCGGGCGGCGCTGGGGCTCGACTGAGCCCGCGCGAGCACGGCGCGCGCTTCGCCCGCGCGCAACCGGTGGGGGCCGCCGCCTCTTGATGCACAGGGCACGCGCGCTGTCTCTGGTCAGCTTGCAGGGTTGCGCGCGGCGCGCTTGTCTGGCCAATAGCGGGCGGGGCCGGACCCGTGCGCCACCCTGCACGCCAATGGAATGGTGATCATGACGCCAGACGCCCTGCAGCCTGCCGCGCGCGGACCGCGCCGTCTGCTCGGGCGGATCCGCGACCTGATGGCGGTGCAGGAGGATGCGCAAAAGCGCCTCGACCGGCTCACCGACATCATCTCGGAAGAAACCGCGTCGGAAGTGTGCTCGATCTATCTGGTGCGCTCGTCCGGCGCACTGGAGCTGTCCGCCACCCACGGCCTGAAGCCTGACGCGGTGCACCGCACGCGGCTGAAGGCCGGCGAGGGGCTGGTGGGTCTGGTGGCGCGGCGCGCGCGGCCATTCTCCGTCGAGGACGCGCCAAGCCATCCCAGCTTCTCCTTCCGGCCCGAAACCGGCGAGGAGCCGTTCAAGAGCTTTGTCGGCGTGCCGATCCTGCGTGGCGGCCGCCTGGTGGGCGTGCTGACCGCCCAGACCCGCGCCGTGCGTCCGATCACGGAAGAAGAGATCGAGACCCTGCAGACCGTCGCCATGCTGCTGGCCGAGATTGTCGTCTCGGGCGATCTGGTGGGGGCCGAGGCCTTTTCCGGGCTGGAACTGCGCCTGTCGCGGCCCGAGCGCTTTCAGGGTCTGGCTCTGTCGGGCGGGCTGGCGCGCGGGGTCGCGGTCAAGCACGAGCCCCATGTGCGCCCCGCCCGCATGGTGGCCGAGGATGCCGAGGCCGAGGAAACCCGGCTGGAGGAGGCCATCAAGAGGCTTCGCCGCTCTGTGGACCTGCTGCTCGATTCCGGCCGCGCACCCATGGGCACGCCGTCGCGCGAAGTGCTTGAGGCCTACCGCATGTTCGCCCATGACCGCGGCTGGCTGGACCAGCTGCGCGAGGCGGTGCGCGCGGGCCTGACCGCCGAAGCCGCCGTGGAGCGCGTGCGCAACGAGCATCGCGCCCGTCTGATGCAGGCGCGCGATCCGTATTTCCGCGAACGCCTGCATGATCTGGAAGACCTCGCCAACCGCCTGTTACGGCATCTGGAGCGCAATGGCGCGGAAGCGGCGGCCCAGCTGCCCGAAGGCGCGGTCCTGATCGCGCGCAGCATCGGGCCGGCCGAGCTTCTGGAGCTGGACCGGCGCAACCTGGTCGGCGTGGCGGTGGAAGAGGGCTCCCAGACCAGCCATGCCGCCATCGTGGCCAAGGCCCTGGGCATTCCCATGGTGGGCCAGATCGAAGGCGCGCTGGACCGGGTCGAAGACGGCGATGCGGTGATCGTCGATGGCGAGTTCGGCCTGTTGCACGCGCGCCCGTCCGATGAGGTGCGCGACGCCTATGACGAACGGATCGCGGGCCTGGCCGAACGCCGCCGGGTCTATGCCGGCCTGCGCGGCGCGCCGGCCATGACCAAGGACGGCACGCGCATCGTCCTGTCAGCCAATGCCGGTCTGCTGGTGGAGCTGATGCGGCTGGAGGAGAGCGGGGCGGAAGGCATCGGCCTGTTCCGCACCGAGTTCCAGTTCATGGTCTCCGACACCCTGCCGCGCCTGCAGGCCCAGATCGATCTTTACGCCGCCGCCCTGGACGCCGCCGGCGACCGGCCGGTGGTGTTCCGGACACTGGATCTGGGCGGTGACAAGGTCGCGCCCTATACACGGGCGACGCGCGAAGCCAACCCGGCGCTGGGCTGGCGGGGCCTCCGCATGGGCCTCGACCGGCCGGGCCTCACCCGCTACCAGCTGCGTGCGCTGGTGCACGCGGCCTCGGGCCGGGCGCTGAATGTGCTGTTCCCGCTGATCACCGACCCGCGCGAGTTCACCGAGGCCAGCGACATGCTGCAACAGGAGCTGCGCCACGCTGAGCGCCACGGCCATGTGCCGCCATCCAGCGTGCGCATCGGCTTCATGCTGGAGACCCCGGCCATCGCGTTTGCACCGCAGGCGTGCCTGGCCATGGCGGATTTCGTATCGGTCGGCGCCAATGATCTGATGCAGTATTTCTTCGCGGCCGACCGCCAGAACCCGCGCGTGGCCGGGCGCTATGACCCGATCAGCACGCCCGCCCTGGCGCTCTTCAAATCGGTGCGCGAGGCGTGTGACGCCGCCGGCAAGCCGGTCAATGTCTGCGGCGAGCTGGCCGGACGTCCGCTGGAGGCGTGCGTGCTCGCCGGGCTGGGCTACCGGTCCCTGTCCATGGCCGGCGGCATGATCGGCCCGGTCAAGCGCGCCCTGGCCGGGCTGGACGGCGCGCGTCTGGGCGCCTGGCTGGATGAGGCGATCGCCGGAGGTCGGCCGGATTTGCGCCGCGCATTGCTGGCGGCGGGAGAAAATGCGGGTCTGCCGCGAGAACTTGTTGATGAATTGACAAGCATTTGATTGAATGGTGTTGCAGTGCGGCAGGCAAGCCACACTCGCGAGGGGGCGCCCGGCACGGCGCGTGACATGATCAAGGCCTCAATGGGCAAGCTCGACACCACAGTGGCGGATAGCGCCTATATCCCTGTCGATGCTGTGTTTTCCCAGCCCGGAAGGCGCGCTGACGACACCGATTTGACCCTCGGCGAACGCCTCAGGACGGCCCGAATCAACGCGGAACTGACGCTGGATTCAGCCTCGGATCGCACGCGTATCAAGCGCGATTATCTCGAAGCGCTGGAATCCATGGACCCGCGGGGCCTGCCCTCGCGCGCCTATGCGGTGGGATATCTGCGCACGTATGCCAATTTTCTTGGACTCGACGCAGCCGGATGCGTGGAGCAGTTCAAGACCGAGGTCGAATGCGATACCGGCCGCTCCCAGCCGACCGCCCCCCAGGAAAAGCGCGAGATCAAGCTGCCCCGCGGCATACTGGGCACGATCGCGCTCCTGTGCGCCGTGATCGCCATGGCCGGCTGGTATGGCCATTACATTTCCCAGCGCGATACCGCCAGCGCCGCCGGCCAGCCCATCCTGGCCATGATGAGCGCTGAAACCACGGCACCATCGCCTGCCGCCGCCCAGCCCATGCGCCAGCCCGAGGATATCTGGGCCGGCCTGCCCGGTCCGCGCAGCACGGGCGCCGTGGTGCTGGAAGCAGGCGGGCTGGTGCATCTGGAAGTGCGCGACGCCTCGGGCCGCATTCTGGTGTCGCGCCAGATGGAAGCGGGCGATATCTACCGCGCCCCTGACGAGCCGGGCCTGACGATCTCGGCCAGCGACGCGGGCCTTGTGCTGGTGCGCGCGGCCGGACGCCCGATCGGTGCCCTGGGCGAGCGTGGCGAGGCGATGGACAACACGCCGGTCTCGGAATTCCTGCTCAGCGCCATGAGCGCCGCCGGCGGGCGGTGATCGCGCCGCGGGCTGCAGAGAATGCTGTTACGCGCAGATGTGCCGCGGCAGCCCCCCTCGCACATAGCCGCCGGTCGGGGTATATCAGAGCTGCAAGCATGAAGCGGGACCGCTATGGCCGTTGAAGCCCACACCAAAGTGCGCCCCTGGCGCATGATTGACCGGCGCGAGAGCCGGCAGATCATGGTCGGCCCGGTGGCGGTCGGCGGCGGCGCGCCGATCAGCGTGCAGTCCATGACCAACACGCCCACCACCGATGCGCGCGCCACGCTCAACCAGATCGCCCAGCTGGAAGAGGCCGGTGCCGACATTGTTCGTGTGTCCTGCCCCGACCCGGAAAGCACGGCGGCCTTCCGCACTATTGCGCGCGAGTCCCGCGTGCCGCTGGTGGCCGACATCCATTTTCATTACAAGCGCGGCATCGAGGCGGCCGAGGCGGGCGCGGCCTGCCTGCGCATCAATCCGGGCAATATCGGGTCCATGGACCGGGTGCGCGATGTGGTCTCGGCCGCGCGCAATAATGGCTGCTCCATCCGCATCGGCGTAAACGCCGGCTCGCTGGAGCGCCATTTGCTGGAAAAATACGGCGAGCCCTGTCCCGAAGCCATGGTGGAAAGCGCGCTGGACCATGCGCGCATCCTGGAAGACCTCGATTTCCGCGAATACAAGATCTCGGTCAAAGCGTCTGACGTCTTCCTGACCGTGGCCGCCTATCAGATGCTGTCTGAGGCCACCGACGCGCCGCTGCACCTGGGCGTGACGGAAGCGGGCGGGCTGCGCACCGGCGGCATCAAGAGCGCCATCGGGCTGGGCAATCTCCTCTGGGCCGGGATTGGCGACACGATCCGGGTCTCGCTCAGCGCCGATCCGGTGCAGGAGATCAAGGTTGGCTTTGATATCCTCAAATCCCTGGGTCTGCGCACGCGCGGGGTGAACATCATCTCCTGCCCGTCCTGCGCCCGGCAGGGCTTTGACGTGATCAAGACGGTGGAGGCGCTGGAAGAGCGCCTGGAGCACATCGCCGAGCCGATCTCGCTGTCCATCATCGGCTGCGTGGTCAATGGCCCGGGCGAGGCGGCCTACACCGATCTCGGCTTCACCGGCGGTGGCAAGGGTGCCGGCATGCTCTATTTCGCCGGCCAGCAGACCGAAAAAGTCTCCAATGAAGAAATGATCGAGCGCATCGTCGCCGCGGTGGAAGACCAGGCGGAGAAGCTGCGCGCCAGCCGCGAGGCGGCGGAAGCGGCGGCGGAGTAGGCTTCAGGTTCCGCCTTCGGTGGGGATGAGGCTGATCAATGAGCTGTCGTCCCCTCATGACAGGGCCATGCATGTCATGCGCGGCCTTCCCACCTGACCGGGGCCGGGTTTCGCGCTCACAGCTTCATTTGCGACCCCATCTCGCCGTCGCTCCTTGCTGAGCCATTTTCGCAAGCGTCGCAGTCTGTCAAGGACGACCGAGCTTTGCTCGGTCGCCGCATGACGGCGGCCCGAAGGGCCGTCCTTGACTGCCTGCGATCGCCTTGCGTGATCTTCCAGCATGGAACGATGGGGAGGATTGGCCCCCGGAACCGGCCACGGGCATCGCCCCGCTCAAACCTCATACGCCCCCACCGGCCACGCCCTCCAGAAACCGGCTAATGCTCGCTTTCAGCTCATCAAAGGCCGGGCGCTCCAGCGGCAGGTGCGCCCCGTTGCTCAGCTCCACGAATTCTTTGGGCCCCTCGATCCGCTCGTAAACCCGCAGGCTCAATTCAGTGGGCGTCCAGGCATCCGCGCCGGGATGGACCAGCAGGAGCGGGCAGCCGGGCGACAGGCGTTTCGCCTTGCGCGCGTGCAGGGTGCGGAAGAAGCGCAGCCGCACCCAGAGCCGCCCCAGCAGCGGGTCGCGCGCAAAATAGTCATTCATATGCGCGTCGCTCGACATGGCCCGCATCGGCGTCGCCAGCCACAGAGGCAGCCAGAGCCGGTCGATCAGCCACGGCATGAGCGCGAAGCCCAGCAGCGACAGAGCGCCCAGCCACCGCCAGCGCGCGGCGCGCATCAGCATGGCCGGGTCGCCCGCGTCGAGCAGCGTGGTCACGATGACCCCGTCCACCTTCCGGGCCCCCTCGGCGGCGAACATCGCTGTCATCCCGCCCGCCGACAGGCCCATGAGCACCACTGGACCGTCAGTCTCATTGGCCAGCTGCGCCACGATGGCCGGCCACTCGGCATACTCGCCGCGATAGCCCGGCGCGGGCCGGGTCAGGCCATAGCCGGGCAGGTCGGGCGCCAGCACCCGCCAGCCGAGGCCGGCGGCGGCGTCCGCCAGAGGGGCGAGCACGCGGCCATTGCCACCCCCGCCATGGACCAGGATCATCGTGCCTTTGGCCGCCCCCTCGGGCGCCCAGACATCGATATGAACCTCATGACCGCGCACTGTGCGCCAGATTTCCTCAGGCGTGCGCGCGATCACGATTCCGAAGCGGGTCTTGAGAATGCCGCGGTACTGCGTCCACGACGGTGAGTTTTCGTAGGCGTCCATAACAGGCTTCCATTCTTGCATTCCCAAGGTTATTGAATATTTGCTCAGATTTTGAAACTCGGGTTGGGAGCACGCGCCCTGTCGACCGCCAGACCCCACCAGACCCTTGTCCGCAAACCCAAACAGAGCCGTTCAAGGGCGACGGTCGCGGCCATTATGGAGGCCGGGGCTCGGATTTTGGCTGAACAGGGATGGGCGGGGTTCAACACCAATGCGGTGGCTGCGCGGGCGGGCGTGTCCATCGGCTCGCTCTACGAATATTTCCCCGACAAGCAGGCGCTGGCCGACGAGATCGCCAACGCCCATATCGCTGAAGGCGAGGCTCTGCTGGCCGCAGCGGCGGGCGAAGCCGCCATGACCGGCGGCGCCGGGGCGATTATCGACGCGCTGGTGCAGGGCCTGGTCGACCTTCACAAGGACGATCCGCGCCTCCACCGCGCCCTGTCAACCGAAGTCCCGCTCTCGCCGTCCGTACGCGCGCGGGTCGAGGCGCTGCGGCGCGGCGCGATCCTGTTTCTGGAAGACGCGCTGGCGCCGCACGTGTCCGATCCGGGCGTGGCGGCCCAGCTTCTGGCGGACACGGCCGACGCCGTCATTCACCGCTGGTTCGTTGAAGATGACGGAACGCTGGCCTCGCCGGAACGATTGACGCAGGAGCTGCGCCGGATGCTGCGCGCCTATCTGTCGGCGCCGCCCTCAAACGCATCCCAGGACGCCGGCTGCGCGTAGCGCACGGGGAGGGCGAGGCGCCGGCCCAGCACCGCATCGAGATGTTTCGGGGCGAGGCCATGGCCGGGGCGCACCGAGCGCACATCGCCCTCGCCCACCACATGGCCCGCCGGCAGGTCGCGGGTGAAGTAGAGCGAGCGGCGGAACTGCAGATTGCCCGCCTCGCTGACCTTGGCGCCATAGACTGGCTGGCCCAGCGCCGCATGGGCGTCGCGCACAGATTGGGCGAGGCGTGCAAACTCTTCCGGTTCAAGCGAGAACGCCGCATCCGGCCCGCCATCGGCGCGCGCCAGGGTGAAATGCTTTTCGATCACCACTGCGCCCAGCGCCGTCGCGGCGATGGCGGTGACATCGTCCAGCGTGTGATCCGACAGCCCCGCCGGAACGCCAAAGCGGGTGGTCATGTCGGCGAGCGCCGCCAGATTGTAATCATGGGCCGGCGCCGGATAGCCGCTGACACAGCGCAGAAGCACGATCCCGCCGGCGCCCGCGGACCGGGCGGCCTTCACCGCGTCTGCAATCTCGGCCTCGCTGGCCATGCCTGTGGAGATGATGAGCGGCTTGCCGGTCGCGGCGGCGCAACGGATCAGCGGCAGATCGACAATCTCGAATGACGCAATCTTGTAGGCCGGGGCGTTCAGGCTCTCCAGCAAGGCCACCGCACTGGGGTCGAAGGGCGAGGAGAAGATCGTGATCCCGCGCTGTCTGGCATGCTCGAACAGGGCCGGGTGCCAGTCCCAGGGAGTGGACGCCTCCTGATAGAGATCGTGCAGGGTCCGCCCGTCCCACAGGCCGCCGCGAATGGTGAATTCCGGCGCATCGCTTCTGAGCGTGATGGTGTCGGCGGTATAGGTCTGCAGCTTCACCGCATCGGCGCCGGAATCGGCCGCCGCATCGATCATGGCGAGCGCCCGGGCGAGCTCGCCCTTGTGATTGCCCGACAGCTCCGCGATCAGATAGGGCGGCGCGCCCGGCCCGATGGCGCGTCCGTCAATGATGAAGCCTGCGCTCATGACGCCTCTCCGATATAGCCCAGCTGCGCCAGCACCCCGGCGCGCCGCGCCGCCCAGCTCTGTGATGTGAGGATAAGCTGCACCGCTATCACCGGCCCTTCGGGCGTCTCGCGCGTGATTTCACCGGCGGGCGCGAAGCCGAATCTTTCGTGCAGCGCGATCACCCGGACATTCTCGACCCGGACCTCACAGGCAAGGGTCTCCACCCCCATCGGTCCGAAGGCCAGCTCCAGGGCCAGCGCCTCCATCCGCCGGCCGGCGCCGCGCGGCGCATCCGGCGCCGCATAGAACGCCCAACTCGCATGTTTCGCGCCCAAAGGCCGGGTAAAGCTCACCACGCCGAGCCTGACCCCATCAAGCGCCGCGATGAACATATGGCGGGCCGGATCTGACCCCTGACGGGCCCACCACGACTCATGCTCGGCCGGTGTGATCTCGTGGCGGGTGTACATGGCGGCGCGCACGTCCGGGGCGTTGCGCCAGGCGCGCACCGTTTCACGATCGGTGCTATCCACGCGAAAAAGCGCGCCTAATCCCTCAAGGACGATCTCCGGTTCAGGCCGCATCCAGCGCCTCCGCGACCCGGCTCGCGCCCCGCCCGTCCACCAGCGCCAGCCCCGCCTGCGCCATGGCGATGCGCGGTTCCGGCGGTGCCAGCGCCTCCAGCGCCGGGGCGATCGCCAACGCCCAGCCGGGCGCGCGCACATCCCCGATCAGCCTGGCCGCGCCCGATGCATGCAAGGCGCTCGCGGCCAGCAACTGATTGTCGGCCAGCGTGACAATCAGGGCGGGCAGACCCATGGCCGCACGCTCCAGCCCCATCATGCCGCCTGCGCCGATAGCCAGATCCTGCCGCGCCATCAGCCCGGCCATGTCGGCATGCTGGACCAGCAGCTGTCCGGCGCGCCCTCGCGCCTCCATCTGACCGGCGACACTCACCAGATGGGGCGCGCCCGACCCCAGCACGACGGTCACCCTCAGATCGCTGCGCCCCGCCAGCGCGTCCAGCACCGCGCCGGTGGCGTTTTCCGGGTCGGCGGCCCCCATGGCGACCAGGACGCGGCGCAGCGGGCCGGCCTCCGGCAGCACCGGCCGCCCGACGGCAAAGGCCGGGCGCAGGAGGGCGTAATCCGGTCCGATCAGGCGCAGACAATCCCCCGGTAGCTTGCCGTCATAATCCCCCCCTGCGCGCCCCGGGGTCTGGTCCAGCAACAGCGCGCAGTCATGATCACGGTCGGCCAGATCATCAATCGCCATCACCCGCCAGCCCGGCGGACAGGCATCACCTTCGAAAGCCGCATCCAGCCCATAATGGTCGACGATCAGCCAGCCGGGCAGGCCGGCCTCGAGACAGGCGCGCACGGTTTCAGGGCGCTCATCGGAGATACGGTGCAGACCAAACCCCGCCGCCGTGACGCGGTCCAGCCCGGCGCCCGGCAGATCCCGGCACAGAAACTCTATCCCCCAGCCGCGCGCGCTCAGCGCCTGCGCCAGCGTCAGGCAGCGCATGAGATGCCCGCCGCCCAGCGCCGCGCCGGCATCGCAGCGAAAGGCGGCGCGCGTCATGACTTGTCCAGCCCCAGCGCGCGGAACATCAGCTCGGCGCGCGCCCAGTCGTCGGGCGTATCGATATCCCAGACCCGGCTGGGCGGCAGCACCACAGGGCGCGCGCGCGGCGTGAACACGGGCCGCCGCTCCAGCCAGGCGCCGCGCACGCCCCAATAGAACTGGGCTGCGTCGTGATAGGCCTCTTCCAGATCTTGGCTGCGGGTATGGAACTGGCCGGGATCGAACATCTCGCAGCCGCCATTGTCAGTGACACGGAAGGCGCGCTGGATCGGAAACCCGTACCGCGCCGCCGAAAATACATAGTCCACGCCGTCCGCCGTGATCAGGTCTGCACTGGCGCGCAAATCCTCCGCCTTGAGAAAGGGCGCAGTGGCAAACAGGCAGCACACATGGGCGTGAATCTCGCCCGCCGCCTCCAGCGTCTCGATGGCATGGCCGATGACATCAATGACCGGCGTGCGGTCGTCAGACAGATGATCGGGCCGCACGAAGGGCGTCTGCGCCCCGCATTCGCGCGCCAGGGCTGCCAGATCGGCATCATCGGTAGACACGATGATGCGCTCGAAACAGCCTGAGTCCAGCGCCGCCCGGATCGGCCATGCAATCATGGGCCGGCCGCAGAAATCCGCGCCATTCTTGCGCGGAATGCGCTTGCTGCCGCCTCGCGCGGGGATGACCGCCAACGTCATGAGCTCAACCTGTTCAGATCACCGCCCCTGTCACATCGTGAGTCCCGCCACCAAAGGGTTAACGCGCTGTCTCGGGGTCCCGCGGGCAGGCGTGCGGTGCCCGGGCCTCCAACCGGGACATGAGCGTGACCGGCAGCACATGGCCACCCGGCCAGCCTGTATCCATCCCGGCACCGCGCAGATGGCGCGCCAGCCAGACATTGCACGTGTTGAACAAATGATAGGATGAGCGCGCCTTGAAGAAGGCGCTGCCGCGCGGGTCAAGGCCCGGCGCGGCAACCATCGCGCCGCCGTCCTCATCGCGCTCAAGCTCGACCTCAATCGCCTCCACAAGGCGGGCAAGGCCCGCGCGCGACACCGCGACATCCACATGATCCTGCCGATAGGCCTCACGTGGGTCGCGGGTCAGGCCGGCAATATGCACCAGAGAGCCGGTGGGCCAGGCGATGGCGCTGATCGCGCTCCCAGGCCGCAGCGGACCGGGATAGGCGCGCCCATCCCCCCATCCGATGGCAAACCAGCGCGCCTCGGGAAACTCGATCCGTAACGCGCTGTCCGGCGCAAAGGCACTGGCGGGCAGGTAAAGTCCCCCATGCCAGCCATTGGAGCTGACGCCTATCAGGGCGCAATCGCCCGCCGACGCCGGCGGGGCGAACGGCCGGGACGGTCCGGCGCAGGCCGCCAGGATGACAAGAGCCAACAGCCCGGCCAGCCGGGCGAGGCGGACGAGATGGGCTGCACCAAAGCGTCTGATCATCAGGCGCCTTTCATCTGCGGCGTCTAACCCTTATATTGAGGATGTCCGCTTCGGCGGTCTATGGCGATAAACGCGCGTGTAATAACCAGACCGGACCCGGGTGCGAATCCCGGCGGCTCCACCAAATTCCCGCTCATTGGCGCGGCGCATGGGGCCGACTAGCATCGACGGATGGCTAAAGGCGTAGCTTTCGCCCGAATGGGCTTCGTTACCAGCCCACTCAAAGTAGTTGCCAATGACAACTATGCTGAAGAGGTGGCTCTCGCTGCATAGCAGCGCGGGTATCTCGCACTTAAGTCCTGATCTCTAGCAAGGTCAGGCGGGGTTCGGGGGGCGCCTGGCAACAGAAGCCCCCCACTTTCCTTCCTCACCGCGCCTCCACCTTCAGCCGCATGCCGCCCTTGGGGCGCAGTGTGACCTGCATCACCGGCTCCACCGCGCCGTGGGCGGGGGTGATGCGGGCGCGCGAGACGATCAGGGACAGGATGATCGCCGCCTCCTGAAGCGCGAACTGCGCCCCGATACAGGCGCGCGGGCCGCCGCCGAAGGCGAGGAACTGATACCGGTCGCGCGGTCTGCGCTCCGGGTTCCAGCGGTCCGGGTCAAAGTGATCGGGATGCTCCCACAGCGTCTTGTGCCGGTGCAGGCAGTAGAAGGCGAGCAGCGCGACATCGCCCTTGCGCACCGGATGGCCGCAAATCTCGGTATCAGCCACAGCCCGCCGGGCGAGGATCGGCGCCGGCGGAAACAGCCGCATGGATTCCTCGATAACCTGCCGGGCCAGCGTGAGCCGGGGCACGGCCTCGGCGTCCAGCACGCCCGCGCCGTACACCGTATCGGCTTCGGCGCGCAGGGCGTCCTGACAGGCTTCGTCATGAGAGATCAGATAGAGCGCCCAGCTCATGGCGATGGCGGTGGTTTCGTGACCTGCAGCAATGAAAGTCATCAGCGTGTCGCGAATATCGCGGTCGGACAGGGCCGCACCGGTTTCCTCGTCCCGCGCCGAGAGTAGCAAGCCGAGCAAATCCTTGCCCGGATCCGCCAGCGCGCGGCGGCGGGCTATCTGGCCGTCTGCAGCGGCGCGAAACACGCCGCGGGCCTTGAGCGCGCCTGGACCCATCAGGCGCGGGGTCCATTCCGGCGAGGGGACAAGATCGGAATAGCGCATGCGCCCGATCTCCTCGAGCAGCACCTCGATGGCGGCGCGCACTTCACCGCGGTCAAAGCCTTCCACGTCAGAAAACAGCGCGCGCTCGATCACCGAGAAGGTTGTGTCATTCATGACGGCATGGACATCGACCGGACCATCCGCGCCCAGCAGCGTCTCTGCGGCGTCGCGGCCGGCGCTCGCCATAATGGGGATGAAGCGGTCAATCCGCCGTTTCAGGAAGGCCGGCTGCAACGTCATGCGCTGGCGCCGCCAGCTCTCACCATGGGCGGTGAGGATGGAATCGCCGAGGATTGGCGTCAGCATGCGCAGGATGAGCGGCGACTTGCGCCAGGCATGGAAATTGTCCTGCAGGATCGACTTCATCTCCGCCGCGCCGGACACCTCATGCACCTTGCGCCCCAGATAGGGGCCCGTCAGGCGCGTGGTCTCGAACAGGGCTTCAGGCAGGATGGCCATGGGATTGCGGCGCATCAGCCGGGCGGTCTGCATCAAGCTGATCGGCGCGGTCAGGCCGGGCGCGCGGGCCGGCTCGAACAGCGCTTCAGGCGGGCGAGCCAAGCTTGCGGACGACATCATCGGCAATTTCCTCTGGCTGGCGTACAGCCGGGTTAACACGCACCGGGTCCTGCAACCAAGGCGCGCCATGGTGTGTTGAGGTGCCCGCGCGCAATTGACGCGCGCAGGGACTGAGCTAGGCTCGAGCGTTGAAGAAGCCAGCGGGGCTGGAGAAGGGCGGCAGGGGCGTGAGCAAGGACCTGATGCATTACGACCAGCTGGCGCAGGATGCGCTGCGCGGGGTCGTGCGCAAGGCGCTGGAACGCGCCGCAGGACCCGGCGGCCTGCCGGGCGCGCATCATTTCTATATCACCTTCCGCACTGACGATCCGGCCTGCGATATCGATGAAAGCCTGGTCAAAGCCTATCCTGAAGAAATGACCGTGGTGCTTGAGCATCAGTTCTGGGACCTCTCCAGTGATGATGAAGGCTGGGAAGTGACGCTGCGCTTTTCCGGCGTGCCCAAATACATGCGCGTGCCGTGGCGGGCCGTAACCCGTTTCCATGACCCCAGCGTCGGCTTCCGGCTGCATTTCGATTATGCGGCACCCGGTCCGGGCGAGATTGCGCGCGCGGCCAGCGACACGGCGCCGCCGGGCGGCGAAAGCACGGTGGTCAGCCTGGACAATTTCCGGAAGAAAGAGTGAGCGCCGCGCCGGACCGGGCCGCGCGCTTCATCGCGCTGTTCTCCGACCCCGCCCACATCCCGGCTGTGTCGAAGCATTTCGGTTTTGAGCTGATCGGGCTCGATCCCGAGGCCCACTCGGTGGAGGCCTGGTTCTCCGCCCGCCCTGAATTTCTCAATCCCAACGGTTCTGTTCAGGGCGGTATCGTCACCGGGTTTCTGGACGAAGCGATGAGCGCGGCGGCCTTCATGTCGGCCGACATGAAAGCAGCCGTGCCGACACTGGAGATGAAGACCAGCTTCCTGCGTCCGCTGACCACCCCGCGCGCCCGTGCGCTGGGGCAGGTGGCGCGCCTGGGATCATCCGTGGCCTTCCTGGAAGGCCGGCTGTGGAATGAGGACGGCGTGCTGTGCGCGACAGCCACGGCGACGGCAGCGATCCGCCCGTTCTGAACGCCGCCTCAGGCCGTGACGTCGAGGATTTTGCCCACCATGTCGCTGGCGGCCTGGATGGAGGTGGCGGCAGCCGACGCCTGGTGGTGGGCGCGGATCATTTCAATGCGCGCCGTGATGATGTCGTCGCTCCAGCCATTCTCGCGGGACTTGCCATCTGTGGGGGCCAGACCAGACCGCACAGTCCGGTCAGCCGCAGCGTTCATGCGCGCGGACGCCTGATTGAAGGCCTGAAGACCGGCTGCGAATACGGGTGTCATGGCGCGACCATGGCGGTCGCCGAGGCGCTGCGCATCCCCTGACATGACATGAGGGTTACCGGCTGGTGACCGGCGCGCCCGAGTACGCCGGGGTTTAACGATGTGACAACGATGTTTAACGCAGCCTAGTCTGGTAATCGGTGCGTGCGCTGATTCGCGCGGCGGCGGCGCGACGGAGAAAGACGCTCGGTAATGAAGGCTCGCGTCAGCGATATTCTGGTGGTGGTGACCTACGCCATGGTGGCGGTGGTGGCCGCGCTTGCGTTCCAGCGCTTCGAGCTGATGAGCGCTCAATTGGCGTGGCTGATGGGCGCGGTCGTGTTCCTTATTGCGGGCCAGGTGCACGCTGCGGCTGCCCGGGCCGAGGAACGCGCCCGCTTTGACGCCGAACTGAAATCCCTCCAGCGCGCCAATGCCAGCATGATCAATACGCTCAACGAGGCGCAGGCGCGCCTGGATGCCCTGTCAGGCGGTGCGGGATCGCCTGCGGATCGCACCGACGACGCCGCGGCACCACGCGACGAAACCCTGGTCGCCCAGATACTCGCACGGCTTGACGCCGCGCGCACGGTACCTGAACCCGCGCCGGCGCGGGCCGAAGACGATACCGATATCGCGGCCATGGTGCGCGAGGCACTCGATGCGAACCGGGTCGACCTCTACATGCAGCCGGTAGTCGGCCTTCCCCAGCGCCGCACCAGCTTCTATGAAGGGTTCACACGCCTGAGGACCAGCACGGGCGAGGTGGTGGCCCCCGGCGCGTTCCTGGCCGCCGCCGAGGCCGCGGGCATGATCGCCGAGGTGGACAATCTCCTCCTCCTGCGGTGCGTGCAGATCGTACGCCGCCTGACCAAGTCGGACCGCCGCATCGGCGTGTTCTGCAATGTTTCGATCCGGTCACTGGCCGATGAGGACTTCTTTCCCGGTTTCCTCGATTTTCTGCGCCGCAATGGCGATCTGGCCGGCGCACTCATCTTCGAGATGCCGCGCGCCGCCTTCGAGAGCCGCTCGGCGATTGCAGCGCGCAACATGGCGCGCCTGGCCGATTACGGCTTCCGCTTCTCGCTCGATCAGGTCAACGATCTCAATATCGATCTCAATGAGCTGCAGCGCGCAGGTGTGCGCTTCCTGAAGATTCCCGGCGAGCGCCTGGTGGCTGCGCTGCATGGCGGCGAGCCGGTGGCCGGGCGCGAGCCGGGTGCCCTGCCCCCGGAAGATGTCGCCGGTCTGTTTGCGCGCTATGGCGTGGATCTGGTGGCCGAAAAGATCGAGACAGAAGCCACCGTCGTCGAAGTTCTCGACCTCGACATTGCCTACGCTCAAGGGCATCTGTTCGGGGCCCCGCGCCCTGTCCGCGAGGAGGTGCTGAGCCGGGCTGACCAGGATGTGCGCCGGGCTGGCTAAGCCCGCTGGCCTGCAGCGCGTGCAGGCGCCATATTTGCCCCCATGTCAGCACGCCCGCCTTCCGCCAGCCCCGCCCTCGTACACAAGCTCACCTACGCCCATGCGGCGCTGGGGCTGTGCGCTATCGCCGGTTTCCAGGCGGCTCACGGACCTGAGCGCCTGGTCTTCGCCGGCATCCTCGTCGCCGGGATTGCCGCTCTGATGGTGGCGGGATTTCTGGTGCACGAGGTGGGAGGCCAGCCGCCTTTCTCCGTGGTGCCCGGCTGGCCCGATCGCGTATTGAGACTGGCCGCTTTCCTGTGTGTGATCGCGTTCGGCGTGGTGAGCTATCTCGGGCTGGAATACCGCCCGCCCGCAGCGTGAGCGGGGTGGCCCGTCTGTCAGCGCTGGTGCGCGACTATGATGTCATCCTGTGTGATGTCTGGGGGGTAATCCGCGACGGGCGCGCATTGATCGATGGCGCGCTGGATGCGCTCACACGCTTCCGCGCCTCGGGCGGTAGCGTCATCTTGTTATCCAACTCGCCCCAGCGCAGCGATTGGCTGCTGAGCCATCTGGCGCAGCTGGGCGCGGGCAACGGGCGATGGGACGGGGCCGTCACGTCTGGCGACGCGATTTTCGAAGAGCTGTCCCGGCGCGCGCCGGGGCCGGCATACAAGCTCGGGCCTGATTATGATGACGGGCTCTATGAGGGAACAGGGCTTGCGTTTGCACCCCTTGAAGACGCCGCCTTCATCTCCTGCACCGGCCTGGTCGATTTCGAGACCGAGACGCCCGAGCAGTATCGCGACCTCCTCTCCGAGGCCGCCCTTCGCCGCCTTCCTCTGGTGTGCGCCAACCCTGACATTGTCGTGCAGGTGGGCGGGGCGTTGCGCTATTGCGCCGGGGCGCTGGCTCAGCTGTACGAGGCCCTGGGCGGAACCGTCGTGATGGCCGGCAAACCCCATCCGCCAATCTATGAGCTGGCCTACAGGCGCCTTGAAGCCCTGGGCGTGGACGCTGACCGCAGCCGCATACTCGCCATCGGCGATGGCCCGAAGACCGACATCGCCGGCGCCCAGGGCGAGGGGATCGATGCGCTCTTCATCACCGGCGGCATTACCGGCGAGCGCCTCGCCGGTCCGTTCGACGCGCACGCTGCAACAGGCCTTCTGGCGGAAGACGCTCTGTCAGCCCGCTACGCTGCGCCGGCATTGATCTGGTAGCCCCCAAAGAAAAACCCGGACGCTTGCGCGCCCGGGTTCTCCAGTCTCATGGACAGCGCCCGCCTATTGCACGCGGCGGAACGCCTCGCATTCGAGGCAAGTGGCGTACACGCCGCGCCGGTCAGTCATCATGTTGATGCGCTGCAGCTCGGCACCGGCTTCCACAGCCGCCTGACCGAACAGGCCGCCCGGCAGCAGGCCCGGGCCCTCGAACGCTGTGGCCACAAAGGACAGACCGATCATTTTCAGGAATTCCTCGAAGGGGTCCTGCTTGTCCACGAATTCCATGACGCGGTAATCGCCCTCTTCCAGCCCGGCGCGTTCGGCGGCGGCGGCGATGGCCTCGTCATACCCGCCCAGATGGTCCACCAGGCCCCGCTCATGAGCCTGGGCGCCGGTCCAGATGCGGCCCTGGGCGACCGCGTCGACCTGGTCGCGGGTCATGTTGCGGCCTTCGCCGACAACGGACAGGAACTGCTCATAGCCCGACTCGATGGACTGCTGGAGGATGTCGCTCCAGGTGTCGGTCACCCCGCCGAACGGCGAGGGGAAGCGGGCGGTTTCGGTCAGCGATACGCCATCTTCGAACACGCCGATCTCGGCCATGGTGTTCTCGAATGTCGGGATGAAGCCGAAAATGCCGATGGAGCCGGTAATCGTCGTCGGCTCTGCCCAGATCTCGTGCGCCGGTGCGGCGATCCAGTAACCGCCCGAAGCCGCCACACCGCCCATGGAGGCGATGACGATCTTGCCCTGTTCACGCGCCAGCACGAGTTCTTCACGGATCAGTTCGGACGCAAAGGCCGAACCGCCGCCTGAATCGATGCGCAGGACGATGGCTTTCACATCGTCATCCAGGCGCGCGCGGCGGATCAGGTTGGCGTGCCGGTCGCCGCCGATGACGCCGCCATCGCCGTCACCGTCCAGGATCGTGCCAACAGCATTGATCACAGCGATGACATCGCCCCGGGTCGCCGCCTCGGGACGGCGCGCTTCGACATATTCCAGGAAATTGCTCGACCGGATGCGGTTTTCGTCGGCGTCACGGCCGAACCGCTCTTCCATCATGTTGCGCCATGCGCCGCGGCCGGTCAGCGCGTCGACGAGGCCCGCCTCCTGCGCGACCCGCGCGGTATCGCCATCTACGCGCGCCAGCAGGTCGGGAAAGGTGTCCGCATAGGTCTGCAGCGCGCCCGCCTCGAGACTGCGCGCCGCTTCCACACGGGCCTGATAGGCGTCCCAGATATCACCAAATACATAGCGGGTCGCCTCGGCGGCTTCCGGCGACATGCTGTCATCCAGGAAGGGCTCCAGCGCCGACTTGAACGTACCCACTCGGTAGACGTTCACAGTGACGTTCAACCGGTCCAGCAGAGACCGGAAGAAGGTGCGGTAAATGGCGTAGCCGTTGACCACAGCCCCGCCCATCTCATGCATGTGCACTTCGCTGGCGTGAGAGGCGAGCATATAGCCGCCCATGGAATAGTTGTCGCCATAGGCAATGATCTCCTTGCCCGCCTCGCGGAACGCGATCATCTCCGCGGCAATGGCGTGCATCGCCGCGGGCGTGGCGCCGACCAGGCCGTCGAAATTCACCAGAAGCGCCGTCACCTCGTCATCCTCGGCAGCCAGACGCAGCCCCTCGATCACGTCGCGCAGGAGGATCTGGTTGGGCTGCCCGCCGCCCAGCAAGGCGGCGGTGAAGGCGTCGCCGGGAGAGACCTGGCTCGTCTCCTCAACAATCGCTCCGGTGGGAGAGAAGTTCAGCAAGCCGCCTTCGGCCATCTCGAATTCGTCATCGCCGCCGAACAGGCCCCCGATGAGGACGATCAGGACGATCAGAATCAGGATCAGACCGAAAACGCGCAAGATTCCGTGCTGAATGAGACCGATCCAGCGCCAGATGCTGGCGAATACATTTTCTTTGGCATGTTCAGACATAGCGCCCACTCCCAGCGACCAAGAAGCGTGAACCGTGAACGCTGTTCGCCTGCCTGTCCAGCACTGCAGGCGTTAAATATCGGACAGGCAAACAGCGTGCATCCGCGCGGGGAGGCCTAGCTGATCCGCTGAACCTGCGGCACGGCACCGCCCAGGGACGGGCTGACCCGCCACGCGCTGGCCACCTCGCCGGTGAAGTCACGGCTCAGTATGGTGGACACACGCACATGCTCGGCCACGGCTTCGCCTCGGCGCAAAGTCAGGCGCAGATAGCCCTTGTCGCGCACATTGTTGAGCAGGATTTCCCGATTGCGCTCTTCCATCATGCGCCCGAAATCCACGTCCGGTGCATTGACGGCCTCATAGGGCGAGGGGCTGGTCACCGAAGTGACCCCGAACTCTGTCCCGCGCCGCTCTCCCGAGGCGTCAAACAGATCATTGGTCCACATATTGTGCGTGTCGCCAGTGAGCACAATCATGTCGGCCCCTGCGGCCCGCGCCCGGTCATAGAAGCGCTCGCGGTCCACCGGGAAGCCGTCCCAGCTGTCGAGATTCATCGGCACGCCATGGGCCGTCCGCTGGGCAAACTCCCACTGGAAGCGCGAGGTCAGCCGCATGCCCAGGCGCAGCCAGAGCGGTGTTTCAGTCATGAAATTCGGCGCTTCCAGGCGGCCCATCAGCACCTGATTGGCGATCACGCGCCAGGGCTTGCCCTCGGCGACCGACGCCGACAGCGTCCCGGCGATGAATTCGCCCTGTTCGTCGCCAATCAGGCGGCGCTCGGGATCACCGATCACATTGTCGCGCCAGTTGCGCACCGCTGCCTGGCTGGCCGCGTCATCCGGGTCGGCGCCGACCGGGATCGGGAAGCTTGAGAAGTCCAGCTCCGAGGAGCGCGCAGTCAGGCGGGTCTCGACAAACAGCAAGGTGGCCAGATCGCCGATCTCGGCCTTGCCGTAGCGATTGATGAGGGTCTCGCCTTCGCGTACCGGCAGCCAGTCATGATACGCGCGGATGGCCGCGTCGCGGCGCGCATGCCAGTCACCTTCGGTCTCGGGGTCATGGTTCTGTGCCCCGCCTGACCAGCTGTCATTGGCGGTTTCGTGGTCATCCCAGATCGGCAGCCAGGCGGCGGCGGCCTTGGCGGCCTGGAGATCGGGATCGAGACAATAGAGCGAGTGGCGCCGGGCGTAGTCGTCTTCGGACACAATCTCGCCGACCGGATCAACCACCCGCGACAGGCGCTCGGCGTCTTGCGTGCCATATCCGCCCATGCCGTATTCATAGAGATAATCACCCAGATGGATCATCAGATCCGCCTCGGCGTTCTCCGCGGCGTGACGGTAGGCATTGAAGAATCCGCGCGGATAGTTGGAACAGGAGAAGGCGGCAATGCGATACTCACTGGTGCGGCCCACCGGCAGGGTGCGCGTGCGCCCGGCGGGCGAGACCTGCGTCCCGTAGCGGAAGCGGTAGTGATGCCAGCGGCCCGCCTCCAGCCCGTCGGCGATGATCTTGACCGGCGTGGCACCGTGCACCGTAAGCACGCCGTCGCGCGGCGCAGCCTCGCTGCTCCAGACAATGTCGGAGAAATCTGCGTCCAGAGCCATCTCCACAACAGCGCGACCCGGCACCGCGCCATCATCGGTGGTGATGGCCGTCCAGAGGACGACGCTGTCGGACTTGGGATCGCCGGAGGCGACGCCATGCTTGAACGCGCCTTCACGGCGCGGCAGCGGATCAAACTGCGGCCGCTCTTCGCCACACGCGCTGACCGCCACACCCATGCCGGCAGCGCCCAGAAGCGCGCCCCGGCGCGTCAGCCTGAATTTGGTGTCGGCCATGTCACATCCCTCCCCGGATTTCGCGCCGCCAGATTTGCAGCACCGCAGGCAATTGCAAGCCTTTATGGCCCTAAACGCAAACGGCCGGCTGCGGGCCCCTCTCCCGCGCCAGCCGTCCGCCCCCCTCTAAGCCAATGGCCTAGAAGTACGCTCCGATGCGCACGCCGAAGGTGCGCGGTGCGCCGGCGATGAAGGTCGGCAAGCCGAACGCCGCGCCGGTATTGCCCGCATCGACCAGGTATTCCTCGTCGGCGAGATTGGATCCGAACACTTCGGCGAACCGGCTGCGATCAGCGGTCTCGTAGCGCAGGCGGGCCCGCACGATGCCGTATGCGTCCTGACGCACGCCGACGAACTCGTCATTATCGTTGTCGGTGAAGAAGTGCGACTGCCACGTATAGCTCGGCAGGACGCTCACTTCGCCCCACGATCCTTCGGCCACCACGACGCGCGCGCCCAGAGCGATGGCGTGCTCGGGCGAGTAGCGGAAGCGGTTGCCCGCCAGCGCCTGGGGCTGGCCGTTCGCCGTGTCGTCGAACGTGGCCAGATTATAGGCGTAGGTGAAGAACAGATCAGCGCGGTCACCGAGGCTGAAATCGCCCTGCAGCTCCAGCCCGTACTGGGTGGCATTGCCCGCATTGGTCGGTGCGAACGTGCCCGAGGTGGGGTCAAACACCGAGGACTGGAAGTCCTCGTACTGCGAGCGGAAGATCGAGCCTGACAGCGTTCCGCGGTCCAGGCTCACGAAGGCACCCGCTTCAACCGAGTCGACAATCTCCGCCGGCGCGATCGAGAAGAAGGTCGGCGATCCGGTGTCGAGCGCGATGACGTCGGGACGACGCCCGCGCGCATAGCTGGCCCAGGTGTTGATCCGGTCATTGAGTTCATAGGCGGCCACGAAGCGCCAGGTCCAGGCGTCGAAGCTCGCCGTCTCGCGCACCGCCGCGCCGTTTGGCGTGGCAGGCAGGATCAGGGTCGGGCCGAAGGTAACGCGATTGGGCCCCATGCTGGTTCCGCCATAGCCCGAGGCGATCTTGTCCTCGTCGGTATAGCGCAGGCCCGCCGTCAGGGTCAGCCGGTCGGTCGCCGCAAAAGACACGTCGGCAAACACGTCGACCGATTCGGTGCGGCCCGCATTGGCGGAGTCTTCAGTGTAGTTGGGGCGCAGCGGTACGAAGCCCTGACCCGAAGACAGCGCAGCGATCGAGAAGGGGAAGGGGTTGCGCAGATCGGTGATCGCCGACACCGGCACGCCCAGCGCGGTGGCGATCGTCGCCGGATTGCCGAATGCGCCGGTGGACACGAAGAACGCCTGCGCGACGCCCTCGTTATAAATGCCCGGCACCCGCTGGGTGTTGGCTTCGTAGAAGTAGGTGAAGCCACCAAACGCCGTCAGCGCGCCGCCATTGTCGAAGGTCAGGCGCATTTCATGGCTGGTCTGACGGCCCGTGGCGTCCTCGGCGAAGTTGACGAAATTGAGTCCGGCGCCGATCGGGTCGAAAATCTCCACCGATTCGTAGTCGCGATAGCCGGTGATGGTGGACAGGTTGAGCGAGTCGGTGAGATCCCATTCGGTCAGCACGGTGACGCCGCGCACAATGCGATCCAGGCCCAGCGGCTGATTACCTTCAAAGCCGGGGATCAGGCGCAGATCAGCAGCGGTGTAGGGCGAGGTGTCGAGGCCCGGCGCGGCCAGTACGCCGGACTTGAACGAGGTGCCCGGCCCGGTGTCTTGCTGCCAGTTGGCGATCACGTGGAAGCGGAAATTATCGGTCGGCTCGCCGCTGAATACGAAACGCGCCGCCGCCGTGTGGCGGCCTTGCAGGTCATCGCCGCTGCCGCGGTTCTCGATATAGCCGTCACGCGAGCGCAGCACCCCGGCCAGGCGGAAGGCATAGCCGGCGCCGAGGTCGCGGTTCACATGGCCGCCCATTTCGCGGTGATCGAAATTGCCGTAGCCGGCGAACACGCTCGCCGTGTTCTCCTGGGCCGCCTTGTTCTGGATGATGTTGATCCCGCCGATCAGCGCGCCGCGTCCGAACAGGGTCGGCTGCGGACCCTTGGCCACTTCCAGGCGCTCGATGTCGAACAATTCCACATAGGAGCCGCGCGAGCGGGTGATGGACAGGCCGTCCTGGAACATGGCCACGCGCGCTTCGGCGTTGGCCGCGCCGCTGTCGGTGGTGATCCCGCGCAGCGAGTAGCCGGGATTGTTCGGGCTCTGCTCCTGGACCACCAGGCCCGGAGTGTACAGGGCGAGGTCTTCCAGCGTCCGGATGTCGAGACGGTCAATAAGCTCGGAATCAAACGCCGTGACGTTCACCGGCACGTCAGCCAGCGATTGGGCGCGGAACTGGGTCGTCACAGTGATGACGTCGCGGGGCTCGGCGCGCGGCGCGTCGTCCGCATTGCTCTGGGCGAGCGCCGGCGCAGCGTACACGAGCGCGGCAAGCGCAACGCAGGCGGACAGGCGGGATTTGATGGTCATGGAACTTCCCCTCGAACTGGCTGTACGCGCTACGGATCAGCAGCGCGCATCGCCGGCCTGAGTAGGCGCGGTGCGTGACAGATGCTCAACAAAGGTATGACAGGAATTTGACGCGGCGCAGCAAAGTGTGGGGTGTGGCCTGTTCGACACGCTCCGGGCCGGGTACAAGGCCGATTATGAGCGAACCGGGCCCGGACATCCGCACCCTGACGCCCGAGCCGGAGGCTCTGGGCGAGCGCCTGGACCGCTGGCTGGCGGACCAGTGCCCGGACCTGTCGCGTTCGCGCTGCAAGGCGTTGATCGAAGCGGGCGCGCTGCGTGTGGATGGTGCAGCCCTCAACGAAGCCTCCGCCAAGGTGCGGGACGGCGTCTATGTACTCAACGTACCGGAACCCGAACGCGCCGAGCCGGAACCCGAGGCCATCAAGCTCGACATCCTGTTCGAGGACGCGCACCTGATCGTCGTCAACAAGGCGGCCGGCATGACGGTGCATCCGGCCGCGGGTGCCTGGAGCGGCACGCTGGTCCACGCTCTCCTGCACCATTGCGCCGGGTCACTGTCTGGCATTGGCGGGGTGATGCGCCCCGGGATCGTGCACCGGCTGGACAAGGACACGTCCGGCGTGATGGTGGCAGCCAAGAGCGACGAGGCCCATCAGGGACTGTCAGAACAGTTCGCCGCCCACGATGTGGAGCGCGCCTATATCGCCTTCACACGCGGTGCACCCAAGCCGCGCGCCGGGCGCGTGGAGACCCGGCTGGGCCGGTCAGACCATGACCGCAAGAAGATCGCGGTGCTGCCCGACTACAGCAAGGCCGGCAAGCACGCGATCACCAATTACGAGACGCTCAACGTGTACGGTCAGGTCCCCGGCGCCTCGGTCGGCACGCCGGTGGCCGCGCGGGTGGAGTGCCGTCTCGAAACCGGGCGCACCCACCAGATCCGGGTCCATATGGCCCATATCGCCTGCCCGCTTCTGGGCGATCCACTGTATGGCAAGGGACGCGGCGGCGTGCTGGCCAAGCTGGATGACGGCAAGGTGTTCCGCGGCTTCGGGCGCCAGGCGCTGCACGCAGCGGTGCTGGGCTTTATTCACCCGGTGACCGGCGAACCCCATCGCTTCGAAACCCCGCTTCCGCCCGACATGGCGCAGCTGGAGGGGTTTTTGAAGTCACTTTAAAGGCTTACCGGCCGCGGCCTGCTCGCGCCCGTTTCGCGCCAGCCGGTCCAGCGCGCGGGTCGCGTTCAAACAGACCCGCGAGCTGGTGAGTGATGGCACCGGCCAGCTGGTCAACGTCAACAATGGTCACCGCCTTGCGGTAATAGCGCGTCACATCATGGCCGATACCGATGGCCAGAAGTTCCACGTCCGAGCGGGTCTCGATCATCTCGATCACCTCGCGCAGATGCTTTTCCAGATAGGCCGGTGAATTGGCCGACTGGGTGCCGTCATCCACCGGTGCACCGTCGGAGATCACCATCAGGATGCGCCGCTGCTCGGGACGGGCCAGAAGGCGCGAATGCGCCCACAATACGGCTTCGCCGTCGATATTCTCCTTGAGCAGCCCATCGCGCAGCATCAGGCCCAGATTGGGCCGGGCCCGGCGCCACGGCGCGTCGGCACCCTTGTAGATGATGTGGCGCAGATCGTTGAGCCGGCCGGGATGGGGCGGCTTGCCTTGGGCCAGCCATTCTTCTTTCGCCCGTCCGCCTTTCCAGGCCCGGGTCGTGAACCCCAGAATCTCGGTCTTGACCCCGCAACGCTCCAACGTGCGCGCCAGAATGTCCGCGCAGGCGGCCGCCACCAGGATGGGCCGGCCGCGCATGGAGCCGGAATTGTCCAGGAGCAGCGTGACCACCGTGTCGCGGAATGCCATCTCCTGTTCCTGCTTGAAGGAGAGCGGCTGCATCGGATCCATGATGATGCGCGGCAGGCGGGCCGGATCGAGCACGCCCTCCTCCTGATCGAAGGCCCAGGAGCGCTGCTGCTTGGCCATCAGCTTGCGCTGCAGCCGGTTGGCGAGCCGGCCGACTGCGGCCTCAAGCCCCTTGAGATGCTGGTCGAGATTGCGGCGCAGCCGGGCCAGCTCTTCGCCATCGCATAAATCAGACGCGTGGATCACTTCGTCGAAAGCGCGTGTGAAGACCTTATAGGCATTGGGATCCTCGCCCTGGCCCTGTACCCAGTTGGGCCGCGAGGCCTGACGCGCATCGCCGGGCTCGTCATCGGCCTCGATGCGGGTCTGGCTGTCCTGGGCGTATTCGACCTCATCGGTGTCAGACGCCGTGCCACGCGCATCTTCGGGCTGATCGTCCTCACCGCTATCGGGTTCGGATTGCCCGTCATCATCGCCGGACTGGGGGTCCTGCTCGACGCCGGAATCGTCATCTGTTTCGTTGTCTTCGTCCTCATCGGCCTCTTCGCCAAGCTCGTCGGTGAGATCGAGATCGCGCAAGACCTGGCGCAACGCCGCGGCGAAACGCACCTGATCGCCAGCGGATTCAGCCAGCGCATCAAGCGCTCCGCCGGCAGCAGCCTCCACATCCTCACGCCAGACCTGCATCAGGCCGCGCGCATCGTCCGGTGCCGGGCGTCCGGTAATGCGCTCACGCACCAGCATGGATACGGCATCAGCCAGAGGCGCGGTCTGACGGTCCTCGGCCTGGTTCCAACCCTCGCGGCGGCAGCGCTCAATAAGCGCGGCGTCCAGATTACCTGCCACACCGCGCATGTCGCGCGCGCCCAGCGCCTCCACCCGCGCCTGTTCGGCGGCGTCATGAATGCGCCGCGCCCGCGCACCGGGCGGGGCTGACTGCTGGTGGCGGACCGAATCATGCAGCGCCACCCGCAAGGCCATGGCGTCCGCCTTGCCGCGCAAGAGCGCTGCGTCTTGTGGCGTCAAAGCCTGCGGCGGGTTGGGCAAAAGGACTTTGCCCTTTGCCAGGACATCCTTGTCACCGCCAAACTTGACTTCCAGCTCCCGCGCACCGGACAGGGCGCGCGTGGCGGCACTCAGGGCGCGGCGGAAGGTTTCTGCAGGACTGTCGTCACTCATGAGCACACACTTAGCGCCCGCGCGCGCCGTTGCGAACCCGGCGCGGCACTGCAGCACGTCATAGGGCTGCCAGCCCGTAGGCACCGTGGAGGGCGCGTACAGCCCGCTCCACCAGATCGCCATCGACCAGGGCGGATATCTTGATCTCGCTGGTAGCCGCCATGCGCACACGCACGCCCTCGCGTCCCAGCACGCCATAAAGGGTACGCGCCACATCGGCACGTCCGCGCAGGCCGGTGCCCACGACCGACACTTTGGCAAGGCCCGTCTCGGAGCGGATATCGATGCCCTCGAACCGCGCTGCGAGGCCCTCTGCCAGCGCCAGGGCGCGCGGCAAGTCGCGTCCGCTGACGGAACACTCCACGACCGCGCCTCCGGAGCGGGCGCGGGCCTGAACGATCATGTCCACAGCCACGTCAGCGTCGGCGAAGGCAGCGAACAGGGCCTCGGCAGCGTCTGTCCCCGGCGCACCATGAAGCGACAGGCGCGCCTGATCGCGCACATAGGCCACGCCCGACACGATGCGGCGCTCGGCCAGCCGCGCGTCGTCCACCACTTCCGTACCGGCGCTGGCACCGGGGGCGAGGAAGCTGGATTTTACCCGCAGGGTTACAGCCTTGGCCTTGGCGTATTCCACCGAGCGGGTTTGCAGCACCTTGGCACCCATGGCGGCGAGCTCGAGCATGGCGTCATGGCTGATCCGCTCTACCCGCGCGGCTTCAGGCGCGATGCGTGGATCGGTGGTGAACACGCCGTCCACGTCGGTGTAGATATCGCATTCTGCGCCCACCGCCGCGGCGACCGCGACGGCAGTCAGATCCGTGCCGCCCCTGCCCAGCGTGGCGAGACGGCCGCTGGCGTCCAGCCCCTGATATCCGGCGACGACCGGAATAATGCCAGCTGTCATCATGGCGTCCAGGGCATCTGCGTCGATGGCGATGATGCGCGCGGCACCCGGCGGCCCATCGACCAGAATGGGCAGGCTCCAGCCCATGACCGCTTCGGCCTTCAGGCCGCGCGCCTTGAGCGCCAGCGCCATCAGCGCGGCGCTCGCCTGTTCGCCGGCGCCCAGTACGGTGTCGGTCTCCACCTCGCCCAGACCCCCGCCCAGCGCTTCAGCAAGCCCCAGCAGCCGGTCAGTCTCTCCGGCCATGGCCGAGACCACCACGCCAAGCTGTCGCCCGCTGGCAGCCTCATGGGCGACGATGGCCGCCGAATGCGCAATACGGTCTGGCCCGCCCATGGAGGTGCCGCCGAATTTCACCACCAGACGCGTCATGCCAGCTCCCACGGCCGAAGGGCCGGGACGTAACCGCGCACCCGGCTCGATTCCGGGCGCGCGAGCGCCCATATTGCGTCACCTATACGTAAGCGCCCCGCGCGCGCCAACGCCGTACCGGAGTCACCCATGGCCCAGGCCGCCGCCCCTGACCGACTTGTATCCCCGTCCATCGATCCCGATGAGGTGGAGAAATTCTCCCGCATCGCCGGAGAATGGTGGGATCCGGCCTCGAAATTCGCCCCGTTGCACAAATTCAATCCGGCGCGCCTGACTTGGATTCGTGAAACGCTGTGCGCTCATTACGGGCGCAGCGGCGCTGCACCGCTGGAAGGCCTGGCGCTTCTGGATATCGGTTGCGGTGGCGGGCTGGTGAGCGAGCCGATGGCGCGGCTGGGCGCGGCCGTAACCGGCGTTGACGCCGCCGAGGCCAATATCAAGACGGCACTGGTGCATGCCGAGGAAGCCGGTCTCACCATCGATTATCGCTGGGGCGTGGCCGAGCAATTGCTGGCGCAAGACGGGCCGGGTCAGTTCGATGTGGTGCTGAATCTGGAAGTGGTGGAGCATGTGGCCGACCCGGAGGCATTCCTGCGCGATTGCGCGCAGCTGGTGAAGCCGGGCGGGGTGATGATCATGGGCACGATCAACCGTACGGCCCGCGCCTTCGCAACGGCAATTTTCGGGGCGGAGTATGTGCTGGGATGGCTGCCGCGCGGCACCCACCGCTTCGACAAGCTGGTGCGCCCTGACGAGGCGCGCGCGGCAATGGAGGCCGAGGGGCTGGAAGTGCGCACGCCGGTGGGCGTCAGCTACAACCCGCTTAAAGACCGGTTCTTCATTTCCGGAGACGCAGGTGTGAATTATCTGATGGCGGCGGTGAAACCGGCCTAACGCCTCAGGGTCAGGGAGAAGGCGGCGAAACCTTCTTCGGTGTCCCAGGACTGGGCGGGCAGGGAATAGGTGGTCTCGCGCCGCACATAGGCCAGCGACAGATCCGCGCCCACCAGACGCATGGCGACGCCAGCCTGCTGGTCGCCCACCATGGCGTAGGGCGCGACGGTCATGGCACCCAGCCGGCTGAAGCCCGAGCCGGGATCATACAGCAGGGCCTGACGGTCTGCGCCGGCGAAGAACCACCAGGCCGGGCGCGACCAGCCAGCGTCTTGGCCGATGAACTGGCCCAGACGCACCGTGGCACCAGCCTGAGCGGCAGGACCGTAATCACCCAAGGACACGCCGGCGCGCGGCGACAGGCCGATATCAAGCCCGGACTGGCCCGGCGCATCGAAAGCCCCTTCATAGCGCAGCGTCATGCGGCGCGGACGGTCGCGCTCGCCGGCGAGCGCATAGCCCGCCGCTTCGGCATAGTCCTCGCCAAACGCGAGCGTCATGGCACTGGGGTTTTCGCCATTGAGGAAGGACAATGTGAACCGGCCGCCTTCGGGCGTGGACGCCAGCAAGGTCTCGGAGGTCTCGAAACCTGCCAGCATGTCGCGAGCGATGACGGGCGCGCGCGCGCCGAGCAGGCCGGATGCCAGCCGGGAGGCACCGGGCCGTACCGCGTCACGCGCCGGTGTGAAGCCGTCATCGCGCGCATCGAACCGCAGACCCGTCGATGAGTTGAACGAATCACGTGCATCCAGGGTCGCCGAGCGGGGCTGCGGTGCAGCAGCCAATTCATTGAGCAGGGGCGCTATCACGGAAGGCCGCAAATCTCCGGGGGCGGCATGCGCGCCAACGCCTGTCAGACTGACGGCAAACACCGCAGCTGAAAGGCTGGAGGCAAAGGTGCGCAACATGGTCATGGCGACCGCTATTCCTTCCGGACTGCCCTTCATTCCTGATCAGCCTAACACGTAGCGGAGCCATATGCAGCTGATCTGGAGAAGTATTTAGTTACTAAAACCTGAACTCGCATTGACGGTTATTGTTCCACGAATTCTGCCATGGACCTGATGAATGGACCGTGAACCTGCACCAGAACGCAGTACGCCCCGGCCTTTGCGGCCGGGGCGTAACAGGCAATCAGAGCTTCAGCCTGCCTACTGGCAGCCCAGGCATTCCTCGTAATCGGTGGGCGCGGCCTGCTCCATGCTGCGCTCGATCTCGGACTTTTCGCCCGAGCCGGCATAACCGGCCCGCTGAACCGACTTGGACCGGCAGTAGTAGAGCGACTTCACGCCCTTCTCCCAGGCGGTCCAGTGCAGCATGTGCAGATCCCATTTATTGACATCGCCGGGCAGGAAAATGTTCAGCGACTGGGACTGGCAGATGAAGGGGGTCCGGTCTGCGGCGTGCTCGATGACCCAGCGCTGGTCGATTTCGAACGCTGTCTTGAAGATCGCTTTCTCGTCATCGCTCAGGCAGTCGAGATGCTGGACCGAGCCCTCGTGCTCGAGAATGGTGGACCAGACAGTCGCCGTGTTCTCGCCCTTCTTTTCCAGAACCTCTTCAAGGTAGGGGTTCTTCACCGTGAACGAGCCTGACAGGGTCTTGTGGGTGTAGACATTGGCCGGGATCGGCTCGATGCCCGCGCTGGTCCCGCCGCAAATGATCGAGATCGAGGCGGTCGGCGCTATGGCCAGCTTGTGAGAGAAGCGCGCCTTGACGCCCTGCTCGGCGGCATCCGGGCACGCGCCGCGCTCTTCGGCCAGCTTGACCGAGGCGATGTCCGCCTGCTGGCGGATATGCTTGAACAACACCCGGTTCCACGAGCGCGCGGTGGAGGATTCAAAGGCCACGCCCAGCTTTTGCAGGAAGGAGTGGAAGCCCATCAGGCCCAGGCCCACCGACCGCTCGCGCCAGGCCGAATAGCGCGCACGCTCCATCTCGTCCGGCGCGCGGTCGATGAAATCCTGCAGCACATTATCCAGAAAGCGGAACACGTCCTCGATGAAGTCAGGATCGCTCTTCCATTCCTGATAGGTCTCGGCATTGATCGAGGACAGGCAGCACACCGCCGTGCGGTCGCGGCCAAGATGGTCGAGACCGGTTGCCAGCATGATTTCCGAGCACAGATTGGACTGGCGCACCTTCAAGCCCAGCTTGCGCTGGTGGACCGGCATGTTGTTGTTCACCGTGTCGGAGAAGATGATGTAGGGCTCTCCGGTCTGCAGGCGCAGCTCCAGGATTTTCTGCCAGAGCTTGCGGGCGTTGACCGACTTGACCACTTCGCCGGACTTGGGCGAACGCAATTCGAAATCGGCGTCGTCGCGCACTGCCTCCATGAACGCGTCAGAGATATTCAGCCCGTGATGCAGGTTCAGGCTCTTGCGATTGAAGTCACCGCTGGGCTTGCGGATTTCCAGGAATTCCTCGATTTCCGGGTGGTGCACATCGAGATACACGGCCGCCGACCCGCGCCGAAGCGAGCCCTGGCTGATCGCGAGGGTGAGCGAATCCATCACCCGGATGAACGGAATGATGCCGCTGGTCTGGCCATTCTGGCCGACCTTCTCGCCGATCGAGCGCACACCGCCCCAATACGTGCCGATACCACCGCCATTGGACGCCAGCCAGACATTCTCGGTCCAGGTGTTGACAATATCGCCCAGCGAATCATCCACCGAATTGAGGAAGCAGGAGATCGGCAGGCCGCGGTCGGCACCGCCATTGGACAGCACCGGTGTCGCAGGCATGAACCAGAGCTTCGACATATAGTCGTAGAGGCGCTGCGCATGCGCGACATCGTCAGCATAGGCGCGTGCCACGCGGGCAAACATGTCCTGATAGGACTCGCCAGGCAGCAGATAGCGGTCGACCAGCGTCTTCTTGCCGAAATCAGTCAGCAGGGCGTCACGCGACGGGTCGGTCTGGACCGAATCGACCAGACGCAGCTTGACGGCCTTGGGCTTGCCGTTCTGGCTCGGCGCGCGCTGGGCGGCGGCGGTGGCGGAGACGTGGTCAAACGGCGTCATGGTCGAACGCTCCTTCAAGGACAGCAGCGGCGCAAGAGACCCTTGCGGCGGACACAAAGTCCCGCGCGCTGCGTGAGAATTTCAATACATTGTGTGCGGCCTCCCCGAGAGACCGCAACATATAGTGCTGAGCCTTCACACAGGCGTCAACGCCCCAAACCGTCCGAACGCGAACTTTTTGGTAAACAAAACCTTACCAGACCCACGCCCGCGCGCAGACTCATTAAGGAAGCTGAGCACGGCCTTAAGGCGCCGTTACCTGTGGAAAGGCGCCCGGCGCTTGGCGGCGCGGGCCGGGGCGGCTAAGAGGCGCCATGATTTCCTCTGTCTGCATATATTGTGGCTCAAGCCCTGGTGCCCATGAAGCCTACGGGCTGGCCGCCCGCGCCATGGGCGCGGCGCTGGCCCGGCGCGGGGTTCGCCTGGTCTATGGCGGCGGCCAGGTGGGGCTGATGGGCCAGCTGGCTGATTCGTGCCTGGACGCCGGCGGCATGGTGACGGGCGTGATTCCCGACTTCCTGTTCCACAAGGAAATCGCCCATGGCCGCGTCAGTGATATGCGCGTGGTCACGTCCATGCATGAGCGCAAACAGGTGATGGCCGACGAATCCGATGCCTTCATCGCTTTGCCCGGCGGGCTGGGCACGCTGGAGGAATTG
Source organism: Hyphomonadaceae bacterium BL14 (assembly GCA_027627705.1). Lineage (NCBI taxonomy): Bacteria > Pseudomonadati > Pseudomonadota > Alphaproteobacteria > Hyphomonadales > Hyphomonadaceae > Hyphomonadaceae bacterium BL14. The sequence continues at coordinate 2,212,365 of CP091242.1, forward strand.
TTCGAGGTGTGGACCTGGTCCCAGCTTGGCCGTCACGCCAAGCCGGTGGGCGTGCTCAACGCGCACGGCTATTTCGACCCGCTTCTGGCCTTCCTCGATCATATGGAAAGCGAGCAATTCGTCGAACCGCGCCACCGGCGCATGCTGACCGAGCACGACGATCCTGATTCGCTGCTCGACCGGATGGCCGCCTTCCAATACCCCGGCGTCATCGCCAATCTCACCCGCCATCAAGTCTAGGGGGCCTTGGCGCGCCTCGCCGTGCCAGGAGTCGAGGCGGGACGTCATCTCGCGGGCGCATCATGTCCCCACAGAGCCTCCTGACGTCCCCTCCGGCGCGCGCGGTGTCACGCGCCGGACGAACTTATCCACCCCCGCCCGGGTTCTTTCACCGGTCATATCAGCCATGAAAAGGACCACGGCTATCGATATCAGATTTTGTGTTTGGACATGGATACCGACCGCGCCCGCTATTCGGGTTTCGCTCCTGCCGCTGCGCCGCCATGCGTGACAAGATGAGCGATAGCCAACGACAGCCTTCGCGCCGCGCCTGACGCGGCGGTGCCAGCCCGGCGTGCAGGTCCTGCGCACGCAAGGGCTTTCGCGATGGCGCGTGCTGGCGTAACTGAATTGCCATGAGCATACAGACCGCCAAGCTGGATCAGGTGATCGACCGGTTCGACCAGGTCGAGGCGCGCCTGGCTGCGTCCACCGATTCCACCGAAATCGTGCGCCTCTCCAAAGAGCATGCCGAGCTCAAGAAGGTCGCCGACAAGGCGCGCGAGCTCAAAACCGCGCGCAGCGAGATGGCCGAGGCCGAGACCATCATCGAGGAAAGCGCCGACCGGGACATGACCGCCCTGGCCGAGGAGGAGCGCATCCGCCTGAAGAAGGCGATCCCCGTTCTGGAGCGCGAACTGCAGCTGCTCCTGTTGCCGCGAGACCGCGATGACGAGGCCTCTATCATTCTGGAGATCCGCGCCGGCACCGGCGGCGACGAGGCGGCGCTGTTCGCAGGCAATCTGTTCGCCATGTACCAGCGCTACGCCTCTCTGCGCGGCTGGCGCATGGAGGTGATCGACGCCAGCGAATCAGAGATTGGCGGCTACAAGGAGATCATCGCCAGCGTCGCCGGGACCGGCGTGTTCGGGCGGTTGAAGTTTGAATCCGGCGTGCACCGGGTCCAGCGCGTGCCGGCGACCGAAAGCGGCGGACGTATCCACACTTCGGCCGCGACGGTGGCGGTGCTGCCGGCACCGGAAGAGGTAGATATCGTCATCCGCGACGAGGACATCCGCATCGATACCATGCGTGCCTCCGGCGCAGGCGGTCAGCACGTGAACAAGACCGATTCGGCGGTGCGCATGACCCACATCCCCACCGGGATCGTGGTGATCAGCCAGGAAAAATCGCAACACCAGAACCGCGCCATCGCCATGCAGGTGCTCAAGACCCGGCTGTACGACAAGGAGCGCGCCGAGCGCGACGCCGAACGCGCCGCCGAGCGCAAGGGCCAGGTGGGGTCCGGTGACCGGTCCGAACGCATCCGCACCTATAATTATCCGCAAGGGCGGGTCAGCGATCACCGCATCAATCTCACCCTCTACAAGCTTGATGAAATCATCACCGGAGACGGGCTGGATGAGGTGATCGACGCCCTGGCCGCCGAGGACCAGGCCGCGCGGCTTGCCGCGATGGAAGAGGGTTGAGCGCGCCGACCTGGCGCAAGGCGCTGCGCGCAGGCGCGGCCCGCTTGCGTGACGCGGGGCTGAGCGATGAGGCCGAAGGCGATGCACGCCGCCTGCTCGAATCAGCCGGCGGACTCGAGGCGGCCAGCCTGATGGCGCGGCTGAACGAAGCGATTCCAGAACCTGAAGCGGCACGCTTCGACGCCCTGATCGCCCGGCGGGCGCAGCGCGAGCCGCTGTCTCACATCGTAGGTTCCGTGGGCTTCTGGACGCTGGACCTGATGGTCACCCGCGATGTGCTCACGCCGCGGGCCGATACCGAAACCGTGGTGGAAGCGGCTCTGGCGGCGGTGAGCGATCGCAATGGGCCTCTGGAGATACTGGACATCGCCACGGGCTCTGGCGCCATCGCGCTGGCCCTGCTCAGCGAGCTGCCCAACGCGCGCGCCGTGGCCACTGACATCTGCGCCGCCGCGCTCGCCGTGGCGCGGGATAACGCGGCGCATAACCGCCTTGCAGACCGCATTACCTTCATCGAAACCCGCTGGGCCGACGGCGTGGATAGCCGCTTCGATCTCATCGTCTGCAATCCGCCCTATATCGCCAGCGCGGTCATCGGCACGCTCGAACCCGAGGTGAAGGATCACGAACCCCGCCTCGCCCTGGACGGCGGCCCTGACGGCCTCGCCCCTTATCCCCATTTGTTCGCCGAAGCGCGACGCCTGCTAAATCCCGGTGGAACCGCGGTTTTCGAGATCGGATTTGACCAGGGCGAAACGGCTCTGTCCCTGGCGCGTGCAAACGGCGTACAGGACGCCGCCCTGCGCCGCGATCTCGGCGGGCGGGACCGGGCGCTCGTGTTCCGCCAGGGATAGCTCTGCCATGCAAAAAAGCCTTGGAATCACCTCACGGATGCGTCTAGGGTGCGCCACGTCAGAGGCGCGGTGCGGGCCGGGATGGGGCTGCTCCGGAATTTGAGGCGGATCGCCCGCATCTGATGGTTTAGACTCAGACATGGACGCAAGCGCCGCGGCGGTCAGAGAGCCGTACAGGCCTTGTCGCCAGAGCAGCCGGTGTTTGCGAGCCGGACGTCCCGACATTCACTCCCGCCCGAAAGAGATCAGGTTTTGGCAATGAAGCGTCAACGCGGCCGCGGCCGGAAGCCCGGCCACCAGAATAATTCCAACCGGGCGTTCGAAAGCAACGGGCCGGATGTGAAGATCCGGGGCAATGCCCAGCACATTTATGAGAAATACCTTCAGCTGGCGCGCGATTCCTCGTCTTCGGGCGACCGGGTGATGGCGGAAAACTACTATCAGCACGCCGAGCACTATCTGCGCATCGTGCAACTGACCCAGCCCCGGCGTGAAGAAGGCGACAACGACGACGACCGCCAGAATGATCGTCCAAACGACCGGCAGCATGAGCGCCAGAATGAGCGCCCCTCCGGTCAACAGGGCCAGCGCAATGAGCAGCCGCGCTTTGACCCGCAGCCCCGTCCCGATCAACCGGACCGCACCGAGCGCCAGGACGGCGACGCCCAGCGCGGCCGCGGCAATGGCCAGAGCGCCAACGGCCATGACAGCCCCAGTGCGCCGCGCGAAGAGGCGGAGTCCGGTGAGAACGCGAACCGTCAGCGCCGTCAGCGCGGCCGCCGCCGGCGTCCCGAGGACGACAACGACAATGCCGGCGCCGATCCCCTGGCCGTCGTGGACCCGGAAGCGGCCAGCGTCTCGGCGCAGGCGGACAGAAAGCCCGAACAGGCTGAAGAGCCTGCCAGCGAGCAGCCGGCGCCCAAGCGCCCCCGGACCCGGCGCCCGCGCAGTGACGCCGCCGCGGAGGACGCTCTCAAGGCGGCAGAGACCAAGTCCACCGGCGGTGCCGCCGCCTGAGCCTGATCCTTTTGGTTTGAATGAAGAAACGGGCGGCCCCATCCGGGACCGCCCGTTTTCGTGTCAGGCCGGGCGCAGATGGGCTGCCAGTGCGTCAAGGCGGGCATTGGCCTCTGCCAGACGCTGGACCGACAGGGTTCCGGCAACCAGCGCAGCCCCCACCCAGTCCACAGCCCGGCGGGCCAGGTCCGGATCGGGATTGGCGGAGTTGGAGATCAGGATGAGATCGTTGCCCGCCGCCAGCGCGCCGGTCAGGGCCTGTTCGCGGCTGTAGTGATTGCGGATCGCGCCCATATCGAGATCATCGGTGATCATCGCGCCGTCATATCCCATCACCTCGCGCAACAGCCCGTGCAGAACCCGCCGCGACAGGGTCACCGGCAAGCCGTCGGGATCAAGGCGCAGATTGACCAGATGGGCACCCATCATCAGGTGGGCCCGGCCCAGGCGCATTAATCGCCCAAACGGCGCGGCCTCCTCGAATGTCCAGGTGGCGGTGATGTCCACATAGCCATCATGACTGTCGCCGCGCGAGCGGCCATGGCCGGGGAAATGCTTGATGGCGCAGGCGATGCCTTGGGCCTCGAACGCGTCGATGAAGGTCGCACACCACTGCGCCACGTCACGTGAATCCGCGCTGAAGGCACGTCCGTACTGGCCGATGGCGTCATTGCCGGCATCATGAAGGTCGGCGATAGGGGCGAGATTCATGTTGAAGCCGGCTTCGAGCAGCTCGCGCGCCGCGGTCTCGAACAGGGGCCGGGCGGCGTCGAGTCCGCCCTCCGCCAGCGCTTGGGCGCGCGGGATGCGGGTATAGCCCATATCCCCGGTCAGACGCTGGACGACGCCGCCTTCCTGGTCGATGGCGAGCCAGGCGTCCGGCGCCGCCTCACGGAAGCGCCGCGCCAGCCCCTCCACGCCCTCGCGCGTGCGGGCGTTGTGGCGCAGGAACAACACCCCGCCTATACGGCCGGCGGCCAGATCGGCTTCAATAGCGTCCGCACCCGGCGCATCAGGCGCATCGCCCAGAAACCCCAGGATCAGCGTGCGCCCGACCAGCGCCTCCATCGGGCGCAGCGCATGGCGCGCCAGAGCGTCAGCGGGCAGACCTGCGTTGGCCGCGGCCGGCGCAGCCGCGCTCGCCGCCAGGGCGCCCATGATATGGCGTCGCGTCAGCATGATGTCCGGATTCCCCTCATTTCCCCGCGTGACAGCTAAGCCTCATGCGGGCGCGCTGTCCAGCGGACACAAAAAAAGCCCGGCGTCTTGCGGCGCCGGGCGTTCAATTTGGTTGGTCGACAAAGAGACGTCTCCTCCCCAGAGACACCGCTTAGAGACAAGACGGTCAGGCCCTGTCAGGTGAAAACGTGACCTAACTGTCATGTTGGCGTCAACCCCCCAATGTCATGGGGATCATACACCGCCGCCGGTCAGCCGCGCTTCAGCGCGTCGAGGATCGCGGAGACGAGGCCGCCACGCGGAACGGCGAATTGCTGCTTCTGCTCTTTCCACTCATCGCGGTCTTCGATGCTTTCAGCGAGCTCAGCCCCCAGCTTGAGATCCTTGATCTGCACCTCGCCGCGCGCACGCTCCTCCTCCCCCTCGATCACGGCGAAGGCCGCGCCGCGCCGGTCGGCGTATTTCAGCTGCTTGCCCATATTCCCTGCGCCGACAAAGGCTTCGGCGCGCAGGCCTGCCGCCCGCAGCTCGGCCGCCATGGCGAAGTACTCGGCCATGCGCCCTTTGTCTGCGGCAATGACGATGACCAGCGGGGCGGCCTGCGCCGCATCCAGCCGGCCCAGCGCCGACAGGGCGGCGGCGAAGCGGCTGACGCCGAAGCTGAAACCCGTGGCGGGCACGGCCTGACCTGTGAAGCGCGCCACCAGATCATCATACCGCCCGCCGGAGGCCACCGAGCCGAACTGCATCGGGCTGCCGTCAGGATAGGTGGGCGTGACCAGAAGCTCGGTCTCGAACACCGGGCCGGTGTAATAGCCAAGCCCGCGCACGACGGACGGGTCGAACACCGCTTCGCGCTCGCTGACGCCGAGGGCGGTAAGGATGGCGTTGATCTCGCCTAGCGCCTCGACACCCGCTGCGCCCGATCCGGCGGCGGCCGAAGCCAGGCGTTCGGTGATCTCAGCCCGCGTACCTTTGGCCTGGGCCGCTTCGAGGAAGCCCAGCACGGTGCGCACGCCGCCCTCGTCCAGTCCGGCACCTTGGGTGAAGTCGCCGCTCTCATCCTTGCGGCCCTTGCCAAGCAATTGCTCCACGCCCGCAAGACCCAGCCGGTCGAGCTTGTCGATAGCGCGCAGCACGCGCATGCGCCTTGTGTCGTCGGCATTCCCAAGGCTTTCGAGCACGCCGTCGAGCAGGCGGCGATCATTGACCCGGATGACAAATTCGCCGTCTTTCAGGCCTGCCGCGCGCATCACCTCGGCAGCGAGCGCGATCATCTCTGCATCCGCCGCCGGACCGGCGGCACCGACACTGTCAGCGTCGCACTGGACGAACTGGCGGAAGCGGCCGGGGCCGGGCTTTTCATTGCGCCAGACCTCGCCGAACTGATAGCGGCGGAAGGGTTTGACCAGGTCCTGGAAATTCTCCGCCGCAAAGCGCGCCAACGGCGCGGTCAGATCATAGCGCAGCGCCATCCACTGCTCGTCATCGTCCTGGAGCGCGAACACGCCCTCATTAGGCCGCTCCTCGTCGGGCAGGAATTTGCCCAGCGCGTCGGCGTACTCAAACGCCGGTGTTTCCAGCGGTTCAAACCCCCAGCGCTCATAGACGGCGCTGGCGGCGCTCACTAGAGCGCGCTCGGCGCGGATCACGCCGGCGGTGCGATCTTCAAACCCGCGCGGACGGCGCGCCCTGGGGCGGAAGGCCTTGGCCATGATCTAACTCGCTGCGCTGCAAGGGCGCGTGAGCCGCGCCGGGAAACCGGTCCGGGGCTTAGCCCCCTTGGGGCGGGCGATCAAGCGGCCCGCGCCTTGCACGCCGAAGCCTGAACGCACACTGGAGGCCCGCCCATGTCCCTGATCGCCACACTTCTGGCCGCGCTCGCCCTTTTGAGCACGCCGGACACGTCCGATCTGCAACACGCCGCCGCGGCGCTGGAGGCGGAAGCCAACGCGCGCGCAGAGCGGCTGGTGCTGACCCCCGGCGCGCCTGCGCAGGCGCTGGCACCCGGTGATGCGGTGCTGGACGGTCTTGATGCCCTGTCACTGGCGGCGGCGCGCCATGCCCGCGCCATCGATGCGGCGGGCGGCGCGCGTGATCTCGCCTGTATTTTCCGGGGCATGAGCGCCGACGCCGCCGCCTGGCCGGAGCAGCTGGCCGACATGGACAGAGCCGCCGATCAGGCCCGCGCCTATCGCGAGATAGCGAGGCTCGCCAATCATGCCGCCCGTCTGGCGCAAGAGGATATCCGGTCGGCGCCGCCTGCCTAGCGTTCCGCAAACGCCGCAAGGCCTCTCGCCGGGCGCGCGCCAGATGCTATAGTCCGGCCCCATGATCAAGGCGCTGCTTCTGACTCTCTCCTTCGCCCTCTCTGCGCCCGATCCCGGCGCCGTGAGCGCCTATGAGCGCGGAGACTGGGCCGTGGCAGAAGCGGCAGCCAGCGGCCGCGCCGATGCTGAAACCCGCACGCTCGCGTCCCAGGCCGCGCTCACGCCGCTCATGCTGGGTGACATGTCCGGTGCCTCACGCGGCGACCGGCGGGCGGCGGCCCGGCGCGCCCAGGACCATGCGCGCGCCGCCATCGCCGCGGACCCGGGCCATGCGCCGGCGCATTTGCGCCTCGCCGCCGCGATCGGGTTCGAGGCGCGCTATATCAACCCTGTACGCGCGGCGATGATGGGTCTGCCCCAGGAGGGAAAGCGCCATATCGAGACCGCCCTGTCGCTGGACCCGGACGATCCCTGGGGCGAGGGCATGCTGGGCGCCTGGCATATGGAGGTGGCGCGCCGCGCCCGGCCGGGCATGTTCGGATCGGACGCCGGCGAGGGCCGCGAACGCTACCGCACCGCTGCCGCGCGGGCAGGCGACGATCCCTCCATCGCCTTTCATTTTGCCCTCGCCCTGATCGCCGCCGACCCGCGGGTCCATGGCGATGAGGCGCTGGCGCTGCTGGAGCAGGCAAGGGACGCGGACGCGCCCGGCGCGTTTGAGGACGCCATCCGCGCCGAGGCTGGCGCGCTGCATGCGCTGCTCTCGCGCGACCGCGAAGCGGCGCAGACCGAGGCGATCCGGCGGCTGGAGGAGTAGGGCGCGCCTCAATCGGCGGGCGCATGATCGGGCCAGACCTGGCTATTCGCTGGCGTTCGCCGGGCAAAAACCGGCCTCGGCCAGCGGTGTGGTCGCCTCTGCAGCGCCCAGATCGGCGTGGCCGTCATAGACGCCTTCAGTCAGCTGGTGCATCACGAGCGTGTAATTGCCGTATGTGGCGTGGATGCCGCACCCGTCCATGCGGCAATTGAAGGCCGAGCCGGGTCCATAGACATAAGCGATCGCATGCGCGTGATCAGCCAGCAACAGGCCGGCGGTGATCATGTCGCCGCCGCCGCTTGATTCCGGCATGGCATAGGCGGTCTTGCGCGCATGGACATTGCCCATCAAAGCCATGACGCGCGTATCAGGGTTGGCGGCTGACAGGCGTGCAAGGGCCAAAGCGAGCTGAGCCGAACCCCGGCTGGAATTTTCCCTCATGGACGCCAGCGCCGGCCCGCCGCGCTCATCAAACAGGCGCACCGAGATCGGCAGCGATTGCGCCGCCGCCCGCAATTCTTCCAGAGCCTCGACAAACTCCGCCGAGACTCGCCCGTCTCTTTGCCCGCACCACCCGAGCTGCGCCACGATCTCAGCATCCATTGGCCGGTCCGGATCGCGCCACCAGGCGTCCAGAACCGGCTGGCCGGACGCTGAGATCTCGAAAGCCGCGATCACCGTCTCGCCCGCCTCGGCGCGGGCAATAACCTGCCCGGCGAAATGACTGGCATTGGCGCGCACGCCATGGAGCTCTCCATGGAGTTCTATGGACGGCTGGGGGGCGGACGCCAGCGCCGCTGCAAAAATGGCCATGATCATGTGGTGCGCTCCCGTGCCAGCGCGCGCCGCCGGGCGTGGCGCGCGCTTGGTGATATCACCACAAAGGCGTCAACATGACAACTTTTGAGTAGAGCGCTCTACCCGCCCGTCAGCTGCAACGCGCTGAGGCGGGCGTAGAGGCCGCCGGCCTGGGTGAGGCTGGCGTGATCACCCTGTTCGGCGATGCGGCCCTGATCCAGCACATAGATGCGGTCGGCCTTGCGCACGGTGGACAGGCGGTGGGCGATGACCAGCGTGGTGCGCCCCTCGGCCAGACGCTCCAGCGCCGCCTGCACGCGGGCTTCGGCCTCGGCGTCCAGGGCCGAGGTGGCCTCGTCCAGAAGCAGGATGGGCGCATCTTTCAGTATGGCGCGGGCGATGGCGATGCGCTGGCGCTGACCGCCCGACAGGCTGGTCCCCTTGGGACCGACCCGGGAATCATATCCGCCGGGCAAAGCCATGATGAAGTCGTGGGCGTCGGCGGCCTTGGCCGCTTCGATCACCGCATCCGGGTCCGCATCGGGGTGGCCCAGGGCGATGTTGGCCGCAACTGTATCATCGAACAGAATAATGTCCTGACTGACCAGCGCCGCAGCACCGCGCACGCTTTTGAGGGTCGCCTCCCGGATGTCCTGACCATCAATGAGCACCCTGCCCTGCGACGGGTCATACAGCCGGGCGGCGAGGTTCAGGAGCGTGGTCTTGCCCGACCCGGACGGACCAACGAGGGCAATGTTCTCGCCCGCCTTTGCCTCCAGCGTCACGCCGTCAATCGCCGCGCGCACGCCGTCATAGCCGAAATGCACGTCCTCAAACCGCACCGCGCCGCCGTTCAGCACGAGATCGGGGGCGCCGGGCGCCTCTACAACTGTGTCGGTCTCGTCGATCAGGGCGAAGACCCGGTCGAGCACAGCAAAGCCTTCCTGCATCACCCCGGCCAGCGAGGCCAGTGCGCGCGCCGCGGGGCTGACCACCAGAATCGCGGCGATAATGCCCAGAAGCTGGCTGATCCCGCCCTCGCCCTGCAGGGCGCGCCAGCCCAGGATCACGAACACGCCCGCCAGCGCGATCATGCCGGCGATCTCCATCAGCGGCTCGATGCGGGCGCGCTGACGGATCATGGACAGGAGCAGGCGGAAGCGCTCGGCGAAACGGGCCCGGGCGCGCGCATTGACCCAGTCTTCCAGGGTGAAGCTCTTGATCATCCGCGCGCCGGACAGGCTTTCATCAAGAAAGCTCGTTACATCGCCGGCCTGGGACTGCACCGCGTCGGCGCGCTTGCGGATTGCCTGGCCGATGCGCAGCACAGGCTGGCCCACCAGCGGCAGCACCACCAGCACGTAGAGCGCCAGCATCCAGTCGATCCAGAACATCCAGGCGATGCCCAGGATCACCATGAACAGATCGCGGGTGAGATTATTGGCCGCGCGCACCAGGCTCTCGCGCAGCATGGTGATGTCATTGGTGAAGCGCGAGATCAGCGAGCCCGTCGCCTCGCCCTGCAGGCGGGCGAAATCGGCGCTGACGAGGCGGGCATACATGGCGCTTTGCAGATCGCGCATGATCGACAAAGCCAGCTGATTGGTGGCGATGGTCTGGCCGTAGAGCGAGGCGGCGCGGATAATCCCCAGCGCGCCAATCAAAGCCGGCGCAGCCCACAGCACGCGCGGATCGGCCGCCTCGATCAGCTGGCTGGCCAGATGCACCGCCCCGGCATAGGAGGAACCGGCGGCTGCGGTGATCAGGGACAGGACGACGCCCCAGCCGAACAGGGCGAACCGGCCCGGCATGAAGTCTCGCCACAGCCTCAGCGCCAGGGCGCGCGCGCCGGACCGGGTGGGCGCAGGCGGGACGGGCGGGGCGCTCAGGACGCGCCGCTCCGGCCCGGATCGAGCAGCTTGTGGGCGTGGATCACGAAAAAGCGCATATGCGCGTTGTCCACCGTGCGCTGGGCCGCTGCGCGCCAGGCATTTCGGGCGGTTTCGTAATCGGGATAGGCACCGACAAACTCGACCTGGGACAAATCCTTGAACTCATGGGCGCCGGGGCCGAGATCTTTCAGCTCACCGCCAATGACAAGATGCAGCAATTGGGGCGAATCAACATCGCTCATGGCGCGTCCTCCTGTGCGAGCCGCTCTAATAGCAAGGCATGCAGCGCCGGGCCAGCGGCCAGCGGCGCTGGCTGTCTGGGCGGGTCACCATCATAGCGCAGGGTCACGCCTGCGCGGTCGGTAATGCGGCCGCCCGCTTCAGTGATCAGAAGATGCCCGGCGGCCAGATCCCAGTCCCATTTGGGACGCACGGCGACGACGCCGTCGAACAGACCCGACGCAGCCAGCGCCAGGCGCAGCGCGGCCGAGTTGACCGTCGAAGGCGCGGCCCCCAGATCGCGCAACGCCGTCAGCCGGCCCGGATCGCCCAGAATGCGCGCACCGGCGATGGTGCCATGACCGCTCATGCGCACCGGGCGGCCGTTCAGGCGTGTCCCCAGCCCCAGAACGGCGTCCCACAGCCGCTCTGTGGAGGGGTCATAGATCGCCGCAGCGACAGGCACGCCTGCCTCAATCACGGCGATCGAGACCACGAACTCGGGCCGTCCCTTGATGAAAGCCCGCGTGCCATCAATAGGGTCAACCACAAACGTGCGCGCCGCGCTGAGGCGGGAGCGGTCGTCGGCGGTTTCTTCCGACAGCCAGCCATAGTCGGGGCGGGCGGGGATCAGATGGTCCTTGAGCAGGGCATCGGCGGCGAGATCGGCGTCGCTGACCGGATCGCCCGGCCCTTTGTGCCAGGCGCGCAGGCCGCGGGCGCGGAAAGCCAGCGCAAGCTGGCCCGCATCGCGCGCCGCGCGCGCGATCAGATCGCGATCGGCTTCATCGCCCGCCAATCGACAGGCCTTCGACCAGCACGCTCGGCGCGTTGACCGAGCCTTCAAACTCCAGATCCGACCCGGGGATCAGGCGGGCGAAGATATCCACGAGATTGCCCGCCACCGTCACCTCGCTGACCGGACCGGCGCGCTGGCCGCCTTCAATCGCGAAGCCCGCCACCCCGACCGACCAGTCGCCGGTATTGGCGTTGAGCGAGGGCCCGAACATTTCGGTCACCAGCAGACCGTCTCCGGCCTCTGCAATCAGATCGTCCAGGCTCGCCTCGCCAGGCTCGAGATGCACATTGGCCGCGCGCACGCCCGGAGGCCCGCCCAGGCTGCGCGACGCGTGCCCGGTGAGCGCCATGCCCAGCTGGCGTGCGCTGGCGGCGTTGACGAGCCAGGTGGTGACCACACCGTCCTCGACCAGCGCACGCGGGCGGCAGGCCACGCCTTCGCCGTCAGCGGCGCGCGCGCCGAAGCTCCAGTCGCGCAGCGGGTCCTCGATGATATTGATCCCGTCGGCGAAAACCCGCTCGCCCAGACGGTCGCGCAGGAAGGATGTGCCGCGCGCAATGGCCGGACCGGAGATCGCTCCCAGCAGCGCCGAGACGAAGACCGATGATTCGCGCCGGTCAAAGACCACGGACCGCTTGCCCGAGGCCAGCTTGCCCGAGCCCAGCCGCGCCACCGCGCGCGCTCCGGCGCTGCGGCCAATGGCGTCCGGGGATTTCAGATCGGACAGGCGGCGCGATGCGTGCGAATCATAGTCGCGCTCCATGACGTCACCCCGCCTGGCGATGGCGGAGACGCCGAGGCCGTAGCGCGAGCCGCGCCGGGCGATCTCGAACCCGTTGGAGGCCGCCGCCGCCGAGGCACCTGAACCCAGGCTGGCACCTGCCGAGCTGACCGTGCTGACGCCGTCCACCGACCGGGCGGCGGCTTCAAGCTCAAGCGCGGCGGCTTCAAGGCCCGCCTCGTCAAGACCCGCCGGCTCATAGGTGGCGATCTCAGGCAGGCGGCGCGCCAGCGCATCGCGCTCCACCAGCCCGCAATACGGGTCCTCGGGGGCGATGCGGGCCATGGCGATGGCGCGCTGGATGGCGAGCGCCTGCCCGGCATCGGACAAATCAGAAAAGCTGACCCCGGCCTGACGCTGGCCAATGAAAACGCGCAGCCCCGCCTCGCGGTTTTCCGACCGCTCCAGGCTTTCCAGCGCGCCGTCGCGCACACTGGCCTCCAGCGAGCGCGATTCACTCAGCGCTGCCTCGGCGTGGTCGGCACCGGCTTTCAGGGCCGCGTCGCGCAAGGCGCGGGCAAGGTCGAGGAGCGCGGCCGGATCGGGCGCGCCCTCACGGGTCGATTGGGAGGTCTGGCTCATGCCCGCCACATAGCCCGCGCAGGCGCGCGGAGCAATGCAGCCCGGTCAGATCAAGGCGGTCAGATCAGCGCGTGGACCGCAAGTCCTGCGCCCAGCACGATATAGACGATCAGGGTCAGCAGCGCCCCCAACACCCGGCCAATGCTGCGGCCTGAATTACGCGACAGGCCCCAGCCGTGCAGGAGCCGCCCGGCAGTGAGCATGCCGCCAAGGATATGGATCGCCAGCACCGGGGCCCCGAGCGAGGCCGCAGCGATCAGGCCGATAAGCGCCGCCGGGGTCCACTCTGCGCCATTACCGTGGGCGCGCGAGGCACGGATCAGCTTGTCATCGCCGCCATCGCCGATGCCCACTTTGGAGGTGTTGCGCTGCATCATGACCATCAGGCCAAGCACCAGAAGAATGAGCAGATTAAGGCCGACATAGAGCCCCGCCGCCGTCATGGCCGTCATGATGATACTCCCCTTTTGAGCCGGTCAGTCCTGTGACGCCGGTGATTTGGCTGCCTCGGCGATGGCGCCGGCCAGCACGTCCGGCGGTTCTGCCCCGGACACGGCAAACCGGCCATTGAAGATGAAGCAGGGCACGCCCTGCACGCCCAACGACCGGTAGAATTGCTCTTCGCGCTGGACTTCAGCGGCGTCACGGCCGGTGCCGAGCAGATCGCGCACCACCTCTGCGTCCATGCCCGCTTCGCCTGCCAGCGCGGCCAGCACGTCCGGGGCACCGATATCACGCCGGTCTTCAAAGAAGGCCTTGTGGATCAGGTCCAGCACAGCTTCCCCCATCTCCTGGCCCTGGGCCCAGCGGATCACCCGGTGAGCGTCCAGCGTATTGGGGCGGATCTCGATAGCGTCGAAATTGAACACGATGCCGACGCCAGGGCCGGCCTGCTCCAGATGCGCGCGCATGGCCTTGAAGCGGTCGGGGGCACCGGGCGATGCGGCGGCGAATTTGCGCGCCATGTACGCGCCATAGGGCACACCGGCGCGCGGCACACCCGCATCCAGCTGGAAGGGACGCAGCACGGTTTCAGTCGCGATGTCAGGGACCATGGCGCGGGCCTCGCGCCAGTAGCGCAGGCCCAGCCAGCACCAGGGACAGACCGGATCGGTCACCAGATCAACGGAAACGGGCGCATCGCTCATGGACAGGACCCTAGCGTGATTGCGGCGGGAAGGAACAGGGTTTGCGCGTCAGAGAGCGGGCGCGGCGTCCCGGCGGAACCAGCCGGTGATCGCCAGGCGAGGCCCGGGCGCATAAGGTGCCACGATGCTGACGGCGTGGGGCTGGGGCACCTTGAACACGCAGAGCCGGTTGAATTTCGGCGTCAGGCCCGCACGCACATCACCCTCTTCACCAAGCAATTGCAGCACGCCGCCAAAGTCGGCGCACCAGTCCCGGGCGAGATTGAGAACGAACGCCGCACTGCGATCCTTGCCTTGGGCAAAATCGTCATGAGCGGTCAGAAAATGACCCGGACGATACCGGGTCAGCTGACAGTCTGCGAACCGTATGGCCGGGTCGCCGGTCAGCTGCCGTCCCAGCGCGATGAACGTGTCCGATTCGATCAGGGTCGCCGCTTCGGCCAGAACCGGATCGCTCAGCGCGCCCCGACGCCCGCGCTCGTAAAGATTGAGCTGGTCATAGAGGTAACAGAACCCCGCCTGGGCCTCGCGCGCGACCAGAGCGTCAAACGCGACCCGGCGTGACGAGTCCAGCCGGTCCATCTCAGCAGACACGAACTCGCGGTGCTGACCGTCGATGACGGTCACCAGGCTCCAGTCCTCGAAAGCGAGCCCCGCCCTGTACAGGCGCTCGGCGAAGGGCGCGGCCAGAACCGCATTCACGGCCGCAAACCCCGTCCCGGCATACAGCCGGGCCGCTTCGGTCAGATCAATGTCAAGATTGAGTGGGCTCGGGCGGGTCATGGTCAATTCGGCAACTGAAGGGATCGAGGCGCGCGCGCCTGTCTCCATGTCTTATTGTGGCAGGGTCTGTGGTGGTGTGTCGGCTCCTGCCTCACCCGCCCGCTCCAGCCTCAGGCGTTCGCTGGCGCGCAGCTTGACGCTTTCGCTCTTGAGCTGGCCGCAAGCGGCAAAGATGTCGCGGCCGCGCGGCGTGCGAACGGGGCTGGCGTATCCGGCCCGGTTCACCACGTCGGCAAAGCGCTCGATAGTCTCCCAGTCCGAACACTCATACGGGCTGCCGGGCCAGGGATTGAACGGAATGAGATTGATCTTGGCCGGAATGCCCTTGAGCAGACGCACCAGCGCTTTGGCTTCGGCCAGCGAATCATTGACGCCCTTCAGCATGACGTATTCGAACGTCACCCGGCGGGCGTTCGACAGATCGGGATAGGCGCGAATCGCGTCCAGCAACTGCGCGATCGGGTATTTCTTGTTCAGCGGCACCAGCTCGTTGCGAAGCTCATCATTGGTGGCGTGCAGGCTGATGGCCAGCATGGCGCGGGTGCGCTCACCCAGCTCGGTTATTTTCGGGACGACGCCGGAGGTGGACACCGTTGTACGCCGGCGCCCGATGGCCATGCCGTCGCCGTCGGAAATGATGTCGATGGCATCACTGACCGCGTCGAGATTGTATAACGGCTCGCCCATGCCCATGAAGACGATATTGGTGATCTTGCGGTCTTCGTTGGAGGTCGGCCATTCACCCAGATCATCGCGGGCGATCATCACCTGGGCAGCGATCTCGGCAGCGGTCAGATTGCGCACCAGCTTCTGGGTGCCGGTGTGACAGAAAGTGCAGGTCAGCGTGCAGCCCACCTGGCTTGAGACGCATAGCGCGCCAGACCGGCCCACATCGGGGATGAAAACGGTCTCGGCCTCCACGCCCGGCGCAAAGCGGATCAGGTATTTGCGCGTGCCGTCCACACTGACCAGACGCTCCACGATCTCAGGGCGCACCAGCGTGAAACAGGCTTTCAGCGCAGCGCGCAAATCCTTGGAAACATTGGTCATCGCGTCAAAATCGGTGACGCCGTAATGATAGATCCAGCGCCAGAGCTGGTCGGCGCGCATTTTCGCCTTGGCCGCGTCCACGCCGGCATCGGCGATCAGCGCATCGCGCAGCTGCGCGCGCGTCATGCCGGCCAGGCTTTGCGGGCCTGGCGCGGGACGATTGGCGAAGTCGAGGTTCAGGGCGGTGCTCATAGCCGCGCGATATAGTCCAAACGCGGCGAAAATGCGAGGGCGCAGGCAGGGCTCTTGAATGCCGCTGCGGCTTGGCGTCAAGTGCGGCCCATGAAGCTGATCTGCCATACCCTGTCGGGCGACGTCCCGCCGATTCGCCCCGCCTCCCAGAAGCGCCAGTGGATGGACGACACGCCGGAAGGCTTTGCCTATCGCTGCCTGCCGCTGGTGGTGGCCAATCAGCATGGCTGGGAGGTGTTTGCGCCCCACGGCCTGACGGCGCGCTGGAATGGCGGCGTGCGGGTGGAAGATGTGGAGGTGGTGCTGGACCAGCCACTGTCCATGGGGCGGGCGGGCTCGGCCATGGCCAATTTCGGCTCAGGCATCCTCACCTTCGAGATGGGTTTTCTGCTGCGCACCCCGCCAGGCTGGAATATCTGGGTCCAGGGGCCGGTCAACCAGCCCAAGGACGGTATATCGCCCCTGACCGGCGTGATCGAGACTGACTGGAGCCCCTATACCTTCACCATGAACTGGCGCTTCACCCGGCCGGGCGAGGTGCGCTTTGAGGCCGGCGAGGCGCTGGCCCATCTCTTCCCGGTGCGCCGTGATCTGTTCGAACGGGTGCAGCCCGAACTGCGCTCCATTCATGCCGACCCCAAGACCGCGAGCCAGATGGACACCTGGCGCGAGAGCCGCACCGATTTCATGAAGCGCCTCAAAACCCACGACCCCCAGGCGGCCGAGGAGAAATGGCAGAAGGGCTATTTCCGCGGCCTCATGCCTGACGGCTCCAAAGGCCCCGCCGACCACAAGACCAAGCTGCGCGTGAAACCCTTTGCAGACGCGCCGGACGCGGGGCAATCGAAGCGGCGCAGGTGACCGGAGGCCGTCCCGGAGCGTCCGGGCCGGGCGATATCCGGCTTCCCCGCACCTGAAAATTTTCCTATGTTTGGCTCATGAGAGCGGTTTTTTCCCTATTTGCGTGTTCTTGGGTTTGGGCGCAACCGGCGGTCGCGCAGGAAATCCCGGGGCCTGTGCCGGCCGAGATTCTCCATATTGTGGATGGTGATACGGTGGGCGTGCGCGCCCATACCTGGCCGGGTCAGTATGTGGAGATCCGGGTCCGTCTGCGCGGTGCCGATGCACCGGAGATTCGCCGTGTGGACTGCGAGGCCGAACGGGCCAAGGGGCACGAAGCCACCGAGTTTACCCGCGCATGGTTGAGCGCGCCCGGAGGTGAGGGCTTCGCACCGGTCATGCTGACCGAGATCGGGCCGGACAGCTTCTGGGGCCGGGTTGTCGCCCGCCTTGTGCGCGCCGGAGACGGAGCCGATCTATCGGAGGACCTGATCGCAGCGGGCCTGGCCGTGCCCTTTCGTCAGCGCGGTCCGTGGTGCGATGCGCCAAACGGGGCGGAGCCGTCTTTGCCCTGATGGACGACGGGCTGACGCTCCGCACGCGCCCAGGCGCGCTCGTGCAGCACATAGGCAAAGGTCTGCACGACCGGCTCAATCAGACCGACCGCCAGAGCGGCCCGCCAGTCGCGGGTCAGGGCAAACACCACCGCCATCGCCACGATCATGTGGGTGAGGCCGTAGCTCAACGTCTTGAGCAGGCCGCGCCGGACCGCCGGCATGCGGGCAGGAGCGGATTGATAAAACAAAGCGCGGGCAAGGGCGGTCATGGCGAACCTCTCAACTCGGTGAAGGATGAGAATGTATCGCAATTGCGGCCAGAACAAGCGCGAGCGCCCCATCGAGCCCATGAATAATAAGGATCGGTGCGATAGAGCTGCACTATGACAGCTGCGCCTGAGCCATGTCAGAGCGTTATCCGGGAAGCGGTTGCCGGCTTTCAGACTGCGCTCTAGCCCTTCAGCACCTCGCTCTGGGCGGCACACAGCGAGGTCACGCCCCGGCGGGCCAGCGCAAACAGTGCGTCGAACTCGGCCTGGCTCATCGGCCGGTCTTCGGCCGTGGCCTGTACCTCGACCACGCCGCCCGCTGACGTCAGCACGAAATTGGCGTCGGTTTCGGCGATGCGGTCTTCTTCATATTCCAGATCGAGGCGCGGCTCGCCCGCGATGATGCCCGCAGACACCGCGGCGAGCTGGGCGTGGACGGGATTGGCCTTGATCACCCCCTCCTCGACCAGCCAGAGACAGGCTGACTTCAGCGCCAGCCAGGCACCGGTAACCGAGGCGGTGCGCGTGCCGCCATCGGCCTGGAGCACGTCGCAGTCGATGAGAATCTGACGCTCGCCCAACGCCTTGAGATCGATGCAGGCGCGCAGCGAGCGCCCGATCAGGCGCTGGATTTCCTGGGTGCGGCCCGACGGTTTGCCCGAATTGACCTCACGGCGCGTACGCTGATGGGTGGCACGCGGCAGCATGGCGTACTCCGCCGTCACCCAGCCGCGCCCCTGACCGCGCAGCCAGGGCGGGGTCGCTTCGTCCACGCTGGCTGTGCACAGCACATGAGTGTCGCCCATCTTCACCAGGCATGAGCCTTCGGCATAGGGGCTGAAGCCCATCTCAAACCGGATCGGACGCAGGGCGTCGGGCTGGCGACCGTCAGGGCGCATGGGAGTCTCCAAAGATTGCTTCAGGGGCGTTGGTAGCGGCGCACGCGCACAAAGAAAAGCGGCGCCGGGCAGGTGCCCGGCGCCGCAAAGAGAGCAGGCTTGAACCTGACGCCGCCTAGAAGCGGGCGCGCAGGGTCACACCGTACGTGCGCGGCTGGTTCGCATAGGTCGAGAACGAACCCGGCTGCAGCGTCGTCGGGAAGCCCGCCGTGTAGTATTCGTCATTGTTCAGGTTGCGGCCCCACAGCAGCGCCTCGAGGCCGTTATTGAGGTTGACCCCAAGGCCCGCGTTAAAGGTGCCCACTTGCCGGGTGAGCGTACCGGGCAAGCTGTTGCCAAGGTTCGTTTCCGACTCATACTGGTAATCAGCCCGGACAAAGGCTTGGCCGTAACTGACATCGCGCGTGTACTGGAAGCCGAACGAGCCCGCGAATTCAGGAATGCCGGCGACGGCGACACCGGACAGATCACCTCTGCCATCCGGCACACCGTCGGCCAGATCCTCGGGGCTGCCCGAAACCACCGGGGCACCCGGGAAGTCGTCGAACTCGGCGTCCATCCAGATGCCCGACACACTGAGGGTCAGGCCCGGGATCGCAGACGGGCTGATGGCGGCGTCAAATTCCACGCCCCGCGCGCTCTGCTCACCAGCGTTGATGACCGCGAACCCGGCCCCCTGGAAGATCGAGGACTGGAAGTCCACAATCGTCTGGTCGAAGAATGCCACGTTCACGAAGCCCCAGTCGAACTGGCTTTTGACCCCGATCTCGAACGTCTCGGTGATTTCCGGACGCGCGAAGCGCTGGTTGCCCGCCACGCCAAGGGCCTCGGCGGTGTTGACGATGGTGGGCAGGCCGAGCGCGTTGTCGGCGGCAAGCTGGCCAGCCGCACGCAGGGCGGCCACGTCGGCCGAGGCCGGACGGGTGTCAGGCGTCAGGTTCCAGGACGACGCTTTGAAACCGCGGGCGAACGACGCATAGACATTGAAATTGTCCGTGAGCTCATAGGCCGCACGCAGCGTGTAAGGCCAGTCAGAGTCGTCGGTCCGCCCGTCTTCGACGGCGTTCGGGAACGGCGTCATGGCGCTCAGCGGCTGAAGGCCCTGCTGGAACAGGGTGAGCAGCGGGTTGGACAGCGGCGCGCCGCTGCTGGGGAAGGTAGTGGACGCCGCCTGGATCGCCGCAAACGCCGCCGGGTTGGCGGCTGCAAATGCGCCGACTTGAGCCGGATCGTTAGGATTGGCAACGCCGGCACCTTGCAGCAGCAAGCCGAAGCCAACCTGAACGAGGTTCAGGTCAGAGAACGGGTTGTTGCGCACAACATTGGTGAAGTCGACCTCTTTCTCGCTCTGGAAATAGGCGAGGCCGGCCGTCAGCGTCAGGCGCTCGGTGACATCGAAATCAACCTGACCGAACAGCTGCATCTGGCGGTCAGATTGCTCCGCTGTGAAGCGCGTGCCGCGGCCGGCGCCATAGAACGTGCCGGCGGGGAAGCCGGTCGCCGCCTCGAGCGCGGTGATGGTGCTGGTCGCCGGGTTGGGAATAACCACGCCCGGCGCGATGGTGATGGTGCCGGTCGCCGTGAGCAGATCCACATAGGGCCGTGCGTCCGCGCCATAGATGCGCGAATCGGTCACTGTCATGTCTTCGTCGGAGAAGAACGCGCCGAGCAGGAAGAAGGCGCGATTATTCCAGTCACCGGTCAGACGGAATTCCTGGGTGAAGGTCTCCACGTCCAGACCGCGGGTGTTTTCACCAAGCAGCGCAAGCGTGGTGAAATCGCCTTCGAAGTCGACGAAGTCGTCGTAGATCCGGTAAGCGGTGATCGAGCTGAGCGCCAGATTATCGCTCAGATTCCAGTCGGCCTGAAGCGATATGCCGGCGTTCTGGATCTTGTTCTCGTTCGCGAAATCACTCGCGATCTGATACTCGAATCCGGCTCCGGCCGACGTCTGGCCGCCCAGCAGGTTGCGGATCAGCGGTGCCGTGACGCCGTCGATCACCCGGTCGGTGCCGCAGCAACGCTCGTCCAATTCATCCCAGTCGGCAATGAGACGGAACGAGAGATTATTGGTGGGCGTAAACAGGGCCTGGCCACGCAAGGCCCAGCGGTTGCGGTCATTGAAGTCGCCGCCGGTTCCGAGATTTTCGTAATACCCGCTGCGGGTATTGCTGCTGCCCGACAGGGAGAAGGCAAGGTTTTCAGTGAGCGGCCCGGTGACCGAGCCCCTGACGATGCGCTGGTTCAAATTGCCCAACGTCACCTCGAGGGTGGAGCCAACCTCGAACTGGGGCTCCTGGGTGACGATGCTCACCACGCCAGCCGTGGCGTTTTTCCCGAACAGGGTCGATTGCGGGCCACGCAGGACTTCGACGCGCTCAATGCCCATCAGGTCGGACAGGGCCGAGCCGGCGCGCGGGCGGAAGACACCATCAATGTAAACGGCAACCGACGGCTCGATGCCGGGATTGTTCGCCCCATTGCCCTGGCCGCGAATGATGAAGGTCGTATTCGAGCTGCGCTCGAGCTGGCTGACCCGCAGGGACGGAATGACGGATTGAAGGTCGAGCGCATCCACGATCTGTGCGTTCTGGATTGTCTCGGCCTGCACCACGGTCACCGCGATAGGCACTTCCTGCAAGGTCTGTTCGCGCTTTTGCGCGGTCACTGTGATGACATCGACCTGCGCTTGGGCGGCAGTGGTGACGAGTCCAGCGGCCAGTGCGGTTGCGCCAAGCGCGGCCGCTTTGGTAAATCGGTTCATTCGGGCTTCCTCCCCCTGATGATGATGACGGGGCAACCGTGGGCCGGTTGTTCTCCCGCACGCTGCAAACCCTAAGCGGGCTTTACATCATTGTCATGTACTGATCTTGGGTGCCCGCCCTGCACCGTGCACGCCCCGCCATGACCGTGGCGCAAAGGCCACAGCCCGTCCGCGCGCCGTCCACAGCTGTTAACCTTCAGGAAAGGCACGGCTAGCGGCGGCGGGCCAGCGCGGCATAGATGAAACCGGACAGGCAGCCCAGCCCCGCCTGGACGCCCTGACCGGCCAGGCTGCGGGCACCGGCGATGGGCTGGATGCCGAAAAAAACCGGCTCCATGGCCGCCAGCATCACGGCCATGGCGATCAGCCCGGCACCGCCATAGACGATGAAGCGTGGCAAGGGCGAAAACCGGACCACCAGACCACCCGCCAGAAAAGCGGCGGCAAAGGCGATGGCAATGAGCGCGCCATAGATCGGTGCCAGACCCGCCAGATCCGCTGCGATCATGCCCAGCGCGTCACCGCTGGTGACCGGAGCGCCCACATCGGCCAGCGCCCCGAGCACAAATCCCGTCTGGACTGCGGTTCCGGCCAGCGCCATGAACACGACAGCGGCCAGCCAGGCGGCGGCAATACGGATAACGCCCATGGCGACGGTCTCCCCCGAAAATGGCGCGAACGGCACGTGCGCGCGCAGCCGAGCCGGTCTATGTTGGACCAGATGACACGAAAACGGAATGCGTTGGCGCGCTGAACGTGCGCGTGCCGTGCTCAATTGCCCGGGAGGCCTGCCATGATGAGATTGTCCTGCGCCCTGAAGGCCGGCGCGCTGGCCCTGATTGCGGGTGCCTGTTCTCAGCCCGCCCCGGACCCGGCCCCGTCTGCGGACCCAAACAGCTATCAGGTCGAGGTCTTTGCCCAAGGCCTGGATTTCCCGTGGGGGCTCGCCTTCCTGCCTGACGGTCGGCGTCTGGTGACCGAACGCAATGGCGCGATTCGTCTGGTCACGGCGGACGGGGCTGTGTCGGCCGATCCTGTCACAGGCGGCCCTGAGGACGCGTTTTCGGGCGGACAAGGCGGACTGCTGGACATCGTGCTGGCGCCGGATTTCGCGCAGAGCCAGATCATCTATCTCAGCTATTCGGCCGGAACCGGCACCGCCAATCATACCGCCCTCTACCGCGCCCGGTTTGACGGCACGGCCCTTGTCGGGGGCGAAACCATTTTCCGCGCCGTGCCGGACCGGTCTACCGAGCATCACTATGGCGGGCGGCTGGCGTTTCTGCCGGATGGGAGCCTGATCCTGACCCTGGGCGACGGTTTCGCCTACCGCGAGCGTGCCCAGTCACGCGATGATCATCTGGGCGTGATCGTGCGGCTGGCGGCCGATGGATCGGCGCCGCCCGACAATCCCTTCTTCGCGGACGGCGGACCCGCCGCGTTCGTCTACAGCTATGGCCACCGCAATGTGCAGGGCATCGCGCATGACCCTGAGACGGGCCGCCTCTGGTCCCATGAGCACGGACCGCAGGGCGGCGATGAACTCAATCTGGTCGAGCCCGGCGTGAATTATGGCTGGCCGATTGTCAGCCAGGGCATCGACTATACCGGCGCACAGATCACCCCGTTCAGCAGCCTGCAAGGGTTCGCCGAGCCGGCACATGTCTGGACCCCGTCCATCGCGCCCTCGGGACTCGCGCTGCATCAGGGGGATATCTACGTGACGGCGCTGGCCGGACGGGCCCTGCACCGGCTGGAAATTGATGACAATGGTGCCGTGGTGCGCGAGACGCGTTTGCTGGCTGAGCGCGACGAACGGCTGCGCCATGTGCTGAGCGGTCCGGACGGGGCGCTGTGGGTTCTGACGGATGCCCCTGACGGCGCTATCCTCAGGGTGCGCCTGAGCGAATAGACTGCGCGCGAGGACTGACTGGCGTTTCATTCGTGAAAGGTGTTCACTTCCGTTCCTGACGACTCGCCAGCTCAAGGCGGGCGCAAGGGGGAGGACATTGATGCTCAATAGGATCCTGATTGGCGCGCTGGCACTGGTACTGGCCGCCGTCATCGCCGGCACCGGCTGGTATTACCGGCCCTGGTCGCCCTATTCGCCTGCCAGCATTCGGGCCATGGACGATCCGGATGCCTATCCGCAGACCTTCCAGCGCCTGGACTCCATCCTGCCCTCGCGCCCCATCGCGGCGACAGCGCCTGCGCCCTTGCCGCGCGCCGTCACGCCGCTTGAGGTGTCCTATGCGTGGATGGGCGAAGAAAAACGCCTCGAGACCTATCTCGAAGAAGCCGGCGTCATCGGCCTGACAGTGTTGCATGACGGGGTCGTCACGGCGCAGGAATTCCGCCTGGGTGCCGATTCCGGGACGCGCTTCACCTCCTGGTCGGTGGCCAAAACCGTTGTCGCCGTACTGATCGCCAAGGCGATGGAGGACGGGCTGATCGACAGCCTTGATGATCCGGCTGGTCAGTACGCGCCGCAATTTGCCGGAACCGATTATGGCGCGGTGAGCCTGCGCCACTTGCTGATGATGTCGGCGGGAGTGGATTTCAACGAGGAGTACTCGCCCGAGCGGCCGTCCGACGTGCGCCCGCTTTTTTTCAATGCCTTCATTCTGGGGCGCAATGTGGATGCGATGGTCGGCGAGATCGCCAGCAATCGCGCGCCCGGCGAGGACATGCATTATGTCAGCCCCAACTCCCATGTGCTGTCTGCGGTGGTGCGCGCGGTGTATCGCGCGCCGCTGGCTGAGATCGTCGAGCGCGAACTGTGGGCACCGCTGGGCATGACGGGTGAGGCCAGCTGGCTGCAGAACCTGGCCGGGGATCGTGGCGTGCCCATCGGCTATTGCTGCCTGCAGGCGACCAGCGAGGACTATGCCCGCTTCGGCCAGTTCCTGTTGCAGAACGGGATGTGGAACGGGGCGCGCATGCTGTCAGAAGGCTTTGTGGAGAGGGCGAGCACGCCCAATACGCCCTTTCAGGAGCCGGGGGCGACGCCCTATCCCGGCCGGGGCTATGGCCTGCATGTCTGGGTGCCCGAAGACCATGACGGGGAGTTCTATGCGGCGGGCGTGTTCGGCCAGTATATCTGGGTCGACCGGCGGCGCGGCGTGGTGATCGCGATGAATGCCGGCGATCCGGGTTTCGCTGAGCGGTATTTTGAGTCCGCCGCGGTGTTTCGGGCGATCGCGGAGCATGTCTCTCCGCTGGTGCCTCGGACCGGTCTTGCATCCGTTGATGATGACGGCGAAGGCGGGATCGAGCCGTGAGCGCGGTCCATGACTACATCATCGCCGGCGCAGGCTCGGCGGGATGCGTGCTGGCCAACCGCCTGTCCGCAGACCCTTCGGTCACGGTCTGCCTGATCGAGGCCGGCGGCAGCGACAACAAGGCGGTCATCAGAACGCCCATGCTGCTGCAGTTTGCGATCACTCAGGAATCCATCAACTGGAATTACTGGACGCAGCCTCAGCGCCACCTTCACGACCGCAAGCTTTACTGGCCGCGAGGCAAGGCGCTGGGCGGGTCCTCTTCCATCAATGCCATGCACTACATGCGCGGCGCGCTGGAGAATTACGACGAATGGGAGCGGGCCTACGGGGCTGAGGGCTGGGGCCGGGAGGCGGCGCTGGAAGCGTTCAAGCGCGTCGAGCACAACGAGAACCATGGCGAACCCTGGCACGGCCAGGGCGGACCACTGAATGTCAAGACCATTTCACCGCTCAACCCGTTGACCCAGCGCTATTTCGAGGCCTGCCGCCGGCGTCAGATTCCCGAAAATCCCGACCATAATGGCGCGGCCCAGGAGGGGTTCGGCCCCTATCAGGTCACCCAGAAGGGTGCCAAGCGCTGCTCGGCGGCGGACGCCTTCCTCAAACCTGTGCTTGGCCGGCCCAATCTGACGGTAATCACCGGCGCGCTGGCCCGGCGCATCCTGGTGGAAAACGGCCGCGCCGCGGGTGTGGAAATCGAGGTGGAGGGTGAGGTTCGCATTATCGAGGCCGCCCGCGAGGTGATCGCGTCCGGAGGCGCGGTCAATTCGCCCCAGCTCCTGATGCTGTCAGGGATAGGTCCGTCCGATCATTTACGCGAGCACGGCATTTCTGTCGAAGCCGATGTCCCGGGTGTGGGTGCCAATCTGCAGGACCATCTCGACATCATGGCCCGGGCCTCGACCAAGATGGCGACATCGATCGGATACTCCTGGCGCAAATTCCCGGCGACGGCGCGCGATGTGCTTCAGTGGGCGCTGACGGGCACAGGAAAGTTCACCGTCAATCCGGTGCAGGGCTGCGGGTTTGTGAAATCCAGCCGGGCGCAGGATTTGCCTGACATCCAGCTGGTCTTTATCCCGGCGCGGGGCAGCCCCCACGGGCGCGAGACCATGACCGGGCATGGCATGATGGTTCACGCCTGCCACCTTTATCCGCAAAGCCGCGGCCAGCTTCGTCTTGCCAGCGCCGATCCGCGCGATCCCGTCCTGATAGATCCCAACTACATGGATCACGAGGAGGATGTGGAAGTGATGACCGATTGCCTGGAAATCGCCCGCGATATCCTGTTGAGCGACGCCTTTGACGGTGAGTTCCAGGAACTGGAATTGCCCTCCGCCGCCAACGGCACACGCGCGCAGCTGCTTGATCATGTGCGGGCGAACGCCGAAACGCTCTACCATCCCACGTCGTCGTGCGCGATGGGAACAGGCGAGCTGGCCGTCACCGACCCCCAGTGCCGGGTGCGAGGAGTCGAAGGGCTGCGGGTGGTGGACGCGTCTGTCATGCCCCGCGTGGTGGGCGGCAATACCAACGCGCCGACCATGATGATCGCCACCCGTGCTGCCGATATGATCCTGGCCGACCACAGCTGAAACAGGGACCACACCCATGAGCGACGCCGACGCCCTTGCGCGTATGAACGCCCTCCTCAAAGCCCAGAAAGCCGCCTTCGAGGCCGAGCGCCACCGCCCGGTGGGCGAGCGCAAATCCGACCTGAAGAAACTGGAAGCCATGGTCAAGGCGCGCGGGGCGGACTTCGCCGCCGCCATCGACGCCGATTTCGGCCGCCGCTCCAAGGCCGAAACCGCCATCGCCGAGGCCGGGTTTGTCATCGCCAGCGCCAAGCATGCACGCCAGCATCTCAGCCATTGGGCCGCCTCACGGCGCAAGCCTGTGCCCATGACGCTGGCACCGGGCAAGGCCTATGTGCGCCGGGAACCCAAGGGCGTGGCGGGGATTGTCTCGCCGTGGAATTACTCCATGCAGCTGGCGCTGGCCCCGCTGGTGGCAGCACTGGCAGCCGGCTGCCGGGCGATGATCAAGCCCAGCGAATTCACGCCCCGCACGGCCGAACTGCTCCACGAAACCCTGTCTGAGCTGTTCAACGACGATCATGTGGCCGTGATCACAGGCGGTCCGGATGTGGCCAAAGCGTTCTGCGCACTGCCGTTTGACCATCTTTTCTATACCGGCTCGACCCCGGTGGGCCGGCTGGTAGCCAAGGCAGCAGCGGAAAACCTCACCCCGGTAACGCTGGAGCTGGGCGGCAAGTCGCCTGCGGTGATCGCGCCAGACTTCGACCTGGACCAGGCTGCCAAGACCATTGCCTGGGGCAAGTATTTCAATGCCGGCCAGACCTGCGTGGCCCCGGACTACGCCCTCGTCCCGCGCGGCGGCCAGCGGAAGTTCGCTGAAGCGGTGATGCGTGAGGCGGACGCCATGTGGCCTGACGTGGCGGGAAATGGCGACTACACGGCCATCATTTCCGAAAAGCATCACGCCCGCCTGACCGGCATGGTTGAGGAAGCGCGCGCAGCCGGGGCTGAGGTGCTCCAGGCAGACTTCGAACCGGGCAAGGCCGGCAATACGCGCATTTTCCCGCCGACGGTGGTGATTGACCCCCCGCTGGACAGCGCCCTGATGCGCGAGGAGATTTTTGGTCCCGTCCTGCCGGTGCTGGGCCATGACGGGCTGTCGGATGCGGCCCGCTTCATCAATGACCGTGACCGGCCGCTGGCGCTGTATGTGTATTCAAAATCGAACGCCACGGCGCGCGATTTTCTGGCCCGAACGATGTCTGGCGGGGCAGGTGTGAACCTGCCCATGCTGCATCTGTCGGTGGAGGACATGCCCTTTGGCGGCGTCGGCGCATCGGGTCAGGGTGCCTATCACGGCGAGACCGGGTTCCTGACCTTCACCCATGAGCGTGCGGTATTCGAGGCACCGGTCTGGCACCCCAGCCGCCTGGTCTTCCCGCCCTATGGCAAGGTGTTCGAATTCTTCAAGAAATTGCAGGCCGGCTAGAGCGTTTTCAGCGAAAGTCGGAACCGGGTTCGCAGTTCGAAAGTGCGAAAAACCAAGCCTTAGAGCGTGATCCGGCCTGACTGCGTCAGGCCGCACACTCTACGCCTTTGATTGAGAGCGCAATTTATCCGAAAACCGGTTCCCACTTTTGCCGATGCGGTCTAGGGCTCGCCGGACGGATCGCGCGCGCGCTGCGGCGTGATGGGCGCGCGGAAGCCCTGGGCATCCGTGCGGTCGCCGGCGATCCGGTCCATTTCGCGCGTAAGGGCGGGCTGCTCGATGACCGCCCGCCGGGCGGCGGCGAGCTGTGTCATGATGCGGCGGATCTGGCTGCCGCCAGCGCCCAGCTGGGCCAGCTCGAACTCCAGCCGGCTCATGTCTTCCAGGAAGCGCGGCGGGGTGGCGCCAAAACCCGTAAGTCCAAATTGCGCCAGATCAATCTCGCTCGCCGGGCCATGGTCGGGGCAATCTCCCGCCTCGCGGTTGGCGTCAGATGAGGACAGGCAGAAGGAATCGCGCACAACGAGGCGTGAGGCCACGGCACCCTGGATCATGCGGTAGTCGTCCGGGTCCAGCGAGATCGCCATCTGTGACATCAAGGCGTCGATATCGAGCGCCGATTCGCCTGCACCGCCAGGCTCGGCGCGCTGAGGCTGAAGCGTCGTCACCGGCGCGTCGGGGTCAGCCGGCGAGGGCACCGGGGCGGGGATAGTCGAGGGGCTATCAGCCCGCGACGGAGCCGGACGCGGCGCGGCGCTGTCCGCAGGCCTATCCCTGCTTTCCATGGGTTCAAAAACGACGCCTGTGGGGTCGTCCGGCTGTGTTTCGGGGTCATCAGGCCGGGTTTCGGGGTCTTCGGCGGGATCGGATGGCACAGGCGGCGTTTCGGCCTCGATTTCGGGCCCCTCGACAGGCTCGGCGCCTTGATCAGACTCTGAATCCGCCTCAGCCGTCTCGCCGGTGTCTCCCGCACCCGCATCGCCATCGCCCGAACCCTGACCGCTGCCCGCACCCTCGCCGCCGCCTGGCATTCCATCGGGGCCGACCTCGTCGGAAAGCGGCGGCTCGAACAGCGGCGCATCGCTCTGGGCACCATCGGCGACAAACACGTAGAAGGCACCCGGGCCTGACGCGGCGGGCGCGGGCTCGGGCGGGCGCACGACGGGGGGCAGGGCGATCAATCCGGCCAGTGCCAACAGGTGGAGCGCACCCGCGCCGGCCAGGCCCGCCGCGCGCGGGGTTCGGGCGGCAGCGCGCCAGTCCGAAGGCCCCGGCCCGGCAGGCGGGCGGGCTGTAGGGGGATTTTCGCTCACAGCGACCAGACATGGCCGAGGCGCGGCCCCGCTTCAATTAAATTCACAGTGAGACTTGGAGCCCGCCGTGGCTCAGCGCTGGGCTGATGCCGCCGTGTCGGCGGCCACAAAGAGCGCGCCGGACTGACGCGGGCCGGCATGGAACATCCAGGCTGCGGCGATGAAGCAAAGCCCGGCGAGCACAACACCGGTCAGGCGGGTTCCAGTCGTATGGCGGGGCATCATTCATCCTCCCGGTCAGCGAACGTTCATACTGATGAACGCCCGATGAAGGCAGGTTTCTCCCGGGCCGGGGCGACGCAAGGGCCGGATTGGGGCCGGTTCAAGATCAAACAAGGCCATTTGCGGGCGCCAGACCGGGATGCAGAGCCGGCCGCGCCGCTCTAGACTGCGGGCCTGAACACGATCGGGAGAGCGCTGATGCGCGCCGCGTGCCTGGGACCAGAGGGCAGTTTCACCCACCGTGCGGCGCTGACGCTGGCCGATGGCGCGGGGCTGATTCTGCTGGAGTCCATCGAGGCGGTACTGGCCGCCCTCGAGGCTGGCGACGTGGACATGGCCGTGGCGGCCATCGACAGCGCCGCCGGTCCGGTGGTGCCCGTGCAGGCGGTGGTCGAGCAGGGCCGCGCGCAGATTACGGGCCGTCTGGCACTGGCGGTGAGTTTCAACCTCTATCGCAGCCCCGGAGATGACACGCCGCTGGCCGGTGTATTCGGCCATGAAAAGGCGCTGACCCAGATCGCCGGCTTCCTGTCCGCGCACGGTCTGCACGGCGAAGCCATGGCGTCCAATACCGGTGGACTGGCCCGGCTGCGCGATGATCCGCGCCCGGGATGGGGCGCGGCGGGGCCGCCGGGCCTTGAAAGCGTGTACCGGCTTGTCGTAACGCACACTCAGCTCGAAGGCGCGCACGCCAACGAGACCCATTTCGTCCGCCTGCGCCGCCCTGGCGCCGGCACAGCCAGGAATTGACGCCCATGCCCGACACCAACGCCGCCGACCTGATGCGCGTTTCCGACGCCCTGAAGCGGGTGAAGCCCTCGGCCACCATCGCGGTGAGCCAGAAGGCGCGCGAGCTCAAGGCGCAAGGCGTGGACGTGATCGGTCTGGGTGCCGGGGAACCCGATTTCGACACGCCCGACCATATCAAGCAGGCCGCCATCGACGCCATTGCGCGTGGGGAAACCAAATACACCGATGTGGACGGGCTGCCGGCGCTGAAACAGGCGATCTGCGCCAAGTTCAAGCGCGATAACGGGCTTGATTACACCCCGGCCCAGGTGAACGTATCGCCCGGCGGCAAGCCGGTGATCTATAACGCGTTTGCCGCCACTCTGGATCCGGGCGACGAGGTGGTGATCCCCACGCCCTACTGGGTGAGCTATCCTGAAATGGCCGCGCTGTGCGGCGCCACGCCGGTGTTCGCCGAAGCGGGCGTCGCCGACGGCTTCAAGCTGAAGCCCGAGACGCTGGACCGGGCAATCACGGCGCGCACGCGCTGGGTGCTGCTCAACTCGCCGTCCAACCCGACGGGCGCCGCCTACACAGCGGACGATCTCAAAGGCCTGGCCGAGGTGCTGCGCGCCCACCCCCATGTGCTCATCCTGACCGACGATATGTATGAGCACATCGTCTATGACGATTTTCAGTTCGCCACGATCGCGCAGGTCGCGCCCGACCTGTATGACCGCACGCTGACCATGAATGGCGTGTCGAAAGCCTATGCCATGACCGGCTGGCGCATCGGCTATGCGGCGGGGCCGGAAAAGCTCATCAAGGCCATGGCCAAGGTGATGAGCCAGACCACCTCCAATCCGTGCTCGGTCAGCCAGTGGGCGTCGGTGGCGGCGCTGAACGGCCCCCATGACTTCCTGATCGCGCGCAACGCCGCCTTCAAAAAGCGCCGCGATGCCATGCTCGCCAAGATCAACGCCGCGCCGGGCCTGACCGCGCCGACGCCGGAGGGTGCCTTCTATATCTTCGCCGATTGCGCCGGCCTGATCGGCAAGACCAGCGCGGGCGGAATGGCGCTCAACACCGATCTTGATGTGTGCGAGGCGCTGCTGACCGAAGCCCATGTGGCGGTGGTGCCGGGCACCGCGTTCGGGGCGGCGCCGGGCTTCCGCCTGTCCTACGCCACCGACGATGCCGCGCTGGAAGAGGCGGGCAAGCGCATTGCAACGTTTTGCGGGGGCGTGCGTTAGGACCATAGGCCGCGCCTATGGCCAATGTCAGTGAAACCAGTTGGACACGATGGCGGCGGGCGGGGCACTATAGAGACATCGTATTCAAGCCACCCGAAGGAGGCATCCGCACATGGACATCAATATGGGCCTGTCGAAAGACCAGCGCGAAACCATGGCCAAGGCCGTGCTGGCGCTGCTGGCTGACACCTACGCGCTGTATTTCAAGACCCACGCCTATCACTGGAACGTGACGGGACCGCGCTTCCACGATCTGCACGCCATGTTCGAGGCCCAGTACACAGAGCTGTGGGCGGCCACCGACGAGATTGCCGAGCGCATCCGCGCGCTGGGCGTACTGGCGCCGGTGTCCTATGACGAGATGGCGGCTGCGGCCAGCATCAAGCATGACGCCAAGACCCCGGACGCCAACGCCATGCTGGCCAATCTGGTGGAGGGCCACGAGCAGGTGGTGCGCACCGCGCGCAAGGCGCTCAAGCTCGCCGAGGAACATGGCGATGAAGCCACCAGCGATCTGGTCGCCCCGCGCATCACCGCCCACGAAAAAACCGCCTGGATGCTGCGCGCCACGCTGGGCTGATACGTGGCAGACTGGAAACGAAAGAGCCCCTGCAGCGGATGCTGCGGGGGCTTTTTTGTGAGGGCAGCGCGCGGGCCGCGACAAAAGAAAAGGGCCGGCCCCGCGGATCGCGGTGACCGGCCCAGTTTAGCATACCCGTTCGGGGAGGAGACGGTATGCAAAAGGGGAAGGACGAACGTGTCGCCATTCGGGGCTGTATATGCGCAGGTGCCCGAGGGGATTCAAGGCGGGTTCGCGAATAGCCGCCATGCAAAATCGCCGCACTGCAACAATGGTGTCAGATGTCTGCCGCATAGCCGTCACAAAGCGGCGCTGACGGTCTGACCGGGCGGGTCCGGGCCCAGCCGCGGCACCGGGCCGCACCCCGTCAGAGCGCGTCGAGACCGGCTTTCAGGACCACAAGACGCTGAGGGGCTGTCGCCTCACAGATCATGATAGGGTATGGCGGTATCTGACGGTTCAATGACGTGAAGGATGTCTCACGCGTGCTCGACCACTTCAAGCGCTTCGCCGCCTACAATGCCTGGGCCAATGCCCGGCTTTACGACGCCGCCACAGCGCTCAAGGATTTTGAGCGCAAGCGGGATGTGAAAGCGTATTTCCGCAGCCTGCATGGCACGCTGAGCCATGTTCTGGTGGCGGACCGGATCTGGCTGCGCCGCCTGACCGGCGAGGGCGAAGCGCCCACACGGCTGGATGAAGAGCCCTACGCCCTGTTCGAGGATCTGCGCGCCGCGCGCGAGGCCGAGGACCAGCGCCTGAGCACCTATGTCGCGGGCCTGAGTATGGACGATCTGGAGCGGGTTCTGGAGTACGCCAATACGCGCGGCGAGGCGAAGGCGCTGCCGGTGAAGATCATCCTCACCCATGTGTTCAATCACCAGACCCATCATCGCGGTCAGGCGACCCACATCTTGCGCCAGCTGGGCGTGGCCGAGCCGCCGGCGCTGGACCTGCTCTATTTCGCGCTGCCGTCAGGCTGAGCCGTGCCGCAGAAAGCGGAGGCGGAGAAAGCGGAGCCAGAGAAGGGCGGGACCGGTTTCGCGTTCCGGCCATGCGGCACGCTCAGAGCCGGTCCTGCAACGCCGCGATCCAGCGCTCCAGACGGCGCTGATTGACCTTGAAGTCATAGCGCCCGACTTCGGCGCGCGAATAGGCCGCCAGCGCCGCGCCATCGCCTGTGGCCATGGCCTCTACCGTGATGCGGTCGGGGAATTTGAATATTTTCGATCGCTGCACGTATTCCGCCTGCCCCCCGCCATCGCGCATGCGCACGGTGCGCTCTTCAGCCAGCGCCACGGCGTCCACCGCCGAGAGCAGCGCCGCGGGCGTGCAGGCGAAGACCGGGCTTACGGCGTCCGGCTGCGCCGCGCTGACGAAGCCAGGCGGCAGGATCAGCCAGCGGCGCGGGCGCGTGTCGGGGATGAGGGCGGCGAAATCCAGCGGGAAAGGCGAAGGGGTCAATGCTCGGCTCCTTGAAGCGGCGGCGCATCCTGGCAGGGGTGCGGACACAGACTGAACCGGAAACGCCGCCCCGGCCAGCCTCGTTGTAGCGCCTAGAATTTCTCCGGGCGCAGTACCTCGACCTCGCTCATATACACAATGCCCGGGTGATCGGTGAAACAGCGCTGCGATACGGTCAGGGCGATGCGCTCGGCGGCGTCGCGGCTGGCCACGATCACCTCGATGCGCACGATGTTGAAGCCGGGGGCGATGCCGGGCCGGTCCGAACCGTGCAGGCCATGCTCGCCTTTGCCGGTGCCTTCGGTGACGGTGTAGCCCTTGGCCCCTTCCGCCTCGATGATGGCAACAACCCGGTCGCGCAACAGGCGCTCGACGACCAGAATGATCTTGGTGGCCTTGTGAAACGCGGTCATGGCGGTCTCCTGACGCTAGAGATCGAAGACAAGCTGGGCGAGGGCGACATAAAGCGGGATGCCCACGGCGATCGCCACAGGCGTGCCGATGCTGGTGGACGCCCCGATATAGGCAGACGGATTGGCGCCGGGTATGCCCGCGCGCAAGGTCGGCGGGCCGGAAATATCCGAGCTGGAGCCCGCCATCACCGCCAGCAACACCACCCCGCCGGGCGAAAAGCCCGTGGCGACATGCGCCACATAGCCCAGTGCGAACGCCGCCAGGCCGTGCACGATCGGGGAGATGGAGGCGTAGAGGGCGTACCAGTGGGCGACCTTTGCCAGCTCCGACAGGCGCGCCCAGGCCTCCATGCCCAGGATCAGCATCAGGATGGACAGAAGACCGCGGAACATCGGGTCGTAGAAATCTTCCACCACGCCGGCGGGCTGTGTGATCAGCCCCAGCACCATGCCCAGCAGCAGGGCCGAGATGGCCGAACCGCGCAGGCTGTCGAGAACAATCGCCTTGATGTCGGCCTTGGCGCCGCCGGGTGAGTGGCGCTGGCGGGCAATGCCGGCCAGGACGATCGCGGCCAGAAGCGCCGGCAAATCCATGAAGGGATAGAGCGCCGGGGCCCAGGCCTCATAGGCAATGCCCTCCTCATCCAACACCACCATGGCAGCGGCGAGGGAGGAGGCTGATACCGCCCCGAACAGGCCGGCGGTGGCGTAGCCGTCATCCGCCTTCAGACCGGGCAGGCGCGTCAGCACCGCCGCGCCCACGGCCACAATCCCCAGGCCCAGCACCAGGGCGAACAGGCCGGGCAAGATCATGCTGGCAAGATCGGCCTCGCGAATCTCCATGCCGGCCCTGAGCCCGATGGTCATCAGCAGCATGAAGACGATGAAGCGGTAGATCGGGTCGGGAATGGTCAGCTGGCTGCCCAGGGCGGCAATCACCATCCCGCCGATCAGGAAGGCGAGCGTGGGCTTTTGCAGCTGGGCGGCGAAGGTGGCGGCAAAGTCGAGCAGAATGTCCATGGAGGGCTCCCGGCACAGGCGGCGGCGTGACCGGCCGGGACACTAGCCATGGACGCAGTTAGATAAATTACATATTCTACGTGTTATCATTCGCTTCAGGCGAACGATCTGGAGTGTGGAATGAATTACAAGCACTTGCGCTATTTCGCAGCCGTGGCCCATGAGGGCCGCCTGACCCGCGCCGCGCAGCGGCTGAACCTGTCCCAGTCCGCCCTGTCCACCCAGATCCGCCAGCTGGAGACGCAGCTGGGCCATGATCTGTTCGAGCGCCGGGGCCGCACGCTGGTGCTGACCGAGGCGGGCCGGGTGGCGCTGGACTATGCCGACGCGATCTTCAGCGCCGGAGAGGAGCTGGAAGCGGTGATGCGCGCGGGGGCCGGGGCGCCGCGCCGGGCCTTGCGGGTCGGGGCGCTGGCGACATTGTCGCGCAATTTCCAGATGGATTTGCTGGCACCGGTGCTGGCCCGGGGCGGGGTGGAGATTCACCTGCGGTCCGGCTCCATGGGTGAGCTCATGGCGGAGCTGGCCGCGCATAATCTGGACCTGGTGCTGGCCAATCAGGCCCCGCTGCGCGAGGCCGACAGCGTCTGGACCGTGCACACCCTGGCGCAGCAGCCGGTGAGCCTGGTGGGTGCGCCGGACCGGGTCGGGGCGGTGCGCGATCTGCCCTCCCTGCTGGCCGCGCACCCGCTCATCGTGCCGTCGCGCCTGAGCGGCGTGCGTTCGGGATTTGACGCGCTGATGGTGCGCCTGGGACTGCGGCCGGAAATCATCGCGGAGGTCGATGATATGGCGATGGTGCGCCTGCTGGCGCGTCAGGGCGCAGGCCTGGCTGTGGCACCACCCATCGTGGTGCGCGACGAACTGGCCAGCGGCCGTCTGGTGGAGGTCGTCACCCTGCCCGGCCTGACCGAGGCGTTTTGCGCCATCACGCTGGAGCGGCGCTTTCCCAACCCGCTGGTCGCCGCCATTCTGGCGCGCACGCCGGCACCGGGACAGCAGGACAGCCTTGCAGGCTTCCTGTCACAGACTTAACTGGAACCCTGCTGCGCACCACTTTAATGACGGCGCGCATACGCGTCTGACCAAAGGTTCCGGGGGACCCAGCCGACATGACCGAATACGCCCTTGAGGTGAGCGGCCTGACCAAGAGCTTTGGCGGCCAGCCAGCGGTGCGCGACGTGTCGTTCCGCGCCGCGCGCGGAGAGATTACCGGCTTTCTGGGCCCCAATGGCGCGGGCAAGACCACCACGCTGCGCATGTCGCTGGGTGTGATCGCACCCGATTCGGGCACGGCGCGTCTGTTCGGCCGCACACCCGACGCAGCG
The DNA here is from genome assembly GCA_027627705.1 of Hyphomonadaceae bacterium BL14. Classification (NCBI taxonomy): domain Bacteria; kingdom Pseudomonadati; phylum Pseudomonadota; class Alphaproteobacteria; order Hyphomonadales; family Hyphomonadaceae; species Hyphomonadaceae bacterium BL14. The sequence continues at coordinate 2,248,417 of CP091242.1, forward strand.
GGCATGGACCGGGTGGGCTTTCTGCCTGAAGAGCGCGGCGTGTACCGCAAGATGACCGCCGAAGCCGTGATCGTGTTCTTCGCACGGCTCAAAGGCGTGCCGGCCGGCGAGGCGCGCAGGCGTGCGCGCGCCTATCTGGAACGCTTTGGCCTCGCCGACGCAGGGCGCAAAAAGATCAAGGAATTGTCCAAGGGCATGGCCCAGAAAGTCCAGATCATCGCTGCCATCGTGCACGAGCCGGACTTCATCATTCTCGACGAGCCGTTTTCCGGCCTCGATCCGGTCAACCAGTCGCTGCTGGAACAGGTGATCCGCGAACAGGCTGAGGCCGGACGCACAGTCCTGTTCTCCACCCATGTGATGGAGCATGCCGAGCGCCTGTGCGACCGGATCATATTGATGGCGCGCGGACAGAAGGTCTTTGACGGCACGGTGGAAGAGGCGCTGGCCCGCGTGCCGCGCCAGATCCTGCTCGGTGCGCCGGCCAACTGCGATCTGCCGGGCGTGCTGGGCGCATTCGGCACGCTGGAGCGGGTGGGGGAGGACGGTGGCGAGGACGACGGCGGCGTCTTGTGGCGGCTGGTGCTGGCACCGGGCGCAGATGCCCAGGGCGTGCTGCGCGCGCTGGTGGATGCAGGCGTGCGCCTGACCCGGTTCGAGCCGCGCCGCGCCCATCTGCATGATGCCTTCGTCGCCCTGGTGGGCGAAGAAGCCGCCGGTCCCGCCCAACCCGCCCGTCAGGAGGCCTGAGCCATGCGCGCCATTTTGCTGATCGCCCGGCGGGAATACCTGTCTTACGTCGCCACCTGGGGCTTCTGGCTGTCCTTGCTGGCGGTGCCCGCCTTCGCGGCCATCGGTGCGGGCGTGCCCGCCCTGATCCAGGGCTCGCAGCCTGTGCGCTATTTCTCGGTCATCGACGAAACCGGGCGGGGCGTGGACGACATGATCCGGGCGCGCCTGGATTCCGAGCGCCGTGGTGCGGTGCGCGAACGGCTGGAGATCATGGCGCGTGCCAGCGCAGGCGATGAGACTGCCCGCGCCGCGCTGGAGGCGTTCGACGCCGATGCCGAGGGTCTGGGCGGACTGGACAACGCCATGGCTGCTGCGGGCCTGGAAAGCGCGCGCGGCGTGCTGACCGCCGGATCCTCACGGCGCTTTCTGGTCGAGGCACCCGGTGCCACGCTGGACGATTTACGCCCCTATCTGACAGGCGAATCCACCGTCACCACACCCGAGGGCGAGCGCCCGCTGTTTGCGGTTTTCGTCATGCGGCCGCACCCGGAGCGCGGGATTGCCATTGATTACGTGTCGGCCAATCTGACCAGCACGGGCCTGCGCAGCGACATCACCGTTTTCGTGAGGGACTTCCTGCGCCGCGACGCGCTGGAGACCCGCGGCCTGAGCGCACTGGAAGCCAATGCGCTGCTGACCCTGAGCCCCGAGGTAACGACGCTGGACGCCAGGCCCGGAGCCGCCGTGGACGCGGAGGTGACCACGGCCGACCGCGCGCCCTATGTGGTGGCGGTGGTGATCGCGTTTATCCTGTGGCTGGCCGTGTTCTCGGTGGCCAATATGCTGCTCACCAGCCTGATAGAGGAAAAGGGCGGCAAGATCATTGAAGTGCTCATGTCCACGGCGCGATTCCAGGACATCCTGATCGGCAAGCTGGCCGGGGTGGCGGCCATGTCCTTCACCCTGTTTGCGGTGTGGGGCGTGGTGGGCACAGGGCTGACCGTGTTCGCCGGGACCGCCCTTTCCGGGGCCGATCCGCGCATGATGGAGGTGATCGGCGCTGCCGCCGATCCGCAGCTCCTGCTTGCGGCGTTCATCTTCTTCATGGCCGGCTATCTGATGTTCGGGGCGATTTTCCTGGCGCTGGGATCGCTGTGCGACACGCTGCAGGACGCCCAGACCCTGATGGGTCCGGTGATCTGGATGCTGATCCTGCCGATCCTGTTCTTGTTCTTCTCGCTGGAGGCGTCCGACTCTCTGGTGGTTCGCGCCGCCAGCTGGGTGCCGCTGTGGACGCCTTTCCTGATGATGGCCCGCCTGCCTTCGGACCCGCCGCTCTGGGAGCTTTTGGGGTCGGGCGCGCTGATGCTGATCACCACAGCCCTGGTGCTGTGGGGCGCGGGGATGGTGTTCCGTCAGGGCGCGCTGGGTCAGGCCAATGCCGACAGCTTCAAGCGCTGGTTCCGCTTCGGCCGAGGCCGCAAGACCGCGGACTGAGCCGGACCAGCCGGCTCAGCCACGCCGGCGCAGGCGCCGCAAGCGCCGCCAGAAGCGTTTGCGCTCGGGCCGGGGCTGGGGCTTGAGATTGCGCACAAACTCTTCCGCGCAGGCGCGCCAGGAGAAGCCTTCGGCGTATTCCCGGCACCGGGCCCGGTCCATGGTCAGGGCGTCGAGGCATGCCGTGCGCAGATCATCATGGACCGCGCCCGCGCCCGACCCGGGGATGATGTCCTTGGGACCCGGCGCGATATAGGCTGCCACTGGCGTGCCGCAGGCCATGGATTCCAGAATCACCAGGCCGAACGTGTCGGTAAAGCTTGGGAACACCATGACATCGGCGTCCGCAAAATAGCGCGCCAGCTCCACGCCGGACTTTGATCCGGGGAAGACCACTTTGGGATATTTGCGCTTGAGCTCGTCCAGCTGCGGTCCCGGCCCGACGACAACCTTGGTGCCGGGCAGATCGGTTTTGAGGAAGGCCTCGATATTCTTTTCCACCGCCACACGGCCGATATAGACAAAGATCGGACCCTCCAGCCCGGCATAGACGCTTTCACCGTCCATGTGGCGCTTTTCCGGGTGGAAAAGCACGGTGTCCACGCCGCGCGTCCAGGGCGTGATGTTGTTGAAGCCACGCTTGGACAGCTCGTCACGCATGGTGGGCGTGGCCACCATCAGCCGGTTACCGGCATTGTGAAAGCGCCGCATGAAGGCGTAGCCCGCCGACAGGGGAATGAACGGGAAGCGCGCGTGCACATATTCGGGAAACTGGGTGTGATAGCTGGTGGAGAAGGGCAGTTTCCACGACAGGCAGATGCGCCGGGCCACGTGGCCCAGCGTGCCCTCGGTGGCGATATGGATGGCCTCGGGCTCAAACGCCTTGAAGCGCGCTTCAAGATCATCGCGCGCGCCCAGCGCCAGCTTGATGTCGGGGTAGGTGGGCAGCGGAATGGTGCGGAAGCCCAGACCCGGATGGATCACCTCCACCTCATGACCCATGGCCCGGCACTCATCGACGGTACGCGACAGGGTGCGCACCACGCCGTTCACCTGGGGCTCCCAGGCGTCGGTGACGACAAGAATGCGCAGCGGCGAATCGTCCATCAGGCAGGCTCCGGCCCTGTTGAGTATGACAGGGCGCGTGTCTAGCGCGTTTTGTCCGGGAGGCGAAGCGATCCCGGCGCCGCAGGGGCGAGGCCGTCGAGGCCGACCGAAAGGGCATCACTGAGGCGGCGCAGCGTGGCGAGGCTGGGCACCTTGCGGCCATGCTCGATCTCGCTGAGACAGGCCGGGCTGCGTCAAGCGCTGAACCACCGCACAGGTCATCGCGCTCCACCCCCGTAGTCCCTTGTCCGGACATGCGTGCACGGCACCGCCATCAGCGTGATTCACTTGCGTGGAAAACGCGCGCATGCGCAATGTCGCGGGTAAAAACATCCCTTGGGAGGTTCACGCCATGGCTGTATCCGCTGCTCGCGCAGACCTGCGCCCCGCCGCCATCGATTGGGATGGCCTTGACGCCCTGAAATACGCCGATGAGCGCGAGGCGGCGCGCCGGATCGACGCTCAGGTCGGCCTCAATACCGACGCCCGGGCACGGGTGGGCAAGGCGGCGGTCGGACTGGTGGAGCATGCCCGCAAGGCGCGGCGCACCGCGGGGCTGATGGAGAGCTTTCTTCAGGAGTTCGGCCTGTCCAACAAGGAGGGGCTGGCCCTGATGTGCCTGGCCGAGGCGCTGCTGCGCGTGCCGGACGCCAAGACCGCCGACGCCCTGATCGCCGAGAAGCTGGGGTCAGGCGCCTGGGCCGAGCATGCCTGGAAATCGGACAACTGGCTGGTCAACGCCTCCACGCTGGGCCTGATGCTCACCGGATCGCTGATGGATGTGGAGCCGGCCGCGCAGCGCGATCCGGCGGGCTATTTCCGCCGCCTCACCGGCCGGGTGGGGGAGCCGGTGATCCGCAGCGCCGTGCGTCAGGCCATGCGCATTCTGGGCGAGCAGTTTGTGCTGGGCCGCACCATGGCGGGCGCCCTCAAGCGCGGGCGGGCGTGGAAAAGCGCGGGCGGCATCAAACCGCTGTTCAGCTTTGACATGCTGGGCGAGGCCGCCCGCACGGACGCCGACGCCCGGCGCTATCACGAGCGCTATATGGGCGCCATCGCGGCGGTGGCGGCCAAGCGTCAGGACGGGCCGGTTGAGGGTGAGGACGGGGTCAGCGTCAAGCTGTCCGCCCTGCATCCGCGCTATAGTGCGGTGAAGCTGGCCGATGTGATGGACGCGCTTTACCCCAAACTGCTGGAACAGGCTGAAGCGGCGCGCGCGGCCGATATCGGTTTCTGCCTGGACGCAGAAGAAGCCGACCGTCTGGTGCTGTCGCTGAAAATTCTGGAGCGTCTGGCGCACGAGCCGTCACTGGCGGGCTGGAACGGGCTGGGTCTGGCGGTGCAGGCCTACCAGAAGCGCGCCCACGCGGTGATCGAGCGCCTGATCGCGCTGGCTGACGCCAGCGGGCGGCGGCTGATGGTGCGCCTGGTCAAGGGCGCCTATTGGGACACCGAGATCAAGCACGCCCAGATGGCCGGTCATGAGGATTTTCCGGTCTGGTCCACCAAGCCGGCCACCGATCTCAATTTCCTGGCCTGCGCGCGGCTCATGCTGGAAGCGCGCGGCGCCATCTATGGCCAGTTCGCCACCCATAACGCCCATACGCTGGCCGCTGTGCGCGCACTGGCGGCCGAGGCCGGGCAGAGTGAATACGAATTCCAGCGCCTGCACGGGATGGGCGAGCCGCTCTATGACGCGGCAGCCGAAGCCTATGACGATCTCGCCCGCGTGCGGGTCTATGCGCCGGTGGGCAGTCATGAGGATTTGCTCCCCTATCTGGTACGCCGCCTGCTGGAGAACGGTGCCAATACCTCCTTCGTGCACAGCTTCCTGGACCCCGACGTGCCGGCCGAAGACGTCGCCAGAGGCCCGTTCGCGGCCGCCGCGACGCTGGATCGCCATCCCTTCATCCCCGCCCCGCCGGCACTCTATGGCGAGAGCCGGATCAATGCTGCGGGCGTGGATCTGAGCCAAGCCAGCGTGCGGGCCCGTTTGGCCGAGGCCCAGAAGAGTTTTGACGCCGGTGCACCGTGGCCCTGCGGCCCCATCATCAGAGGCGAGGCGGTGACCGGCGGCGGCATCACGCTGTGCAGTCCTGCCGATTTCGCCTTCGCGGTGGCGCAGGTGCGTGATGCGGGCGAGGCCGATATCACCCGCGCCCTGGACGCCGCCCGCGCCGCCCAGCCCGGCTGGGACCAGCGGGGGGGTGCCAATCGCGCCGAAATCCTGCGCGACATGGCCGATGCGCTGGAGGCGGAGACCGACCGGCTGATCGCCCTGATGACACGCGAAACCGGCAAGACGCTGGCCGATGGCGTGGCCGAAGTGCGCGAGGCGGTGGATTTCCTGCGCTATTATGCGGCCGAAGCCGAGACCAAGTTCGCCGCCCCGGTGCGCCTGCCCGGACCGGCGGGGGAGACCAATCATCTGGGCCTGGCGGGGCGGGGCGTGTTCGTGTGCATCAGCCCGTGGAATTTTCCGCTGGCGATCTTCACCGGCGAGCTCTCTGCCGCGCTGGCCGCGGGCAATACCGTGCTGGCCAAACCTGCCGAGCAGAGCCCTCTGATCGCGTTTGAAGCGGTGAAGATTTTCCTCAAAGCCGGCCTGCCCGCCGACGTACTGCACCTCCTGCCTGGCGATGGCCGGGTGGGTGCGGCGCTGACGGGGCTGGAGGATATTGACGGGGTCGCCTTCACCGGCTCCACACAGGTCGCGCGCCTGATCAACCGGGCGCTGGCCGCCAAGGACGGGCCGATCGTGCCGCTGATTGCCGAAACCGGCGGGCTGAACGCCATGTTTGTGGACACCTCGGCCCTGAAGGAACAGGTGATCGACGATACAATCCATTCCGCCTTCGGGTCGGCGGGCCAGCGCTGCTCGGCCATGCGCCTGATCATCCTGCCCCAGGAGAGCGCTGACGGGCTGATCGAGGGGCTGAAAGGGGCCATGGACGCGCTCCAGCTGGGCGATCCGTCGGACCCGGCCACCGATATCGGGCCGGTCATCGACGCTGACGCCGTGGCCATGCTGGACGCCCATCTGGACGCCATCACCGGCGCGGGCGCGCGCCTCCTGCACCGCGCGCCGCTGGACGCAGGCGTGAAGGCCAAGGGTCTGTTCTTTGCGCCGGCGCTGGTGGAGATCGACACGCTCGACCAGATCACCGAGGAGAAGTTCGGACCCGTTCTGCACGTGCTGCGCTACAAGCGCGCGGACCTGCCCGCGATCGCCGCCCAGCTGGCGGCCAAGCGCTATGGGCTGACGCTGGGCGTACACTCGCGCCTGGAGCGCTTCATGGAGATGGTGCGCGCGGCGGTGCCGGCGGGCAATGTCTATGTGAACCGGTCCATGATCGGCGCGGTGGTGGGCGTGCAGCCCTTTGGCGGCGAGGGCCTGTCGGGCACCGGCCCCAAGGCGGGCGGACCCAATTATCTGGTGCGCTTCGCGGCGGAACGGGTGATCACCATCAACATCGCCGCCCAGGGCGGAGACCCGGAATTGCTGAGCTTGTAGGGGCGAATCTTGTACCAGCGGCCAATCCGGATTAGCTTAGTCAAGTTGACTTAGCCAACCTGGAGGCCGCCATGGCCCGCACCGTCACCGTCCATGAAGCCAAAACCCATCTGTCGCGCCTCCTGCGCGCAGTGGAGGCGGGCGAGGAAATCATCATCGCCCGCGGCGACACGCCGGTGGCGCGACTGATCCTGGCAGACCCCGCCCCCGCCCCGCGCCATCAGCCGGGGGAGTGGAGCGATATCATCCTCACCGACGCCGACCATGAGGCGCTCGTCGCGCCAATGAGCGAGGAAGAGATCGCCCTGTGGGAGGCTGATCTGGAGCCCGAAACCGCGTGAGCGTGGTGTGCGACACCCACGCCTATGTCTGGTTCGTGACCGGGGATCGAAAACTGAGCCCGGCTGCGCGCGAGCGAATGATCAACTCGGACTGCTGGCTCAGCGTCGTGTCAGTGTGGGAAATGTCGGTCAAGGCCGCTGCCGGACGCACGCCGGGCATGGCGGAGATCGCCAGGCGCATGGCCCGCGACGGCGTCGGCAAGGGTTTTTCCCTGATGGGCGTGGAGATGGAGGATGCACTCGCGGCCGGCGCTCTGCCCTTGCATCACCGGGATCCGTTCGACCGGATGATCATCGCGCAGGCGCAGCGGCGTGGCCTGCCGGTCGTCAGCGTTGACGCGGTTATGGACGCATACGGGCTGGAGCGGATCTGGCGCAGCGCCTGAACGCTACTCCGGCAGATCAAAGCTCATCAGCAGCGTGCGCTGGGTGGCGCTGAAATTGTCATCGGAGATGAGGTAGAGGCGCTGACGGCCATCGACGGTCACCACGGCGGCGGCTTCGATATTGTCGACCGTCATGTCAGGCGTGATCTCGGCCAGCAGCTCACCCGCCGGGCGGTTGCGCGGATCGAGGATGGCGGCTTCGGTTATGCGGCTGATGCGGATGCGATTGCCCACATCGCGCCGCCAGAAGCGCTGCACGGCCAGGAGCTGCCCATCGCCCAGCTCAGCAAACGCCACCAGCCCGAAGCCCGGCGCCAGCTGGACGCGGTGCCCGGTCGCCTGCGCGCCCGGATCGGAGAGATCGTAGCGGAAGACCGTGTGAACGCCGGTAATGCCTTGCGGATATTCCACCCCCACCCAGGCGAAGCCCGACTGGACGGCGAGGGCTTCCAGAGAGCCGTTGTCAGGCAGATCATCCGCCCCCGGCGGCGGGGGCAGGCGGGTGGCGTTGGCCGAGCCGATCAGCGACCAGTCCTCGCCCAATATATAGGATTCCACCCGGTGATGACGTTCAAAGCTGACGAGATACACGCCGTCCGACCAATGGGCGAGGCCTTCAGCGTCGGCCCAGCGGCCCTCCAAAGGCGCGCCGTCGAAATCACGCAAGGGTGCCATGCGGGCATTATCCAGCGCCAGCGGCGCGCCGTCCGCGTCATGGATGATGTCGGCGACAAGCCATTGCCCGCGATCGGAGATGGCCAGCAGGCGCGTGCCGTCAGCGCTGAGCTCCAGCGCTGAAAACCCGCCAAAGGCGGGATCGGGGGACGTCAGGGCGAGCCCGCCGCGATAGATGAGCGCGCCTGCATCGCGGCGCTCGGGATCATCGGGATAGAGCGGGACGGAGACCGCCTCGATCATGACCGCGCGCTCTTCGCTTCGCGTATCGCCCGCTTGCGCGCCGCACGCCGCCGTCAGCGCCAGCGCGCCGGCCAGCCACAGGGGCTTGAGGTGCATCATGGGTCCGGCCCGCCTTGATCCGCAGCGCCTGCGCGCCTGAATGGACAGAGTATGGCCCGGTTCGGTGACGGTTTCAGCCCGCAAGCCGATAGGCAGATCAGGCCGCCTGCACCGGCTTCACCGCGCTTTCGGGCAGGTCCTCGCCGAACACGCGCTGATAGAATTCCGCCAGAATCGGCCGTTCCAGCTCGTCGCACTTGTTCACGAAGGTCAGGCGGAAAGCCAGGCCCGGATCGCCGAAAATCGCGGTGTTTTCCGCCCAGGTGAGCACGGTGCGCGGGCTCATCACGGTGGACAGATCCCCGGCGATAAAGGCGTTGCGGGTCATGTCGGCGACTTTGACCATGTCGGCAATCTGCTTGGCGCCTTCGGGCGTTTTGGCGGTCTCGCCGATCTTGGCCGAGACGATGGCGCGCTCGGTCTCGGCGGGCAGATAATTGAGCGTGGCGACGATGGACCAGCGGTCCATCTGGCCCTGATTGATCTGCTGCGTGCCGTGATACAGCCCCGTGGTGTCGCCCAGACCCACCGTGTTGGTGGTGGCGAACAGCCGGAAATGGGAGTGGGCGCGGATCACCCGGTTCTGGTCCAGCAGGGTCAGCGAGCCCGAGGCTTCCAGCACGCGCTGGATCACAAACATCACATCGGGGCGGCCGGCATCATATTCATCGAACAGGAGGGCGACCGGGCGCTGTACGGCCCAGGGCAGTATGCCTTCCTGGAACTCGGTAATCTGCTGGCCGTCGCGCACCACGATGGCGTCCTTGCCCACCATGTCGATACGGCTGACATGGCTGTCCAGATTGACCCGGATCATCGGCCAGTTGAGGCGCGCGGCCACCTGCTCCACATGGGTGGATTTGCCGGTGCCGTGATAGCCCTGGATCATGACGCGCCGGTTGAACGCAAAGCCCGCCAGAATGGCGCGCGTGGTCGCCGGATCGAACACATAGGTGGGGTCGATCTCCGGCACGTGCTCGCCGCGCGTGGAGAAAGCAGAGACCTTGAAGCCGGGATCAAACCCGAACAGGGCCTGGCAATCGGCGGTCGTATCGGGGGTGGCGGAAAGCAGGGCGTCGTCGGTCATGTGGATCCGGCTTTAATCTGGCAGGAGGAACAGGTCAGGTGCATCTGGTTGAACGTAACTAGCGCGCCAGGCCGGGCGGCGCCACCGCAGAGGCGCCATCACGCCATCCCGGCATTTTTCAAAATCTGATAGCTCGCGACGACCCTTTGCAATTGCTCTTCCATGGAGCGGTCGCCGCCATTGGAGTCGGGGTGATAGGCGCGCACCAGCTCGGCATAGCGCTTGCGCACCTCGCCGCGTGTGGCGGTGCGTTCCAGGCGCAGGGTCTCCAGCGCGCGCTGGTGCAGGCGGCCAAGGCCCGGTTCCGGGTCTGCCGCGCGCTCGCGCGCCCGCTCTGCGCCGGGCGGCGGGCGGTCGCCGAACAGGGAGAAGGGGTCGACGAACCCGTCCTGGAAGCTTTTGGCCGCGCGCTCGGCGCGCTTGCGCGTGCCCGACCCGGCGGAGAAATTCCAGGTGGGGCGGTGGCCGTACTGGTCGGCGCGGGCATGGGCGCGGGCCTCCTCCTCGCTCATGCCCTCAAAGAAATTCCACGCCTTGTTGTACTCGGCGGCGTGGGCGGCGCAGAACTGATAATACTCGCCGGGCAGGGCCGGATTCTTCGGCGAGCGGGCTGTCGCCTTGGCGCGGCATTGCGGATAATCGCACACGCGTTCGCGCGGCCCGGCCGCGTCACGCGGGGGCTTGATGCGGATGTCGACAAACCGCGGGCGGTATTTGTAATCGCCGTCCATGGGGGCAAGTATGGGGTGCGTCCGGTTTGCGGGCAATGAACGGGTGACGCGCATGACCACAATCGCGCAGCAGATCGAGACCGCGCTGACCGCCGCCTTCGCGCCGGCGCAGCTGGCCGTCATCGATGACAGCCATCTCCATGCCGGCCATGCCGGCGCGCGAGAGGGCGGGGAAAGCCATTTCACGGTGGAGATTGTGGCGGACGCCTTCGCCGGTCAGAGCCGGGTGGCGCGCCACCGTCTGGTCAATACCGCGCTGGCCGATCTGCTGGCCGGGCCGGTGCATGCGCTGGTGATTCGCGCGAAAGCGCCGGGGGAGTAGGCGCCAGACTTTGGTCGGCCGCCTTTTCGAACCGCAAAACCGGTGCCCACTTTTGCTGAAAAGGCTTCAGTTTTGGTTTGCCGCCTTTTCGAACCGTAAAACCGGTGCCCACTTTTGCTGAAAAGGCTTCAGTTTTGGTTTGTCGCCTTTTCGAACCGCAAAACCGGTGCCCACTTTTGCTGAAAAGGCTTCAGTTTTGGTTTGTCGCCTTTTCGAACCGCAAAACCGGTGCCCACTTTTGCTGAAAAGGCTCCTAATTCTCCCACCGCCGCGCTTCCTCAATGATGAAGCTGGCGAAGGCGGCGACGCGGCGTGAGCCGCGCAGCTCTTCGGGATAAATCAGATAGGTCTCGAACACCGGCCCACTCGTCTCGGGCAGGATGCGCAGGAGGTTGGCGTTCTCGCGCGCAACGTAGTCGGGCAGGCCTGCAATGCCGATCCCGGCTTCGCACAGGCGCATCACGCCCTTGATGGTGTTCACCTCTGCGACGGGTTCGCGCGGCTTGCGCCCGTCGCGCCCGATCATCAGCGGCCAGCCCAGCTGCGGGATCGGGGCGAGATGGCGCGGCCCGTAGGCGATCAGGCTGTGATCGTCGAGATCAGCCTCGATCAGGGGCGCGCCGCGCCGGGCCAGATAGGCCGGGGACGCGTAGAGATGCTGGCCGGCGTCCATCAGCTTGCGCTGGATGACATCCTTCTGGGTGGGTGCCCAGGGCCGGATCGCCACATCGGCCTCCAGCCGCGCAATATCCAGCTCGTGATCGGTGAGCAGGAGGCGAAGGCGGATATTGGGGAAGGCGGCGTGAAAGCCCGCCAGGCGCGGCGCCAGCCAGATGGAGCCCAGCGCCGTGGGCGCGGTGATGCGCAGCAGCCCGCTGGGCTCGTCGCGCACGTCCTGAACCGCGCCTTCGGCCAGCGCGATGCGTCCGGCGATATCGCCCGCCGCCTCGAACAGGACCCGGCCCGGCTCGGTCAGCAGGAGCCCGCGCGTATGCCGGTGAAAGAGCTTCACCCCGAGACTGTCTTCCAGCGCGGAGATCTGCCGGCTCACCGCCGACTGGGACAGGTTCAGCGTCTCCGCCGCACCGGTGAGCGAGCGCGCCTCGGCGGCGGCGTGGAAGGATTTCAGCTTGTCCCAGTCCATCGGCCGCCCCCTAAACCCGGATCGTCATGCCGTCGGCCAGCGACTGGCGATAGGCCCGCCAGGCCGGGACCATGCCCAGAAGCCCCGCCGCGCCGGTGACGGCTGCAATCACGATCAGGTCCTGCAGGCCGGGCCCGGTCCCGATCAGCACGATGCCGAACCGGGCTTCCAGCAGTGGTGCTCCGATATAGAGCGCGCCATGGGTCAGGCCTGCGCCGATCACCGCGCCGGCCAGCGCCAGCAGGACGGCCTCGGCCACCAGGAGGACGAAGATATGGCGTGGCCGGGCACCCAATGCACGCAATATGGCCATCTCGCGCCGGCGCTCATTCAGGCTGGTCAGGATGGAGATCAGGATGGAGATGAGGCCGGTGAGCACCACGAAGGCGGCGACCGCAGCCAGAGTGGTTTCCGCTGCGCCCACCACCTGCCAGAGCTGGGCCAGCGCCACGCCGGGCATGATCGCCTGCAGCGGCTCTCGCGGATAGGTGTTCACCGCCCGTTGCAGGCGCAGCGCGCCCACGGGGCTGTCGAGCCCCACCAGAAATGCCGTGATCTGGTCAGGGCTGAGATCCATGGCCGCCAGCTCGTCCGGCGTGCGCGCCGAGCCCCGGCCCGTGGCCCCGTCCAGATGGATCGCCTCGATGGCTTCCAGCGACACGAACACCGACCGGTCCACCGGCGTGCCGGTAGGGGCCAGAATGCCGGTCAATGTGAACGGGTTGAGATCATGCTCGATGAAGCTGACCGGGCCGGAGCCATGGGCGACCACGATCTCCTCTCCGACGTCATAGCCCAGCTGGCGCGCGACTGTGGCCCCGGCGACCGCCTCGAACAGGCCGTCAAAAGGTTCGCCGCCGGCGAAGCTCAGCGGCCGGCGGCCGGCATATTGATAGCGCTCGAAGAACTCGGCTGTGGTGCCCACGACCCGGAAGCCGCGATGGGAGTCACCCAGGCTGATCGGCACGGTCCAGGCCACGCCCGGCGCGCCCGCCACCTGCTGATAGCTGTCCCAGGTGATGTTGTTGGTGGCGTCCCCGATATGGAACACCGAATAGAGCAGGAGATTGACCGGGCTGGAGCGCGCCCCGACGATCAGGTCGACGCCCGAGATCGTGTTCTCAAAGCTGGCGCGCGCGCCCTGACGCGCCTTCTCGACGCCCAGATAGAGCATCACCGACACGGCCACGATGGCGACAGTCAACGCCGCCGTGAGGCCCCGGCTGAGGATGGAGCGCCAGGCCAGCGAGACGATCGGGGCCGCGCTCATGACAGCACCCCTGCGCGCTGCACATGGTTGAGCGCGGCGAGGTCTTCGGCGCGGTCAAAATGGCCCGCCAGCGATCCGTCATGACTGACAAAGACCAAAGCTGCGCCCGAGGCGGCGCATTCTTCCATCAGCAGGGTGATGAAGGCATCGCGGCTGTCGGCGTCCAGCGCGCTGGTGGGCTCGTCGGCCAGAATCAGGCCGGGCCTGCCGATGAGGGCGCGGGCCGCCGCCACGCGCTGCTGCTGACCTACCGACAGGGCGCGCGCCGGGCGGTTCCAGACCTGGTCCGGATCAAGGCCCAACCGGGCGAGCAGGCGCCGGCCTTCAGCCTCCAGCGCGGCCGGCCCGTCCGGGCGGCGCTGATCGGAGAAGCGGCCCGGCAGGGTGATATTCGCCCCGGCCGGCAGCCAGGGCAGGAGGTTGAACATCTGAAAGATCACGCCCAGCCGGTCGGCGCGGAAGCGGTCGCGGCGCGCCGCGCTCATGGCCGACAGGTCTTCGCCCAGCACCCGCACACGGCCGTCGCTGGCATCAAGGATCCCGGCGATCAGGCCCAGCAGGGTGGATTTGCCCGAACCGCTGGCGCCTTTGAGGAACACGCGCTCTCCGGCAGACACGGTGAAGCGGTCGATGGCGATCACGGCAGGTGCGCGCCGCCCATAGGCGAAGCGCACCTGGTCAAGATCGATGGCGGGGGCGCCGGGCGGGACAGAATTCATGACCCATCACCTAGCGTGAACGGCCGGTCCGGCCAAGCGCCCCGGTATGCCTCAGTTCGAAATCTCGTCACCCTCGGTGGTGACGCGGCGCGCGCCGCCTTCACTTTCCGGCGTGGTGTCCACATCCCGGATGGTGACCGAGCCGAAGCGTCCCTGACGCAGGAATTCCAGGCGGCGTTCGATGACCGTCACGACAAGGTCGCGGGCATGGGGCGGCAAACCGCTGCACGGGTTGGACGCGGTCGCTCCCATTTCACTGCCCGTCGACACGACGTTGAAGCCGCTATCGCCGCCACAGCGGTGCACGCCATTGGTCAGGTCCGCAATCAGCGTGTCATAGGTCAGGAAATCCGGCAGCTGGCCGATACTGATGGACTGGCGCGCATCCCCGTCGGCGAAGGCGGTCAGATGGCTTTCCAGATCCTGGGGCCATTGCGCGAACAGGCTGTCGCGCCATTCCTGATACAGGGGCGAGATCCGATAGCCCTGGTTGACGTCCTCGACACCGCGCAAGGCGTTCACGAACTCGCCCGCGCCGGCGGACAGCTGGGCCCAGACACGCGCGCCTTCAAACGGCTGGCGCTGAATGCTCGGACCACCGACCGACCCGGAAAAGAAGCCATACATCACGCGCGGATCGGACCAGTTGGCCCCGACCACATTGAAGCGGATATCGTTGAGGCTGAGACGCTGACCTTCGATCGTGACCAGCGGCGCGTCATGCAGCGGCTGGCCGTCAATGCGCAAGCGCGCCACATTCGTCACCGGATAGCGCCGGGCGATTTCATCAATCACCACGATATTGTGCAGGTTCAGCCAGTAGGCCAGCTGCTCGTCGGGAGACAGGCTGGCCAGCGGCACATGGCTGGGCAGGCTTTCCAGCTCGGCGCGATACTGGGAGATGACGTCCTTGTGCTCACGCGACATCGTGTGGAACACGACGCGATTGCCTTCATACCGGTAGCGCGACGTGCTGCCCAGATTGATCCGGGTGCCGGTGCGTTCCACGCGGCCGCGGCCCGGAATGCGGTCCGACCGGCCCACTTCGTAGACACTGCCGCCGAGAATCTCGCTCATGGCAGTATAGTCGATCCGGATGCGGCTGTCCTGATCATGCTCGGCAAAGCGGGCAAAGGCCGGATCGGTGGCGGCCATGGCCGCCGGCGCGCTGACGCCCGCCAGAGCAAGGACGCAAACAGCGGCGGCAGCGTGGCGGCGCCAGCGCTGAAGCGCAGGGCGTTGATCGAGCAAGGCGTTCATGGCGGCAATCCCCAAAAAAGGTTGTAACAGGCGCGCTGTATACGCGGGTCATGCCCGCGTCGTTGTTACACCCCGATGAAATTCGTGTAATTCATCAGGCCGCGTCCGCAGCGGCACCGTGGGCCGCCGCAGCCAGATAGCGCTCGGCCTCGAGCGCAGCCATGCAGCCCATGCCCGCCGCCGTCACCGCCTGGCGGTATTTGTCATCGGTGACATCGCCTGCCGCGAACACGCCGGGGATTGAGGTGGCGGTGGAATCCGGCGCGGTGACCAGATAGCCGCCCGACTTGGTCTCCAGCTGGCCGGCGAACAATTCGGTGGCCGGGGCGTGACCGATGGCAATGAACACGCCGTCGGCGGGAATGTCCTGTGTCACGCCGGTTTTCGCGTGCTTCAGGCGCACGGCCGTCACCCCGCGCACCGGCTCAGTGGTGCCCAGAATTTCATCCAGCTCGCTGTCCCAGATCACCTCGATCTTGGGATGGTTGAACAGCCGGTCCTGCATGATCTTTTCGGCGCGCAGGCTGTCGCGCCGGTGCACGAGCGTGACCTTGGAGGCGAAATTGGTCAGGAACAGCGCTTCTTCCACCGCCGTATTGCCGCCGCCGACGACCACGACTTGCTTGCCGCGATAGAAAAACCCGTCGCAGGTGGCGCAGGCCGACACGCCAAAGCCCTGGAAGGCCTCTTCACTGGGCAGGCCCAGCCATTTGGCGCTGGCACCCGTGGCGATGATCACCGCGTCGGCCGTGTAAATGGTTCCCGAATCGCCCACCAGGCGGAACGGGCGGGCCGACAGATCGGCCTCCATGATCAGGTCCTGGGCAAACTGCGTACCCACATGCTCGGCCTGGGCGCGCATCTGATCCATCAGCCAGGGACCCTGGATGACGTCGGCAAAGCCGGGATAATTCTCCACATCGGTGGTGATGGTCAGCTGGCCGCCCGGCTGCATGCCCGTGATCAGCAGCGGCTCCAGCATGGCGCGTGCGGCATAGATCGCGGCGGTATAGCCGGCCGCGCCCGATCCGATGATGACAAGCTTGGCGTGACGTGTCTGGCTCATGGGCAGTTTCCTTATCAATTCGCCATGCCGGCGGGTTTGGCAGAATGCAGGCAAATCTACTGGGCAGATTCGGGCTCGGGAGTCTCGCTTGCAGGGGTCTGTATATCAGCCTCTCCGTCAGTCTGCGCACGCGCCCATGATTGAGCCGCGCGGGCCAGAGCTGCGCCTTCGCCAGCGACAAGCCGGGCGCGCGGCCGGACGCCCCGGCGCGATATTACAGAACCACAGACATGACCCGATGTCGTTCCCGAAGCCCAACATTTCAAGTTCCCGCTGAACCGGGCAGCTGTGCGCCGCGCGTCGAGCCGCGCAAGACAAGACCGGCCGCAGCGCCGCCTGCGTGACATGGCCGGCCTGTTCCGCGCGCACAGATGCAAGGAGGGGCTGGCAGACCTGCAGACCAGCCCCGTCAAATTTCGTATGACAGGGATCGATGCATAAGTATTTATTTATGTATTAAATTATAATTTTCCGCTCATGAATTCCCACGAAGAATACACCTACATCATTCATACAAACCCCAACATTATTTACACAATGGTGGGCGCTTACGAGCGCCATGACGAAATTGTACGAGATATGCTTGTAATATTATCAGATATTAAAGCAAAACGCATAAGTGGAATGATTATTGATTTCCGCAAGGTAAACAATCCACTAGATCATTATGAGCACATTGATCTTGCCAATCGCACGCGTCTATTTTTCAACGACTACACACCGACAGGATGGATTACTGACGCAGCGGGCGCAGGTCATGCCGGGGATATGGTGCGGCTGCTGCGGGACAGGGGTATGAACACCAGGATGTTTACGAGCTGGGCGGTCCTCACAAAATGGCTGGGCTGCCCGCGGGCGGCTGATCCGTCCATCAAGGATACGCTGGAGCTCTGAAAACTGCGCAGCGGTCTCGCCAACCGCCGTGGCAGCAGGCGCTGGGTCGAACACCGGCGGGGTGCCGGTTTTGATTGACCGCTCCAAAAGCACTCACCTGGTCCGGACACCGTGCGTTCCGGGACGCGTGCCGGCATCCTTCGGTCTGGCCGGTTTCGCGTGCCTGAGTCCCGCCCCGGAGACCCCGCGCCGCATCAGGCGGCTCTCATGCCGCAGCGCGCGTCCAGCATCTCAAGCATGCGCTGCGCCGCCCTCTCGGTTTCGTGAAGCGGGACATAGGTCCAGCGCTCCAGCGCGCCCAGAAAGGGACGCACCGCACCATGACCTTCCAGCGCGGCGTAAAGCCGGCGGAACTTGCCGGGATTCCCGTCCACGCCCAAGCGGTAGACCGGCGTTCCGGTGGCCGCCGCCTCGGTGAGCATGTTGGTGGAATCCTCCGTGACGAAAATCCAGTCGGCGCCCGCGAGAAAGGCGAAATACGGGTTCGGACCGTCGTCCTGGTGCAGCCAGATATCGGGCTGTTGGCCATAGCGCGCGCGGATCAGGGCTGCGAACCCGTCCGGCGTGCGCCGCGACAGGGTGATCAGAAGGCCAATGCGATGCGCGCGCAGCGCCTCGATCCGGTCAATCAGATAGGCGCAGGCGCTTTGCGAAAACCGGTGATGCCTGGACTCCCCGCCGATCAGCACCGCCGCGCGGGGCGCGCGGATCTGAGCCAGCCGGTCGGCAAAGGCGATCCGCTCGGCCTCAAGCAGTTCCGGCGTCACCCGGTTGGGCGAGCCGATGAGGGGCAGCACATTGCGGCCTGCGAGCCGGTCATGATGCGGCGGCACGATGAGATCGAACACCTCATGATGCGCACGGGGATCCTGGATATAGACCATCAGCGCCCTTGGATACGCCGCCCGCACCGACGGCGCGGCGCGCACGGCGGCGCGTCCGCACCCGATCCAGATATCCGGCGCCGGGGCGTCCGGAACCGCCCGAGGCCCGGTGCGCGCCAGCGTGACCGGCGTGATCGCCAGCGGCGTCCGCCGCGCCAGCGCCTGCGCCAGGCCCAGCACCTGGCTGGCCATCCCGGCGCGGCCATCCGAAACGGCCCAACAGATGCGCGGTTTTGTCATAGCGCCATGGTGGCTGCGGGCGCGGCGAGGTCAAGCGAGGAGCGCGCAATTGACAGGTGACGCGCACATGCTACACTTGTCGCGCACGTCAGACTGGAGCCGATGATGACAACACCCGAACCCAATCCCAGTGAGCTGGCCGTACTCAAGGCGCTGTGGAGTGCAGAGCGGCTCAGCGCCCGTGAAATCCATGACCGGATCGGCGCGGATCAGGGCTGGAGCCATTCCACCACCCGCACCGTCATCCAGCGCATGGTCGACAAGGGCCTTGTGCTTCGCGAGAGCCTGCATGGCCTCGCGGTCTTCGCACCTGCCTCGCGCAAGGTGGATCTGATCTCGTCGCTGGTGCGCAGTTTCGCCGCCCGCGTTCTGGAGGCCGACCCCGCCGCCCTGCCCGCCTCAGCCTTCGCCGGCAGCCGCCTGCTCGATGCGGCCGAGCGCGCCGAACTGGAAGCCTTGCTCAAAGCCCAGCCGGACTCACCCACAGATGAGGAGACACTCTGATGACCCTTGCACAGATTCTCACCGCGGCGGCGCTGTGCGTGCCGGCCGCTTTGTGCGCCTGGGCCGCCGCCCGCGCGCTGGAACCGCGCCTGTCGCCACGCGCCGGCGTTCATCTCTGGCGCGCCGCGCGTCTGGCGCTTGCCGCGCCGCTCGCCGCGCTCGCCCTGCCGGCCCTGGCCGGGCTCATGCCCGCGCCTGTGGCGGCGCAAGGCGGCGTCCCGGCCGCCCCGGCCCAGCCTGTCGCCGCCCCGATATTCCAGCCGGCGATCGAGTTTGCCCAGACCCTTGGCGGCGGTATTCCGCAGGGCGTGCTCTGGCTGATCGTGGCGCTTTACGCGGCCGGTTTCGCCTTCGCTGTCTCCCGGGCGGTGTCGCGCCGGGCTGCTCTCGCGAAGCTCACCGCAGGCAGCCGGCCGGCCACCGCCGCCGTTGCCGACATCGCCGTGCGCTGGCGGTCCCGGCTCTCCCTCCCGGACAACATAGCTCCGGTGCGGGTGGCCGATTTTGACGGCTCGCCCTTTGTCGCCGGGCTGCGCCCGGTGATTTTCGCCCCCGCCGCGCTGGCCAATGACCCGGCCTGCGAAGCCGCCCTCGCCCACGAGCTGACCCATGTGAAGCGGGGCGACGAGGCCGACCGCCTGCTGGGCGAAGCGCTGGCGGTGCTGTTCTGGTTCAATCCGGCGGTCTACGTCATTGAACGGCGCCTGGCCGGGGCGCGTGAGCTGGCCTGCGACGCCGAAGTGCTCGACCGGGCCGAACCGGCCCTGCGCCGGGACTATGCTACGGGAATCGCGCAGCTGGCGCCCGGCGAAACGGCGGCGACCGCCTTTCTGTCCGATCTGCCGGATTTGCGGCGGCGCCGGGTGAAAGCCGCCCTCGCCCATGACGGGCGCAGGGCCGGATGCGCCGCCGCAGCGCTGGCAGGGGCGCTGGTGCTCGCAGCGGCTCTACCGGCCGCGGGTCTGGCGGCGGCGCTCAGCGAGCGCGTGCAGGCGGCGACGGACGCGCCGCACACGCTCTCCGCGGGGGTGAACGAGGCGATACTCGACGCGCAAGAGGCGATGGAGGCGAGAGATTACCGGCGCGCGCTCGCCATTCTGGACGGCGCACCGGCATCAACACCCCGAGAGCAGAGCGTGGTTCAGCGGATGCGCGCCAACGCACTCTATCTTCGCACCCGCACCGATGAGGCCGCGCAGGCGCTTGAGGACGCGGTCGACGCGGGCGGGCTGACGCCTGAAGAAGAGCGCTCGGTACGGTCAAGTCTGACAGGGCTCTATATCAGCCAGGGCCACAACGACCGCGCTATCAGCACATTAAATCCGCTGCTGGCGGGTGGTTTCGGGCAGAATCCTCAAGAGGCCCGGAGCGCTGCTCTGTACCTTCTCCAGCTCGGCGAACCGGCCCGGGCGCTACCCTTTATCGGGACATTCCTGAGCACAACCGCGAACCCGATTCACGCTGATCTGAATCTAGCGCGGAGGATCTATCAACAAACAGGGCACGAGGCCGAAGCCGAGGCGATGGCCGCCCGCATCGCGGACCTGTACGGCGAATGATATCAGCCGTTACGCAGCGTCAGACCAAAGACGGCCGGCGCCTTGAAGCGCCGGCCGTTTCTTTTGATTAGACCCACTGCACTTTCAGGATCTCGTACGTTTTCACGCCGCCGGGCGCGGTGACTTCCACCACGTCGCCGGTTTCCTTGTTGATCAGGGCGCGCGCGATGGGCGAGGAGATGGAGATCTTGCCCGATTTCACGTCCGCCTCGTCATCGCCGACGATCTTGTAGGTCGCCTCGGCGTCGGTGTCCTCGTCCACCACGGTGACCGTGGCGCCGAACTTCACCGTGTCGCCCGACAGCTTGGAGGTGTCGATGACCTGGGCGCGCGCCAGCTTGTCCTCAAGCTCCTGGAGGCGGCCTTCAATCCAGCCCTGGCGCTCCTTGGCGGCGTGATACTCGGCGTTTTCCGACAGATCGCCATGGTCGCGCGCTTCGGAAATCGCCTGGATCACCGCCGGGCGCTCCACGGACTTGAGGTGCCTGAGTTCATCGTCGATGGCCTTGTGGCCCTCGGCGGTCATGGGGATCTTCTGCATGGATGTCCCGTTTCGCGTATTGAACGCCTGTAAATCAAAGCCTGCCCGGATCAGGGCAGGCTCATTGCGATCTACTAGAATAGGATTGGAGCGAGCGCGGTTCAAGCTGGCCGGCATCAATCACCGCAATTGACTTGATCGCGGCGCGCGCCGCCGAGGCGGTGGTGTAGCACGGAACGCGCATGTCCAGCGCCGTGCGGCGGATGGAATAGCTGTCGATCAGCGAGCGCTGGCCCTCGGTTGTGTTGAAGGCGAGCTGGACCTCGCCATTCTTGATCGCGTCGACGATATGGGGCCGGCCTTCAAACACCTTGTTGACCCGGCGCACCGCCACGCCCGCCGCTTCCAGCACGTCCGCCGTGCCGCCCGTGGCCAGCACTTCAAAACCCAGCCCGGTGAGGGTGCGGCATGGTTCGATCATCGCCGCCTTGTCGGAGTCTTTGAGCGAGACGAACACCCCGCCCGTGCGGGGCAAATTCACCCCGGCGCCCAGCTGGGCCTTGGCGAAGGCGGCCTCGAAACGGGCATCAATGCCCATCACCTCGCCGGTGGAGCGCATTTCCGGGCCCAGCACCGGGTCCACGCCGGGGAAGCGCGCGAACGGCATCACCGCCTCTTTCACCGACACATGCTTGGGATCGCCTTTGGGCAGGTCAAAGCTGCTCAGCATGCGTCCTGCCATCACCTGGGCGGCGATGCGCGCCACAGGGGCACCGATGGCCTTGGCCACGAAGGGCACGGTGCGGCTGGCGCGCGGATTGACCTCAAGCAGGAAAATCTCGCCGTCCTTGACCGCGAACTGCACGTTCATAAGCCCCTTCACCTTGATCGCGCGGGCCAGGGCCTCGGTTTCACGACGCAGTTCGGCCACGGTCCCGGCCGACAGCGAATAGGGCGGCAGGACGCAGGCGCTGTCGCCCGAATGCACCCCGGCCTCCTCGATATGCTCCATGATCCCGGCGACCCAGACGGTCTCGCCGTCACACACCGCGTCCACATCCACTTCCGAGGCGTCAGACAGATAGCGGTCCAGTAGGAGCGGCGATTTGCCCGACACATGCACCGCCTCGCGGATATAGCGCTCGAAGCTTTCCTGTTCGCGTACGATCTCCATGCCCCGTCCGCCCAGAACGTGGGAGGGGCGCAGCACCAGCGGGAAGCCCAGCGTGCGCGCTGCTACCGTGGCTTCTTCCACCGAGCGGGCGATGACGTTGGGCGGCTGTTTCAGGCCCAGCTCGTCCAGCAGCGCCTTGAAGCGCTCGCGGTCTTCGGCCAGATCGATGGCGTCCGGGCTGGTGCCCAGGATCGGGATGCCCGCAGCCTCCAGGTCGGCGGAGAGCTTCAGCGGGGTCTGGCCGCCATACTGCACGACCACGCCGATGAGCTCGCCGTTGGCGCGCTCGGTCTCGATCAGCTCGATCACATCCTCGGCGGTCAGCGGCTCGAAATACAGCCGGTCGGCGGTGTCATAGTCTGTCGAGACGGTCTCGGGGTTGCAGTTCACCATGATGGACTCGATGTCCATGTCGGCGAACGCGAACGCCGCGTGACAGCAGCAATAATCAAACTCGATGCCCTGACCGATGCGGTTCGGACCGCCGCCCAGGATGATCGCCTTCTTGCGGCCTGTGGGCTCGCTCTCGCAGGCTCCGCCGGTCTCGTAGGTGGAGTACATGTACGGCGTCACCGCCGCGAACTCCGCTGCGCAGGTATCCACCCGTTTGTAGACCGGACGCACGCCCAGTGCGCGGCGCGCCGACGCGACCCCGGCTTCGGCGGTGCCCGTGATGGCGGCCAGGCGCGCATCGGAAAAGCCCATGGCTTTGAGACGGCGCATGCCGTCGGCATCGCCGGGCAAGCCCAGCATACGTACATCCTCTTCTGCCGCCACGATCTCCTCGATCTGGCGCAGGAACCAGGGCTCATAGGCGCAGGCGGCCTGGATGCTCTCCATGCTCAGCCCCTCGCGGAACGCCTGGGCGATCACGCGCAGCCGGTCCGGGGTGGGCAGCGACAGCGCCGCCAGCACCGCCTGGCGGCGCGCCGCATCATCCTCGGCGGTGTCGACGCCGGGGATCGCAATCTCGTCAAAACCCGACAGGCCGGTCTCCAGGCTACGCAGCGCCTTCTGGACGCTTTCCTGGAAGCAACGGCCAATGGCCATGGCCTCGCCCACCGATTTCATCGACGTGGTCAGGCTGTCCTTGGCACCGGGATATTTCTCGAAGGCAAAGCGCGGGATTTTCGTGACCACATAATCAATGGCCGGCTCGAAGCTGGCCGGCGTCGCGCCGCCGGTGATGTCATTGTCGATCTCGTCCAGCGTATAGCCCACGGCCAGCTTGGCGGCGACACGGGCAATGGGAAAGCCGGTAGCCTTGGACGCCAGCGCCGAGGAGCGCGACACGCGCGGGTTCATCTCGATGACCAGCATGCGGCCATCAGCCGGATTGACGGCGAACTGCACATTGGAGCCGCCGGTCTCCACCCCGATCTCGCGCAGCACGGCGATCGAGGCCGAGCGCATGCGCTGGTATTCCTTGTCCGTGAGGGTGAGCGCCGGTGCCACGGTAATGGAATCGCCCGTATGCACGCCCATGGGATCGATATTTTCGATGGAGCACACGATGATGCAATTGTCCGCACGGTCGCGGACCACCTCCATCTCGTATTCCTTCCAGCCAACCACGCTCTCCTCGATCAGCACTTCGGTGACCGGGGAGTTGTAGAGGCCCGAGGCGACGATCTCGCGAAATTCCTCGACATTATAGGCGATGCCCCCGCCCGTGCCGCCCATGGTGAAGGAGGGGCGGATCACCGCCGGCAGACCCAGCTCCTCCAGCACGATCTCGGCTTCGGCCAGGGTGTGGGCGGTGCGCGATTTGGGGCTTTCCAGCCCGATGGAATCCATGGCGTTGCGAAAACGCTCGCGGTTCTCGGCCTTGTCGATGACGTCGGCGCGTGCGCCGATCATTTCCACCCCGAACAGCTCCAGCACGCCGCGACGGTCCAGTTCCAGCGCGCAGTTGAGGGCGGTCTGCCCGCCCATGGTAGGAAGGAGCGCGTCAGGGCGCTCCTTCTCGATCACCTTGGCGACCATTTCCGGCGTGATCGGCTCGATATAGGTGGCGTCGGCGAGCCCGGGATCGGTCATGATCGTGGCCGGGTTGGAGTTCACCAGAATCACCCGGTAGCCCTCTTCCTTCAGCGCCTTGACCGCCTGCACGCCCGAATAGTCGAACTCGCAGGCCTGACCGATCACGATGGGCCCCGCGCCGATGATCAGGATGGACTGGATGTCAGTGCGTCTGGGCATGGGCTCGGCCTTTCAGTCAGACGCGCGCAAACCCGGCCCCCGGATGGGTCCCGGGAGGGGCGTGCGGCGCGGGTTCAATCGCTGAAACCCGTGTCTAACGCCTGCCGCCGCGCTTGGCGAGAGCCGGTTTACAGGGCCGGGCTCAGCCCGTCTTCAGCCGCGCCCCGGCTAGGGCCAGCCAGAGGGCGATGGCAGCCAGGAAGACCTGATATTCCATGCCGCCCATGGGGTGGGTTTCGGTGGCCATGAAGGCCCACTGACCCCAGTGAAGGGTCGCAATCGCGCCCAGCAGAACCGGCAGGGCCGCCAGGCCGGCCAGCCGCGTGGCCAGCGCACCGGCTGCGCCGCTGATGAGCCCGCCGGCCAGGATCGCGGCACCGGCGAAGAGCTCGGCAAACGCGACAAGGCCCGCCAGTACGAGCGCGGGGACGCCCTCCACGCCGAAGTTCGGCGTGATCATCATCATGGCGAACGGCTCGAGGCCCATGCCAAACAGCTTGCCCAGCCCCTTGTGCAGGAATACAGCGGCGAATCCGGCGCGCAGCACCCAGTGGGCGGCGGGCAGGGCGGGCGCGGCCGCGCGGTTGAACAGGGTTTCGGCTCTGGCGAACATGACAGTCTCCTGATGAATAGCGATGGCGCAGGGCCTTTCCCCGCGCCGCGGGGGCAAACTCGCCCACGCGCTGCTCACTTGGAAATCAGCTCTCGGAGAGCCGGGCGTGACAATGGCTCACGCCGCTGTGACGGGGCGGGGCCAGCGCCCCGGCCCCCATCGCCCTACCCCAACCGCAAATCCCGCCACAGATGGGGCGGGATGTCATCGCGGGCGCGCACGCGCGGGGCGACCAGCCACCAGGCGCGTTCGTGCAGGAGCGGGATGTTCGGCATATCGGCGAGCAGCTCGGCCTCGGCCTCGCGGTGCAGCTGCGCGCGGCGGGTGCGGTCGAGCTCGCCGCGCGCCTCGCGCATCAGCGCATCAAAGGCGGGGCGCCGTCCGCCTTCCCAGTTGGTATTGTCGGCAAAGCCCTCGCGGGCGAACGGCTGAAGCATGAAATCCGGATCGGATTTCAGCCCGCGGTCAAAGCGCGCGAGCGCCAGATCATACTCACCGCCATCCACTGCCGCATACAGGTCCAGCGGATAGGTGGCCAGAAGCTCGCAGGCCACTCCGGCCCGGCGCCAGTCATCAATGATCGCCAGCGCCACCCGGTCGCGGTCACCGGCACTGGCACGCAAGGTGAGGCGCAGCGGATTGCCCGGGCCATACCCGGCGTCCTCCAGACGCGCGCGCGCCGCGTCCAGGTCCGGCCCGGCGCTTTCGGCCTCGGGATCGGGGATAACGCGGTCTGCAGGCGTGGACAGGCCGTGGAAGAAATGGGTGTTGAGATAGGCCCGGTCGATGGCCAGGCTCAGCGCCTGGCGCACGCGGACATCGCGCAGGCGCGGGCTGGCGCAATTGACCTTGATATAGGTGAGGATCGGCGCGGGAAAGCTGCGCAGCTGGTCGCCGATACGCTCGCGCAACAGGCCCAGCTGGTCGCCCGGCGGGCGGTCCACCAGATCGTAATCGCCCGCGCGGAACCGGCGGGCGCGCGCGGCACCGTCATCGATCACATCCACGCGGATGGTGCCGATGCGCACGCCTTCAACGCCGGCAAAGCGCGGGTTCTTCTCCAGCCGGTAGCTCATGGCGCCCTGGTCGGCCAGCAGATAGGGCCCGGCGCTGACCCAGTGCTCAGGGCGCGTCCAGTCATCGGGCCGCGCCTCCACGGCGTGGCGCGGCAGGGGATAGAACTCGCGCATCAGGACCGGAAACAGGCTGACGGGCCGGTCAAGCTCGAACACCACCGTGTGCGCGTCCGGCGCGCTGACACCAATCTCTTCAGGCGCGATCTGGCCGAGCAGCGCTGCGCGCGCGCCCCTTACCGCGAAGAAATCGCCCAGATCCGCGAACCCCGTGCGCGGGTCCACCGCGCGGCGGGCTGTCCAGACTACATCGTCGGACGTGATCGGCGCGCCGTCGGACCAGACCAGGCCCGGCGTCAGACCGAAGGTCCAGGTGCGGGCATCGTCGCTGCGCCACGACGCCGCCAGGCCCGGTGCCAGCCCGCCTGACGGCGAATACTCTGTCAGGGGCGCGTGCAGCTGCTTGTACAAAAGCGCCGCGGAGGCGAACTGGCCCTTCAGGGGGTCAAGGCTGTCGGCTTCGGAATCGATGGCCACACGCAGCATGTCCGAGGGATCGCCGCTCTTGCCGCAGGCGGCCGCGCCTGCCAGCGCCAGAGACGAGGCCACCAGACCCCGCCGGGTCAGGCGTGCCTGCTCAGGCCACCGGCCGGAAAATGAAATTATTGACATAGCCCGCCTCTCCCGCCCGTCCGCGATGGTCGCGCGCCACATCCAGCGCCTCACGGCTGATGACCGTACGGTCGCGGATCGCCTGCGTGATGTAGCCAAGCGACTCGACAAAATCGAGGGCCGAGTCGAGATCGCTGCCGGTATGGCGCTCCTCGATTTCGATAATCATCACCGGCCGGTCACGGATGATGACGCCGCGCGCGCCCTCCAGAACGGCCCGCTCATGGCCCTCCACATCAATCTTCATGAAGCCCACGGGTGGCGGATCAAGCGCATCCAGCGGCGCGGCGCGCACCGGGACACACATATGGGCCGCGCCGGCGATCTTGTCCGGGTTCAGAGACGCACCCTGGTTGGAATAGCGCCCGTCCGCGCCGGGGATCATCAGCTCGGCTTCGCCGTCTGCGTCCGACAGGGCGATGGCGTGGCAGGTCACGCGCGGACCAGCCGCGCGGTGCAGGAAGTCATAGAGCTTCGGGTTCGGCTCGAACGCCCAGACCGCCGGGCAGAGCCGGGCCATCTCATGGGCCCAGATACCGCGATTGGCACCGATATCGACGGCCAGGCGGTCAGGGTCGACCAGATCGGGCAAAAGCCGCAGGCCGTACTCGCCCTTGTGCCGCTCGCGCGCAACAATGCGTTTGAGCTCCAGCCGCGGGGGCACGAGCGCGCGCTTGAGGCGCTCCTCCAGAGTCAGCGGCGGGCCGGACGCCCGGGTCACCACTGGGTCCGGATTCCCGCCCAGAGCAGGCCTTCGGACGGGGCGCCGGCGATATGGCCGGGTTCACGCGTCAGGCGGGCAGCCAGGCTGGCGGCGGTCGCGCCGCCAAGCTGTACCCGCCAGGCGGCCTCCATGGAGATCTCACGTCCCGACGGGGCGAGACTGGCGTAGCGGCGCTCGTACAGGGTCACATTGTCTTCATCCACCAGCACCGGCACCAGCGCTGACACGGCCCCGCGCTCCACGCGCAGGGGCTGGGCCAGGGTGAACCCCAGACGCCCGCCCGCGAACGCCCGGTCCGCGCCGATGCTCCACGCGCTGGCACCCAGCGCCTGTTCACGCTGCAGGGCCAGCGGCAGGGCGATCTCGCCGGTGACATGTTCGACGCGTGCTGCGCCGCGCCAGCCCAGAGGCAGCGCGCCGCTCCACAGCCCGGCGGCGAAGCGCGTTTCCGATCCGTCCTGCTCGCCAAAGCGCGCCGCCAGGAACCCGCCCAGCGACCGGTAGGTCTCGCGGCCCGAGCCGGTCTCGAAGCCAAGGGTCTGACCCTCGCGCGTGAAGGTCAGCGCCGCAGCCTGGAAGGCCGAGGCGTCACCGCCTGACGCGCGCACATGGAAGCCCAGAGCGCCATCCAGCACCGGCGTACGGTAGCTCACCGCCGCCCAGTCGCGCTGGCCGGTCAGGCGCGCCACCGCGCCGGAAAACTGGGTCTCTGACAGGACGGACACGCCCGCCCCGCCCGCCGGCGCGGGCGTTGCAAAGCCCCGGCCCGCCTGCAGGCTGAGCCCGCCCTGACGGAAGGCGAAGGAGAGATCAGGCTGGGTCTGATAGATGTCGCTGGGCAGATTGCGCAGGGCGTGCGGCCGGTCCGGGGTCAGACGCATCATCACTTCAGCCGGGCCCGCGCGCGTCACGCCGGTACGCGCCAGGCTGGACGCCGCCGCGCTTTCCATGGCGTCCATGGCGCTGGCGTTGGAGACCGCATCGGGGCGCGCGGCGTCAAAGCGGAACGGCCGGCGGAATTTGTCGCGCAGAACCGCGCCCTCCACCAGGCCACTGCGCCACATCCAGTCGCCATAAGGCCCCGTCGGCGCCTGCAGCAACGCCCCCAGCGGCACGGCCTCTGCCGTGGCGAAGCTCACCGAAGAGCTGCCCACAGGCTGGAAAGCGGCGGCCAGATCAATCAGGCCCCGGCCATAGACTTCGTCCGTTCCGGGATCGCCGAGATCGCGCGCAGTCTCGAACAGGATTTGCAGCGCCTCATTGCCCCGAAGATGCGGGAAGGCCTGCAGCAGCAGCGCCAGCGCCCCCGCCACATGGGGTGCAGAGAAGCTGGTGCCGGAATAGCGGGCGAGCTGGGGGTCGCCATCCTCGTTATTGAGGAAGGGCGTCAGGATGCGGCTGCCCGGTGCCATCAGGTAGACGCCGGCCGAGCCG
Source organism: Hyphomonadaceae bacterium BL14 (assembly GCA_027627705.1). Taxonomy (NCBI): domain Bacteria; kingdom Pseudomonadati; phylum Pseudomonadota; class Alphaproteobacteria; order Hyphomonadales; family Hyphomonadaceae; species Hyphomonadaceae bacterium BL14. Next base: position 2,277,064 of record CP091242.1, read on the forward strand.
CCCGCGCGGTTCGAGAAAGGCGTGATCACGGCCTCGTCGGGCGAACAGCCCAGCTCCCGGCCGGGACATTCCACCGCGCCGACCGCCACGGCAAAGCCCATGGCCTCGGCGGTGCGGGCAAAATTGGCGGGATAGTTCGGGTTGGTGGCGTCTGCCTCGTCGTCCTCACCGTCATTACCCGCAGAGATGACGAGGAATATTCCGGCGTTGACCGCCCGGCGCATGGCCGCAAAGGTCCGCGACAGCGCGTCATTGTCCCCGACCTCGCGGCCCAGCGACAGGTTGATCACCCGGGCCCCGTTATCGATCGCGTAATCGATGGCGGCCGCGACATTGGTGTCCGAATACCGGCAGCCACCATCTTCCTCATCGTCGTTTTCGCAGCTGTCCGGGGTGTCGGCGCGCAGCGCCATCACAGAGCTCTGGAACGCAACGCCATGGCCGCCACGATTATTCTTGTTGGCAGCGATCACGCCGGCCACGCCGGTTCCGTGGCCGTCAGTATCCTCAAGACTGACGCGTGAGCCGACAATGTCTGTACTGGTGGGGTGGATGCGCCCGGTCAGTTCGGGATGCTCCTGGACGATGCCCGTATCCACCACGGCAACGATTATGCCCTCTCCGGTCGCACCGGCAGCATAGGCGGTCGAGGCGTTGATCAGACCCAGACCGTATTGCTCGTTGTATTCCCCGGTTTCAAACGAGGCCGGGTTGCCCGGTGGCGGCGGTGGCGGTGGCGGTGGTGGCGGGGGAGGCGGCGGTGGCGGAGGCGGTGGCGGCGCAGGACTCGCGATCGGCCCGGAGGCCCCGCCGCCGCCGCCACACCCGGTCACGACGACCGCCGCAGCGGCTGTGAACACCGCCGCCAGCAGCGCCCGGCGCAGGCCCTTGGAGTCAGTCATTGTGCGTCTCCCGCAAGCACGGATATCCCGTAACCGCGCGCATGAAGCCCCTCATCCAAGTGGAGGCTAGACCGCCCAGGGGCCCGGTGCCAAACGGTAACTGCTGTTTCAGGAGACGTCGCTTGCGCCCAGGGCTGATCGCCGGTTAACGCAAACCAGCGACGAACTGGTCAAAGACCGCATAACTGTCCTGTGGGCCCGGGCTGGCTTCCGGGTGATGCTGCACGGCGGAGACTGGCTTGTCGGTGAGCCGGAAGCCGCAATTGGTGCCGTCGAAGAGCGAGACATGGGTCTCGACGGCCGTCGCGGGGAGACTGTCGCGGTCCACGGCAAAGCCGTGATTCATCGACACGATCTCAACCTGGCCGGTCTCGAGATTCTTCACCGGATGGTTGGCCCCATGGTGTCCCTGGGTCATCTTCAGGGTCTTTGCGCCGATAGCGAGCGCGAGCATCTGGTGACCGAGACAAATGCCCAGAACCGGCACGCCTGCATTGATCACGCCGCGCAGCGTGTCCAGCGCATAGGCACCTGTGGCCGCCGGATCGCCCGGCCCGTTGGAGACCACCACGCCCGCAGGCTTCATGGCCAGCACATCAGCCGCCGAGGCCGATCCCGGCGCGATGCGCACGCGGGCACCGGCGCTGACGAGGCGGCGCAGGATATTGGCCTTCACACCGTAATCGAGCACCACCACCAGCGGGCCGGCTTCAGGCCCGCCGGTGTAACCGGCCGGCCAGTCCCATCCGCCTTCAGACCAATCGGCATTTTCGGTATTGGCGACGGCGCGGGCCAGCTCGCGGCCCTCCATGGACGGCGCACCGGCGGCCAAAGCGGTCAGGGCGTCGATATCAAACTGGCCGTCACGGGCATGCTGCAGTGCGGCCATGGGCATGCCGGTTTCGCGAATGCGCCGGGTGATGGCGCGGGTGTCAACCCCGGTGATGGCGGCGATGGCGCGCGAGGCGAGCCATTCATCAAAACCCTGCTCGGCACGCCAGCTGGCCGGCGCGGTGATAGGCGCACGCGCGACCATGCCCACGGCGGCCTTGCGGCCCGGCGCACTGGCTGATTCCTCGTCCTGGGCATTGGCACCCACATTGCCCACATGCGGGAAGGTGAAGCAGACGATCTGTCCGGCATAGGACGGGTCGGCCAGAACTTCCTGATGACCCGTCATGGCGGTGTTGAAGCACAGCTCGCCCACGACAGTTCCGGACGCGCCGGCCCCCTGTCCGTAGAACACGGTTCCGTCCGCCAGAACCAAGGCCGCACTGGCACCTGGAGGGGCCGCGCTCACAGGCCCGGACGAGGGACGGTCTTGATTCTGGACCGCTGATGCCATAACTCACCGCCTCCACGCCGCCCGCGCGCTTCCCGGATGGGAAGGGACCCGGCGGTCAAACGCGCGGACCCTACGCGCGCCACGGGCGCGGGTCAAGAATGTGCTGCGTGCGCGAAGACGTTATATTTCAAGGGCTTGACTTGAATGTACAGGCGGCCCTCACACCCGGGTGAACCATGTCGCTCAGAGAGCGGATTACTTCGGACCTGACCGACGCGATGCGCGCGCGCGACGCCGTGCGCCTGTCGACGTTGCGCCTGATCCAGGCTGCCATCAAGGATCGCGACATCGCGGCACGCGCCGAAGACCGGTGCAAGGGCTGCGGCGAGGATGAGATCCTCGCCATCCTGCAAAAACTGGTCAAGCAGCGCGAGGACAGCGCCGCGGTCTATGAGACTGCCGGACGGCTGGATCTCGCCGAGCGCGAGCAGCGCGAAGCGGAGATCGTGCTCAGCTATCTGCCCGAACCCATGGATGACCGCGCGATTGCGCTGGCCGCCCGCGAAGTGGTTGCCGATCTCGGCGCGGCTGGTCTCAAGGATATGGGCCGCTGCATGGGCGAGCTGAAAGACCGCTATACCGGGCGCATGGATTTTTCGCGCGCCGGCAAGGAAGTGCGCGCCCTGTTGCAAAAGCCCGCCTGACGCGCAGGGCGGGTGCGTTCTGGCACCAAGCGCGCTAAAGTCCGCGATCATGCGGGAGCGGCAGCATACAGTATGGCGATACCCGACGGCTTCATTGACGAGATCAAGGCGCGCATTCGCCCGTCCGAACTGATCGGGCGGACGGTGGCGCTCAAGCGTCAGGGGCGCGAATTTGCAGGTCTGTCCCCGTTCAAGAAAGAGCGCACTGCGTCGTTTTTCGTCAATGATGACAAGGGATTCTACCATTGCTTCGCCAGTCAGGAGCATGGCGACATCTTCACCTGGCTGCAAAAAACCCAAGGCCTGAGCTTCATGGAAGCGGTTGAAACGCTGGCTCAGGAGGCCGGGCTGGACGTGCCCAGGTCCGAGCCCGCTGACCCCGAGCGCGAGGCCCGCCGCCAGCGCACGCTGGACTGGAATGAAGCCGCCCAGGAATGGTTTGCCCGCCAGCTGGCTTCGCCAACCGGGTCTGCAGCGCGCGCCTATCTGGAAGGCCGGGGCCTGAAAGCGGCCGATTTCGCCCGGTTCGAGCTGGGCTTTGCCCCTGAATCCCGCCGGGGCCTGACCCAGGCCCTGATGCAGAAAGGGGCCAGCGTGCGCGATCTGGCCGAGGCCGGCCTGGTGATCGAGCCGGACGATGGCGGCGAGGCTTATGACCGGTTCCGCGGGCGGATCACGTTTGCCATCCGCGATCCGCGCGGGCGCATGGTGGCGTTCGGGGCGCGCGCCCTGTCCAGGGACCAGCGTGCGAAATACCTCAACTCGCCCGAGACGGCGCTGTTTCACAAGGGCTCGACCCTCTACCGCTATCCCGAAGCACGGGCCGCTGCCAGCGATCCCAAGTCCGGCGCCTCGGGCCTGATCGTGGCGGAAGGCTATATGGACGTGATCGCATTTGCCCGCGCCGGCCTGAGCCATGCCGTGGCACCGCTCGGCACAGCACTGACGGAAAACCAGATGGCGCTGCTCTGGCGCGCCGGCGGCGAGCCTGTGATCTGTCTGGATGGCGACGGGGCGGGCCAGCGCGCCGCCGCGCTGGCGGCTGAACGCGCGCTGCCGCTGATCGCGCCGGGCAAGACACTGCGCTTTGTCTTTCTGCCCGACGGGGCTGACCCCGATGATCTGTTGCGCGACAAGGGGGCCAGCGCGCTGCGCGACGCGGTATCCCAGCCCCGCCCGCTGATCGATGTGTTGTGGGAGCGCGAACTGAATGCCGGCCCGCTGGACGATCCTGATCGGCGCGCGGCCTTCCGCAAACGGCTGCGCGAGCTCACCGCGCGGATCACCGATCCGGATATGCGCGCGGAGTACCGCGCCGAGTTCGACGCCCGCGTCAACACCCTGTTCGCCCGCGCGCCCCGCCAAACTGCCCGGACCGACCGGCGGTCTGGACGCTTTGAGCCGCCGCCCGCACCGGGTCAGGATGTGGTGAATTCGGCACGTATGGCGGACTCCGAACGCGCTGCGCCCATGGCGCGCCAGCTGCTGGCCGGGGCCGTCGAATACCCGCAGATCGCTGCCGCCGAGGCCGAGACTTTGGCCGAATTGCCTTTCGGGCCGCTTGACAGCCTGCGCGATGCAGTTCTAGACGCCTGCCTCGATCCGGCGTTCGAGCCGGAAGAGGGATTGGCCACGAGGCTGGCAGCGCGCGGGTTTTCCGGTGCGCTGGCCCGTCTGTCTGCCGACCGGGCCGCGGCCCGGGCCGGTCTTGGGGGAGAGGACGCCAGCGCCGATGACCGTCTTGAGGCTTGGCGCAGGCTTTCGGCTTCCTATATGGAGCAAGTTGCATTCGTAGTCCGCAAAGCCGAGGATCGCGCCCGCATCGAGGACGCCTTCAACAGCGGCGACCCTGACGCCTTCAAATCGTGCCTCGCCGCCTTGCGGCGGGGCAAAACGCGTTAGCGCGCCTCACGCCGCGCTTATAAAGCCGCCCATTGGGAGCCCGACCCCCGCATGACGAAAGCCGCTGCCGAGACGCCTGACGCCCCCGCCGAGACCCAGGACGGGCCGCTGCTGGATCTGACCGATTCCACCGTCAAGGCGATGATCAAGGCGGCGCGCAAGCGCGGCTATGTCACCCATGACGAGCTGAACAAGGTCCTGCCCAGCGAAGAGTTCAGCTCCGAGCAGATCGAGGATATCCTCGCTCAGCTCTCGGAAATGGGCATTACGGTGGTGGATTCCGAAGACGACGTGGAAACCGATGAAGCGGCGCCCGAAGAGGCCGAGGACGACGACGACGAGTCCCGCCCGCGCGCCGTCGCCAAGAAGGCCAAGTCGGAAGTCGCCGGTCAGAACACCACATCCGCCCAGGACCGCACCGATGACCCGGTGCGCATGTATTTGCGCGAGATGGGCACGGTGGAGCTGTTGTCGCGCGAGGGCGAAATCGCCATCGCCAAGCGCATCGAGGCCGGCCGCAATGCGATGATCCGCGGGCTGTGTGAAAGCCCGCTGACATTTGAAGCCATCATGGTCTGGCGCGACGAGCTGCAGTCCGGTCAGGTGCTGCTGCGCGACATCATCGATCTGGATGCCACACTGGGCGGCATTCGCGGTGAAGCCGCCGCCGCCGAAGCGGCTGATGACGACGAGGACGCTGACAGCGACGGCGATGACGCCGCCAGCGCAAAGCCGGCCGGCGAGGCCCGCACCGCCGAGGCCAAGAAGGCCGGTGACGACAGCGCGAGCGAAGACGACGGCGACGGCGACGGCGAGAAGACCGGTCGCGAAAGCACAGACGACGACGATGAGGATGACGGCGCCAACATGTCGCTGGCCGCCATGGAGGCCGAGCTGCGCGACGGCGTGATGGTCACCCTGGACGCCATCGCAGTGGATTTCGACGCCTTCCGCCGCCTTCAGGACAAGCTCGTTGCCCTGCGTGTCGCCGGCAAGGATCTGTCGGCCAAGGATCGCGAGACCTATGACGGCGTGTTCGAGCGCATCGTGGCCAATCTCAACTCTCTGCATTTGAACAATGCGCGCATCGAGGCACTGGTCGAACAGCTGGACGCGATCAACAAGCGCCTGGTGGGCCTGGAAGGCAAGCTGTTGCGCATGGCCGAAGCCCATGGCGTGCCGCGCGGTGACTTCCTGGCGGTGTATCAGGGCCACGAGCTGGACCCGGCCTGGCTGGACGATGCCAATGGCCGCTCTGCGGCCTGGACGCGCTTCATCCAGCGCGAAGCGAGCGAAGCCGGCGCCATCCGCGACGAAATCTCGTCGCTGGCGCAGGAATCAGGCGTGCCGGTGGATGATTTCCGCCGCATCGTCGCGACTGTCCAGAAAGGCGCGCGCGAGGCGCGCATCGCCAAGAAGGAGATGGTCGAGGCCAATCTGCGCCTGGTGATCTCGATTGCGAAGAAATACACCAATCGCGGCCTGCAATTCCTGGATCTGATCCAGGAGGGCAATATCGGCCTGATGAAGGCGGTGGATAAATTCGAATACCGCCGCGGCTATAAATTCTCCACCTATGCCACCTGGTGGATCCGGCAGGCCATCACGCGGTCCATCGCCGATCAGGCGCGCACCATCCGCATTCCGGTGCACATGATCGAGACGATCAACAAGATCGTGCGCACCAGCCGCCAGATGCTCCACGAGATCGGCCGCGAGCCGACCCCGGAGGAACTGGCCGAAAAGCTCTCCATGCCCCTGGAAAAAGTGCGCAAGGTGATGAAGATCGCCAAGGAGCCGATCAGCCTTGAAACGCCCATCGGCGACGAGGAAGACAGCCATCTGGGCGACTTCATCGAGGACAAGAACGCGGTCCTGCCCATCGATGCGGCGATCCACTCCAACTTGCGTGAAACCACCACGCTGGTGCTCGCCAGCCTGACCCCGCGTGAAGAGCGCGTGCTGCGCATGCGCTTTGGCATCGGCATGAACACCGACCACACGCTGGAAGAAGTGGGCCAGCAGTTCAGCGTGACCCGCGAACGGATCCGCCAGATCGAAGCCAAGGCCCTGCGCAAGCTGAAACACCCGAGCCGGTCACGCAAACTGCGCAGCTTCCTCGACAGCTAAGGGGCTGCCGCCGGTCCTGCGTCACGAATGTGAGGCGGCTGGCCGGTTTGCTCAGACGCGGCCGCCCGGTCTTGCTGGTTGTGCAGGCGGGCGCGGTCCGATCCGGCGGCGTAGGCGATGGCGAACACCATCGCGACCGTCACCCAGAACCGGCCTGCGAACACGGCGCGCCATAGCGCTGGCAGGGCATCAGCGATGGTCGGACCGTGTGAGCGGCGCATGGCTGTCCTCACGCCTTGGAACGGTTGGAAAGGGGCAAACTTCATGCTGATTGCCCGCGCCGCTACAGGCTTGGCGCGTGTCTTTTGCAAACCCGGATTTCAACGCGACCGAACATATGAGTCAAGCGGGTGAATATCGTGGCCAAGTTGTCCGGCACGCAACCGTTTTCAGGCGCACGCCAGAGGGCGCGCGGCTCAATCAACCCATCAAAAACTGAAATCTAGAACCGGAATGCCGACTCAAAGCGGATTTCCGGGCGGCGCTCATCGCCCTCTTCACCGAAAATCTCGTCTTCGGGGGAGGTGAAGCGCACCTGGCCGCCCAGACGCACCCGGTCGGACAGGCTGAAAAAGGCACCGGCGGAGAAATCTTCAAGGCCGAAACTCTGCTGGCGCCGCTCGCTGTCGGCATAGCCCAGCGTGACACCCCAGCGCGCACCCGCCTGGATCTGGAATTCCTGCACCGAACGATTACCCCAGACCGAGCGGGTTTCCGCCGGCGCGAGGGTGAAGCGCTGATACCAGGGCAGAGCCGAGGCCGAGCCTGTATCGTCGAGGCCGGTCGCGGGCGTCAGCTCGGACGCGCGCTCTTGCGCCTCGCGCGCTGCCTCGGATGCGGCAGCGGCGGCGCGCAGGGCTTCGAACACATCGGTGTCGATATCCGCACCCGTCGCCGGGGCGGCCGCGTCGATCAGGCGCTGCAGATTGGCTTGTTCGCCGGACTGGCGCGAGAGGTCCGGCGCCAGGCGCACGCTGTTCGGAGAGGCCAGGCCCGACAGGGACAGGCGGACGCCGCCCTGATCCTCAAAGGCATGGGCCGACGGCGCCGCCCAAAGCAGGGCGGCGGCGCAGACACTCAGCAAAACAGGTCGTGCCATAGACATGACGGACCGGGCTCCAGCCCTTGATTGCTTGGCGCACACGGCGCTTGGATCAATGATCTATATCGCATCGGGTTTCACGATGTAAGCATAACCCGCTGCAGCACGCGCCGAGTCCCGGCGGACCGTGTCAAAAACGCAACCCTGCCTCCAAGGCAAGCCGCGCGCGGTGCCGGTCTTGCAAGCCGGGGCCTGCTTCGTCGGCCAGGCTGGCGGCCAGTCCGATGACCGCATGATCACCGACAAGGCGCGAGGCGGACAGCTGGACGCTCCGTCCCTCCCGGGGCGCCAGGCCGGCGCGCGCGGTTCCCGCCTCGGCGCTGAACAGCCAGTCGCCGCGTTCCAGCGAGGCCGAGGCGCTCAGCGCCTCGTAATCTGCGCCCGCCAACCCATCATTGGTCTTGAGCCAGGCAAGCCCCAGCGAGACATCGCCTTCAGAGCGCGCCAGCCGCGCCGACACGGCCCAGGGATCGCGCAGCAGGGCCGCATCCGGCCCGGCCGCGCGCCCGGTTTCCGCGCCGGCATAGGCGCGCCAGCGCACGCCGCTTTGCGGGCTGCGCCGGTCGAAGGACGCGGCCAGCGCCCAGACATTGCGCACATCGGCGCGCACACGGTCCGGGCCCGCAGCCCGGGACCGCCCGGCGCTGCGCCAGCCGGCATCCGGGGTGTAAGAGGCCGTCGCGCGCAAGCCGATCAGGCGGCGGGTCTGGATCGACACACCGGGCGCGGGGCCGGCAAGAGACAGCCCGGTATCCACAAGCGCCAACCCTGTTGGATCAATCAGCCCGCCATCGGCGCGCAGCGTGCGCACGGCACCGGGCCGGTCCGGGCGTTCCTGCCCGGCCGCACCTTCGGCAATCCCGGCGCGCATGCGCACAAAGCCGGTCTGCACCCAGACCGCGGCCTGAGACAGGCCAGCCGCTCCGCTGGCAGGCGCGCTGCCCGTTTGACCGGACAGACCGGTGACCAGGCCGGACAGAGCACGGCCATCGGCCGCCCGGGGGCATGCTGAGCAATCAGTGAGCGAGCGTGCCAGACCGCGGCGGCCATCGCCCGAGACCGCTTCGCCCGCCAGATCGATCCCCCACCGCAGGCCCGAGGGCCGCACGGCGTCCGCGCTCCAGCGCAGGGCCACAGCGCCATAGGGTGACGGCCGCGGCGCGCCCGAGCCAGGCACCAGCACCAGATCCACATCGGCCTGCGCCGTCGCCTGAAGGCCTGCGGGCAAGTCCGCACCATGGAGGCCGGGCGTAATCAGGGCCGTCAAAACCGCCGCGCTGCAGGCGGCGGCGAGGCGGGCGGATCGGGTCATGAAGGGGTCCGGTCGGCTAAGGGGCGGCGGAGGGGGCCTGTCTGGCGGTGTCAGGCCCGCTTAGCGGCAAACGTACACGGACCGCGCCGGGTGGGCCATGATTTCCCTGTGCGCGCGGTCCGCGCCGCTCAGCCCCGTCCCCCCGGACGTGCGACGAGAGTTGTGCAGAGCCTGGCAGGCGCTGGTCAAGCCTGTGCACGGGGATGAAGGCGAGCACGCGCGGATCCTGTGGCGCCCAGGACACGGTTCCCGAGTGTATGCAGCCCCCGCGCGCGGCGCTGGCCAGCCCCGTCCAGCATGGTATAACCCTGCAGCATCAGACCTGTTTTTTTTGGCCGCGCCCTGTCCGGAGACGCCACCGCATGACCCTGTCCCGCCTGCCTGCTCTCACCGCCGCCGCGCTGGCTTGCGCCCTTACCGTCACCGCCTGCGGCACCCGCGAGCGCCCCGCCGAGTCGGCGTCTGCCGGAGAGCAAGGCTTTCTGGGCGGATTGTTCAATCGCGGCGCGGCCAGCAATGCCGATGGCAGCGAGGCCGGAATCGGTGTGAACAGCCTGCTCTGGCGTGCGAGCCTTGAAGTGCTGCACTTCATGCCGGTCAGCGAGGCCGACCCGTTCGGCGGCGTCATCATTACCGACTGGTATGCCATCCCCGAAGCGCCGTCCGAGCGGTTCCGCGCTACGGTGTATATTCTGGATACACGCCTGCGCGCCGACGCGCTGAGTGTGCAACTGTTCAAGCAGGTGCGCGCAGATGAAGGCGAATGGCGCGACGCTTCGGTGGACGCTGCGACCCGCCTGCAGGTGGAAAACGCGATCCTGACCCGGGCCCGGCAGCTGCGGATTCAGAATATTCCCAACTGACGGCGAGCCGGAGGCTGCATCCATGATCCGATTCCTGCCTTCTGGTGCCGCCCTGGCTGCCGGGCTGGCCTTGCTAACGGCAGGCGGATGCGGCTTCCAGCCACTCTATGCCGGTGCGGGGTACGCCGCGCTGCCCGGCCTTGCCATCCAGTCGGGTGAAGACCGGATCGACTATCTGGTCGACGCCGCGCTGCGCCGGCACCTGGGAGACGGGGACAGCCCCTATCGTCTTGCACTTGCCACCACATCGCAGGAGGCCCCCATCGGCATTTCCGCCAGTGGTGTGGCCTCGCGCTATAACCTCACAGCGGTCACCCGGTATTCGCTGGAACGCGACGGTGCGGCACCCATACGCGGCCGAATCAGTGAAACCGTCCAGTTTGATGCGCCCGGCGACCCGGCTGCTCTGATTGCGGCGCGCAGCGATGCCGAAGCGCGCGCGGCGCGCGCAATTGCCGAACGCCTGGCCCAGACGCTGGCTGTAGAGCTGCGGCGGCGCGCACCCGCTTCAAACCGGTGATGAAGGCCACACCGTGAAGGTTCAGGCTCGCGACGCCGACCGCATGATCGCCAAGCCCGCGCCGGACGGGACGGTCTTCCTGGTCTATGGGCCTGACGGCGGTCTGGTGCGCGAGCGCGCCACCCAGCTGGCCGCGGCCCTGGTTCCGGATCTGGACGATCCGTTCTGCGTCACCCGGCTCACCGACGATGATCTAAAAGCCGATCCAGCTGCCCTGGCTGACGCCATGGCGGCCCTTTCCCTGACCGGCGGGGACCGGCTGGTGCGCCTGCGCCTGTCCGGCGATATGGCGGCGGTCGCCGGATTTCTGGCCGAGCTGGACTCAGGAGCCGCGCCGGCTGAAGCGCGCCTGGTGATCGAGGCGGGCGATCTCAAAAAGGGATCAAAACTGCGCAAGGCGGCCGAGGACGGGCGCACCAGCTACGCCATTGCCTGCTATGCCGATGAGGCCCGCGATCTGTTGCAGCTGGCCGATGCCATGCTAGCCGAAGAAGGTCTGCGCCTGGAGCCGGATGCGCGTGCCGTGCTCGCACCCTATCTCGAGGGCGACCGGGCCCTGGCCCGTGGCGAGATTGAAAAGCTTGTTGTTTACAAGGGCCTGAAGGCGCAGCGTGGCGAGGCGGACAGCGCTGTGACCCGTGAGGACATCGCGGCCATTTCTGCGGTGGGGTCAGACGCAGCCATGGACCAGATCCTCGATGCAGCCCTGAGCGGCGACGCCGCGCGGGCCGATCTCGCCTATGCGCGGGCCATGGGCGGCGGACTGTCAGCGGTGGGCGTCTTGCGCGCGCTTCAACGGCGGCTCGATCAATTCGATCAGGTACACGCCGCAGGCGGCGACCCCCAGGCGATGATGCGCGCGGGTGCGCCGCGCTTCGGGCCGCCCGCCGATGCGTTCAAACAGGGCCTGCGCGCCTGGCGCGGCCGCCGTCTCGACCAGGCGCGCCAGCGGGCCTTCGAGACCGAGCGGGCGGTCAAGCGCACCGGCGCGCCAGCCGAGGCGATTGTGGGCGATCTGCTCGCCCGCCTCGCCCTGGCCGCCGCGCCGCAAGGCAATCGCTAGGTCCCGGCGCTAGTCCTGAACCGCGGCCGCGTAGCGCTCGCTGGCCACCGACCAGTCCACCACATCCCACCAGGCGCTCAGATAATCGCCGCGCCGGTTACGGTACTGGACGTAGTACGCATGCTCCCAGACATCATTGCCCAGGATCGGCGTGCCGCGCACCGGGGCCACGTCCATCAACGGATTGTCCTGATTGGGCGTGGCAGTGACTTCCAGCGCGCCCGCGTCATTGACGATCAGCCAGGCCCAGCCGGATCCGAACTGGCTGCCGCCGGCGCGGTTGAAGGCGTCCTTCATTGCGTCGAGCGAGCCGAAAGCCTCTTCAATGGCACCCGACAGCTCCGCTGACGGTTCGCCGCCGGTTCCCGGCGCGGTCATCGAGGTCCAGAAGAAATCATGGTTCCAGTGGCCGCCGCCATGATTGCGGAACGCTCCCGGAAGGCCGGAAACCTGCGCCAGAATGTCTTCAAGGGCCACGCCCTGCAGGTCGGGCCGCGCTTCGAGAGCAGCATTGAGCCCGTTCACATAGGCCTGATGGTGGCGGCCATGGTGCAGCTCCATGGTCTCGGCATCGATCACAGGGGCCAGCGCATCAAAGGCATAGGGCAGCGGGGCCAGCGTGATGCGCCAGTCGGCCTGCCCGTGATCATCGCTGGAAACGGCCCCGGCGCTGGCCGCGAAGCCTGCTGAACTGGCAGCCGCGCCGGCCGGTGTCTGGCTCGCCTCACCGCAAGCCGCGGCCGTGACAAGGCCGGCGGACGCCAGCGCCCCCAGCGTGGTGCGCAATAGATCGTGTCGGGTCATGGATCGGCCCTCCTGTTTGGATATTCTGATGGTGTTAAGTGGCGTGCGGCGCGTCAGAGTCCACCCCGGGCGGCGGGACAGGCCTCCAGAAGGGCGCGCGATCGTGCGCGGGCGTCGAGCGCGGCGGCGGCGGCTGGCACATTGTCCACCGAGATGACCTCCACACCGGTTCGCGCCCAGACGGTGTGATCGGCGGCACCTTCGCGCTCGGCGCGGAAATTGCCGAAACTGGTCTCGACGCCCTTTTCGGCCAGCGCCGCATCCAGCGCGGCATTGCCTTCGCCCAGTCCCAGCCAGGCGACAATCCGGGTGAGATCCACGCCGGCCTCTTCCAGCGTGGCGAGGTCCTCCAGCGAGCGGATGCCCGCCGAGATCATGACTTCGGGTGCCATCTCATGCAGCGCGATGGCCTGATCGAGGCGATAGGTGATGACCAGCACACGATCCAGCGCATCCAGCGCGCGCACATCCTGCATCAGGCGCTCATGGGTGAGCGAGCCCTTCAGGTCGAGCTGCGCGATGGCCCGGCCATCGATCTCGGCCATGAATTCTTGAAATTCGTCCGCTCTGCCGTCCAGCGCCTTGCCGTCATTATCCACCAGGCGGAAGGCCGCGATCTCGTCGAACGTCATGTCTTCCACGCGGCCGGTGCCAGTGGTGGTTCGCTCAAGGGTGCGGTCATGCATCAGCACCAGACGGTCGTCGGCGGTGAGGCCGATATCGAATTCCACGAAGACCGCCCCGTCGGCAGCTGATTGCAGCGCCGATTCATGATCATTCTCCGCAAAACCCGGACGTGGTCCGGTGCGGTGAGCGCTGAGCAGCGTGACGCCCTGCTCCCGGGCGCAATCGAGATAGGCCCCCACATCAATGCCGGCCAGCCAGCGGTCAGCTTCAGCCCGGCTCTCTTCTTCCGGCGCCTGCAGCTGCTCCATGGCCGGAGGCGGCGGCGGGGGCGCGTCCGGCGGGGGTGCCGCCTCGGGACCGCATGCGGCGAGCAGAGCCAGGAATGGCAGGCTGGAGGTACAGACGAGGAAGCGGGTCATGGGTCTCATTTCAGATGGGTCTGGAAAAAGGCGCGGGTGCGCGTGTTGGCGAGATCGGCGTCGCCGGCGTGATAATGCGCACCGCCCACCCGGGCAAAGGCATGATCGCGTTCAGGATAGTCATGGATCGTGACGTGAGGATGATCATCCAGAGCGGCGTGGATCTGCGCCTGGGCCTCGGGCGGCACGTATTCATCCTTGCCCGCCACATGGAGCATGAGCGGGCTTGTGATGTGCGCCGCCTCGTCCAGACGGGTCTGGATATTGACGCCGTAATAGCCCACGGCCGCGTCCGCATTGGTGCGGCAGGCCGTCAAATAGGCCAACTGGCCGCCGAGGCAGTAGCCGAGCGCGCCGACCTTGCCGGTGCCGGCACGGCGCGCATGATCGATCGTGGCAGCAAGGTCTTTCAGGCTCGCGTCCACATCGAATTTTCCAAAAAGATCAAAGGCCTGCTTCCATTCCGCATCTGTCTTGTCGGTGATCTGGATGCCCGGCTCGATCCGCCAGAACAGGTCCGGACAGAGGGCCAGCCAGCCCTGGGCGGCGAGATCGTCACAGATGGCGCGCATCACATGATTGACGCCGAATATCTCCTGCAACACAACAATGGCCGGACCCGATCCGGCGGCGTAGGCGGAGAAAGACCCGTCCGGGCCGGTGATGGTGATGTCCTTGGCGGGCATGGAAGCTCCCTTCACGATCGCTTTGAGCGGTGTGTCGGCTATGATAGGGCTGGGAGCCCGGACAGTGAAGCGAGGCCCCCATGAAGGTCAATGTTGAAATCGACTGCACGCCGCAGGAGGCGCGCGCCTTCTTCGGTCTGCCCGATGTGACGCCCCTTAACGAGCAGCTCGTGGAAGAAATGAGCAAGCGCATGAGCGCCAATATGGAGGCGTTGGAGCCCGAGGCGCTGATGCGCGGCTGGATGACATTTGGCGGCGAATGGCAAAAGCAGTTCATGGACCTGATGGGCAAGGCTGCCGGCGGCACCGGGCGCTGAACCCGTCATGAGGGAGACGATCTTTGCCCTGGCCAGCGCGCCCGGCCGGGCCGGGGTGGCGGTAATGCGCCTGAGCGGCCCCAATGCCGGTCCGGCTTTGGACGCCCTCACCGGCCTGCCCCGGCCGGCACCGCGCCGCGCCGTCCTGCGCCGGTTTCACGCAGAGGACGGCGGCGAGATCGATCAGGGCCTAGCAATCTGGTTTCCGGGACCGGCCAGCTTTACCGGCGAGGATTGCGCCGAGCTGCACGTGCATGGCGGGCCAGCGGTAATCGGCGCTCTGGCCAATGCGCTCCTGGTGCTGGACCTGTCACCGGCGGGGCCGGGTGATTTCACACGCCGCGCCTTCGAGCGCGGCAAGCTGGACCTGACGGAGGCTGAAGGGCTCGCCGACCTCATCGACGCCGAGACCGAAGGCCAGCGCGCCCAGGCTCTGGCCCAGATGACCGGGGCCCTGCGCACGCTCTATGACGGTTGGCGCGAACAGCTGATTTCCGTGCTGGCGTCGCTTGAGGGCGAGATCGATTTTCCTGACGAGGACGACGTGCCCGACAGCCTGTCGGACGCGGCGGCTGCGCCGCTGGATGACCTGATCGCCGCGCTGGATGCTCATCTGGATGATGCGAGACGCGGCGAGCGGGTGCGCGAGGGCTTTGCCATCGCCCTGATCGGCGCGCCCAATGCCGGTAAATCCTCGCTTTTGAACGCGCTGGCCCGGCGCGATGCGGCCATCGTCACCGATATTCCCGGCACCACGCGCGATGTGGTGGAGGTGCGCCTCGTCCTTTCCGGTTTCCCGGTGATCCTGGCGGACACCGCCGGCCTGCGCGAGGCCGCCGACCGGGTAGAGGCCGAGGGCGTGCGCCGGGCGCTGGCCCGCGCCGAGGACGCCGATCTGCGCATCGGCGTGGTAGATGTTTCACGTGAAACATCCCTCGCCGCCCTCGCCGGGCATTTGAGGTTCGGGGATGCGCTGGCGCTGAACAAAACCGATCTCGCCAAACCCCAGCTCGCGGCGCCAGACGGCGTGGTGGCGTTCGCCATGTCCGCCGCGTCCGGAGACGGGCTGACCAAGCTGGAGGCCTGGCTGGAGCGTGAGGTGCAAGCCCGGTTGGGCAATCGCGAAGCCCCCGCCCTGTCGCGCGCCCGTCATCGCGAAGGGGTGAGCCGGGCGCTGGACCATTTGCGCAGCGCGCGCGCCAGCCTCGCGCGCGGGCCTGAGCTGGCGTCCGCCGATGTGCACCTGGCCTTGCGGGCGCTGGAGAGCCTGACCGGCCGGGTGGATGTGGAGGACGTTCTGGACCGCGTGTTCAGCCAGTTCTGCATCGGCAAATAAGGCTCCCTCCAAGCCCGGCGCCTCGACTCTGCCGCGATCATCGCCTATGTGAGCGGCACTGGCGGGCGCGCTGACCGCAGACGCGCCCGGACTGGCGAACCGGACCTTTATCCATGACCCTCGACCTCAACCCCGTCCCGGCCCGCGCCTGGGATGTCATCGTCATCGGCGGCGGCCATGCCGGGTGCGAGGCCGCGAGTGCCTCCGCACGTCTGGGCGCGGCGACGCTATTGCTCACCCACAAGGCCGTCACAATCGGCGAGATGAGCTGCAATCCGGCCATTGGCGGGCTCGGCAAGGGTCATCTGGTGCGCGAGGTGGACGCATTGGACGGGTTGATGGGGCGGGTGGCGGACGCGTCGGGCATCCAGTTCCGCATGCTCAACCGCTCCAAGGGCCCCGCCGTGCGGGGGCCCCGCACCCAGTCCGACCGCAAACTCTACCGCGAAGCCATGCAGGCAGCGCTGCGCGAGACCGCCAACCTCGCCATCGTCGAGGCGGCCGCCGAGGATCTGATCATCGAGGACGGCGCATGCGCCGGGGTCATTGATGCGCAGGGACGCGAGTGGCGCGCCGGCGCGGTGGTGCTAACCACCGGCACGTTCCTCAAGGGCGTGATCCATCGCGGGGCCGAGCGCATTCCCGCGGGCCGCGATGGCGAGGCACCGGCCATCGGCCTGTCGGACCGGCTCTACGGGCTGGGTGTGCGCATGGGGCGGCTGAAAACCGGCACGCCGGCGCGCCTGGATGGCCGCACCATTGACTGGGCGTCGCTGGAAATGCAGGCGGCGGATGCCGAGCCGGTCCCGTTCTCCTTCCTGACAGACAGAATCACGGTCCCCCAGATCGCCTGCGGCATCACCCGCACCACAGAGGCGACCCACGCGATCATTGCCGCCAATCTGCAGCACTCGGCGGTTTATGGCGGCGCGATTGCGGGGCGGGGTCCGCGCTATTGCCCGTCCATTGAGGACAAGGTGGTGCGCTTCGCCGACCGCACCGGGCACCAGGTGTTTCTGGAGCCAGAGGGGCTGGATGACGATACGGTCTATCCCAATGGCATCTCCACCTCCCTGCCCGCGGACGTTCAGGACGCCTTCCTGAAGACCATTCCGGGTCTGGAGCACGCGAAAGTGCGCCGCTACGCCTACGCCATCGAGTATGATTATGTGGATCCGCGCGAGCTGTCCGCCACGCTGGAAGTGCGCCGCATGCCGCGCCTGTGGCTGGCCGGCCAGATCAACGGCACGACAGGCTATGAGGAAGCGGCGGCTCAAGGCCTGATGGCGGGCTTCAACGCCGCGCTGGCCGTCTCGGATAGCGCGCCCTTCATTCTGGACCGCTCCGAAGCCTATATCGGCGTGATGATCGACGATCTGATCACGCGCGGCGTCACCGAACCCTATCGCATGTTCACCTCGCGCGCCGAATACCGGCTCACCCTGCGCGCCGACAATGCCGACCAGCGCCTGACCGACAAGGCGATCGCCCTGGGCGCGGCCAGTGTTTCACGTGAAACATCCTGGCGCGCCCGGTCCGACGCGCTGGCCTGCGCCCGCGCCTTGGCCCGCGAGCTGAGCCTGACGCCCGCCGAAGCGGCCCGCGCCGGGCTCAAGGTCAATCAGGACGGCAAGCGCCGGGATTTGCTGGAGCTGTTGTCCTATCCGTCGATCCGCTGGGGCGATGTGGTTCAGGTCTGGCCGCAGCTCCATGACCTGCCCGCCCCCATCGCCGAGCAGATCGAGATTGATGCGGTGTATCACGGCTATCTCGACCGGCAGGACGCCGACATTCTCGCCTTCCGCCGCGATGAGGGCGTGCGCATTCCGGCCGGCTTTGATTATACGGCGGTCGGCGGGCTCTCCAACGAGGTGCGCGAGAAGCTCGTGGCGGCCTCGCCCGCCACGCTGGGCCAGGCGGCGCGGATCGAGGGCGTGACGCCCGGCGCGCTCACGGCATTGCTGGCCCACCTCAAGCGCGCCGACCGGCGCTCGGCCTGAGCCATGACCGATCTCTATGACGCTGCCGCCTTTCACGCCGAAACCGGTGTTTCACGTGAAACAATCGCCCGGTTCGAGCGCTGGCGCGATCTGCTGGCAGAGACCAACGCCCACACCAATCTGGTGGGCCGGTCCACGCTGGAGGATTTCTGGTTCCGCCACGCGCTGGATTCCTGGCAGATCTATCAACTGGCCCCGCAGGCCGTCCGCTGGGCCGATCTGGGGGCCGGGGCCGGGTTTCCGGGCTTCGCGATCGCCTACGGGCTGATGCAGTCGGGCTTGCCCGGCGCTCATGTGACACTGGTGGAATCGGTCCAGAAGAAAGCGCAATTCCTCAAAGCCGTCGCCGCGTCCACGGGCGCGCCCGTGACCGTCCTGCCGGTGCGGGTCGAGACCCTCGCTGACGTCCCCGCGGTGGATGTTGTCACGGCGCGGGCCATGGCCCCCCTGGAGACTTTATTGGGCTATGTGCATCCTTTTGTGGAAAAGGGGGCGCGCGCCCTCCTCCCCAAGGGCGCAAAGTACCGCGAGGAATTGACCCGGGCACGGAAAAGCTGGACGTTTGATCTTGAGGTCATACCCAGCCGGACCTCCCGCGATGCCGCCATCCTGTCCATCAGGGAGTTAGCCCCATGTCCTCCGACCGCGCCGCGCCGCCCAAAGTCATCGCCATCGCCAACCAGAAGGGGGGCGTAGGCAAGACCACCACCGCCATCAATCTGGCAACGGCCCTCGCCGCCATCGGCCAGCGCGTGGTGGTGCTTGATCTGGATCCCCAGGGCAATGCCTCCACCGGACTGGGTGTGTCCCGCGCGCAGCGCAAGGCGACCTCCTATGATGTGCTGGTCTCCGAGCGGCCCATGGACGAGGCGCTGATCGAGACCAGCGTGCCCAGTCTGTCCCTGATCCCGTCGGATGCCGACCTGTCGGGCGTGGAGCTGGAGCTGGCCAGCGCGCCGCGCCGGTCCTACCGCTTGCGCCACGCCATCGACCGCTTCCGCCGCACACTGAGCGCGCGCGGGGAGACCTGTCACTACGTGCTGATTGATTGCCCGCCCTCGCTCAATCTCCTGACGGTGAACGCCATGACCGCCGCAGATTCGGTGCTGGTGCCGCTGCAATGCGAATTCTTCGCGCTGGAAGGTCTGACCCAGCTCATGCGGACCATTGAGCTGGTCCGCGGCAACCTCAATAAAGACCTCGAAATTCAAGGTGTTGTGCTGACAATGTATGACAAGCGCAATAACCTCTCCGCCCAGGTCGCCGCCGATGTCCGCACGCATTTCGGTGACAAGGTGTATGACACGGTCATACCGCGCAATGTCCGCGTCTCGGAGGCCCCCAGCTTCGGCAAGCCGGTCCTGCTCTACGATCTCGCCTGCTCGGGCTCGCAGGCCTATCTGGGCCTCGCCCGTGAAGTGGTCCGCCAGGAGCGCCGGGCCGCTGACATGATGGCGCCGGCATGAGCGGCGCTGACGATCGCCCGCGCAATCGCGGCCTCGGCCGCGGCCTGTCTGCCTTGTTGGGCGAGGGCGAAGAGGCCGACGCCCTGCGCGCCGATGAAGCCGAGACCACACGCGCCGGCGGCGCAGGTCCACGCACGTTGCCCGTTGCGCTTCTGAGCCCCAATCCCGACCAGCCGCGCAAGCAGTTTGACGAGGCCGAGCTCGAGGCGCTGGCCGGCAGTATTGCCGGGCAGGGCCTGTTGCAGCCCCTGCTGGTGCGGCCCATGCCGGGCGATGACGGGCGCTACCAGATCGTCGCCGGTGAACGCCGCTGGCGGGCCGCCCAGCGCGCCGGCCTGCATGATGTGCCTGTGGTGATACGCGAGCTTACCGATCGCGAGACGCTGGAAATCGCCATTGTCGAGAACGTCCAGCGCGCCGACCTTAATCCTGTGGAAGAAGCTCAGGCCTTGCGCCAGCTGGTAGACCGCTTCGGTCATACCCAGGAAGACGTCGCCCGCGCCATCGGCAAATCACGTGCCCATGTGGCGAACATGCTGCGCCTGCTGGCACTGCCGGGTGCCGTTCTGGAGCTGTTGCAATCGGGCGCCCTGACCGCGGGTCATGCCCGGGCGGTGGCGGCAAGCTCCGATCCCGAGGGGCTGGCCCGGCGCATTGTCGAGGGCGGATTGTCGGTCCGGGCAGCCGAGCAGCTCGCACGCGACGCTGTTGGAAAACCCGCGGCGGGAAAGGCCGCCCCCGAACGCAAGTCGATCGCCAAGGATCCTGACACCCGCGCGCTGGAAGCCGACCTCTCCGAGCACCTTGGTCTCACCGTTGACATCCGACATAGCGGCGAGCGCGGTGCAGTCCAGATTCACTTCTCGACATTGGAGCAGCTGGACGAGGTCTGCCGTCGGCTCACCGCCAGCGTGAGTTCAGGTGCGTACTGATACCGAAAATTGCGGCGCTCAGAGGCGCTGAAATCTCATCAAGCGCACCGGTATAGGGCTCAGGCGCTGAAAACGGCGATTTTGCAACGGTAAATCTCCAAGCTACTGATTTTATTTCTTCTTTTCTTCAGTCAAAATCGCCTTTAGACCGGTTTTCCAGTGCGGATAGGCCGGACGCCAGCCCAGGAGCGCTTTCGCACGAACGTTCGAAACACGTCGGCACTCACGATAAAAGCTCGCGAGCATCGGGCTGACAGCGCCAGGATCGAACGTACGCTCTTTCAACGGACGTTCGTTTAACAGCTCTGCCGCGCCGTGAGCGACCTCTGCCTGATCCGATGGCCAATCATCGACCAGGTTAAACACACCCTGCGCATTCGGCTGCTCGAGCGCCGCGACCAGCGCTGCCGCGATATCGTCCACGTGAATGCGCCCGAACACCTGACCCGGCTTCACCCAGACGGACCGCTCTCCGGCACGCACCCGGTCCAGCGCGCTGCGTCCGGGCCCATAAATACCGCCCAGGCGGAATACCCGTGCGCCGAGCGCCTGCCAGCCCGCCTCGGCATGCGCACGGGCCATCGAGCGTGGCTCGCCCGGCGTCGGCGCTTCCCACTCAAACGCCCATCCGCCCTGACGATCCCCATACACGCCGGTGGTCGAGAGATAACCCAGCCAGGTGCCGCCCGACGCCAACCCCAGCAGCGCCGGCAGGACCGGATCGCCGCCTTGACCCGGCGGAACGCTGGAGATCGCCGCGTCATGAGCCTCGACGGAAGCGCGCAGCGCGGCGCATCCTGCTGGCAGGGCAGGATCGGCACGCACCACCGCCACACCGTCAGCCTCCACCAGTGCTGCAGCCTCCCCGGAGCGCGCGGTCGCAGACACGCGCCACCCCGCTGCGTTCAGCCGCGCGGCTGTGGCCCGGGCGACATACCCGTAACCTATGAGCAGGCATGAGCGGGCCTGTGTCATGGACGCATCCTCCCTTTAGGCGCTAGCCTTAGGTGAGAGACCATCCGGAGGGAAGCCCGCCATGAGACGCCTCGTCCTTGCCGCTCTGATCGCGGGCACGCTGCCATCGGCCGCCTCCGCCCTCCAGGACGACGACCGCTACCGCGCCTGTCTCGACCGCGTGTCGACCGATCCCGCCGCAGCCTATGAAGATGCATTGATCTGGCGCGCCCAGGGCGGAGGCTGGGCATCAGAGCATTGCGCCGGCCTGGCGCAGATCGCCGAGGGCTGGTCGGCGACCGGTGCCGCCCGCTTGCGCGCAACCGCTGAAGGCGCAACCGCTGCCAGCGACATGAGCCGGGCCATCCTGTTCGGCCAGGCTGCCGATGGATTCATGCGCGCCCGGCAGTTCGACGAAGCGGCCCGCGCTTTCGCCCGCGGACTGGATTTCGCACCCCGCGATGCCGGCCTTGCCCGCGGTCTGGCCGATGCCGCCTATGCCAGCGGCGATCTGAACGAAGCCGTGGCCGCCGCGGACGCAGCCCTGGTGCTCAATCCGGGTGAGCCGGGTGCACTGGGTGTGCGCGCCGCTGCCCGGCTCGAGCTGGGCGAGTTTGACGCCGCCGCTGCCGACCTCAATCAGGCCCTGGCGTCCGATCCGGACAATGTCGAGCTTCTGGTGCTGCGCGGGCGGCTCAATGAAGCCCGGCGCACGGGCCAGATCCCTGAACGGACCTAGTTGGCCCGCCCATGCGTGTCTGCCAAAACCCGGTCCCAGACAGGGTTTTTGAGCTCCGCCACGAAGCGGGCATGGGCTTCGGCTTCCGCCGCCGTGATCCGCGCGCTGAGAGCCTGAGGGCGCGGACGCCTCGGGGCGAACACCACCACCCCGCCAGCCCTCGCCTCACCAAGAAGCCCCAAAGCCTGTTCGCGCCCGCCGTGCAGCTCCAGCCAGACCTCTGCCAGCAGATAGGAATCCACCAGCGCCCCGTGCTTGGTCCGGTTGTCGAGGGAGATGTTGAAGCGCTTGCACAGCGCGTCGAGGCTGGCCGGTGAGCCGGGAAATTTCTCCCGGGCCAGCGCCGCACTGTCGATAAAGCGCGCCGCGTCCAGTGGTGCCCGCCCGCAGCGGCTCAGCTCCATATTGATGAAGCCCATATCGAAGCTGGCATTGTGGGCAATGATCGGACTGTCCGCGAAGAAATCGAGCACCTGATCGGCCACGGCCGCAAATTTGGGCTTGTCGCGCAGCATGGCCCGCGTCAGGCCGGTGATGCGTTCAGCGTCCGCGTCAATATCGCGCTCGGGATTGACCAGAAGGCGCAGGTCCCGGCCGGTCGGAACCAGATCGACCAACTCCACACAGCCGATTTCAGTGATCCGATGGCCCTCTTCGGGGTGCAGACCCGTGGTCTCGGTATCGAAAATCACCTGCCGGCCGGTCATGCCCGCTCTCCTGTCAGTGCCATGATAACGGCGCGCACCTGCGCGCGGGCCGAGTCGACCCCCTGGCTGGTATCGATCACATAATGGGCCTCAGCCCGCTTGTGCGAATCAGGGGTCTGGCGGGCCAGTATGGCGGCAAGCTTGTCCGCATTCATCCCGTCCCGCCCCAGCACCCGTTCGCGCTGCACATCTTCGGGGGCGCTGACCACGACAATGGCATCCACCCGCTCATGCTGGCCGGTCTCGAACAGGAGCGGCACATCCAGCACGGCCAGCCCGCGGCCCTCGGCCTTCGCCCTGGCGAAAAACGCCTGGCGCTCAGCCTCCACCAGCGGATGAATCAGGGCCTCCAGGCGCGCAAAGCCGGACGGATCCGCCTGCAGCGATGCTGACAGCGCTGCCCGGTCCACGCCGGTGTCCAGGTCCGCACAACCTGGAAAGCCCTGCGCCACTGCCGCCGTCCCCGCGCCGCCGGGCGCGTAGAGTTCTGCAACAGCCGCATCCGCATCGAACACAGCCGCGCCTTCCTCGGCAAACAGGCGCGCAGTGGTGGTTTTGCCCATGCCGATAGAGCCTGTAAGCCCGACAATGATCATCCCCGCCCCTCCAGTACCGATTCCAGACGGGCCCGGACGCCGTCCCCGGCCGGGGCGGGCGTCCCGAAGAAGGCCTCAAACGCCGGGCGCGCCTGACCGATCAGCATGCCCAGACCATCAGCTGTGCGCAGGCCGAGCGTGTCTGCGTCCCGGAGAAGTGCTGTGCGCAGGGGCGTGTAGACCATGTCAAAGACCAGCGCGCCGCGCGCGGCAGCCTCAAGGCTGGCGTGGAGGGGTGGCTGACCTGTCATGCCCAGCACGCTCGCATTGATGATCAGCCGCGCGTCCTCCAGCGCCTGGGCATCTGCCGCCTGATGGATGGCGGCGTCCACGCCGAACGCCTCTGCCAGCGCCTCGGCCCGGGCCGCCGTACGGTTCACGATGCGCACCTCGCGGCCCTGACGCGCCAGCCGCCACATGGCCGCCCGCGCGGCACCACCCGCGCCGATAAGCACCGCCGGACCCGTCCCGTCATCCTCTGCCAGGGCCGCGTCGAGGCCGGTGATATCGGTATTGTCGGCGCAGATGCGGCCGTTGCGGAACACCAACAGGTTGGCTGCGCCAACCGCACGCGCGCGGTCGCTCGCCTCATCGCTCAGCTCAAGCGCCGCCTGTTTGTGGGGCACGGTAACATTGAGGCCGGAGAAACCCTCGTCGAGACGCGCACGCACACAATCGGCGAAGTCCTCCGGACGCGCCGGCACATGGACATACCGTCCGGCCAGGCCCGCCTCACCAAGCCACACACTCATCATCACCGGCGACAGGGAATGTGCCACAGGCCAGCCGCACACACCGGCGATCAGCGCATCCGACATCATGTCTGCAGCACGCCCTGCTGGCGCAGGAATTCCAGCAAAGGCAGCAAAGGCAGCCCAAGGACCGCGTAGTAATCGCCCTCAACCATGTCGAACAATTGCGCCCCCAGGCCTTCGAAGGCATATCCACCGACGGTGCTGGTCAGATAGTCCCCGGCCTCACGGCGATAGCGGTCAAGAAACGCGTCCGACACCGGACGGACCCGCAGGGCACAACTGCTGCGATAGCGCCAGATGATCTCTCCACCGCGCGCCGCGCTCAGGCCACCGCGCAGATAATGGGTCTCTCCCCGCCACGCACGCAGACGCTTGATCGCAGTCTCGGGATCGGGTGCCTTGTCATAGGCTTCACCGTCGAACTCCAAGACCTGATCGGCACCCAGCACCAGATCACCGCGCCGGCCTGATACCGCCAGCGCCTTGGCATCGGCCAGGACCTGCGCCAGCGCAGACGCCTCCCCGGTAAACCCGCTTTTGATGGCCGCCTCGTCCACCCCGGCCGGATCAACCTCGAACGCCACGCCGGCACCCTCGAGAATCGCCCGGCGCGAGGCCGAGCCGGAGGCCAATACCAGGGTCATGATTTCAGCGTTTCCCGGTGCTCGGTCAGCAGGTTGATCACCTTGGCCGCCGTCTCTTCGATGGACCGGCGGGTCACATCAATCGACGGCCAATTATGACGGGCAAACAGACGCCGGGCGTGCACCAGCTCATCCTTGACGGTTTCCGCATCGATATAGCTGGTGGGCGCTTCCTCGCCCAGATTGACGAGGCGGTTGCGCCGGATCTGTATGATCCGCTCCGGGCTCGCGGTCAGCCCGACAATGAGCGGCTTTTTCAACAGCTCCAGCCCTGCGGGCAGGGCCGCGCCGGGCACCAGCGGGATATTCGCCGTGCGGATCCCGCGATTGCCCAGATAGACGCTGGTCGGGGTTTTCGACGTCCGGCTAATGCCCAGCAGGATCACATCCGCACTGGCCAGATCCTCGCCCTGGCCGTCATCATGAGCCATGCAGTAATTCATCGCCTCGATGCGGCGGTAATAGTCTGCATCCAGCACACGCTGCGCACCCGCCTTGCCTTGAGCCGGCGCGCCCAGAAAGCCTGACAATGTCGCCTCGATGGGATCGAGCACCGCCACAGCCGGAACCCGCAGCTCGGCGCAGCGATCCTCCAGTGTGCGGCGCAAATCCTGATTGACCAGGGTGAACATCACCACGCCGGGATGGGCTTCGATATGGTCCAGCACGCGGTCCATCTGGCGCGGCGAGCGGACCAGAGCAAACAAATGCTCGATCGGATGCACGCCGGGAAACTGGGCCACCGAAGCGCGCATCACGGCCATCAGCGTCTCGCCGGTGGAATCAGAGACCATATGGACGTGGAAGTGCAGCCCGTCGGCTTCGGACTGGACCAGGCCGGATGTCGTCATGCGCACGTTCCGTCTGTGAACCGGTCAAGCCGGCGCGGACTCCATCGATAAACCAGCCCCGCGCCCCTGTGAACATCCGCGCGCTTGCGCCGTGCATAAATGCGGTCTTGTTCACACCCAGCGCGGCTGGACCCGAAATCCTCCACATCCACGTTTCCGGGCGCCCGGACACAGGCACCCTGGCGCCCGGATCCTGTTGACAGGCGGGGTGTGTGGAAAGCCGCCGGCCGACAGCGCCAAGCCACTCCTGTCTGTCACGCCGGCGCGTGCGTTAACCTCCCGTCAACTCTGGTTAACGCATGGTTAACACGGATGGATGCAGCCGCGACCGCGCGGTGGACAGAGCGTCTCAACACCCTGTGAACGGCGGGCGCCGCGGTCGACAAACCCCTTTGTCCACATTGGCGCCCAGCCTTGCTACTGATCCCCCTCTTTCATTCTTTCAGGAAATAAAGATAAGGAAGGACCACTTACCTGTGGGGACGTGACGTGCCCCGCCCTCTCAGGACAGTGAAGATCGCCATGACCGATAAACCGCTTCTCCAGGTGCTTACCGGCCAGCCCCTCGCGCGCCCTCCGGTGTGGCTTATGCGTCAGGCAGGCCGATACCTGCCCGAATACCGGGCGGTGCGCGCCCAGCAGCCTGATTTCATCGCGTTTTGCCTGAACCCGGAAGCAGCCTGCGAAGTCACGATGCAGCCGATCCGGCGCTATGGTTTCGATGCCGCCATTGTGTTCGCCGATATTCTGCTCCTGCCCTACGGGCTGGGTCAGAAAGTCTGGTTTGAAGCCGGCGAGGGTCCCAAGCTCGAGCCGGTCACACCTGCCGATCTCGGGCGTCTGTCTGAAGACCGGGCCCGCGATGTGCTGGCACCAGTGTGCGACACGCTGACGCGCCTGCGTGCTGCCCTGCCGGCTGAAACGACCCTCATCGGCTTTGCCGGTTCGCCCTGGACGGTGGCCACCTACATGATCGAGGGTGGCGGATCGAAAGACAGGTTCAAGGCGCGCGCCATGGCCTGGAGCGATCCGGCCGGGTTCGACGCGCTGCTCGATCTTCTGGCAGACGCCACCACCACCTATCTCGCCGACCAGGTGAAGGCCGGCGCAGATGTCGTCAAACTCTTTGATTCATGGGCTGACAGCCTGCCCGATCCCCTGTTTGACCGGGTGGTGATCCGCCCGACCAAGCGCATTGTGGACGGCTTGCGGGCCCAGGGCATTACCGCGCCGGTGATCGGTTTTCCGCGTGGCGCCGGGCCCCAGGCCTTGCGCTATGCGCGTGAGACCGGCGTGACCGCCCTGGCGCTGGACCATGGCATGGATACTGAGTGGGCAGCATCTGCCCTGCCCAAAACCCTGCCGGTTCAGGGCCAGCTGGACCCTGCGGTGCTGCATGCGGGCGGCGCTGCGCTGGACAAAGAAGTCGACCGCCTGCTTTCCGCATGGGCGGACCGGCCCTATGTGTTCAATCTCGGACACGGCATCAATCTCGAGACCCCGCCTGAGCATGTGACCCGTCTGATGGCGCGTCTGCGGCAGGGATAACAAGCCGCAAAAGGACGACCATGACCCGGCGCATTGCAGTGGTGCTGTTCAATCTGGGCGGTCCGGACGGGCCCGACGACGTGCGCCCGTTTTTGCGCAATCTGTTCCGCGACCCAGCAATCATCGGAGCCCCGGGTTTCATCCGCGAGCCGCTGGCATGGTTCATCTCCACCACGCGCGCTCCGTCGGCGAAAGAGAATTACGCCAAGATGGGTGGCGGCTCGCCGCTGGTACCCGAAACGCGCAAACAGGCCGACGCCCTGAGCCGGGCGCTGTCCGATGCCCTGCCCGGTGACGAGGTCAAGGTCATCCTGGCCATGCGCTACTGGCGTCCGTTCGTGAAAGACGCGGTCAAGGAGGTCGCCGCCTTCGAGCCCGATGAGATCGTCATCCTGCCGCTCTATCCCCAGTTCTCCACAACCACCACAGCCTCTTCGCTCAAAGCTTGGCATGATGCAGGCGGGCCTCCGGCGCGTGTCGTGTGCTGCTATCCGCAAGAGGCCGACTTCATCGCCGCTCATGCCCAACTGATCGAAGACAGCTGGCGCAAGGCGGGATCACCGGCCAATGCACGGGTGCTGTTCTCCGCCCATGGCCTGCCGGAAATCGTGGTCAAGCGCGGCGACAGCTATCAGTGGCAGGTCGAGCAGACGGCAGCCGCCGTGGCAGCGCGCCTGCCTGAGGGCCTGAGTGATCACGAGATCTGCTATCAGTCGCGGGTCGGACCGCTCAACTGGATCGGCCCCTCCACCGAAGACGCCATCGAACGCGCCTGCACCGACGAGCGCCATATTCTATTGTCACCCATCGCCTTTGTGTCCGAGCATATCGAGACATTGGTAGAGCTGGACGAGGAATATGCCGAGCTGGCTGAAGAGTATGGTGCCAAGGGCTATGATCGGGTGCCGGCACTGGGCCACCATCCCGGTTTCATCAAGGCGCTGGCCGGGCTCGCGGTCTCGGCGCTGGACGGGCCCAACGGGCTCAAACCCCCGGGCGGTCAGATGATCTGCCCGGCCGGCTTTGGACGCTGCCCGTGCCGTGAGGCCGGGATGGGGCAAGAGGAGGCGGCGGCATGATCGGTTTTCTGGCTCCCGGCGGCGGTGCCTATGAGATCATCAAGGGCCTGCATATCGCCGCCGTGATCTTCTGGATGGCGGGGATGCTCTATCTGCCGCGCCTGTTTGTGTATCATCACCAGGCGATTGCCGGCGGTGAGCTGGAAGGCGCACTGCTGACCCAGGAACGCAACCTGCTCGGGATTATCCTGAACCCGGCGCTGATCGCGGTCTGGCTGCTGGCCATTGTCATGCTGGTGGCCAATCCCGGCCTGTTTTCACAGGGCTGGATGCATGTGAAGCTGCTCCTGGTGCTGGCGCTCAGCGGCGTGCACGGCTTCTACGCCGCCAGCGCGCGCAAGTTTGCTAATGGTGCGCGTCCGAGGACGGAAAAATTCTGGCGCCTGATCAATGAAGTCCCGGCGATCGCGGCGATCATCATCGCCGTGCTGGCGGTGTGGAAGCCGTTCTGAGCCTTACTCGCTGAACATCCAGCGCAGGCCCGCGCGGTAGGCGTCGGCGCTATTGGCGGCATGAGTGCCGCCGGGTATGGTGTGAACACGCGCGCCCCATGGCCGATCCGGACGCTCATCCCACGCTGCGCCCCAATGCAACGCTGCTTGGCGCAAGACCGGCCAGTCATTTTCGCCACTGGCGATCATCAGCTTCAGGTCCGGGCGCGAGGCTGTTTGCGGCTCGGCGAAGAAAAAGTCCCCTGTCGGGGCGAAGGCCGGATTGCTGGCGATACGTCCCCAGAACAGGTCCGGATCGGTAAAGGCCGAATACAGCACGAAACTGCCGCCGCACGACTGGCCGAACAAAATCCGGCGGCCGGGATCAGCGCGGTAGCGCGCCTCGATCAGCGGCAGCAACTCGGCGGCCAGAAACTGCGCAAAGGCCGGCGCTCCCACCTCGCGCCCCTCCGTGCCGGGTGGCATGAAGTCCACGCCGCGCGCATTGATCTCAGGCGAGAACGAACCGTAGGCGATGCCCACGACAATCGCTTCAGGCAGGCCGTCATCATAGGTCAGGAACAAATGGTTCGCCGCCAGGATCGGCCACAGCGAATCCCCGTCCAGCACATAGACCACCGGATAGATTTGCGCGCCCTGCGGGTCGTACCCGTCCGGTACGCGCACATGGATGTGGTAGGTCCGCCCGGTATGCACTGAGGCGAGCGGGAAATGGGCGCCGGTGAGGGCTGGCAGATGGGCGAGCGCCACCGGCCTGTCAGCGGACGCAGGCAGGACGGGCACCGATGCGCAGCTGCCTACGACACAGACCGACACAGCGATCGCACAACACCGCGCCAGAGTGCGCGCCCCATACATTCTCAACATGCTCCGGCCTCGCCTATACGTAACGGTGGCCATCATGCCTCATGGCGCGCATCCGGGCGAGCCGATTGACGGCGGGTCATGGTGCGTCAACGCCGCTTCACCTTGACGCGCGCCCCTGCCTGTGGCACGGATTTTCGGGAAACCTGACATCAGGTTCCCTTCCTTCACCTGCGGCGGCGGCGTTTTGGCGCGCTCCCGGGTCAACCAACACGAAGTCATGTCCCGGGCATCCCGCCTGGCCGGTGCAGTCGGGGCCATATCTGGTCCGGCGTTGAGGCTGGCCCCGCGCGAGTCCCGGCCGCCTTCCGCCCTTTTTCCCATTCGCCTTTGCTCCCGAGATGATCATGAACGACGACCACCGCTACGATGACGATATGGACGATGATGCCGGCGACGAGGACAACGTGTCATCGGATCAGAGCCGCGCCGGCGAGCGCATGTCGCTGCAGGAGCTGAAGGAAAAGAGCCCGGCCGAGCTGGTGGCTCTAGCCGAACAGCTTGACATCGAGAACGCGGCCAGCCTGCGCAAGCAGGGCATGATGTTCGCGATCCTCAAGGCGCTGGCCGAAGAAGGTGCCTCGATCTTTGGCGGCGGCACGCTGGAAGTGCTGCAGGACGGGTTCGGCTTCCTGCGCGCGCCGGAATCCAATTATCTGCCCGGTCCCGATGACATCTATGTCTCGCCCAGCCAGATCCGGCGCTTCGGCCTGCGCACCGGCGATACGGTTGAGGGCGAGATCCGCTCGCCGCGCGACAATGAGCGGTATTTTGCGCTCCTGAAAGTCGCCAGCATCAATTTCGAGGACCCCGAACAGACCCGTCACAAGGTTCATTTCGACAATCTGACCCCGCTCTATCCCGAGCAGCGTTTCCAGATCGAGAACCCCGACCCGACCCGCAAGGACCGCACGGGCCGTGTGATCGACATCGTGTCGCCGATCGGCAAGGGCCAGCGCGCCCTGATCGTGGCGCCGCCGCGCACCGGCAAGACCATGGTGCTGCAGAACATCGCCCACGCCATCGAAACCAATCATCCCGAATGCTTCCTCATGGTGCTGCTCATCGACGAGCGCCCCGAGGAAGTCACCGACATGCAGCGCACGGTGAAGGGTGAGGTGGTGGCCTCGACCTTCGACGAACCGGCTACGCGCCACGTGCAGGTCGCTGAAATGGTGATCGAAAAGGCCAAGCGCCTGGTCGAACACAAGCGCGATGTGGTGATCCTGCTCGATTCCATCACGCGTCTGGGCCGCGCCTACAACACCGTGGTGCCGAGCTCGGGCAAGGTGCTGACGGGCGGCGTGGACGCCAACGCGCTCCAGCGTCCCAAGCGCTTCTTCGGCGCCGCGCGCAATATCGAGGAAGGCGGCTCGCTGACCATCATCGCCACGGCGCTGATCGACACGGGCAGCCGCATGGACGAGGTGATTTTCGAAGAGTTCAAGGGCACGGGCAATTCGGAGATCATTCTGGACCGGAAAGTCGCCGACAAGCGCGTCTTCCCGGCCATCGACATCCTCAAGTCCGGCACCCGCAAGGAAGAGCTGCTCATCGGGCGCACCGAATTGCAAAAGACCTATGTTCTGCGCCGCATCCTCAATCCGATGGGCACCCAGGACGCGATCGATTTCCTTCTGTCCAAGCTCAAGGAAACCAAGAACAATTCGGACTTCTTCGATTCCATGAACACCTGACGCGCACGCTTGCCGCGCCAGGCCTGAACATGAAAACGCCCTCTCCGGACCGGAGAGGGCGTTTGTCGTTACAGCCTGGAGAATTCAGCGCTCAGGCCGTGCCGTGCGGCTCGGCTCCGGCCGGCTTGCCGGCCAGCTGCTGGCGGTAGAGCGCAGCGAAATCCACCGGCTCCAGCATCAGTGGCGGGAAGCCGCCATCGCGGGTGGCGTCAGCCAGAATGCGCCGCGCGAAGGGGAAGATCAGGCGCGGGCATTCGATCAGCAGGAAGGGCTCGCGCGCGCGCTCTTCCAGATTGCGGATCGAAAACAGGCCGGCATAGGTGAGCTCGGCGATGAAGAGCTGCGAGCCGCTCGACGAGGCATTGGCGCTGAGTACCAGCTCGACCTCGAAGGTCTCGGCGTCCAGGCTGCGCGCGCGCACATCCACCGACAGATCGATCTCCGGCTGGCCCTGCCCGCGCAGGCTGTCAGGGGCGTTGGGGTTCTCGAAGGAGAGATCCTTCACATACTGGCCAAGAACGCGAATCATCAGCGCGGAACCGGCCTCGCCGCCGGGCTGGGGTGCAGGAGCATCGGTCATGGGAAATCCATCTCTTTTCAAGGTCTGGCCGGGCGCAGGCGCTCCGGGCGAAAACGGCAGGTGCGGGCCGGTAGCACGCCGCTGTTGCTGCGGCAAGCGCAGCCCCGGCGTGACGCGGCGCGTGCGAATGACTATATCAGGGGGAGAGATCCGCAGTGCGCAATGATGACAGGCCCGATCCGCCATGAATATGGACGTTCTCCAGCTCTTGTTCTTCGCCGGCCTCGCCGTGTTTCTGGGCGTGCGTCTCTACATGCTTCTGGGCAAGCCGTCAGGACGCACCCATGAAGATCACATGCGTGAAGAGCGTGAACGTGCCGCCGCTGCAGGCCGCGCGCCGCGCCCGGCGGGTCCGGTGGGCCCGGCCGGTGCCGAGCTGTCACCTGAAGCGCCGGTCTATACCGGACCCGCTGCGGCTGGTCTTGCAGCGATCGCCGCGGCTGATGGCGGATTTGACCAGGATGGCTTCGTGTCCGGCGCGCGCGAGGCCTACAAGATGATCGTTACTGCCTATGCGGCGGCCGACAAAGATACACTGGGCCCGCTCTTGAGCGAGAAGGTGATGGCCGCGTGGGGTGCGTCCATTGATGCGCGCGCCGACAAGAAGCTGACCATGACCACTGAGATTGACCGGCTGAAGAGCGCCGAGATCGTGGAAGCCTCTCTTAACGATAACCGGGCCAGGGTGAAGGTCGCGTTCAGCGCAGAAATTGCCAGCGAGACCCGCGATGCCGATGGCACTATCGTGGAGGGCGATCTGACCACGCTGAAGACAGTGGACGAGATCTGGAGCTTCGAGCGTGATGTCACCAGCCCCAACCCGAACTGGTATCTGGCGGGCGTGCGCTCAGCCTAGAGCGCTGGGTGTCGGCCTGATCGCGCTTGTGCTGGCAGGCTGCGCCAGCGCACCGCCGGACGGGACCGCAACGGCACCATCGCGGCCCGTTCCCGGCACAGCCAGCCCGTCCCCCGATCACACACACCGGGCGCCGGACCTCAGCCCGGTTCGTTTCGCCGCCCTGCCCGGCTGGTCCGGGACCGATACGCGCCCGGCGCTGGCGGCGTTTGTGGAAAGCTGCCGCCGGGTGGAGGCGCGGCCGGATCATGAGCCGCTGGCGCGCAACGCTCCTTACGCTGGCCGCACCGGTGACTGGCGCGAGGCCTGTCTGGAAGCCTCGATGCTGGCCGGGCGGGCCGATGCAGACGCGGCGCGCAGCTTCTTCGAGCGCCAGTTCACGCCCATGCGCCTGGGCGCTGAAGGCCGCCTCACCGGCTATTACGAGCCCTATGTCGAGGTGCGCGAAGTCCCCGACCGGGAGTTCTCCATGGCGATCAGGGGCCGGCCGGGCGATCTGCTCACCGGGGATCTGGGGCAGTTTATTGCCGGTCTCGAGGGCCAGCGCATTGTCGGGCGCGCCTCGGATCAGCGATTTGAACCCTACCGCCCGCGCGCCGAAATCGAAGCACTGAATCTGGGTGTGCCGCTGGCGTGGGGCCGGCCCATCGATGTGTTTTTCCTGCAGATTCAGGGCTCGGGCCGGCTGGTCTACCGCGATGGCGGTCAGGCGCGGGTGCGCTTTGCAGCCCATAACGGCCTGCCCTATGTTTCCATCGGGCGCATCCTCATCGACCGGGGCGAGCTGCCATCTCATGGCGCGTCCAAGCAGGAGATCGAGCGCTGGCTGCAGCAGCGGGGGCCGGACGCCTGGACGGCGCTGTTTAACGAGAATCCGCGCTATGTGTTTTTCAGCCTCGATGTTCTCAATGACCCCGACGAAGGCCCGCTGGGCGCTCAGGGTGCGCCGCTGACGCCGATGGCGTCCATGGCGGTGGACCCGGCCTATCACGCCTGGGGTGCGCCGGTGTTTGTGCAGGCGGCCCTGCCGGGCGCACCGGACTGGTCGGGACTGGTCATTGCCCAGGATGCGGGCGGCGCCATCACCGGACCGGCGCGCGGCGATCTGTTCTTCGGCTGGGGGCCGCAGGCGGGTGAGCGCGCCGGGCGTCAGAATGATCCGGCGGCGCAATGGACAATCCTCGTGCCGCGCGCTCTGGCCCGGCGCCTGACCAGCTGATGGCACGCCGCCCGTCAAGGCCCCTGCGCCCGGACGAGCGCGAACTGTGGCGCCGCTTTGCCAGCGGCGTGCGGCCACTGGACGCCAAGCGTATGAAGGCGCTGGACGAGGCTGCCCCCCCGCCCGAGCCTGTGCTGGAGACCCGGCCTTTGCCTATGCCGGGGCAAGGCCCGCGCGATATTCCCCGGCCGCCCGACACCGGCACCCGGCCGCCCGTTGATCGCTCGTCCGACCGACGCCTGCGCCGCGGCCGGGTGGAGGTGGAGGCGCGGCTCGACCTCCATGGCCTGACCGCGCGGGCGGCGCGGGGCGAGCTGTTGCGCTTCCTCATGCGGGCGCGGGCTCAGGGCTTTGGCGCGGTGCTGGTCATCACCGGCAAGGGCGCAGGTGCCCGCGCGCAGGATGAAAGCCGGTTCGAGCCGTGGAGTGTGGATGCGCGGCCCTTGCCAGGAGTGTTGCGGCGCGCCTTCACCGACTGGATGGGTGAACCGGATTTCGCGCCCTTGTGCGCCGGCTACAGCCCTGCCCACGCCCGCCATGGCGGTTCGG
The DNA here is from genome assembly GCA_027627705.1 of Hyphomonadaceae bacterium BL14. Classification (NCBI taxonomy): domain Bacteria; kingdom Pseudomonadati; phylum Pseudomonadota; class Alphaproteobacteria; order Hyphomonadales; family Hyphomonadaceae; species Hyphomonadaceae bacterium BL14. Next base: position 2,311,524 of record CP091242.1, read on the forward strand.
GTGCCTTCTACGTCATTCTGCGCCACTAGGCGGACAGTGCCTGGCGCACAATGTGAGACAGCGCGGCGCGCGCGCGCGCCCAGGCCGCGTCCTGCTCCGGGCTGTCTGGCCGTCCGGCCCGCGAGGCCCGGCGTGCCAGCATAATCTGGTGCACCGTAGCGATCAGCAGCGCATTGACCGCCAGCGCATCGATGCCTTCGGGCGGCGTCAGCCGGCCCTGATACCGTGCGATCCATCCGGCGAGCGCTCTGGCGCGTGATCGTGCAAAGCCGGCGAGGGCGGGTGCGGGCTCCGACAACTCCCACAGAACAAGCGTCTGCGCGGCCGGGTTTGCCGTCAAAGCATCCAGATAGGCCAGTACCAGGTGTTCGATGAGACCGGCGTAATCTGAAGCGGGGTGGGGCGGGACCTGTGCCTCCAGCGCTGCCGCCAACGTATCGCTTTCCTTGACACAGAGCGCCGTTACAAGCCCCTCCAGACCCCCGAAATAGCGGTAGATGAGCTGCTTGTCACAGCCCGCTTCGCGCGCCACGGCGTTGACGCCGAAGGCCTGGAATCCATCGCGGACCAGAACCTCCCGGGCGGCTTGGACCAGACGGTCTTGCGTGGTGGCGCGGCTGCGGATCAGAGTTTCGGCCACGGTCAGAATCCCTGGCTGTGAATAATGTCACTGCAAGGTGATATCATGCATCACCGCGCGGTGACATCTGTCCGCGCGCAGGTTGATCCGGGTGCAAACCGGCAAGCCCGTCTTCGTTAACGATTCTTTACGCCAGCCGGGGCAAGGTGATATCGCGAATCATCCTGTTCAAACGGATATATCCGGCCCATGCCTGCGCCGAAGCCAGATCGCTCTCCCTTGCGCGCCCCTCTGCTGGCGGGGCTGGCGGCGGCGTGCCTGGTCATCGCCGGAGCGGCCGCGCTGTCGGTGTTCTCCGGCGGTGTGCCCGGACCTGTCAGTGCCGAGACCGATATTGCGCAGCGCCCCGAACCGGTGGCGCTGGCTGAGGCCGAAGCGCTGACGGACGCAACCGGACCGGCACCCTTTGAATTCGCGCCGGACGACGATGTGTCCCTGCCCGGTGTCAGCGATACGGAAGCGGCGCTCAATGCGCCCGCCGGTCCGCCTGCCCCGCGCGCCCCGGCCGCCCCGCTGCCGGGCCTGTTCGAGGATGGTCCGGGCGGGCCGTTGCCTGTGATCGGCCCCGATGGCCGGCGCCCCGATGAGGCCTATGCCCGATCCCATGCGGCGCGCACCGGTCCGGTGGTGGCGTTGATCGTGGGAGGTCTGGGCATGTCCGAGCGCCTGACCGCCCAGGCCATCGAGACGCTGCCGCCGGAAGTCACGCTGAGTTTTGCGCCCTATGCCGGTGATCTGCAGGGATGGATTGATCGCGCCCGCGCGGCCGGACACGAAGTGCTGATCGAGCTGCCCATGGAGCCGTTCGACTACCCCAACAACGATCCTGGTCCCCACACCTTGCTGGCCGACGCGTCCGAGGCCGAGAACGCGCGGCGCCTGGCCTGGCTCCTGTCGCGTTCGGCGGGTTATACCGGGGTGATCAATTATCAGGGCGCGCGCCTGGGCGCCGCGCCTGCGCCCCTGTCGCGGATTTTCGCCCGGCTGGAGGCGCGCGGTCTGACCATGTTCCATGACGGGGCGGGCCGGCGTCAGGTGATCGAGGCGGCCGGACGCGAGGCCAATGCCCGGCTGGTGCTGGCCGACCGGGTGATTGACGCGGACCCCAGCCCGGAGGCGGTGGAGACGCGGCTGCTGGAACTGGAGGCGCTGGCGCTGCAGAACGGATCGGCACTGGGCTCGGGCTTTGCCTATCCGGTTACCGTCGAGGCCGCCGCCAATTGGGCTGAGGGCCTGTCCCGGCGTGGCTATGTGCTGGCCCCGGCCAGTCATGTCGCGCGTCTGCGCCGCGACGACGCCAGCGGGACATGAGCCGGCCGCACGACCTGTACCCCGAGCATCGTCCGAATGCCGGGATGGTATTGTTCGACCGGCGCGGCCTGGTCTGGATGGGCCGGCGCTACGCCCAGGGCGGCCCCTGGATCTGGCAGTTTCCCCAAGGCGGGCTGGATCCGGGTGAGGACCCGCAAGCGGGCGCCCTGCGTGAGCTCTACGAAGAGACGGGAATCACCGAGGACCTGGCCGAGCTGATCGGTGAGATCCCCGGTTGGCTCGCCTATGATTTTCCGCCCGAAGTGCTGGCCCAGCGCCGCCGCAATGCCTGGAAAGGCCAGAAGCAGCGCTGGTTCGCCTATCGCTATCACGGCACCGATGCGGCATTTGACCTGCAGGCCGTGCCGCCCCAGGAATTTGAGTCCTTCCGCTGGGTCGCGCTGGCTGAGACACCCGCACTGATCATTCCGTGGAAGCGGCCGGTCTACGAAGCGGTGGCCCAAGGCTTTGCGCACCTGGCGGGTCCGGCGGGTTCCTGAATGCGGCTGTTTTATGCCAGGCAGCAGGAGGACGCCTGATGCGCACTTCCCATCCGCCTGCCCATCTGCCTCTCAGCGGCCCGGCGCGCGGGCCACGGGACCAAGATTATTGACCACCTGGCGGGCGTCGAAGGCGTCAGGGCCGCCCGGCGATTGGCCTCGCACCAGTACGATTTCCGCGCTGGCTTCGAAGCGTGTCACTTCGCGCACATGGACATCATCCCAGAACGGATCACGCCAGCCATACCAGCCAAAGCGCGGGTGGAAGTAATTATAGCCGAACCCGTAGCGCGAGCGGAACGGGTCGCTGGTGCCCACAAAGCGCCGGTCCGTGTCGGTATCCCGGCGCGCCAGCACGAAATGGTCTGCGCCGCGCTCCAGCGTCAGCTCGGCCGCGCGCAGCAGGAGATAGGTCTCCACTGTTTCGCGGTCTGTCAGCGTGTTGCCGCGGAAGCTGACGGTGAAACGGTTGTCCTCGATCTGTTGCTGGCTGAAACCGAACCCGCCGCGCTCGGCACTCTGATAGGGCGTGGGGGTGGCGCAGGCCGTCAGCGCGCCTGCCAGCCCGATGATCGTCAATAGCCTCAACATGGCTCTTCATCCTTCTGACTCGCCCCCGGAGCCTTAAGTATGGTTAACTTGGCGCGGGGTGGGAAGCCCACAGCCGAGGTTTCGGCGGATCGTGGCAGCGAGATGATGCAGATGGACATGGCGATGCGCTCCTTTCTGCTGGCCGGCGTGCTGGCGCTGATCGTGGCGGCGGGGCTGGCCGGATGGTGGGTCTTTGGCCGTGACGCTGCGCCCCGGCCCGATGAACCGTTCGCACAAAGCGAGCAGGACCGGCTGGAAGGCTCGTTGTTCGACGAGTTTGGCGAGACCGGCTCTGGCCTGGAGCGCGATGAAATCCGGATCACGGTCGGCCAGGGGCTGGCCGGAACCGGCCGAGGGCAATCAGCGATGGACGCACCGCCGCGCTTTGCCGGCACCCAGGACGCCGAGGCGGAGCCGTGGTGGCGCACCGTTCCGGGAGCCGGCTCCGCCCCCGGCGTTTTCGAATCATCGGCCCCCTTGCCGCGCGGAACCGCTGAAGAGCGGGTCGAGGCCGATTGCCGCTATCGCGGAGGACGGTCCTGGGCTTGCCGCTGCCTCGTGCGTGTGGCGCGTGCAAGGCTGGATGCCGCGCAATTTGACTTCCTGTCGCTCGCCGAGGAACAGGATGGCAGGCCGGAGCGCCTAAGCCGCTCGGGGCTGGACGGGCGCGCCTTGCCTTCGCTCTCGGCGGCCCTTGTTGGCGTGCATGTGGAGGCGGACCGGCGCTGCGGGGCCGGCCTTACCCCCTGATGCCTTATCTGTCTGTCCCGGTTTGCGGCTCTGGCGGGCCTTTGTCCGGAGTGAGGAACAGGGTCTGGCCGTGATCGGCGTCAATGCCCGACGGTTCAGGATGAATGATCACGTCGGCGGCCGGCCACTGGGCGGCAATACGATTTTCCGCATCGGTCAGAATGGCATGGGCCTCAGCCAGCGACAGGGCCGGGTCCAGGGTCATGTGCATCTGTACATGGACGAAGGGTCCTGAGGCGCGGCTGCGCAGCTGGGTGACGCCCTGAACCCTCGGATCGGCCTTGGCCAGCGCCAGAATCTGGGCCCGGTCCCTCTCGGGCAACTCGCGGTCCATCAGATTCTCGATCGCCTTGAACCCGATGGTCAGAGCGGTCCAGACCAGCCAGACCGCCACACCGGCCGCAATCAGCGGGTCAGCCGCCTCAAACCCTGCCACCGCCAGCCCGATCGCCGCCATCACGGCGAGATTGGCACCCAGATCAGACAGGTAATGGGCCCGGTCTCCGGCCACCGCGATCGAACCGGTGCGTGCCACCGCCCGTGCCTGGGCCCGCACCAGCAACACGGTCGCCACGGTCGAGATCACCATTACACCCAGCGCGATGGTGCCGGCCGAGACCGGCTGGGGATCCAGAAACCGCAGCCAGGCTTCGCGAAGCAGCAAGGCCGCGGAAAATGCCACCAGCACCGCCTGGAACAACCCCGCCAGCGCCTCCGCCTTGCCATGTCCGAACCGGTGCTCGCAATCAGCCGGACTGGCGGCGTAGCGCAGGGCGAAGAACGTGATGAGGGACGCCGCAAGATCAAGCGCGCTGTCAGCCAGCGAGGCCAGCATGGCGACCGACCCGGACAGAATGAAGGCGACCGCCTTCAGGGCGATCAGGCTTGCCGCCGTCAGTACGGACCAGCGGGCAATGCGCGAGGTGATGGCGCGCGCTTCCAGCGGGGCAAGCTTGCCCGGACCGCCGGGCGCGGCGTCATTTGGCATAGTGGGGCTCCAGGCAGTCTGCGCTTGCGCACTTGGATCATGGCCCGTATCAGCCCAGCATCGCGCTGTCATCTGTTAGTCCCTCAAAAGAGGCCGGTCATGAGCCTGTTCACCCTGATCCTGCTGGCTGTAGTGCAGGGGCTGACCGAGTTCCTTCCCGTTTCTTCCTCCGCCCATCTCATCCTGGCCCCTGAGGCAGCCGGGTTCGAGGATCAGGGCGTGCTGATCGATCTGATGGCCCATGTGGGGTCGCTGGCGGCGGTGATGATCTATTTCCGCAAGGATGTGGCGGCGGTAGTGATGGGCAAGATTGCGCTCGTGCAAGGGCGCATCACGCCGGGCGGGCGGCTGGTTCTGCTGATTGCCGCAGCCACACCGCCGGTCCTGTTGGCGGGCGCGGTGTTGTATTTTTCAGGGCTTGCAGACGCGCTGCGCTCGCCCGTCCTGATCGCCTGGATGATGATGGGCTTTGCCATTCCGCTGTGGGCCGCGGACCATTTCGGGCGCAAAATGGTCACAACCGAAACCCTGGGCTTTCGCTCCGCCATCCTGATCGGCTTGGCGCAGGCTTTGGCTCTGCTGCCCGGTGCCAGCCGGTCCGGGGTCACCATGACCGCGGCGCGCGCCGTGGGTATGGACCGCGAAGAGTCCGCGCGCTTTTCCATGCTCATGTCGATCCCGGTGATCGGTGCCTTCGGCCTGATCGGTGTCATTGAACTGGCCCGCGGCGCGAATCTGGGTGCCAGCCTGACCGACGGGCTGGTCATGGCCGGGCTGTCGTTCGCCGCCGCCTACGCCTCCATTGCGGTGCTGATGCGCTTCGTGGCCCGCATCGGCTTCCTGCCCTTCGTGATCTACCGCGTCGCACTGGGCGCGCTGATCCTCTGGCTGCTGGTCTAGAGGCAGGCGTCAAAGGCTCGCACGGTAGCGCCGGCTCACAGGCAATTCCTGGCCGCCGGACAGGCGCACCCGGGCGCCGCCATCGGCGCCGGGGATGATTTCGCGGATGGCGGCCCGGGTGGCCAGGTGCGAGCGGTGCAGGCGCACCGGATCGGCGCCGGCCTCCTCCAGCATGACAGCGAGCTCCGACAGCGGGATGCGGGCCAGATGCACGCCGCTTGCGGTGCGCACCTGCGCGTAATTGCCTGCCGCGCTCGCCGACACGATCTCGCCTGCCGGCAGGCGGATTTCCCGTCCGCCGCAGCGCAGCGAGACCAACCCGCCTTCGCGGGCGTCGCGATGCATGGCCGCCGCCGCCATGCGCGCGCGCGTCAGGGCGCGCAGCAGCATGAGCACGGCCTGAAAGCTGATATAGGACAAAGCGTCCTTGCGCAGCTCATAGATGAAGGTCTGCACAAGCGGGCCAAAGCCCTGATAGGGCCGATCCAGAAGCAGCGGCCAGAGCAGGCTTCGAAACCCTGTCATCAGTCCCGTGTGAAGGGCGGCGAAGGCGAGAAGGCCGGCGCCATGCACGACCAGGCTCATGCGCCAGCGTCCCGGCTCCAGAGGGAAGGCTGCGCCCAGCGTCAGAGCGGCGGGCAGAAGCAGCAGGATCGCCGCGCCGCTGGCGCCCTCCAGAACATAGGGGTAGAGGCCCGGCGCGCCGCCGCCGCGGGCCATCTCGTCGGCCAGTGACAGGGCGTTGATGGTCACCGCCGCCACCACGCCGATGGCGCAGGTTCCCAGCGCCATGAGCCAGGCGTGCCGGTCGGCGGCCCGGTCGCGGTCATGATCCTGACGTGTCAGCTGGTTGAGGCGCATGGCGCCACAGTGTGCCGCGACGGCGCAACGCGCGCCAGTGGCGTTCATCCCCTGAGTGCGGCGTTTCGTCCCGGATAGCGGCGTCAGCCGCCGCCGCCCGTCACGCCGGGCTGGCGCCTGTCCCCGGGGGCGCGACCGGGGCGGCGCCGCGGGGCAGATTATCGTCGCTGACACTTCCGGAGCCCGTGATGACGCCGCCAGAGCGCAGACCTGATCTCGACGCCTTGCGCGTCTTCGCCTTCGCCGTCCTGATTTTTTATCACACAGGCATGGGATACGTGACCTGGGACTGGCACGTGAAGAGCGTCTATGCCGGGCCCGTGCTGGAATCTGTGATGGCGCTGTCCAGCCCCTGGCGCCTGCCCCTCTTGTTCTTCATCTCCGGCGTGGCGATGGCCAGCCTACACGCAAAGCTCGGCGCCGCCGGGTTTGCGCGCGACCGCGCAGCGCGTTTGCTGGCGCCGCTGCTCCTCGCCATGGCCGTGATCGTGGTCCCCCAGGCCTATGGCGAGCTGCGCCAGTCGGGCGAGATCGAGGCGGGATATCTCATTTTCTGGGCGCGCTATCTGTCATTCCAGGGCGGGTTCTCCATCATCACTCCGACTTGGAACCATATGTGGTTCGTCGCCTATCTGGCGGTCTATGCACTGGCGCTGGCGCCGGTGATCGCGATGCTCAGCCGGGCGGGCGCCCGCGCGCTGGATTCCTGGCTCACAGGACGGCGCGCCGGGTGGGTGATGCTCATGGCGCCGATTGCGCCGCTCCTCCTCATCCGCTTTACCCTCTCGGAATTCTTTCCCGTCACCCATGATCTGGTGAATGACTGGGCGACCCACGCCTTCAGCCTGACCTTTGTCCTCTATGGAATCGCCATCGCCCGCTCGCACTCCGCCTGGCGGGCGGTGGACCGGATCGGCCCGGCGGCGGGCGCCTTGTGCCTTGCCGCCGGGGCGGCGCTGACTGTGGTCTGGCAGAACTGGGATGTGATCGCCGCCCAGCCGCTTCAGGCCGCGGGCTGGCGCGCCCTCCGGCTCGCCTATGCATGGTGGGTGATTCTCGCCCTGTTATGGCTGGCGCGCCGTCTGGTGCGCCGCAGCGGGCCGGTCCTGCAGCGCATGAGCGCCCTGATATTTCCGGTCTATCTCATCCACCAGACCATCACGGTGACGGCGATATACTGGGTCACATCGGCAGGCTTGCGCCTTGGCGCGGTCGCGGAGTTCACGCTGGTGGCTGGGGCGACGCTTCTGGGCTCGATCGTCTTTGCACTGGCCGCTGAGCGCACCGGCCCCTTGCGGGTCTGGTTCGGGCTGAAGCCGCGGTCCTAGCGGCGGCGGCTGCGGCGGCGCTCGGGGATCACGTCCTCGTCATCCAGGACGAACAAGCGCGGCTCCAGAGCCACGCCGGTCTCCACATCGCTGAGCAGCACTTCGGTCAGGCCGCCCATGGCGTCCACCGCGTACCAGCCGGCCAGCTGCAGGGTTTCGGCCGGCAGGGCGGGGTCCGGATCCTCGAACACCAGGGTCAGGCGCACATCGGTTTCGCCATCGGGATCATTGAGGGTGATGTACAGGCGCCCGCGGCTGTGGCCCGCATCGGTCACGGCACCGGTCTCGCTCAAGGCCGGGCCGGCCCCCAGCACATAGCGCAGCGGGGTGGATGCGATCGGCGCGCGGTCAATCGTTTCCAGATCGAAATCGGCGATCGCCACGGTGGACCCGTCAGCCACCATCAGCACGGGCGTGGGCGCATCATAGGCGAAACGGGCCCGGCCCGGCTTGCTCAGCGCCACATTTCCGGTGGTCAGGCTGCCGTCCGGTGCGATCTGTTCAAAGCGGGCGCGCAGGGTGGTCAGACCCTCAAACCAGGCTTCGGCGCGGGCGACGCTGTGGGCGCGCTGTTCTGCGCCCGTCGCGTCCACTCCGGACGGCAAGGGAACGATGGCGTCAGAGGACGGGTCCGGTTGGGCCACATAGACATAGGACCCGCGCACCGGAATCGCCGCCGCGGCCGGCGCTTCCAGCGGTGCGGCGGCGCGCGGGGCCAGAGGTGCAGGCGGTGCGCTGGCGGCGAAGGCGGCCGCGCTCAGGGCGGTGGCGGTCAAAAGGGCGGACAGGGTCATGGCATCGGGCCTTGATCTGATTGGGACGCGACCGGAGATGCGTTAGACTGCTCCCGGTCGCCATGAAAACAAGTTTCACTGCTGATTTTGGCGCGAGAAAGGCGTGTGCGTTCATATTGCATGCAGCATGCAGCGCCCCGGGAAGGACGGCGGCCCAGCGGCATGAGACGCGCGGTCGCAGCCTCTGTGCGCTCACGGCTGATCGCACTATTGTTCGCCTCATGGAGCATCGCCGCATCTACGAAACCTGGCCGGCCGAACCTGCACCGCCGCCCCTGGGGCCGGATGACGAGGTCGTGTTCAACGCCGAAGTCCGGCCCAATCGCTCCCTGCCCAATACGGGTTTCTACGCGCTCATGACTGCCATAGCGCTGGTCAGCTTCACCGCCGGGATCGCCTTCATGCTGGCCGGCGCCTGGCCGGTCCTGGGCTTTTTCGGCCTCGATGTCTTGCTGGTCTGGCTGGCTTTCCGCTTTTCCTACCGCGACGGGCGGCGGCGGGAGACCATAGAGATCACGCGCCGTGAGATCCGCGTGGGCCGGTGCTACCCGACCGGCCACCAGACCTGGTTCCGCCTGCCCAGCGCCTGGACGCGCGTCTCGCTGGCCGGGGCGGGCGAACCGGATGTGCAGGCCCATCTCACCGCCATGGGCAAGACGCTGATCATCGGTGCCATGCTGTCGCCCAAAGAGCGCGAAAGCCTGGCTGCTGCAGTGCGCGAGGCGCTGGAGACGGCGCGGCGGCCCGGCATTGCCCGGGAGGCGCAAGAATCAGGTGGCGGCACCCCGGCCTGACGGGCAGGTTGCGCTCATGAGCGATTCGCGTGCCCTCGCCCGCCCCGATGCGCCCGCCTCGCTGGATGAGCGGGCACGCGACTATCCGCGCATTGTCGCGGCGCTGGATTTTCTCAATGCGCACTGGCGCGAGCAGCCGGACCTGGCGGCGGCTGCAGCGGCCGCCGGCCTGTCGCCGGGCCATTTCCAGCGCATGTTTACCCGCTGGACCGGGGCCAGCCCCAAGCGCTTTGTCCAGGCGCTGACCCATGCCAGCGCGCGGCGCCTGCTTGTAGACGGGGCGAGCGTGCTGGAGGCCGCACTGGACACCGGCCTGTCCGGCCCGTCACGCCTGCATGACGTGTTTATCGCCGAAGAAGCCGTGACCCCGGGTGAGGCCAAGGCGGGCGGCAAAGGCATGGAATTTCGCTGGGGCCAGGCACCGACGCCGTTCGGCGCGGGTGTGTTTCTGTTGGCGCCGCGGGGCCTGTCGGCGCTGGCCTTTGCGTCGCCGGAGAGACTCGACGACGCCTTCGCCGATCTGGCGGCGCGCTATCCCGGTGCAAGGTTCGAGCGTGATGATGCGCTGGCGGACGACTGGGCGGGTCGGATTTTCGATGCCCACGCCGGCGAGGCGGCCCTGCCGCTGGCGCTCTATGGCACGCCCTGGCGCCGCCAGGTCTGGCGGGCGCTTCTGCGCATCCCGTCCGGGTGCACGGTAAGCTATGGTGACATTGCCCGCGAAGTCTGCACGGCCGGCGCCAGCCGGGCGGTCGGTGCCGCCGTGGGGGCCAATCCGGTCAGCTGGCTCATCCCGTGTCACCGGGTGCTGGCGGGAGATGGGCGGCTGACCGGCTATCACTGGGGAATCGAGCGCAAGCGCGCCATGCTCGCCTATGAGGCCGCAAGGCGCTAAAACGCCCCCATGACCGATATCAATCCCGGACTGCTCCTGATCGCCGCCGTTATCGCGGCCTTTGTTCTGGTCTGCCTCGTGCGCTGGGGCCTGGCCGTGCGCGCGCTCGGTGCGGATGCCCGGGCCGAATATGCCGAGCGCCTGCGCGACAAGCCCGGCAGCGTCGCGGGATTGAGCGAAGCCGATTTCACGGCGCTCTATGTCACCAGTTTTCAGCCGCGCTGGGCGCTCTACGCCGCCATTGCGGCCGGTGCCGCGCTGGTGGTGACGCCGGTGGCGCTGACGATTGCGGGGTCCGCCTATGAGCTGATCTGGCGATCGGTCGGGGCACCTGAATGGGGCGGGCCCATCGGTTATGTTTATCAGTTCTCGCTATTCTTCGGGACCATTGCCATCCTGGCGGTGATCGCCGGGGTGGTGGCGCGCGCCTATTGGCGCCGGGCACCCGAGCCCTGGACCCATGCGCTCGCGCGGGCGCGCGGCGAGCCGATCCCGGAGGAAACCGGCTGGCGGCGCCGGCCGAAATGGGCGCGGCGCGCGCGGCCGGACGGTGACGACCGCGACGACGACAACCGCACAGGCACAGGCCCGGACGCAGCCCGCTAAAGGAGACGGATATGGAATACCTGCACGCCATGGTGCGCATTCGCGATGTGGATGCGTCCCTGCACTTTTATTGCGACGGGCTGGGCCTCAAGGAAATCCGCCGCAAGGACAGCGAGGCGGGGCGTTTCACCCTGATCTTCCTGGCCGCCTCCGATGATATTGCCCGTGCCGGGCCGGCGGACCTTGCCGAGGGCCCTCTGCCGGCCGGCCTGCCGATGATCGAGCTGACCCATAACTGGGATGCCGAAGATTATGGGAGCGGTCGCAATTTCGGCCATCTGGCGTTCCGGGTGGCGGACATCTATGCGCTCTGCGCCCGGCTGCAGAGCCTGGGCTATGTCATCAGCCGCCCGCCGCGTGACGGGCACATGGCCTTCGTACGCAGCCCGGACGGCATCTCCATCGAGCTCCTCCAGCGCGGTGAGGCGCTGGCGGCGGCCGAGCCCTGGGCGAGCATGCAGAATACCGGGTCCTGGTAGGGCGCACCGGGCGCCCGCTTCGGGGACGCGCACCGGAACATTAAAGGAACATCCTTGACAGGCGGGCATGTTCCACCTATGTTCTGCTCACAGAAGGAGCAGAACCATGCGCTACGCCCCTCATTCGACCGGATACGCCCGCAATGCCGGCACGCGCTGGCGGGTCGAGGATCTCGCCAAGCTGCGCACGCTGGCGCGCAATGGTGTCCCCGTCCGCCTGATCAGCCTGCGTCTGGGCCGTCCCGACAGCGCCATTCGCGCCAAGGCAGGCGAGCTGGGTCTGACGCTGTCCAGTGCGGAGCCGGTGGTGGCACCGCCGCCCATGCGTACGCTCACACGCACACCGCGCGCGTCTGCGCCGCTGGTGGCGCAAGGCGATCTGTTCGCCCATGCCTGACAGAATGGCGTGTCGTGGTGCTTTCGGGCCGTGCCCGGACGGGTGCCGCTCGCGCATTGCCCCGGCCCGCGGCCGGGCCTAGCTTGGCGGCTCTCATGCAAGAGCCAGCCGGAGCCTGACCATGGCCGTGACCCGCCCCGTTGACGCCCAGTCCCATGTCTATCTGGTGGACGGGTCGGGCTTCATCTTCCGCGCCTATCACGCCCTGCCCGCCCTGACCCGCACCGACGGCCTGCCCGTGGGGGCGGTGCAGGGTTTTTGCGCCATGGTGTGGAAGCTCTTGAACGATCTGCGCGGCGAAGATGCGCCGACCCATCTGGCGGTGATCTTCGATCATTCCGCCACGACGTTCCGTAACGCGCTCTATGACGGCTACAAGGCCAACCGGCCCGAACCGCCCGAGGATCTGGTCCCCCAGTTTGCGCTGATCCGTGAGGCGACCGAGGCGTTCAGCCTGCCCTCCATCGAGATGGACGGGTTCGAGGCGGACGATCTGATTGCCACCTATGCCCGCCTGGCTGCCGAGGCCGGAGCGCGCGTCACCATTGCGTCGTCCGACAAGGATCTGATGCAGTTGGTCAATGACCAGGTGACCTTGCTCGATCCCATGAAGGTGCGCCGCATCGGACGCGAGGAGGTGATCGAGAAATTCGGCGTGCCGCCGGAAAAGGTCATTGATGTTCAGTCGCTCGCAGGCGACAGCGTCGACAATGTCCCCGGCGTGCCAGGGATCGGCATCAAGACCGCCGCCCAGCTGATTGGCGAGTATGGCGATCTCGACACCCTGCTGGCCCGCGCCGGTGAAATCAAACAACCCAAGCGCCGCGAATCCCTGATCGAGCATGCGGATCATGCGCGCCTGTCGCGCGAGCTCGTGACCCTGAAGCTGGATGTGGATGTGGAGACGGGCCTGGACGCTTTCGGTGCCGCCGAGCCCGATGGCGAACGCCTGCTGGGCTTTCTGCGCACCATGGAGTTCCGGACGCTCACGCGCCGGATCGAGGAGGCACTGGGGGCCGGACCCGCTGACGAGACGGGCGATGCCACCGCGCCGATCGATCGTTCGTCCTACGCCACCATCCAGACCCTGGATCAGCTCGACGTCTGGATCGCCAAGGCCCGCGCTGCCCGTGTCATCGCGGTGGATGTGGAGACCGACGCCCTCTCGGCCAGCGCCGCCCGGTTGGTCGGCATATCGCTGGCCGTACGGCCGGGCGAGGCCTGCTACATCCCGCTGAACCATCTGGGCGGCGATCTCGCCGACGGGGGCGGACGGCCCAAGCAGATGTCAGAGGCCGACGCACTGGGGCGGCTGAAGCCGCTGCTGGAAGACCCGGCGATCCTGAAGGTCGGCCAGAATTTCAAATATGACCTGGCGGTGTTCGCCCGCTATGGCGTGTTCCCGACGCCCATCGATGACACCATGCTCCTGTCCTATGTCCAGCACAGCGGCCTGCACGGCCATGGCATGGACGAGCTGTCCGAGTTGCATCTCGGCCACAAGCCCATGAGCTTCAAGGACGTGTGCGGGACCGGCAAGGCACAGAAATCCTTCGCCGATATCGATCTCAAGACCGCCACCGAATATGCCGCCGAGGACGCGGACGTCACCTTGCGCCTGTGGGAGATTCTCAAACCCGCGCTGGCCACGGGCGGCCTGGCCACTGTGTATGAAACCCTGGAGCGGCCCTTGCCGGCAGTGCTGGCGCGCATGGAACTTCACGGCGTGAAGGTGGATGTGGCCCAGCTCTCGCGCCTGTCGTCTGTCTTCGCGCAGAAAATGGCCGAGGCCGAAGACGCCGCGTTCGAAGCGGCGGGCACCCGCTTCAACCCCGGCAGCCCCAAGCAGATCGGCGACATATTGTTCGGCGGTATGGGCCTGCCCGGCGGCAAGAAGACCAAGTCGGGCGCCTGGTCCACCGATGCGGCCGTGCTTGAGGAGCTGGCCGCTGCCGGCCATGCTCTGCCGCGCGCTTTGCTCACCTGGCGTCAGTTCGCCAAGCTGAAATCCACCTATTCCGATGCCCTGAAAGAGGCGATCAACCCGGTCACAGGACGGGTGCATACCAGCTTCTCGCTGGCGGCCACGTCCACCGGGCGGCTGTCCAGCTCGGAGCCCAATCTGCAGAATATTCCCATTCGCACCGAGGAGGGCCGCAAGATTCGCGAGGCCTTCGTGGCCGAGCCCGGCCATGTGATCGTGGCGGCGGACTATTCCCAGATCGAGCTCAGGCTGCTGGCCCATATTGCCGGTGTGGACGCGTTGAAAGATGCCTTCCGCGCCGGACAGGACATTCACGCGATGACGGCATCGGAAATGTTCGGCGTACCCATCGAGGGCATGGACCCGATGGTGCGCCGCAACGCCAAGGCCATCAATTTCGGCATTATCTACGGCATCTCAGCCTTCGGTCTGGCCAATAATCTGGGCATTTCGCGCGATGAGGCCAAGACCTATATCGAGAGCTATTTCAAGAAATTCCCCGGCATCGCCGACTATATGGAAGCGATGAAGCGCGAGGCGCGCGACCGCGCCTATGTGGAGACCTTGTTCGGCCGGCGCATTCATCTGCCCGGCATTCGCGACAAGAATCCGGCCATGCGCCAGTTCGCCGAGCGTCAGGCGATCAATGCGCCCATTCAGGGCACCGCCGCCGATATTATCCGCCGCGCCATGGCGCGCATGGATGCGGCCATCGACCAGGCCGGCCTCAAGGCGCGCATGCTCTTGCAGGTCCATGACGAACTGGTGTTCGAAGTCCCCGAAGCCGACGCTGCGGCCCTGATTGCGCTGGCGGGCGAAGTGATGAGCCAGGCCGCTGCGCCCGCAGTGGCCCTGTCGGTGCCGCTGGACGTCGACGCGCGCGCCGGTGCCACCTGGGGACAGGCCCACTAGGGACCCGGCCCAGTTTCGGCGCGGTGCCCACAGGGCTGTCGCAATTGGGCTTTGAGCGCTTAACCCCAAACCCCCGAGGGGGGAGGGAGAAGACAGCCCGGGCTGCCCCAATCGGACAGCACGCGTCCAAATGCGATCGCCCGGCGGGTGGCGATGGGGGCCTGCCCGATTGCGCCTGACCGCCATCGTGCCTAATTGAACGCCATGACCGGGTTTCCTCCGACAAACACCACGTCTCTGGCCGAGCTCGATGCGCGCTCGCGCGATATCTTCCGCGAGCTGGTGGAGGCGTATCTGGACACGGGCGAGCCGGTCGGCTCGCGCACCCTGTCCAAGCGGTCGGCCCTGAACCTGTCACCAGCCTCGATCCGCAACACGCTGGCCGATCTCGCCAGCGCCGGTTTGCTCTCGGCACCCCACACCTCGGCCGGGCGCATGCCCACCCATGCAGGCCTGCGTCTGTTCGTGGATGGTTTGCTGCAGATCGGCGATCTCGATTCCGATGACCGCAAGGAAATTGACGACCGGGTCGCCGCCGTGGGCCGCCGCACCGAAGATGTGCTCAGCGAAGCCTCGACCTTGCTGTCGGGGCTGGCCGGCGGTGCTGGCCTTGTGGCGGCAGCGGCCAGCGAGGCCCCTTTGCGCCATGTTGAGTTTGTCGCGCTTGCCCCCGGCGAGGTGCTGGCGGTGCTGGTGAGCGAAAACGGCTCGGTGGAGAACCGGCTGATGCGCGCGCCGGTGGGCATGCCGCCGGCGGCGCTGATCGAGGCCGGAAACTTCCTGTCTGCCCGCCTGCGCGGTCGCACGCTGGCCCAGGCGCTGAGCGAGATCCAGACCGAGATCGCCGAACGCCGCGCCCAGCTGGACGAGGCCGCATCCGAGCTGGTGCGTCAGGGCGTGGCCGACTGGACCGGGCCGGAAACCCGCCAGCTGATCGTGCGCGGTCAGGCCCGGCTGCTGGAATCGGTGCAGGCGGTGGAGGATATCGAGCGCATCCGCATGCTGTTTGACGATATCGAGCGTAAGGAAGGCCTTCTGGCCCTGCTGGACGAAGCCCGCGCGGGCCAGGGCGTGCGCCTGTTCATCGGATCGGAGAACCCGTTATTCTCGCTGTCGGGCTCCAGCGTGATCGTGTCGCCCTACCGCAACAGTGACAACCGTATCATTGGCGCCATCGGCGTCATCGGACCCACCCGGCTCAACTATGCCCGGGTGATCCCGCTGGTCGATTACACCGCCCAGGTGGTCGGCCGGCTCCTCGGCGCGCGCTGAGGCGAAACCTTGACCTTGTTCCAACCTGACGTGAAGACCTGACCCATGACCGATAAAGACCAGATCCACTCCGACGACGACGCGCTCCTGAACGCCGGCGCCGATTCTGATGCCATTGACGCGGACGCTGACGAGGCCCGCGCCAAAGCCGAGGCGCCAATTGCGCCCGAAGCTGTGATCGAAGGCCTGCGCGACCAGCTCCTGCGTGCCCTGGCCGAACAGGAAAACACCCGCAAGCGCGCCCAGCGCGATGTGAAGGATGCGCGCGATTACGCCGTCACCGGCTTTGCGCGCGACATGCTCGACGTGGCCGATAATCTGGCCCGTGCGCTGGCCGCTGTCGGTGAGGACGCCCGCGCCTCGGCGGGCCCGGCGCTGGCCAATCTGCTGGAAGGCGTGGAGCTGACCGAGCGGCGTCTGGCCGCCACGCTGGAGCGTCACGGGGTGAAGAAGCTGTCGCCGGAGCCCGGCGATCCGCTGGACCCCAACCGCCATCAGGCTGCGGCGCAAGTGCCTGCGCCCCAGCCCAAGGGCTCTATCGCCCATGTCATGCAGCCGGGCTATGTGATCGGCGAGCGCACATTGCGCGCCGCCATGGTGGTGGTCAGCGCAGGACCGGCGGACGGCGTGGCCCCCGACGGCGCAGCGGCCAAGCCGCAAGCCGGCAACGGCGCCGGCAAGCCGGGCAGCGGGCTCGACGTGGAAGTCTGACCGCGCCGCCACGCGCACCTCACCCGGTCAATACCGATTGCCGGAACCCTGGCGCAGGCGTAAGGATTTCGCCGCCGCCCGGCGGCTCATCGCAGGGGCGGTTTTCAGGAGTTCACGTCCATGTTCAACCGCATCGCTGCCGGCGTTGTCGCCGCTGCCTGTCTTGTTATCGCGCCGGCCTTCGCAGAAGACGTCAACTACGCGCTCCACAACGAGACATCGTATGTGGTTATGGAGTTCTTCACCTCCCCGGCCAATGACAGCCAGTGGGGCGACGACCTTCTCGGTAACGACGTCCTGGGCGCCGGCGAGAGCGCCCGCGTGACCATCGCCGATGGCAGCGACCAGTGCGTTTATGATTTCCGCTTCGTGTTTGAAGATGGCGATGTCGTGGAAGATTTCGGCGTCGATATCTGCGAACTGGCAGAGTACACGCTGACCGATTAGACCGGCCCGTTCCGGTTCCAATAAAAAAGGGCGGCCCGGTCGGGCCGCCCTTTTCCTTTAGGCCCGGGCGCTAGTGCCTAGCGGCGGCGCGGGGCGGTGCGCGGTTCGCCGTTCTGCCAGAAGGTCGCGCCAGTATCGTAATCCTCGTACCAGTAGCGGCCCGAATACTGGTCATAATACAGCTCGGAGTGACGGCTGTTGTTCGGGTTGTGCCGGCAGCCGCCGGCCCGGTTGCAGGCGATGGCTGCGCCGGCGACCGCGCCGCCAATGCCGCCGATGATGGCACCGGTGCGGGCGTCGCCGCTGCCGGTGTTATTGCCGATAATGGCACCGCCGACGGCACCGATCGCGGCACCGGTGGCCGCGCCGCCGACAGCCGGTGAGGTCGTGGCGCAGGCGGCGAGAGCGAAGGGGGCGACGAGGGCGAGAGCAAATGTGCGGATCATGAGGTGGACCCTTTCGGTTGCGGGTTGTCTGGCTCGGCCGGATGCGCCCGGCCTGTATGTCATACTTTAGCACTCTGAAGGCTGAATTGAGGCTGAACGAGATCAGCTGATTCAATGTTTCCACAGGGGATTGGTTCCCCGGGCCTCAATTCACACGGCGCAGGGTGAGATTGATCCGGCCCGGCCGCCAGGCGTCCGGCAGCAGGCGCGAGCCGCCGGGATAGATCCGGTCCACGCCGTGAAAGCAGCGCCGGGCCGGGCCGCCCAGCACCACCACATCGCCGGAGCTGAGCTTGAGCGAAGCTGTGGGATCGCTGCGCTGCAGCCCGCCGATCCGGAAGCGGGCGGGGTCGCCCAGAGACACCGACACCACCGGCGCGTCCCGTGCGGCTTCATCTGCGTCCACATGCAGGCCCATGCGGCTGGTCTCGCGATAGAAATTGATCAGGCAGGCCTGGGGCGGCTGCGGCCAGCCCGACACCGTCTCCCACAGCGCCAGCAATGCCTCGGGCATCGCCGGCCAGGGCCGGCCCGTTGCCGGCTGGACCGGCTCATAGCGATAGCCGCGCTCCTTGTCGGTCACCCAGCCCAGCGGCCCGCAATTGGTCATGGTCACGCTCAAAGGTGTTCCCGTGCGCGGCATGGACGGCTGGTAGAAAGGAGCCTGCGCCTCGATGGCGCACACGACGTCTATGAGCGCACGCTGGGCGTCCGGGCTGAACCAGCCGGGCAGCACGCGAAAACCCTCCGGGGCGATGAAAGGCTGACGGGTCCGGGAGGTGTTGGCGGCGGCCATGGGTGATCCGTTCGGCGCGGCGTCTGGAGGATGGGCGGCATGCTCGCCCGGCGCGCGCTCCGCGGCAAGCGCGCCTGTGCGCCGGCGGGGGCAAATCACGCCTTCGCCCTTGCGCCCACCGCCGCGCCTCCCTAAATCGCCGCATGACGCGCATGGGTATCACAGCACAGTGAGCTCAGGCGCTGTAACAACAAACGCGAGCCCAACCGGGGGGTGGCTCCCGGCCGGCCGAGAGTGCTTCGGGCTCTCGTTTCCGGCGCCGCCCCGCCGCAACAATCAGGAGACATGCACGCGATGAGCAAGGTAATCGGCATTGACCTCGGCACCACCAATTCCTGTGTGGCGGTGATGGAAGGCGGACAGGCCAAGGTGATCGAGAACGCCGAAGGCATGCGCACCACCCCGTCCGTGGTGGCTTTCAGCGAGGATGGCGAGCGCCTGATCGGCCAGCCCGCCAAGCGCCAGGCCGTGACCAACCCCGACCACACCTTCTTCGCCATCAAGCGCCTGATCGGGCGCAATATGGCTGACCCGATGGTCAAGAAGGACAAGGACATGGTCCCCTATGCCATCGTGGAAGGTGCCAATGGCGACGCCTGGGTGAAGGGCCGCGACAAGAATTACGCGCCGTCGGAAATCTCCGCCTTCATCCTGCAGAAGATGAAAGAGACCGCCGAGAGCTATCTGGGCGAGAAGGTGGAAAAAGCCGTCATCACCGTGCCGGCCTATTTCAACGACGCCCAGCGCCAGGCCACCAAGGATGCGGGCAAGATTGCCGGCCTTGAAGTGCTGCGCATTATCAACGAGCCGACGGCCGCCGCGCTGGCCTATGGCCTCGACAAGGACGTCAACAAGACCATCGCGGTCTATGATCTGGGCGGCGGCACGTTCGACGTGTCCATTCTGGAGATCGGCGACGGCGTGTTCGAGGTGAAGGCCACCAATGGCGACACCTTCCTGGGCGGCGAGGACTTTGACCTGCGCATCGTGGATTATCTCGCCGACGAGTTCAAAAAGGACAACGGCATTGATCTGCGCAAGGACAAGCTGGCCCTGCAGCGCCTGAAAGAAGAGGCTGAAAAGGCCAAGAAGGAGCTGTCCAGCGCCACCTCCTACGAGGTCAATCTGCCCTTCATCACCGCCGATGCGTCGGGTCCCAAACACCTGACCATGAAGCTGTCGCGCGCCAAGCTGGAAAGCCTGGTCGAGGACCTGATCAAGCGCACCATCGACCCGTGCAAGGCCGCGCTGAAAGATGCCGGCCTGTCGGCCAGTCAGATCGACGAGGTCGTGCTGGTGGGCGGCATGACCCGCATGCCCAAGGTGCAGGAGGCGGTGAAAGCCTTCTTTGGCAAGGAACCGCACAAGGGTGTGAACCCGGACGAGGTGGTTGCCATGGGTGCAGCCATCCAGGCCGGCGTGCTGCAGGGCGATGTGAAAGACGTGCTGCTGCTCGATGTTACGCCGCTGTCGCTCGGCATCGAGACGCTGGGCGGCGTGTTCACCCGCCTGATCGACCGCAACACCACCATCCCGACCAAGAAGTCCCAGACCTTCTCCACCGCTGATGACAACCAGACCGCGGTGACCATCCGCGTGTTCCAGGGCGAGCGGGAAATGGCGGCGGACAACAAGATGCTGGGCCAGTTCGATCTGGTGGGCATTCCGCCCGCCCCGCGCGGCATGCCGCAGATCGAGGTGACGTTCGATATCGATGCCAACGGCATCGTGAACGTGTCGGCGCGCGACCAGGCCACCGGCAAGGAGCACGCCATCCGCATCCAGGCCTCGGGCGGTCTGTCCGACGCCGATATCGAGAAAATGGTGAAAGACGCCGAGGCCAATGCCGACGCCGACAAGCAGCGCCGTGCGCTGGTCGACGCCCGCAACAATGCCGAGGCGCTGGCTCACCAGACCCGCAAACAGGTCGAGGAGTTCGGCGACAAGGTCTCCGCGCAGGACAAGGGCACGATTGAATCCGCCCTGGCCGATCTGGAAAGCGTCAAGGATGGCGAGGATGTGGAAGCCATCCAGCAGAAGACCCAGGCCCTGATGCAGGCCGCCATGAAGCTGGGCGAGGCCATGTATGCCGCCCAGCAGCCGGGCGCCGGCGATGACAGCGACGACGGCGGCGCGTCCAAGACCGAAGACGGCGTGGTCGACGCCGAATTTACCGAGGTCAAGGACGACGACGAGAAGAAGAGCGCGTAAGGCGCAGCACCCGACGAGGAGCGCGGCCCCGTCCCTTCTGGGGCGGGGCCGCACCCTTTCAGTCGCCGGTTTGAGCGGACGGATTTATGAGCAAGCGTGATTATTACGAGGTTCTGGGCGTGGCCCGGGATGCCGATGCCAAGGCGATCAAGAGCGCCTACCGCAAGCTGGCCATGCAGCATCACCCCGACCAGAATCCGGACAATCCCGAGGCCGAAGCCAAATTCAAGGAAGTCGGCGAGGCCTATGCCGTCCTGTCCGACGCCGACAAGCGCGCCGCCTATGACCGCATGGGCCATGCCGCGTTCCAGAATGGCGGCGGCGGTGGACGCGGACCCTTCGGTGCGGGTGCCGGATCGGCCGCGGATTTTGCCGATATTTTTGAACAGGTGTTCGGCGACGCCTTCGGCATGGGCCGCCGCGGCGGCGGTGGCGGGGCGCGGCGTGGCGGCCCGGCGCGCGGCTCGGACCTGCGCTATGACATGGAGATCACGCTGGAGGAATCCTTCCACGGCAAGGACGCCACCATCCGCGTGCCCACCACCGTGACCTGCGAGCGCTGCGAGGGATCGGGTGCCGAGCCCGGCACCGGCGTCACCAATTGCGAGACCTGCTCCGGGACCGGCCGCATCCGGCGCACCCAGGGCTTCTTCACCATGGAGCAGACCTGCCCCACCTGTGGCGGGCGCGGGGCCTATGTGGAATCGCCCTGCCAGGCGTGCGACGGCGCGGGCCGCGTGCGCCAGATGCGCGATCTGCGCGTCCAGATCCCAGCGGGCGTGGAGGACGGGATGCGCATCCGCCTGTCCGGCGAGGGCGAGGCCGGGGCCCATGGCGGGCCGCGCGGCGATCTCTACATTTTCGTCTCGGTGCGCCCCCACGATATATTCGAGCGCGACGGACCCAATCTCTATTGCCGTGCCGCTGTGCCCATGGTCACGGCGGCGCTGGGCGGCACGATCGATGCGCCCACCATCGACGGCGGCAAGGTGCAGATCAAAATCCCGGACGGGGCCCAGACCGGCGAGCGCATGCGCCTGAAACAGAAGGGCATGGTCCGCCTCAATGCCGGCGGCGCGCGGGGCGACATGTTCGTGGAAGTCTTTGTCGAGACCCCGCGCAAGCTCACTGAACGCCAGAAAGAAATCCTGCGCGAGTTCTGCGACATTTCCGGCGAAGGCTGCAATCCCGAAAGCGACGGCTTCTTCCGCAAGGTCCGCCGTTTCTGGGACGAAGTGCGCGGCGACGACCACCCCGACGGGCCACGCCCGGGGGCGTGAGATGGCGTGTGGGGCCGGTCGCGATACGGTTTCTTCACCGTATCGGCGCATGAACGCTCTCAGGACGAAAGAGGGCCGCCATGTCTGACACGCCATTGAAAGTCTGCGTCGCCGGAGTGTCCGGGCGTCTGGGCCGGACCATCGCCCATGAGCTGTTGCGCCGCCTCGATACCGAGCTCACGGGCGCGCTGGTCAGCGCGGACTCGGTCCATCGCGGCGCGGATGCCGGCGAGATCGCCGGGCGCGGCTATATCGGACTGGAGGCGGGCGTGTCGCTGGAAAGCGCCTGCGCCGGTGCCGACTTGGTGATCGACGCCAGCCAGCCCGCCTTCACCGCCGCCATGGTGACCCGCCTGGCCGAGGCTGGCGGGCCGGGCCTGGTCACCGGCGTCACCGGGCTCTCGGATGATCAGCAGGCTGCTGTTGAAGCCGCAGCGCGCGCGATCCCGGTGCTGCAGGCGAGCAATTTTTCTCTGGGCGTGGCGGTGCTGGAACGGCTGGTGGCGCAGGCGGCACGGCTTCTGCCTGCCGGAGAGTTCGATCTGGAGATTGTCGAGACCCATCACCGGTCCAAGCCCGACGCGCCGTCGGGCACGGCCCTGTTGCTGGGCCGCGCTGCGGCGCACGCGCGCGGCGTTGATTTTGACGCGGCGGCGTCGTTCAGCCGGCCGCGGACAGGCCGCGCGCGCCCAGCCGGCGACATCGGGTTCGCCGCCATACGCGGCGGCGGCGTGGTGGGCGAGCACGAGGCCCGCTTTCTGGCCACGTTCGAGGAGATCAGCGTGAGCCACCGCGCGTTCGACCGTTTCATCTTCGCGCGCGGCGCGGTCGCGGCCGCCCTCTGGCTCAAGGGCCGCCCTGCCGGGCTGTATTCCATGCAGGATGTGTTGGGGGCGTCGTGACGGCCCGTTTGCGTCTGTATCATTTCGCCCTCGACCCTGCGTCGCGTCAGGTGCGTCTGGCGCTGGCGGAAAAAGCGATCGCCTTTGACCTGATGGACGCCTCGCCCTGGGACCCGGACGGGCCGCTGGCCTCGCGCAATCCGTCCGGCCTGCCGCCGGTGCTGGAGCGGGCCGATGACACGGGCGTGCGGGTGATCGCCTGCGGGGCGCGCCCGATTCTGGAATATCTCGAGGAGGTCAGCCCCGATCCGGCGCTTCTGCCTGGCGGCGCGGAACAACGCGCCGAGGTGCGCCGGCTGATGGACTGGTTCGACACGATTTTCGATTCCGAAGTGAACGCCTTCCTGCTCCACGAAAAGATCGAGAAACGCCTGCAGGGTCTGGGGTCGCCCGAACCGGTGAATATCCGCGCCGGGCGCGACGCGCTGCGCTGGCATCTCGACCATATCGACGCCCTGCTGGACGCGCGCGAAGGGCTGGCGGGCCCGCGCTTCTCGCTGGCCGATATCGCGGCGGCGGCGCATCTGTCGTGCGTGGATTATATCGGCGAGGCATCCTGGGAGTCGCATCCGGCGGCCAAGGCATGGTATCAGCGCATCAAATGCCGTCCCTCCTTCCGCGCCATCCTCGCCGACCGCCTGCCCGGCCTGCCGCCGGTGGACGGCTATCAGGATCTGGATTTCTGACCCTGCTCCATGTTTTCCCGGAATGGGCGCAGCCCATATCCGGACCCATCCCGGCGCGTCTCCTCCGCGCGGGTGGCGGAGTGGTTTGGTGGACGGGTCCCGGGTCTGGCTCCGCTCGCCCGCGAAAGCAGTGTGGGTTGATTCCGGCGGCGCCCCATGACTAGTGAACCCGCTACCCTCGCCGACCGCGCCCGCGCCCTCGCCCTCGAGGCCGGCTTCTCAACCGCCCATATCGCGCGCGCCGATGAACCCTGGGACGCGGGGGATCGCCTGCGCGCCTTTGTCGAGGCGGGCCGCCACGGCAGCATGGACTGGATGGAAGAGACGCTGGAGCGGCGCGTCCATCCCACTGCGATGTGGCCGGAGGCGAAATCGGCTGTGGTGGTGGGGCTCGATTACGGGCCGGACAGCGATCCGCTCGAAGCGCTGAAACAGACCCGTGAGCCGGCGATCTCGGTCTATGCGCAAAACCGCGATTATCATGATGTGCTCAAAAAGCGCCTGAAAGCGCTGGCGCGCGCCTTCCACGCCGAGACCGGCGCCGGCGTGAAGGTGTTCGTCGACACCGCCCCGCTGATGGAAAAACCGCTGGCCGAGCGGTCGGGCCTCGGCTGGCAGGGCAAGCACACCAATCTGGTCAGCCGGTCCTTCGGCTCCTGGCTGTTTCTGGGCGTGATGCTCACCGAAGCTGATCTCACCCCCGACGCGCCCGAGGCCGATCATTGCGGCTCGTGCCGGGCCTGCCTTGATGTGTGCCCCACCAACGCTTTTCCCGCGCCCTACCAGCTCGATGCGCGGCTGTGCATCTCCTACCTCACCATCGAGCACAAAGGCCCGGTGGCGCGTGAATTGCGGCCCCTGATGGGCAATCGCATCTATGGCTGTGATGACTGCCTGGCGGTGTGTCCGTGGAACAAGTTTGCGCAAGCGACCGCCGAGATCGCCTTCCATCCGCGTGAAAGCCTGACGGGATTGACGCTCGCCGGGCTCAGCGCGCTGGACGACGCGGCGTTTCGCGCCCTGTTTACCGCCTCGCCGGTCAAGCGCATCGGGCGGGAGCGGTTTGTACGCAATGTGCTCTATGCGCTGGGCAATTCGGGCGCGCCCGATCTCGCCCAGGCGGCGGTCGACCGGCTCGATGATGACAGCGCGCTGGTGCGCGGCGCAGCGGTCTGGGCGCTGGCGCGGCTGGACCTGGCCCGGTTCGGGGCCGAACGCGCGCGGCGCGCGGCGGCAGAGCCGGACCCGCAGGTGCGCGAAGACTGGGCGCAGGGGGCTGCCTGAAACCGCCTGATCCCTAGATCAGCTCGGGCCGGTGCGGTCCATCGCGCGCGGCGGCGGCGCATCGTCGAACCGGTCCGGCGCGGGCGAGATCACCCGGAACTGGCCGCCCTGGATAGTGTACACTGACAGCGCCCGCTCGATCGTGCCGTCTGGGCGGAAGCGGAACAGCCCGTCCACGCCATAAAACCCGCCCGGCTGCTCGATGAAGGGCCGTGCATCGCCGCGTCCCGGCTCACGCGCCAGCATCGCCGCCAGCGAGACCGCGTCATAGGCCAGGCCCGCCAGACGCGAAGGCGAATCGCTATAGACCGCTTCATAGGCCCGCTCAAAGCGCCCGCGCGCTTCAGGTTCGGCGCTGGCGAACCAGCCATGGGCGAGCGCCGGCTCGCGCGCCAGGCTGCCATCACGCCACAGGCCGGTACCAATGAATTTCACCAGAAGCGGGTCGATATCCTCGAACACCAGAACCGGTGCCAGCATGCGCAGGCGGTCGCCACCTTCGGGCAGCAGCACCACCTGGAAGGGCGAGCCTTGCGAGGGCTGCCAATTGGCACCGCTCATGGTCGCCGCCCGGCGGGGGTCGAGACGCTCCACGCCCAGACGTGCCAGCCGGCGCGCCGCCTGGGTCATGGACTCCACATCGCCGCTATAGGTTTCGCTGCCCACCAGTCCGGTCCGGAAGCTGCGCTCCACCGTGCGCGGTGCCGTCCCGTCGGGCGCGCCATCGGGCACAGGCAATTGCACAGACGACACTTCCGCCAGCGGATCAAACCCCAGCCGCGCGCCAATGGTCGCCGCGTAGGTGTCGCGCGCCAGCTGCCCATAGGCGCTGTCCGGCGTCACGGCGGCGAAGCGGGTGGCACCCTGATCGAGCGCATACTCCGTTACGCGCCGCACTTCCTCTTCCGGCGGAAAGCTCAACAGATACAGCCCGTCCCCGGCAACGCTGGCGTCGGTGGAAAATGCGATCACCGGAATGCGCGCAGCGCGGGCGATCTCTCCCACGCTGCCCGCCGCAGCGCTGAACAAAGGTCCGATGATCAGGTCCGCGCCGTCGGCGATGGCCGATTCCGCCGCCTCGCGCCCGCCTTCCGGCGTGCCGCCGGTGTCCTTGGGCAGCAGCAGCATGGCCGTACCGCCCTGTTCGAACAGGGCCAGCTCCGCCGCGCGCAAGAGGTGGGACGCCTCGGCGCGGGCGCCGGCATTCCGGGAGCCGAAGGGCAGCAGCAGCCCGACCCGCACCAGCTCACGCTCGCGGCCTGCCAGATGCGCGGGCGTATAGACGCGCTGGCTCATGTCCGCCGCAGCCGTTGCCGGTTCGGGCGGCTCGCCGACCACAGGGCGCGACGGCCCGGTCGGGACCTGACTGGAGGGTGTGGTCGCGCCGCAGGCCGACAGGGCGAGCGCAGCCGCCGTGACAAGCGCGCCGGCAAGGCTTGGCCGCAGGCGCGCGCTGATGGAAACTGGCGCTGTCATGATGCTTGATCCGTCCTGTCTGTCCGCCCGCCTGACGGCGCGCCCCTCGCGGCCCGAAGCTACCCGCGCGGGGCGGGCGGGGCAACCGTTCGCGCGCGTGGAGGGCGGGTTTTGAGCCGCGCCCGCCGCCGCGCCGCCGAGCGCCGGGGCCGCCGGGCCGAGGCGCTGGCCGCATTGTGGCTGCAGCTCTCCGGCTGGCGCATTCTGGAGCGGCGGGCGCGCACGGCGGCGGGCGAGCTCGATCTGGTGGCGCGGCGCGGCGGCGTGCTTGCTTTCATCGAGGTCAAGGAGCGCGCCAGCCTGGAAGCCGGCCTCGAAGCGGTCAGTCCGCGCCAGCGCGCCCGCCTCATCCGCGCCGGTTCGCTCTGGCAGGGACGCCGCGCCGATCTCGCTCATCTGCAGCCGCGCCATGATCTCATCGTCATCGCGCCCTGGCGCTGGCCGGTCCGGCAGACGGGGGCATTCGACGCGGACGCGCCGGGCCTGCGCAATCTTCTTTGAGTGGGCCTATGGTCAACAGGGCGTTAACGGGATTTTGGCGAAACCTGCGGCAAGGTCCCTGGCGGGGGGCGTGCGCCATGCGCCCAAAAAGGTCTGATCATCATGACGCTTCGCCAGCTCTGTGTCCTCGCCGCCTGCCTTGTGGCCCTGCCAGCCTGCGCCGCCACCCAGGATCAGCGCGCCGCCGGGCGCCAGATCGACGACACCAATGCCTCCATCTCGGTCAAGGCCGCCATGCTGCGCGCCGAAGGCTTTGATCTGTCCGGTGTGGATGTGGAGATCACCGAAGGTGTCGCCCTTCTGGGTGGAACCGCGCCGCGCGAAGTAGACCGGCTCTATGCCGAATGCCTGGCCTGGTCGGCACCGGCGGTGCGCAGCGTCGCCAATCATATCGAAGTGGGTGAGGCGCGCGGCTTCCGGCGCGGGGCCAATGATGTCTGGATCACCCAGCGCGTGCGCGCGCGGCTGGCCGGCGACCGCTCGGTGCGGTCGGTCAATTTCAATATCGAGACCCATGGCGGCGTGGTGTACCTGCTGGGCTTCGCGCGCGACGCCAATGAGCGCGAGCGCGCCTCCCGGCATGCCGCGCTGGTCAATGGCGTGGAGCGTGTGGTGGTGCTGGTGCGCACCGGCGGCGAAGCGCCCGACCTGCCCCCGCGCGGAGAGCTGCGTGCGGAGCTGTGCGACGCCGTCGCGCGCGGCGAGCCGGTCCCGGCCGGTGCGCCGGCCCGGCCGGAACTCGCGCCTCAGGATGATCGTTAGGATATTTACGCTTGGGGGTTGACGGCACACTCCACCTGTTCCAATAATGTTCCTGCTTTGATCGCTCTTCGTCGGGCGAGCTGTGGATATCTGCCCTTGAGCAGATGGTGACAGGGGGCAGGTGCGTCATGAGTTTCAAGACCTATTCGGCAGCCTTCGAAGGCGCGGTCGCCCGCCCTGTGGATGTGCAGGTACAGATCGCGGGCGGCCAGGCGAATTTCTCTGTCGTTGGGCTCGGTGACAAGGCGGTAGCCGAAAGCCGCGAGCGCATCCGCGCCGCCTTCGCCGCCATCGGCCTGGCGCTGCCGCACAAGCGCCTCATCGTCAATCTCGCCCCGGCCGACCGGCCCAAGGAGGGCGCCCATTACGATCTGCCCATCGCCATGGGGCTGATGGCCGCCGTGGGCGTCTTGCCCCGCGATGTGCTGGAGGGGCATCTGGTGATGGGGGAGCTGGGCCTCGACGGCTCCATTGCGCCCTGTCCCGGTGCCCTGCCGGCGGCCATGCTGGCCAGCGAAATGGATCTGGCCTTCATCTGCCCGGAAGCCTGCGGGCCCGAAGCGGCCTGGGCGGGGGGCGATCTGGCGATCCTGGCGCCGGCCTCGCTGATCCAGCTCGTCAATCATTTCAAGGGCGGGCAAGTGATCGCCCGTCCGGCGCCCGGCGATCTGATCGAGGGCGGCCCGGTCCCGGACCTGCGCGATGTGCGCGGCCAGGAAACCGCCAAGCGGGCTTTGGAGATCGCTGCCGCGGGCGGGCATAATCTCCTCATGATGTCTGCGTCGAGACCCCTTCGCTGCCATCGAGTTTTCCACAGCAACTCAATTGCTGGTGGATTGTGGCAACAACCTCATGGACTCTCGGGGGCGGATTATGTGGAATCTCTTGGAGCGCGGTGATTCGAGGCCGCTGGGGCCAGCTACCAACTACCCCCAGCGACCTCAGTTGGCCGCGTTGCCGCTGAATGTCTTCACAGCGGCACGTGCGCTCCGAACGACGCCATCTTTGCGATGGCAGGGCGTCACGTCAATCCGGAGGCTATTTTTTGTAGAAGGAAGGACGCGATGAGCGCTCTCTACACTATCACCTACGAAGGTCTCCCGGCTTCAGTTGGCTGGGGCTCACTCTACATCGGCCACGGAAGCATCTTGGGGGCGGATGCTGGCGGCGGGCGTTACCAAGGGACTTATCAGGAGGCGGCAGGGCGGCTCAAAGGAACCGTCCTGTTGACCGCTGCGCCCGGCACTCCGCTTGTCACCGGCCAGCCTGTTACAGGCCCTATCGAGCTGTCGATTGACTGGCCAGACACGTTCACTCAGCAGGTCCAGACAGTGATGGTTCAGGGCCATCCTGTGCGCGTCGCGCTGGAGCGGGTCGGAAACATCCCCGTCTAGTCCGGCACAGCACTTCCTCGGTCACTCGTTGGGGGGTGGCCGGGGAAGTGCGACATGCTCCCCGGCGCACCTTGTTGACAAGCCATCGCCACGGCACTGCCCAATACGGGTATGCCCTGCATAGAATCGCCGTGGCGACGGTGAGTCAGTACTCTACTCGCCCGTAAGATCGCTCTCGGCCATGCCACCATCGTCCGTGGCGGCATCGTCCAGGACTTCAGTTTCCGCAGGTGCCGGAGCAGCGGCAGTGGTGGCGCTAACTGGCACAAGAGCAACGTGCACAGGGTTTGGCACTAAGTCATTCATGGAGCCTGAGTAGGCATCCACACCTGCGCCGATGAGGCCGCCAACAAGGACGTTGCCCGCCATGGCAGTGCCGCCAGCCGTGGAGGCCTGATAGGTCACGTTGACTCGATGGGTCTGATAACCGTCAAGCGTGATCGTTGCGACGAACTCAGAGCGACGTGGCATCTTGATGGCGCAGGGCGTTGATTCGCACTGATAGCCGTTAGATGTGCTTACGCTTGCTCCCGCTGGGGTCGTCTCGACAACCCACGTATCGTTTGATCCCCGTGTGATGGTTCCGCAGCCCGCCAGCAGCGCACCGCAGCATGCCATCGCTAACATTTTAGATTTATACATAAGCCCCTCCCGTTGCTTGCGCTTCTGGCATACACGCTGAAGGATCGTCTGTCGATTGGGTAAAACCTCATCGCTTACGTGTCCGGCGGCTGTTGACCGGGCTCGGCCTGTTGGTCGTCGCGTTGGCCCTTCTTTGGCGGCCCAAAACGACAGGCGCTCACGCCCTCACACCGCCTCCAGCCTCGCCATCACCCGGCTGACGGTGTTGGGGTGCCAGCGCCCCCCGCCCCGTGTCTGCACCCCAGCGGCGTTGAGGGCCTCAGCGATCTCCCTGAGGCTGGCCCCGCGTTCCTTCAGGGGCCTCACGATCCCCTCCACGGTCTGGGCGAAAGCGTCCGCACGGCGGCGCTTGGCGGCGTTGATCTGGGCTATGTTGCCTCTGTCGCCCCCCAGCTTCACGCCACGGGCCTTGGCGGCGGCCAGCGCTTGCTTGGTCCTGAGGGAGATGAACTCTCGCTCTTGCTCCGCCAGCGCCGCGTAGATGTGGAGCTGGAACTTGTCCGCATGGGGCATGGACGCCACCCGGAGGTTCACCCGCTTGTCATCCATCACCGACGCGATGAACGAGACCTTGCGGGATAACCGGTCCAGCTTCGCGACCAGAAGGGTGGCTCCCCGGCTACGCACGAGGTCCAGCGCCGCCTGGAGCTGAGGCCGGTCATCACCCTTCCCGGAGAGTACGTCGGTGAACTCCCCGATGATCTCAAAGGGCGTCTCGGCGTAGGTCTCCAAGAACAGGGCTATGTCCCTGTCCTGCGCCTCCAGCCCCAGACCGGAGCGGCCTTGCTCCTCTGTGGACACACGGCGGTAGATGACGAACTGGAGCATGGCCCGGCCTCCCTCACGGCTGACTGTGAGAGGGTCTCTAGCATCGCCTGTTACGGAATGCAACGTCGGTTGCGGGCGTAACATCTCCGCCCCTCGCGCCCTCGGCTGGCCTGACGGTTGGAGCCTGTGGAGGCCGCAATGCTGGCGCTGGAGGCCGTCGCCTAGCCCCCCCTGCGCCCTGTCCCCCATCAGGCGCTTCCCGCGCGTTTCTGGGGGGCCTACGGGGGGTATCGCGCCCGGCGATCTGTCCGGAGGGGCGCTCAGATTTTTGGCCCGAAATCGGCCCCCTCGCCGCGCGGTGCGGTGTTGGGGTCCGATCCCGGTTTCTCCTGTCAGCACGGGCGCGCCCGGCCATACTGTTGCCTAGCGGTGTACGAACCGTACACTTCGGCTCCTCCGGGCCTGTCTCAAAAGGCCCCCTCGTGAACGCGCCTAGAAGCAATACCCGTCATCTGGGGGGGTTGCACGGGGCTCCGCCCCAGCCAGCTTCCAGTACGCCTTCGCGGCAGCTGCCTTGGCCACCTCCAGGGTCGCCTCAGAGCTGCCGAGCGCGATCAATCGGTCCCGGAGCTGGGCCGCCTGCCGCTCCGCTTTGACCTCCCGCCAGTCTCGGAGGCCGCCTGTGGTGTTGGTGCTCTCTGGGTCCTTTGACATGGTCGCGGCGACGGCGGGGAAGTCAGCTATCATCCAGTCACGGAGGGTGGTGTGCTTGGTTCCCGGCAATTCTGCGGCCATCTCCCGGTAGCTCTTAGGGTTGCCCCGGCGCCTCTCGCCCTTGCGATGCGCGCCAGCTTGCACGTACCGCCGGAACGCGTCTCGCCGCTCTCGCCGGGTCAAGGGCTTGTGAACCGTCCAGTTCGCCCGGCTGGCCCACCAGCGCGCCTGCTGCGCACTCTCCGCCTTTCCTATGGAGACTACGGGGAACCTGTGTCTCTCACTGCCGTCCGTCTCTGCGGCCTGCGCGAAGGCCTCATACCGGTGCAGGCCGTCGATCAGGGTCCACCGCCCGTTCAGCATGGCCACCTTGGCGGGCTCCACGTCCGCCCCGACTCTGAAGGCCTGCGCGATCAGCTTCACCAGCCCCGGCTCTGTCTTCCCGCGCCAGCGGCAGGTGATCTCCGGGTCAACGTGAAGCCACTCCAAGGGCAAGAGGGCGGAGACGCCGGTCTCCAGCGACGGCGGGGTCGTGTTCGTGTCAGTCATGGTGGTTGATCCTTTCGCGGGGTTGCTGTCGCCCCCCGCGGTGCCCCCGGAACGACAAAGCCCCCACCGGTCAAACCGATGAGGGCCTTGAGGCTCTGGCGCGCCCCGTCAGGCGCATGTCCCCCGCGAGGGGTCTGGTTGAGGGGCTATGCCCCTTCAATGACGCTACCTCTTGGCGGGCGCGGCGGGTGTCTCTCGCGGTGCGCCGGGAGCGGGGGAACCGCTAGTCGCTGCCGCTCCGCTGCTCGCCCCCTCTACAGCCGCCGCGAACGTGTACAGGATCGAAGAACTCTCCCCGTGCTGCCACTCTATCAGGAGCGTCCCGGCGTCGTAGTTGACCGTCACCTCCCGCACCGCCGTCTTGAGTAGGGCGTTCAGCTTGCCCCTGTCCAGATCGCTGGGGGCCTTGATGAACGTCTCTTGGGCGGCGTCGAACCCCTGCGCAACCCGGTCTAGCCGGTGCGTCACGAGTGCACTGGCAGTGCGCCGCACGTCCTCCTCCGCTGCAGCAATCTCCTGTTGGAGCTGCGCGAGTTCCGCTTGGCGCTGCGTAAGGCGGTCCCGGAGGGCAGGGCTCGCGTCGCCGCGCTCCACAGCATCTACCAGCCGCTCGATCCCTGAGGTTAGAGCGTCGGCAGCTCCCTCCAGTCCGGCAAGAGCCGCCTCAGCCGCCGCTGCGGAGCCCCCTATCGGGACGGTATGGGAGAGGGCGGGCAACGCCCGGACAAGCGCGGCTTCTACCGCGTGCTGATCGACGCTGCGGTACACGCATCCGGCCCCCGCCTTCGCTCGGGAACAGACCAGCTTGGGCGCACTGCGTCGCCCCTTGGAAACCCGGCCCATCGGTCCACCGCACTTGGGGCAGCGAGACAGGCCTGCTAGGAGGCTCTGAACCGTCGCGCCGGGCGCTGCATGGCGGCCCCGTGGGCTCTTAGCGGACCTTATGCTCTGGACCGCCGCCCATTCCCCCTCCGTAATGATCCGGGGGTAGTAGTCGGGGATGGGCTTCCCCGGTGTCCTGACCCGCTTCCCGCTCCCGTCAATCTCCAAGGTGTGAGGGGTGAACTCTCCGATCACGGCAGCGTTGCCCAGCAACTTGGAGACATACGAGGGATGCCACTGGGCGGCCCTGCCGAACCTCGGCACACGGCGAGCGTTCAGAGCGTGGGCGATCTGGTGCTTGCCCTGTCCGTCTATGGCCATCTGAAAGACCTCCCTGACGACCGCTGCACGGTCCTCAATGATCTCCCAGCCCCCGTCTTTTGCGGCCTTAAGCCACCCTGGCCCTCGCGCCGTCATCCTCTCGCCGGACTGGTGCGCCCTGAGACGCTTGTTCGCCCATGCCGATCCTACACGCTCACTCTTGACCCGGCTCTCCTCGTGGGCGCGGGCGTACTGCAGGATGGTAGCTAGGAACTCAATGGTCCCGTCCTGACCGGAGTACGTCTCCCGGCTATGGACGCGCTCGTCTGAGAGGGTCACTACCGTGATGCCTTCATCTAGGAGCGTCTGTAGCTGAGCAGCGGCCTTCGCCACGTACTCGCGAGACAGCCGGTCTAGGTTCTCGACCAGTAGGAACGAGCCCTCAGGAACCAAGCCGTCCTCTACAGCCCGCCTGAACATGGCCAGAGCACCCCTCTGGGAGTTCCCGCCCCTAAAGGCAGAGACCCCCAGATCAGCTAGGTTCAACTCGTCATCGAGAATGAGCCCATGCTTCGCGGCGTACCGCTCGGCTGCTGCCGTCTGGCGTCTCAGGCTGTCGCCCCTCGCCTGCTCTGGGGAGCTGAACCGGACGTAAGAGTACGCTCGGGGCCTCTCAGGGGCCGGAGGTCTGGGGTCACTTTCGCGGGGCATGGCCGTCCTAATCGCAGTGTCTTGGCAGGGTTTAGGCGGGGTCCGCCGAGCTTGTCGAGAGCCGGTTTCACCCTTCGTGGCGACCTAGGTCTCCACGATCTAAACATGCTCATGATCGGCCCGCCGGGCGCAGGCAAATCCATGCTGGCGGCGCGCGCCCCGGGCCTGTTGCCGCCGCTGGATGCGCGCGAGCTCTTGGAAGTGTCCATGATCCAGTCCGTGGCCGGTCTGGTGGAGCGCGGCCGCCTGTCGCGCACGCGCCCCTTCCGCGCCCCGCATCACTCGGCCTCCATGGCCGCCATGGTGGGCGGCGGATCGCGCATCAAGCCGGGCGAGGCGTCGCTGGCCCATCACGGTGTGCTCTTCCTGGATGAGCTTCCGGAGTTCCACCCCCAGGTGCTCGACAGTCTGCGCCAGCCGCTGGAGACAGGGGAGATCGCCGTGGCCCGCGCCAATCAGCGCGTCACCTTCCCGGCCCGCTTCCAGCTTATCGCCGCGATGAATCCCTGCCGCTGCGGCTGGGCCGGGCAGAATGGCCAGGCTTGCGGGCGCGGTCCGCGCTGTGTGGACAGCTATCAGGCGCGGGTGTCGGGACCGATGATGGACCGGATCGACCTCCAGATCGACGTGCCGCCGGTCACGCCGGCCGATCTCGCCTTGCCCCCGGCACCCGAGGGTACGGCGGAAGCCGCCGCTCGGGTCGCCCGGGCGCGCGCCGCCCAGACCGAACGCGGCGGGCTCAATGCCCGCCTGTCCGGCGACCGGCTCGACAGCGCCACCGCGCCCGATGCGGCCGGGCGTGATCTGCTGGCGCGGGCGTCTGAGGCCATGGGCCTCACCGCGCGGGCCTATCACCGCATCTTGCGCGTGGCGCGCACCATCGCCGATCTCGACGGCGCTGACGCCGTGCGCCGCATCCATGTCGCCGAAGCGCTCAGCGCCCGCCGGGTGCGCGCGGCCACCGAAGCGGTGTCACGCCCCGGCGCGCGCAGCGCCTCGTCCGCGCTCGGGCTGCGCTAGCGCCGGGCACCGGCATGCGGCGCGGTACAGCCAGGGTCACAGGCAGCGTCAGAGGCAGCGATACGATGCGTCAATCAGCGCCTGGGCGCGGGCATCGCCGACCAGCACGTCCATCTGCCGGTTCATCACATAGGCGCCCGACAGGCCGCGCACCGGATCGGCGAACACGCAGCTGCCGCCAAACCCGTAATGACCTACCGTGCGCGGCTCGGGCCCGAACGCGCCGCTGGCGCGATTGATCATCACGCCGGCGGCAAAACTCAGATCAAAGGGCAAAACCCGGTCAGGTCCCGCCGCGCGGGGTTTGAGCGCGGCGGCGAGCGTGTCGTGCCCCAGGAACGCCTCGCCATCCAGCCGTCCCTCACAGGCGAAGGGTGCCATCAGCCGGGCCAGCGACAGGGCCGTGGCGTGGGCGTTGGCCGCAGGCAGCTCGGCGCTGCGCCAGGCCGCAGCGCCCTTGCGTCCCGGCGAGGAGCCGGGATTGAGGAAGGCGGCCTGTTTTTCCGGCGTGATGGTCCCCAGATTTGGCGCGCGCGCCGGCAAGACATGCTCGGCGGCGCGGGCGTGCTCGGCCTCGGGCAGGCCGATATGGCAGTCAATCCCGCGCGGGCCGGCGACCATCTCACGCAAAATTCCGCCTACCGAACGACCGTTCGTATCTGCCCGGCGCGCAATAGCGTCGGCCAGCACGCCGAAGCTCAGCGGGTGGTAGCCGGACCCGTCGCCCGGCGTCCACAGGGGGACCATGGCAGCGAAATGGGCTTCCATCCTGCCGCGGTCAAACCAGTCGGCGGGCTCGATGCCCGCTACCGGGCCGGGCAATCCCGCCTGATGGGACAGGGCCTGGGCGATGGTCACATCCCCCTTGCCCTCAGCGGCGAAGTCGGGCCACAGCGCGCTGACCGGCGCGTCATAGTCAAGTCGCCCCTGATCAACCAGCCAGGCCATGACCAGCGCCGTCACCGCCTTGCCGCTGGAGAAGACCGGGACAAGCGTGTCCGGTGCCCAGGGCCGGGTGCGCGCCCGGTCTGCCCAGCCGGCGCGGAGATCGCAGAGAACCTCACCGTTCCGGATCAGCGCAAACGCCGCGCCCAGCTCGCCGCGGGTGGCGAAATTCTCTTCAAAGACTGCGCGCACCGGCTCAAAGCCGGGCGCCAGCGCGCCATGGATCTCGATGCTCATGGGAGCGGGCTAGCGCGCCGCGCGCCCCAGTGCAAGCGGGCGTGCAAGCCAGTGTGCAAGCGGGTGTGCGAGCGCGCTTACGCCCAGATCGCCATGCGCAGGCCGCGCGCGTCGCGCGGCGGGTCCTCAGGCACGTACAATGCCGCTCCCGCCGCGATGCGCTGTGCCGTCAAAAGGCACAGGCCGGCATCAATGAGATCATCGGGCGCGGCCTGGGCCTTCCTGAACGGATGCGGCTCGAACAGGTTCGCCGCCAGACCATGGGCGGCCAGCAGGGCCAGCCGCTCAGCCCGGCCTTCGGGCGTTTTCTTGCTATGGATTGCCGGCGCGCCGGTGAGGGCGGCGATGGTTGTCTCAGGGTGGGTCTCAAATACGCAGCCTTCGAGCAAGGGCGTCATCGCCGCGTCGATTTCCAGAATCTTTTTGAACAGGGCAAAGGACTGGGCGGCCACGCCCTTGCCTCCGGCGGCCCGGTTCAGCGCATCGGCCTCGGCGCGGGTGCGCCCCTCAAACGCTGCGCGCAGGGGCGTGGGAAAGATGGAGCTGCGCCGCGCGCCCAGCATGGCCTTCGCCGCCCGCTCGCAGGCACGCCCGCCCAATCCGTCGGGCTCCGGGCGCTCGGGCAGGCCAATGGGCATGTCCACGGCGATGATCTGGGCGCCGGTGTCCAGCGCCTCGGCAAAGCTCGCAAAAAACCCCACGCGCAGCGCTTCGATCCCGTTCATGTCCGCCATCACCCCGATCCAGCCGCCGGGACAGCCGTCCAGCCCCATGGCGAAGGCGGGCCGCCGTGCGCCCGCGCGCCCGGTCTGCCCGGCGGGCGCGGGTGTGAAGGGGGCCGGGTCCGTCAGGCTGTCCTGCGAGATTGCCAGCGCCGGGGCACCCGCCGGGGTCCGGCTCAGCACATGGCTGACCCGTCCGGCTGCGGTCCGGGCGGCGCCGGCCCAGCTTGCGCCGGACAGCCGCGCCGCCAGAGCGCTGGCGGCGAACAGATCGCCCGTGCCATTGGGTGTGCGCGATCCGGCACCGAGGCGGGCGGTCTCGAAACCCACCGCTGGCTGGCTGCCCTCCAGCACCAGCACGCCCAGCCTGTCCGGCCCGGCAGGCGACGAGGTGATCAGGGCCGCCGGTGCCAGCCCGCGCGCCGCCGTCCCGGCCTCTTGCGTCGTCGTGATGGGCCGGCCCGCGAGCCAGGCCAGTTCGAACACATTGGGCGTGATCAAGTCGGCCAGCGGGATCAGGCGCGTGGCGATGCCCATGGCCGTGGCCCGCGGCACATACAGCCCGTCATCGCGCCCGTCCGGGGTGCCGTCGCCCATAATCGGGTCGACCATGACCAGAAGGCCCGGGTTCTGCGCCCGCGCGCCCGCTATGAAGCGCGCCGCAGCCTCGGCCTGACCGGGGCTTGCCATATAGCCGGTCAGGATGGCGCGGGCTATGCCCGGCACCCCCGTAGCGGCCAGCGCATCCAGCAGGCTTGCGAAATCGGCGTCCGGCAGCGCCGCCCCGCCTGTGGGGCCCAGCCCCGGATGACGGCCGAAATTGACGGTGGGTGCCAGGCAGGTCTCGATCCCCGCGCCATGCAGGACACGCACGCTGAGGCTCCCGCCCACCGGGCTGCCAGCCAGCTGGGAGCTGATCACGATCACCGTGCCAATGTCGCGCTTGGCGGGGGCGGGCTGAAGCGGGCGGCTGGCGCGGGTCATGCTGGTCTTGTAAGGCTTGCAGTCATGACTGGCGAGCCGTCATCCATGCTTTACCCGCGGCGTTTGCGCTCGGCGCTTTACACGCCCGGTGACCGTCCGCGCGCCATCGCGAAAGCTGCAGGGCTGGATGCGGACGCCCTGATCCTCGATCTGGAAGACGCCGTGGCGCCGGACCGCAAGGCCGAAGCCCGCGCCGCCGCGCCGGACGCCATCGCGGCGTTTCGCCAGGCCGGGCGGTATAGCGTGCTGCGCATCCATGCGCCGGGCGACCGGGAAACCGCTGCCGACCTGCCCTGCGTGGCCGCGGCACAATCCGATGCGGTGCTGGTGGCAAAGGCCGAGGATTGCGGCGCGCTGGCCGATCTGCGCTCGGGCCTGACCTCTGCCGGCTGGTGCGGCCGGCTCTGGCTGATGATCGAAACCCCGCGCGGCGTGTTCCTGGCCGAGCAATTGGCCACCGCGCCGGGCCTGGCGCAGGCGCTGGGCGTGTCGGTGCTGGTGGCGGGCGGCAATGATCTGGCCGAAGGCCTGCGCCTGCCTGCCGGCTCCGCCCGGCGCGCCGGTCTGGTGCCGCATCTGGCCCGGCTGGTGCTGGCGGCGCGCGCGGCGGACCTGGCTGTGCTCGACGGGGTGTATAACGCCCATACCGACGCGGCGGGGTTCATTGAAGAGGCGCAGGAGGCGCGCGCGCTGGGCTTTGACGGCAAGACGCTGATCCATCCCGCCCAGATCGATCCGTGCCATGCAGCCTTCAGGCCCGGCGCGGATGAAATCGCGCACGCGCGCGCCATCATCGCCGCCTTTGACGATCCTGCCAGCGCCGGGCGCGGTGCCATCGCGGTCGATGGCGTGATGGCAGAGCGCCTGCATCTGGATGCCGCCCGCGCCCTGTTGGCTGCCGCAGAGCCCGGCGAGAAAGGCTGAAAATCCATGGAAATCTGGCACAATCCGCGCTGCTCGAAATCACGCGAGGCGCTCGCGCTCCTGCGCGGGACAGGCATTGATCCCGAGGTGCGCCTCTATCTCGACCGGCCGCCCACAGTGGCCGAGCTGGACTCCGTCATCGCCGCGCTGGGGCTTGCCTGCGCCCACGACCTGATCCGCACAGGCGAGCCGGATTACAAGGCGGCCGGCCTGTCACGCGGCTGCAGTGACGCCGAGTTGATCGCCGCCATGGCCGCCCATCCCAAGCTCATCGAACGCCCGATCCTGATTGACAGCGGCCTCGCCGTGATCGGCCGCCCGCCCGAGCGGGTGATGGAGCTGGTTTAGGGTGGCTCCTGGCAGGTCGGGACACCAATACGTTTGTTTTCCCGGCCGACCGCAGGGAGCGCCGGGACCCATCCACCGATCATCTCCGCTTGTCGAGGCGGCTCAATCCTGTGGGGATGGGTCCCGGGTCGGCTACGCCGCCCGGGAAAACAGGATTGCAGCGAACAGGAGCTGCCCCCTCACCCCGCGCCGCACGCCTTGCAATCGGGATCGCGGTGCAGGCGCACGGTGCGGGCGCGGCCTGACAGGCCGTCATGGATGACAAGGCGCCCGATCAGCGGCTCGCCCGCGCCGGTGATCAGCTTGATGGCTTCCAGTGCCATCAGCGATCCGATCACCCCCGTCAGCGCCCCGACAATACCGGCCTCAGCGCAGGTCTCCGCATCGGGCGGACTGTCCGGTACCCAGCATTGATAGCAGGGCGCGTCCGGTGCCCGATGCGGCGCGAACACGCCTACCTGCCCGTCCCAACGCCCTACCGCGCCGGACACCAGCGGAATACGGGCGGCCAGCGCGGCGCGGTTCACAGCGAAGCGGGTCGCAAAATCATCGCAGCCGTCCAACACCAGGTCGGCGCCCGCCAACAGGCCGGGCAAGGTCGCATCATCGGCGGCGAGGACGCGCGCATCAATGTCCAGCGAGGGGTCGAGATCGGTCAGCGCCTCGGCGGCGCGCTCGGCTTTGCGCCGCCCCACATCCTGCGTCCGGTACAGGATCTGGCGCTGGAGATTGTCCAGGCTCACCACATCGGGCTCGGCGATGCGGATCGCGCCGACCCCCGCCGCAGCCAGATACAGCGCCGCCGGCGCCCCCAGCCCACCCGCGCCGATGATCACGATCCGCGCACGCGACAGGCGCTGCTGGCCGGGGCCGCCGATCTCCTTCAGCAGGATATGGCGGGCATGGCGGACGGAATGGACGGGCAAGGGGTGTCTCCTGTTGGCCGCGCGTCAGTCAGCTTGGGTTCAGCCTTGCTGTCTAGGCTTATGACGGCGATAACACAGTCCATAGCCTTCAGGAGAGGTCCCATGCGTCACATTCTGATCCTCGCGGCAAGCGCGCTGGCGCTGGCAGGCTGCGCCACCTCGGAAGGCTACCGCCAGCAGACCGAGCAGTTTCTGGGTGCCCATTCCGACACGCTGGTCCTGGAATATGGCTCGCCGCGGGCGCGCGACCGCCTGTCAGACGGCTCGGAAGTATGGACCTATCTGTCGCGTGAACAGCGCTATCAGTCGGGCGGCTACCGCTCCATCCCGCGCGAGCGGCGCATCAGCTACCGCGATGAGCAAGGCCGCGTGCGCGAGCGTATCGAGCAATATACCGACACCGTCTACGAGCCGCCGCGCGAATGGACGGTGCAGTGCGAAACCCGCTTCGTGATCGCGCCCGACCGCCGCGTGGTGGATTTCCGCTTCCAGGGCGAGGGCTGCATCGCGCCGGAGATTTACTGAAGAGAGGCTTTTCGCTCCCTTCCCCCTAAGGGAAGGGCGGGCAGCCCCATAAAGCCTGCTTTCCCGGGCGAGCGGAGCGAGACCCGGACCCATCCACCGATGCTTTCCGCCGCCTGTGCCGCCCAGACTTCGCGAGATGGGTCCCGGATATTTGCTGACGCAAATTCCGGGAAAGCACGGCTCTGCACCCAACCCCGCCTTGTCTTGGCGAAACCCGGACCCGCCAAAGCCGTTCGCAGATTCACAGAGTGAATGCGAGTGCCCGCCCTCACGCAAAAGTACTTTACATCGCAAAGTGCATCATGATATCCAGTCCTCAAGCCCGGCGATCCAGCCTGGCGCATAGTTGAGGAAAGGACACACGATCATGACGGCACGCGACACAAATCCCTCGGGCGACGACCTCGCCTATCTCAGCGCCATCGCCCGCTCGGGCGAGGATGCGCCGCTGCTCGGCGGGCGGTTTCTGATTTGGTGGGCGGGGCTCACCAGCCTGGTCATCCTGGCCCACTGGGCGTCCATGATGGGCTTTGGCCCGCTCGGCACCGGGGCGGTCTGGCCGCTCTGGATCGGCTATATCGTGATCGGCTCGGCCGGACAGGCGGTCCTGGTTTACTCCATCCGCCACAAGCCGGGTCAGGGTGCGCCGGCCAACCGCACTGAAGCCGCCGTCTGGATGAGCGCCGGCC
Source organism: Hyphomonadaceae bacterium BL14 (assembly GCA_027627705.1). Taxonomy (NCBI): domain Bacteria; kingdom Pseudomonadati; phylum Pseudomonadota; class Alphaproteobacteria; order Hyphomonadales; family Hyphomonadaceae; species Hyphomonadaceae bacterium BL14. The sequence continues at coordinate 2,352,269 of CP091242.1, forward strand.
TGGGCATTGGCGCGATCTTTCTGGGTGTCGTGGCAGGCGTGCAGGGCGGGCTGCTGCAGCCGGTGTATTTCAACGTCCTCCTGCCGGTCGCGCTGGCGGCTTACGGGACAGCCTGGATGACGGTGGCGCAGGTGTCGCGCCGGGTCGGGCTGTATGCGCCCGCCTTGCTGGCCTTTGCCGGTGCCGGTGCAGGCATGGCGTTCGCGGCGACCCACTGGGTCTATCCGGTTGCGGCGCTGGCGCTGTTCGGGTCGTCTGTGCTGCCGGGCTTTGTGATGCTGCGCAGCGAGCCGCGGAGCCTGAGCTGATGGGCGCGTTCGATCCACAGGGGCTCGATGACGTCATCCACGGCAAGCTGCGCCTGGCGGTGATGAGCTATCTGTCCGCGGTGGACGATGCCAGCTTCACCGAGCTGCGCGAACGCACCGGCGCCAGCGACGGCAATCTCTCGGTTCAGCTGCGCAAGCTGGAGGAGGCGGGATATGTGGACCAGGACAAGCAATTCGTCGACCGGCGCCCCCATACACGGGTGCGCATGACGCCGGACGGACGCAAAGCCTGGATCGCCTATCTCGACGCCCTGCGGGAAATGCTCGGACAGGGGTGAGGGTTGCTTGCCCCCTGTTTTCCCGGAATGGGCGCAGCCCATGTCCGGGACCCATCCCCCATAGCGTCCAGCCGCCTCAACCGTTGATGCGATGGTGGATGGGTCCCGGCTTGGCTTTCAGCCAGCCGGGAAAACAGAAGAAGAAAGCGCCTCCTACCCCTTCAACACCTCTACCAGTGTCGCGCCCATGCGGGCCGGGCTGTCGGCCACAGTGATGCCGGCCGATTTCATCGCGTCGATCTTGTCGTCAGCACCGCCCTTGCCGCCCGCCACGATGGCACCGGCATGCCCCATGGTGCGGCCCGGCGGGGCGGTGCGCCCGGCGATGAAGCCGACCATGGGCTTCTTGCGGCCCTTCCTGGCTTCATCCTTGATGAACTGGGCGGCCTCTTCCTCGGCCGCGCCGCCGATCTCGCCGATCATGATGATCGACTGGGTGGCGTCATCGGCCAGGAACAGCTCCAGCATGTCGATGAATTCGGTGCCTTTCACCGGGTCGCCGCCAATGCCCACCGCCGTGGTCTGGCCGAGACCCACGCGGCTGGTCTGGAACACCGCTTCATAGGTGAGGGTGCCCGAGCGCGACACCACGCCCACGCTGCCCTTCTTGAAGATGGAGCCCGGCATGATGCCGATCTTGCACTCTTCGGGCGTCAGCACGCCGGGGCAGTTGGGCCCCAGAAGGCGCGAGGCGGAGCGGTCGAGACGCGCCTTCACCCGCACCATGTCCATCACTGGAATGCCTTCGGTGATGCAGGTAATCAGCTCAATGCCCGCATCGATCGCCTCGATGATGGCGTCGGCGGCGCCCGCGGGCGGGACATAGATCACCGAGGCGTCGGCCCCGGTGGCCTCGCGCCCTTCAGCGACGGAGGCGAAGATCGGCAGGGAGGCCGCGCCGTCCAGCCCGCTGGTCCAGCTCTCGCCGCCCTTCTTGGGATGCACGCCGCCCACCATGCGGGTGCCGTAATAGGCCAGCGCCTGTTCGGTGTGGAAGGTGCCGGTCTTGCCGGTCAGGCCCTGGACGAGGACTTTGGTGTTCTTGTTGACGAGAATGGACATGGGATTCCTTTGATACGCAGCGGTCAGATGAACGGGTTGATCACGGTCACATCGCCATAGGCCTGACCGTGATTGAGATCTTCGGAATAGACGGTCCTGGCGCCGAGCTTTTCTGCCGCGGCGAGGATGGCGGCGTCCCAGTAGCGGATCTGGTAGCGCTGGGCGAGCGCCATGGCGCGAAACACCAGCGGCGCATCAATCGGCTGGAACGGTTTTCGCGACAATTGGCGGACCCAGACTTCCGCTGTCTCCGGCGCCATGGGCGGTTTGCCCTTGCGCACCGCGTTGAAATAGAACTCGCCCAGTGTTTGCGCCGAAACGCCGAAATCCGTCGTCAGGAGGCCCTGCGCGATTGCATGCTTTTCCGGGGCGCTTCTCTGGGCGCCCGCTGCGTAGAGCAGGATGTTGGTGTCCAGAAACGTCTCAACGGTCAAAGCGCGGGCTTCCTGAATAGGTCTCGTCCCGGCTGGGCGTCCAGTCCCCCATGTCCCACGATCCTTCGCGCGACAGCTTCAAAAGCTCCTGCGTCACCGTGTCGCCTTCGCGCTCTTCCTGCACGACCCGTTCCAGATATTCGCGCACCATCGCATTGACCGTTGTGCGCCGCACGGCCGCGACCACGCGGGCGCGGTCCAGCAGATCATCGTCGATGGCGAGGGTGAGGTTCTTGGTCATGGGCGGCGAAATCCCACATAAATGTCCGCGCGCAGCGGACGATGGCGGCCCGCAGCGCGCTCATATCTGGCGACAATCTCGAGCAGCGCCTCGTCTGCCACGCCCGGATCAGCGTGCGCCTCGGCCATGGCGGAAAGCAGGTCCGCCGCCAGCGCGTCCACGCTCACGCCCATCGCCTCCGCCACGGGCCGGGCGCGGAGGATGATGGCGTCATCGATGGCAAGACTTTGGGTCAAGCGGCGCTCCACGGATTATGTGTAACACATAACCCGTGGACAGTCCGCGTTCAAGACCGAGACCGGGCGGACCAGGCGTGGAGCCCTACCCCCGCACCGCCTTCACGATCTTTTGCGCCGCGTCATCGAGATCGTCGGCGCTGGTGATGTCCAGCCCGCTCTCATTGAGAATCTTTTTGCCGAGCTCGACATTCGTGCCTTCCAGGCGCACCACCAGCGGCACTTTCAGGCCGACTTCCTTCACCGCGGCGACCACGCCCTCGGCGATGACGTCGCAGCGCATGATGCCGCCGAAGATATTGACCAGAATGCCTTTGACGTTTTCGTCGGCGGTGATGATCTTGAAGGCGTGGGTCACCTTCTCCTTGCTGGCGCCGCCGCCCACATCGAGGAAGTTGGCCGGCTCCGCGCCATAGAGCTTGATGATGTCCATGGTCGCCATGGCCAGGCCCGCGCCGTTGACCATGCAGCCGATCTCGCCATCGAGCGCGATGTAGGCAAGGTCGTATTTGGAGGCCTCGATCTCCTTGTCGTCCTCCTCGGTCAGGTCGCGCAGGGCGCGCACATCGTCGTGGCGGAACAGGGCGTTGCCGTCAAAGCTGACCTTGGCGTCCAGCACGCGCAGGCGACCGTTCTCCATAACGATGAGCGGGTTGATCTCCAGCATGCTCATGTCTTTTTCGGTGAAGGCCCGGTACAGGATCGGGGCCAGCGCCAGCATGTCCTCGCGCGCCGCACCGTCCAGATTCAGCGCCCGGGCGAGAGCGTCACCATCGGTTTCGGTGACGCCCGCTTGCGGGTCGATATTGACCGTGATGATCTTCTCCGGGGTGTGCTCGGCCACATCCTCGATGTCCATCCCGCCCTCGGTGGAGACCACGAAGGCCACCCGGCCGGTGTCGCGATTGACCAGCAGGGACAGGTAAAGCTCGCGCGCGATATCGGCGCCGTCCTCGATATACAGCCGGTTCACCTGACGGCCCGCCGGGCCGGTCTGGTGGGTGACCAGCGTATTGCCCAGCATCTCACGCGCATGGGCCTCCACATCGTCCTTGGTGAAGGCGAGCCGCACGCCGCCCTTGGCGTCGGCAGGCAGCTCCTTGAACTTGCCCTTACCGCGCCCGCCGGCGTGGATCTGGGATTTCACAACCCAGAGCGGACCGGGAAGCTGATCGGCAGCCTGACGCGCCTCTGCGACGGAAAACACAGCGATGCCGTCGGCGACGGGTGCGCCAAAGGATTTCAGCAGGGCCTTGGCCTGGTGCTCGTGGATGTTCATGGGGCCGGACACTCTTTGTCTTGGAGGAGAAATCGGAGGGTGCGGACGCGTTGTCCGCAACGGTGGAAATGCCGGTGGCGGTTATAACACCGCGGCCCGCGCTGGCAACGCACCTGTCTGTGACAGCGGTCAGCCGCGGGCGGGTGCCAGCCGCGTGCTGATGGCGCCAGCCGCCCAGCCCAGCCCACCCGCCAGCCCTGCGGTGAGGGCGAGCACCACCGGCAAGGGATCGCCCGCGCAGGCGCCCGAGGCGTTGCCCGCTTCACAGGCCTCCAGCGCGCGCTCGATCCCCGATGCCAGCGCCAGCGCCCCCAACTGCCCGGCCAGTACCGGCAGGCCGGTGCCCAGCAGCGTCCAGCCCAGCCAGGCGGTGAAGCTCAGGGCTTTCAGGCGCGCCCGCAGCCACAGCGCGGCACCCACGCCGAGCGCCGCCGGAACCACGATCGCCAGAATCGCCAGCACGGTCATGGCTGCGGGCCCGATGCGGGTACGGGCTCGGGTTCAGGCTCCGCGTCGGGCGTGTCGATCTCGGCCAGCTCTGCCGAGGTGGCGCTGAGATAGACGAAGGGCTCCCGCTCCTCCTCGCGCACCGGCTTGCGCACCGAGCGGCGCCACAGCATGCCGGCGGCCAGAATGGCACTGAACACGGCGGCGAACAGGAACAGGCCGCGCGCCCCCAGCGGCCCGGCATAGGCGATGCCGGACAGTATCGGGCCCAGCACTGCGCCTGCCGCCCAGACCAGCAGTGTGCCCGAGGCGATAGCGGGCAGGTCCTCCACCCGCGAGCGGTCGGCGGCATGGGCGACCCCCACCGCGTAATAGGCCAGACTCGATGCGCCCCACAGACCCGCCAGAACCGCCCCGCCAATCAGGCCGGGATTGAGCAGCACCGCCAGCAGGATCGCGAACAGGGCCGACAGGGCGGCCAGGCCGGCAATCACCAGGCGCCGGTCAAGCCGGTCGGAAATCCAGCCTGCCGGCCACTGCACCAGCATGGCGAGGGTATAGACCACCGCCAGCACAAGCGCCGCAGCCCCAGCGGGCGAGTCCGCCTGCAGGGTTTCAGCCCAGATCGGTATGAAGGCGAGCGTGCCGGTATTGACGATACCGGCAAAGAACACGGCCGCCGCGGCGGCCGGCGCGATGGTCAAAAGGCGCAGCGGCGACACCGTCGTCCCTGTAGGCAGGGCAGGCTGGCCGCGTCCGGTGAACACGATGGGGATCAGGGCCAGCGACAGGAAAATCCCGGCCACCACAAACGTGTCGCCCAGCATCAGCCCGCTCAGCGCAATCACGAAGGGCCCCAGGATCAGGCCGAAGCGCCCGACAATCTGATAGGCCGAGATCACCGTCCCGCGCCGTTCCGACGGGGTTGCATCGGCGATCCAGCTTTCGGCCACGGCGAAAATCCCGGCTGCGCAGATCCCGAAGGCAAAGCGCGACAGCAGCCACCAGATGAAATCGGAGCCCAGCGCCAGCGCCAGCGTCGTGGCCGCCGCGCCCCCGGCATAGGCCGCATAGGCGCGGATATGGCCGATGGAGCGGATAATGCCCGGTGCGGTGAACGCCCCGGCCATGAAGCCGGCGCTATAGCCCGCCACCACCGCGCCGATGGACAGGGCCGACCACTGGGCCGCGTTCATTACCAGCGGCAGGGCTACACCCAGCGCGCCCAGCGCCACCTGCAACAGCAAGGTGGCGGCCATGACGGTGGCGACATTGCGATAAATCATCATGGCGGGCGGAGCCTCGCTCGGGCGGTGCGAACAGACCGGGGCAACACATCACGGACCCCGCTGTGGCGCAACCCGCCGGGTCTGCCCGGCCTGCTGATCCCGGCTGCGCTTAACCCAGGCGCGCCAGGCGCGCGGCCATCCAGTCCAGTGAGGCGGGCCCGGCACCGCGCAGCGCCAGATACAGACCCAGCGCCCCCCACGCCAGCGTGGTGGGCCAAGCCTCGGGCAGGATGAACAGGATATGCCACAGCGCGCCCGCCGCTGCCGCCAGCCCGGCCAGACGGGTCAAAAACCCCAGCGCCAGGCTCGCCGTGATCGCCAGCGCCAGCGCCAGCAGCGCCATGGCCGTCAGCTGCGGGTCGATCTGATTCTGCGTCCAGATGCGCGCCGCCGCCACCAGGCCCGGCTCCGGCGCGATCCAGGCCCGCCAGTCCATCGCGTCGGCGAGCGGCAGGGCATTGGCGCGGCCCCAGGTCCAGAACTGCGCCCCCAGCGCAAAACGCGCCAGCAACCCGGCCAGCAAATCCACGCCGCTGGCCCCGGCACGGCGCCCGCCGTCCGGCTGCGCCGGATCCGCATGCGCCAGTTCCGGGCCTTCGCCATCATACAGCGCCGCAAAGCGCGTCTCGGGTTTGTCGTCGGCCATGTCCCCTCCGGCCCTCACCGCACCATGGCGCTAAAGGCACGCGCAGTTCAACAGGTTGCGCGGCTGAGTCTGGGCCAGCGTGGCGGCGGGGCCACAGGCAGGGTGTCAGGCTGCCCCTAGATATCCAGCAACAGCCGCTGCGGGTTTTCCAGGCTGTCCTTGACGCGCACCAGGAAGGTGACGGCTTCCTTGCCGTCCACGATGCGGTGGTCATAGGACAGGGCCAGATACATCATCGGGCGGATTTTCACCTCGCCATTGATGGCCATGGGGCGGTCCTGGATTTTGTGCATGCCCAGAATGCCGGCTTGCGGCGCGTTCAGGATGGGCGAGCTCATCAGCGAGCCGTACACGCCCCCGTTGGAGATGGTGAAGGTGGCGCCCTGCATGTCCTCGATGGCCAGCTTGCCGTCGCGGGCGCGCTTGCCCAGCTCGCCGATGTCAGACTCGATTCTCGCCAGGGACTTGACGTCACAATCGCGCGCCACCGGCACGACCAGGCCCTTGTCAGTGCCCACGGCCACGCCGATGTCGTAGTAATTCTTGTAGATGATGTCAGTCCCGTCGATCTCGGCATTGACGGCGGGCACGTCTTTCAGCGCGGCGACGCAGGCCTTCACGAAGAAGCTCATAAAGCCCAGCTTCACCCCGTGCCTGGCGGTGAAGTCGTCCTGGACCTGTTTGCGCAAATTCATGATCGCGCTCATGTCCGCCTCGTTATACGTGGTCAGCATGGCGGCGGTGTTCTGGGCGTCTTTCAGGCGGCGCGCGATGGTCTGGCGCAGGCGGGTCATTTTCACGCGCTCTTCGCGCGGGCCGGTCTCGCGGGGCTTGGAGGCTTCCGATTTGGGCGTCTCGGCCGTGGCCGCCGGTGCCGCTGCGCCGCCTTCCAGGGCTTTGAGCGCATCGCCCTTAGTCACCCGGCCATCCTTGCCGGTGCCCTCGACGGACTTGAGGTCCAGATCGTTTTCCTCAGCCACCCGCCGGGCGGCGGGCATGGCCTTGTTTGCGTCGCCAGACACCGCGCTTTCAGCCGGTTTGTCCTCAGGCTTGGCGGGCTTGTCCTGCGCGGCCTTGGCGTCGGACTTTGTCTCCTGCGCAGTCTGGTCTTTGCCGCTGTCAGCGCCCTTGCCAGGCGCGCCGGCCTCGATCTCGCCCAGCACCGCCCCGATCTCGACGGTTTCACCTTCCTTGGCCGTGATTTTGGAGATCACGCCATCGTCCTCGGCGCGCACTTCCACGGCGACCTTGTCGGTCTCCAGCTCCACCAGCACGTCGTCGCGCTTCACGGCGTCGCCTTCGGATACCTGCCAGGCACCGACAGTGGCTTCGGAAACGGATTCGCCCAGGGTCGGGACTTTGATCTCGGTCATGTCAGGTCTTTCTTCACACGAGGGGGTGTGCGGCGAGGTTTGCGGCGGCTCAGGACGGGTCGTCGCCCAGGGCGGATTCGATCAGGGCCTTCTGCTGAGCCTGGTGGCGTGACAGCAGGCCGGTGGCGGTAGAGGCGGACGGTGCCCGGCCGGCATAGCGCGGACGCGCACTGCGGGTGTCGGACTTGTCCAGGCAGAACTCGATATAGGGCTCGACGAAGGTCCATGCGCCCATATTCTTGGGCTCTTCCTGGCACCAGACCACGTCGGCATTGGGGAAGCGCTTGAGCTCGTCGATCACCGATTTGGCCGGGAAGGGATAGAATTGCTCGACGCGCAGCAGATAGGCATCATCCTGACCACGCGCCTCGCGCGCCTCGAGAAGGTCATAATACACCTTGCCCGAGCACAGCACGACGCGGCGGATCTCCTCGTCGGGCTTCAGCGTGATTTCGGTGCGGCCCGGCGCGATGTCATCGCGGCCTTCGCGCACCCTGGCGTCGGCGTCATCCCACAAGACGCGGTGGAAGCTGGAGCCCGGACCGAACTCGGCCAGCGCGCTGATGCAGCGCTTGTGGCGCAGCAGGCTCTTGGGCGTCATCAGGATCAGCGGCTTGCGGAAGCCGCGATGGATCTGCCGGCGCAAAATGTGGAAGTAATTGGCCGGGGTGGAGCAATTGGCCACCTGCATATTGTCTTCGGCGCACTGCTGAAGGAAGCGCTCGAGGCGTGCGCTGGAGTGCTCGGGACCCTGACCCTCATAGCCGTGGGGCAGAAGCATCACCAGGCCCGACATGCGCAGCCATTTGCGCTCGGCCGAGGAGATGAACTGGTCGACGATCATCTGCGCACCGTTGGCGAAATCGCCGAACTGGGCTTCCCACATCACCAGCGTGTTGGGTGCGGAGGTGGAATAGCCGTACTCAAAGCCCAGCACCGCCTCTTCCGAGAGCATGGTGTCGATCACTTCATAGCGCGCCTGGCCCTCGGCCAGATGGTTGAGCAGGGTATGGCGCTCCTGGGTGTCCTGGTCGATGATGTGCGAATGGCGCTGGGAGAAGGTCCCGCGACCGGAATCCTGGCCCGACAGGCGCACCGGGAAGCCTTCGTTGAGCAGCGTGCCAAAGGCCAGATGCTCGGCCGTGGCCCAGTCAATGCCGTCGCCCTCCTCCAGCACCGCCTTGCGCCGGCCTTCGATGACGCGCTTGAGGGTGCGGTGGATATTGATGCCGTCGGGAATCGTGGTCATGGCGTCGGCGACGGATTTGAGCGCATCCAGCTCCACCGCCGTCTGGCCGCGCCGGTCGTCTTCTTCGGGCAGGCCCAGGCCTGACCAGACGCCATCCAGCCAGTCGGCCTTGTTGGCCTTGTAGTCCTTGCCCGAATCGAACTCGGCGTCGAGGAAGTCATTGAACTCGGCGACCCAGCGGTCAATGTCGTCCTGGGTGACGACGCCTTCGTCGATCAGGCGCTGGCCATACAGCTCCAGCGTCGTCGCGTGGTTGGCGATGGCCCGGTACATGATGGGCTGGGTGAAGGACGGGTCGTCGCCTTCGTTGTGGCCGAAGCGGCGGTAGCAGAACATGTCCACCACCACGTCCTTGCCGAAGAGCTGGCGGTATTCGGCCGCCACTTTGGCGGCGTAGACCACCGCTTCGGGATCATCGCCATTGGCGTGGAAGATGGGCGCCTGCACCATCAGCGCCACGTCGGACGGATAGGGCGAGGAGCGCGAATCGCGCGGATCGGTGGTGAAGCCGATCTGGTTGTTGACCACGAAATGCACGGCCCCGCCGGTGCGGTGACCCTTCAGGCCCGACAGGCCGAAGCACTCGGCCACAATGCCCTGGCCCGCGAATGCCGCGTCGCCATGAAGCAGGAGCGGCAGGACCTTGTGGCTCGACGGTTCGCCCGTCTCGCGCAGGAGCTTGCTCATCTTGGCGCGCGCCTTGCCCAGCACCACCGGATTGACGGCTTCCAGGTGGGACGGGTTCGGGCTCAGCGACAGATGGACCTTGTTGCCATCAAACTCGCGGTCCGATGACGAGCCCAGATGGTATTTCACGTCGCCCGACGCATAGTCGGCATTGCCCAGCGAATCCCCGCCCTGGAACTCGTGGAAGATCACGTGATAGGGCTTGGCCATCACCGCGCCGAGCACGTTGAGCCGCCCGCGATGGGGCATGCCGATGATGATTTCCTCGACGCCCATGGCGCCGCCGCGCTTGATCACCTGTTCCAGCGCCGGGATCAGCGACTCGCCGCCGTCCAGACCAAAGCGCTTGGTGCCGGGATAGCGCTTGTGGAGGAAGCGCTCGAAGCCTTCGGTCTCGATGATCTTGCGCAGGATGGCGCGCTTGCCCTTCTTGGAGAAGGCCACGCCCTTGTCCGGCCCCTCGATGCGTTCCTGCAGCCAGGCTTTCTCTTCGGGGTTGGAGATATGCATGAACTCCACCGCAAAGGTGGAGCAATAGGTGCGCTTGAGAATCTCCAGCATCTGGCGGACCGTGGCGGTCTCCAGCCCCAGATAGCCATTGATGAAAATCTCCCGGTCCATATCCGCTTCGGTGAAGCCGTAGGTTTCCGGCTCCAGCTCGGGTTGGGGACCAAAATCGGTCAGACCCAGCGGATCAAGATCGGCCGCCAGATGACCGCGCATGCGGAAGGCACGAATCAGCATGATGGCGGCAATGGAATCCTTGACCGCCTTGTGCACGTCGGCGGGCGACGCTGCGGGCCCTGAGCGCTTGGCGATCACATCCGGCAGGGCGGGCAGTACCGCCTCCACATCGCCCAGCGCGCCGATCAGATCGCCCTTGGCGCGGCGTGGCCAGTCCTTGCGCCGCCAGGCCGGACCGCCGGCCGCATGGGTCTGGTCAGCGGCCGCGTCGCCCATCTCGTCAAAGAAAGCACGCCAGGACGCCGGTACGGACGCCGGGTCCTCGGCGTATTGAGCGGCCATCTGTTCGAGCCAGGCGGCATTGCCGCCGAACAGGAACGCTGTGTCGAGAAACGTCTGATTCTGGGAGGAGCGAGCGTCAGCCATAAAAACCATGTGTCCGCGAACGGAAGACGCGCCCCGGGGCGCGCGGGCGAAGGGTTGCACGCTATGTATGACCGTTTGTGGCGAAACGGAAGCCTGACGCGCGCCAGTTCGGCGCCTTTGACGGCATTAAGTCGCCCGGCGGCGCGCACGGGTGCGCAGCGCGCCATTAATCCGTCATGGGGCACAAATACACCGTGCCGGAGCGCATGACCCCCCCTTCGCTTGAGCCATGAACCGGTGTGGAACAGGTCTGGCGCGCCTGCGTACCGATGCCGCCCGGCTGGGCGCGCGCTGTGCGGTGAGTGGCTGCGCGCGTACCGATCAGCTGACTGCGGCCCTGGACGCGGGCACCCATTACGTTTCAGGCCCTCTCGTGGGGCCCGTGGTGCGCACGGTGTGCGCGCCCTATAAACTCGACCCGGCCGCCGCGGCCAATCCGGCCCCGGCACCGCAAAAAGGGATATCCTCATGACCAGGCCATCCGGCGAACCGCTGATCCGCGTCGTCTACCAGTCAACCAGCCTGATCAGCCGCATCGAAGTGGCCTTTCGTGCAGAACTGGCCTCGATTCTGGAATCCAGTGCGCGGCGCAATCCGGCGCTCGGCATTACCGGCGTGCTGATCTATGAACGCGGACGCTGGATTCAGTTGCTCGAAGGCCCGGCCAGCTCGGTCGACGCCTTGCTCGATTCCATCGAGATCGATGTGCGCCACGGCATGTTCCAGATTCTCTGGCGCACACCGGCCGGGACGCGCATGTTCGAAAACTGGTCCATGGCCTTCATGGATGCGGGTGCGGTGCCGCTGCCCGCAGACGCCGCCAGCCCCTGGGAGCGCGCCGGGCCGATGGAGCTGGCTGCCCGCCTCGCCTTCGCCGCTGAACATTTGTCCGTGCTCAGCGTACCCGGATCCGACACCCCGGCTGATGTCAGGCAGCGCTTCCATCAGCCGTCTGCGTGCGCATGACCGGAACCGGCGCAGCCTCGCCCCGGGCTGCGCGCCAATCATCCAGCGCCCAGCGCACAGACGGGAAAGCCAGCGCGCCAAACGGCAGATCGTCCCAGGCCCGCAAGGCAACCTCCAGGCTTTCCGGACCCGGAGCGACGCTTGAGACCAGGCTGGCACGGAAGAAGACCTGCACCTGGGAAATGCGCGGTACGGAATAGACGGCGATCAGGCCCTCCAGAGTGATATCGGCCATAGCCTCCTCGCGGGCCTCGCGCATGGCGGCCTGCTCCACGCTTTCACCAAGCTCCATATAGCCTGCAGGCAGGGTCCAAAGGCCCTTGCCGGGCTCAATTGCGCGGCGGCAGATCAGGATACGGCCCTGATCGTCCGTGACCACCGCGCCCGCGACGATCTTCGGATTGACATAGTCGATGAAGCCGCAATCGGCGCACACGCGCCGCGTGCGGTCCTCGCCGTCAGGGGTTTTCAACTCGAACCGGGGTGAGCGGTCTGCCATGGCGAGGCTCTCCGTAAGCGGCGGCGCGCCGTGTCCTTCATCCGTACAAGGAGCGGGATATAATTGAATCGTCACGAAAAACGCGTAGAGTGCACACAATCGGTGGTCTGAGGGCAGGTCAAGCATGGGGCACGCTGGCAAATCAGAGGCGCTGAGATTCGATCTTGCAGCGTCTCCCGGGCACTTGCTTCATCGCGCCCAGCAATTCGCGTCCGAGCGCTTTTCCGAGGCGACGGGGGGCGTGGAGCTGACCCAGCGTCAGTTTGCCGTGCTGTGCGCGGTGCATGACGCTGAAGGCCTGACCCAGACCCAGCTGGTCCAGGCCACCGGCATAGATCGCTCCACCCTGGCCGAGCTGGTCTCGCGCATGGCGGCCAAGGGCCTGCTGCTGCGCGAAAAGGCCGAAGGCGACGGGCGCGCCAACGCCGTGCGCTTCACCGATGAGGGCCGCGCCCTCTACCAGACCGCCATTGACGGCGCGCGCGCCGCTGACGAAGCGATCCTTTCGGCCCTGCCCAAGAACAAGCGCGCCAGCTTCGCCGAGGCGCTCGCGCGCATTTCCCGCGCGGTGGATCTGGGTGCCGAGGCGGCCCGGGCGGAAGCCAAGGACGCCAAGTCGGACAAGAAGGCCGGCGACAAGAAAAAGAAAAAGAAGAAGAAAAAAGACAGATGAAGCGCCATCGGCAAAAGCGGGAACCGGCTTTCGGGACCATGGCGCGTCACAACAGACAGCCAAAATGTACCGCCTGACGCTGTCAGGCTGCAAAACGTTTTAGCCCTACCAGCGCGAGGCTTCGCGCAGTGCCTCGTGGTCCACGGGCGCGCCGCCGGCTTCGCGCCAGGCCGGTTCCAGATGGCGCATCCAGACAATATCGGTCAGCGCCCCGCGCCAGCGGGCACGGATGCGGCCCTCACCATCAATCACGAAGGTTTCCGGCGCGCCGGTGACGCCCAGCTCGAACGCGGCGCGCCCTTCCGGATCATCGGCCAGCCCCGCAAACGGATCGCCCAGCTCGGCCAGAAAGGCGCGGGCGCGGTCGGGCCGGTCCCGGTAGACAATGCCATAGATCGGCGCGCCTGAGGCATGCAGCGCCATCAGCACCGGATGCTCCACCCGGCAGGGCGGGCACCATGATCCCCAGATATTGAGCAGGTACGGGCCTTCCACGCTCGCCGGATCATAAGGGCCGCGGCCGCCGCGAAATTCTTCGAGCGCCATCGTGGGCAGGGGCCGGCCTTCATGAATGTCGTGACCGGGCGAAGGCGCCAGCAGCGCCACCGCCAGCGCCGCCAGAATGAGCGCGATCACCGTCAGCGGGGCCCAGACGATCAGCCGGTTCATGGCGCGCTGTCACCGTGCCGGGGGGGCTGTGCCATCTCGGCCTCCAGTGCCGCCAGCCTTGCCCGTGTCCGGGCGCTGTCGCGCAGGATCAGCAGGGTGAGCGCGCCGACGCACAGCGTGGTGACGCCCCACGCCCCCCAGACCCATCCCGCATACCCGCCCATGGCGGCCCATTCGGCCACCGCACTCATAACGCCAGCTCCTCGGCTTCCAGGCGCTGTTCGCGCCGGCGCAAAAGGACATCGGCCCGGCGTTGCGCAATGAGCGTGCGCATGGCGGTGAGCACCAGAGCTGTCATCAGCGCCGTGAAGCCCAGCGCCATCACCAGCAGCGGCCAGAGCTGGCTGGCGTGAATGGTCGGGCCGTCAAAGCGGAAGACGCTGGCGGGCTGGTGCAGTGTATTCCACCAGTCCACTGAGAACTTGATGATCGGCAGGTTGATCAGGCCGGCCATTGCCAGAATGGCACCCGAACGCGCGGCCAGGCGCTCGTCCTCAATGGCGGCGCGCAGGGCGATATAGCCCAGAAACAACAGGAACAGCACCAGCATGGAGGTCAGGCGCGCATCCCATACCCACCACGCGCCCCACATGGGCCGGCCCCAGATCGCGCCGGTGACCAGGCACAGGAAGGCGAACACCGCCCCCACCGGCGCCAGCGAGCGGGCGGCAAGGTCGGCCAGGTTATGGCGCCAGACAAAATAGACGAAGCTCGCAACGCCCATGCCCGCATAGGCCGCCATGGCCAGCCACGCGGCGGGCACGTGGACATACATGATGCGCACGGTGTCCGACTGCTGATAGTCCGGCGGCGAGATCACCAGCGCCCAGGGGATGCCCACAAGGAACAACACCCCCGCCAGCGCCCACATGGCGGGCACGAGCACCCGCGCCAGGCGCTCGAAGCGTTCAGGATTGGCCAGATAGCTCCACATGTGTGCTGACCTAGCGGGCGCAGGCTGCGGCGGCAAGATCAACCGGGCGCCGGCAGGCTGCGGCCCTGCGACGCGCTATGGCTCTGCGCGCCGGGCCAGCAGGTCGCGAATCTCTTCCAGCAGCGCCACATCGGCGGGTTTTGCCGGCGCTTCGGGTGTTTCCGCTTCGGCCTCTTCCGCCTTGCCCACTGCGGCCAGCCGGTTCATGGCGCGCACCAGCATGAACAGGGCGAAGGCGACGATGATGAAGCTGATCACGGCATTGACGAACAGGCCGTAATTGATCGTCGCGGCACCCGCCTCGCGCGCAGCGGCCAGGCTGGGATACTCGGCCCGGTCCAGCGCCAGAAACAGATTGGAGAAATCCACCCCGCCCAGCAGCAACCCGATGGGCGGCATCAGAATGTCATTCACAAACGAGGTGACGATGGTGGAAAACGCCCCGCCCAGAATGAAGCCGACCGCCAGGTCGACCACATTGCCACGCATGGCGAAGGCTTTGAATTCATTGAGCATGTGTTGTGATCCGGATGGGTTGACCGGCCATCATCATGACCTGATCGCCTGGGCGCGGCAATGACTTGGACGTCGAAAAGAGCAAGCACAGCGCGGGCGGGGCCGCCGGTTCGCGGTGTGTCACGATGCGCTTGCGGTATTGCCTGAGCATCGGGCTGCGCAAAGCTCACGCCGTGAGCCCGCGGGCCTTCAGCTCTTGCCATCCACGCGTTCGCGCAATTCCTTGCCGGTCTTGAAGAAGGGCACGTGCTTTTCCTTGACCGACACCTGTTCGCCGGTGCGCGGGTTGCGGCCTTCGCGCGGCGGACGGTGGCGGACGGAGAAGGCACCGAAGCCGCGCAGCTCCACCCGGTCGCCGCGTTCAAGGGCGGCGGCGATTTCTTCCAGAACGGTGTTCACAACGCGCTCCAGATCCTTCTGGTAGAGGTGAGGATGAGCTTGGGCGAGCTGGTCGATGAGTTCGGATTTGATCATGAGGGGACCCCTTGTCGAGCACGACTTTAGGGAGTCCGGACAAGTGGCGTCAATCGCCAAAAATTCATCCCGGTAAAGAAAAACCCCCGGCGCAGGTCTGCGCCGGGGGCTGTATCGTCAACAACGATGGCGCGCAGGCGCTATTCGTCGTCGCCCTTGGTGGCTTCCTGCTTCTTCAGCGCAGCGCCCAGAATATCGCCCAGCGAGGCGCCGGAATCCGACGAGCCGTACTGTTCGACCGCGTCTTTTTCCTCGGCGACTTCGAGCGCCTTGACCGACACCGACACCCGGCGGGTGGCCTTGTCGATCTGGGTGACGCGCGCGTCCACCTTGTCGCCGACCGCAAAGCGCTCGGGGCGCTGCTCGGCGCGGTCACGCGACAGATCGGACTTGCGGATGAAGGCCTTGACCTGATTGTCCGGGCCCAGCGCCACTTCGATACCGCCGGTGGTCACTTCGGTCACGGTGCAGGTGACGGTCTGACCGCGCTTGTAGGCGCCGTCTTCCATCGGATCGCCGCCCAGCTGCTTGACGCCGAGGGAGACGCGCTCCTTCTCGATATCCACGTCCAGCACCTTGGCGCGCACGATATCGCCCTTCTTGTAGTCCTGGATGGCGTCTTCGCCGGCGCGGTCCCAGTCGAGATCCGACAGGTGCACCATGCCGTCAATTTCCTCGTCCACGCCGATGAACAGGCCGAACTCGGTGATATTCTTGACCTCGCCCTCAACCTCGGAACCGGTGGGGTGGGTTTCAGCGAAGATTTCCCACGGATTGCGCTGGGTCTGCTTGATGCCCAGCGACACGCGGCGCTTTTCGGAATCCACGTCCAGCACCATCACCTCGACCTCCTGGGAGGTGGCGACGATCTTGCCTGGGTGGATGTTCTTCTTGGTCCAGCTCATTTCCGAGACGTGCACCAGGCCTTCGACGCCCGGCTCCAGCTCCACGAAGGCGCCGTACTCGGCGATATTGGTCACGCGGCCGGTGAAGGTCGCGCCCACCGGATACTTGGCGCCCACGCCTTCCCACGGGTCGGACTGCAACTGCTTCATGCCCAGCGAGATGCGCTGGGTGTCCTTGTTGATCTTGATGATCTGGACTTTCATCGTCTGGCCAACCTCGACCACTTCGCTGGGATGGCCCACGCGGCTCCAGCTCATGTCGGTGACATGCAGCAGGCCGTCAATGCCGCCCAGGTCCACGAACGCGCCGTAATCGGTGATGTTCTTGACCACACCTTCGCGCACTTCGCCCTCGGCCAGCTGACCGACCAGCTCGGCGCGCTGCTCGGCGCGGGATTCTTCCAGAACAGCGCGGCGCGACACCACGATATTGCCGCGCGGACGGTCCATTTTCAGGATCGCGAAGGGCTGTTCCTTGTTCATCAGCGGGGTGACGTCGCGCACCGGGCGGATGTCCACCTGGCTGCCCGGCAGGAAGGCGCTGGCACCGCCCAGATCGACGGTGAAGCCGCCCTTGACCCGGCCGACAATGGCGCCGGTGACCGGCTCCTTGCCTTCAAACTGCTGCTCCAGACGGTCCCAGGCCTCTTCGCGGCGCGCCTTGTCGCGCGACAGGACCGCTTCGCCCATGGCGTTCTCGATGCGCTCCAGGAACACTTCGACCGTGTCGCCCGCCTTGGGAGCGCCGCCGCCGGGTCCGGTGAACTCGCGCACGGAAATGCGCCCTTCGGTCTTCAGACCGACGTCAATGATGACGATGTCGTTTTCAACGGAGGTGACGCGGCCCTGAACGACCGAGCCTTCCATCAGGTCGCGGCCGGCCAGGCTCGCTTCCAGCATCTGGGAGAAGTCATCACGGCTCGGGGCCGAGGTGGAGGTTTGAGACATGGGTTGCTTTCTGAAAAGAGACGGTTTCGGTTTGCTGAAACAAGCCGCCCCTTCAAGGGCGGCGCGCGGGGCTGCGTGGAGCAGCGCGGCGGCGCAAACGCGGGGTCTGGCGCTGCCCGTCCCGGTCTTGCGGGCGGTCAGGCGCGGGTTGAAGACATGGACGGCACGAAGCCGCCCGGCGAGGGGCCTCCGGCGGGCCGGAAGCGCGCGCGTACTTACGCTATCGCCGGGTTGAGAGCAAGGGCGAGGCGGCGCCGGGCCTGGTGTCTACAGCCCCCCGCCGACCCGGTTCTTCCAATAGCCCACATCCTCGGCATACTTGCCCACAACCTCGCCCAGCACGGCGTTAAGGCGCAATGTGTGGAAGCTGATCCATTCGCCCTGGTCGATCTCTTCCAGGCACTTCATCGAGCTGGTGAGGAAAAACGCGTAGAGCGCGGCCACCAGGATGAAGAGGATGATGAACACCCAGCCCAGCGCCGCAATGGTGTCAAACGGGCTGAGGCCGGTGAAGGAGGCGAGGATGGCGAGCAATCCCACCAGCGCGCCAAGGAAGGCCGCCGGCACGAAGATCAGGTAATAGCTGGAATTGCGCCGGATCTGGAACACGGTGTTGCGCACATAGGTCTCGATGAAAAACACCCGCAGGGCGAACCAGTTGATGTTCAGCGCCCACAGCCGGGCCTCGTCGGCCAGCTGTTTGGAGTCGCGCTCCTGACCCACCGTGACGGATTTGGCCTTGCCGATGGCGGTGCGGTAATGATCGTTCACCCGGGCGAGATAACGGGTGAGGAAATTGGCCGTCTCGCGCGCGGTGTTGCGCTGATACGGGCTGTACTCGGCATAATACAGCGCCCACATCACCAGCGCGGCCAGCGCGCACGAGCCCGCGCCCGCGATCAGCGAGGACAGCTGCGCGCCGGTGATCGGCCCGGCGGCCTCATCGGCGATCGGGCTCATGGCCGCGATCACACCGGTGTCGTTCAGCACGATATTGAGCAGCAGCACCCCGCCCAGAATGAGCGAGAACCAGATCGCCAGCTTGCGCACATTGGCGTTCATCAGCTTGCGGCTCTCATTCAGGAGATACAGAACCCCGCTGTCGGAGTCATGGAATTGCCGCGCGATCACCGCGCCCTCCACATCCTCGAACAGGGCGCGCGGGTCGGCCTCGATGGGCACCCGGCCGGCCAGGAAGGTGTTGGCCAGCTTGGCGTAGTCTTTCGCCAGATCGTCGGTCAACTCCTCGGGCATGCGCATGTATCCCACGCGCACCGACATCCAGTTGAAGAACACGCCCCGGCGCGAGATGAAGCTTTCCTCGTGGGCGAAATCATCGCCCAGCGCCGTTTCGGTGAGGGTGTGGTGGCTGGACACGGCGGCCGCTGCAACCGCCTCCACCGCCTCGTCGCCCACATTCAGCGCCGTGCGCCGCCCGGCACCCAGAAGCCGCAGGATCAGCCGGTAGGGGAAGGTGGCGGCGCGCAGGATCGCGCTGATCAAGGGCCGCGCGCTGGCGCGGGCGATGAACACCACCAGCGCCAGGATCAGCCCGGCGGCCAGGCCGGCGATAAACCAGGTTGTCACAGACAGGCCTTCGCCCATGGGCGCACTCTCCCCTCCTGCTCGCGCTGGCGCCCCCTCAGGCCCGCACAGCACTCAGGGGCGGCAGTCTAGCCCGGCGCGGGCACCGGGGCGAGGGGCGTTAACCCTTAAATCGCGTCAAGGCTTCAGACGGGCGCTTCAGAAGGGCACCCAGTTGCGCCGCCGCGAATAGGCGAGATAGCCCACATTCGCCCCGGCCCGGAAACCCACGCCCGAGCGGATCGGGGCCAGGGTGATGTCGTCGGCGCGCTGATAATTCACGCCCAGGCCCGCCACGAAATAGGCCGAGCCCTCCACGCCGGGAAAGCGCTGGTAGAGCAAATCGGTATTGTCGAGATTATAGACCAGGGTGAACACCCGGCTGGCATTGCCGCCGGCGTCAAACCCCACCGACGGGCCCTGCCAGTATACCTTGCGGCGCGCCTCGCCCGACTTCATCACCAGCCAGCCTTCGCCATAGCGCAGGCCCACGCCGATAGCGGCGGACAGCTCCTCGCCCGCGATATAGCCCACGGGCCGGCCCAGATCGGAGAACACCCGTTCCAGCGCGCTGGCGGCGGCTTCGGCGGTGACGCCGAAGAAATCAGCCGCCGCCTCCACCAGCTCGTCTTCCGAATAGGTGTCGATATTGTCCTGATAGGCGCTGGGCTGTCCGTATTCAGGCTGCCCCGCCGGAGACGCATCGGCGCGCGCGCCGGACTGTGCGGATCCCGATTGGCCCGAACCGCTGGCGCTGCAGGCGGCAAGCACGGCCGCCATGGCCAGGGCAGCGGCGGCGCGAAGGGGGAGGGAAAGGGTCATCAGGGCGGTCCTTAACTGGGCGCGTCGGCGCGCAAATGTCTCACATCGACCCTCACGCAGGATTGAGGCAGGCTTTGGGCGTGAAGGTTAGCGCTGGGTTAACGGGCGGGCGCGCACGCCGGCTGACGCCGTGCATCCATTACGACCCCATCCGCCTTTCGATCCTTGCTGAGCCATTTTCGCAAGCGTCGCAGCCAGTCAAGGACGGCCCTCCGGGCCGCCGCCGTGCGGCGACCGAGCTCAGCTCGGTCGTCCTTGACAGGCTGCGATCGCCTTGCGGTTTCCTCCAGCATGGAACGATGGGGAGGATTGACCCCCGGCGCCCGCCAAGCCTTGGGCGTCGCTCCCGGTCAAATGCATTTCCCCGGCCCTCCAGCCCGGCCGCGGCGCCCCCCGGCCGCTATTGCGCGCACCTCACCGCCTGTTCCGCTTGGCGCGGGGCGGCGCCAGTGCTAACTCCCGCGCCATGAGCACAGATCCCGCCCTGATCCGCAATTTCTCCATCGTGGCCCATATCGACCACGGCAAATCCACCCTGGCCGACCGTCTGATCCAGATGACGGGCGGGCTGACCGCGCGCGAGATGACCGAACAGGTCCTCGACAATATGGATATCGAGAAAGAGCGCGGCATCACCATCAAGGCCCAGACCGTGCGGCTGGAATACCCGGCCAAGGACGGCAAGACCTATGTGCTCAACCTGATCGACACGCCCGGACACGTCGACTTCGCCTACGAGGTCTCGCGTTCGCTCTACGCCTGCGAGGGCGCGCTTCTGGTGGTGGATGCCGCGCAAGGCGTCGAGGCCCAGACGCTGGCCAATGTGTATCAGGCCATCGATGTGAATCTGGAAATCGTGCCGGTGCTCAACAAGATCGACCTGCCCGCCGCCGATCCCGACCGGGTGCGCGAGCAGATCGAGGATGTGATCGGCATCGAGGCCCATGACGCGCTGGAAATCTCCGCCAAGACGGGGCTGGGGATCGACACGGTGCTGGAAGCCATCGTCACCCGCCTGCCCGCGCCCAAGGCCGGCGATCCGAACGCGCCGCTCAAGGCGCTGCTGGTGGACAGCTGGTATGACCCGTATCTGGGCGTGATCTGCCTGGTGCGCATCATGGAAGGCACGCTGAAAAAGGGCATGCGCGTGCGCCTGATGGGCGTGGGGGCGAGCTATGGCGTGGACGGGGTGGGTGTATTCCGCCCGGCCAAGGAAACCGTGGCCGAGCTGGGGCCCGGCGAGATTGGCTTCCTCAACGCCTCCATCAAACAGGTGCGCGATGCGCGCGTGGGCGACACCATCACCGAGGAAAAACGCCCCACGGCCGCCGCCCTGCCGGGCTTCAAACCGGCGGTGCCGGTGGTGTTCTGCGGCCTGTTTCCGGTGGATTCAAACGACTTTGACGATCTGCGCGATGCCGTGGAGCGTCTGGCGCTCAACGACGCCTCGTTCAGCTTTGAAATGGAATCGTCGGCCGCGCTGGGCTTCGGCTTCCGCTGCGGCTTCCTGGGGCTCTTGCATCTCGAGGTCATCCGCGAGCGGCTGGAGCGCGAATACAATGTCGACCTGATCACCACCGCGCCCTCGGTGATCTACAAGATCAACCTCACCGACGGCGCGGTGCTGGACCTGCACAATCCCGCCGACATGCCCGACCCGGTCAAGATCGAGACCATCGCCGAACCCTGGATCAAGGCCACCATCCTCGTCCCCGACGAGTATCTGGGCGGCGTTCTGAAACTCTGCGAGGACCGGCGCGGCATCCAGCGCGACCTCACCTATGCGGGCAGCCGCGCCATGCTGGTCTATGAACTGCCCCTCAACGAGGTGGTGTTCGATTTCTATGACCGGCTGAAATCGGTCACCAAGGGCTATGCCAGCTTCGACTATCAGTTCATCGAGCACCGCGAGGGCGATCTGGTACGCATGTCGGTGCTGGTCAATGAAGAGCCGGTGGACGCCCTGTCCATGATCGTGCACCGCACCCGCGCCGACATGCGCGGCCGCGGCATGTGCGAGCGCCTCAAAGACCTGATCCCGCGCCACCAGTTCAAAATCCCGATCCAGGCCGCCATTGGCGGCCGCGTGATCGCCCGCGAAACCATCGCCGCCCTGCGCAAGGACGTGACCGCCAAATGCTATGGCGGCGACGCCAGCCGCAAACGCAAACTGCTGGACAAACAAAAAGCCGGCAAAAAGAAAATGCGCCAGTACGGCAATGTGGAAATCCCGCAGGAAGCGTTTATTGCGGCGCTGAAGATGGATCAGGATTAGGGGGTGGGTGCCACCCCATCCCCCTGCATCCCCCCGCTTGACCCCTGCGCCGCCATCGTGAAGCTGGCGCGCTTCCCGGCCTTCGGCGTCCTGCGCCGCCACGGGGGCTCACGGGACGGCATCCATCGAAGGAATTCACATGACGCGGCTGGCGGCGGTTTTTGAAGGGTTGCGGGCTGAAGGCCGGGCCGGGTTTGTCGCCTATGTCATGGCCGGCGATCCCGATGCCGATACGACACTGGCCATGATGCGGGGCCTCGCCGATGGCGGGGCGGACATACTGGAGCTGGGCGTGCCGTTCACCGATCCCATGGCCGACGGCCCTGTGATCCAGCGCGCGGCGATCCGGGCGCTGGCCGGCGGGATGACTCTGGCGGGCGTGCTGGACCTGACCAAACGCTTTCGCGCCACCCACCCGGACACGCCGGTCATCCTGATGGGCTATGCCAACCCGTTTCACGCCATGGGCTATGAGGCGTTTGCGCTGGCCGCGGCTGAGGCCGGGGCCGACGGGGTGATCTGTGTGGATATTCCGCCCGAGGAGGATGCCCCCCTGCGCACGGCGCTGGAGGCCGGCGGGCTCGCCTTTGTGCGCCTGGCCGCCCCCACCACCGATGATGCGCGCCTGCCCCAGGTGGCGGCGCATTGCTCGGGCTTCGTCTATTATGTCTCCACCACGGGCGTCACGGGTGCCGGATCGGGCGCCACATCGGACATCGCCGGCGCCGTGGCGCGGGTACGCGCTGCCAGCGGGCTTCCCGTGGCGGTGGGTTTTGGCGTAAAAACACCCGGACGCGCCGCGGAAATCGCAGCTGTAGCCGACGCTGTGGTGGTCGGATCGGCCATTGTCGAGGCGCTGGAGACACACGGGGCGCAGGCCGCGCTGACCATTGCGCGCGATCTGGCCGCCGCCACCCACCAGGCGCGCCAATAGGACGACGCACGACGGACGGGCTATTGACGGCACAGCGCGCCATCCAACCCCGCCCGAGGATCAGACAGGAGCAATGCATTCATGAGCTGGCTGCAGAGACTGACCCCGCCGGGCGTCCAGAAAATGTTCGACAAGCGCGACACGCCGGAAAATCTCTGGGTGAAATGCCCGGTCTCGGGCGAGATGGTGTTCACCAAGGATCTCGAAGCCGGCCTTCACGTCACGCCCGCCGGCCATCACATGCGCATCGGCCCGGCCCTGCGCTTCAAATACACGTTTGACGGCGCCTGGGCCGATATCGCCCTGCCCGAGGTGGCGCGCGATCCGCTCAAATTCCGCGATGACAAGCCCTATACCAGCCGCCTGACCGCCGCGCGCAAGAAGACCGGCCGCGACGACGCCATGGCCATCGGCGTGGGCTCGATCCGCGGCGTGGAAACCACCGTGCTGGTGCAGGATTTCGCCTTCATGGGCGGCTCGCTGGGCATGGGCGCGGGCGAGGCCTTCATCCGCGCCTGCGAGACGGCCGTCGCCCGGCGCACGCCGCTGGTGGTGTTCACCGCCGCAGGCGGCGCGCGCATGCAGGAGGGCTGCCTGTCGCTCATGCAGATGCCGCGCACCACGCTGGGGGTGGAAATGCTCAAAGACGCGCGCCTGCCCTATATCGTCGTGCTCACCGACCCCACCACGGGCGGTGTCACGGCCAGCTACGCCATGCTGGGCGATGTCCACATCGCCGAACCCGGCGCCCTCATCGGTTTTGCCGGCCAGCGCGTGATCGAACAAACCATCCGCGAAAAACTCCCCGAAGGCTTCCAGCGCTCCGAATACCTGCTGGCCAAGGGCATGGTGGACAAGGTGGTCGCCCGCAAAGACCTGCCCAAGACGCTGGGCAATCTGTTGCGCGTGCTGCTGAAGCGCCCCGCTGCGGCGCAAGTGCCCGCGACGGTGGAGGCGTAAGGGGGGTGAGCTCCACTTTGTTTTCCCGGGCGGCGCAGCCGGCCCGGGACCCATCCACCGATGCTTTCCGCTGTCGCGGCGGGTCAACTGTGTCGGGGTGGGTCCCGGATAACCGCTTCGCGGTTTCCGGGAAAAACACGGGGGGAGGCGAGCGCCACCGTCAGATCACCTCAACCCCGGAAAGCTCTCCACCGCCTGAACCCGCAGATCGGGGAAGCTTGTCACGTACTGGATGGTGAAGTCGGGGAAGCTGTCCACTTCGCGCCAGCGGCCGCACCGGTCGGGGAAGCTGTCCACCCATTGCACGCGCAGGTCCGGGAAGCTGGAGACGATCTGGACGCGAATGTCGGGAAAGCTCGTGACCACTTTCACCCGGCCCTGCAGCACCTGGCCGTTATAGGTGCAGTCCGGGGCGATGTCCGCCGCGTGCCCCTGAGTGAGCCCCTGAACGTGCGCCGACGCCAGCGCCAGCGCCGCCAGCGTGTTGAGGCCGCCTATGAGCATCCCCGCCTCCCCTATCGCGAATGAAGGGGGAAGGCTGGCGGGGCGGGGATGAATGCGGGGTGAACTCACACCTGTTTTCCCGGGCGCCCCGGCCGTGAGCCGGGGCGAACCGGGACCCATCCACCCTGCCTCTCCACCGCATAAGCGGCTCAAAAAATTGGGGGATGGGTCCCGGATAACCGCGTCGCGGTTTCCGGGAAAACAGGGGTTGGGTGGAGGATGAGACCCCCCCTCACCCCCGCTTCGGCGGCATCGGCACAAACGCCGACACCCGCGCCACATACGCCTCATAGCCGGGGCGCGATTTCTTCAGGCCGCGCTCCAGCAGCGGCGCGCCGGACCAGCGCATCAGCGTCCAGGTGACAAACAGCGGGCCGATCACCGCGAACAGGCCGGGCGTGGTTTCGGCGGCAATCAGCCAGATGCCCCACCAGGCGCAGGCCTCGCCGAAATAATTGGGGTGGCGGCTCCAGCCCCACACACCGGTATCGAGCACCTTGCCCTTATTGGCGGGGTCGGCCTTGAAGCGGGTGAGCTGGATGTCGGCGATCGTCTCATAGGCGATCCCGAACACGGCGAGTGCCATGCCGGCGAAGGCGAGAACGCCGAAGGCCGCCGGCTGCGCCGCCACCTGGCCGAGCTGAACGGGCAGGCTGGCGATGAACAGGAGGCCCGCCTGCGGCCCGAACACGAACAGGGCGGTGGTCTTGCCAAAGCCCCAGCCGCGCTTTTCGTGCGCCTGGCGCACCAGGGCGGCATAGCGCTTGTCGGCGCCCTCATGGCGCCAGCGCCAGAACAGATACCCGCCCAGGCGCAGGCCCCAGACCAGGGCGAGGCCGGCAATCACCAGCTGGCGCATCTCCCAGCCATCGGCCAGCACAAAGCTTGTCACCGCCATCAGCGTGATGCCCAGCGCCCAGAACGCATCCACGAAGCTGGGGTCGCGCGTGCGCTGGGCGGCGAGCCACAGCGCGGCGAACAGCACGATCACGATGGCCGCGTTTGCGGCGAGCAGGGCAAGGGCGGACATGGCGGCTCCGGGTCAGGCGGGATTCGAAGCGTGGAGCCTAGCGGGGGCGGGCGGCGATGTCGCGGGGGGATGTGAGGGGGGGGGGTGCAAGCATTCTTCCCCTCCCCCTCTTGCGCTGGGGTGGGGGACTGAAGCTGGGCAAGCAGCAGGAAGCGACCCTATCACGCAACGCATGCTGTCGAGCCCCCTCTCCCCCATTTATGGGGGAGAGGGTAGGGTGAGGGGGCAGACCTCTCCGCCGCATCTGGCGCCGCCGCGTTGGGCTGGACCGTCGGTGCACCCCTCACCTTTATCCTCTCCCCTCTGAGAGGGGAGAGGGGGCCTTGACGCAGCGTTTCTTCCGGAATTGCCATAGCCCGGCTTCAAGCCGCCTCGGCGGCGGAGGGGAGCGGTGGATGGGTCCCGGGTCGGCTATGCCGCCCGGGAAAACAAAGAGGCGAAACGGGAGGCATCCCGATCATACGCCCAGTCCTGCCCCTAACCCCATGAAAGCCGATTGTCGCAAGCGCTCCGGCGGGTCAAGGCTGACCGGGCTCCGCCCGGTCACCGCATGCGGCGCCCCGGATTTAATCCGGGGTGGCCTTGACGCGCCGGAGACGCCTTGCGGGAGACTCGGCATGGGGTTTGAGGGGCATGTGGGTTCTCTTTCCCACTAGCCCAGCACAAACCCCTACCTCACCAGCCACCGCCAACCGCCCATGCCGGCGAGCATGGCGGCCAGGAAGATATACACCTCGCCCATGCCCAGCGCTGCTGCGGACAAGGCCGGGCCGGGGCAGAAGCCGGCCAGGCCCCAGCCGGCGCCGAACAGGGCCGCGCCGCCGATCAGGCGCGGGTCCAGCTGGCGGGCGGTGGGCAGGGAGAAGCTGCCGGCGAAAAGCGGCTTGCCGCGCGGAAGGATGAGCCGGTAGCCGATGGCGGTCACCCCCATGGCGCCGCCCATGACGAAGGCCAGAGACGGGTCCCATGTTCCGGCCACATCCAGGAAGTTGAGCACCTTGGCTGGGTTGATCATGTCGGAGATGACGAGGCCCAGCCCGAACAGCAGGCCGGCCCCCAGCGCGGCCAGCGGCAGGGCCAGAGCGGCGGACGGGGCGGGCGCGGAGGGCGCGGGGCGGGTGGTGTGTGTGTCGGTCATGGCGGGCCTCATGCAATCAGATGGCGGGTGATGAAGACGGTGGCGGCGCCCGCGGTCATGAACACGGCCACGGAGACCAGGCTGCGCGGGGAGAACAGGCTCAGCCCGCACACGCCGTGGCCCGAGGTGCAGCCCGAGCCCATCTGCGTGCCCACGCCCACCATGAGGCCGGCGGCGATCAGGGTCAGGGGGCCCGCCTCGATGGTCACAGCCACCGGTCCGGCGGCGAGCATCACGATCAGCGGTGCGGCGATCAGGCCGGCGACGAAGGCGAGGCGCCAGAGCCGGTCGGGCACGGACGGGCCGATCAGCCCGCCGGCAATGCCGGATATCCCGGCAATGCGGCCATTGGCGGCCATCAGCCAGACAGCCGACAGGCCGATCAGCGCGCCGCCGATCAAGGCGGAGACCGGGGTGAAGGGGGTGACAGCGTCCATGGGCAATCCTTTCGTGAACGGGGGGCGGCTCGCGAACCGGGTGAGGCGTCTCGCCGCGCCACGGCCCCTTGATTATCAGTTTTGATAAATGATATATGTGAGGACGAAACGCAAGAGGCTTTGCATCACGCAAGGCCCGAACGCCAGGACGCCGATATGGACCGGACCCACACACTGACGCCGTACGAGGCCACCTCTTCCCCCGGCATCGACATCGCCCAGCTGCGCACGCGCGCCGGGGAGGTGAGCGGCTTGCTCAAGCTGCTCGCCAATCCTGGCCGCCTGCTGATCGCGTGCGAGCTGATGGATGGCGAGCGCACGGTCAGCCAGATCGAGCAGCGCACCGGCGTGCGCCAGCCCAATCTGTCGCGCGATCTCGCCCGCCTGCGTGCCGCCGGCCTGGTCGCCACGCGCCGCGACGGCAAGGCGGTGCATTACCGCCTCGCTGACGGGCGCATCCAGCGTCTGATGACCGCCCTGTGCGCGGCGTTTGCGTCAGACCTCAAGACACCCTCCCCCGAAGACAAGGACCTCTGATCATGACCCACCAACCTGCCCGCCAACCCGACGTCAAAGCCTTCTTCGACCCGGCCACCAATACGGTGAGCTATGTGGTCTCGGACCCGGCGACGAAACACGCCGCCATCGTGGACTCCGTCCTCGACTACGACCCCAAATCCGGGCGCACCTCCAAGGCCAGCGCCGACGCCGTCATCGCCTTTGTGCGCGAGCAGGGCTTCACGGTGCAGTGGATCCTGGAGACCCATGTCCACGCCGACCACCTGTCGGCCGCGCCGTATCTGAAGGACCAGGTCGGCGGCACGCTGGCCATCGGCTCCAATATCCGCACCGTGCAGGACGTGTTCGGCAAGGTGTTCAATGCCGGCACCGAATTCGCCCGCGACGGCTCGCAGTTTGACCGCCTGTTCGAGGATGGCGAGACCTTCATGCTCGGCCAGATCGAGGCGAAGGCCCTCCACACGCCGGGCCACACGCCCGCCTGCATGACCTATGTGATCGGCGATGCGGGCTTTGTCGGCGACACGCTGTTCATGCCCGACTACGGCACCGCGCGCTGTGACTTCCCCGGCGGCGACGCCCATGAGCTCTACCGCTCG
Source organism: Hyphomonadaceae bacterium BL14 (assembly GCA_027627705.1). Lineage (NCBI taxonomy): Bacteria > Pseudomonadati > Pseudomonadota > Alphaproteobacteria > Hyphomonadales > Hyphomonadaceae > Hyphomonadaceae bacterium BL14. The sequence continues at coordinate 2,380,315 of CP091242.1, forward strand.
ATCCAGAAACTCTACGCCCTGCCGGACGAGACGCGCCTGTTCCTGTGCCACGACTATCTGCCCGAGGGCCGCGACACCTATCAGTGGGAAACCACAATCGGCGCCCAGAAGGCGGGCAATATCCACGTGCACCAGGGCGTCAGCGAGGCGGCCTTCGTCAAGATGCGCACCGCGCGCGACGCGACGCTCGCCATGCCCGTGCTGATCCTGCCCTCGGTGCAGGTCAACATGCGCGCCGGCCACATGCCCCCGCCGGACGAGAACGGCCTCACCTATCTGAAAATCCCGGTGGACGCGCTTTAGGGCGAGGAAGTCGCTCGCAAGCGCCCCTCCCTCCCCTTGAGGGGAGGGTTGGGGTGGGGTGATGGTGCCGCGCGTGTCAGATTCCAGCTGGCCGCCTGACGGCGGCGCCCCCACCCCGGCCCTCCCCCGGTGGGGGAGGGAGAAGGGGCCTCGGTGTGGCCCTCACGCCCCCTCACCCCTCCTGCGCATTGTCCTCCCAGGTGTACTGGTCCTCATAGAGCGTGCCCTTGAGGAATCCCTTTTCCTTCGCCCAGCGGGGCAGGTTTCTGACGTTTCCGCACAGGGCGAGATAGACCAGATTGTGCATGCGCCGCCGCACCTCCAGCGCCGCCTCTTCCTGCCGCCGCTGGTACTCCGGGTCCGCCCTGGCCGGCAGGGGCAGGGCCTCCAGCACGCGGGCCGCGCCCAGCAGGCGCTCGGCCAAATTCATCGTCTGGGTGGCGGCTTTCAGCTCGCCGGCCTGCATCAGCGCTTCGGCCGCCCTCAGCGCCTGCTCCCCCGCCGCCCGCGCCTGCAGCGGATGGATGAAGACATGCGGCGGCTCATCCCCGGCCTCAGCCCCGGCCTCAGCCCCGGCGCAAGCCCCGGCCTCTGCGTCCGTCCCGGCGCCCGGCTCCGCGCCCCGGTCCTCGCCAGGCAAATCCAGCAGCTCGTCCATGATCCGGTCGGCCGCGTCCGGCGCGTCTGGCGGGCCGCCCGCGCCTGCGCCGCCATCGCCACCGGCCGGTGCCAGCGCGGCGCGCCGCGCCCGGTCCTGCGCCGCGCTGAACACAGCCCGCGTGCGCGCCGAGGCGAGGTCCATGGTGCGCCAGCCCCGCTCCGCCGCCCAGCGGTGCAGGGTAGAGACCGGCACGCCCAGCTGGCGCGACACCTCATGCATCACCACCCCCGCCTCGCGCATGGCCCGCGCCGCCGCGATCAGGTCCGCCCGCTCATCATCTGTCCGGAAATTCATCATGGGCGGGAGTATGGGGGCGGTTGGCAGGGAGGGGGGTAAGCTCCTTTCTCCCGCCACGCCCCCACCCCCTGTTTTCCCGGAATTTGCGAAGCAAATATCCGGGACCCATCACGACACCTCTAAACCGCCCAGGCGGCGGACAAGACCGGTGGCTGGGTCCCGGGTCTCCCTCCGGTCGCCTGGGAAAACACCGGTGTTTGATCTAATCACCACCACACCCCCCACACCTGCCTTCCCGGAAACCCCGGCCTTGAGCCGGGGTTATCCGGGACCCATCTCGACACCTCTGAACCGCCTCGACGGTGGAGATGATCGGTGGATGGGTCCCGGGCCTCCCTCCGGTCGCCCGGGAAAACAGGGTGAGTTGGTTTGAGCCCCCATGGCGCATGGCGAGAGGGGGGGGAGGGGTGGGGAAATGGGTGTGTCCCGGGTTTCCCCGTTGGGCAAGCTAGCGCCGCTATACCTAGATTGAAGACAAAGCGTCGTCCAAAAGTTCTATCTGCCTCTCAAATTTGATTTGCTCACCTTTCAAAGTCCTTTGATTTGAAAGCTTATGAACTCGATCAGCGGCAATATTACGAAACAGTAAACATTTATTTATTACAGTCGAATTCAGGTCAGGTTTCTTCCTATTAACCATCTGGACAAGTGGCTCCAAAGCGCGTAGTGGATAAACAAGCTCATGTTCATTGCAGTTCTCTATATTATCAATAATAATATTAAGTGCTTCTTCGGCCGCCTCATTTAAATCAATGCCGATTTCACTGACCGCAGCTGGCCTTAATAGGAATCTTGCAATTTGATTATTAACTTGCTTGAGATCTTAATTAACACCCTTCATGCGCCCGTAGCGCCGAGAGTTTAGAAATCGCTTGTAGGCCGGTTCGAAATTCCCCACTTCACAATCAGACATACCATACTGTAACCAGAACTGGTCATTAGTTCGAAACCCAGGTTCAGAAGATAGATGTTGATAAAACCGATGAACAGATTGAGCCCGGTTCTCCGAAGCCGAAAACACTTCACGGACAAAGCGAAACTTCATGCATTCAATAAAAAGTTGTTTTATTTTAATATCGAATAACGAAGCCTGATGAAAACTGATCATAATTTTCGCAAGCAGTGGAACTGTGTCTAAATCTCAAAATGGGTCTGACTGTAACAAAAATGTACACAAAGCTCTCGATTTAGGAATAACAAGTTTAAATCCATCGCTAGTAAATATATCATTTGCCCTAATATTCATAATGGCGGCATGTATTTGTCCAATATCAAAGTCCAGCCATCCCAAAATATCCTGAGCGGAAAAAGTTCCGCCTGAGCGTGCCATGCCGGCTATCAGCAACCCTGCGATCGGACGCTTATCAAGATCGTTCTGTAGGACCATTTCTTGAAATAGCTGATTGATGCGCCGACCAGCAGAACCTTGCTTAAATAGATAGCTCACCAAGCTGCGAAGTTCGCGCCCGCACCTTTTAATAATAAAGTCTCTGGTAGGGCCTCGCCAGTCAGGCATCTCACCCCAAAAGCCAGTTCTCTCTAAAAGAAAATCAAATTGTTCAACCTCATAATCATCAAGATCAGAGACATCGTGCATTTCAAAATTTTTAATTCCAGATAGAGTCTTGCTTACGTCTGAATGTCGTTGTCTCATAAAGTGAGTATCGAATACAGCAACAAGTCGATGTGTAGTGCGAAGGCTTTCAGAAACAGTTTCAAGTTCGTTTAGATGCCTGGAGGCGTCATCGAAAATAAAAACAGCCTTTTCTATGCGCTTCTGGATTTCATGGATCTCACTCATAATATATGGATCTAGATTGTCAATATAAAAAGCCTGACACCCCTCGGAAGCAAATAAGATCGATATCTGCTCTGCGACGAATGTCTTGCCCGAAACAGCGTTCCCATAAATAATAAAGCGGCGTAGATTGTCAGAATGCCTATCAATTACCTTTCTTGTTGCTGTGCGGACAGGAAATAATTTCTCGGCATTTGCGTCAGAAATTTGATAAGCGAATGCCGAATAGTCAAATAATGAATTGATGAATACGTCAGAAATCTCGAAATTCTCATATGGTTCGGGTGACCATTTAATTTCTTCTACGAGACTCGGTGTGATCAGATCAATTTCATCGACTTGAAAGGCGGAAATGCTAGCGGCAAGATCCTCTGCAGTCTGAAGCACAATTTTGCCGAGGCGCGCCAGTCTCTGTATATCGCGTTGCGAGCTATCCGGGTGAATAAAAAAATGGGTTTTCTGTCGGAGTTCTGGTCTAGATGAGAGGATATCTCGGACAGCAGCATCATTCGCGGAGTATCCTATAAACACGATTGCTTCACAAACGCTCAACTCACGCGAAAGCTTCTTAAACAAAGGGGAGTCTCTATTGCTTCTTTCAATATATGAATTAGTCGAAAGAACCAAGTGAGGTGGCTCTTGTGAATCATTGATGTCCGCCGCCCTGCCGTTCAGGTATACAAGTGGCGTCAAATTCAATCGAGCAGTCTCTAGATCAGTGTATCGACTAATGGGGTAAAATCGTTGATCACGTGACTCGCCACCGATTTCGAGGATATTATCGAAGTTTGTTGTGAAACATGATCGCCATGGTAAACAGGTAAGCACGGAATGAAATGCCTGAAGCTTGACCGCCGTAAGCTGGTGATACAAAAAGGAGCGTACTTTGTCCGCGCCAATTTTGTCTTCAAGAAGTTGCGAAAGCTCGTAAAACTCAATGAACTCATGCTCTGAAAATGAAAGCAAACTTTTAAACTGTTCAATTAAGGTGCTGGTACTTGGAACTTTTCCGTCAGAGTGCTCTGCGCCTATAGAAAATCCAGCACCAAAAAAGGCGACAGCGCGACCGAGAAGAATTTTAGTTAGGAGATGTGGGGGCGCTGAATTGTCGAATTCCTCGTTCAAAGACAAGCCTTTATCTTCCTAAAGCAGAAAATAGCATTATCATACTTTCCATTTTTGACGGTTGGCAAGGCGACTGAGTGACGACATTTAACTTCGAGATGATTGTGCCCCAGCCAACGGCACCCCCCTACTCCCCCAGCCGCTTGATCTCATCCCTCAGCCTTGCCGCCTCCTCAAATTCCAGATTCGCCGCCGCTTCGCGCATGCGCTTTTCCAGATCCGCGATCACCGCGCGCAGGTTATTCGGTTCAAATGGAGCGTGTTCTTCTGCAACCGTCAAGCGCTTCCCGTCACGCCCTCTTCCGCGCGCCTTAGCGCTGCGGCCCTTGGCCGTCTCCTCCATCACGCCCTTGAGCACGTCGGAGACGCCGCGCACCACGGTGGTGGGGGTGATGCCGTGGGCGGTGTTGTGGGCGATCTGTTTGGTGCGGCGGCGTTCGGTCTCGTCCATGGCGCGCTGCATGGAGCCGGTGGTGCGGTCGGCGTAGAGGATGACCTTGCTTTCGCTGTTGCGGGCGGCGCGGCCGATGGTCTGCACGAGGCTGGTTTCGCTGCGCAGGAAGCCTTCCTTGTCGGCGTCCAGAATGCCCACCAGCCCGCATTCGGGGATATCCAGGCCCTCGCGCAGGAGGTTGATGCCCACCAGGACGTCGTATTCGCCCAGGCGCAGATCGCGGATCAGCTCGATGCGCTCGACGGTGTCGACGTCGGAATGCATGTAGCGCACTTTCAGCCCCTGCTCGTGCATGTATTCGGTCAGGTCTTCGGCCATGCGTTTGGTCAGCGTGGTGATCAGGGTGCGAAAGCCCTTGTCCGCCGTGGCGCGGGCCTCGGCGATGATGTCGTCCACCTGGCTGAAGCCCCTGGCGGCCACGGGGCGGATCTCCACCGGCGGGTCGATCAGGCCGGTGGGGCGGATCACCTGTTCGGTGAAGGCGCCGCCGGTCTGGTTCAGCTCCCATTTGCCGGGGGTGGCGGAGATGTGCAGGGTGGGCGGGCGCATGGCCTCCCACTCCTCGAATTTGAGGGGGCGGTTATCCAGGCAGGAGGGCAGGCGGAAGCCGTGCTCGGCCAGGGTGCGCTTGCGGTTGAAGTCGCCTTTGAACATGGCGCCCAGCTGCGGGATGGTGACATGGCTCTCGTCCACGAACACCAGGGCATTGTCGGGCAGGTATTCGAACAATGTGGGCGGCGGCTCGCCGGGTTTGCGCCCCGTGAGATAGCGTGAGTAGTTCTCGATGCCGTTGCAGGAGCCGGTGGCTTCCAGCATCTCGATGTCGAAGGCGGTGCGCTGGGCCAGGCGCTGGGCTTCCAGCAGCTTGCCATGGGCCTCCATCCACTCCAGGCGGTCTTTCAGCTCGGCCTTGATGGAGGCGATGGCCTGGTTGAGGGTCGGGCGCGGGGTGACATAGTGGGAGTTGGCGTAGACGCGGACCTTGTCCAGGCTCGCTTCGGCGCGGCCGGTCAGCGGGTCGAACTCGTCGATGGACTCGATCTCGTCGCCGAAGAAATTGATCCGCCAGGCGCGGGTGTCGGCGTGGGCGGGGAAGATTTCCAGCACATCGCCGCGCACGCGGAATGTGCCGCGGGTGAAGGCCGCGTCGTTGCGGCTGTATTGCAGGGCGGCGAGCTGGCGCATGACCTCGCGGGGATTTCTCTCCTCCCCCCGCTTCAGGTCGAATACCATGGCGGTATAGGTCTCCACCGAGCCGATGCCGTAGATACAGCTGACCGAGGCGACGATGATGACATCATCGCGCTCCAGCACCGACCGCGTGGCCGCATGGCGCATCCGGTCAATGGCCTCGTTGATGGAGGATTCCTTCTCGATAAAGGTGTCGGTGCGCGCCACATAGGCTTCCGGCTGGTAATAATCATAATAGGAAACAAAATACTCCACCGCATTCTCAGGAAAAAAGGATCTGAATTCGCCGTAAAGCTGCGCTGCCAAAGTCTTGTTCGGTGCCAGAATCAGGGCGGGTCTCTGAAGGGTTTCAATGACTTTCGCCATCGTGAAGGTCTTGCCTGACCCGGTCACGCCCAACAGCACCTGGTCGCGCTCGCCCTCGCGGACCCCGGCGCACAGCTCCGCAATCGCGCCGGGCTGGTCGCCCGCCGGTTCGTACTCGGCGTCCAGCACAAACGCCTTGCCGCCCTCGGACTTGTCGCGCGCCGCGGGTCTGTGGGGGGTCCAGTTGGCCGGCAGGCTCAGCGGATCGGATATCCCCGGGGGCAGGGCACCCGGCTCCGCCTCGAAGGGCGTCTGGCCCATATCCCCGACGCCGTCGGGCATGAGCGTGTCGTCTGCGGTGATCCGGGCCATGAGCGACAATATGGCCCTGCCACCCCGGCTTGAACAGACGCGCAAGTGTTGGTTAACCGGGCCGGGGCAGTGTAGCTGCCAATCCACGCAGGTGCGGGAAGGTCATGTCAGGCAGTTTTGAACGGGTGCGGGTCCTGATTCTTGAGGACAATGTGCACATGTCGACCATCCTGCGCACGATCCTGCAGGGGTTTGGCGTGCGCACGATCACCGAAACCCGCGACGCTGCGGACGCGTTCGAGATGATGCGCAATGCCAATCCCGATCTGGCGCTGGTCGATTACATGCTCGGCGATGTGGACGGGCTCGAGTTTACACGGCTGATCCGCACTGCCACGGACAGCCCGAACAAATACCTGCCCATCATCATGGTCTCCGGCCATACCGACCGCAGCCGGGTGATGGAGGCGATCAATGCCGGCGTGAATGAGTACCTGGCCAAGCCGGTGCGGCCAGTGGATCTTTACAACCGCCTGGTCTCGATGATCGAACGCCCGCGCCGCTTTGTGAAGGCTCCGGGCTATTTCGGTCCCGACCGCCGCCGCCGCCAGGATCCGCGCTATACCGGCCGGAAGCGGCGCTCGACCGACGTTCCCGACGAGGAGTGAGGCAACGGTACGCTAGGGCGCGCCGGCACTGTCCCGGTGCACCGGATATACCAGTGCCCCGGTGTCAAAGCCCAGCGCCTCGAGCCCGGCCAGGCGCGCGGCCAGCACGCTGTCGTCCATGTGCCGGGTGCGTGAGAGAACCCAAAGATAGCGCCCGCGCGGCTCGCTCACCACGGCCCACTGGTACCCGGCCTGGTCCAGCTCGATCACCCAGTAATCGCCCCAGAAGGGTCCAAAGAAGGACACCTCCAGCTTCGCGTTGCCGGAGCCGGGGATGATGCGGGCGCGGCCGCGCGCCTCTTCCGCCCGTCCGTCCAGCCCGTCACGATAGCAGGTGTTGACCACGGAAAGCAGCCCGTCCTCCCGCATCGCATAATCGGCTGTCACGCCGTCGCAACCGCGCTCGAACCGGCTGTCATAGCGCGCGATCTCATACCAGCGGCCCAGATAGCGCTCCAGATCCACCTGGGTAACGGTGGTCAGTGGCGCGTCGGAGCTGCGGCGTTCGGGCTGGGGCGCACAGGCGGCAAGTGCCGCCAGCGCGGCCAGAAGGACAAGGCGCATCATGGAAAAAGCTCCTAGTCTGGGGTGACAGACCTGAACCTAACACATGAACCGCCAAAACCGTTCGCGGCGTTACTGCGCAGCGTCCAGCAGGGCGTCGATCTCGGCGTTGGTGGTGCACCAGCTCGCCACGAAGCGGGCCGAGCCGTCCGGCCAGGCATAGAAGCCTGCACCGGCAGCTTGGAGCCGCTCGGCGACGGCCGGTTCAAGCCGGGCGAAGACTTCATTCCCGTCCACCGGGTGGGCAAGGCTGACCCCGTCAATGCGGCTCAGGCCATTGGCCAGATGCCCGGCGGCGCGGTTGGCCTGGCCGGCGAGCTTCAGCCAAAGGCCGCCATCCAGCCAGGCATCCAGCTGGGCGGCGATATAGCGCATCTTGGGTGCCATGTGGCCTGACCGTTTCTGGCGTGCCTGCAGGCGCGCGAAGCGGTCCATGACGGAAGGGAACAGGATCACCGCTTCCGCCGCCAGCGCCCCGGTCTTGGTGGCACCCAGGCACAGAATGTCCACGCCGGATTTCCAGGTCAGTGCCGCCGGACTGCACCTCAGACCTGCCAGCGCACTGGCGAAGCGGGCACCATCCATGTGGATGCTGAGGCCCGCCGCCCGCGCCGGAGCGGTCAGCTGTGCGATCTCGTCCAGCGTGTAGGCACCTCCGGCCTCATTCAGCTGGGACAAGCTCAGCACCGCCGGGGGCGGCGCATGGACGAAGTCTGCCGGCCATTGGTTCAGGGCATCTTGCAGCGCTGCCGCGTCAATTTTGGCGTGGGCCCCGGGCAGGGGGAGGAGTTTGGCTCCGCCGGTAAAGAATTCCGGCGCGCCCCGTTCGTCGCGGTGGATATGAGCTTCGTCATGGCACAGCACCATGGCGTCCGACGGGCACAGCACGGACAGCGCCAGCGCATTGGCCGCGGTGCCGGACACCGCGAACACCACTTTCAGATCGGTCTCGAACAGGTCCTTCAGGCGCGCTTCCACCCGCGGGCTGATGGCGTCTGCACCATAGCTGGGCGCGAAACCCTCATTGGCGCGGGCGATGGCCTCGATCAGAGCGGGATGGGCGGGGGCGGTGGTGTCGGACAGGAAATTCATGATGCGCAATCGAGCGCGCCCGGGCGGCGGCGTCAATGCCTTGCAGCCGCACTGGATTGAACGCACCCCGGACACCGCTAGACTGCGGCGGTCATTCGACCGAAGGAGCCGCCATGCCCGTGTCTGATCCCGTCGCCCGGCCGTTTGATACGCCCGAGCGAAAGGCGTTCCGCGACAGCGTGGAGCGGTTCATCGCGCGCGAGATCGCGCCCCATGGCGATGACTGGGATGAGGCAGGGGATTTCCCGTGGGCCCTGCATGAGAAAGCTGGCGCGTTGGGCCTGTTCGGGTTCGGGATTTCTGAAGATTATGGCGGTTCAGGATTTGACGACGCCTTCATGCGCCTCGATGCCGGTACGGCGCTGGGCTATGCGGGCGTGGGCGGGGTGAATGCGTCGCTCGGCTCGCGTAATATCATGACCGGACCTATCGCGCGGCTTGCGCCCGAGGACGTCAAACGCGCGGTGCTGCCCGGGATCGTGTCGGGCCGCACCGGCGGGGCGCTGGCGATGACCGAACCGTCCGGTGGATCGGATCTTGCCCGGATGAGAACCCGCGCCCGGCGCGACGGTGATCACTGGATGATCGATGGCGAAAAGACCTTCATCACCGGCGGGATGAAGGCGTCCTGGTTCGTGGTCGGCGCGCGCACGGGCGGCGACGGGTTTGGCGGGATTTCGCTGTTCCTCGTGCCCGGTGATGCGCCGGGTTTCACGCGTGCGGCCATCGCGCGCAAGATGGGCTGGTGGTCTTCGGACACGGCCACGCTTCACTTTGAATCCTGCCGTATTCCGGCGGATGCGCAACTGGGCGAGGAGGGCAGCTGCCTCTTCGCGATCATGGACAATTTCAATTACGAGCGCCTCGCGTTGGCAGCAGGTTGCCTCGGCATGGCCCGCCGCTGCCTCGATGATGCGGTAGACTGGGCCCGGGTACGCGAGACCTTCGGCAAGCCGCTGATCCGCCATCAGGTCATCCGCCACAAGCTGGCCGAGATGAGCGCGCGCATTGATGCGCTGGACGGGTATCTGCAAATCCTCGCTGCCGCGATCAACGCGGCGCTGGAGACGGGAGGCCCGCTCCCCGCTGCCGGCCTGGCGAAAGCGAAATTCCTGGCGTCGGGAACCGCCGAGTATTGCGCCAGCGAGGCGATGCAGGTGCTGGGCGGCGCGGGTTATCTGCGCGGCTGCGCCATCGAGCGCATTTACCGCGAGGTCAAGGTGATGGCCATTGGCGGCGGGTCGGAGGAGATCATGCGCGACCTCGCCGCCCGCCAGATGGGGCTGTAGCCCCTCAATCAAAAGCGTTTTCGAACCGCGAAACCGGTTTCCGAGGTGCTGAAAAACGCTCTAGGCCACGGCGCCTGGCTGATGTGGTGGCAGGAGGCTCTTGATCGCAGAGAGCTTGTCTCCGGCGTCCGGCTGTGCGGATTCCTGCCGTCCCATTTGCGAGGCGAGCAGGCGCATCGCACGGGCCTGCGCATCCTGGCGGCAGCGCCCCACCGGCAGGACACCTGAAGAGGCGAGCTTCAGCAAGGCAATCGCCCGGTCCAGAGCGGCCTGGTTCAACGCCTCGATGCGGGCCAGAATCTTTGTTTCGTCCAGCGTCTGCAGGCCCAGCGCGTCGAACGCATCGGCCAGTTCGGCCTTGTCCGCGGCCGGAAAGGCACCTTTCAGGGCGCGCGCCTGCAGGCGGGTCAGGCACGACAGGCGCTCCAGTGGCTGACCCGGACCGCGCACGAACCAGGCTTGTGTCTCGGTGGTGGTCAGGCGGGCGCGCATGTAGCCCGCGAGCTTCTTCTTGTTGGCCTCGCCCACGATATTGTCCTCCATGGCGAACAGGCGCTCGAGGAGCGCCGGCACGCCGTCTGCACCCGCCAGCGCCTCACTGACCGCTTCGGGCGAGAGCAAGCGCCCGGATCTTGCTGTGAAGGCCTCGACCAGCGCCGTCGGGTGCAGGTCCGGACCTGACACTCTGATCAGGCGCTGGGCGAGCTGCCGCGAGAGCTCGACTTCCGCCATTACGCTGCGCGGCCGCAGGCGCTTGGGCGAGCGCAAATGCGCGAGTATCCGGCTGGCGATTTCGCCGCGGCTGTCCGGCAGGTCGCCTGCCGCGAACCGGGCGGCCATCCGGTGCGCTGCAGGCGGCGCGCCCGCGAGGTCGGCATGATCTGCCCGGCCTTCATAAAGGCTGGTCAAGCGCTCCAGGATGACTCCGGTGTCATCCCCATGGCCGGTGATCGCATTCATGGCGGGGTCGAACGTCAGAAACTCGGCCAGAAAGGCGTCAGCCTGGGCCAGCGCAAAACTGCGCGCCTCAGGTTTGGCAGGCAGCGAGTCGAGCATATCGAGGATGCGCGCCGTTTTTGTCTTGAGGTCAGGCGCATCCGCCAGCCGTTCCGCAATCGCCCGCCGCATCCGTCTCTCAGGCCCGCCCTCGTCGAGAATTTTCTCGGTCAGTTCAGCGAATGTCCGCGCTTCGGGCAGCGCCTTTGCGCTGGCGGCCTCGCGCCGGGCTTCAGTGGCCGCGCGCTCAATGAGGGCGTTAAGCTGCTTCATGAAGGCCTGCACCGGCGCGCCGGTGGACTGGGCGCGCGCTATGGCGACCTTTTGCACGGCGTGCTGGAGATCGGTCTCTGATCCGTCCAGATCCTCGATAAGATCGGGGCGGCTGAGCAGCTCGAGCGGACAGATCTGGCGGCGTTCCAGCCAGCCGGACAGGACGCGCCTGATCGTGTCGCGTGCCGCCGCGCCAAAGAAGTCCGAAGGCGTGACGCAGGGCAGGCTGGCGTCTGCCTCGGCGTTTTTGTCGTTGGCGAATCGCTCCGGTCCCGCCTCGAAGATCGGGCCGCCGCGGAACGCGCCCTCTTGTGCGTTCCAGACCTCGCGCACCACGCGCACCGATCCGTCGGGCAGGGAGTCTTTCAGCTTTTGGGCCAGCTTCAGTGCCGCTTCGCGGCTGGACAGCGCCTCGACCATGGACCAGGAGGCTTTGCGGTGTTTCTTGACGAACACCTCGAAATGAATGTCTGAACCCGTCATCGCCTGCTCGCCCCCAGGAAGAAGCCCGGCTCAACCATGGCGCCATGGGCTTAACCTTGCGTAACCATGTCTTGCCGGGGCAGTGTGCATGGATAAGCTGCATCGTTAGAGCTTCAGGGCCGCGACTCGCTTGCGGCGGCAGACAAGGGCGCGCACCATGGCCACGATCACGCTGGTGGATGATGACGAGAACATCCTCACCTCGGTCTCCATTTTTCTGGAGAATGAGGGGTACAAGGTGCGCACCTATACAGACGGGGCCACGGCCCTGCCCGAACTGACCGCCCAGCCGCCCGATCTGGCAATTTTCGACATCAAGATGCCGCGTATGGACGGGCTTGAGCTGCTGCGCCGTGTGCGTCAGTCCTCCAATCTGCCCGTTATTTTTCTTACGTCCAAGGACGGCGAATTTGACGAGGCGCTGGGGCTGGATCTCGGCGCAGACGACTATATCGCCAAGCCCTTCTCCCATCAGCTGCTGGCGCGCCGGGTCAAGGCTGTGCTGCGCCGGGCGCAATTTGATCCTGAACTGGGCGGCACGCCGGGCGATAGCGATCACAAGGCGATCCATCGCGGCAAGCTGACCATGGACCCCAACCGCCATGCCTGCGCCTGGGAAGGACGCCAGGTCCGCCTGACCGTGACAGAATTCCTGATCCTGCAGGCCCTGGCCCACCGGCCTGGCTTCGTGAAGAGCCGCGACAATCTCATGGACGCGGCCTATGACGATCAGGTCTATGTCGATGACCGCACCATCGACAGCCACATCAAGCGTATTCGCAAGAAATTCCGCGAGGTGGATTCGACCTTTGACGGGATCGAGACCCTTTATGGCGTCGGCTATCGTTACAAGGAGGCTTAGGCGCATGCGCGCAGGCGCGCGCTGGCTACTGCAGCGGGCCCCGCGCCTGCGGATGCCCCGGCTGTGGATGCTGATTGCAGCGATCAACGCGGCCGTGCTGTTCGTGATGCTGCTGGGCCTCGTTGCCATCACCGAAGCCCGGCGCGGCGTCGTGGCGGCCAAGCTCGATTCCCTGACTGCCCAGGCCGAAATCATCGCCAGCGTCATCACCGAGACGGCGGTCTATGGCGATCCGCCCGGGCCGCGCATGGACAATGACTCCGCGCGTGAAGTGCTGCGGCGCCTGTCCTCGCTCTACGTGCCCGATCAGTCGCGCGCCATCCTGCATGCACCCGGACCGGCGCGTATCGCTGACAGTGACCTGATTGCGGGTCAGGTCGAGATCACGCCGCTCCCGCCGCCGGGCCAGGCCCTGGCCCCGCCGTCCCGACCGCTGGGCAACTGGTTCGGCGCAATGCTCGAGCCTTTTTCCATACTTTGGACGACGCCTGAATCGCGCGCCTATCTGGAGCTGACGCTCAATGAAGAGGTGGCGCTGGCTTTTGAGACGGGCGAGCCTCAGCGCGGGGTGCGGCGCGGGGCCGACGGGGTGCGCGTGGTCTCGGTGACCCTGCCGATCCAGCTTATTCAGGCCGTGGTCGGTACAGTAACCTATGAATCCTACGATCTGGACAATCTGATCGCCGAGGAGCGGGTCTTCCTGCTGGTCTTCGTGCTGTTCGCTGCCGGGATCATCGCGGTGGGCACGATTGTGTTGACCGTCTCGATTGCCGGGCCGCTGGCCAGATTGTCCGAGGCGGCCAGGCGGGTGCGTCTGGCGGGCGGATCACGCGTGCCGCTGCCTGATTTTGGCGGGCGAAGCGACGAGATTGGGGCCTTGTCGACGGCTTTCAGCCAGATGACCAACGCGCTCTACGACCGGCTGGATGCTATTGAAAGCTTCGCCGCCGACGTCGCCCACGAAATCAAGAATCCGCTCACCTCGATTCGCTCTGCGGCCGAAACCCTGCCGCTGGCGCGGGACGACGCCCAGCGCGCGCGGCTGATCGCGGTGATCCAGCATGATGTGCGCCGGCTGGACCGGCTGATCACAGACATCTCCAACGCCTCCAGGCTGGATGCGGAGCTGGCGCGCGAGGATCTGGCGCTGGTTGATGTCCGCCGCCTGCTCGGCGATATCGCCAGCCTGCACCGCCAGGATGCGCAAGACGCACCGGCGCGCGTGGTGGTGGATGCAGGGTCAGGCGCTCTGCTGATGCGCGGCCATGAAGGACCGCTGAGCCGTGTATTCATCAATCTGGTGGACAACGCCCTCACATTCTCCCCGCCCGGGGGCGTGGTTCGGGTGACGGCGCGTCGCTTGGGCACCGCCGACGGACGGCTCATCGTGACGGTTGAAGATGACGGCCCGGGCATTCCGCCTGAAAGCCTGGAAGCGATTTTCGATCGTTTCCACACGCGCCGGCCGGAAGGAACGGCCTTCGGTTCCCACTCCGGTCTGGGCCTCGCCATCGCCCGGCAGATCGTCAGCGCGCATGGCGGGGTGATACGCGCCGGAAACCGGGCTGAGGGCGGCGCAGTGTTCACCGTTGACCTGCCGGCCGCCCGCTGACGCGGCGCCGGGGCCACACCGTGTGGCTCTTCTGCCCGCGAGGCCTTTTCGCGAGTGCGAAACCTAGCTTACATATGACGGATCCATATCCGCCTGAGGAACAGGAATTGTACGCGTCGCCATGATCGGCATCGTCGTCGTCTCACATGGCCGTCTGGCTGACGAGCTGATCCTGGCCGCCGAGCACGTGGTGGGGCCGCTTCAGGCGTGCAGCGCTGTCTCGATCGGGCCGGACGATGATATGGAGCTGCGCCGCAATGACATCCGGGCGGCCATCGAGGCGTCTGACGGCGGCGAGGGCGTCATCGTGATTACGGACATGTTCGGCGGCACGCCCTCGAACCTGTCGATCTCGTTGCTGGAGCGCGGCCGGGTCGAGGTCATCGCCGGTGCCAATCTGCCCATGATGATCAAGCTGGCCGAAGCGCGCTCCCGCTTGCCGCTCAGCGCTCTGGCCGACAGCGTCAGTGCGGCGGGCAAGCGCTATATCGCCGTGGCCTCGCAGCTTCTCGACGGCCCGGCATGACCACGCAGCGTACGGTGACCATCTGCAACCCGCGCGGGCTGCATGCGCGGGCTTCGGCGAAATTCGTCGCCCAGGCGGCACCGTTTGATGCCCGGATCACCGTGGTGCGCGAGGGCGAGGAGGTGGCCGCCGATTCGATCATGGAGCTCTTGATGCTCGCCGCCGGACCCGGCTGTGAGATTACCATCCGGGCTGAGGGCTCAGAAGCGGAGGCGGCAGTGATTGCGCTGGCAGACCTGGTTGAATCAGGGTTTGGCGAGCTCGGCTGAGCTGCGTTCTTCCAGTATCGCTGCCACCAGGGCGTCGAGCGGCTGGCCACCGTCATGCAGATATCCCGGCACGCCGGCACGCCGGGCCGCTTCCAGATCACTCGCCCTGTCGCCCACCATGAAACTCGTCTGCGCGGGCGCGCCAGCGTCGGCCAGCGCGCGCAGTACCATGCCGGGGTTGGGCTTGCGGTCGGGGTGGCTGGCGGCGCGATAGCGCGCCACCACCGCCTCGGCATGGTAGGGGCAGTAATACCAGGCGTCCACGCGCGCGCCCCGGGTGTCCAGTGTCTGCGCCATGGCACGGTGGAACGCCTGCACATCGGCTTCACTGCACAGCCCGCGCGCCACGGCAGACTGGTTTGTGACCACGGCGATCTGAAATCCGGCTGCCCGCGCGAGAATCAGCGCGGCGGCGGCGCCGGGCATCCAGGTGATCTGATCCGGGTCGGTCTGGTGTGGCTTGTCCACAATCAGCACGCCGTCGCGGTCGAACAAGGCCAGAGGGGGTCCGGAGGCGGGAGCCAACATCAGGGGTATCGCGCTGTGCAATCAAAGATCGATTACTTATAATGCCCCCTGCTCCGGTTGTCGCGCCGTCCTGATCCCGCTGTGCGCTCTGTGGCGGCGGGCTGGACAAGACGGTCGCGTACGGCGAGAGGTGACACCGGAATCCGGTCCGTATAGCGGAGCTTTGAGAGGCGAGGCGATGGCGCGCGGCGCAAAACGCAAAGGCACCAGCAGCGCCAAGCCGGGCAATCGCGGCGGTGGCGGCGCCGGTGCGCGCCGGCAGCAATTCCTCACCCGCGCTGCGCGTGTGTTCGATGTGCCCGAAGGCGTCGCCGAGGCGATGATGAGCCAGGGCCGGCGCCAGAGCCTGCGCTTCAATCCGCTGGCGGGCGTATCGCGACCTGACTTTGACGCGCAATTGGCACCCTGGGGCGAGGCCCTGATTCCGATCGACTGGTGCGACGGTGCCTGGCATCTCGATCTGGAGCCGGGCCAGGCTTTGCCCGATCCGCTCTTCTCCAGTGGTCAGGCCTTCATCCAGAACGCCTCAAGCTTCGTGCCGGCCCTGGCGCTGGACCCGCAGCCGGGCGAGCGCATTCTCGATCTGTGCGCGGCCCCGGGCGGCAAGACTTCCCACATTGCCGCGCTTACCGGCAACAGGGCTGAAATCTGGGCCAATGACGCCCTGCCCGCGCGCTTGCCCAAGCTCAATGAAGTGCTCGGTCTTCTCCATGTGCGCACCGCGTCCGTGACCGCCCACCCCGGCCAGTTCATTGACCGGTTCCTGGAGGGACCGTTTGACCGCATTCTCATCGATGCCCAGTGCACGGGCGAGGGGATGATTGACCTGCGCCGCGCGGCGACCTTGCGCTACTGGTCCATGGAGCGTGTCGTCGAGTACAGCCGCCTGCAGCGCAAGATGCTGATGGCCGCCTCCAGACTGCTCAAGCCGGGTGGGGTGCTGGTGTATTCCACCTGCACGCTGGCACCGGAAGAAAACGAAGCATCGGTGAACCACCTTCTCACCCACGCCCCGGATATGAGCCTGGAGCCTATTGAAATCGCAGCCCTCGGCCTGATCCCCGCCCGCACCCGCTGGGAGGGCGAGAGCTTTGATCCCAGCCTGACCATGGCGTGCCGCGTCTCGCCCAGCCGGTTCATGGAAGCGTTCTTTGTCGCGCGCCTGCGAAAGGACGCCTGATGGAGTTGCGCCCCACCTTGCCCCTCGGTGTTGTGGACAGCCCGCTCTTCGTGCCCGATGCCACCTATGGGGCGATCAAGGGGCTGGGTGCGGACGAGCTGCCGGCGGCGGGCGTGCGCGTCCTGATGGCCAACGCATTCCATTTGATGCGCTCACCGGGGGTGACGCGGATCAAGGCGCTGGGCGGGCTGAAAAAAATGATGGGCTGGTCCGGCGTGCTGATGACCGATTCCGGCGGCTTTCAGGCCCTGTCTCTGATCCGGGAGAATGCCGGGCGCGGGCGAATCACGGCGCGTGGGCTGGACTTTGCTTTCGAGGACGGCGCGAAAGTGCAGCTCACCCCGGAAAAAGCCATCACCACCCAGCTGCGTCTGGGCGGGGACATATTATTCTGTCTGGATGACTGCACCCGGCCCGAGGACCCCGAGGCCGAGCAGGTCCTGTCTGTCGAGCGCACCATCGCCTGGGCGCGCGCCTGCAAGGATGCCTTCGCCGCCCAGCTGGGCAAGCGCGAGCGCGATCCGGACCGGCCCCGCCTGTGGGGCGTGGTGCAGGGCGGGCAATCGCCGGACTTGCGCCGACAGTGCGCTGAAGCCCTGCTGGAAATCGGGTTTGACGGGTACGGCTTCGGCGGCTGGCCGCTGGATTCCGATGGCAAGCTGCTCACCGACACGCTGGCGCTGGTGCGTGATCTGATCCCGGCGCAGTTTCCGCTGCACGCGCTGGGCGTCGGCCACCCGGTCTCGGTCGCGGCGTGCGGGCGCATGGGCTATACGCTGTGCGACAGTGCCCTGCCGACACGGGACGCCCGGCGCGGGCGCCTCTACTGCTTCCGTGGCGATGTTCCCGCGATTGAGGGCGATGACTGGTTCAAGACCCTGTACCTCGCCGACGAGGTGCATGCGCGCAATGACGCGCCGATCTCGGAACAGTGCGAATGCCTGACCTGCCGCACCTATAGCCGGGGCTATCTGCACCATTTGTTCAAGCGCGACGAACCGCTCTACTGGCGCCTGGCCACCATTCATAACCTCTGGTTCATGCGCCAGGTGACGGATCTGGTCGCGGCGGAGCGTGCGGCGTGAGCGCGCCGGAGCCGGGCGCATCCAAACCAGGCGCGCTGGACGAGGTGGTGGCGCAGGTGCGCGCGGCGTCGAAATCGCGCGACATCCTGCCTGCGCTGATCGAGCGGCTGGCCGCGCGCGAGCTGTCCGCCGGTATCGCTCCGCGCGAGGCGGTCAAGCGGGTCAAGCGCCAGCTCCACCAGTCGGGTGGGGCGTATTTTGCCGGCAAGCCGGCCTATGCCCGCTGGTTGAAGGCGCTGGAGGCGGCGGACTCGGACGCGCGCCAGGCCGAGCTCAAGCGCCAGTTCACCATTCACCGCTCCATGGCAGAGCGCGCCGGATCGCTGGAATCCTATTACGCAGGGCTGTTTGCCGGGATTGATGCGCCGTCCTGCGTCCTTGACGTCGCCTGCGGGCTGAACCCGCTGGGGCGGCCGTGGATGCCGGTGCAGCCGGAGCGATACCGCGCCTGTGACATCTATCTCGACATGCTGGATTTCGTGGCGCGCGCCTCGGTGCTTTCAGGCTATGGGGTCGAGACCTTCGCTCACGATCTTGCTGCCGGTGCGCCGGACGAGGATGGCGCGGATGTGGTTCTGGCGCTGAAAACCCTGCCCTGCCTAGACCAGATCGAGCCGGGTGCGGGCGCGCGGCTCGTCGCCGGGCTGACGGCGCGCCACATCATCGTGACCTATCCCCTGCTGAGCCTGGGCGGGCGTGAGAAGGGCATGGACGCCCATTACCGGCGCAGTTTTGAGGCTGTCGCACACGCGAGCGGGCGTCAGGTGTCGGAATTGTCGCTGCCGGGCGAGCTGGGCTTCCGCCTGTCGCGCTGACGCTTTTTCGTTCCGGCGTCGGGGTCAGGCGGCGGCACGCTGGCGCCGTCGAACACCACCATCACCTCGCCGCGTGGCGGCTCGGGGAAGCGGGTGATCAGGGCGCTGACCGGTCCGCGGGCCGTCTCCTCGAACATTTTCGTGATTTCCAAGCATACCGCGGCCTCGATATCGCCGAACACGGCCAGCGCATCCTCCAGCAGGCCTGGCAGACGGTGGGGGGCCTCCATCATCACTAGCGTCGCCTGATGGCGCCGAGCGCGGTCCAGCCAGTTGCGCCGCTGGCCGCTCTTGCGCGGGGGAAAGCCCAGAAACACGAACTCGTGGGGGGGCAGATTGGACAGAACCAGCGCGCTGAGCACCGAGGACGCGCCCGGGATCACCCGTACGGGCAGCGCGCGCTCGTACACGGCGGCCACCACACGAAAGCCCGGATCATTGATCCCTGGCATGCCGGCATCGCTGCACAGCGCCACGGTCTGTCCGCGCGCGATCAGATCGGCAATGCCGCCAGCGCTGTGGCGCTCATTATGGTCGTGGCAGGCGATCAGGCGCTGGGGCGAAATGCCGTAGTGATCCAGAAGCTTGCGCGTATGGCGCGTGTCCTCGGCAGCCACCACGTCCGCCTCCTTGAGGATGCGCACGGCGCGGTAGGTCATATCTTCCAGGTTGCCGATGGGCGTGGCCACCAGATAGAGCGTTCCGGGCTCCTCGCGTCCATCCATCACAAGCGTGCTCCTGGCTCGCCGCCGGTCAGGGGCAGGCTGCTAACAGCTTATCAGAGAAAACGGAAGCCGGGTCGGGCGGAACCGCCGCGCGTGCAGCGGATGCAGCGGCTGTGCCCATGGCGGCCAGTTGGGTGCGGCCGCCGGATCGGGCCGGCCCTTTGTCAATTTCACGCCCAGCCAGGCCGCCGACATTGCCCCGATCGAGGCGCTGGCGCGCGCCCACGGCGCGCCGCTGGCGGGCAAGGATGGCAAGACTGGCCAGACGCTGGTGAAGACGGCGCTGGCACCGGCCCTGCGCGACCGGGCTTTGCGTGTGGAGGGGTGGTACTCCACAAATCTGCTGGGCAATCTGGACGGCTATGTGCTCGACGATCCGGACTCGCGTGCGTCCAAGATCGGTGCCAAGCGGTCGGTTCTGGACCAGATTCTGGGCTATACGGTGGACAACCACATCATCAATATCTGCTACCATCCGCCCAAGGGCGACATGAAGGAAGCCTGGGACAGCATCGACCTGGCCGGATTTCTCGGTCAGCCCATGCAGATGAAGATCAACTTCCTGTGCGCGGACTCCATCCTGGCGGCGCCCCTGGTGATCGAGCTGGCGCGCCTGTGCGATATCGCCCAGCAGCGCGGCCTGTCCGGCTGCATCCGCGAGTTCGCCGTGTTCTTCAAATCGCCCCAGGGCTTCAACGGCACCGTGCCTGAGCATGGGTTTCACGCCCAGCAATCCATGCTGGACGCCTGGCTGGCCCGTCACGCGCAGTAGGCCGCACGGGCGTCTAGCCGTCGCGCTTGGCCTGGGCTTTCTTGATCTGCTGAGACACCCGCCCGGCCTCGCGCGGATCGGCGATCTGCTCGCGCTTGTCGCTGGTATTCTTCTGCATGCCCTTGCCGGCGGTGCGCGATCCCGGACGCGCGGTCTTCGGGGCGGCGCGCTTCATGGCCAGCGCCTTCTTCATGCCCGACCGGGTCTCCTCGCGTCCGGCAGACGCGCTGCGCCGGGCATGTTCGGCGTTCAGGCGCTTGAGCGCGCTGGCCAGCGCCGCGGCTTTTTCCCTGGACCCCAGATTATCGGCTGCCGGCTTGGCGCCCTGGGCCTGGGCCTTGCCGCGCATCTCGCGGCGCTGGCGCTTGGAGATATCCAATGCGCGCTGGCGGCGTTCGCGCACCAGCTTGCGGGTGTCGGCCAGCGTCTTGTCGTCCAGCGAGGACAGGGCGGGGTGGTGCGAACGCTCGACCAGCTCCAGCTCATCCTTGGTGAACAGGCGGGCTTCGTCCTTGCGGCTGACGGCCATGGGCTTGTCTCCTTCAATCAGACGTCTTGTCCTATCATCCTTGTAAATCGCGCCCATTGCAAAGGCGCGGCGTTGCTAAGGACTGGTCGGTGGAGCGGGCGTTCGAGGCGGTGGAGCAGGAGAGACGCCTGCTCAGCGTACGGACCCTGGCTCGCTGTACGCTGAAAGGTCACCCGTATAGTCCCGCCTGATCCATGCGGGAGGGCCGGGACGGACATCAACCAGCCGCCCCTGGTCAAAGGTGAGGACAAGCTTGGGGCTCTGCGCCGCCACCGAGTTGTCATAGACGAGACCTTTGTCGGCCAGCCTCACCGCTGCCGGGACAAGCCGGGCCGTCCGGTTATGCCGCTCGCGGATTTTCGTTTCCGGAACAGAGTGTCCGCCCGTCGCGCTCCGGTAAGCAACTCGCGCCACGGAGAGGTCGGGGCTGTCGATCCCCACATGCATCACCCAGACGGTGTAGCCCTGCGCTCGCGCCGCCTGCACGAGTTCAAGCTTTGAGGGATGCGAGAACACGGCCTCCGTGACGAAGTCACGCCCTGCGAGAGCATCGCGTTGCGCCTCTCGGTGCCGATCTCGGCGGCCTTGTATGCGGCCTACGGGCTGGGATCGCAGAGCTCGTCGCGTTGAATTATGTCGGCATTGATGAAGGGAGCTTTGAAGGCGGGCGCCACACGGGTCAAATACAAGGCCGATTTGCCGGCGCCGTTCGGGCCGGCGAGCAGTATCAGGGTCGGATTCATTCCTCAGGCGGAGCGTCCGCTTGGACGATCCTGCCCGACGCATCAAGGCCGGGCGCTTGCCCGCTCCCGCGCAGCTTGGCAAAGAACGCTTACTCGTCCGGGCCGGGCTCGGACATCCTGACGAGAAAGCGCTCAGACCAGATCGCTTTTTCGTCTGCGGAGAGGCGGCCTGTCTCGAGTTCACCACTGAGCGCCTGCGAGATTTTTGCGTGATCCAGTCTGCCTGATCGCTCAATGGCGCGGCCAAGACGCGCCCAGTGGGTGATCTGGCCGGCGAGCGACCGGCTCTGCACTTCGGCTTCGGTGCGCGCATCGTCGATGAGCGACTCGTCGGCGAATTTGACAGACTTGGCCATAGGGCACCTCCAGTCATCAAAGGTGGCGTTTTGCCACCCGAGTGTCAAGGCGTCAGCAATTGGCGTATCCTGACCGCGATCTGCGCCCATCGCGGCAATAAAAAACCCCGGAGCCGTGAAGGACTCCGGGGTTTTGCAATGTGCCCGCCGGGAAGGCTTGGGAGCCTAGTAGCCAACCTTGCCGAGCTCTTCTTCCAGCTCGGGGACGGCCTTGAACAGGTCTGCGACCAGGCCGTAATCGGCGACCTGGAAGATCGGGGCTTCCTCATCCTTGTTGATGGCAACGATGACCTTGGAATCCTTCATCCCCGCCAGGTGCTGGATGGCGCCCGAAATGCCCACGGCGATGTAGAGCTGGGGCGCGACCACCTTGCCGGTCTGGCCGACCTGGTAGTCATTCGGCACGAAGCCCGCATCCACCGCCGCGCGCGAGGCACCCACGGCGGCGCCCAGCTTGTCGGCGACCTTCTCGATGATGGCGAAATTCTCGCCCGAGCCCATGCCGCGCCCGCCGGAGATCACGATCTTGGCACCGGCGAGTTCCGGGCGGTCAGATTTGGACAGCTCCTCGCCGACGAATTTCGAGACAGGCTTCGGTGCCGGGGCCTCAATCGTCTGGACTGACGCCGAGCCGCCATCGCCGGCCTTTTCGAACGTGGTCGGACGCACGGTGATGACTTTTTTGGCATCCCTGGACTTCACCGTCATCATCGCATTGCCCGCATAGATGGGCCGCACGAAGGTGTCGGCGCTTTCCACCGAGGTGATGTCGGAAATCATGGCCACATCCAGCATGGCCGCGATGCGGGGCATGAAATTCTTGCCCGATGTGGTGGCCGGGGTGAGGATCGCGTCATAGCTGTCAGCGATGCTCAGAACCAGCGCCTCCATGGCCTCGGCCAGGCGCTTTTCCAGCCCGTCCGCCTCGGCGTGCAGGACGGTTTTCACGCCGTCGAGCTTCGCTGCAGCCTCGGCCACGGCCTTGGCGCCCTTGCCGGCGACCAGGACATGAATGTCCCCGCCGATTTTGGCGGCGGCGGTGACCGCGGCGCGCGTGGCGTCATTCAGGGCGGCGTTGTCGTGTTCGGCAATAACCAGGACGGACATTACAGCACCCCCGCTTCATTCTTCAGCTTGGAGACGAGCTCGGCGACGCTCTCCACCTTCACGCCGGCCTGGCGCTTGGGCGGCTCGGCGACTTTCAGCACTTCCAGGCGCGGCGCGATGTCGACGCCGTAATCGTCAGGTGTTTTCGCGTCGATGGGCTTGCGCTTGGCCTTCATGATGTTCGGCAGCGACGCATAGCGCGGCTCGTTCAGGCGCAGATCGGTCGTGACGATGGCCGGCAGGGCGATATGGATGGTCTGCAAACCGCCATCAATCTCGCGCGTGACTTTCAGCCCGTCACCGTCCTTCTCCACCTTGGAAGCAAAGGCCGCCTGCGGCCAGCCCAGCAGGGCGGCGAGCATCTGGCCGGTGGCATTGGTGTCGTCGTCAATCGCCTGCTTGCCCAGAATGACCAGGCCCGGCTGTTCCTCTTCGACGATAGCCTTGAGGATTTTGGCCACAGCCAGCGGCTCGACAATGCCGTCGGCGGCGACATGAATGCCGCGGTCGGCACCCATGGCCAGCGCCGTGCGGATCGTCTCCTGCGCCTGGGCCGGACCGACAGAGACGGCGACGATTTCCTCGGCCAGTCCCTTCTCCTTCATGCGGATCGCCTCTTCCACGGCAATCTCGCAGAACGGATTCATGCTCATCTTCACATTGGCCAGATCGACCCCGCTCTGGTCCGGCTTGACGCGGACCTTCACGTTATAGTCGACCACCCGTTTGACGGGGACGAGGATCTTCATCAACGGCTCCGGTGCTTTCTGGTTGAACGTCTGGATCGCTGGTGCGGTGCCCGTCAGGCGCGCCGCTGTCAGCGCTGGAATCTAGGCGCGGAACCTGCCCCCGCCACCTGTCGATGTCAACGGACGGTGCACAAATGTCCGGACAAATAGAACCGGCCGCCCGGCGGCGGGTCCGGCAGGGCCATAAACGCGCACGGCCGGCGCTCGGGGGAGCGCCGGCCGGCAGGGATAGGCGCCGCCTCGGGGAGGGGCAGGCGCAAGGGTCGTTGGAGAGCGGCTATTCTTCGTCGGTGACCAGGGCCAGCTCGGTCTCGATCTCGATGGTGATCGCGTCCGACACGTTGGGCACGGCAAAGCCCATGCCCCAGTCGGAGCGCTGGATCACGCCCGAAGCCGAGAAGCCGGCCACTTCGCGCCCGCTCATCGGGTGCGGGCCGCGTTGGTTCAGCGTCACGTCCAGCGTGACCGGTCCGGTCTGGCCCAGAAGGGTCAGTTCACCGGTCATCACGCCGGTTTCGCCGTCTTCGGTCTGAAACCCGGTGCCGACGAAGCGTGCCGTGGCGTGCTCGGCGATGTTGAACAGGTCAGGCGAGTTGAGGTGATTGACGAAGCGGTCCTGGTCCGCGCCCACCCAGAAGCCACCATCCAAATTGAAAGTGACGTCGACGGTGGAGTTTTCCGGCGCTTCGAAATCCAGGATCAGCACGCCGTCATAATCGGTGAAATGGAGCGACTGGCGCGACAGGCCCAGATGGTCCCAGGTCGCACGGATCGTGGTGTGGCTCTTGTCGAACGCATACTCTTGCGGTTCGGCGAATGCCTCGGCGGACAGGGCCGGGGCGAGGAGGAAGGCTGCCAATGAGGCGGCTGCATAGGCGGTCTTCATGGGACGTCCCTTTGCTCTGCGAGTGATCACACGGACCAATGCGGCCATGCGCCGCACGCCTCAGGAGATATGGGCGCAACAGCGCGGGCGCCAGAGGGGGGGCGCGAAAACCTGTCTTTCCGGTGCGGAAACGCCGCTTGACTCATTTAGATAATTAGCTAAATAACAATTCATGAACCGCGTATTCAAAGCCCTCGCTGATCCCACGCGCCGCACGGTGCTGGAATTGCTGCGCCGCCATCCGATGACGGCAGGGGAGCTGTGCACCCATTTCACCGTGTCGAAGCCCACCATGTCGGCGCACTTCAACGTCCTCAAGGAAGCTGACCTCATCGAGGCGGACAAGCAGGGCGCAACCATCACCTACCGGCTGAAGCTGTCAGTGCTCGAAGATGCGCTGCTTGGCTTCGCCCAGACTTTCGGCATCGGCCCCGCCGCCGCGCCTGATAGCGGCCGCTCTCCCGAGGAAGGACCTCAATCATGACCCGCTTGCTTCCCGCCATCGCCCTTGCTGTCGCGTTTCTGGCTCTGGCCGCCGGCCTGAAAATGGCTGAATCCGCTGGCCTACTGGGCGCTGACACAGCCCAGCGCGCCGTTCAGGTCATCATCGGCCTGGGGCTGGCCGGCTTCGCCAACATGATGCCCAAGCGGATCGCGTCGCGCCGGATGTCGCTGCAGGCCGAGGGGCGGATGCAGACCGCCCGGCGCATGGGCGGCTGGTCCCTGACGCTGGCCGGTCTCGCCCACGCGGCCATCTGGGCGTTCGTACCGGTGAGCATCGCGGCGATCGCCTCGATGACAGTGGTTGGCGGGGCGCTCGCCGTCACCCTGGTGTTTGCAGTCCGGGCATGCCGCAGCGCGGGCAAGGATGCCCCGGCCGGGCCGGCGTCCGGTGACTGAGACGGACCTGTCTACGGTGCCTTGCCCGGCACCCATTTCACATCGGCGCGGCCGTCGTCATTGGCGATGCGGGCGGCAACGAACAGTAAATCCGACAACCGGTTGAGATAGGTGATCACGGCCGGACTGACATTGCCGCCTGCGGCCATCAGCGCCGTGACACAGCGCTCGGCGCGCCGGGTGATGGTTCGCGCCAGGTGCAGGCGCGCGGACGCTTCGCTGCCACCGGGCAGGATGAAGCTGCCCAGCGCATTGAGCCTTGCGTTGAAGGCGTCGATGACGCCTTCGAGGCGCACCGTCTGTTCAGGCTTCATCCGAAGCGGCGTCCAGCTGCGCGGCGCCTCGCTCTCGGGCACGCACAGATCGGCACCCAGATCGAACAGATCATTCTGAATGCGCGTCAGCTCGGCGTGCAGCGGATCCTCCGGCTTCATCGCGGCTACGGCCAGCCCGATGGCGGCATTGGCCTCGTCCACCGTGCCATAGGCTTCCACGCGCGGATCATGCTTGTCGGCTTCGCTCATATCGCCCAGCCGCGTGCGGCCGTCATCGCCGGTGCGGGTATAGATGGTTGTCAGCTGCACCATGGCAGGCCTCCTCGGGATCGCTACCGACACACTTGTGCCATCGGGCCGTGGATTCAATACGGGCAGACGCTTTAGCGAAGGGAAACATCCATGCTCGCCATCCTCATCGCCGCCGCAATGCTTCAGGCCCCCCAGGACGTGGATGCCCGCGCCCGGGTGCTGCTGGAGGCGGCCGGCTCGCCTGGCGCCATGGTCGCCGTGATCGATGCAGACGGTGTCCGGGCCGGTGTGGCCGGCGTGCGGGTGCATGGCGGGGCGGTGGCGGTTACGCCGGATGATCTGTGGCATATGGGCTCCAACACCAAGGCGATGACGGCGACTTTGGCGGCGCGGCTGGTGGAGCAGGGCGTGATCGGCTGGGACAGCACGATCGGGGACACGCTTGGCGCGCTCGATCTGGAGATCCATCCGGATCTGGCCGGCGCCGACCTTGTCAGCCTTCTGTCCCATCGCTCCGGCCTGGTGGCCAATGCCGGCATGCTCACGGCGCTGCGGCTGGCGGGGGCGGACACAGACCGGGATGCCGCCGCCGACCGGCTGGTCTATGCCCGCGCCGTCCTGGGCGCGCCGGGCGAAGCGCCGGGCGAATTTCTCTATTCGAACGCCGGCTATGTGATGGCCGCGCTCATGCTGGAGACCGCGGCGGGGGACACCTATGAAGCGCTGATGGCGCGCGAGGTGTTTGGTCCGCTGGGCATGGCCAGTGCCGGCTGGGGCCCGCCGGGGGTTGCCGGAACAGCCGATCAGCCACGCGGCCATCGCGGCGGCCTGTTCGGCCTGACCGTGGCCGAGCCGGGTGCCGGCGCCGATAATCCGCCGGCGATGAATTCTGCCGGCCGGGCCCATATGAGCGCTGCCGATCTCATGGCCTTCCTCGACCTTTACCGGCGCGGCGC
Source organism: Hyphomonadaceae bacterium BL14 (assembly GCA_027627705.1). Lineage (NCBI taxonomy): Bacteria > Pseudomonadati > Pseudomonadota > Alphaproteobacteria > Hyphomonadales > Hyphomonadaceae > Hyphomonadaceae bacterium BL14. Next base: position 2,407,254 of record CP091242.1, read on the forward strand.
GGCGGGAGAGGACACGGGATATCTCAGTGCGGACAGCTTTGCCCGGCTCCATGCCCCCGTGGGCGACTATGCGCTGGGCTGGGGCGTGCGGGCGGACGGGACGCTGACGCACTCGGGGTCGAACACGATGTGGCTGGTCACCATGGTGGTGCATCCGGGCGAGGGCTGGGCGGGGGCCGCGGGCGTCAATGACGGGCGCCTGGAGCGGGTGTCAGGTCCGGTGCGCGCGGCGCTGGAGCGCGACTAGCCGCCGAACTGCTGCTTGGCCCAGACCGCGCCCAGAACAGCCAGAATGGCGATGAACTGAAACAGCACACGCGCGCGCATCAGCTTGTTCGACCAGGTGCGCCCGAATTCGCCGCCCCGGAACAGGGCATAGATGCCCGCGGCCAGAATCACGAAAACCGCGGCCATTGCGCCGTATACGATTATATCTAGAAGTGTTGTCATGCCGGTGCAGATAGGCTGTCAGCGTTTGCGTGGCAATGGCTGCGCCAGCGGTCATATGAGCGTGTAACCCGGTGTGCATATTGCTGGCAGTGCTTGCAATGCACCGCAAAGCTGTATATCGGCCGCGCGCACTGCAGCCGGGGGGATGCGAACCAGGTATAGTGGGCGGGCTGATTGAATGCGGGATAATCTAGGCAAACGTAACACCCGGCGCGACGTGCGGCGCGAGGCCACACGCGGCGTTGTGCTCGAGGCTGCGCGGGAAGTTTTTCTGTCGGAAGGCTATCAGGGCGCGACCATCAAGATGATCGCTGACCGCGCCGGCGTCTCGGCCGGCACGGTGCTGAACGCCGAGCCGTCCAAGGCGGCGCTGCTCATGGCGATCATGCGCGGCCATTACGAGGGTGTGGCCGAGACCCTCGGCAATCTGGAATCGGCTCTGTCAGGCCGGGCCGGTGACCGCCTGTCGGCACTGCTTCAGCAATTGCTGGATGCGCAGCTGCGTCAGGCCGAGCTGGCCAGTGCGGCAATCGGCCATAGCTGGCTGGTGCAGGACGAGGCTTTCCAGCGCGCGTTCGATTCCATGGAATTCGTCTGGGAGCCCGTCAAGCGGGTCCTGGCGGCGGGTGTGGAGGCCGGTGAGCTGCGCGCCGATCTCGACCAGGGCACGGCATTTCTCGCCATTGTGGACCTGTTCTCAGGGGCCTTGCGTGAATCACGCAAGGCCTATGGGGAAGACCCACGCACGGCCCTGAGTGCACGGATTTCGCTTCTGGTCCGTGGCATGGCGGCCAACCCTAGCGGGGCCTGACCCGAGGCGGCGGCGCGGGCAGGCGGGGCCCGGTGCGCTGGGCGATATAGATGCCGGCCAGCACCAGCCCCGCGCCGAACCATTGCAGGGTGACGAAGGCTTCTCCGAACAGAACCCAGCCTGCCGCCGCGGCCACGACCGGCTGCACCAGAATGATCAGCGAGGCGAGCGCGGCAGGTGTGCGGCCCAGACCGAACGCAATACCGCCCTGGCCCAGTGCGTGGATCACCACCCCCAGCGTGATCAGGGGCGCCCAGCCTGCCAGCGTATCGGGTAGGAGGCGCTCGCCGGCCAGCAAGGCGATCGCCAGCGAGAGCGGCGCGGCGGTGAGAGTTGACCAGAACATGACGCTGGCGGTCCCGGCCCCCTGAACCCGCGCGGCGCGCACCGCCAGCAGATAGGCCGCATACCAGAATGCCGTCAGCGCCGAGAGCGCATCACCGGTGAGGCGTTCGGGGGCAAAGCGGACATTGGCGGCGGTCAGCAGCACCGCCCCGCCCAGCGCCACAGCGGCCGCGATGACAAAGCGCACCGTAATGCGCTCCTTGAACAGCGCCCACGCCGCCAGGGCCACCAGAATGGGCGTCAGATTGGCCAGCAGCGTCGCATTGGCCGCGGTCGTGATCTTGATCCCGGCATGCCAGAAGGCGAGATCGCCGGCAAAGAACACGCCTGCCAGCATGAGGATGCGCCAGCGCCGCGCGGGCGGCGCTGCTGCCGGCCCGCCCGCCCGGCCCCGGTGCTGCTCGATCAGCAACCAGACGCCCAGCACGGGAATGGCAAAGGCCAGGCGCCAGAACGCAATGGCCTGGGGGCCGAGCCCGGACATCTTTACCAGGATCGCGGCAAACCCGATCACACAGGCCGCCGCCGCCAGCGCCAGCACGCCGGTCAGCGATGCGCCGGGCCGGGCGGTTTGATCTGTCATGAACCTCGCCCTCTCCGCCCTGTCCGCGCCCTGACGGCTGGACCCGGTTCTTAAGGTCAGGGCGCGCGCCTGCGCAAGCGGTGGGGGATGCCTTGCCAGACGGGCCGGGGACGGGGCTTATTGGCGGGGCCGCTCGGGGAGGGCTTTGCCTGTGTCCAACGCCGCCATCATCCTGACGACCCTGATCGTCTACAAAGGCCTGCTGATTGCCATCGGGGTCTGGGCCAGCCGGCGCACGGGCACCGAGGCCGACTACCTCATTGGCGGGCGCACGCTGGGGCCGTGGGTGGCGGGCCTGTCCTATGCGGCAACCTCGTCCTCGGCCTGGGTGCTGCTGGGCTTTTCCGGCTTTGTCTTCCTGGCCGGGCTGAGCGCGCTGTGGATGCTGCCGGGCATATGGGCGGGCTATGCCTTGCTCTGGATCGTGATGGGACGCGCCATGCGGCGCGAGGCCGAAGAGCGCGGCCACATCACGCTGGCCGATTATCTCGCCGGGGATGCCGGTGCGGCGGGCAAGCGCCTGATCGGGCTGATCTCGGCGGCTTTGGTGGTGTTCTGCTTCATCTTCTATGTCGCTGCGCAGTTACAGGCCGCCGGCACGGCCATGCAGAGCTATTTCGGGCTGGGCGTGGCCGAATCGGTGCTGCTGGGCACGGGCGTGGTGCTCATCTACTCGCTGCTGGGCGGTTTCTGGGCGATCTCGGTCACGGACATGCTGCAGGGCCTGGTCATGGCCTTCATCGCCGTCATCGCGCCGGTGGCCGCCGTCATTGCGGCGGGCGGACCTGAGGCCGTGCTCGCCGCGCTGGCCGCCGATTATCCGGGTCATCTCGAGGCTTTCGGGGGGCGGTCAGGCTTTATCGCTGCCGGCTTTATTCTGGGACTGGCGAGCATCGGTCTGGGCACGGCGGGTCAGCCGCAGCTGGCGGCGCGCGTGATGGGGGTGAAGGACGATGCCGCGCGCCGGCGCGCGTTTCTCATTTCGATCAGCTGGGCGATCATTGTGTTTGTCGGCATGGCGGTCCTGGGCCTGGCCGGGCGCACGCTGGCCCTGGGGCTTGGGCCGGGCGAGCACGAACAATTGCTGTTCGCCGCCATCGCCACCCTGTTTCCCCCGGTCATGGCGGGCGTCGTGCTGGCGGCGCTTCTGTCGGCCGTGATGAGTACGGTGGATTCGGTCTTGCTGAGCTCGGCCGCCGCCATCTCCCATGATGCGCGCGTGGCGCGCATCTTCCCTGGCCGCGAGGTGCTGATCGCGCGCGCGGTGATGGCTGCGCTGTGCGCAGCGGCGGTGGTGCTGACCCTGGCGGCACCGTCGGATATCTTCAGCCGCGTGCTGTTTGCCTGGAATGCGCTGGGCGCGGCCTTCGGCCCGATCATTCTGGCGCGGGTGTTCGTCTGGCGTCCCGGCGCGGTGGCGGTCATTGCTGCTATGATCGCGGGCTTTGGCCTCACCGTCTTCTTCAACCAGACCGGCCAGGGGCCGGGCGGGTTGTATGAGCGGCTGATCCCGTGGATCCCGCCCCTGATCATCCTGTTCGCGGCGCGCCGGCGCACGGCCTGAGCCGCGCGCTGCCACCGGTCAGGTCTGCGCCAGTGCGGCCAGCCGCAGATACGCCCCGCCGGGAATGGCGCTGAGCTGGGCGTGGGTGCCCTGTTCGACAATGGCACCGTCCCGGAACACCAGAATCCGGTCCGCATCCCGGATCGTGGACAGGCGGTGGGCGATCACGATGGCGGTCTTGCCCGCCGTCACCTCGGCCAGCGCCGCCTGGATGTCGCGCTCGGTCTCGTTGTCCAGCGAGCTGGTCGCCTCGTCGAACACCAGGATGGGCGCATCGGCCAGGATCGCCCGGGCGATGGCCACGCGCTGGCGTTCACCGCCCGACAGCTTGATCCCGCGCTCGCCCACCAGCGTGTCATAACCCTGGGGCAGCGCCTCGATGAAGGCGTGGGCGCGCGCCCGGCGGGCCGCCGCGATGACGGCCTCGCGGCTGGCACCGGGGCAGCCATAGGCGATATTCTCTGCCAGGGTTCTGTGGAACAGGGCCGGGTCTTGCGGCACCACCGCGATCGCGCGGCGCAGGCTGGCCTGGGTGACCTGGCGCACATCCTGCCCGTCAATGCGGATCGCCCCGCTGTCCACGTCATAAAGCCGCTGGATGAGCTTCACGAAGGTCGACTTGCCAGACCCTGTCGGCCCCACCAGCGCGATCTTTTCGCCCGCCCTGATGGTCAGGGCGAAATCCTCATAGAGCGGTGCATCCTGTCCGCCATAGGTGAAGCGGACCTGATCAAACTCGATCCTGCCGGCGCCGGGCCGGAAATCGGGAGCGCCGGGCGCGTCGGCGATCTGCATCGGTGCCGTCATGAAGCCGGCCACATCCTGAATGTCGTCGAGGCCCTTTTGCAGGCTCTGCACCTCCTCGCCGAACCGGCGCATGTATCCGGCCATCACCAGAAAGGCGGTCAGGGCGAACACGACGTCGCCTGCGGTCGCATCGCCGGCCTGCCACATGGACACAAGCAGCCCCGCCAGGCCGGCCTGCAGGGCAAGCACCAGCACGGTCTGCACCGCCCAGGTGTTGACGAAACGGAACCAGGTCTTGCGGATCTCCCGGCGCCAGTCCCCGGCGGCCCGCGCGAACCGCCCCGTCTCGCGCGCCTCGGCACCGAAGCTCTTCACAGTGGTGATCGAGGTCAGCGCGTCAGCCACCGCCCCGCCCAGATCGGCGTCACGGGCATTGGAGATCAGGTTTTGCGGGCGCACATAGCGCTCCATCATCAGCAATGTCAGCGCGATGAAGAGCGTGTTGACCGCCAGCACATAGGCCCCGGCCAGCGGCCAGTTGAGCAGCATGTAGATGCCCAGCCCGTAGGTGACGCCCAGGCCCGGCAGGATGCCGGCCCACAGATACATCGTGATCTCCTCGAATGCCCGCATGGAGCGGGTGATTTTGCGCACCAGCGCACCGGCGAAGGCATTGGCGTGCCAGTCGGCGGAAAAGCCCTGCACCCGCTCGAACGCATCGCTGGTCATGTCGGCCATGACGGCGCTGGTGGCGATGATCTCGATGCGCACCCCGATCTGGCGGGCGATGTTCACCCCGGCCGCCAGCGCCAGAAAAAGCGCCAGCGCCATCCAGTGGGCACCGCCCAGAGGGTCTGCGTCCGCGCCGCTGATGGCGTCGATGAGCCGCCCGGCGGCGACGGGGACGAAGACATCGGCGACGGTCGCCAGCGCCATGAACGCGACATAGGCGGTGTACAGGCGCGGCTTGCGCATCCATTGGCGCCAGACAAAAGCGATGACAGCAAGGTTGGAAAGGGCGCCCGCGCCGCGTTCAGGCGCGTCGGCGTCAAAATCGGTCATAAGGCGTATCCAGGCTGGTGCGTCCTTCTGCGGACGCGGCTGATCAGGCAGTGTGAGCGGCTGTCAGGTCGGGCTGTCCACCCGGACCATGCGGGCTGGCGTGCCGCAGGACTGATTCAGACCGGTCGCAGCATGGGTCAGCCGAGCCTCTGCCATCAGGGCGGGCGCTCCCCCTGACCGGCGCGCACCATGACCGACGGCGCGGCCCGGCGCCAGCGCTGAAACGTGAACCGCACCCATCGCGCGCGGCCGGTGTGTCCGCCGCGCCACGCCAGCCTCTGGCCACACGGGCGCGCCGTGCTACATCTGCTCAGACACAGAGGTGACGCCGGACCGCCATGAGCCAGATCGAAGACCTTCCCCTGGAAATCGCGCTGTTTCCGATCCGCGGCTGCATTTTGCCGCCAGGCGAGCATTTGCCGCTGAACGTGTTCGAACCGCGCTATCTCAACATGATTGACGACGCCATGGCCGGTGACGGCCATATTGCCATGGTGCAGCCGCGTGGCGACGGACCGCGCGATGCGCCCCGGCTGGAGCGGGTGGCGACGGCCGGGCGTATTGTCAGCCATACCGAGACCCAGGACGGCCGGTATCTGATCGTGCTGGCGGGCGTCTGCCGGTTCACCATTGCGGGCGAGGCGGTGCGCCGTACGCCTTACCGGATGGCCCGGGCGGATTATTCCGGTTTTGAGGGCGATCTGGCCCCCGCCCCGTCAGCCGACCATATGCGCACCCAATTGCTGGCGGTGATGCGCGCCTATTTCGAGCTCACCGGCCTGTCGGCGGACTGGGCGTCCCTGCTCAGCGCGCCGGTCAACACAGTGGTCGACCGGGTGGTTATGGCCGCGCCTCTGGAGTCTGACCACAAGCAGGCCCTGCTCACCGCCCATGCAGGACCGGACCGCGCGTCCATCCTGTGCGCCCTGATGGAAGAGGCGCTGGCGCGCGCCGGACAGACCGGCCGCGCCTGAGCGGCGTCACCGGCCAGCCGCACGCGCACTGGACGCGGCGGCGGCCTGAGACTATGTGCTGAGACATGAGCAAGACCGCTGACACCTCCCGCCCGGCTGAAGCCGGTCTCGATCCCAAACTGCTCGAGATTCTGGTCTGCCCGCACTCGCGCGGGCCGCTGGAGTATGACCGCGCCGCGGGCGAGCTGATTTCGCGCCAGGCCGGGCTCGCCTATCCGATCCGCGAAGGCGTGCCCATCATGCTGGTCGAGGAAGCCCGCGAGCTGGACCGGTAAGGCCATGACCACCGGTGCCCCCTGGCCGGAGACGCTGGCGTTCCGCGCCGGTGCCCGTGCACTCGACATCCGGTTTGACGATGGCCAGACCCTGTCCATCCCGTTCGAGCTGCTACGCGTGGAAAGCCCGTCTGCCGAAGTGCAGGGCCATGCTGCGCACCAGAAGAAGCTTGTTGCAGGCAAGGCCAGGGTGCAGGTCACCGGTGCCGAACCGGTGGGGCGCTACGCCGTGCGCCTGACCTTCGACGACGGCCATGATTCGGGAATCTATTCCTGGCGCTATCTGCGCGAGCTGGGCGAGACGGCGAGCGAGCGGCTGGACGACTATGCCCGGCGGCTCAAGGCCGCCGGGCTGTCGCGGTGACGGGCGGGCAGGGCCCGGTCTAGCGGATCAGGCGCACGAAGCGCTCACCGGTATCGTCGTATTGCGGGCATTCCATGATCACCCGGATATCGTCGAAGTCATTGTCGGTCCAGGCGACCTGGGTCCAGTTGGCGCTCGGACCTTCCAGGCCCGGCGGACGGTCCTCCCAGCCGTAATACATGAACTTGCCCGGCTCGCAGGGACGTGTCTCCCGGTTTGGCGTGCGGTCCCTGCCAGACGGGATGATGCCGCCCTCGCTGGCCGGCCGGCATTCCTCATACGTGTCGCACAGCATGGTCTCGACAATATTGAGCTCAAGCCCGGAGTGGTTCTCCACATTGTTCACCATGCGCGTATCGGTGTGATAGTTGAAACGGCACGGCGCGGGCCGGTGGTGGCACCAGGACTGGCCATCGGTGGAGGCGTCGTCCCATCGGGCCGGCGCGGTGCGCGAGAAGCGCACGTTGTACAGCTCGAAACTGATGGTCTCGCCGTCCTCGCAGCGCGGCCAGGTATAGGTATAGCTGGTCCCGGCATTGTCCTGGATCGCGGTGCGCTGGGTGCGGCGCTCTTCCATCGTCTTGCCCGCTGCCGGGTCCGGATCGAAGCAATAGACATAGATGCGGTTATAGTCCCCGGCCTCCGGGTCCAGCTCGCTGATCAGCGGCGGCTCGTACTGCAGAAGCGGCTGATGCAGGCGCGCCACGGCGTCGGCGCGAACGTTCACCGTATCGCTGAGGCCCGGCACGATATGCACCAGCGCCGTGGTCATGGTCCCCGTGATCGACACGGTGTAGTCCGCCCCGCTCCACGATCCGGTGACGTTCAGATTCTGCATGGCGCGGCGGTCCAGAATACGGTCGTGCGCGATGGTGCGGTAGCGCGCAAAATCACCGTCCGGCCCTTCGACCGCGCCGTTCAGCGCCGCCTGGTCGGCCTCATTCTGGAGCTGGGCGCGCACGCCCATCAGCTGGGCCGTATCCACCGCGACCCCGCCCAGGCCGCATAGCGGCACAAGGGCGAGCGCAAAGGTCACCGCCACATTCCCGGCCTTGTCCTTGAACAGTTTCATCTTGCATTCTCCCATCGCCGCTTCAGGCGCGTCTCGGGCCGTTAGCAGCAATCTCGATGCCAGATTACGCGCGCGCCGTTAACGCCCGCTTTGGAAGCGCGGTAAACATCGGGTAAACGGACGGGCTGTCTTTACAGGGACTTCACTTGGCCGTGAGGCTGATGCTGGCCTCTCGCCCCGGCCGCGTACGGGCTGTAGGATGATGCCTGCCGGGGGGCGAAGCAGACGGGACAAACCATGGCGTTATCAACTTTTTTGAAGGCGTGCCTGGCCGCTCTTGTGTTGGCGGCGGCTGCGCTGGCCGCTCCGGCCCGCGCCGACATGCCCGATCCCGCCACCTTCCCGGCCTGGCTTGACTCGTTTGCCGACCGCCTGGAAGCCGAAGGCGTCAGCGCACCGGTGCGCGCGTCGATGCTGGAGGGGCTCACACCTGATCTGCGCATTGTCGAGCGCGACCGCACCCAGCCCGAGTTTGTCCGCCCGGTCTGGCAGTATCTGGCGGGTGCCGCGTCGGCGGACCGGGCTGCGGGCGGCCAGCGCGCCGCGACGCGCCACCGCGATGCGCTGGATCAGGTGGAGGCGCGCTTCGGCGTGGATCGCCATGTGCTGACCGCCATCTGGGGTCTGGAAAGCGCCTACGGTGCGATTCAGGGCGATTTTGACGTGGTGCGCTCGCTGGCCACGCTGGCCTGGGAGGGCCGCCGCCGGGGCTTTGCCGAAGCCCAGCTGATCGCCGCCGCGCGCATGATCGAGCGCGGCTACGCCACCCGTGATGATCTCAAGGGCAGCTGGGCGGGTGCCATGGGCCAGACCCAGTTCATTCCCACCACCTATCTGGAACGCGCCGTGGACATGGATGGTGACGGGCGGCGCGATATCTGGGCCAGCGAGGCGGACGCGCTGGGCTCCGCGGCCAATCTTCTGGTCAATGCCGGCTGGGAAGCCGGCGCGCCGGTCGTGGTTCAGGTCGCGTTGCCCGAGGCTTATGATTTTGCCCGCTGGAGCGAGAACGCCCGCCGCCCGGTCTCGGCCTGGGCGCTGGATGCGGTGCGCCCGGCCAATGGCGAATGGGATTCAGATGACCTCTACCGTACGGCCCGCCTGGTGCTGCCCGCCGGGGCGCGCGGTCCGGCCTTTCTGGCGTTCGGCAATTTCGAAGCGCTGATGCGGTACAATAACTCCACCGCCTACGGGCTGGGCGTGGCCTATCTGGCCAAGCGCCTGTCCAGTGGGGTCACGCCGCCCGAAGGCTGGCCGGAAGATGATCCGCCCATCACCCGCAGCCAGTCGCGCGACCTGCAGGAAGCGCTCACCGCGCTGGGTTATAATACCGGCGGGGTTGACGGGATTGTCGGTGCCAATACCCGCGCGGCGCTGCGGCGCTTCCAAGCCGACAACAGCCTGATCGCGGACGGCTATGCCGGGCGTCAGGCCCACGACGCCGTGATGGCCGCTCGCGCGAACCGCTAGACCGGTCCGGGCCCGGCATCCTCGTGGGTGTCCACCGCCTGGGCCGCGGCGGCGCGAATGCGCGGATGGAAGACGGCCAGGGCGAACCCCGCTGCGCACAGCGCCGCGTTCAGGGCAAAGGGGGCCGGGGGTGCCACCGCCTGATAAAGCCACAGCCCGGTCAGCGGTGCGATCAGGAAGCCCACGCCCGCCGTCGCTGTCGTCAGGCCCGCCACACGCCCCTGCTCCTCGGGGTTCACCGCCAGCGAGGCACCGCCGGTAAAGCCGGACCGCCCCAATCCGAAGCCGAAACTGTTGAGCATGAAGGCCACGACTATGCCGGCATAATTGGGCGCAAACACGAGCCCCACATTGCCCACCGCCATCAGCACGCCGCCCAGGATCATCAGCACGCGCGGGCTGGTCTTCAGCGCCGGGATCACGGCGAGCTGGGCGAAGATCAGCGCCGCGGCTCCGGCCGTCAGCGCCACACCCGCCAGCTGCAATCCTTCATCCGGGCCAATTGCCAGGCGGTCCATCACGTAAAAGGACACGGCCTGCAGGCCGGCCGCCTGTGACAGCCAGATCGCGCAGCCAAACAGCATGAAACCGGTCAGGCGCGGATCCAGCGCAAAGCGGAACTGTACCAGCGGATTGATCGGCCGTCCCTGCTGACGCTTGGGCGGGGTCTTTTCCGGCAGGGTCAGGCGCACCACCAATGCGCCCGCGCCCACCAGCGCCGCAATCACGATCATGAAGGGGGCGATGCCGATGCGCTCCACAAAGGCCGCCGCCAGTGCCGGTCCGATCATGGCACCCAGACCGAACGCTGCCGTCAGCCCGGCCAGCGCGCTGGTTCGCTCGAACGGGCTGGTGCGGTCGGCGACATAGGCCTGCGCTGCCGGATTGGTCGCCGAGCCCAGCCCGCCGAACAGGCAGCGCGCCAGAGCCATGGCCACAATGGCCGCCAGCGGCGGCAGCAGCCCCGACTGCCCCGCCCAGGCACCGGCTGCGAACACCAGCGTCGACACCGCAAAGCTCGCCAGCCCGAACACGATCAGGGGCCGCCGCCCCACCCGGTCCGACAGCGCGCCCCAGACCGGGCTCATGGTCAGAAATAGCAGCGCCGACAGGGTATAGATCGCCCCGACATACACCTCCGCCACCTCCAGCTGGCGCGCCAGCGGCGGCAATATCGCGAACAGCATGGAATTGCCGATGCCCGTGGCCATCAGGCACACGAACAACAGCCGGAAGGCGCGCCGGCGCGCCTGCGGACTGGACTGATTGAGGGGTTCGGAAGCCGGGCTCATTGCCCCGTCAGCCATACGCCCGCACAGCGCCAGCGTCTATGGCGCGTCGGTGCAGGTCGCGAGACCTTCCACGCCATCCTGATCAGCCACCATAACCCAGCCGCTGCCGAAAATGGCGACGCGGCCTGGCGCGATTTCGCGCAAGGTGATCGGCTTGGCGGACAGGGTCGCGATGCGGGTGAGTTCGGACGGGGCACCGAAAATGGGCGTTTCGACATGATCGAGCGCACCGCCGCGTATCACGTAGCCGTCCCGGCCTGACAGCACCCAGACCCCGCGCGGTGAACGCGCCATCCCGATCACGTTGATGTGTGTGCTCAGCACCCGGCTGCGCGACCCGAAGCCTGTCGCAGTGAGCGCGCCGGACCACTGGCCGAAATCACTGCCCACCAGAAACGTGAACTCATGGGGAGCGAGGGTGACGATCCCGCCATAATCGGCGCGGATATCCGTATCCACACCCTCGAAATCCAGCCCGTCCCAGCGCCACGCCTGGCAGCCCGGGACGATGGTCCGGTCTGGATCGAGCCGGTCCGGACTGCGGTAAACCAGCGGGCTTTCGTCAAAGTCCAGGAAGAACAGCCGGGGTGCCGACCGTTCGAACAGGTCCAGCATGCGGTGATCGTTACGATTGTCCCCCAGGCGTTGGGCGCGTTCAGCCAGCTGCGCCTCAGCCCAAGCCTGGCCCGAGCCTTCCAGCGAACCGGTCTGCAGGCCATGCAGGGCGAGGGCGGCCTGGGCGCGCACGGCAGGCATCCAGTGATCACGGGCCGCCGCCTCCAGCGCAGCCTCGGCGGCCGCCTTATCCGGCGCGTCAAGCCCGGTGAGGCCCGCCGCAGCCTCAAAGCCGAGGCGCCAGTTGCGCCGCCAGTGCGCAGCGTCCAGAGCGTCGACGAATAATGGCGCCGCCTCGCTGCGGCGCTCTGTGGCGATCCTGCGCAGGAGCCAGTTCTGCTCCTCGGGCTGCAGGCCGGGCAATGTCGCGCGTACGGTCTCAAAGGCTGGCGCGGCGAGGTCAAGATCAAGCGCCCTGTCGTAGGCGCTCACACAGGCGTGGTGGGGCCTGCGCCAACCCTGATAAGGATAGTCCGGCTCGTCGCCGCAGCGCCTGAGAAGGATCAGCGCCGCCTCGCCATCGCCATGGGCGGCCAGACCATGCAAGGCGCTCAGCGCCACCATCGGCTCCCGGCTGGCGGCCTGGCGGCGCAGGACCGGCTGCACCAGAGCGTCATGATCGCGGACCCGGCGCACCAGCGCCAGCGCCGCCAGGGCTTCAGATACGCTGGCGTGCGGATCGTCCAGAACCGAGATGAAGGCGCGCACGACCGGTTCCGGCCAGGCCTGGGGCTCGCCCGCCGGAGGGTGGCCCATGAGGTCATCAGCCTGCGCCGCGACCGCGTCGAGCGCCGCCTGCGCCGGGTCAGCGCCCAGCGCTTCGGCGGCGCGCGTGAAGGCGTGCCCGTCCACCTGATAGCGCACCACGGCCCGCTGACACTCCGGGAGGGTGGCGCAAGCCGGCTCTGCGGAGCCAGCAAAGAGCAGAAGAGTCGCCAAACCTGAGAGCATGGTCAGTTTTCCATCTCGCCCCCTGATTATGGGGTCTTGCGCCCGAATCCCCAAGCAACAATCAACCGCCACGGCGCGAGCGTCTCTCCGATATCCGGACTCGCTGCTCCGCCAGTGTCTACGGCGCGTCCTGATGAGCGGTTGGCCGGCCCGCCTCGCGCAACTTGGCGATGGAATCGGGAACGTTGCACCCGCGCGGATCGTTGGCCTGGCGCCTGCCTGCCTGCTCTCGATCCCGCTACGCGGTTTCGCAACACATCCTTCATCGCCCGGCTGCGCCGGCGTTCAGACCCTCGCGCCGGCGAGCGCAACGGGTTAGATTGCCGCGCCTGCCCACCCCCACCGGAGAGTTCATGCCCAAAGAGATCAGGCCGCGCGTCCTCCTGACCTATTCGCGCTCGCTGATGGCGCTGACCGCGGCGCAATCCCTGTCCGATCATGGTATTGATGTGGTGGGCTGCGACAGCGTGGACATGACGGTGCTGCAGTTTTCCAAGCACTCGCGCGGCCACAAGCTGGTCGCCGATCATCGCGAGAAGCCGGACAAATTCATCACCGATCTCATCAAGGCGGCGGACGCGCTGCGCCCGCGCGGGGATGCGCCCTTCGTGCTGATGCCGATCTTTGAAGAGACTTCGATTATCGCGGCTCATGCCGGCCGCCTGCGCGAGGCGGGGCTGATCGTGGCGGCGCCTGATCACCGCTCCATTGTGCAGGTGGAGCCCAAGGACAAGCTGCCGGCCGCCGCTGAAAGCGCCGGGGTGAATTTCCCGCGCACGATCTATCCCGATTCCATGGAGGCGCTGGACGCGGCGCTGGACAGCCTCGCCTTTCCGCTCATCACCAAGCCGGCGCGCGGCGTGGGCGGGCGCGGCGTGGCGCGCCATGACAGCGCCGCCAGGCTGAAGGCCTGGCTGGAAGACAAGCCGCCGCGCAGCAAGGCCGAATGGCCGCTCGTCCAGGAGGCCGCGCCGGGCGATGACTTCTGCTTCTGCGCGCTGTGCGAGGAGGGCGAGCTGCGCGCCTGGATGACCTATCGCAGTCTGCATGGCTTCCCGCCCAAGCGCGGCGCGGGCGTGCTGCGCGAGACCGTGGACAGCGCTCCGTTCAGGGAGGAGGCGGCGAAACTCCTGCGTCATCTCAAATGGTCGGGCGTGTGCGAGATCGATTACCGCTGGACCGGGAAGGCGGACGACACACCGTCTCTGATCGAGGTCAATCCGCGCTTCTGGGCGGGCCTGTTCCAGTCGGTGGCCAGCGGGGTGGATTTTCCCTGGCTGCTCTACCGGCAGGTGACCGGCGATCCGGTGCTGGAGCCGCCCAAGGTGACCATTGGCCGTCGCTCCAAAGTGCCGCTGCTGGCCCTCCTGAGCGCGGCCCAGTCCATCGCCGAGGAGGATTCCTATTTCAAAAACCTGTCCGAGCGCTGGGACAAGCTGGCGGATCGGGATCAGAAAGGCTTTGGCGAATTCATCAACGGCCTGTTTGATGTGAAGTCGCTGGGTGCCTACCTCAAGGCGCTCGGGGAGACCCGCGACCTGACTGCCGAGGCAGCCACGGACTTCATCCCGCTGGATGATCCGGGCACCACGCTGGGCGTCCTGTTCGTGCTGTCATCCATGATCCGGCGGGGAGAATTGCCGCCAGAGCTGAGGTTTGATGAGTGACGCTAACGCCGCGCGCCGCCCGACCATCGCCGTGACCACGTCGGCGGGGACCGATTATGGCGTCTTCACGCTGATCTGGGCGGGCGTACGCCTGGCGGGCGGGCGGGCCGTGCGGGTGACGCCGCGCACCGCGGACACCCGTCCGGACGCGTTTGACGGGCTGATTCTGGCCGGCGGGCTGAACATTCATCCTGATGTCTACGGGCGGGATGTCAGCCCCGGCGCGCGCTATGACCGGGGCCGGGACGGGCTCGAGCTGGAATGGGCGCAGGCGTTCTGGGCGCTCAGGCGCCCGGTCCTGGCGATCTGCCGGGGCATGCAGCTTCTGAACGTCGCGCGCGGCGGGGCGGTCAGCGATATCCTCGACAAAAAAGTGCTGAACACCCTGCCGTCCACACCGCTGGGCTACATGCTCTACCGCAAGAAAGTCGACATTACGCCGGGAACACGGCTGGCGCGCCTGTGGGGGCGGACGCGGGCGCGGGTCAATTCCCTGCACCGTCAGGCGGTGGCGGATCTGGGCGAGGGGCTGCGCGTGAGCGCGCGCGGCGAGCATGGCGAGGCACAAGCCCTGGAAGGCCCGCCGGGCGTCTTGCGCATGGCCGTCCAGTTTCATCCTGAAATGATGCTCTACCGGCGCGATATGCGCGATCTGTTCCGCACGTTGGTGGAGGCCGCCCGGCACCGAGATGGTGAATCGCCTGCTAACGCCTCGCAAACCGGGCTTTAAGCATCGTCTGTCATAACCGTCCCGAAATCGGACGCTGCTCCACTGAAGCCTGACAGAGCGGGACGACCCGCCGGGGCGGAGAGCGGCCGGACAGAACGGGTGGTGGGATATGTTTCAGATTATTGGCATCGTAGCCGTGTTCGGCCTCGTGTTTGGCGGCTTCGTGCTGTCAGGTGGCAAGTTCGACATCATCGTGAAGGCGCTGCCCTTCGAGATGATGATGATTGGCGGGGCGGCGGTCGGCGCCTTCCTCATCGGCAATGCGCCCAAGACCGTCACCAAGACGCTGGGCGATTTCGGCAAGATCATCTCGGGCTCCAAATGGAAGCAGCAGGACTATATCGACCTGCTCACGCTTCTGTTCCAGCTCACCAAGACGATGAAAACCAAGGGTGTCATCGCGCTGGAATCGCATATCGAGAAGCCGCACGAGAGCGCGATCTTCACGGCCTTTCCGCGCATCCTCAAGGACCATTTCGCGGTGGATTTCATCTGCGACACGCTGCGCATGATGACCATGAATCTGGAAGATCCCCACCAGGTCGAGGACGCGATGGAAAAGCAGCTGGAAAAGCACCATCACGAAGCGGCCAGCCCCGCCCATGCCTTGCAGTCCATGGCCGACGCGCTGCCGGCGCTGGGCATCGTGGCGGCGGTGCTGGGCATCATCAAGACCATGGGCGCAATCGATTCGCCGCCAGCCTATCTGGGCAAGATGATCGGCGGGGCGCTGACCGGCACCTTCCTGGGCGTGTTCCTGGCCTATGGCTTTGTTGGCCCGTTCGCGGCCCGCATGCAGGCGGTCTATGACGAAGAGAGCATTTTCTACCATATTATCCAGAACGTGCTGGTCGCCCACCTGCATGGCAACGCTGCCCAGATCTCCGTCGAGATCGGCCGTGGCGCGGTGCCCAGCGCCTTCCAGCCAAGCTTCATGGAGCTGGAAGAAGCCATCTCCACCGTGCAGGCGGCCTAAACGACCGGCACCCGGGTCTTGCGTCCGCCGCGGCCATCGGCCATGGCGGACGCATCATGACCTCCCAACCCCTCACCCTGACACGTCCCCATGCGCGGCTGGACTGGGCGTCCGGTCCAATGGCGCGCGATCATGGCGATATGTATTTCCAGCCCGAAGACGGGCTGGCCGAGGCGCGCGCGGTGTTTGTGGCCGGCGCGGGGTATCCCGAACGCTTCCATGACGGCGTGACCATCGTGGGCGAGCTGGGTTTCGGCACCGGGCTCAATTTCCTGGCGCTGTGGGACAGTTTGCGCCGCCACGCGCCCGCCGGCGCGCGCCTGCACATGGTGTCTGTCGAGGGCTTTCCGCTGATGCGCGCCGACGCCGCGCGGGCGCTGGCGGTGTTTCCCGAGCTCGCCCCGCTGGCCGACGCGCTGCTGGCGGCCTGGCCCTCGCCCCATTGCGGCCCGCACCGGCGTGTGTTCGACGGCGGCCGGGTCTGCCTGACTCTCCATCATGACGAGGTCACCGCCGCGCTCGGCCAGATGGATTTCGCGGCGGATGCCTGGTTTCTCGACGGCTTCGCCCCGGCGAAAAACCCCGCCATGTGGACAGATGCGGCGCTGGCGGGTGTCGCCAGGCTGTGCGCGCCGGGTGCTCGCGCCGTGACCTTCACCGTGGCCGGGGCCGTGCGCCGGGGCCTCGCCGCCTCGGGTTTCGATGTGGCCAAGCGCCCCGGTTTTGGGCGCAAGCGTGAACGGCTTGAAGCCGTCTATGCCGGACCGCCGCGCCCGCCCCTGGCCGGGCCTTTTGCGCCGGGCGGCCGGATGGACGGGCCTGTGGCGATCATCGGTGGCGGGATTGCCGCGGCGAGCCTGGCTGACGCCTTTGCCCGGCGCGGGCGCGGCGTCACTGTCTTTGCGCATGGCGGCTGGGGTGCCGGCGCGTCGGGCGCGCCGCTGGGCCTGCTGACGCCGCGCCTCGAAGCGGCTGACCGGCCACACAATCGCGCCCTGCTGGCGGCGTTTGATTTTGCGGTTCAGCGCTATCGCCAGACCGGCGCGTTCGATGGCGCTGGCGTACTGCGCCTGGGCGAGGCCGAGCGCCTGCAGCGCCTGGCCGGGGCGCTGGACGATGATTTCACATGGCTGGACGGTGCCGCCAGCGCCGGCATCACTGGCTGGGACACACCGGGCCTGTTCATGGCGCGCGCCGGGACGTTCGAACCCGCGCGCCTGCTGGCGGCCCTGGGCGGCACGGCCGGACTGCGCGATGCGCGGGTCGAGGCGCTGGAGCCCGGACCGGATGGCGTCCGGCTTTTCGGTCACGATGGCGCAGGGCTGGGTGATTTTGCGGCGGTGATCCTGGCGGGCGGCGCGGCGGGACGGGACCTGATGGCGGGCCAGCTGCCACTGGAGGCGGCCGCCGGGCAGGTCGCGGTGTTTGACAGCGCGTTCGCGCCGGCCTCGGCAGCGGCCTGGGGCGGGTATGCCGCGGCCATGCCCGGTGGCCTGATGCTGGGCGCGACCCATGACAAGGGCGATGATCCCGGCGATGCGGCCCATGCCGGGACGGCACTGCGCGCCCTGGCGCAGGCGGGACCGGCGGGTCTGGCGCAGGCGCTGGGAGAGGTGCGCGGGCACTGGGGCGGTGTGCGGGCCGCCACAGCCGACCGGCTGCCGGCGGTGGGAAATCTGCCCGATGGGTCCTTCTGCGCGCTGTGGGCCGACCTGGCGCAGGGCCGTGCAGGTGCAGCTGTGCCACCGCCCGGTGCCGGGCTGTCACCGCGCGTCTTCACCCTCACCGGTCTGGGCGCGCGCGGTTTCGCCCATGCGCCGCTGCTGGCCGAGGCACTGGCCAGCCAGCTGTGCGGCGAGCCGCCGCCGCTGGAGCGCGCTGCGCTGCAGGCACTGCACCCGGCGCGCTTGGCCTGGCGGTCGCTGAAGCGGGGCTAACGGCCCGGCTCTTGCTCGCCTCCCGCAGCGAAACCCGCTGCGTGGAGCAAAACGGCACGCCATGACTGCACCCCAGACCCAGACCGCTTTTTGTGGTGCGGCACCGCTCGTGGAGCGGCGCACGGCCTCGCGCCATGTCTGGTTCCTGAACACCGCCTTTGACCGCATCGGCTTTGGCACCGCCCTCGAGCGCATCGCCACGCGCGCGGCGGATGCGCCTTTCGCCTTTGTGGTAACGCCCAATGTCGATCATCTGGTGCGCATGCGCCATGATCGGTCGCTGGCACCGCTTTACGCCCAGGCGTGGCTCACCGTATGCGACAGCCGTGTGCTGGAATTGCTGGCATCCCTGTCGGGCGAGGATGTGGACGTGACAGCGGGGTCTGACCTGACCGAGGCCCTGTTCGAGACCGCCATCGACCGCGATGAGCCAATTGTGGTCATTGGCGGGTCACAGGCGGTGATTGACGGGGTGAGGGCGCGTTACGGCCTGACGGATGTGCGCTGGCATGAGCCGCCCATGGGCCTGCGCCACAAGCCCGACGCGATTGCTGATTGCGCCGCCTTCATCGCCGCCAACCCGGCCCGCTTTGTATTTCTGTGCGTGGGCTCGCCCCAGCAAGAGATGATCGCCGAGGCCTGCCTGGAGCGCGGCGATTGTGTGGGCGTGGGGCTGTGCGTGGGCGCGTCGCTGGACTTTCTGTCCGGGCAGGCCCGCCGGGCGCCGCGGTGGATTCAGCGCTCTCGGCTGGAATGGCTGCACCGCCTGAGCGAGGAACCTGCCCGCATGTGGCGGCGTTATCTGGTCGAGGGGCCCAAGGTGCTGGTTCTGTGGTGGGAGTGGCGTAAAGCCCGCGCCCGGCTGCGCGCGTTCGAGCGCGACCTGCAAAAGCACTTTTCCTGACGGCCCGTCCGGGGCCAGTCTGGGCGACGCCCGGTACAGCGCGCCAGGAGGCCATCATGACAACATCCAGACCCGCACCGCCGCAGACGGCTGACTTTCCCTTCCGCCACCGGCTGCGCGTGCGCTGGTCAGAGGTGGACCCCCAGGGCATCGTCTTCAATCCCAATTACCTGGTCTATGCCGATGTGGGGCTTACCGAATTCTGGCGCGCCGCCGGGGTCGACTATGCCGATCTGCTGGAAACCAGCGGGGTCGACACCTTCATGGTCCATTGCCGCGCCGACTGGTTTGCCTCGGCCCATTTTGACGAGGAAATCGAGATCGGCATGCGCGTCGAGCGGGTGGGGCGCACCAGCCTGGTGTTCGGATTTGCGGTGTTTGGCGCGGGCGGCGCCGCGCTGGCGTCAGGCGCGCTGACCTATGTGTTCGCCCGCCCCGGTCCGCCGCGCGAACCGGCACCGGTCCCCGATGAGCTGGTGCGTGATCTCAAAGCGTTCGAGGACGATCTGCGAGCCGGTCGGGCTTTGTGCGGCTAGTCCAGGCATGGTGGGCGCGACAAGAGTCGAACTTGTGACCTCTACGATGTCAACGTAGCGCTCTAACCAACTGAGCTACGCGCCCGCACCAGACCTTGCGCTCCTGGACGGGACAACGCGCTGCGCCGTCTTCAGCAGGAGGAGGCGCGTCTTAAGCTGGCGGCGGTGAAGCTGTCAATCTCGCATCGCTGCCGGGCCGGTCCGGGACGCCGGCCGCGCACCTTACAGGCCCATGAAGACATTATGGCCTTTTTGCAACATTCGCGTGGCAAAAGCGGTAAACCACCGCCGCAACACGGTGCACAGCGCTTTACGCAGCGGCCTCGCGCCCCTCATAGTCCGCGCCAAGTGCGGCGATCCGCGCTGGCAGCCGGATAGCGGCGCGACAAGAACGGTCCAACACAAGGGGAACGATCGTGAAGATTTGGGAAAAGGAGCGCTTGCTGCGCTCGACGATTCTGGCGGGCTTCGCTGCGGTCACCATGACGGGTGCCCTGGCCTACGCCCAGGAAGCCGACGAAGACGAAGATGACGATCAGGCGCGCACCGAAGAGCGGGCACCTGAAGCCCGCAGCGGCGACACCGTGGTTGTGACCGGCTCGCGCATCCGCCGCGACAGCTTCACCTCCACCGCCCCGCTTCAGGTGATCGATGTCGAAGAGATCCGCGACGCGGGCCTGATCGACACCGCTCAGATCCTGCAGCAGTCGAACGTGGCGCAGGGCGTCCAGCTCGACAGCACGATTTCGACCGGCGGCTTCGTGACCGATGGCGGCCCGGCGGCGAACAACGTCTCGCTGCGCGGCCTGTCGGCTGACCGCACCCTGGTTCTGATCAACGGCCGCCGCTTCGCCCCGGCCGGTGCTGAGGGCGCGCCGTCGCTCCCGGACGTCAACCTGATCCCGACCACCATGATCCAGCGCATCGACCTGCTGCTGGACGGCGCGTCGTCAGTGTACGGCTCGGACGCCATCGCCGGCGTGGTGAACGTGGTTCTGCGCGACAATTTCGATGGCGTGCAGGCTGATGCCTTCTTCCAGGTTCCGGAAAACGGCGCGGCGATGAGCCAGCGTTACAACCTGCTGATGGGCAGCAATGGCGACAACCACAACTTCCTCATCGGTTTCGAGTATTTCACTCAGGACCGCATGAACCTGAACGACAGCGACTATAACTTCGACCCGAACCGCGGCATCGCCTGCTACCGGAACATCTGGATCGATGCGAACGGTCAGGAACAGTCGCGTTGCACCGGTGCCATCATCAACCGCGTCCGCCGCGGCGCTGACGTGTACCGCACGCCCGGCACCACCAACTTCCCGGGCGTTCTGCCGGTCGGCTGGTCCACGGGCGACTCGCAAGCTCCCCAGAACACGAGTTCGTATCTGGAAGGCAATGACGACGTCATTCCTTACTCCCAGCGCTACTCGCTGTTCGCGACCGCCAGCCGCGACCTCCAGCCGATTTTCGGCTTTGAAGGCGTCCAGGCGTTCGCCGAGTTCTCCCACTCGAACAGCCAGGCCAACCAGAACCAGGGCTTCCGTGGCCAGCTCTTCCCGGACGTGCCGGCGTCAAACCCGTTCAACCCGTTCGGTGTGAACGTTACGCCGATCCTGCACTGGCCGGCCGACCGCAGCTACTCGATCGAAGTTCAGCAGACCCGCTTCCTGGGCGGCCTGCGCGGCGATCTGGCGGGCTTCGGCATTCCCGAGTGGGAATTCGAAACCTTCGCCGGCTACACCCGTTCGATCGGCTATTCCCGCCGTAACGGCCTGGATGAAGACCGGCTGCGTCTGACCATCAACACCTCGCGTGTTGAAAATGGTGAGATTGTTTGCGGCATCGACGTTCCGCCGCCGGGCTTCGCCTTTATCGGCGCGGACTCCTGCGTTCCGGTCAACCTGTTCGCTGACAGCCTGTATCCGATCGATGGCGTGAGCGACTCGTCCTTTGCGACCCCGGAAGAGCTTGACTATCTCTTCGTCCAGCGCACGGTCACCACGCGCGTCGACCAGGCGGTCGCCGGCGGCTTCGTGACCGGCCCGGTCTTCCAGCTGCCTGCTGGCCCGCTGGCGGCGGTGCTCGGTGTCGAATGGCGCCGTGACTCGCTGGACTCCGGTGTGGACGCCGTGGCCTCTCAGGGCCGTGCGGCCGGCTTCTTCGCCGACCGTCCGTCCGTGGGCGCGGTGAGCATCGCCGAAGCCTATGGCGAGGTGTCGATCCCGCTGATCTCCGGCGCGCAATTCGCCGAAGACCTGTCCATCGACCTGGCCGGCCGTCTGACCGACCACGAGTTCTACGGTCAGAACAGCACCTACTCGGCCCGCGTCGGCTACTCGCCGTTCGACTTCCTGACCCTGCGCGGCACCTATGGCACGTCGTTCCGCGCTCCGAACGCCCGCGAGCTGTTCTTGGGTGGCCAGACCGGCTTCGTGGCCGGTGGGGTTGACCCGTGCGTCGTGCCAGTGGCGGCTCGCCAGTCGGACCCGAACGATCCGAATGCTCCGCCGACCTATGACGGCAGCCAGGACAATCGGAACCCGCAAGTGCTCGCTAACTGCCAGGCTGAGGGCGTGGATCCGTTCGCGCTCGGCCTGAACGGGGTGTCGTCGGTTGAAGCGTTCCGTGCAGGTAACCGGGGTCTGGATCCGGAAACCTCCACGGCTCTGTCGGTGGGCTTCGTGCTCGAACAGCCCTGGATCGATGCGTTCGACTTCGCCCTTTCGGTGAACTACTTCAAGCTGGAAATCGAAGACTCGATCGCTCTGCCGGGTGCCGCGTTCGGTCTGTCGCAGTGCTACAACTCCAACAACTTCCCGAACGACCCGTTCTGCGCCCGCCGCGTGCGTGACCCGAACAGCGGCCTTCTGCTGTCGGTCGACAACACGCCGTTCAACGTTGCCCGCTCGGAAATCTCCGGCGTTGACCTGAACACGCGCTTTGGCATGGACATCGACTATTTCGGTGGCCTGCGCCTTGACGTGAACACGGCGTGGACCTGGTCGGACGAAATTCTGAACCAGACCACCTCCACCTCGGCGATCTTCAACCAGGTCGGCGACTGGGGTAACCCGGAATGGCGCGGCAACATCACCACCCGCGTACGCCGTGGTGACTGGTCGGCCTTCTGGACCGCGCGTTATGTCGGCGCCCAGGCGGCGATCTACAACGACACCACGCCGGGTGCTGCGTTCCCGTACGGCCAGCGCATCTACCCGACCTGCTCGACGCTCGACGCCGGGTGCGTCACGGTCAACAACCCTGCCACGCCGTACGTGGACTTCTCGTCCTACGTCACGTCGCAGCCGGGCACGTGGTACCACTCGCTGTCGGCCACCTACACGCAGGACACCTGGATCATTCGCGCGGGTGTGAACAACATCCTCGGCGAAGATCCGGCCGTTGTGTCGGGCAACGCCAGCGGTCCCACCCTCGGGAACGGCAACGCGGTGCTGGGCTCCGGTTACGACATCGTCGGCCGCAGCTTCTTCCTGAACGTGACGAAGCAGTTCTAAGCACCGATACGCTTAGGAGACTGAACAGACTGAAAGGGCCCGCTCGAATGAGCGGGCCCTTTTTCTATTTTCAGATCGATATAGACAGGGTGGCCCTCACAGGCGCGGCGCACCCTTGAGGCCAGACGCCTCAGGCCGCCTGCATCACCCGGGCGACCTCATCGACCAGATCGCGCAAATGGAAGGGCTTGGACAGCACCTTGGCCTGGGCGGGCGCATTCGCGCCGGCATTGAGCGCCACGGCGGCAAAGCCGGTGATGAACATGATTTTCAGGCCCGGATCGACCTCGGCCGCCCGCCGGGCGAGCTCGATGCCGTCCACGCCGGGCATCACGATATCGGTGAGCAACAGATCATAGCCGCCGGGCGTCTCGCCCAGAGCTGCCAGACCTTCTTCGCCATCGGCGACCCGCTCGACCTCGTGACCGGCGCGTTCGAGCGCCTTGGCCAGGAAGTCTCTCATCGAGTCGTCGTCTTCAGCCAGGAGTATGCGGGCCATTCTCATCCCCTTCATGGTATCCACCAGTTTCACCCTATGACATCCGGGTAAAAGTCTGCTGAACGCGCACGGCGGCGTGATGTGATTGACCAAAAGGGCCGGGGCGCGGACACTGCGCCTCATGTCCCATGATCCTGCCGCGTCCGGTCCCGGCCCAGAAGACGGCCCTGAAAACAGTACGTGCACTGTGCATGCGCCCGTGCGGCGCACGTCCGCCTTTGTCTTCGCCTCCCCCCATTCGGGCCGCCAGTATGCGCCGGAGGCCCTGGCCAGGGCCCAGCTGCCGCTGAGCGTGCTGCGCCAGTCTGAAGACGCCTATGTGGATCAGCTGTTCGCCAGCGTCCCCGGTCATGGCGCCCCTCTGGTCGAGGCGCTGTTCCCGCGTGTCTTCGTGGATGTGAACCGGGCTGAATGGGAGCTCGACCCGGATATGTTCGATCCGGCGCCGGCCAGCACACGCGCGGTCAGCGCCCGCGCCGCGGCCGGGCTGGGTGTGATCCCGCGCGCCGCTGCGGACGGCCGCCCGCTCTATGCCGGACGGCTGGCGCTGACCGAGGCCGAGACGCGTCTGGCACAGTGCTACCGTCCCTATCACGCGGCGCTGAAGGCCGAGCTGGCTGCGGCGAAAGCCGCATTCGGCGAGGCGTTCCTGATCGATTGCCACTCCATGCCCGCCGCCAGTGCGCGCGGGGCCGATATCGTGCTGGGCGACCGCTATGGCGCAGCGTGCTCGCGCGCCTTCATCGCGGCAGCCGAAGCGCAGTTCCGTGCGCTCGGCTTCACCGTGGTGCGCAACCGGCCCTATGCCGGGGGTTATACAACCGAGCATTACGGCCGCCCGGCCCGCGGCGTCCACGCCGTACAGATCGAGATCAACCGCGCCCTCTACCTGGATGAGCGCACCGTGACCCCGAACGCTCACATGCCCGCGCTGGCCGCCGCCCTGTCCCGCTGGATTGAGCAGATGGATATGCATACCCTCTCTGCTCCACGGGCGGCCGAGTGACTGGCGCCGCTCTTGCGGGGCTGATTGATGACAAATGCGTGACGTGGCGGGTCAGTCTGCGTTATACTCTTGCGCGGGGAATAAGCGTGTGACTTGTTACGCACCGTCACCAATGTGATTTGTCCGTACGTTCCAGGTCGCCAAGCTTGGTCTCCACATCCTTCAAGGAATTGAGTGCCATGACTAATGAAATTGATCATCACGTCGGAAAACGAATCCGCCGCCGCCGCCGTCTTCTCGGCCTGACCCAGCAACAGCTGGCTGTTTCGGTCGGGATTCGCTTCCAGCAGGTGCAGAAGTACGAAAGCGGTGCCAATCGCGTCAGCGCCAGCCGTCTGTTCGAGATCGCAGAAGCGCTCGACGTGCCGGTTCAGTATTTCTACGAAGGCCTGTCGGGCCGGGGCGAGAGCGCAGTGCCCGAGGGCGAACACATCGCTGCGGATATCCTGTCGCAGAAAGAAACGCTGGACCTGATCCGGGCCTATTACCGGCTCAATGAGCGCCCGCGCCGCCGCCTGCTCGAGCTGGCGCGCTCGCTGGATCCTGACAGCAAGTCTGACGCCGCCTGATCGTGCCGCCGGCCCGGCCGGACCTGAAGGACGAGCTGGTGTTTCTGGAGACGCTGGCGGACGCTGCGCGTCCGCTGGCGCTCCGGCATTTCCGTACCGGCATCATGTCTGAATCAAAATCCGCCGGACCGGACGCGGAGTATGATCCCGTCACCGCCGCCGACCGTGAGGTCGAGGCGCGCCTGCGCGCCCTGATCGCGCAGCACCGCCCCGGAGACGGTGTGCTGGGCGAGGAGCAGGCGGCCACGCCCTCTGCGACAGGCCGCACCTTCATCATTGATCCCATAGACGGCACCCGCGCTTTCATCGCCGGCCTGCCCACCTGGTGCGTGCTGATCGCGGTCAGCGGGCCCGGCGGTCCCGTGGCCAGCGTGATCGACCAGCCGTTTACCGGCGAGCGGTTTCTCGGTCTGACCGGCCAGACGGCCTGGCTGGATCGCGGGCTTGGCCGTCAGCCCATCCGCACCCGCGGACGGGCCGTCAGCCGGATTGAAGACGCCATTATCTCCACAACCGATCCGGGCCTGTTCGGCGGGGCTGAAGCGGGCGCATTCGCCGCCCTGGCGTCCCGGGCCCGCGTGCGCCGCTTTGGGCTGGACGCCTATGGCTATGCCGCGCTGGCGCTGGGCGGGATCGATCTGGTGGTGGAAAGCGGGCTCAAGGCGTGGGACGTCGCGGCGCTGATCCCTGTGGTCACCGGGGCTGGCGGCGTCATGACCGACTGGCGCGGCGGTGCGTGTCATGAGGGCGGGCAGGTGGTGGCGGCAGCGAACGCCGAGCTGCATGCGCTGGCGCTGGAGCATCTCTCACCGGCGGCGGCCTGAGCGAGAGCCCCCAGATCGCCAAGGGTTGAACCGCGCACGCGGTCAGGCCATCTGTGTTACAGAGCAAAGGTGGCCCGACATGTTCATTCAGACTGAAATCACCCCCAATCCCGACACGCTGAAATTCCTGCCCGGTCAGGAGATCGCCCCCGGCACGCCCCGCGATTTTGCCTCGCCTGAAGCGGCCGCGTCCTCCCTGCTGGCGCGCGAGCTGTTTGCCATTGACGGCGTGGTCGGCGTGTTCGCCGGTGCCGACTTCGTCTCGGTCACCAAGCGCGAGGAGGCCGACTGGATCCAGATCCGCCCGGCCATCCTGGGCGTCATCATGGATGCGGTGCAGTCCGGCCAGCCGCTGTTTGGCGAATCCGCCGGCACCGGCCATGCCGAATATACCGGCGAGGCGGAAGGCATTGTGCGCGAGATCATGGAGGTGATCGACACCCGCGTGCGCCCGGCCGTGGCCCGCGATGGCGGTGATATCGTGTTTCACGCCTACGACGCTGACAGCGGCGTGGTGCAGCTGCACATGCGCGGCGCCTGCGCCGGCTGCCCGTCCTCGGCCATGACGCTGAAGCACGGCATCGAGAACCTGCTCAAGCACTACGTGCCTGAAGTGACCGGCGTGGAGGCGGTGGTTTAAGGCCGCCTCCGGCCCGGCACAATTAAGGCGTGCTGGCTGCAGCCTCACCGCCCGCGAGCCTGGCCGCGCCCTGCGAGAAGGACGCGCCATGACGGCGCACGCCATCCGCCTCCCATTGCTCCGATGCCAGGTGCAGCGCTTCAAGCTCCGCCTGGAGGGCGATCACCTCCAGGCGCACCCGTTCCATGGCGTTTTCCAGGGTATAGGTCAGCTCGTGAATCTCGTTCATCGAGACTTCGTCGAGCTCGCCGGCCAGCGCCGTTTCCAGGGCTGGCAAATTACTGCGCAGATTGATCAGCGCCTCATCAAGGGTCTCGGCCGGCAGGCCTTCGAAATGATCGTCATCATCAGACGCGAGCGCTGCAGGCGACGCCAGCGCGGCGGTGAGGGCGGCCATCATCACAAACATTCTCATGGGTTTACTCCTTTTGAAGGTCCCGTCACAGGACGGCCGGGGCGAGAATGAACGGCAATAAAGTCAGTCCCAGCGCGACCCATCGGATCCTGCCCATGGCGCGCCAGGTCGCGACAAGGCCCGTGATCCAGCGTGCCGGGATGCGATCCTGCTTGGCGATGCGCAAGACATAGATCACCACGCCGGTCACGGCCAACGCGCTCAGGATAACGCCGAACACGAACCAGATTGTTTTGGTCCAGTAGCCGCCGAACGTGCCAAAATGCAAAGGATCGGCCGCCTCGGATATGCGCGTGTGCACGCTAAGGGCGCCGGGATCGGCGGCGCCGGCGATCCCGGCTGTGGCAGGATCCACCCAGACGACATTGGCGCGCGGGCGCACCAGAATGGCGTTGTCGGAATAGCCCTGGATTTGGAACAGGCCGTCCTCTCCGCGGGGCCAGTAAACCTGTTGCACCCGGTAATCGGGCCGCGCGGCCTGAAGGCGGGCGATCGCGCGGTCGACGGCTTCGCCGGGCGAGGCGGCGGGCAAGGCGGCGTGCGGATCAGCCAGCGCGTGCATCTGCGCGGCCACTGGCGGGCGCGCCGGATTGGGAGACGGTGCCGCGCCCCCCCATTGCTCGGCGAAATACCACAGGCTGGTGATCACCATCAGCACGACAAACCAGATCGACCAAAGCCCGCCAAAGCGGTGCAGATCGCCAATGAAGGCGCGGGCGGTCCGCCCCTGCGGAAGCCGGAAGAAGCCCCGCCACCACTTCTTGTAGACCCAGAAGGAGGTCACCAGGCTGACCGCCAGGAACACCGCCGCGAGGCTGACCAGCGACACGCCCCATTTTACCGGGATCATGAGATGGCGGTGGGCGTTCCTGAGAAAGCGCTGAATTCCGGGCCAGGGCCCCGTCCCGGTCACCTCGCCGGTGCGCGGATGGACATAGATGTGAAACGGCCCGTCCTCGCCGCGCATCAGCACGTCAAAGGTTGAGGCCGGGTGAAGCGGCCCATAGACGTTCAGCACCACGGCGTCAGGCGCATGCGCCGCCGCGGCCTCGCCCACCGCGCCCCAGCTGACCCGCTCCTCCGCCGCAGTTGGCGCAACCCACATGGCCGGGCGCGCCATCCAGTCCAGCTCGTACGAAAACACCGCCAGCGTGCCGGTGATGAACACGAACGCCAGAAACAGCGACATCTGCAGGCCGGCCCACTGATGCAGGCGCCACCATATCGACCGCTTCTTCACCGGCTTCGCGCCCGGGACCGGGCGCGCAGACGCCGCTGCGGAAGGATTTGGAGCGGCGTCTGGACGGTTGGCGGCGCACTCTACCACCGCCGGGTCAGCTCAAGGAAGATCGACCGCGGTGCGCCGGGGAAGTGCCCGGTCCGGTCGATGAAGCCGGAGGCCGCATAGGTCGCGTCAAACAGGTTGTCGGCTCTCAGGACCGCGCGCCAGGCATCGGTTTCGTAAATCAGCGAGGCGTCGAAGACCAAATAGGGCCGCACTTTCTGGCCGGAGATCGACTGGCGGACGTCCACATAGTCGCCGCCGAAGGCGATGGCCGTGTTCAGCTCCGGGAATTGATAGCGCGTCCAGAAGCCCAGCGTGTGTTCGGGCGCGTTGGCGAACCGGTCGCCCACCGAGACGGAGAAGCCGCCGCTGCCGTTATCGGCGGTGATGCGCGTGTCGTTGTACGCGTAGGACACGGTGCCGACCCAGTTCGGGGTGATGTCGGCCGTGACGTCGAATTCGAACCCTTCGCTGGTCACTTCGCCGAAGGCGATGAAGTCATCGACGCCGTCGCCGCCCACATCGCCGCGCGGATCAGACTGCAATACGTTTGAGCGCGTGATCTCGTAGATCGAAGCCGAGGACTGAAGCCGCCCGCCCATCAGTTCGGTGCGCACCCCGGCCTCGTAAATCTCGCCTTTTTGCGGATCAAACGGACCGCCAGCCAATGGGCTCTGCGCGCCGATGCTCTGCGGCTCGAAGCTTTCCGCCCACTGGGCGAACAGCGAGATATCTTCACGCACCCGATAGACCAGGCCTGCGCGCAGCGTGGTCGCCTCGTCCTCGAATCTGGCACCAGTCACGAGGTTGGTGTCCTCGAACAGGTCGCGTCGCACGCCGATGACGCCGATGAAGTCACCCAGCGTGGCTTCGTTCAGCAAGTAGGCGCCCGCCCGGTTCTGTTCGCTGGCGGTCAGGGAGTACCGGCTGCGCGGCGGCAGGGCGTAAGTTGAGGGATCGGTCACACCGTACTGCGGATCGAACAACGAGAGCGGCGTGGGGAGTCCGGCGGTCGGTGTGGCGCGGCCCCGCAGGGAGAAGCCGAGGAAATCGATTTCCATGGTGAACCAGTCCACGCCAGCCAGAAGCCGGTTGTCCACTGCGCCGAAGCTGTGCGACCAGATGGCGTTGGCCCCGAAGGACAGGCTTTCACCACTGCGGATCTGGTCGCGGAATTCTCGCACCGACGCGTCGACTGCGCCGTCGCCGTTGGAATCGAACAGGCCGCGCGGCTCGTGATATTGCTGCACCTCTTCGCCCGAATTCCAGCGCAGGCCGACGTCAATCACCAGATCATCGGTGAGCGCGTAATCCACCCTTGCCTGCAGCACATTGGATTCAAGGCGAAGGAAGTCGCTCTCCTCGTTATGGTTCCACCGCCGGTCAGTGATGAAGTTACCAAGATTGTCTGTGGGCACGCCGCGCAGGCGGTTGCCGCCGAGATCCTGATCATAGCGCGTCGCCTGCAGGACGATCTCACCGCGGCCGAGATCGACGCTGAGCCCGGCGTCGAAGATCTCGGTCGTGCTGTCGGCGTTGCGCCGCGGCTGGTTCATGTGCTCGAAAAAAAGCCCGCCGCGTGCCGAGACCCGATCAGACAGGCGGCGCTCGACCTCGACGGAGGTGCCATAGCGGCCCTCGGTCCCGATCACGAGGGAGGTATCGAGGATGTCACCCTCGCCGGGCCTTTTGGTGACGTAGTTGAACAGGCCGCCCGGCGCGCCCGGGCCGTACAGCATGCCCGAAGGGCCTTTGAGATATTCAACGCGCTGCACGTTGAACAGCTGCGGCACGGAGAAGCCGGCATACGGGTCCCCGCGCAAACCGTCGAAGAAATTCTCTTCCTGGCGGAAGCCTCGCGCCGTCACGCCGGCATAGCTGAACACGCTGACGCCGGAGAGATTGCGGTACAGGTCCTGGGCGTCGCGCGCGCCCTGGTCCTCGATCAGCTGCGCATTGATGACCTGGATGGTCTGGGTCGATAATAGCGGCTCCACCGGCAGCTTGCCGCCCTCGATCTCGCCAACGCGATAGAGCGCCTGGGCCCGTCCGGTGATGATGACCGTATCCCCGGTGTCTTCGGCTTGCGCTGCTGCGGGCGGCGCAACCTCCTGTCCCATGGCCCCTGTCCCGCACAGACCGGCCGTCAGGCTGGCCGACACCAAAAGCGCTATACGAAACCCCATAACCACCTCCTGCGAATGAGAATAGGTCTCATACGCAGGAGAGTTTCACCTGTCAATTTCTCCTGAAGAGGTCCGGGTCGCCTGGCTTTCCGGTTTTGAAACAGCGTGTTTCCCGCTTCCGGGGTGGTGAGGCGCGCGCCGCCGCCTTATGTCTCGCTGCAGCGTTCACGCCTGACCGCAGACACTGGAGACTTACCCATGACCGACACCGCCCCGCTCGCTCTCGCCGACCGTCACAAGCCGCTGAGCGACCATGCGCTCGATCAGCTGTTCCGCGGGGCGCGCACCTTCTATTCGTGGGAAGACCGGGATGTGTCCGACACGACGCTGCAGGCGCTTTACGACCTTCTTCAGTTCGGCCCCACCAGCGCCAATCAGAGCCCGGCGCGCTTCCTGTTTCTCAAGGGCGAGGCCCAGGCCAAACTGCGCCCGCATCTGATTGAAGCCAATATCGAGAAGACGCTGACCGCGCCGGTGACCGTGGTGCTCGCCTGGGACTGGAATTTCCACGACAAGATCCCGGAGCTCTTCCCGCACAATCCCGGTGCCCGTGACTGGTTTGCCGGCGACGAGGCGCGGTTTGAAAACGGCTTCCGCAACAGCTCGCTCCAGGGTGCCTATCTGATCATGGCCGTGCGCGCGCTGGGCCTTGATTGCGGGCCCATGTCGGGTTTCGACAAGGCAGGCGTGGACGAGACCTTCTTCAAGGCCGATCCGGACATGGGCACCTGGCGCTCCAATTTCCTGATCAATCTGGGTTATGGCACGCAGGACGCTCTGTTCCCCCGCCTGCCCAAGCTGAGCTTCGATACGGCGGCGAAGATTCTGAGCTAGCCTGACCGGCTCAGCCGGTCAGGCCTGCCAGCGCCCGCGCGAAATCGCGGGCGTTGAAGGCCTGCAGATCCGCCTCGCCCTCGCCCACGCCGATGAAGTGGATGGGCAGGCCGTAGCGTTCAGCCACCTGGACCAGCGCGCCGCCCTTGGCGGTGCCGTCCAGTTTGGTCATGATCACGCCGGTCACCCCGCCCGCCTCCATGAAGGCCTCGGCCTGGGACAGGGCGTTGGAGCCCACCGTGCCGTCGAGCACCAGCAGCACGTGGTGGGGCGCGGTCTCGTCCATCTTGCGGATCACCCGCACGATCTTGCGCAGCTCATCCATCAGCTCGGTCTTGTTCTGCAGCCGCCCCGCCGTGTCGATCAGGACCGCGTCCGCGCCCTCGCGCCGCGCGGTCTCCACCGCGTCATAGGCCAGCCCCGCCGCATCCGACCCGATGGGCCGGCTCATGAAGCGCGCGCCCGCGCGCTGTGACCAGACATCCAGCTGCTCCACGGCGGCCGCGCGGAAGGTATCGCCCGCCACCGTGATGACGGACGCGCCCTCGCGCGTCATTTTCACCGCGATCTTGCCCAGCGTGGTGGTCTTGCCCGATCCGTTGACGCCCACGAACAGCACCACGCGCGGCGCCGGGCCGGACATGTCCAGAGGCTGCTCGCACGGCTGCAGCGTCTCGGCGACCACATCGGCCAGCGCGGCGCGGATCTCGGCACCGGTAATCTCCGCATCGAATTTGTCGCGCGCCAGGCGTGCCGTGACCCGCGCCGCCGCAGCGGCGCCCAGATCGGCGGAGATCAACAGCTCTTCCAGCTCCTCCAGCGCCGCATCGTCGAGCTTGCGCCGGGCGAACACGGTGGTGAAGGCATCGGTCAGGCGCGATGAGGATTTCTTCAGCCCCGAGGCGAGTCGCGCGAACAGGCCTCTGGCCTCCGGCGCGGGGGCCTCGGCCTTGACCACGGGCGTTTCAACCGGCGCGTCCTTGGCAGAGGGCGCGTCGGGTTCCGGCGCATGGGACACCGCCGGGTCATCCTCCGGAGCTGGCGCGGGCGCGGGCAGAGGCTCTACATCCCTTTCAGCCGGATAATCCGGTTCGGGCGTGTAGCGGATCCGCTCGGGAATGGTGTCGGGCGCAGCCGGCACAGGTGCTGCGTCCTCCACCCCGTTGTCCTTGGCCCCGTCCTCCTCGGCCCCGGCGTCCTTGGGCCCGTTATCCTTATGCTTTTCGTCCTTCTTGCCGAAGCCGAAGCGGAACCAGCTCATAATGCGGCCTCCAGCGCGCGTGCGACCAGCGCCTGGCCGTCATGGCCGGTGATCGACGCGCGCACCAGCGCGCCGGGCCGGGCCGGCGCATCGATGCGCACGGGCGTGAAGTCGGCCGCGCGCGCCTGACCGCCGCGCTCCATCAGCACCTCCAGCTCGCCGCCCTGGTGCCGGTCGAGATGCCGCGTCAGCGCCGCCGCCCCCGCCGCTCGCAGGCGGGCGGCTCGGTCCTTGATCACGGCGCGGTCCAGCTGGGGCATGCGCGCAGCCGGCGTGCCCGGGCGCGGCGAGAACGGGAAGGCGTGCACGAAGGCCAGATCGCACTCTTCAATGAGGCGCAGCGTGTTGTCGAACATCGCCTCGGTCTCGGTGGGAAAGCCGGCGATCAGGTCGGCGCCAAACGCGATGTCCGGGCGCGCGGCGCGCAGCTGCCTGGCCAGTGCAATCGCATCCGCGCGCAGATGGCGGCGCTTCATGCGCTTGAGGATCATGTCATCGCCTGCCTGCAGCGACAGATGCATATAGGGGCAAAGCCGCTCTTCCTGCGCGATGGCCCGCATCAGATCGTCATCGATCTCGATGGCGTCGATCGAGGACAGGCGCAGGCGTTTCAGGTCCGGAACCTGTTTCAGGATCGCGCGCACCAGCCGGCCGAGCTTGGGCGCGCCCGGCAGATCGCCGCCCCAGCTGGTCATGTCCACGCCGGTGAGCACGACCTCGCTATGGCCGGTCTCCACCAGTCGGCGCACCTGCTCTACCACATCGCCCGCCGGGGCTGAGCGCGCATTGCCGCGTCCATAGGGGATGATGCAGAAGGTGCAGCGGTGGTCGCAGCCGGTCTGGACCTGCACGAACGCGCGCGCGCGTCCTTCCAGCCCGTCCACCAGATGGGGCGAGATCTCGGTCACGCTCATGATGTCGCCGACACTGACCCGCTCGCCGCCCTCAACCGCCAGAGCGCGAAAGCTCTCGGCGCGCAGCTTCTCGGCATTGCCCAGCACGCCGTCCACCTCGGCCATGCGCGCAAAGCGCTCCGGCTCGATCTGGGCGGCGCAGCCGGTGACGATCAGGCGCGCATCCGGACGTTCGCGGCGCAGCCGCCGCAAAGTCTGGCGCGCCTGCCGCACCGCTTCGGACGTCACCGCGCAGGTGTTGAGAATGATCGTGTCCTCAAGGCCGGCGGCGCGTGCATGATCGCGCATCACCTCGCTCTCCCAGGCATTGAGCCGGCAGCCGAACGTGATGATCTCCACGCCCTCGCGTGCCGCCGTTTGGGGGGCCGCGTCTGACGCCGTCGTGGCCGGGATGTCCTTGATGGTGGTCATGGCCGCGCAAAGTGGGCGCGCCCCGCCCACGGGTCAAGCCGGGCGCGTGTGTTGGGGCCCGCCCAAATTCCGCCCGAAGCCTTGCCTTTCATGGCCAATGAGGCCAACCCTGACCCGTGTCCGCTGTCTCAAGGGATTTCCATGCCCCAGTACGACTCCGCCACCCGCCAGCCCGTTCCGCGCAAGGCGCGTTTCACCGGACCGGGCCAGTATATCCTGTGGATGGCGGTGTTTATCGGCGCTGTGGCCGCGCTGTGCGCGGCGCTCTACGAGCCCCTGGCCACGGCCTTCCAAGCGAACCCGGCGATCAATGGCGTCATCCTGGCCGTGCTGGTGATCGGCGTGGCCTATACCTTCCAGCAGGCGCTGGCCATCGGTCCCAGTGCGCGCTGGCTGGTGCGCCTGCATGGTGCCGAACACCCTGATCAGCTGCCCCAGCCGCCGGCCCTCATTGCGCCCATGGCGGCGCTGATCACCGACGCGGCGGACGGGCGCTCGCGCATGACGGCGGGGTCCGCGCGCGTGGTGCTGGATTCAGTGGCTGCGCGCATGGCCGAAAGCGGAGCGTTCACGCGCTATTTTGGCCGGCTGCTGATTTTCCTGGGCCTCTTGGGCACGTTCTGGGGCCTGCTTCTGGTGGTCTCCGATGTGGGCGCGGCCGTGCGGGCGGTGTCGGCGACTGCGACCGGCGCGGGCGAGACCGACGCCATGGCGCTGATGTCGGCCATCGAAGAACCGATCCAGGGCATGGGCACGGCTTTCGCCTCCTCCCTGTTCGGTCTGGCGGGCTCGCTGATCATCGGCTTTCTGGAGCTGCAGGCGAGCCGGGCCCAGAACCGCTTCTACAACGAGGTGGAGGAATGGCTGTCCTCCATCTCGCGGCTGTCTGCGGCCGGTCCGGCCGGGGCGGGCGATGACACGGGCGGTGCTTATGTGGGCGCGCTCCTGGAGCAGAGCGCCGATGCGCTCGACCGGCTGTCGCACACGCTGGAGCGTCACACCCGCCAGCTGGAAACCATCATGGCGCGCTTCGCCGAGGATTCGGCCGAAAGCCAGCGCGAGGCCGCGCGCCTCCTGCGTGACGAGATCAAGGTGCTGGTGCGCGCGCTGGAAGCCCAGGCGCGCATCAACCGGGAACGCGGCGGCGGCGAGGACCGCTAGCCATGGCTCTGCCGCGCCATCTTCAGCAGAACCAGGGCGACCAGGGCGATTACTGGCCCGGCTTCGTCGATGCGCTGGCGACGCTGCTGCTGGTCATCGTCTTCCTGCTGGCCGTGTTCACCGCCGGGCAGTTCGCCCTGTCCACGGCGCTCACAGGCCGTGACGAGCAGCTGGCCGAG
This sequence comes from Hyphomonadaceae bacterium BL14, assembly GCA_027627705.1. Lineage (NCBI taxonomy): Bacteria > Pseudomonadati > Pseudomonadota > Alphaproteobacteria > Hyphomonadales > Hyphomonadaceae > Hyphomonadaceae bacterium BL14. The sequence goes on from CP091242.1 coordinate 2,442,278, forward strand.
CTCAATGCGCGCCTGTCCACGCTGGCCGAAGAGCTCAATCTGGCGCGCAGCGATAATGAGCGCCTGTCGCTGCGGGTCAGCGGGCTGGAGACCGAGCGCGACCAGCTGGCCGCGGTGAACGCAGATCTCGAAGCCTCCATGGCCGGCATGCGCGAGGGCCTCGCCGCCGCACAGGCGGCGCTGGAAGAGGAAGAAGCGCTGAGCCAGGAGGCCCAGGCCACCATCGCGCTGCTCAACAACCAGATGGCGGCCCTGCGCGAGGAGCTGGCCCGGCTCAATGAAGCCCTCAACGCTGCCGAGGCGCGCGAGGCGGAGCTGGGCGCCGAAGTGGTCAATCTGGGCCGCCGCCTCAACGCGGCGCTGGCCAGCGAAGTGGCGCGTCTGGCCCGCTACCGGTCCGACTTTCTCGAGGCCATGGTGGAAGTGCTGGGCGACCGCTCCGGCGTCCGGGTCTCGGGCGACCGGTTTGTGTTCGAGACCGATGTCCTGTTCGCGTCCGGCTCGGCCGAACTGTCCGATGAGGGCCGGACGGCGCTGACGCCCATCGCCGATGCGATCTTGCAGCTGATCGGCGAATTGCCGTCCGATCTCGACTGGGTCTTGCGCGTCGATGGCCACACCGACCGGGTGCCGCTGGGGCCCAACGCCCCCTTTCGGTCGAACTGGGAGCTGTCGACGGCGCGTGCCCTGTCAGTGATCAATTATCTGGAATCGCGCGGCGTCCCGTCTCGGCGTCTGCTGGCCGCCGGCTTTGGCGAACACCACCCCATCGCCCAGGGCCGGACCGCCGAAGCCTATGCGCGCAATCGCCGTATCGAGTTGAAACTGGACGCACGCTGAGGCGTAAACTCATCCGGATGCGGATATCCACAGGAAGTTTTTTGGCCGCTGCTGCCTAAGTCCTTGACCGGACACGTGGTGCCTTTTGTGGGTTGAAGTGCGCTTAACCCGGGTATATACACCGCCGCTCAATTTCGGCAGGATTGCAATTGCAAGGTTAATGGCCTTGCAAGCAGAACGGTCCGAAGAGTTCGATACAGAAAATCATGGCGATGGCCTTCGGGCGTCGCGGATCACAGGGGCCGGAGCGGCGCGATGAGACAGGATATTCACCCCGACTACCACTTCATCGAGGTGGTGATGACGGACGGAACCCGCTTCAAGACCCGTTCCACCTACGGCAAGGAAGACGATGTCCTCAATCTGGACATTGACCCGCGCACCCATCCGGCCTGGACCGGCGGGTCGCAAACCCTGGTGGACCGCGCCGGCCGCGTGTCGCGCTTCAAGGACAAGTTCAAAGGCTTTGGTGTCTAACCGTCCATTCCCCCTCGATCGGACGAGAGCTCAGCTCCATCAGGGTCTTTAGAAGAACGCCCGCAGCCCCCCCTCGGCTGCGGGCGTTTTCTTTTCCGGCGGCCGGCGCGCTGCGCCTGCGGCGCCGTGGCGCTTTTCTGACGGCAGCGCTGCGCTATGCTTGAGCCCATGAGCAATCGTATTTTCTCTGGTGATGTGGTGGTGTCCGGCGGCGGCCTGGCTGGGCTGACCCTGGCGCTGGCCCTTCACCGGGCCGGTCTCAGCGTGGCGCTGATCGACGCCATGGCGCTGGACACGCGCACCGCGCCTGCCTTTGACGGACGCGCCTCGGCGCTGGCCTATACCAGCTGGCGCATGCTCGAAGCCGTCGGCGCGGCATCCCATCTCGAACCCCATGCCCAGCGCATCGAAGACATTCTGGTGGTGGATTCCCGGCCGCTGGACGGGCTCAGGCGCGGCGGCCCGGGGCCGGATCAGCTGCATTTCGACCGGCGCGAAATTCATCCCGGTTCTCACGGCGAACCGCTCGGCTGGATGGCGGAGAACCGCCATACACGGCTGGCCCTGGCGCGCGCCGCGCAAGAGGCGGGCCTGACCATGATCGCGCCGGCGCGGGTCACCGGCATGAGCGAGGCACGCGGGCGCGCCATTGTCACCCTGGCCGACGGACGCGAACTGGAGGCCAGCCTCGTGGCGGCCTGCGACGGCAAGGCCTCGCCCCTGCGCGAGCAGGCGGGCATTCGCAGCCTGGGGCGCGCCTATGGCCAGTCCGCACTGGTGCTGACGGTGGAGCATGAGCGCACCCATGACGGTGTCGCCTATGAAGTCTTCATGCCGTCGGGCCCGTTCGCCATCCTGCCCCTGCCGGGCAACCGGTCGAGCCTGGTCTGGACCGAACGGACGCAGGCCGCCCAGGCGCTGGACGCCATGGACGAGGCCGGTTTCCAGGAGGCGCTGGAGGCGCGGTTCGGTGATTTTCTGGGGGCCGTGCGGGTGGCGAGCCCGCGCTGGCGCTACCCGCTGGGCCTGGTGCTGGCCGAACGCTTCATCGCGCCGCGCCTGGCGCTGGTGGGTGATGCCGCCCGGTCTATCCACCCGATTGCCGGTCAGGGTTTCAATCTGGGTGTGCGCGATGCGGCGGCTCTAGCCGAAGTGCTCATCGAAGCCAAGCGCGCCGGGCTGGATCTCGGCGCAGCGGTGACCCTGACGCGGTATGACCGCTGGCGGCGCACGGACTCCGCGGCGCTGGTCTTCGGCACCCATGGCGTCAATGCCCTGTTCTCCAATGATCACGCCCTGGTCCGCGGCGTACGCGGCCTTGGCCTGTCGCTGGTGGACCGCGTACCGGCTGCGCGGCGCTTTTTCATGCGCACAGCCGGCGGCGAGATCGGCGACCTGCCCGCCTTCCTGCGCGGCGAGACCCTCAGCCTGTAATTTCAGGTCGGATCGGTGTCAGACGGGCCGGGCTCAAGGCCTGTGCGGCGCGTTGCGCCCAGCCGGGCCGGCCCCAGAAACACCGCGCCGTCCTGCAGGCGGAAGGGCAGGGCGATGCCATCCTGACGCGGCGGCGCCATCAGGGCGGCCAGACGCAGCGCCTGGGCCTGTTCTTCATTGACCAGGCCCGCCGTCACCAGCGCACCGGCGAGCCGTTCCGGGTTGGACACCACCACGCTCAGGCGCCCTTCCGGCATCAAGGCCTCGTCCAGCCGGAGCTGGCCTGACCCGCTGGCCTGTGCTGGGCCCCAGTCCAGCAGCGCCTGGTTGACCTCCAGCGCGCCCCCGCCGCGGGTCCAGGCGAGCGGATCAACGCTGCCGGCCAGCGCGCTCCAGACAGTGAGGTCGGCATGCAGGCGGATTATCCCGGCGCGCGGGCCAAACGCGCCCAGAAGCCGCTCCGGCAGAACGCCCGTGCCGATATCGGCACCGGTCATGTCAAGGCGCAGGCGCAAGACATCGGCATCGGACAGCAGACCGGTCATCGCCAGCCGCTCGATCCGCGCGAAAACGGGCTCGGGACCCTCCAGTGCGGTCACCGCCAGGGCCTCCGCCTCGGCACCGATGCGCGTGTTCGCGCCATTATTGCCGGTCATGGACAGGCGTGCGGACGCGGCCTCGATGGCGTAGCGCGCGGGATGTCCGTCGATCTGCGTGGCGAGCTCGCCACGCCCGTCCAGCACCAGAATCCAGTGATTGAGATTGTAGAACTGCGCACTGGCCGCCACGCGCTCATACGTCATGGACCATCCGCCCGCTTCCGGCGGTGCGGCGAGGGCAGGCGCAAGCGCGCGGACCGAGAAGCGGAACGGGTAACCTGAAACGCTGAGGCCCTCATGGGATACGCCATAGCCCGCCGCTACCTGCTTGGCGATCCAGCCGTCCGCCGCGGTGCGGATCTGGCCCGACATGAACACCCAGTAGACACCGTGCAGCACGATAATCACCGCCATGATGGCAAAAGGTGCCAGCAGGGCCAGGCGCGAGGGCGGATTGCGGCTCATGGGTGTCAGCGCTTTTCTGTCTGGACCAGCAGGGCGCTGGAGGCGGTCTCGATACGCGTTTCAAGTTCGGCCAGAAAGGCGTCTTTCGACAGGCCCGGAGCAATGGCAGGCAAGAATTCGACCACGATGGTCCCGGGCCGGCGCAAAAAGCCATGGGCGGGCCAGTACAGGCCCGAATTGAGCGCCACAGGAATGCACGGCACCTTCATGGCGCTGTAGAGCCCCGCCACGCCCGGCTTGTAGGTGTCGGTACCGCCCGGCTCAAGGCGGGTGCCCTGGGGAAAGATGACCACCTGGCGGCCTTCGCCGGCGCGCTCGCGGGCCTGCTTGAGCATGTCGCGGAGCGCCTTGGCGCCGGCGGACCGGTCCACCTTGATGTTCTTAAGCTTCATGGCGTACCAGCCGAAGACGGGCAGCAAGGCGAGCTCTTTTTTCAGGATAATCGCCGGATCGGGCAGGATCGCCCAGAAGGCCAGCGTCTCGAACATGGACTGGTGCTTGGACGCCACGAGCGCCCCGCCCGCGGGCATGTGTTCGCGTCCACGCACCACATAGCGGATGCCGCACAATACCTGCAGGCCGCCAAACACCAGAGCGAGATAGACGCGGAAGGCCCGGCGCGTCCAGCTGCGTGGCCCCAGCAGGGTGGGGGCGAACACGATCCCGAGCACCGCCATCAGGCCGTACATCCAGACGACAAACGCGATTGAACCGATCCAGGCCATGGGGTGTCCTTGCGAGGGTCAGGCAGGCGGATTTTCGGCGGCCATACGGTCTGCACGGGTGCGCCCGGCCGCGCGTTCACGCACGAAAACAGCAATATATTTAAAGTATTCCTGCAGCCAGCGGCGCCCCTGACCGGGGCTGCTCAACGGTCCGGGGGCGCGGACCCCGTGGGCGATCAGCGCCAGCTCCGGCGCGGCAGCGTGCAACTCCAGCAGGGCGCGCGGCATGTGGTAATCGCTGGTGACCACCAGAATGGCACCATAGCCACGCTCCCGCGCCCAGGCGGTGATCTCCAGCGCATTGCCTGCTGTGTTGGAGGCTTCCACCCCGATATCCACGCAGCACTCGAAAATACCGGCCGGCGCCCCGGCCGCAGCGGCAATATCGGCGGGTGGGCTGCCCGGATTGGAGCCGGAGATCAGCAGGCGTTCGGCCCGGCCGACCTGCAAGAGCTCCACACCTGTGGCCACGCGTCCACCGCCGCCGGTCAGCACCACCACGCCCGCCGCCTCTGCCGCCGGGTCCGGACCCAGGCTGCGCGCCTCGCGCACGAACAGGGCGAAGCCCGCCGCCAGGGTGAACAGCGCGACGAAGGCAAGAAAGCGGGCCAGGCTCAGCACGCCGCTCATGGCCAGCGCGCCTTCAGCTCGCCGGTCACGGCCAGTCGCGCGGCACCTGCGGCGATCAGGGCGGAGGCCAGAGCGGCACCCGGCGCAATCGCCGCCGCGCTCCAGCCCAGCGCCGGAACCGGCAGGAAGAAGACGGCGCCCGCTGCGCCTGCCCCGTGGGCCAGGCCATAGCCGGCCAGCGCCGCCAGGCCAGCTCCTGCGATGCCGGCTTTCAGGCCCAGAAAGAAGAAGCGCCGCTGGAAAATCCCGGTGACATACCGGTCCGGCGCGCCCACCAGATGAAGGGCTTCGGCCACATCCCAGCGCGCCGCCAGCGAGGCGCGCGCGGCGAACGCGATGACGGCTGCCGCCGCCAGCGCCAGGATCGCTACCAGTCCCAGCGCGAAATATCGCACGGCACCCGCCGTGCGCTGCACGGCGGCTTCCCAGCGCGCGTGATCGTCCACCACGATGTCATAGGGGTTATCGCGCAGCAGAGCCTCGATGGCGCCGGGCGCGGGCGGCGCATCCGGATCCACGCGCACCGCAATCAGGCGCGGGACAGGCAGGTCATCCGGCAGGCCGGCCCCGCCCAGCCAGGGCCGCAGCAAGGCTTCGGCATCGGCCCGGCTGCGGGCGGCAGCCGAAACAACACCCGGCAGGCGCGCGATCTGCGACGCGGCATCCACCGCATCGGCATCCGCGTCGCGGGCATCTTCGGCGATCAGCTGGACGGTGAGCTCGCTGGACAGCTGGGCGGTCCAGCCTTCGGCCGCCTGCCAGGCCCCCGCAGCGCCAAAGCCCGCCAGGCTCGCCAGAAACACCAGGATTGCTGCCACGGCAAACAGCGGCCGGTCCCGGGCGTGATCGGGCGGCAGCAGGGCCGCGGGGCGGCGGGGTTTGTCCGGCGCGCTCATGCGGTCCTCGGACGGCTGACCAGACGCCCGTCGGCCAGCTCCAGCACAGGCGCGTCCAATGCGCGCACCAGTGTAATGTCATGGGTGGCGATCAGCACGGTGGCACCCAGCCGGTTCAGCTCCACGAACAGGCGCAGCAGCCGCCGGCCCATGGCCGGGTCCACATTGCCGGTGGGCTCATCCGCGATCAGCAGTTCCGGCCTGGTGATCACCGCGCGGGCGATGGCGGCGCGCTGCTGCTCGCCGCCGGACAGGCTGGCGGGATGCGCATGCATGCGCTCACCCAGACCCACCCAGGCCAGAAGGTCTGCCACATCATCGGCATAGCTGACGCGTGGCTGACCGGCGACCCGAAGGGGCAGGGCCACATTATCGAAGACGCTGAGGTGCTCCAGGAGACGGAAATCCTGAAACACCACACCGATCCGGCGGCGCAGTCCGGGCAGTGCGTCGCGCGGCATCAGGGAGGTGTCGCGTCCGAACAGGCTGATCAGCCCGCGAGAGGGCTGGCGCGCGCGATAGATGAGGCGCAGCAGCGAGCTTTTCCCGGCCCCGGACGGTCCGGTGAGGAAATGGAAACTTCCGCTTGGTAAATCAAAGCTGAGATCGCTGAGAATCTCGGGGCCGCGCCCATATCGAAGGCCCACCGAATCAAAGCGCACCGCCGGGTCACGGCTGTGCGACAGGTCCGGTGCGGGGCGGGGGTTCAGGGTCATCGCTCTGCGGTCCGGGAACAAGTCCGTGTGGCGGAATGCGCCATCAACTATGCAGGAAAAGCGAGCGCTGCGTCCATGATCGTCACCTGTCCCAGCTGTGATGCAAAATACCGCGTCGAGCCTGCCGCCCTCGAGGCGCGCGGCGGACGGGTGCGCTGCGCATCCTGCGGCCATGGCTGGCAGGTGGAGGCCGAAGCGCTCACCTTGTCCGAACCGGCCGAGCGCCCGGCATCCGCCGCGCCGGAACCGGCTCCGGCCCCGAGCTTGCGCGACAAACCCGCGGCTGCGATCCGCGCCCGGTCTGAAGCGCGCCGGCGCAAGACGCGCCTGGCGGTTGAAGGTGCGGGCTGGATTGGCGTCGCCGCGGCCTTCGCTGTGGTGATGGGCGGTGCGGTGCTGATGCGCGCCGATGTCGTATCGGCCTTCCCGCGCGCAGCCGGGGCCTATGCGGCAATCGGTCTGGAGACCCATCCGCTCGGCCTGGCGGTGGAAGACCTGGTGGCCAGTTTTGAAGACTCCGACGATGGCGCTCCGGCGCTGGTGGTGGAAGGCGTGGTGCGGAATACCACCGGGCGCATCCGCCGCACGGCCCCGCTCAAGGCGATGGCGCTGGACGCGGACGGTCAGGTGCTTGCCGAATGGCTTGTGATGCTGGAATCCACCGCCCTGCCCGGCGGCGGGGCTGAACGCTTCCGCACGATGATGACGGCACCCCCCGACGCGGCAGTCCGCGTCGAGGTCGTGGTCGAGGGCTGAAACGGGCTTACTCGCTCTTGACGGGCTCCAGCGCACCTGGCTTGCCCGGACCGCGCGGACGCAATCCCCCCTGACCGATCCGGCCCTGGGCAAACTCGCTCACCAGCCCGGCAAACCGGTCGGCCCGCGCAGCGATATAGATCATCGGCCCGTCGGGATTGCGCCGGAAGTTGGAATCCACCGCGACCACATGCCAGCGCCCGTTTTCCTCGATCAGGAAGGGCGAACCGGAATCGCCGCGCGTGGTGTCGCAATCATGCGACATGGTGTTGTCGTCCACCGCGGCCAGGATGCGGCAGGCCTCATTGCCCGACAGGTTATTGCCCGTGTCCCAGGAATAACCCGCCTGGCTCAGCTGGACCTCGCGGGCGCGTGTCTCGCCGCGCGTGTCGACCAGCGCCAGCGGCTGGAGATAGCCCAACTCGTCGCCCAGCGGCGCGTCGATGCGCAAAAGCGCCCAGTCAGTGCCGTCCAGATCGTCACCGGCGCTGAACTGGGCTTCGTCCCATTCGGGGTCCAGGAGCACGTCCACCACGCGCGCCGTGCGCGTGCCACCCGGCAGGCCGTCTCCCGTCTCGAACAGGCCGGCGGGCCGGATGCGGCCCTCATCGCTGACGCAATGGGCTGCGGTGGCGAGCACGTTGGGGGCCACCAGCGAGGCGGTGCACTGGCTGCCGGTTTCGAACCGGACCCGGCCCACCACTGACCAGGGGAACACGCCAGTGTCCATCAGGACCCGGTCGTCATGGCCGAAGAAGTGATCATTGATGGTCAGCGGACGGGTGCGTCCGGCGCAATCGGCCCGGTCCGTGCGCGCCTCGCACCGGCCCGTGCCGATCTCTGGTTCGTCGCAAATACCGTCAAAGGCGCGGGTACAGCTGTCATTGCGGAAGCGCAGCCCGGTCATCTCGCCGCAATCGGTGCGGTCTGTGCCCTGGGTGCAGGCACCGGTGCCGATGCCGGGTTCGTCGCATTCGCCGTCATTGGCCCACTGGCAGGAATCGTCCTCCAGCCCGGTAATGATGCGCCAGCAATCAGAGTAGTCCGTGCCCGCCGTGCAGGCACCGGTGCCGATGCCGGGTTCGTCGCACTCGCCGTCATTGGCCCAGCGGCAGCTGTCATTGCCCGAATGGGTTCCCAACGGGCCCGTGGCGCTGGGCCGGCCGGCTGATGCGGGGGCGGGTTTGGAGGGGCGCTGCACCGTCTGCAGAAGGCGGGTGTAATCGCGCGATCCGGGCTGGCTGGAAAACCCGGCTGGCAGAGCCAGCTCATCGGCGCGGGCGGGCGCTTCAGCCGCCAACAGCGCAGCGGCGGCGATCGCGGCGAGCCCGCTGACCAGCCCTGACAGGTGCAAAATACGTTTCATGAGACTATCCCCCTCGTATGGCGCGCCAAGCTAGCGCGTTCGCGGCGCTTGGCAATCGGGTTTACGGGATGACGGGGTGGATCACGCCGGGCCGGGCTGCTCGCCCGTGCGGGGTGCCAGGCCGAGTTCGGGGACCGCTGCCCCGGCCTCGGCGATGAGCGGCAGGTGGCAGGTCACCCGGGTGCCCTCGCCCGGGGCGCTTTCCAGCGCCACCCAGCCGCCATGCAGGCGGACGATGTCATTGACCAGCGCCAGACCCAGCCCAGCCCCGCCGCCCTCGCCGCGTTCAAAACGCTCGAACACATGGGCCTGACGCTCGGCGGCGATGCCTGCGCCATCGTCGGAGACCCAGAGCGCGATCTCGCCATCCTCGACCCCCGCACCGATCTCCACCTGTCCGCCCGGCTCGATATGATCGAGGGCATTGGTCAGAAGATTGTACAGCACCTGCTTGAGCCGCTTGGCGTCGGCGCGCGCCACGGGAAGGTCATCCGGCGCGGCCTGAGAGATGCGCACACCTGCATGCTCGGACCGGGTCACGATCAGCTCGGCGGTTTCCGCGATCAGCTCGGCCAGATGCACATCGTCCAGCTCCAGCTCCAGCTGGCCCGCATCGATGGCGGCGATGTCCAGAATGTCGTCGATCAGCTTGCCCAGCTGGCCCGAAGCCTGCTGGATCGCCGACATGTGCTCGGCCTGGCGCTCGGACAGGGGACCGGCGAAGCCGCCTGCCAGCAAATCTGCATAGCCGTGAATGGTGGTCAGCGGCGTGCGCAGCTGATAGCTCACATGCTCGACAAACCCGGTCTTGATCTTTTCTGATTCCTGCAAGGCCTCGGCCCGGTCGCGCAAGGCGGCTTCCACCCGGCGGCTGTCGGTGATGTCGTCCCAGGCGATCAGCGTGGCACCATCGGGCAAGGGGCGGGTCAGCCAGGTCAGGGTGGACTGGTCGGTGCGCCGGATCTCGCCGGAGACGGGCGTGCGCGCGTCGGGGCTGGGGTCGGTGATGCGGGCCTTGAGCGCCCGCCAGGCGTCGGCATTGGGATACAGGCCCATGCAAGTCTCGGCCACCGCATCGAAGGGCGCATCGTCCAGACTGTCCGGATCCAGCGACCACAGGGTCTCGAACGCCGCGTTGCGCAGTTTCAGCCGTCCGTCCGAGCCGAACACCGCCACCGCCTCGTGCAGCTTGTCGAGGGTGGCGCGCTGGACCTTGATCAGCGTGTTATAGCGCGCCTGCAGCGCCAGCTGGTCGGTCATATCCTCGAAGATGACCAGCAAGCCGCCCATCAGGTGACGCTGGCGCGCCACACGCAGCATGCGCCCGTCGGGCAGGGCCCACAGCTCGTCGGGCATGTCGGTGTCGGGCGTGGATTCGTAGAGGGCCAGCTCGGCCGCCTTCCAGCGCCCGTAATCCTCCTGCTCGGGCAGGCGGCGCTTTTCCCGCAACCGGTCCAGCAGGGCCGAATGGGCGGGGCGCTCGTTGAGCATCGCCTCTTCCAGCGCAAACAGGCGTACGAAGGCCTGATTATAGAAGACCAGCCGCTTGGCCCGGTCGAAAATGGCCACGGCCTCGGCCATGTGGTTGAGGGTCTGGTCGTGCGCCTGACGGAAGCGCTTGAGGGCTGCGCGCGCCTCCTCGGCCTCGGTGACGTCCACGGCGAAACCGGCCGCGCCGCCGCTCACCGGATAGACATGGAAGGCCATGATGCGCCGCTGACCGCCGGCCACGGCCCCGCGCACGCTGAGGCGCGGGGACCCGGCGCGCAGGGCGTCCAGCGTCTGCTCGGCCAGCGTCGGCTCCAGCAGCACCTGCTCGTCCACAGCGTCGGCAGGGCTTTGCGCCTCGACAGCGCGGGCATAGGCCTCATTGACCCAGATCAGGCGTCCGGCAGCATTCATGCGCCAGGCCGGGGCCGGATTGCGCGCCGCCATGTCGTGACTGGCGGCGGGGTCGGCGTCTGAGAGCTTGCGGGTTTCTTCCACCCGCCCCTTTGCGCCGGTCTCCTCCATTTCGCGGATGGACGCATCGGTCAGCCACACCGCCAGCTGGCGGCCTGCCGCGCGCCCGTCCACTTCCAGCGTGCGTCCCGACGGCCCGGCAATGGTCAGCGAAAAGGTCTGGCCGGTGTCCATCAGGCGGCGCAGGCGCTGGCATAACGTCGTCGCCTCGCCGCGCGCGCTGCGCGCCTCAAAATCGGCAATACCATCGAGAATTTCGCGCCCCGCATCCCCGCTGGCCGCAGCACCCTGACCCAGATCGGCGAACTGCACCATGGCGGCCAGTGCGGCGGGCGAGCCGAAAATGCCCGGCCGGCCCCAGTCCTTGGAATCCGGATCGGGCGGGGTTTCCCACACGAGGATGAGGCCGGGATGGGCGCCCAGCACGCCACCGGCGCGCTCCAGCCGGTCTTCCAGCTGCGCCATGCGGGCACGCCACTCGGCCCGTGCGGCCCGTGCGCCTGCGGTCATGCGATAGGCCCACACGCCTGCGGACAGGGCGAACGCCACCGCGCCTCCGGTGACGATCAGTGTGGCGAGCTGGATCGGCCCGTCATCCGTCATGCGGTCTTGCGCCCCGATATCTGGCCAGCCCTGCGCCCATCGCGGACGAGGCTTTTCGAATCACATCTTACCGGAAGGCGAATCGCGATGCGACACACCACGCTTCGAACCCGTCAGGGTTCGCAAGCGCGACGGCGCGCCCGCAGCTTTAGCGAGGACCGCGATGCAACGGACGGGGCTGAGCACAGGGAGACATCCCCCTTACCTCACCCGCACCAGACCTTGCGTAAACTCAAACAGCACTACGCATCCGGTCAGCCGCGAGCCCGGCTCCAGCGGGGCGAAGCGCCAGCCGCGCACGGCCCGCTCGGCTTCGGTATTGAAGCTGCCGCCCGGCACGCCGCGCGCCACGTGCACCTGGTCCGTCGCGCCCGTCTCGGTCACGTCGAACTGGACCACAGTCCAGCCCTGCAGGCCGCGGGACCAGCCGCGGGCGGGATAGTCGGGCAGGCGTGCCTCCACGGCGCTGAGCTGCGCCCCCGAACAGCCTGATGCGTCGGCTGCCCGCTCCACATTGGGGGGTGTCGGCATGTCGGACAGAACCCGAAACGGTTGATCGCGCGGATCGGACAGGGGGCTGGCACCGCCGCAACCGGCCAGTGCCAGCACACCGCAGGTGACAAGAAGGGAGCGCAGTGTGGTCATTGGCCGACAGTGACGGTCACAAGGCGTGCCATCAAGCCGGTCCGGCACCCACAGAGCGCCCGGCGCGGCCATTACCGGGTGTGTCAGGCCACGCGCACCACACTGACGAATGTCTCCACGTCCCGTGTGAGCGAGCCGATCTCGGCGTCCACCTTGCGGGCGGCGTCGTCGATGAGCTGGGAAACATCGGCGGTGCGCGACGCCAGACGGTCAACCTCGCCGACATCGCTGCGCACTTCCAGCGCCTTCTGGGCAACCCGGTCAACCGCCGTGGCGATTTCGCCGGTCGCCGCGCCTTGCTGCTCCACCGCCGCAGCCACAGCCGTGGCGATCTGATCCATTTCCTCGATGGTGCGGGCAATGCCGCCTATCGCCTCCAACGAGCGGGTGGCGGTTTCCTGCATCAGGCCGATCTGGGCGCTGATCTCCTCGGTCGCCTTGGCCGTCTGGCTGGCGAGCTGTTTGACCTCGGTGGCGACGACGGCGAATCCTTTGCCCGCCTCACCGGCCCGGGCCGCTTCAATCGTGGCGTTAAGGGCGAGCAGATTGGTCTGCTCGGCAATCGCCTGGATCAGAACGACCACCTCGCCAATCCGCCGCGAGGCGTCCGCCAGTTCGGCCAGCCGCTCGTTCGACATGGACGCCTCGCCCACGGCGCGCGAGGCGATCGAGGAGGCGGTTCCGACCTGCCGCCCGATTTCCTCGATGGAGGCTGCGAGCTCCTGGGCGGCGCTGGCCACGGACTGAACCTCCTTGGCCGTCGCGTCCACCGCCTGCGCTGCCGAGGCGGTGCGCTGTGCGGTGTCGCTGGCCGCTCCGCGCAGTTCGGCCGAGCCGGACAGCATCGCGTTGGCCGTATGGCTGACATTGCTCAGCGCCGAATCGGCAGACTCGCTGAAGGTGCGGGCCGCCGATTCGGTCTGATGGGCCCGTGCGCGGGCGGCTTCATCCGTCTGGCGATTGCTTTCCTCCAGCTCTCGGGCTGCCAGCAGCTTGCTGCACAGCGCCTGGACCGTCTGGGCCAGCTGGCCGATCTCATCAGCCCGGGCGGTGTGCGGCACGTGCGTTTGCAGATCGCCTGCCGCGACCTCGCCCAGCCGGCCGGTGACCGCATCCAGCGGATTGAGCAGGCGCCCGACCAGCACAAACAGGGCCCCCAGCAGTACAATCAGGACCAGCGCGGCGGCCCCGAGCATGTTGAGCATCAGGGACTGTTTGGCCGCCTCGATGCGCTCGATCGGCTCGCCCACGAACAGAATGCCCGTGACCCGCCCCGATGCGTCGGTGGTCGGGAAATACCCCGTCATGAAGGTCCGCCCGAACAGGGTCGCAACCCCGTAGAAGGCTTCACCGCGGCGCAGGAAGGGCTGGGCCGGGTGGTCCGGGGCCAGCGATGTGCCCACGGCGCGCGCGCCATCCTCGCGCATGACGGTAGTGGATTGGCGCACGAAGGCACCGCTGTCTGCCTCATAGGAAAACAAGGTCGCCACGCCGCCGCCAAACGAGGATGAGCGGTCAACAATCGCGTGCCCGTCCAGTTCAGGCAGGCCGGGCAGGGTGAAGCCGGTCAGGCGGTGGCCATCGCTGCGCAGGCTGGTGCCGGGGATCTCTTCGGCGGTGTTGCGCGCCAGGCCGCTGATGCGCGCCTCGATGTCTGCGCGCACCTGGCTGTCGAAGGCGGAGGATATGACCAGGAATGCGGCCACGCTCACGGCCGCCACCGCCGCGATCACGCTGGCCGCGGCCAGCATGATGATGTTCATCCGCAAGGAACGAGGGCTGATGCGATCCAGCATGGCTGACTCCCGATCATGGTTACTCTGGCGATAACGCCGGGGTCAGGTTAAAAAACGATGTTGCAAGCGTGCGGGCAGGGGCGTCGCAAGGCCGGGCCGCCGCTGAGTTTGGCCGGTCAGCCACACCGGCTGAGATTGTCATGTGCCAACGGCGCGCCGAGCCATTACCTTACCCTTCATGACCCGTGCCGAGCGCCGCCTGGCGGCCCAGATTGTCCGTGCCCGCGCCGCGCTCCTGTGGGAGCGCGCGGCGCCGGTGCTGGCACCTGTTCTGGCGGCGCTGGCCGTGTATCTGGTCCTGGCGCTGTTCGGCGTGTTTGAACGCTTTGGCGATCCGTGGCGCCTGCTGACCTTGCTGACGCTTGTCGTGGCGGGGGCCTGGGGTGTTTTGCGGGCGCGTGCAGGCTGGCGATTGCCATCGCTCAGCGAGGCCGAGCGGCGGGTTGAAGATGATTCCGGTCTGGATGGCCGGCCCTTCGAGGCCATGCGCGACGCGCCGGCCTCGGGCTCGCACGATTGGTGGGCGGCGCACCGCGCGCGGATGGCTGCCCGGCTGACAGGGGCCCGCGCCCGCCGCCCCAAAGCTGCCTGGGCGGCCATAGACCCGCTGGGCCTGCGCGTCTTCGCCCTGATCGTGATCGGCTGCGCCGCTTTCCTGGCGGGCGATCTTACGGTGCCGCGCCTGGGCGATGCCTTCGCGCCGCGCCTGATGGCAGGCGGGTCTGTCGCCGGGACCAGTGTCGAGATGTGGATCGAGCCGCCGGCCTATACCGGCCGGCCCGTGATCTACCTGCGCGACCGGCGCGAGGCGCGCGCGCCTGCCGGGTCGGTGCTGGCGGTCCGGCTGGCCGGAACCGGGCGGACCCCCTCAGTCCATGGGGCGCCGTCCGAGATCGAGACCCTGCCCGGCGATGTGCGCCTCCTGCGCATTACCCCCGAGGGTGATGGCGAGATCCTGATCCGCGCCGGCGGCTGGCGCGAGCGGGTGACTCTGGAGCTGGTTGAAGACCGGCCACCGCAAGTGCGCCTGGCGGCCGAGCCGTCCGGCGATGCTCAAGGGCGCCTGGTGCTGGAGCTCTACGCCGAGGATGACTACGGGGTGGAGGCGCTGGTGTTCGCCTTCGCGGCGGAAGCCGGGGGCGCGGCCGAAGAGATTGAGATTCCCGCCGGGTCGGTCACCACAGCAGGCGAGGGCGGGTTGCAGACCGTGCGCCTGGACCTGTCGCGCCACCGGCTGGCGGGCGAGCGGGCGCAGGCGCGGCTCATCGCCGTGGATGCGCTGGGCCAGCGTGGCTCCTCTGGCGACATCGCCCTGACCCTGCCCCAGCGCGTGTTTCTGGACCCGCTGGCGCGCGCCGTGGCATCCGAGCGCCGGCGTTTTCTGACCGACGAGGCGGACTATGCGCCCATGCCCGATCTCGCCTCGGTGATCACGCTGGCCGGAGCGTTTCTGGACGATGAACCCGAACGCCGGATCGAGCGCGCCCCGCCGGGCGTGCAGCGTCTGGCGCTGGCGCTGGATGCGGTCAGCGACGCGCCCCATCGCTATTTTGATGACCCGGTGGTCTGGATGGGCCTGCGCACTGCCCTGCAGCAGGTGCGCCGGGCGCGAGAGCGTGAGGCGCTGGGTCATCTGGAGGAGGATTTGTGGCAGATCGCCCTGCGCGCGGAGCTGGGCAGTCTGGCCGACGCGGAAGAGGCCCTGCGGGCTGCTGAGCAGGCACTGATGGATGCGCTGGCGCGTGGCGCCGACCCCATCGAGCTGGCCGCCCTGTTCGATGCGTTCGAGCGCGCGGTGCAGGTTTACATGCAGGCACTGGCCCGCGAAGCCGCCGAGGCCGGCCGCTTCGCAGAGGGCGGGGCGGGTGGCGGCATGAGCGGCATGGATTCCGACAGCCTGCAGGCGCTGATGGACGCGATTCGTGAGGCCGCCGAACTGGGCGATGAGACCGGCTCGCGCCGGGCGCTGGCCCAGCTGACCGAGATGCTGCGCAACATGCAGATTACCCTGTCCCAGGGCGGGCGCGGCGAGGGCCAGGACAGCGCCATGGCGCGGGCCTTGCGCGAAGCCCTCGAAGAGCTCTCCGAAGCCATTGGTGAGCAGCGCGCCCTGACCGAAGACACGTTCAATCGCGACCGCCAGTCGGGCGGCGGCGGAGCGCCGCGTCCGCCGGGCACCGAGGCGACGCCCGGCGAGGAAGAGGCGGGCGAGGCGCAAGACGGTGCAGGCGCAGGCGATGAGGACCGGGAGGATGCGCAAGGCGGTGGCCCGGGCTTCGGCGACCTTGCCGAACGTCAGCGGGCGCTGGAAGAGGGTCTGGATGCGGCGCAGGACGCTCTGGACGGCGCTGCGGCAGGCGACGCAGCACGCGCGGCCCTGGATGAAGCCCGGCGCGCGATGGATGCGGCTGCGCGCGCCCTGCGCGAGGGCGACAGCGAAGGTGCCCTGCGCCAGCAGGACGATGCCCTGCGCGCCCTGCGTGACGCCTCGCGCGAAGCCGCCGAGGCGCTGGAGCGCGAAGCGGAGGGCGATGCCGAAGGCAGCGATCCGCTGGGCCGAGGTGCGGCCGGCGGCACCGAGGGCGAAACCACTGTCCCCAGTGAAGCCGAGCGCCAGCGCGCCCGTGACATTCTGGAAGAATTGCGCCGCCGCGCCGCCGAACGCGGACGCCCCCAGGAAGAGCTCGACTATATCGACCGCCTGCTGGAGCGCTTCCGCCGGTAGGCGGGCAAGCTGCAAGCCTTCAGCGCACCGCGGCCTTCAGGATCGCGCCGACAATGGCCAGCGCCGCGCGGTATTGCTCCATGGTTTCAGGCTTGCGCACCGATGAGACCACGTTGGGAAAGCTGGAAGAGGCACGCTGCAGGCGCGCCACATCGCCTGAAAACACAATCACCGGGATGCGCGCCAGCGCGTCGTCATCCAGCAGGCGGTCCAGCAGCCAGAGCCCGTCTTCGCCGGTCAGATTGAGATCCAGCACGATACAGTCGGGTGCCGGGCCGGCCTGGAGCTGGGCGAGCGCCCCGGCCCCTTCCAGCGCCCGGTCGATTCGCGCTGCGCCGGCTTCCTCGCGCAGCATCTTTGAGAACAGGAAGGCGTCCTGCTCGTCATCTTCGACCAGGAGCACGCGGGCTCCGGCTGCATCCTTGATCATGGCATGCCCATCAAGCTCTGTCTTCGTGACGCGATGCTAGGACCTCAAGCGCCGGAGGCAAAGGCGTAATTCTGCTTGGCCCCGGTCCGCTGCTCCGGTCAGGCCAGGTCCGCACCCAGCTGGGCCATGTCGTCAAAGAAGCCAGGATAGCTGGTGGCGATCATGGCCACATCATCCACCGTGACCGCCTCGCGTGCGCCGAGACCCATAATAAGCCCACTCATGGCGAGGCGATGGTCGTGGCGGGTCTCCACACGCCCCCCGCCCGGAACGCCGCCCGCGCCGCAGCCATGCACCACCAGATAATCCCCGCCCAGCTCGATTTTCACGCCATTGGCAGCAAGCATGGCGGCGGATGCGGCCAGCCGGTCGCTTTCCTTGGCGCGCAGCTCGGCCAGCCCTTTCATCACGGTCACCCCTTCGGCGAAGGCGGCGATCACAGCCAGGATGGGATATTCGTCGATCATGGACGGCGCGCGGCTTTCGTCGATCTCGAGGCCCGTCAGCATGCCTGAGCGCGCCGACATATCCACCAGATGCTCCCCGGCGCAGGTGCCGGCCGGTGTGATGGTCAGGTCCGCGCCCATCTCCTGCAGCACGGCGTAGAGGCCCGAACGCGCCGGATTGTCCATGACGCCGGTCAGCGTCACCGCGCTGCCTTCAGTCACCAGCGCCGCCGCAATGGCGAAAGCGGCCGAGGACGGATCGCCCGGCACCGCAAGATCATGAGGCGTCAGCACCCGCCCGCCACGCACCCGCACAATCAGGCCGGCCCCGTCGGGTGCCGCGTCCATGTCGGCCCCGTACAGAAGACCCATGGTCTCGGTATGGCCGCGCGTGGCGTGGGCCTCGCGCACAATGGTTTCTCCCTGGGCGCCCAGCCCGGCCAGCAGGATGGCGCTCTTGACCTGGGCCGACGCCACGGGCGGGGCGTAATCGATGGGTTTCAGCTGGCTGGAGCCGAACAGGCGCGCGGGCAGGCGACCGCTGTGTGATTCGCTGCGCGCCCCCATCGCCGCCAGCGGGTCCAGCACGCGGGCCATGGGCCGCGCTGACAGGCTGGCGTCTCCGGTAAACACCGCCTCCAGATCAAAGCGCGCTGCCGCACCCATCAGCAGGCGCACACCCGTGCCCGCATTGCCCAGGTCCAGCGGCCCTGCCGGGCTGGTCCAGCGTCCGTGTCCGGTGACCGTCCAGACACCAGGGCCGTCCCGGCGCACGTCCGCGCCGAGCGCCGCGACCGCACCGGCCGTGGCCATCACATCGGCGCTTTCCAGAAGGTTGGTGATGCGGCTGGTCCCGGCGGCCAGCGCGGAAAACATCAGTGCGCGATGCGACACCGATTTGTCTGGCGCAGCTGCCAGCGCTCCGGTCAAGCGCTTGGCGGGACGGGCGGTTCTCGGTCCGGTGGGAGGCGGGGAGGCGGCTGTCATGGGGTCGCTTGCGGTCCGGGTGCGGAAAAAGGTCAAATCGGGTTTTGACAGCGCGCGTTTAACGTGGCAACTGGCGCGCCGATTTAAAGACGCCAACCAGCGCTGAAGGACAATGCCAGTGCCCAAAACCGATCTCGGCGTAAAGCGCACCTGCCCTGAGACAGGCAAGAAGTTCTACGACCTGGGCAAGGACCCGATCGTATCGCCCTTCACCGGCAAGGAATATCCGGTGTCCTATTTCGAGGAGCTGATCGCCAAGACGCCCCCGAAAAAGGCCGCCCGCCCGAAGCCTGAGCCCAAGGAAGACATTGAGGACGAGGACGAGGACGTCGAAGACGCCGTCGAGGCCGATGAGGACGAAGACGAGGCCGAAGACGACGACGCGCCCGAGCTGGACGAAGAGCCCATCGATCTGGGCGAGGACGACGAGGACGATGACGTGGCTGCCCCGGCCAAGAAAACCAAGGCCGCGCCGGTGGACGAGGATCTGGACGGCTTCTCCGAGGGCGAGGCCGACCTGGACGACGAGGATGATGACGACACCGGCATCCTTCTGGACGATGACGATGATGATCTCGACGATGTGGTCGTCGGCGATGACGATGATGACGACGATCTCTAGGGCCTGATCTTCATGGCCGTATCCGGCCCGCCCGGGGGTGCTGCACAAGGCGCTGCACAGGGCGGTGCCGGGCAGGCTTGATCGGCGTGCGGCGCGCGACTAATGTCCGCGCTCTCGATCTGGCGGGGGTCCCTCCCCGCCCGCCCTTCCGGGCGATTCGGGGCCATAGCTCAGTTGGTAGAGCGCTTGAATGGCATTCAAGAGGTCGGCGGTTCGATTCCGCCTGGCTCCACCAGTTCAAAACCCCCGCAGCCAGCCGGCGCGGGGGTTTTTTGGTTTTGGGGCTTTGCCGGGGCTCGGTCTATGCGGGCGCGGGCGCTCCGGCGGCGGTGTGGATTTCAGCCACCAGCGAAGACTCCAGGCCCAGGCGCGCGGCCAGCAGCTTGAGATAGGCTGCTTCAGCGGGCGTCTCGCATTCGATGGCCACCAGCGAGGCGGCGTAGATCTCAGCGGCCATCTCCGGCGTGGCGGCACCCGCGACAACGGCATTGAGATCCAGCGGAGCGTTAAGCTCGTCAAAGACAAAGGCCTTGGCGTTAGAATCCAGTTCCATTGCCGACAGGCGTTCGAAAATGCGGGTCTTCTCGGCCGGATCGATCTTTCCGTCCGCCTTCGCCGCTGCGATCATGGCGCGCACCAGCGCCTGGCCCAGCGCCTCCTGAGCGGCGGCATCGTCCGGCGCGGGCAGGAAGGCGGTTCCGGCAGGCGCGGCCTCGTAGTCGGCGGCTGCGGGCGTTGGTACCAGGATTGCGGCACCCGATGCGGCTGCCGGCGCCGGGGCAGCAGCGTTGCGCTGGTGGTTCTGCCAGGCGTGGTAGGCCAGCCCGCCAACGGCAGCGATAGCGCCGTATTTGGCAGCCTTGCCAAGGAATTTGCGGCCCGAGCCGCCCATCAGCATCGAGGTGGCCAGGCCAGCGGCGAACCCGCCTCCGCCCGCCAGGGTGGCGTTGCGCGCGGCAGGGTCGTTTTGCAGCGCATCGACGATGCGATTGAAGTCGATCAAGGGGGTCTCCATGAAGCGGCATGAGGGAGTGAGACAAGGCGCGCGGGATATGGGCAGGGCCCTGGCCAAGATCAACACCCGTCCGGCCTCTTGACGCCTCCCCTCGCGCGCCCCACCTTTTTATCCACTGGAAGAGGCCCTCGAGAAGGAGCGCGCCATGAATGTTTCGACCGATGAAGCGACCCGCGACGATGCGCCGACGGTTTACGTCCGCGCCATTGCCGGTGCCGAGGTCATGGAGGCGGCCGCCGCCAGCGATATCCGCATCGCGGCTGATGACACGCTCTATGCCATCCACGATGCGAGCGGTCAGCGCATGGCGGTGTTTTCCGACCGTGACGCCGCCTTCGCCGCCGCGCGCTGGCACGGGGCCGAGCCGGTGAGCGTGCACTGATCAATCTGAGCTTTGCCGCCAACTGAACTGCGCCCCGGTCGTTCAAGGCCGGGGCGCTTTTCGTTGTGGCTTGAGCCGCGCCTTCATGCGGCGATGACCTGACCGTTCTCGACGCGTACGGGCGCGGGCGTCAGCACCGACTTGCCCGCCGGTCCGCCCACGCACGCGCCGGTCTCCAGATCAAAGCTGGCACCGTGGAACGGGCAGACGATGAAGCGGCCCTCACTCACGAGAGTTCGCCCCGACGGCAGGCAGAGCGGGCGGCCCTGATGGGGGCAGACATTCACGAAGGCGCGCACGGTGTCTCCTGAGCGCACGATCAGGATCGGGACAGCGTCGTAGTCGGCGGGCGCGCCGCCGGGATCGGGGATGGCGTCCAGCGCCTTGAGCACCGTGCCTGGGGCCGGCAGCGTCACGCTCACGCCGATACTCTCACGCCAGGCCCTCGGGCGCTTTCAGCGTCCATTTGAACGGCATCCACACCACGTCGGCGAACAGATCTGCCCGGGCGTAGGGATCGTCCTTGAGGATGGCGCGCAGCTGCTCGCCGTCCTCGGCTTCCACGATCAGCAGCGAGCCGGCGGGCTGGCCTTCTCCATCGAGCAGCGGCCCGCCCATTTTCACCGGCGAATGCGCGGCGCCCGCCCAAGCGAGATGGGCCGCGCGGTGCTCCAGGCGCACGCTCAGCGCGCCAGCTCGATCTGTGCAGGTAACGGCGAACAGCATGGCCAGACCCTCCGTACGGGAACGCATATCCGCTTGGTTACCGCGCGCGGCTACGCTCTGCCAAGCCCGTGCTGCGGCAGACGCTGGGCAGGGCGCGGTGCCGGCGCTAGCACTCGCGCCCATGACGCTTGCCTCGCTCGCCGCCTTCGCCGGCGCCATCCTCATCCTGTTCTTCACACCGGGGCCGGGCAATCTGGCCATGGTGGCGCGCACGCTGGATGCTGGGCCCGTCCATGGCTGGGTCTATGGCGCCGGCATCATCACCGGCGACATCATCTGGCTGACCGTGGCGGTGTTCGGGCTGGCTGCCGCCGCGGAACTGGCGTCGGGACAGCCCGCCCTGTTTCTGGCGGCGCGCCTGATCGGGGCAGCGATCCTCATCTGGTTCGCCTGGGGGGCCTTGCGCGGCTTCCTCAAGCCCAAACCCGCCGGGGCGTCCCTGCCGCGCGTCACCGGGGCGGGGCTGGCCGCGACGTATGTGGCGGGCGTGGCCATGCCGATGACGAACCCGAAGCCCATCGTCTTCTATCTGTCTTTGCTGCCGGCGTTTTTCGACCTCAGCCGGGTGGACGCCGTCAGCTATGTGGCCATGGTGGCGATCATGCTGGCCATGTATGGCCTGACGGCGGCGGTGCATGTGGGGCTGGCCGAACGCGCGCGCGGCTGGATGGCCTCGCGCGGGGTCAAGCGCTGGGCGGATCTCGTCACGGCGGTGATCCTGGCGGGTGTGGCGGTGCTGCTTCTGGCGGGCTGAAGCCCTCGCGTGCGTGCGCGCGCAAAACCGGTTACCAAAGCGTAGCAAAAGCCTTTAAAAGAAGACCATGTCAGAAAACACGAATCAGGAATACGGCGCAGACTCCATCAAGGTCCTCAAGGGCCTTGACGCGGTGCGCAAGCGGCCCGGCATGTATATCGGGGATACCGATGACGGCTCGGGCCTGCATCACATGGTCTATGAGGTGGTGGACAACGCCATCGACGAGGCCCTGGCCGGTCATTGCAGCCAGATCGTCGTGACGCTCCATGCCGATGGCTCGGCCAGCGTCACCGATGACGGGCGCGGCGTGCCGACCCAGATCCATACCGGCGAGGGTGTGTCGGCGGCGCAGGTCATCATGACCCAGCTGCACGCGGGCGGTAAGTTCGACCAGAATTCCTACAAGGTGTCCGGCGGCCTGCACGGCGTGGGCGTCTCTGTGGTCAACGCCCTGTCCGACTGGCTGGACCTGACCATCTGGCGCGACGGCAAGGAGCACTTCATGCGCTTCCGGCTGGGCGAGCCGGAAAATGGTCAGGATCTGCAGGTCGTTGGCGACGCCAATGGCCGCAAGGGCACGTCTGTGCGCTTCCTGCCCAGCGAGGCGACCTTCTCCGAGATCGTGTTCGACCGCGCGCGCCTGCATCACCGCCTGCGCGAACTGGCCTTTCTGAACTCGGGCGTGCGCATCCTGCTGCGCGACGAGCGCGAGGCCGAGCCCGTCGAGGAAGTGCTGCAATATGATGGCGGCGTCGCCGCCTTCGTGAAGCATCTCGACCGCAACCGCACGCCGCTCTTCCCCGAGCCCGTGCTGATCGCGGGCGAGCGCGACGGCGTCACCGTGGAAGCCGCGCTGCAGTGGAATGACGGCTATCACGAGACCATGCTGTGCTTCACCAACACCATCCCCCAGCGCGATGGCGGCACGCACCTGGCCGGTTTCCGCGGCGCGCTGACCCGGGTGATCAACCAGTATGCGGCCACGTCCGGCGCGGCGACCAAGGCCAAGGTGGCGATCACCGGCGATGATGCGCGCGAGGGCCTGACCTGCGTCCTCTCGGTGAAAGTGCCCGACCCGAAATTCTCCAGCCAGACCAAGGACAAGCTGGTCTCCAGTGAGGTGCGTCCGGCCGTCGAGGGCGCGGTGTTCGACACCTTGTCGGAATGGCTGGAAGAGCATCCGGGGGAGGCCAAGGCCATCGTCGCCAAGGTGGTCGAGGCGGCCGCCGCCCGCGAAGCGGCGCGCAAGGCGCGCGAGCTGACCCGGCGCAAGAGCGCGCTCGATATCTCCTCCCTGCCGGGCAAGCTCGCCGATTGTCAGGAAAAAGACCCGGCCAAGTCCGAACTGTTCATCGTCGAGGGTGATTCGGCCGGCGGTTCGGCCAAGCAGGGCCGTAATCGCGAGAACCAGGCCGTGCTGCCCCTGCGCGGCAAAATCCTCAATGTGGAGCGCGCCCGCTTTGACAAGATGCTGGGCTCTGATCAGGTCGGCACGCTGATCACCGCGTTGGGCGCCGGGATTGGCCGCGACCAGCTCGATCTCGACAAGCTGCGCTACCACAAGGTCGTGATCATGACCGACGCCGACGTGGACGGCGCGCATATCCGCACGCTTCTGCTGACGTTTTTCTACCGGCAGATGCCCGAGCTGATCGAGCGCGGCCATCTCTATATCGCCCAGCCGCCGCTCTACAAGGTCGCGCGGGGCAAGTCGGAACGCTATCTCACCGACCAGGCCGAAATGGACGCCTTCCTGATCGAGGAGGGCGCGCAGGACGCGGTGCTCGCCTTCGCCAGCGGCGAAAGCATCACCGGCGCCGATCTCGCCGCCCGGGTGAAAGCCGCCCGCGGCGTGCTCCTGTCGCTGGAGCGTCTGGCCGCGCGCGCGCCCATTTTCGCGCTGGAAGCCGCCGCCCTGTCCGGTGCCCTGTCCACCGAAGCCGAGCCCGACGCCATCGACCGGGCGGCCCGCCGCCTGGCGGCCATGGCCGATGAGGGCGAGGATGGCTGGACCGGACGGCGCGCGCCGGAAGGTGCCATCGTGTTCGAACGCGAAGTGCGCGGCGTCACCGAGACGCTGACCCTGGATGACCGCGTGCTCGCCAGCCCCGACGCACGGCGCCTGGCCGAGCGGGCGGCGGCGGTGGCCGAGGACTATGACGGCCCGGCCGTGTTCCGCCAGCGCGGCAATGAAACCGTCATCCATTCGCCCGCCCAGCTGGTCCACGCGGTCCAGGCCTCGGGTGCCAAGGGGCTGAAAATCCAGCGCTATAAGGGTCTGGGCGAGATGAACCCGTCCCAGCTGTGGGAAACCACGCTGGACCCGGATGCGCGCTCCTTCCTCCAGGTCACCATCGAGGAAGCCGACACCGCCGACGAGCTGTTCTCCAAGCTCATGGGCGACGTGGTCGAACCCCGCCGCGACTTCATCCAGGAGTTTGCGCTTGAAGCGGAGGTGGATGCGTAAGGGGGGCTCTCCACGCCTGAACCCCAGGAGTTGAGTTGCGCCCCATTTTTCCTCCCGCGCTTGCGGGGGGAGGAAAAGACTGCACCCCCGTACTCATATCGGCACTCCCTGTTTTCCCGGAATTTGCGAAGCAAATATCCGGGACCCATCCCGACACTTTTGAGCTGCCTCGATGGTGGAGAGAGTAGGTGGATGGGTCCCGGGTCGGCTGCGCCGCCCGGGAAAACAAGTAGGTTTGCTTGATCCACACACGCCCCAAACCCGATGCGGAGTCTTCCGCAAGGCGCATCCGGCGCGTCAAGGCTGACCGGGCTTGGCCCGGTCACTGCTGAGCGGTGCCCCGGATTAAATCCGGGGCGGCCTTGACCCGCCGGAGCGCTTGCGAAAATCGGCGGCTGTGAGGTCAGGGGGAGAATTGGCGACGCGCTGGCTTCCCCTCCCCTTGATGGGGAGGGTCCGGCGCGCAGCGCCGGGGGGGTGGGGTGATGGTGGAGCGCCTCGGAAGATTCTAAGTGGCCGCCAGAGGGCGGCGCCCCCACCCGGCTTCGCTTACGCTCAGCCACCCTCCTTACTTCTGGGGAGGGGAAAGTCCCCTACCCCTCCATCGCCCCCCACACCGCCCGCGCCAGCGCATCCAGACTCTCCCCATCCAGCCTGTGCGCCTCGAACCGCCCGCGCACGGCGGGCTCGAACCGGGCGCGCTGGCGGGCGTAGCGGGGGTCGTAATGCTCGGCCATCAGGCTGGCGGCGAGGGCTTCCAGCGCGCCGCCGGCGGCGAGGGTGCGCCAGTCTTCAATCAGCGCCCGGGCGTGGAAGGGCTGGAGGCGTTCGATGAGGGCGGCGAGGCGCTGCGGGTCCTCGGCGATATCGCCATAGGCGGCGGCGAGATAGGCGGCGCGGGCCTCCAACGGGGCGGAGATGACCAGGCGCGGCGCGTCGGCCATGGCGGTCCACAGGGCCGGGGGCAGGATGCGCGCGCCGATCTTGCTGGATTCAGCCTCCACCAGGACCGGCCGGGCCGGGTCCAGGGCGTCGATCTGTGCGGCCAGCTGGCTTTCAAACGCCTTCTGGCTGGGCTGGGGCGCGGTGAGGGCACCGAACAGCGAGCCGCGATGGCCCGCCAGGCCTTCCAGGTCCAGCACCTGCCCGCCCAGCGCCTGCACCCGCGCCAACACCGCCGTCTTGGCCGCGCCGGTATCGCCGTCCAGAAGGATCACCCGGGCCGGGAAAGGGGCGTCATAGACGCGCTGGCGCACGGCCCGGCGATAGCGCTGATACCCGCCATCCAGCACGCTGACCCGCCAGCCGATCTCGGCCAATATCGTGGCGAAGGCGCGCGAGCGCTGGCCGCCGCGCCAGCAATAGACCAGTGGACGCCAGCCGCCGGGCCGGTCGTGCAGGATGGTTTCGATATGACGGGCCGTGTTGCGCGCCACCAGCGCCGCGCCGATCTTGCGCGCCAGAAACGGGTCCTCCTGAACATAGATCGTGCCCACCCGCGCCCGCTCGGCATCGTCGAGCACCGGCAGGCTCTGGGCGCCGGGCATGTGGTCCTGCGCATACTCGCCCGGCGAGCGCACATCGATGATCTCGTCACAGCCCAGCGCTCTGAAGTCGCCGAGCGTCTCCGGCGCGACACGGGTCACAGCCGCGCATCCAGGATCGCGGCCTGAACCTCCAGCGCCTGGACGGTCTCGCGCACATCATGGACGCGCACCATGGCCACCCCGGCGCGCGCGGCATACAGCGCCACGGCCAGCGATCCGCCGAGCCGGTCCGACGCTTCGGCCGCGGACGGGTCGATCCCGGCGATGAAGCGCTTGCGCGAGGCGCCCAGAAGGATGGGGAAGCCGAGCCCGGCAAAGTGCTCCAGCGCGCCCAGCAGGGCGAGATTATGCGCCAGCGTCTTGCCGAACCCGATGCCGGGATCGAGCAAAATGTGCTCGCGCGCCACGCCCGCCGCCATGGCCGCGCCGGCGCGCTGGCCCAGAAACCGCGCCACATCGGTGACCACGTCATCATAGCGCGGCGCATCCTGCATGGTGCGCGGCTCGCCGCGCATATGCATCAGGCAGACCGGGCACCCCAGCCCTGCCGCCATCTCTGGCGCGCCGTCCGTGCGCAGCGCGCTGACATCATTCCACAAGGACGCGCCCGCCCCGATGGCCGCACCGGCAACGCCGGGCTTGAGCGTATCAATGGAGATCAGGGTTTCGGGCCGGGCGGCGCGGATCGCCTCGATGACGGGCAGGACCCGGTCCATCTCCTCGGTCTCGCTGACCGGATCGGCGCCCGGCCGCGTGCTCTCGCCGCCGATATCCAGCCAGTCGGCACCCTGGTCGAGCAGGGTCAGGGCGTGATCGCGCGCGGTGCCCAGCGACACGAAGCGCCCGCCATCGGAAAAACTGTCCGGCGTCACATTGACCACGCCCATCACCAATGGGCGGCCACGCGACAGGGGAGCGAACGGGGTGAACATGCGTGTGTTTGAAGCGCGGTCAGGGCCATGTGGCAATGAAAAAGGCCCGCGCCGTGCGGGGCGCGGGCCTTGTGAAGTGGACGTCGCCGCGCCTCAGGCGATGCCGGGCCTGGGGCCCAGCCCGCCGGGGGCGGTGACGTCGTCCTCGTCATCGGCGACTTCCGGCACCGCGCCCGAAGGCGGCTCGCTGGCGTCGGACTTGGGCGGCACGGTCGTGTCGCGTACCGGCGGTTCACCCTTGAGCAGATTGGTGATCTCCGCCCCGGTCAGGGTTTCGAACTCCAGAAGGCCCTGGGCCAGGCGCTCCCAGTCCTCGCGCTTGTCCTCAAGGATCTGCACCGCGCGGGCATAGGCATCCTCGATGAGGCGCCGGACCTCTTCCTCGATCACCCGCTTGGTCTCGGCCGAGACCGAGAAGCCGCCGGTTTGCCCGGTATAGCCTTCATGGGCTTCGGAATAGTCGATATTGCCGATCTTCTCCGACATGCCCCAGCGCAGCACCATGGCGCGGGCCAGCGCGCTGGCCTGCTGGATATCGCCCGCCGGCCCGTTGGACACATGTTCGGCCCCGTATTTCAGAACCTCGGCGGCTTTGCCGGCCATGGTCATGGCCAGCTTCTGCTCGCACTCGTCCTTGTGCCAGTTGAGGCGGTCCATCTCGGGCAGGGACACCACCATGCCCAGCGCGCCGCCGCGCGGGATGATCGTGGCCTTGTAGACCGGATCGCACATGGGCAGGTTCAGGCCGACAATGGCGTGACCGGCCTCGTGATAGGCGGTCTTTTCCTTCTGGTCGTCGGTGAGCACCATGGAGCGGCGCTCCGGGCCCATCATGACCTTGTCCTTGGCGTCTTCCAGCTCGGCCATGCCCACCACGCGCTTGTTGCGCCGGGCCGCCAGCAGAGCGGCCTCGTTGACCAGATTGGCGAGATCGGCACCGGAAAAGCCCGGCGTGCCGCGCGCAATGGTCTTGGCATCCACATCGCCGGCCAGCGGCACTTCGCGCATGTGCACTTTCAGGATTTTCTCGCGCCCGGTTACGTCCGGATTGGGCACGTGGACCTGACGGTCGAAACGGCCCGGACGCAGCAGCGCCTTGTCCAGCACGTCGGCCCGGTTGGTCGCGGCGATGATGATGATGCCTTCATTGGCCTCGAACCCGTCCATCTCGACCAGCAGCTGGTTCAAGGTCTGTTCGCGCTCGTCATTGCCGCCGCCCATGCCGCCGCCGCGCGCCCGGCCCACAGCGTCGATCTCGTCGATGAAGATGATGCAAGGGGCGTTTTTCTTGGCCTGCTCGAACATGTCGCGCACGCGCGATGCGCCGACGCCGACAAACATCTCCACGAAATCCGAGCCGGAAATGGTGAAGAAGGGCACGCCGGCTTCGCCCGCGACAGCGCGCGCGATCAGCGTCTTGCCGGTGCCCGGAGGGCCGACCAGCAGCGCGCCTTTGGGAATCTTGCCGCCCAGGCGCTGGAATTTCGACGGGTCCTTCAGGAACTCCACGACTTCGCGCAGTTCTTCCTTGGCTTCATCGACGCCCGCCACGTCTTCAAACGTGACCCGGCCGGATTTCTCGGTCAGCAGCTTGGCCTTGGACTTGCCAAAGCCCATGGCACCGCGGCCGCCGCCCTGCATCTGGCGCATGAAGAAAATCCACACCGCGATCAGAAGCAGCATGGGGAACCAGCTCAGGATCAGCCCCCAGAAGCCCATGCCGCCATCGCTCGCCGAGCGGGCGGTGATCTCGACATTGGAGTCGCGCAACGCGTCGGAGACGCGGGCGTCACCCGGGATGACCGTCCGGAAAGCACCGCCATTGGTGGTCTCGCCGGTGATGACATCGCCCTGGATGGTGACCGAGCGAATCTGGCCGGCATCGACCTGATCCCGGAAGTTGGAATAATTGACCTCGGTGGCCGCAGGCTCACGCGCCGGGCCCTGAAGCATGTTGAACAGGGCCAGAAGCAGGATGAGCAGAATGGCCCAGACGAGAATATTGCGCATGTTCATGACGTTGCTTATGTCCTTCGCGCGTCGTGTCCGCCGGACGGGCCGGATCGGACGGGCTCGGCGGCGAACCGCCTTGAGCTTCAGATATGGGTCTGCACAGGCTTGATCTCCAGTGCGGCGCATGCTCGCACCTGCGCGTTCTTCTCATCAAACCACGCCGGGAGCGCAGGCGGAAGCGTCAGACTGCGCACCCGGTCGCGGACCAGCCAGCGGCCAGGCCGGTTTTCCGCGGCCAGAACCGGGCCGGCAGCGGTCTCTGCCAGGATCAGTCCCGGGCGCAGCACACCCGGCACGGCCGCGTCCCCAAGGCCCGGCCGGCGCGCGCCCAGCAGCTCCAGCCGGAGCGGTGCCGACGCTGTCACTTCGTAGCGGCCATCAAACACGCCGGTCTCGCCCGGCTCAAGCGTCAGGGGTGCGACACTTGGCGCGCCGTCCGCCCGGCCTGCCGCTCCGGGATCGCGGCCGAGCACGCCGGCGGCCGTCAGGTGCGCGCCCGCCCCGGTCATGGCGCGATGGTCACACAGCGCGGTCAGAAACCGCCGTGCCAGGTCCGGTGCCGGCTCGGCCGCTGCCCCGGACACCGCCGTGATGAGAGCTGACAGCGCACGCAGGCCTGCCTGGGTGTCTGCATTGGACAAGCCGTCGGGACGCAAGGTCACACCGCCCCAGGGCGTGTCCTCGCAGCACCGGTGAATGATGCCGCCGGCCGCCCCGGCGAGTTGGTGCGCTCTGGCCAGCGCGGCGTTGCCGGCGTCGAGCACGGCGTCTTCGTCTGCCGGGCCAAGCGGGCTTAGCCGCACCCGCACCCGCTCATAGCGGCGGTCCACATTGGACGGATCCTCAATCCAGTCCGCACGCACGCGCTGCAGGGCCGCGCGCAGATCGCTGCGCCGCAGGGTCACCAGCGGCCGCACGATCACCAGCTCCCGCCCCTCGGGCCAGACCGGCGAGGCGCTGACCGGGCCCATTGCAGCGAGCGTGCGCCCGCCGCCGCCGCGGGCGGCGCGCATGCGCAAGGTCTCGATCCGGTCATCCAGTGTATGGCCCAGGCACAGGACGCGCGCGCCCAGTCGCCGGCAGGCCAGCGCCATCAGCCTGTGACGGGCCCTGCGGGCCGCGCCTTGACCCGGACGGGGCGCATCCCAGACCAGAATATGAGGCGTGGCACCCAGTGCCTGTGCGCGCCGGGCCGCGAGCTCGGCCTCGGCGGTGCTGTCCGGGCGCAGGCGGTGATCCACGATCAGGGCGTGAAGGGGGGCGTCCGGCCAGCCGGCGCGCAGGGCAATCAGCAGCGCCGTGGAATCCCCGCCGCCGGAAAAGCCCGCCGCCAGGACGGGCGCTTCCGGGGCCGGGGCCTCGGGCTGAGCATAGCTGGTCACCAGCCTGTCAGCCCTGCCCCGTCAGCACCCGGTGCGCGACCGCTCGCGCTCGGCGCGGCGGCGCGCGTCGTCATTGGCATTGGGGTATTCACGTGCGAACGAGCCCAGCAGCTGGCAGGCCCGCCCGGTTTGGCCCAATCCGGCGAAGGACGCGGCCAGGCGCACCAGCGCGTCCGGTGCCCGTGTCCCGCGCTGGTCGGCGCGCAGGGACGCGATATACGCGTCGGCCGCATCCTGCAGATCGCCGTTCACGAAATGGGTTTCGCCCAGCCAGTACCAGGCCTCCCCCGCACGCGGATGGTCGCCATATTGATTGGTGAAGGCCTCAAACCCGTCCCGTGCGCCCAGAAAATCGCCATCGCTCAAGCGGGTATAGGCGCGCGCAAAAACCTGATCGGGATCTCCGGAAGATTGCGGCGCGTCCTGCGTGCCGGCGGGTGCGTCCTGTTCGGGCAGGCGCAAGGGCTGGACGGTCTGCGCGCGCGCTGCACCAAACGGATCGTCCGGATTCACCTCGCCAGCGCCGAGCATCAAGGCATCCGCTTCGTCCATCGGGGCCGGGGCGCGCTGCAGATCGTCCAGCGTCTGGCGCAGCTGGCGGTTCTCGAAGTTCAGCCGCTCGATCTCGCCGGTCAGCACGCGCTGCTCGCGCTCCAGCGCGTCCAGACGCGCCAGCAGTCTTTCCGCCAGCGGGTCGCCGGCTTCGGCCCCCGATTCCAGCTGGGCCAGGCGTGCTTCCAGATTATCGAGCCGCATTTGCAATTCACGCCGGCTCTGGGCCTCCGCGGGCGCGGCCAGCGCGATTGTGAGGAGCACGAAAAGGGCAGGCAGGGCGGCGCGCAGCATGGCGGTCTCCTGAAGCGTCGGGACGGCAGGCAGTCAGGCGCGCCAGTTTCCGCGCTCGCACGGCGAAATCAAGGCGCCCGCAGAACCCGGACAGCACAGCGCCCGCAAGCATGGGCTTGCGGGCGCGTTGCAGACATCGAAAAACGGTGCGGACCTTAGGAAACCGCGCCGGCCTGGATCACCGTGGTGGC
The DNA here is from genome assembly GCA_027627705.1 of Hyphomonadaceae bacterium BL14. Lineage (NCBI taxonomy): Bacteria > Pseudomonadati > Pseudomonadota > Alphaproteobacteria > Hyphomonadales > Hyphomonadaceae > Hyphomonadaceae bacterium BL14. The sequence goes on from CP091242.1 coordinate 2,473,656, forward strand.
GTTCCGGTTGACGGCCCAGCACTGCTCGGTGGACTGGCGGCAGGTCGGCCGCTCCTTGCCATACGAAACGGTCTGGATGCGCGACGGGTCCACGCCCTGGGCGACCAGGAAGTCGCGTGCGGCGTTGGCCCGGCGTGCGCCGAGCGCCAGATTGTATTCACGCGTGCCGCGCTCGTCGGCATTGCCGGCGATCAGCACGCGGGTGCCGGGGTAGCTGGCCAGCCACGCGGCCTGACGGCGAAGCGTTTCGCGCGCTTCATTGGTCAGGTCGTGACGGTCATATCCGTAGAACACGCGGTCGCCCGCAGTGGCCTCGAAGTGGGCCGAGCTGCCCGGCGTCGGGCCAGCCGGCTCGTTCGAGCCGGTGTCGGGCGAGGTGATCGGCGCGACCGGGTCCGGATCGGGCATCGGCTCGGGACGGCTTGCGCAGGCTGAGGCCAGAAGGCCCAGAGCGGCGACGGCGGCAAAGGTGAGGCGCATCATGGTTGTTTTCCCTCCAGAAACCTGCAGGCCGAGGCCGCAAGGCTTGCGCATTTATCCGAGAATCGGGCGTACGCGCAATTCCCCTCGACAACGCGTAAGCGAAAAAACAGTTGCATGCGAAAACTATTCGATCAAGGGCGACCAGGCCGGATCGGAGGCGGCACCCTGGGTCGGCAGGCGGCGCAGATTGAAGCCTGCAAGGTCGACGCTCCAGATCGAGTACTGCGTGCCCTCGCGGCCAAAATCGCCACGCGTGAAGGCCAGGATACGCCCGTTGGGTGCCCAGGTCGGGCTGTCAACGAAATAGCCCTCATAGAGAATGCGCTCGCCGCCCGAGCCATCCGCCCGCACCACGCCCAGCGCAAAGCGCCCGCCGGACTGCTGGCGCACGAAGGCAACCAGATCGCCGCGCGGCGACCAGGCCGGGGCGTAATACTGGCCCTCGCCAAACGTGATCCGGCGCACGTCCGCACCATCGGCGTCCATAACGTAGAGCTGGGACCGGCCCGAGCGGTTGGAGGAGAACACGATCTGTGTCCCGTCCGGCGCAGGCGACGGCGAAACATCATCGGCCGGGTGGCTGGTGATCTGACGCAGAATCCGGCTGCGCAAGTCATAGCGGAAGATATGGTGCGAGCCGTGACGCTCGGCTGCGACCAGCAAGGAGCGCCCGTCAGGCGCGAAGCGCGGCGCCAGGGACTGGCCCCCGCTGCTGATCGACGGCCCGCCGCCATCAAAGAGGGATTCGCGCCGGCCTGTGGCCAGATCATAGAGATAGCTCATATTGCGCCCGTCTTCGCGCTGGGCGACGAAGGTGATCTGCTGGGCACCGGGCGAGTAATTGGGCAAGAGCGCCATGAAGGAACGGTCTGTCAGAAGTGACGGATTGGCCCCGTCCTGATCCATCACCGCCAGGCGGCGCAGGGTCTGGCCGTCCGACCCGACCGACTCGGCGACATAGACGATCCGGGAATCAAAATAACCCTGCTCGCCGGTCAGGCGCTCATAAACCGCGTCGGAAACCTTGTGCGCGATGCGCCGCCAATTGTCCGGCGTGGTGGCGAACTGGAGGCCCAGCAATTGCTGCTCGGTCGCGGTATCCCACAGGCGGAAGGCGATCTGCATGCGGTCTTCGCCATCAATGGTGACGCGCCCGGTCAGCAGGGCCTGGGCATTGATCACCCGCCAGTCGCCAAAGCGCGGGCGCAGATCGATATTCTCGATGGTCTCGATGAAGGCGTCCGAATCCACCGGCGTGAACAGGCCCGTATTGCCCAGATTGTTGTTGATGACCCGCGCGATCTGCGCGCCGGCGTCAGCGGCCCGGCCATCGGTGCCGATGAAGTCCGGCACGGCCACCGGCATGGGATCGAGATGGCCGTCCGTGACGTCCACCCGCAGCGGCCCCTGGGCGAAGGCGGGTGCGGCGAGCAGAGCAAGGGCGGCGAGCAGGGCCGCAAAGCGGGCAAGGCGGGCGATGATCATCGGGCGGCTCCGGACTTGGGACGGGATTGCGGACACTAGCGGACAGCCTGGGTATCAACCATGACTTCAAGATGGCGCCACTGTGCGTAGGCTTCGGGCGGCAGGCGGTAGGGCTGGCAGTCGATCACGGCGCGCACCGCGCGCTCGCCTGCCACCCTCAGGAAAGGGTTGGACGAGTTCATCACCCGCGCCTCATCACGCAGGCGCGGCGGGGTCGACAAGGCGCCACTGCGCTCCAGGCGGACCTCGACAACCACGCGCAGATCCATGTTGGACGGTGCATCGGCATTGGAGCGGGTGCAGCGCGCAATCTGGCTGCGCAGCATGTCCTGCAAGGTGGCGGTCATGGCCGTGCCCTCGCCGGCGCCGCGCCGCGCTTCGCCCTCTTCCGTGGCGCGCGGACGGGTTTCCTGACGCGAGCGGTCGACCAGGCGCGACAGATCATCCAGATCCAGCCCGCGCTCGGGCTGGGGCTGGGGACGCGGTTGGGGGCGGGGTGCCGGTGCCGGCGCAGGTTCAGGCTCGGCCTCCGGCTCGAGCTCCGGCGGAACCGGCTCAGGCTCAGGCTCCGGGTCCGGCTCGGGAGGCAGCGGGACGGGTTCGGGCTGGGTGACCGGTTCAGGCTGCGCCTCCGGCTGCGGTGCCACGGGCTCGGGCTCGGGTTCAGGCAAGACCGGTTCAGGCTCGGGGCGGGCGGCGCGCACATTGGTAATATCGGCCAGCGTCACCAGCTCTACGGGCAGGATCACCGAGTCCGATGCATAGCGGGTGGCCTGGGGAAAATAGATGAAACCCGTCGCCACCAGGGCGACGTGCAGAAAGGCCGACACGATGAATCCGAGGGCCTGGCGCATGGTGCGCTCCTAGTCGCGGACCGGGTCTGTGACGAGCCCGATATTGGGATAGCCCGACGCCGACACCCTCGCCATGACCCGCACGACCTCGCCATAGGCCACACCCTGATCGGCGCGGATATAGACGCGCGCTGCCGCGCGTGTACCCGCAATCGCCTGCAGGCGCGGGCCCAGCTCGTCAAAGCTGACGGCGGTTTCCATCAGGAAAATCGTGCCGTCAGGCTGAATGGTGATGGTCAGCGGCTCTTCCGACGTGGTCATGGCGCGCGCTTCGGTGTCGGGCAGGTCCACCTCGATGCCGACCGTCAGCAGCGGTGCCGAGATCATGAACACGATCAGCAGCACCAGCATCACGTCCACGAAGGGTGTGACGTTGATTTCCGCCGCCGGCTTCCAGCGCCGCCGCCCGCCGCCAGACCGCCCGCCTGAGTCCATCCGCGCGCCCATCGCCCTAGCTCTCCCGGCTGGCGAGCGCGGTCAGATCGTCGACAAAGCCTTCCAGCCGGGCGGCGTACTTGCCCAGATTGGAGCTCAGCGCGTTGAAGAAAATCACCGCCGGGATCGCCGCGATCAGGCCCAGCGCCGTGGCGAACAACGCTTCGGCAATGCCTGGCGCGACCACCGCCAGCGACGTATTCTCTGCCGTGGCGATCGCGCGGAAGGCATTCATGATGCCCCACACCGTGCCGAACAGGCCGATAAACGGCGCTGACGAGCCGATGGAAGCGAGAATGCCGAGGCCCTTTTCCATCTTGGACAATTCGCGGTTGGCTTCCGCCCCGCCGCTCTTGGCCACCGAGAAGCCGTCCCAGTCGCGCAAGGCCGCCGCCAGCACCCGCCCGAACGGTTCCTTGGGATCGCGGGCATAGCGCTTGGCCAGGTCATCCAGCGACGCGCCGGACCAGAAATCATTCTCGAACTTGACCGCGCGGCCGTGGGCGCGATTGAGCTCCATGGCCTTTTCGATGGCGATGGCCCACGACCAGATCGACATGAAGACCAGAATGCCCATCACGATTTTCACGATGATGTCGGCGCGCATGAACAGGTAGAGAATGGTGAGCTCGCCCTGCGGGCTGGCCAGTTCGACGGCGACGCTTTCCATGATGATCGACCAGACCCCTGTTTGGTGCGCCGGGTGCGGCGCGAATTGGCGATGGCAGTGGCGCCCCCCGGCAGCGCCGTCTTGCTGTTTAACCGTGTGCAAGCCGCGCGCCAAGCCGCAGCCGGACGCTCGTGGCGCATGAACGTGTCTGAATGCGGCGATTTGAGGGAAAAAGGCTTAAGAGAACTGCCCTTGGCAGGGGCTCAGGCACCCGGACCCGGAACAATCAACCGCTCCAGCGATGTCAGGGTCGCGGCGGGCAGGCGCTTTGGCCGCCCATTGAGATCGATGCAGGCGGCGTCCACCTGAGCGGTGATGAGGACGGTGCCGCCGTGCAGGATGCGCTGGGCCACGGCCAGCCGGGCACCGCGCGCCTGCGTGAACCGTGTCTCGACCATCAGCGCGTCGTCGATGCGCGCCGGGGCGACATAATCCACCGTGATACGGCGCACCGCGAAGCCCAGCGGCGGGTCGAGGGCGAGGAGATCGCTATGGGACACCCCGGCGGTGCGCAAAGCATCGGTGCGGCCGCGCTCCAGGAATTTGAGATAATTGGCGTAATACACAATGCCGGTGAAGTCCGTGTCCTCGTAATAGACCCGGATGGGCAGGCGGTGCGCGCCGTCTGACCAGGTGCCGGATGTGGGGGTCATGGCGCGTCGCCAAACAGATCAGGCCCGGTACGCGGCGGCTCCAGCCCCAGATGAGCCCACGCCCGCGCCGCAGCGACCCGTCCGCGCGGCGTGCGCTGGATGAAGCCCTGCTGGATCAGGAAGGGTTCGACCACATCCTCCAGCGCATCGCGCGCTTCGGCGCAGGCCGCCGCCAGCGTCTCCACCCCCGCCGGGCCGCCGGCGAAACTTTCGATCAGCACCCGCAAATAGCGCCGGTCGAGGCTGTCGAGCCCCAGCACGTCCACTTCCAGGCGCGCCAGCGCCGCGTCGGCCACGGCCCGATCGATCACCGGCGAACCATCGGATTCGGCAAAGTCACGCACCCGGCGCAACAGCCGCCCCGCCACGCGCGGCGTGCCGCGCGCGCGCCGGGCGATCTCCATGGCACCGTCCTGGGTCATGGCCGCGCCCAGCTTGCCGGCACCGCGCGCCACGATATGGGCGAGCTCTGCGGCGTCATAAAACTCCAGCCGCACCGGCACGCCGAACCGGTCGCGCAGAGGCGTGGCCAGAAGGCCCGCCCGCGTGGTGGCGCCGATCAGGGTGAAGGGGGGCAAATCGATGCGCACCGTGCGCGCGCTGGGCCCCTCGCCAATCACCAGATCCAGCGCGAAATCCTCCATGGCCGGGTAGAGGATTTCCTCCACAATGGGCTGCAGGCGGTGGATCTCGTCGATGAACAGGACGTCGCGCGGCTCCAGATTGGTCAGGATGGCCGCCAGATCGCCGGCGCGCGCAATGACAGGACCGGAGGTGGCGCGAAAGCCCACGCCCAGCTCGCGCGCGACGATCTGGGCCAGCGTGGTCTTGCCCAGACCCGGCGGGCCGGACAGCAGCACATGGTCCAGCGCCTCACCGCGCCGGCCGGCGGCGTCGACAAACACTTTGAGATTCGAGATCGCTGCCGTCTGGCCCACAAAATCGCCAAAGGACAAGGGCCGCAGCGCCTTGTCGCGCCCGTCCCCGGCCTGATCCTCCGGCGAGATGATGCGCTCAGGTTCGCTCATCGCGCCAGCTCCTTCAGAGCCGCCTTGATCAGCGCCCCTTCGCCCGCCTCATCGCCCAGATCACGCAGGGCCTGGGCTGCGGCGCGGCGGGCGTCGCTTTCGCCATAGCCCAGATTGATCAGGGCCGAGACAGCCGCTTCGCGCGCAGCGCTGGCGGCGGGGGCGGCGGGCGCGGATGGCGCGGTTGAACCGGCAGACGCCGCCAGCGCCGCGCCCCCGCCCAGCGTGCGGCCCGCCGGGGGCGCCTTGTCTTTCAGCTCCGCCGCAATGCGCTGGGCGAGCTTGGGGCCGACGCCCTTGGCGCGCGAGAAAGCCGAAGTGTCGCCCAGCGCCGCGGCGCTTTCAATCTCGCCCGGCGCAATCGCGTCCAGGATCGCCAGCGCATGGCGCGCGCCCACGCCCTGCACCGATTGCAATCGCACGAACCAGGCCCGCTCGGCATCGGTGAGGAAGGCGAAGAGTTTCAGCGCGTCTTCGCGCACATAGGTCTCCACATGCACGCTCACCGCCGCGCCGGGGCTGAGACGCGAGAGCGTACGCGCGCCGGCATGGATGAGATAGCCCACCCCGCCCACATCGATGACCGCCTCTTCCTCGCCGACGGCGTCCACCATGCCTTTAAGCTTGCCGATCATGACGCCGCCCTCGCTGAAACCATCCCGGCCGGGCGCCGGTGATGGGCATGACAGATCGCCACGGCCAGCGCGTCGGCCGCGTCGGCCTCGGCCTTCGCGCCGGGCAGGATCACCGACACCATGGCCGCGACCTGGGCCTTGTCTGCCGCGCCCGTGCCCACCACCGCCTTTTTCACCAGACGCGGCGCATATTCGGCCACCGTCAGCCCGGCCCGCGCAGGCGCCAGCATCGCCGCAGCCCTTGCCTGACCGAGTTTCAGGGCGCTGGCCGGATTGACGTGGACGAACTGGTCCTCGACCGCGGCCTCGTTGGGCTGATGCGCGCCGATCAGCACCTCCAGCGCGTCGTAAATCGCACACAGGCGTTCGGCCATGGGCGCGCGCGACGGCGCACGGATGACGCCATAGGCCACAAGGGTCAGGCGCGACCCGGACTGATCAATCAGCCCCCAGCCCGTGGCGTTAAGACCGGGATCGACGCCAAGAATGCGAATCGCTGCGCTCATGGCGTCAGCATAGCCCGCCTCGCCCCCTCCCGCTCCTATGGTTTCAGACGCCCTCAAGGCTGCGAATTTTCGCTCGCCAGCGCGTGGGAAGAGGCGTAGCATCAAGGTGTTGCAGCTTTGGGGGCGGGCATGGCGAAATTCAGACCACTGACGCGGCGATCGTTTCTGGCGCGTGTGGCCGGCGGCGGGGTGGCGCTGGGCGCGGCCGGCCTGACCGGATGCGCCACCGGCCCGTATACCGGTGCCACCGATTCCGATCCGTTTGACGCCGTCGGCCATGGCCGCTCGGGCGGATATGGCGGCGGGCCCGTTCACGGGTCGGGCTGCACGGACGCCGATAGCGGGGCCTATGCCGATCCGGGCGGTCAGGGCCGCCGCTGCGGCGGGTACGAGCCGGGCTATACCGGCTTCACAGATAATGATGGCGGTGCCTATGCCGACCGCGCCAATTATGGACACGGGCGCGGCTCCGGCGGCGGACGGGCTTGCTCGGACGCCGATAGCGGGCGCTATGCCGATCCGGGCGGGCAGGGCGTGCGCTGCGGCGGGTACGAGCCGGGCTATACCGGCATCACCGACAATGATAGCGGCTCGTATGCGGATCGCGCCAATTATGGCCGCGGCGGATCGCGGTCCTGTTCGGACTCTGATTCCGGCCCCTGGGCCGACCCGGGTGGTCAGGGGCGGCGCTGCTGATCATGGACGCCAAGTCCGGCCCGTTCGGGCTCGCCGAGCTGATCGCGCCGCACGATGAGGCCGGTTTCCTTGATGAGGTCTATGAAAGGCGCGCGCTTCACGTGCCCGGGCGCGATCCGGACCGGTTTCGCGCCCTGATCTCCACGGCCGACATTGACCGCCGCCTGGCTGATGAGCTGTTCCGCGAGGGCGAGGCCTCCATGGCCCGCGCCGAACCCAAGCTGGCTGAAAGCGCCTATATCAACCGCCTGGGCGTGCTGGACCGGGGGCAGGCCGCGCGCCTGTTCCAACAGGGCGCGACCCTGATCCTGCCCCAGCTGCACACGCGTGTGCGCCCGCTCGCCGATCTGTGCCGGGCGCTGGAGGCCGATCTGTCTGCCCATGTGCAGACGAATATCTACCTCACCCCACCCAACGCCCAGGGCTTCCAGACCCATTATGACAATCATTGCGTCTTCGTCCTCCAGGTGGAGGGCGAGAAGCGCTGGCGGCTCTATGACTCGCCCGTCGGTGCGCCCTATCGTGGGGAGCGCTTCACGCCGGGCCAGTACGCGGCTGGCGCGCCGAGCCAGGAGCTGATCCTGAAACCCGGTGACGTGCTCTACGTGCCGCGCGGGCTGATGCATGACGCGGTCAATGAGGGGTCGGGCGCGCCGTCTTTGCACATCACCACCGGGGTCATTACCCGCACCTGGGCCGATTTTCTGCTGGAAGCGGTGTCGGAGGCTGCCCTGCGCCTGCCCGAGCTGCGGCGCTCCCTGCCGCCGGGCTTCCATCACAGCGCGGATGCGACAGTGTTTCAGGCCCGTTTCACCCAGGCGCTGCGCGCGGTGGAGTCCGAGGCCGATATCGCCTCGGTCATCGCCCTGTTCGCCGATGAATTCGTCACCAGCCGCACGCCCGACACAAGTGGCGCGCTGACCGGCGGCCCGGTGACGGACAGCACGCCGGTGCGCCGGCGGGCACTGACCGCGCTGCATCTGGCGGAAGACGACGGCCATATCGCGGTCACGGGACCCGGCGGGCCGGTGATGATTGATCTGGCCGCCGGTCCGGCGCTGGAGCGCCTGGTGGCGGGCGAGACGGTAAGCGCCGCCGATTTCGCCATGCTGGGCGAGGACAAGGCCCGCGACGCTATCGCCCGCCTGCTGGCCTTCGGCCACGCCCGGCGGGTTTAGGGCTTCAGAGGTCACTCTCACGAAAACAGGGACTTGCGATCACTCATCCCTGCAAATCGAACATTAAATGTCAGATTTACAAGGATAATGCCCCGTTACGGGAACAGGATCGCTGTGGCGATGGAGAAGTAAACCAGTATGCCCATCACGTCGGCGATGGTGGCGATCAGCGGGGCGCTGGCGGTTGCGGGATCGACTTTCAGCCGGCTGAGCACAAAGGGCAGGCTCATCCCGATCAGGCTGCCGACCAGCACCACGATCACCATTGAAATCGACACCACGAGCGCGATGCCCATGTCGCCGCGCGCATAGCCGATGGGCGCCACAGCCAGCGCCATGGTCCCGCCCAGCATGGCCGCCACAAGCAGCTCGCGGCCCAGCAGCACGCCCCAGTCCTTCATCACGACGTCGCCTGTGGCCAGGGCGCGCACCATCAGTGTCGCGCCTTGCGCCCCGGCATTGCCGCCTGAACCGATGATCAGCGGCATGAAGATCACCAGCGTCACATAGGCGGCGATCGTGTCTTCAAACACCGCGATACCCGCGCCGGAGAACAGATTGGCGAACACCAGGATGACCAGCCAGACAATGCGCTTGCGGTAGAGGGTGAAAATCGGCGCATCGCGCACGCTTTCGCCAAGGGAGCCGGCAGCGGCGAATTTGTGGAAGTCCTCTGTGGCTTCGGCTTCGACCACGTCGATCGCGTCGTCATGGGTGACGATGCCGACCAGCTCTCCGGACTCGTTGATCACCGGGATGGCCAGCACGTCATAGCGCGCGATCTTGCGGGCTACCTCTTCCTGGCTTTCCTCCAGACGCACCACCAGAGCGCCGCGCTCCATCAGTTCGGCGATCGGGGTGTCCGGGGCGGCCAGGATCAGCGCCTGCAGGCGCACCGAGCCCAATAGCTTGCGCTCCTCATCCACGACATAGGCGCGATAGATGGTTTCCTTGTCCGGCGCTTCCTTGCGCAGGGAATCGATGGCCTCGCCTGCGGTCAGCTCCAGACCCAGCGTGGCGTAGTCCGACGTCATGATCGCGCCGGCCGTGCCCTCTTCGTGGGAGGCGAGGCGGCGGATGTCTTCGCGTTCGGCGCGCGCCAGACCGGGCATCAGCGCGGCGCGCTGATCTTCGGTGAGCCGGTTATAGAGGTCGGCCCGGTCGTCGGAGTTCATCTCGCTGACGATCTCGACCAGCTTGGCGCGCTCCAGGATCAGCGCCAGCGCCTCCTGGGTATCGCCATAGAGATAGCCGAAAATCTCGGTCTGATGATCCAGTGTCTGGGCCATCAGAAGATCGCGCGCCTGTTCGGGCTCCAGCTCGTCCAGCAACGCCGCCGCATCCACCGCGTGGGCGTCGGCCACAAAGGCGGTCAGCGCTTCGGTGTCGTTCAGGTCGAGGCCGTCCTCGGCCATGGCTTCGAGCACGCTCATGAGCGATCCGTGTTTGCTGCGGGCAGGGCGCGCGCGGTCAGGTGTGCGCGCCGGAGGCGGTATAGGCTTATACGCGCTTGAGGGCCTCAGCCGCCACAGCCTGCGCTGTAATGGCGAAATGATCGTAGAGCGCCTCCGCCGGTGCCGACGCGCCAAAACCGGTCATGCCGACAAATCCGCCTTCGCGTCCGATCAGCGCGTCCCAGCCCCAGCGTATCCCGGCCTCCACCGCCACGGCGGGCAGAGCCGGATCGACCACGCTGTCGCGATACCCCTTGTCCTGGGCCAGGAAGGTCTCGACGCTGGGTGCGGATACCACGCGGGCGTCCACGCCGCGCTCTTTCAGGAGGCATTGGGCTTCCAGCGCCAGCGCGGTCTCGGTGCCGGTGCCGATCAGGGTTACCTGAGCCGTCCCGTCCGCCTCGCTCAGCACATAGGCACCGCGCCCGCTGAGATTCTTCGAGCCAGTGTCCGTGCGCAGGTGCGGCGTCTTCTGGCGCGACAGGATCAGGCAGGTCGGCCCGTCCCGGCGCTCCAGCGCCACACGCCAGGCTTCGGCGGCCTCCACCGCGTCAGCGGGTCGGAACACCGCCAGATTGGGGATGGCGCGCAGGGCGGAGAGATGCTCCACTGGCTGGTGGGTGGGGCCGTCTTCGCCCAGCCCGATGGAATCGTGGGTGAAGACATAGATCACCGGCTGGTTCATCAGCGCCGACAAGCGCACCGCCGGGCGGCAATAGTCTGAAAACACCAGGAAGGTCCCGGCATAGGGGCGCACGCCGCCATGCAGCGTCATGCCGTTCATGGCCGCGGCCATGCCGTGCTCGCGCACGCCGTAATGGATGTACTGGCCGGCGTAATTGTCAGCGCTGAGCGGGGCTTGCCCCTTCACCAGCGTGTTGACCGAGCCGGTCAGGTCCGCCGATCCGCCGGTCAGGCCGGGGACTTTGTCCCAGAAGCTTTCAATCGCCTTGCCCGACGCGGCGCGGGTGGCCAGCGCCGGCTTGTCGGTCATGAGCTTGGCGATATGAGCGTCCAGCGCCTCCAGCGCGGCTTTGGGCGTGTCTCCCGACAGCTGCGCATCGAACTGCGCGCGCGATGATGACGTGGCGTGGCGCTGCGTCCACGCCGCGCGGGCCTGCGCGCCGCGTTCCGCCACGCTTCGCCAGCCCTCATACACGGCGTCCGGAATCTCGAACGCGCCATGGGTCCAGCCCATGGCCTTGCGGGCACCGGCAATCTCGTCCGCGCCCAGCGGCGACCCGTGGGACCCGGCCGTGCCGGCCTTGGTGGGCGCGCCCTTGCCGATGATGGTCTTGCACGCGATCAGCACCGGATGGTCGCTCAGCCGCGCCTGCGTCAGCGCGTCGTCCACCGCTTTGGGGTCATGTCCGTCCACGTGAAACACCCGCCAGCCCGCGCTTTCAAAGCGCGCGCCGTGGTCAGTGGTGTCGGACAGCTCGGTGGAGCCGTCGATGGAGATGGAGTTGTCGTCCCATAGCACGATCAGCCGGTTCAGCTTCCAGTGACCGGCCAGCGCAATGGCTTCCTGGCTGATGCCTTCCTGCAGATCGCCGTCCGAGGCGATGACGAAGGTATGGTGGTCCACAAGATCATCGCCATAGCGCGCGTTCAGCATGCGCTCGGCCAGCGCCATGCCCACCGCCGTGGAAATGCCCTGACCCAGCGGGCCGGTGGTTGTCTCCACGCCCGGCGTGTGGCCGTACTCGGGATGGCCCGGCGTCTTGGAGCCGAGCTGGCGGAAGTTTTTCAGCTCCTCCATGGTCACACCCTCCACCCCGATCAGGTGCAGGATGGAATAGACCAGCATGGAGCCGTGACCGGCTGACAGTACGAACCGGTCCCGGTCCGGCCAGGCGGGATCGGCCGGGTCAAACTTGATGTGGCGCGTCCACAGCACGGCGGCGGCGTCCGCCATCCCCATGGGCATCCCCGGATGGCCCGACTTGGCCGCTTCCACCGCATCCATGGCGAGGGCGCGGATGGCGTCGGCCAGCGGCTGGATCGCCGTGGTGTCCAGAGGGGGGAGAGCGGGGGTGCGGGTCATGGGCGAGCCTTCGTCAAGAGCCTGTCAGTGGCGCGCATATAAGCGGATTCGCACCCCGGAAGCGAACGCCTAGACGGCGTCCAGCCCCAGCCTGCGGGCGAGATCAAGCGCAACGGGATCGAAGCCGCCCGTGTCGCCGGAAAGCAGATCGCGGGCAAGCGCCTTGCCCAGCTCCACGCCCCATTGGTCAAACGGGTTCAGGCCGTAAAGCGCGGCCTCCACAACGACTTTATGCTCATGCAATGCCACCAGCGCGCCCAGGCTCTCAGGGCTCAGGCCGGGCAGAAGGATCGTACTGCTCGCCCGCCCGCCCGTGATGGCCTTGTGCGCCGAGAGCGGGCCCTCGCCGCCGCCGCGTCCCGTGGTCAGGGCTGCGCCCTGAGCGGTCATGTTGGCGTTGAGCGCGCGCGCACGCGGGTCTTCCATGAACCCCGCATCCTTGAGGGCGATGAAGTCCACCGGCGCCTCGTCCTGGCCCTGATGCAGCCACTGGAACACCGAGTGCTGCAGGTCCGAGCCGCGCCCGCCCCACACCAGCGCGCCCGAATGACTTGCCGCCAGCGCGCTTCCGTCATGGGTCACCGACTTGCCCAGGCTCTCCATCTCCAGCTGTTGCAGATAGGCGGGCAGGCGCTCGAGGCGTGAGGAATAGGCCGTCACACAGCGCGAGGGGAGCCTGCGCGCCGCCCGGTTCCAGGCGTCCACCAGTCCCTTGGCGATGGCCATGTTGGCGGCGGGCGGCGCGTCCATCACATGATCGTCCATCACCCGTGCGCCGTGCAGCAGGCGCGAATAGACCCGTGAGCCCACCGCCAGCTCGATGGCGATCCCCGCCGGCGACCACAGCGAATAGCGCCCGCCCACCCCGTCCTCGAACGGGAAGATGCGCTGGGGATCCACGCCGAACGCCGCCGCCTTGTCCGGCGCGGCTGTCGCCGCGCACAGGCGCGCATTGGCACCGGCCTCGCCCAGCCGTGCCGCGAGCCAGTCGCGCGCCGCCTGGCCATTCATCAGGGTTTCCTGGGTGGTGAAGGATTTCGACACGATGACCACCAGCGTGGTCTCAGGCTCGGCCCCCTCCAGCGCGTCGTCCAGATCGGCCGGATCGAGATTGGAGACGAAGCGCGCCTCCACGCCCTCGCGCCGCCAGGCTTTCAGGGCGTCATAGATGAAGCGCGGCCCCAGATCGGATCCGCCAATGCCGATATTGACGATGCGCCGCAAGGGATGACCGTCCAGCACATCGTGCGCCTGCGTCGCGTCGGTGAAGGCGGCGGTGCGCGCGCGGGCGTCGCGCAGCCGGCCCGCCAGCGCCGCGTCAGACAGGCGCTCCGGGTTGCGGCAGGCGGTGTGCAAAGACGGGCGGCCTTCAGTGGTGTTGACCTGATCGCCGCGCATCATGGCCGCGAAGGCGTCCGGCACGCGGGCCTCGTGTGCGGCACCCAGAAGGGCGGCCCAGGCCTCCATATCCAGGCGCTGGCGGCGGGCGTCGAACACCAGGCCGGCGGCGTCGACCACCAGCGCGTCATCGCGGCGAGGCTGCGCGATCAGGGTGCTCATGTCAGCTTTGGCGAGGCGGCCGGCATGGGTCGTCAGGGCGGCGAGAGTCATCGGGGGTGCTCCAGAATTTCAGTCCTGCCGGTGTTCGGCGGCCCAGATCAGCACGGTCAGCCCGCCCTTGATGCCTTCCGGCTCGAGGGTGACAAGCTGTTTGAGGTCAAGGCCCGCGCCGGTCAGCCAGCCGGTGACCTGGGCGGGGGGGAAGCCGAGATGGCGGTGATGATGCTCCACGCGCAAGGCTTCGTGCCGGTGCTCGGCGAAGTCCACGATCAGCAAGACACCGCCGGGTGCCAGCACGCGCGCGCATTCGCGCACCGCCTCGCGCGGGTCAGACAGATAGTGCAGCACCTGGTGCACGGTGACCAGGTCGGCAGCGCCATCTTCCACCGGCAGAGCCGAGGCGTCCGCCTGGCGCACGAAGCGCGTGCTCAGCCCGGCCTCTGACAACTTGGCGCGCGCAACCGACAGCATTTCGCGCGACAGATCCACGCCCATGCCTTCATCGGCCTGGGCACTGAACAGCTCCAGCATCCGCCCGGTGCCCGTGCCCACATCCACATGGCTTTTGAAGCGCCGGCCGGTCACCAGGCGCACCAGTTCATTTTCCACCGCCGCTTCGGAGAAATGCATGGAGCGGATCTGCGCCCATTGCGCCGCGGCGGCCTCGAAAAAGCGTTCGGCGCTCTGGGCGCGCAGGCGTTTCAGCTCGCTCAGGCGCTGGCGGTCACGCTGTACCTGGGGGTATTCAGGATCGGTGAAGTCCTCGATCAGCGCTGCCAGCCTCGAGACCGGTCCGGTGCGCACCAGCCGGTAGAATACCCAGCCGCCTTCGGGGAAGCGCTCGCACAAACCGGCGTCTGCCAGGAGCTTCAAGTGACGCGACACGCGCGGCTGGCTCTGGCCGAGCACCTGGATGATTTCGCTCACCGTCATTTCGCCCTGGGACAGCAGCGACACGATGCGCAGGCGCGAGGGCTCGGCAAGCGCCTTCAGTTTCGCCAGCAGATCGGTCTGCATCCCGTCACCTCGCTTCACGCCGGACCGATGCGCGAGCATGGCCAGACGATGATGGCTTAGCGGGGCTGGTGCGATTTGTCATCCGGACGCGGGTGTGCGCCTCAGATCAGATCCAGTGATCCGAGCACGCCGGGGATGGCCTGCTTCAGCTTGAAAAAGCCTTTTTGCGCATGGGTGAAGAAGCCCCGGTCCCAGTCCCGGCGCAGTTCGCCCAGCGTCAGGCCGGCGGACTTGAACGTGGGCATGGCCGAATCCAGGGCGTCACGCGCCGGGCCCTGACAGGGGCGCTGGGTCAGGATCTGGCGGGCACCGGCCTGCTTGGCGAGGGCGATGACGTCGGCCATGGACGCGGCCTCGTGAACCGGGCAGCCCAAGGTCTGCGCCGTGCGCTGGCGCGCATCTTCGAAGGCGGCGCAGGTGAAGGCGTTTGCCGCGGCACCAGTCGCGAGCGGGCTGAGCGCGGCGGACGTATCCAGCGTCACCGCGCCGGCAATATCCATCCCCGCCAGGCCCCAGCTTTCCGGGTGCAGGTCGTCGGCCGTCAGCAGCAGGAAGCCCGGCGCAGTCCGGTCCAGGCGCGCCGCCGGTGCCAGCGGTACCGGCGCGGGATGACCCGGATCGTCCGCCAGCGGCGGTGCCTCAGGTGCCAGATCGCCGGCGCGCGGCTGGAAGCGGCCGCCTGTGAACCGCGCGATATTGTCAGCGCGCGCCAGATAGGTCTTGCCCGGCGTATGCAAGCCCCCCACCCAGCGCCAGCTCAGCGTGTTGGACGCGGGGTCGGCGTCGATGAGATGGCGCAGGAACCAGTCCGCCCCCAGACGCCAGGGCAGGCCCAGCGTGTAGATCCAGATCGAGGCCGCCCACATGCGCGCATGATTATGCAGATAGCCGAACGCATCCAGCTCGCCCGCCCAGGCGTCGAAGCAGTCCAGTCCCGTGCGTCCCTCCATAGCGGCGGTGTAGCGGGCCGCCAGCGCGCGATCACGTTCCAGCGCGTCGAGATCACGCGCCAGCCCGGTGCGGTAATCGGCCCAGACCGAGGGCCGCATCTCCAGCCAGCCTTTCCAGTAAGTGCGCCAGCAGACCTCCTGGACGAACTTTTCCGCGCCCTGAAGCCCGTGGGCCTCTATCGCGGCGCGGGCCAGCTCGTCCTCGCCGATCATCCGCCGGCGTATATGGGCGCTAAGGCCCGAGATATTGGACCGGTCATCCGGCCCCCGGTCCTCATTGCGGTGCGCGCCATACACCCGGCCCATGGACGGCGTGAATGCCGCAAGCCGGGCGAGCCCGGCGGCACGCGTCGGGCCGGGCAGGGCGGCGCTGAGGGCACCGGAAAACAGATCGGTCTGGCTCATGGGCGCAGCATTTAGCGCGCCCCCGGCGTCAGCCCAGCCCGGCGGCGTCGAGATGGGCGTCGAGATGGGCGCGCCGCGTGGTGTTGACCAGCACGCTGTCCACATCGCTGCGCGCCAGCGCCGCAAGGACGCCCGCCGCCGGATGCACCCGTCCCCGTCCGCCTGTGGCCGGACGCAGACTGCGCGCCAGCGCATAGAGATCGGCCGGACGGCGCGGGACGCGCCGCGCCGGGCGCGCATCGCCTGCCGTCTGAATGGCGATCACCGCCATGCCGCGGGCGCGGGCGGCGGCCAGGCGCGCGTCTTCGCGGGCCCCGATGAAAGGGTGGACAGGGGCCATCATCAGATCAAACCGCCCTGTGGCGATGGCGGCGTCCAGCTCCGGCCCCAGCCCGGTCACGCCCAGCCGCCCAAACGCGCCTGACGATTTCAGCGCCGCCAGCCGGGCGAACAACGCATCTGTCAGCTCGGACGGGTCGGGTCCGTGCAGGAACAGCGCGTCCACCCCCTCCACGTCCAGCCGGGACAGGCTGGCGCGCAGGCTGGTTTCGATGGCTGCGGGCGAGAAATCGCGGCTGCGCCGGGCCACACCGCTGCTGGCAATCCCCGCCTTTGTGCAGACGAAAACATGATCGCGCGGCAGCTCCCGCAACGCCCGGCCCAGCCGCCGCTCCGCCTCGCCCGCGCCATAGGCGGGCGCGGTGTCGAACACCCGCACCCCGCCCTCGAACGCATGCCGGATCAGGCCCAGCGTGGCGTGGGCGGGAACCAGCGGCGTGCCATGGGCGCCCGAGACGCCGAAGCCGAGACGGGAGAGACCTTCAATCATGGGCGCGAGCTTTACTGGCTTTGCGCGCCGACGGGAATGCATTTCGCCATTCCATGGGCGCACCGTCCGCCCTGCTATCCCGTCGTTATCAGACAACGGAGCGATGGCCCCATGCTCTGTCGCGTTCAATTCAGGGAGACCGGCATGGACAGGTTCGAGACGGCGCTGGCGCACGTGTTTCACTGGGAGGGGGGATTTTCCGATCACCCGGCTGATCCCGGCGGTGCCACGAATTTCGGCATCACCCAAGGCACGCTCGCGGCCTGGCGCAGCGCGCCGGTGAGCCGCGAGGATGTACGCGCCCTGACCCGGCAGGAGGCCGGCGCTATCTATCGCGCGCGCTACTGGGATGCGTGCCGCTGCGATGATCTGCCGGCGGGCGTGGATGCGATGGTCTTTGACGCCGCGGTCAATCACGGCCCCCGCCAGGCTGCGCTCTTCCTCCAAAGGGCGCTCGGCGTTGCCGATGACGGCGTGATCGGCCCGCAGACGCTGGCCGCCGCCGCGCGCCTCAAACCCGCCGATACGATCTGCGAGATCGCGGCGCGGCGCATGGTGTTCTATGCCCGCCTCAACACATTCCCGACTTTCGGCCTGGGATGGGCGCGGCGGCTCATGAGTACAGTGATGGAGACGGGGGCGCTGGCGGCGGGGTGAGGGCGTGCAGCTTGCCGGGGCCGGGCGGCCCTGATACACGGGCGCGGCTCTAGACAAACCCGCGCCCGGTCCGTCCGGACGCGCCGCATCCCAGGATCGCGCCTTCCATGAAAATCAACGGCAATGAAATCAAGCCCGGCATGGTGATCAAGCACCAGGAGACGCTGTGGACGGCGGTCAAGGCCGATCACGTGAAGCCCGGCAAGGGCGGTGCCTTCGCCCAGGTGGAGCTGAAGAACATTCTCGACGGGCGCAAGCTCAATGAGCGCTTCCGCTCGGCCGACAAGGTGGAGCGCGTGCGCCTGGAGCAGCGCGATTATCAGTATCTCTATCCCGAGGGCGAGATGCTGGTGTTCATGAACACCGAAACCTACGAGCAGATCTCCCTGCACATCGATTTCGTCAGCGAGGAGCGCGCCGCCTTCCTGTCCGACGGCATGAAGGTGATGGTCGAGCTCTACGAGGACAAGCCCATCGGCATCACCCTGCCCAATCATGTGGAGTTGGAAGTGGTCGAGACCGAGCCGGTGGTGAAGGGCCAGACGGCGGCCAATTCCTACAAGCCGGCTGTGCTGTCGGGCGGTGTCAAATCCGCCGTGCCGCCCTTTGTCGGCGTGGGCGAGAAGATCGTCGTGTCCACCGAAGACGGCACCTACGTGCGCCGGGCCGACTAGGCCCATGGGAAATGTCTCCGCCCTGATGCAGGTGATGACCGGCGCGGTCCGCAAGGCCGGCCGCAAGCTGGTGCGCGACTTCAACGAGGTCGAGCATTTGCAGGTCTCGCGCAAGGGCCCGGCCGATTTCGTCACCGCCGCCGATCTCAAATCGGAAGAAATCCTGTTCGCCGAGCTGTCGCGCGGGCGTCCGGGCTATGGCTTCCTGATGGAGGAGCGCGGCGCGGTGGACGGCACCGACCGCTCCCACCGCTGGATTGTCGATCCGCTGGACGGCACCACGAACTTCACCCACGCCCAGCCCCATTTCGCCATCTCCGTGGCGCTGGAGCGCGAGGGCGAGCTGATCGCGGGCGTGATCTATAACCCGGCCACCGACGATCTGTTCCACGCCGAAAAGGGCCGCGGCGCCTATGTCAATGACCGCCGCCTGCGCGTCGCCGAGCGCCGCCATTTCCAGGACTGCGTCATCGCCACCGGCCTGCCCTTCTTCGGCAAGACCGGCCATGCCCGCGCCCTGAAGGAACTCCACGCCATCATGCCCATGTGCGCCGGCATCCGCCGCTATGGCGCCGCCTCGCTGGATCTGGCCTGGACCGCCGCGGGCCGCTTCGACGGCTTCTGGGAGCGCGGGCTGAAGCCCTGGGACATCGCAGCCGGTATCGTCATGATGCGCGAAGCGGGCGGCTTCGCCGGCGCTATCGAGGAAACCGGCGACGTGCTGGAAACCGGCGACATCGCCGCGGGCAATGAATACGTCCTGGCCGAGCTGCGCGAGCGCCTGAAGAAGGTGGCGGGGTAGGGGGTGGAATCCCCTCACCCTTGACTCTCCCGCCGTCTCCCCCTATCCCCCGCGGGTTCTCTGAAGCGACCGGCTTACCGCTCGTCATCACCGGCACACGGAGCCCGCGAAAGCGCGGGACACCCTCCTGGAGGCCGGCGAGACACCCAGGCTCGACGCGTTGCGTCCAGCGGGGTTGTTGCGGCGTGTGCGCTTGCCGGCGCGGCTTCAGGGACATGAGCGGCTATTGAAGGGCTTTGAATGTTCGACACGTTGACCGACCGCCTGTCCGGCGTCTTCGACCAGCTCACGGGGCGCGGCGCGCTCTCTGAGAAGGACGTGGACGCGGCCCTGCGCGAGATCCGTGTGGCGCTGCTGGAGGCCGATGTGGCCCTGCCGGCGGTGAAGGACTTCATGAGCCGGGTGCGCGCCGAGGCGGTGGGCGAGCGCGTCATCCGCGCTGTGGCCCCCGGCCAGCAGGTCATCAAGATCGTCCATGACGAGCTGGTGGTGCTGCTGGGCGGCGAGGGCGAGCCTGAGGGCCTGTCGCTGGGCGGCGAGCCGCCAGTGGCGATCCTGATGGCGGGCCTTCAGGGCTCCGGCAAGACCACCACCACGGCCAAGCTCGCTTTGCGCCTGACCAGCCGCGAGAAGAAAAAGGTTCTGGTCGCCTCGCTGGATACGCGCCGTCCGGCGGCGATGGAGCAGCTCGCCCAGATGGCCGAAAAAGCAGGCGTCGCCTGCCTGCCCATCGTCAAGGGACAGTCGGCCACCGAGATCGCCAAGCGCGCCATGAGCGCGGCGCGCCTGCAGGGCTTTGACGTGGTGATCCTGGACACGGCCGGGCGCACCTCCATCGATGAAGAGATGATGGCCGAGGCCGCGCGCATCGCCGACATCGCCCGCCCACGCGAGACGCTGCTGGTGGCCGACGCCCTGACCGGTCAGGACGCGGTGGAGACGGCGCGCCGCTTTCACGAGCGCCTGCCGCTGACGGGTCTCGTCCTGACGCGGATGGATGGCGACGGGCGCGGCGGCGCGGCCCTGTCCATGCGCTGGGTCACCGGCCTGCCGATCAAGTTTTTGGGCGTCTCGGAAAAGGTGGACGGGCTCGACGCGTTTGACGCGCGCCGTCTGGCCGGGCGGATTCTGGGGCGCGGCGACATCGTCTCGCTGGTGGAGAAAGCCGCCGCCGAGGTGGATCAGGACCAGGCCGAGCGCCTCGCGCGCAAAATGGCCAAGGGCAAGTTCGATCTGGAGGATTTCCGCCAGCAACTGGCCCAGCTCAAGAAAATGGGCGGGCTCGCCTCGATCATGGGCATGATGCCCGGCATGAACAAGGCAGCCAAGGCGCAGGTCGCGGCGTCTGGCTTTGACGACAAGGCGATCTCGCGCCAGGAGGCGATCATCCTGTCGATGACGCCCGAAGAGCGCGCCAAGCCGGACATCCTCAAGGCCAGCCGCAAGCGCCGCATCGCCAAGGGTGCCGGTGTGGAGGTGCCCGAGGTCAACAAGCTGATCAAGATGCACCGCCAGATGGCGGACATGATGAAGAAGGCCGGCAAGGGCAAAGGCCTGCCCGGCATGCCCGGCGGCGGCAAAATGCCCCCCGGCATGAGTGGCGCGGGTCTCGACGCCGCCGCCGCCGATCTTCTCAAGGGACGCGCGCCTTCGGGCGCGGGTGGACTGCCAGGCCTGCCGGGCGCTGGCGGACCGTCTCAGCCGCCGGCTTCCGGCGGTTTTCCGGGTCTGCCCGGCCTGCCCGGCGGCAAAACCAAACGCTGACATTCAACCAACCAAAGGACTTCGAATCTCATGGCCGTTAAAATCCGTCTCGCCCGTGGCGGCGCCAAGAAGCGCCCCTATTACCGCATCGTCGTGGCTGACAGCCGCAATCCGCGCGATGGCCGCTTCATTGAAAAGATCGGCACCTACAACCCGATGCTGCCCAAGGATCACGAGAACCGCGTGACCCTGGACACCGAGAAAGCCGCCGACTGGCTGAAAAAGGGTGCCCAGCCCACCGACCGCGTCGCGCGCTTCCTCGCCGCCGCCGGCGTGATGGAATGGAAGCCGGGCCAGAACCTGAAAAAGGGCGAGCCGGGCGCCAATGCCAAGGAACGCGCCGCCGAGCGCGCCGAGAAGGAAGAAGCCCGCAAGACCGCCGCCGCCGAAGCCAAGGCCGCCGCTGAAGCCCCGGCTCCGGTGGAAGAGGCCCCGGTCGAGGAAGCCCCTGCTGAAGACGCCCCGGCCGAAGCCGCCGCAGAAGAGGCGCCCGCCGCTGACGCCCCGGCTGAAGAGACCCCGGCCGAAGACACCCAGGCCTGATCATCGCACCGGCCCTGCGCATCCGCGCGGGGCCGGGCTGCGTTGAGCCTTGCTCATGACAAAAAAGACCGCCGATCCGTCACCGGAGCTGATCGTCATTGCCGCCCTGGCCGGCGCCCACGGGGTGCGCGGCGAGGCGAAGATCAAGGCGTTCGGCGATCCGGCCCTGGTGTGCAGCTATGGTCCCTTCCTGGATGCGTCGGGCAAGCCTGTGCTCACGCCCGTGAAGGCCAAGCCGGGCGCGGGCGGTTTCGTGATCGCTACGTTGCGTGAAACCCTCACCCGCGAACAGCTCATGGCCATGAAGGGCACGCTGCTGCACGTGCCGCGCGCCGTGCTGCCGCCGCCGGAAGACGACGAGTATTACCACGCCGATCTGATCGGCCTGCAGGCCCGCGATGCCGGCGGCCAGCCCTTGGGCCGCGTGCGTGCGGTGCAGGATTTCGGCGCCGGCGACGTGCTGGAGATTGCCGGGCCGGGCGGCGTCGTCTACGCCCCCTTCACCCGCGAAGCCGTCCCCCACGTGGACCTGGCCGGCGGCTGGCTGACCTTGATCGTGCCCGAGACGCTGGACGGCGACGCGCCTTAGGGCTTGCAATCTCCGCCCCATGCTTTCCCGGCCGACCCCGGACTTGATCCGGGGGAGAGCCGGGACCCATCCACCAGAACGGGCCGCCGCTGCGGCGGTCGACACTGACCGGGATGGATCCCGGATCGGCTTCGCCGTCCGGGACGGCAGTCTCGGGGTTAACCCCCTACTGCGCCACGCTCACCGCCGGCGCGTCCACAAACGGGCGGATCCCGAATTCAGGGTAGATATCCGCCGGGAAATAGATCACCCCGTCCGCGGCCACCATGGCGATGGTTTTGATGGCTTTCAGGTCCGCCGTGGGATCGCCGGGGATCAGGAAGAAATCCGCCAGATAGCCCGGCGCGATGCGGCCGACCTCGTCACCCGCGCCCAGATACTCCGCCATGCCATGACCGGCCCAGGCGAGAATCTCCGCCGGGCTCATGCCGATCTCCTGATACAGCTCCAGCTCGCGGTGATAGGTGAAGGAGCCGCCGGTATCCGTTCCGGGGACCAGGAAAATCCCGCGGTCGCGCATGCGCCGCAGGGTTTCGATGATCTGGTCGAACGCGCCGCGATAGGCCGCGTCATCCGCGTCAGAGGCGATCTCCACCCAGGCGCTGCGCGCCGAGCGCTGCACCGAGACCGGCATGTGGTCGATATAATCCACCGCACCCGGATTGATCACGCCATTGCGCGACAGAAGCAGCGATTCATGGATCACCAGCGTGGGATCAATCGCCACGCCGCGCGCCTGCATGGCGTCCAGGGTCGCATTGACGGCGGCGCTGTCCAGATCAAGCTCCGGCAGGCGCTTGAGCGCGGTCAGCCTGAGCAGCGTGCGCGTATCCTCGTCCGCCTCCAGCACCCAGCCCAGCATGAGCTGGTTGATATGGGTGATCTCGTCATAGCCCGCTGCGATCATCGCATCGGCATTGGTAAAGGCGGGCACATGGCCCGACACCCGCATCTCGCGCTCACGCGCCGCGGCGATCACCTCGGGGATCCAGTCCGGGCTCATGGAGTTGTAGATCTTGATCTGGTGAAACCCGCCCCGGTCGGCATAATCGTGGACCGCGGCCACCGCGTCCTCCACCGAATCCACCAGCACGCCGGAATTGGAGTTGAACGGGCTGCGCCCCTCGATGAAGGCGCTGCGGAACACGCGCGGCCCCGCCACACGCCCGGCCTCGATATCGGCCACCAGCCGGTCCAGGCTGTCATTGTCATTGCCCATATCGCGCACGCTGGTCACGCCCGCCGCGACGTTCAGAAACGCCGCCGTCTCGCTCAAATGCGCATGCATTTCAAACAGGCCCGGCACCAGCGTGCCGCCCGCGCCATCGATCACCGTCTCGCCGGTCACGCGCGCGTCCGGCGCTTCCACCGCCACGATCCGCTCGCCCTCCACGCGCACCGACACCAGATCGGTCAGGCCCAGCGCTTCGGGATCGAACACGCGCACATTGGCGATACGCACCGGCGTCTCATAGCGGCGCGCCACACGGTCCTGGATGGCACCATAGCGTTCGGATTCGTAATTCCCCGCCCGCTCGCGCAGGCGCGCATCCTCGCCCTCAAACCCTTGCGCCAGCACCGCAAAGCGCGGCGACACCGTGCCGAAGAAATCCTCGCCGTCCATCAGCACCCAGGACGGGTTCAAACTGGTGCCCGACAGCGCCCACACGCTCACCGCACGCACACCGCCATCGGCATGGGTCACCTCCAGCGTCTCCACGGGGTCCAGGCGCAGCATCCCGCCGGGCAGGGCCGGCAGGGACCGCTCCGGCGCCGCCATCAGCGCCTGCGCCGCCAGGCCCAGCGCCCAGGGGCTGGCGTTCTGCGGCACATAGAGCGCCGGGCCGTCCGGCACTGCTTGCCCCTCGCCGGTGGAATCGCGCCAGCGCGCGCCGGTCTCATCGCGGTGGAACCTCTCGTCCACCTGATTGCCGAACGTGGTCGCGCCCTCCACCGTCCAGTGGACGGGATGACCGGCGGCATCCAGGCCAATCGCTTCCTGATAGGTCGGCCCGCGCCCGTTATTGCGGAATTCATAGCCGATGGCATAGCCGGCCTCTTCGCGCCAGACCTCCAGCGCGCCGATGGCTGTGCCGCTGGTCAGCACGGTAAAGACCGCGTCGGCCGGCTCGCTCTGGCCCCAGCGATTGACCTCGGTCGCGCCCGGCTCACCGCCCGCGCCGGCACCCTCGCCAGCGCCCTCGCCGCACGCCGTCAGCACCAGCGGCGCCGCCAGAACCGCTGCCCACAAGCCCGCCCGCGCCGTCATCCATGCCCGCATCTCAACACCCTCCGCCGAATATCTGTTTGGCCAAAGGGTTAGCACGCAAGGCGCGGGCCTGTCTGCGCGTTATAGAATAACGGGGGGCGTGTGGATCTGATCAAAATAGTGTTGTCCCGGCCGAGCGTAGCGAGAGCCGGGACCCATCCACCGAAACTCTCCACCGCCGCGGCGGCTCAAAGCTATCGGGATGGGTCCCGGACAGCCCCGGCTCGGGGCCGGGACTTCCGGGAAAACAGGGGTGGGGATTTGGGCCAGAAGCCCCCTACTTCCCCCCGCCCGCCGGCGTCACGCCGCGGAACTCTTCCACCGGCTCGCCGAAACAGACGCCGAACCGGGCCGTCCAGCTGGACGGAAACTCGGGATTGTCGAAGGTCAGCTCCACCCGGCCCCAGTCATAGGTGGTCGTGCCCATGGGATCGGTCAGCGCCGCGCTGCACGCCGGCTCGCCGCTCTCGGCGGTCCAGAAGCCCGAATAATGGCCGCGCCCGCCCATCACATCATTCTGCAGGTCCGGAAGGAACAGGCGCATCTCCGACGGCGCCACCCCGTCGCCATAGAGGTTGAACACCGCCATATCGCGCAGCGTGGTCTCCCACTGCATGTCGCCAAACGGGGTGGACCACACCTCGTCCGCCATCACAGGCGCAGCGCCCGCATCCAGGACGATCAGAGCGGCGGTCAGTTGAGTGGGCAAACAACGCATGGACATACTCCCCGAAGCGGCGCGGACTGCGCCGTGCCGCCGACAAGGTCACATAAGTCATTGAGACGCATGGAAATGTGGGAAGGCGGGGCGTGCGAGGATCAAACAACCCACCTTGTTTTCCCGGGCGGCGGAGCCTTGAGCCGGGGAGACCCGGGATCCATCCACCAATACTCTCCACCGTCGCGGCGGCTGAGATGGGGCGGGATGGGTCCCGGACAGCCGCTTCGCGGCTTCCGGGAAGGCAGGGATGGAGATTAAATCAAACTATTGTTTTCCCGGCCGAGCGGAGCGAGAGCCGGGACCCATCCACCGACTTGCTGCACCGCCGGGGCGGCTAAAAGCTATCGGGATGGGTCCCGGATATTTGCTGACGCAAATTCCGGGAAGGCAGAGATGGGGATCAAGCAACCCGAACGCCCTTCCCGGATGGGCCAGGCGAAAGCAATGCCGGCAAAACCTCCAGCGTCAAAGCCTCGCCCTCCCCCCTTATCCACCCCCACCCCACGCCGGTGTAACCTGCGGGCCGCTCTTTCTCATGCCGGACTATCCGCCGCGTCCCGTTTGCAGGGGCGCCAGGCGGCCTCGAACGCAAACGGCCGGAGAAGCGGGAGGGTGGTAATGATGATAAGAATTCACGCTCCGCGCCGACTCTCACCCCTCTCACGCTCTCACACGCCCCCCTCACTCCGCAGCTTTGGGCGCTTCGCCGGCATCATAGCGCTCGCCGTCGGCCTTCATCTCGTCAATGCCCAGAAGGGCGTTGAGCTGGCCGAAATCGAGCATGCGGTCGCGGTACCGGGCTGTGGCGCCGTCGGTTTTGAGGGTTTTGAGGAAGTCGCGGGCCATGAAGGCCAGGGCACGCACCAGGGCGCCGGGGGTGATCACCAGGCGGTATCCGGCGCCGGACAGATCATCGAGGGTGCGCATCGGGGTGCGCCCGCCCTCCACCATATTGGCCAGCAGCGGGGCGCGGCCGGCGAAGCGGGCGGCGGCGGCGTTCATCTGGGCCATGTCCTGGGGCGCTTCGATGAAGAGGATGTCGGCGCCCGCATCCAGATACGCCTCGGCGCGGTCCAGCGCGGCATTGAAGCCCTCCACCGCGATGGCGTCGGTGCGCGCAATGATCAGGGTGGTCTCGCTGGCGCGCGCATCCACCGCGGCGCGCACCTTGCCGGCCATTTCCTGTGCGCTGACCAGCGACTTGCCGGACAGATGCCCGCAGCGCTTGGGCAATTGCTGGTCTTCCAGCTGGATGGCGCTGGCGCCCGCGCGCTCAAAGGTTTTGACCGTGCGCTGCACGTTGAGCGCATTGCCAAAGCCGGTATCGGCGTCAACGATCAGGGGGATGTCCGTGCGCTCGTGAATGCGCGCGATGGTGTCGGCTACCTCCTTGGCGCTGACCAGGCCCAGATCGGGGCGGCCCAGCTGGGTGTAGGCGATGGAGGCGCCCGACAGATACGCCGCCTCGAACCCGGCCTCGGCCACCAGAAGCGCGCTGAGCGCGTCATACACGCCCGGCGCCAGGACGGCGGGGCCGTTTTTGAGGCGGGATTTGAGGTCAGTCATGTGAGGCTCCCAGAAGCGGGGACGGGCCGGGCGGGCACCGGGTGGCGGGCGGCGGGGTCAGCAAAGCGGGCCGTCAGGCTCGCCATCAGCCCGCCCTGTTCGATCATGGCCATGAGGTGGGGCGGCAGGGCCGGCACCGGCCAGGTCTCGCCCCTGGCCAGATTGGACAGGCGCCCGGCGGCCAGATCCAGCCGCAGCGTGTCGCCGGGATGGATGCGGCCGGCCGGATCAAACACGATCGCGGGCAGGCCGATATTCATGCAGTTGCGGTAGAATATCCGCGCAAAGCTCTTCGCAATCACCGCCGAAACGCCCAGCGTTTTCAGCGAGATCGCCGCCTGCTCCCGGCTCGATCCGATGCCGAGGTCCGCGCCCGCCACCAGCATGTCGCCGGGCTTGATGTGGGCTGCAAAATGGGGGTCGATGGCTTCCAGCGTGTGTCTGGCGAGCTCCGCCGGGCTTTTCTTCATGGCGTGGCCGGGGGCCAGCAGATCGGTGTCGATCCCGTCGCCATAGACCCAGGCCCGGCCCTCGCGCACACTCATGCTGCGGCCCTCTTGTCCTTGAGGAAGGGGCGCGGATCGGCGATGCGGCCCTCGATCGCGCTGGCCGCCACGGTGTAGGGCGAGCCCAGATACACCGACGCGTCCTTGTGGCCCATGCGGCCCTTGAAATTCCGGTTGGTCGAGGAGATGCACACCTCCCCGGCCGCCAGCAGGCCGGCACCCAGTCCCGCACACGCGCCGCAGCCCGAGGCGAGCACCACCGCGCCCGCCTCCACCAGCGCCGCGAGCGTGCCGTCTTTCGCTGCGGCCGCCGTGACTTTGGATGAGGCCGGCGCCACCAGCAGGCGCACGCCCGGCGCTACGTGCCGACCTTTCAGGACCCTGGCCGCCATATGCAGATCGCCGAGTTTCGCGCCCACGCAGGCCCCGATATAGGCCTGATCAATCCGCGCCCCGCCATGGGCGTCCACGCCCGCGCTGTTGGCCGGGGAATGCGGCGCGGCCACTTGCGGCACCAGCGAGGAGGCGTCCAGATCAAACACCTGCGCACAGGCTGCGTCCGGATCGGAGCGCCAGCGCTCAATGGCGTCGTCGTCGACACTGCCGCCATGGGCGCGGATGTGATCGAGCGTCGTCTGGTCCGGCGCGATCAGCCCGGTTTCGCCGCCCAGCTCCGCAGCCATATTGGCCAGCACGGTGCGCGCCTCCATGTCCAGAGTGTCCACGCCGGTGCCGGCGTACTCGATCACCTTGAAATGATTGCCCATGCCCAGATCGCGGCACAGGGCGAGCATGATGTCCTTGGCGGTGACGCCCGCGCTGAGCGCTCCGGCGATCTGCACGCGGATCGTCTCAGGAATGACGGTCCAGGTCTCGCCGGTGGCCACGATGGCGGTCATGTCGGTGGCACCGAAGCCGGCTGCATAGGCACCGAACGCACCGGCATTTGTGGTATGGCTGTCGCCGCCCGCAATCACCATGCCCGGCTTCACATGGCCATGCTCGGGCAGGATGACATGGCAGATGCCCTTCATGTCATAGAAATTCTTCACGCCGTAATCGCTCGCGAATTCACGCGTCAGCTGCAGGATGGCCGCTGAGTCCGCATCCACTGCCGGCACATAGTGATCGGACACGATCACGACCCGCGACGGGTCCCAGAGCCCGGTCCCCAGCGCTTCCAGCCGCGCCTGCCAGCGCCTGGGCCCGGACGAATCATGGGCCATCGCCAGATCCACCGCGATGGTTACAATCTCGCCCGGCGACACTGTGTCACGCCCGGCCGCGCGCGCCATGATCTTCTCTACAAGGGTTGCAGCCATAGCTCCGCCTCAGTACCACACTGCCAGACTACACGCGCAAACGGTTTCCGATCAAAGGATATATCTTTATAACATTTCGAACCCAAGCCTGCGCATGCGTATTATCCGCCGCGCGTCGCAGGCGGTGATCAGGAGATGACCCATGGCCGCGCTGGACGCTGCAGATAACACCCCGTTGAGTTTCTCGTGGGAAGACCCGCTCCATCTCGAGCATCAGCTCAACGAGGAAGAGCGCATGATCGCGCACAGCGCGCGCGCCTATTGCCGTGAAAAACTCATGCCGCGTGTCATCAGCGCCTATCGTGAAGAGCGCTTCGACCGCGAGATCATGACCGAAATGGGCGCACTCGGCCTGCTCGGCGCAACCGTCGGCGAAGAGTATGGCGGGGCGGGTCTGTCCCACGTCGCCTACGGCCTGATCGCGCGCGAGGTCGAGGCGGTGGATTCCGGCTATCGCTCGGCCATGAGCGTGCAGTCCTCGCTGGTCATGTACCCGATCGAGGCATTCGGCAGCGAAGCCCAGAAACGCAAATACCTGCCCAGGCTCTCCACCGGCGAATGGGTCGGCTGCTTTGGTCTGACCGAGCCTGATGGCGGCTCCGATCCGGGTGCCATGCGCACCACGGCCAAAAAGGTCGATGGCGGCTATCTCCTGAACGGCTCGAAAATGTGGATCACCAACTCGCCGATCAGCGATCTTGCGGTGGTCTGGGCCAAGCTCGACGGCGTTATTCGCGGCTTCATCGTGGAGCGCGGCGTGACTGGCTTCGATACCCCGAAGATCGAGGGAAAGATGTCCCTGCGCGCGTCGGTTACCGGCTCGATCTCGCTGAGTGATGCGCTGGTCCCCGAAGACGCGCTGCTTCCCAATGTGAAGGGGCTGCGCGGGCCGTTCTCCTGCCTCAACAAGGCGCGCTACGGCATCGCCTGGGGCGCGATGGGATCGGCGGAGTTCTGCTGGCGCGCCGCGCGCGACTACGCGATGGAGCGGGTCGTGTTCGGCAAGCCTATCGCCGGCACCCAGCTGGTGCAGAAAAAGCTCGCTGACATGCAGACCGAGATCGCGCTGGGCTATCAGGGCGCGCTGCGTCTGGGCCGCCTGATGGACGAAGGTGCCTACGTGCCCGAAGCCATCTCCATGATGAAGCGCAATAATTGCGGCAAGGCGCTGGCCATCGCCCGCGAGGCGCGTGACATCCATGGCGGCAACGGTATAGCCGAGGAATATCACATCCTGCGCCACGCGGTGAATCTGGAGACGGTCAACACCTATGAGGGCACCCACGATGTGCATGCCCTCATACTGGGCCGCGCCCAGACCGGGTTGCAGGCGTTTTACTGATACCCCAGCGCGGGGGACGGGGATCTGCACCCCGCGCTGAACGTCTTTGCGCAGTGCAGCATGGCGCGCTATGTCACGCAGCCCCGCTGTGAGACCTGACCGGATCGTCGCCATGCCTGCAAACGCTGCCTGTCCCTGGATCGTGATGAAGTTCGGCGGCACGTCCGTGGCCGCTCCGGACCGTTGGCGCGTGATCGCTGACATCGCCCGGCAGCGCCTGGAGGCCGGCGAGCGGGTGCTGATCGTCCACTCGGCGCTGGCCGGGGTGTCCAACCTGCTCGAAGCCCTGCCCGCCGCCGCACTGGCCGGGGCCGGGGAGGCTGCGGCGCAAGCGGTCAAGGCGCGCCATCGCGCGTTCGCCGCCGACGCCGGCCTCGACGCCGACACCCTTTTGGAAGACCATTTCGCCCTCATCGACCGGCGCTCCGCCGGGATCGGCTATTCGGGCGAGGCCAGCGCCCGCCTGCGCGCCGAGCTGATGGCCCAGGGCGAGCTGATGGCCAGCGAGCTGGGGCTGGAATGCCTGAAAGCCGCCGGGCTCGATCCGGTGCTGCTGGATGCCCGCGACGCCCTGACGGCCCTGAACAATGCCGATGAGCCGCGCGCCTGGCTCGATAACGGCGCAGCCGAGGACGCCGACCCGGCGTTACAGGAGCAATTGTCCGGCGCTGGTCTGGTACTGACGCAAGGCTTTATCGCCCGCCATGCGAGCGGTGCCACCGTGCTGCTGGGCCGGGGCGGGTCGGACACTTCGGCGGCGTATTTTGCTGCACGCCTGCAGGCGGCCCGGCTGGAAATCTGGACCGATGTGCCCGGCCTGTTCAGCGCGGACCCGCGCCTGACCGAAGGTGCCCGCCATCTGCGCGCCCTGTCCTATGAAGAAGCCCAGGAAATCGCCACCATGGGCGGCAAGGTGCTGCACCCGCGCTGTATCGGTCCGGCGCGCCGCGCCAACATCCCCATGGAAGTACGTTCGACATTGCGCCCGGATCTGGCCGGTACGCGCATCACTGGCGCCCCCGGCGATGATGCCCCGCGCCTGAAAGCCGTGTCGGTCAAGACCGGCGTTCGCCTTGTGGTCATGGAAGGCGCGGGTATGTGGCGCCAAGCCGGCTTCCTGGCCGACGTGTTCGCTGGCTTCAAGGCGTGCGGTGTGTCGGTGGACCTGGTTTCTACCTCTGAAACCAACGTGACCGTCAGCCTCGATCCTGATCCGGGCCTGGATCAGGCGCGCCTTGACCGCCTGCGCGAGACACTGGCCCCCCTGTGCCGGGTGAAGATCATTGAGGATGCAGCCGCCGTCAGCCTGCTCGGCTACGGCATCCGCCGCATCCTGCACCAGCTCGCGCCGGCGCTGGAAATGTTCCAGGACAAACCGATACGGCTGGTCAGCCAGGCGGCCAATGATCTCAACTTCACTGTTGTTGTCGACGAAACCGAGGGCGCAGCTTTGGCCAAGCGCCTGCACGAGGAACTGATCAGCACCGCGCCTGAAGGCGCCGTGTTCGGCCCCAGCTGGGCGCAGCTCGCCCGGCCCGGGACGCCCCGGGCCGCACGTCCCGCCCCCTGGTGGACGCGCAAGCGTGACGCGCTTCTTGATCTCGCGCCGCCAACCGGCGGCCTCTATGTCTATGATCTCGACACTGTCAGCGCCCGCGCGCGCGCCGTGGCAAGCATCAGCTCTCTGTCGCGTGCCTTCTACGCCATGAAGGCCAATGCCTACCCGGACGTGCTGCGCGCCATTCGCGCTGCGGGGCTCGGTTTTGAATGCGTTTCGCCCGGCGAGATCGCGCGCGTGCGCGGCACCTTCGCCGATCTTCGGCCGGATGAAGTGCTATTCACCCCGAACTTCGCCCATCGCAGCGAGTACGAGGCGGCGGTGGCGTTCGGCACCCACCTGACGATTGACGGGCTACACCCGCTCACCCATTGGCCGGAGGTGTTCCGGGGCACCGACATCATCCTCCGGGTCAATCCAGACCGGCCACGCGGTCACCATCAGCACGTGAAAACCGCTGGCCCCAAGGCCAAGTTCGGCATTCCGCTCGAAGCGCTTGGCGACGCGCGCGCCGCTGCCCAGGCCGCCGGGGCCCGGGTGATCGGCCTGCATGCCCATGCGGGCTCCGGCGTGACAGATGCTGACCACTGGCGCGAGATCGGTGCCATTCTGGCCCAGGCCGCCCGCGCGTTTCCCGATGCGCACATCCTCAATTGCGGCGGGGGACTGGGCGTGCCCGAAAGCCCCGACGCGCCGGCGCTCGACCTGTTGCGCGTGGATGAGGAGCTGGCGCTCCTGAAAAAAGCCCATCCCCGGTTTGAGCTCTGGATGGAGCCGGGCCGTTTTCCGGTTGCCGAAGCCGGCGTGCTGCTCGCACGCGTCACCCAGGTCAAGCACGCTTTCGGCACGCGCTTTATCGGGCTGGGCACCGGCATGAACTCGCTGATCCGCCCGGCCCTCTACGGCGCGCGCCATGAGATCGTGAACCTGTCGAGGCTGGACGAGCCCGGCATCGGCATGGCGTCGGTCGTCGGCCCGATCTGCGAGAGCGCGGACCTCCTGGGTGCCGACCGCCTCCTGCCCGAAACCGAGGAGGGCGATGTCATGCTGATCGCCGAGGCCGGTGCCTACGGGGCGGTCATGGCCTCACGCTATAATCTGCGCGACCCGGCGGGCGAGGCGGTGATCTAGCTTCCGGGGTCTAGCCGGCCCGGCGCTCATCGCACAGCGTACGCCGGACCAGTGCGCCGTCCTTGAACCAGTGCCAGGTGCGCGCGCGGGTGCGCCTGTCCGGTGCCATCACAATGATCTCGACAAAGTGCGTGCCTGGCTCGTCCTTGCGGTCGAGATGCAGCAGCACCAGAGGCCCGCTTTCCCAGGCCAGGCCGGCAAAGGCCGGGGTGTCGAACACAATGCGGTCGCCCTGAATGTGTCCGTCAAACCGGTCCTCGCGCACCCGCCCGTCAGGCCAGGTGAATATGATGTGCTGGACGTAGAAGGGATCGCCCGCGGCCGGGAACGCGCAGACCACGCGTGCCTGGTGCCGGTCAATCTCGCGTCCGTTTGCATCGAGATGGGTATAGGTCCCGGTCCAGACCCCCTCATGGGCGCGCATAGCGGGGAAACGCCCCATCAGATCACTCCCCGCTCTTTCATCGCGTGGATGCGCTCTGCGCCAAACCCCGCCTCGCGCGCCAGTGTTTCGGAGTGTTCGCCAAAGGCGGGGATGGAAGGATCGGGCTGCGGGGGCTCTTTCGCAAAGCGTAGCGGCGGGCCGATATGGCGATGGCCCGCGGCATCCTCGAACACCAGTCCGCGCTCGCGCGTGTGAGGGTCATCAAACGCGTCTTTGAGCGTGCGCACCGGTGCCCAGCACACATCGATGCCTTCGAGGAAGTCTTCCCATTCGCCCAGCGTGCGGCTGGCGAAGGTTTCGGTGAAGAAGACGCGCAAGGGCTCTTGCGCCGGTCCGGGCTCGAGGCGCGCATGGTGGACGAGGTCGGGCCGCCCCAGCGCTTCGAGCAAGTTGGTGGCGAACTTGATCTCCGATCCGCCCAGGACGAGATGCTTTGCGTCTTTCGTCTCATAGGCATGGTACATTGCGGCACCGCCAAACGAGCGCATGTCCTTGACCGGCGGGTGTGCGTCCTGGGCAAACACCGGGCCGGTGACATTGGGCGTCCAGGCCAGGCACGCATCATACATCGCCAGATCGATGAAATCGCCCTCACCCGTCGCGTGACGGCGGTAGAGCGCCATCAGGATTGCCGACAGTGCCATCAGCGAAGCGGCCATGTCGGCAACCGGTATGTTGGGGCTGGCCGGCTTGCCATCCTCCAGCCCGCGATTGAGATCCACCAGCCCCGCCAGCGCCTGCACCGTCAGATCATGGGCGGGCTTCATCGCATAGGCGCCCGCCTGCCCGAAGGCGGAGATGGAGCAATAGACAAGGCGCGGATTGAGCGCGCTCAGCGTCTCGTAATCTGCGGCGAGGCGCCGGGCGACGCCGGGGCGGAACGCCTCCACCACCACATCGGCCTCGCGGGCGAGGGCGTGGAGGAGCGCCTGTCCATCCGGGTCTTTCAGGTTCAGTTTCAGCGACCGCTTGCCGCGCGCGATATTGCGAAACCAAACCGAGACGCCATCGACGTGGCGCAACCCGATCTCACGCGTCGGCTCCCCCGTCCCGTTGGCCGGCTCGATCATCACCACGTCCGCGCCGTGATCGGCCATCATCATGGTCAGATGCGGACCGGGCAGAAAGGCGGAGAGATCGAGAACTTTGAGGCCGGAGAGTTTCATAGGGGCGGGTTTCCCTTGAGCGGGCGTACACGTATGGCACGGTCGGTAACCACGACGAGATTGCCGTGGACTCGATCCAACGTGTCGAGCACGGCTCTCGTGCAGCGGCCATGGTCGTCGCAGCGAAAATAGAAAACACCCACGGCGTCTTGCAAATCGCGAAAGATCAGCGCCCCAAAATCGCGATCTTCGGTGAGCCGAACCGCTTTGCTTTTCAATGCCGTCTCAAGCACGCTGTCATCGGCTGCGCGGCGATCCGAAAAATCGGGTTGCAGGACCTCGTGGCCTGCGCTGCGCATATCCACGCATTCATCTGCCAAGAACCGCACTACTGCGCCGCCGCGACCGGTTCGTCCAGCTGGTCGGCCGCAAACGCCAGCGCCGCCTGCACGTCGCCTTTTTCAAGGTGCGGACAGGCCTCGTGAATCTCCACCTCGCTCATCCCGGCCGAAAGCTTTCGCAAAATCAGATACACGGGCATGCGCGTGCCGGTGATGCACGGCTTGCCGAACATGATGGCCGGATCGACAGACATCCGCGGATGGAGAGCTTTACGGTCCATGGCGCTATCCTAGCATGATCGCGTTCACTGCGCTCCCTGGTCTTTGCCGCCGCCGCCGTTTCCACCGTTCCCCAGCGCATCGAGAACCTCGCGCGTATGCTCCCCTAGCTTCGGCGCCCTCGCCTGCGAAGGCCGTTCGCCATTGATGCGGAAGGGTTCGCGCAGCAGCTTCAGGCCGTCCGGGCGATCAGGATGGTCCACGGTTTCGATGAGCCCAGCGGCGTCCGGCGCGTCGAGAGCCTCAGACAGGGAATAGACCGGCGCGACCGGGACCTTGCCCCCCAGCAGCGCCACCCAGTGGGTAGTGGGCCGGGTGCGGAACAGGGCGTCCAGCTCATCCTGCAGGGCGGCGCGGTTGTCGCCGCGCGAATTCGTGTCAGCGAAACGCGGATCGGCGGCCAGATCGGCGCGCCCCGCCGCCTCGCAGAACACGCTCCAGAATTTGGGCAGCTGGCACATCAGGAAGATCCAGCCATCTTCGGTGGGAAACAGCTGGCTGGGCATCACCGACGGATGGGCCGACCGCGCCAGCCGCGTCGTCTCCGCGCCCTCATTGAGATACCATGTGGCCGGATAGGACAGCTGGTGCAGGGCCGTATCGAGCAGCGACACGTCCACATCGCAGCCTTCGCCCGTGCGCCGCGCGCCCAGCACCGCCGAGACCAGGCCCAGCGCCATCATCGTACCGGTCATGAAATCGACCATGGACAAGCCAAAGCGCGCCGGCGGGCCATCGGGCTCGCCGGTGAGCGACAGAAAGCCGGCCTCTGACTGCATGAGATAATCATAGCCTGGCCAGGTTTCGCGCGCGCCGCCGCGGCCATAGGCTGACAGGTGCGCGCACACAATGTCCGGCTTGATGGATTTCAGCGCGGCGTAATCGACTTTCAGCCGGGCGGGCAGATCGCCGCGCAGATTATTGGCGACCGCGTCGGCGCCCTTCACCAGCGTCTCGAACAGGGCGCGGTCATCAGCATGCTTGAGATCAAGACAGACGGACTTCTTGCCCCGGTTGAAGGTCTGGAAGAACTGACTGTCATCCTCGCCGAGAAAGTAGGGGCCGGCTGCACGCGATGAGTCGCCGCCCTCAGCCGTTTCGATCTTGATCACCTCCGCGCCCAGGCCGGCCAGCAACTGCGTGCCATAGGGCCCGGCGCCATATTGCTCGATGGTCAGGATGCGCAGGCCGTCGAGGGGTTTGTACATCCTGGGTCTCCTGTCGGTGCCCGCGCGGATACTCACGCCTTTCCTCCCCGCTTGCGGGGCGGTGTCAGCGAGGCTGACAGAGGGGGGATGGCACCCTAAACCGGGTTCCGCTTGATCAGCTGTTTGGCGATGATGATGCGTTGCAGCTCGTTTGTGCCTTCCCCGATGCACATCAGCGGCGCGTCGCGGTAGAGGCGCTCGATCACGTATTCCTTGGAATAGCCGTAGCCGCCATGGATGCGCATGGCCTCGGTGGCGACCTCGACGGCGGTCTCGCTGGCGAAATACTTGGCCATGCCCGCTTCCATGTCGATCCGGGCGCCGGTGTCATAGGCACGCGCCGCGTCTTCCACCAGCAGTTCGGCGGCGCGGGTGCGCGCGGCCATGTCGCCCAGCTTCAGCTGGATTGCCTGATGCTCGCAGATCGGCTTGCCCATGGTCTTGCGGGTCTGGGAATAGGCGACGCTTTCGCGCAAGGCCCGCTTGGCGATGCCCACCGAGCGCGCGGCGATATTGATGCGCCCGATCTCGAGACCGCCCGTGGCCATGAAGAAGCCCTGTCCCTCCTCGCCGCCGACCAGGGACAGCTCGGCGTCGCAGGTATAGTCCTCAAAGATGAATTCGCCTGAATCGATGCCCTTATAGCCGAGCTTCTCCAGCTTCTGGCCGTTGCGGATGCCGGGCAGGGCCGCGCCGGTTTCGGGGTCGATCTTGGAGACGATCAGCATGCTCATGCCCTTGTAACGGGGCTCGGCACCGGTGTCGGTCTTTACCAGAAGCGCGCAGGCATGGCCTTTGATGGCGTTGGAGATCCAGGTCTTGGCGCCGTTGACGATGTATTGGCCGCCCTCAAGGCGGGCCGTGGTGCGGATCGCCTGCAGATCGGTGCCCGCATCCGGCTCGGTCAGGCCCAGCCCGCCGCGCAGCTCGCCGGTGGCGAATTTGGGCAGCCAGTATTCTTTCTGTTTGTCCGTGCCGAAGCGCTGGACGATCTGGGCCATCATCAGGTGGGAGTTGAAGATGCCGGTCAGGCTCATCCACTCCTCGGCGATCATCATGACGATTTTCGAATAGGTCGCCGCAGACAGGCCCAGCCCGCCATACTCAGGATCGATGAGCGCGCCGAACAGGCCCAGCTCCTTCATGTCCTCCACCAGGGCGGCGGGCCATTCGTCGGCATGCTCCAGGTCCATCGCCACAGGCGCGACCTTTTTCTCGATCCATTTCGCGATCGCGCCGAGCATCTGGCGCTCGTCGGCCTCGGTCATCTGATAGGTTTCGGCAGCCGCCATGTGAGGCTCCTCAGGTTTGGCGCACACTGCGCCCTAGTAATTGCCCACCTTGTCCTCGACCGCATTGCCGCGGCCGGGGATGAGCATGTTGCGCTTGAAGGTGCAGACCATCTCGCCGCGCTGGTTGAAGCCGCGCGTCAGCACCGTGACAATGCCCTGGCCGGGGCGCGACTGGCTCTCGCGCTTGGCCAGCACTTCGCTCTCTCCATAGATCGTGTCGCCGGCGAAGACGGGCGCGGTGAATTTCACCTCGTCCATGCCCAGATTGGCGATGGCCTTCTGGGACACATCGGTCACGCTCATCCCGATCAGGATCGCCAGCGTATAGGGGCTCACCACCAGATTCTGCTTGAACTCCGAACCCTTGGCGAACTCCGCGTCGAAATGCATCGGGTGCGTGTTCATTGTCATCAGCGTGAACAGATGATTGTCGTATTCTGTCACCGTCTTGGCCGGGCGGTGCTCATAGATGTCGCCGACGATGAAATCCTCAAAATAGCGCCCGAAGGTCTCGCGATAGCGCTGCGGACCGATTTCCTTCACGTTCTGAACCACGAATGTCCCCTTATCCTTGCCGCGCGCCGGCGAGCGTGCGGCGCGCCGCCCGGATCACCGGCAGTTCGATCAGCTTGCCATTGAACAGCGCGGCTCCGCCTTCCGCCTTGTCGAACGCCTCCAGGATGGCGCGCGCGCGGGCGAGTTCGTCCTCGCCCGGCGTGAAGGCGGCGGCGACGCCGCTCACCTGTTTTGGATGGATGCAGGCGCGCCCGCTAAAGCCCAGCGCCTTGGCGCGCGCCGTGGTGTCGATGAGGCCCGCCTCATCCTCCACGTCCAGCCAGGGCACATCCATCAGCTCCACGCCGGCTGCAGCAGCGGCGGCCGCCAGCACGCCGCGCGCATGCAGCAGCGGCTCCCAATCGAGGGTGACGCCCAGATCGGCCGCAAAGTCCGCGCCGCCGAACAGGATACCCTCGACAGCGGGCGCTCCCGCGATCTCGTAGGCATGCCTCAGCCCCAGCGCACTCTCGACCACCGGCCAGAGCGGCGGCGCGTCCGGCCCGCCCAAAGCCTCGGCGATGATCAACAGCTCCTCAGCGTGCGAGACTTTTGGGATCATCAGAAAATCGGTCCGGCCGCCCCCGTGCGCGTAGGCGGCAAGGTCTGCCAGGCCCGCCGGCGTGCGCGGGGAGTTGATCCGGAAGCCCAGCCGCGGCGCGGCTGCTGCCCGAGGCTGCGCCAGCGCCGCCATCACGGCATCGCGCGCCTCGGCCTTGCCGGCGGGAGGTACCGCGTCCTCCAGATCGATGCATACGCCGTCCGCCCCGGCGGCCAGCGCCTTGGCGATACGGTCAGGGCGCGATCCGGGGACAAAAAGCAGGCTGCGCATCGAATTCCATTCCGCCAGGGTTGTCCGGACAAATTAGGGGCGCGCCCCGGGCCGGTCAAGCCGCGCACGGCATGAAGGCGCACGCTTACGTGACCGATAATTAAGCTGCTTCAGGCTTGGCCCCGGCCGCTCCATTGGCCTAGTTTACAAGCCGACCATATTCCGGGGAGGGAAATTCCATGTTGAATCAGGCAGGCCGCTGGGTCGCGGCGGCGCTTCTTGCGCTTTTCATGAGCGCAACCGCATTCGCTGATACCAAGACCATCGAAGAATTTTTTGAAGACGAGACGATCGAGGAAATCGACGGCCTCTTCCCCCTCTACCGCAACACCGAAAACGGCGATCTCTTCATGGAGATCTCCGCTGACCAGCTTGGTGATGAGTTCATCTATTTCACCTACACCGAAAACGGTGCCCCGCGCGTCGGCCATTTCCGCGGCCAGTTCCGCGCCAACCGGGTCCTCACGTTCGAGCACCGCTTCGGCAAGATCGAGATCGAAGCGCTGAACACCAATTTCTCTACCGATCCGGACAATGCGCTGTCGCGCGCCGCCAACGCCAACATCACCCGCGCTCTCCTCGCGGTGGTCGACGTGGTCGCCATGACCCCGGGCGGCGAGACGGCTGACGGCGAAGCGGCCTCCGAGGAAGCCGAGGGCGAAGCTGCCGCCCCCGCCCGCTATCTGATCAATGCCGGCCGGCTCCTGCAGTCGGAAGACATGCATCAGATCAAGCCGACCCCGCCGACGGGCCCGGCGGCGGCCAATATCTTCCAGCTCGGCCGCCTCGACAGCGGCCGCACACGCGTGCTGGACGCGCGCGGCTATCCGCTGAACCTGGATATCGTCGTGGAATACGTGTTCACCAATGACGCGCCGCGCGGCGCGTCGGGTCCGGAAATCACCGATTCGCGCACCATTGCGATCCAGCTCCAGCATTCGTTCATCGCCATGCCCGAGGACGGCTTCACGCCGCGCGCCGATGATTTTCGCGTCGGCTATTTTGGCGAGCGCGTGACCAATCTCACCGACACGACGGTCACGCCGTTTGACGACGTCAT
This sequence comes from Hyphomonadaceae bacterium BL14, assembly GCA_027627705.1. Taxonomy (NCBI): domain Bacteria; kingdom Pseudomonadati; phylum Pseudomonadota; class Alphaproteobacteria; order Hyphomonadales; family Hyphomonadaceae; species Hyphomonadaceae bacterium BL14. The sequence continues at coordinate 2,513,103 of CP091242.1, forward strand.
CAATCGTTGGCGCCTGGTCAAGCAGGACCCGGATGCGGAACTGTCCGATCCGGTCCAGCCGATTGTCTGGTGGATCGAGAACACCACCCCGCACGAGCTGCGCGACGCCATCCGCGATGCGGCATTGACCTGGAATATCGCGTTTGAAGCTGCCGGTTTCTCCAACGCCATCCAGGTGGAGGTGCAGCCCGACGACGCCGACTGGGATGCCGGCGATATCCGCTACAATGTCCTGCGCTGGACGTCTTCGCCCACGCCTCCGTTTGGCGGCTACGGGCCGAGCTTCACCAATCCGCGCACTGGCGAAATCATCGGCGCGGATATCATGCTGGAATACGTCTTCCTGACGAACCGAATCCGCTTCTCCGAGCTGTTCAACGTGGCCGGCCTGACACAATGGCTGCCTGCCGACATGCTGGCGGAAATGACCGGCCAGCCCGAGCTCGCCCATGTGCACGACCATGCCCATGGCGAAATGTGCAATTTCGCCGAACACCTGCAGTTCGAAACCCAGGCGGCCCTGGCCGCTCTGCAGGCGCGCGGTGCTGCACAGATCGAACTGGATGAGCTGCAGCGCCAATCGCTGGCCTATCTGGTCATCCACGAGATCGGCCACACGCTCGGCCTGATGCACAACATGCGCGCCACCTCCGGCGTGCCGCTGGCGGACCTGCATGACGGACGCGCCGTGACCAACTCGATCATGGACTATCCCGCACTCAACCTCGCCCCGGCGGGCGTGGCGCAGGGTCAGTACTCGCTCGATGTGCCGGGCGCGTATGACATCTGGGCGATCCAGTACGGCTACACGCCTGATGAAACCGCCCTGCCGGCGATCCTGGCCCGCTCCACCGAGACGGAACTGGCCTTCGGCAATGACGCCGACGACATGCGCTCGCCGGGCCGCGGCATCGACCCGCGCGTGATGATCAATGACCTGTCAGATGATCCGGTGGGCTGGGCTGCCGAGCGCGTGGCGATGGTGAATGAGACGCTGGCGACCCTGCCGGACGTGTTCGAGCGTGAGGGCGAGACCTATCAGGGTCTGCTGACCAGCTATCAGATCCTGTCGGGCCAGCGCTTCGGCGCTGCGAATGTGGCCACGCGCCACATTGCCGGGGTCTACAATAATCGCGCCGTGGTCGGGCAGCCTGGTGCCGGGCGGCCCTTCGTGCCGGTGCCGGAAGCCAAGCAGAAAGAAGCCCTGCGTGTGCTGGAGGCGGCCATGTTCGGTCCGGACGCCTTCATGATCGAAGAGGCCTATGCAGACCGTCTGCAGCGTCAGCGCCGCCTGTTTGACCATTTCGGCTCCAACGAGGACCCGTCCCTGCACAGCCGGGCGTTCGGACAGCAAATGGCGCTTCTGGCCCATCTGACCCATCCCAACGTCCTTGATCGTCTGCAGGATTCCCGCCGCTATGGCGGGACCTACAGTGCAGCTGCATACATGCGTGACCTGACCCGGATCATGTATGCGGCCGATGTGGGCGGCGAGCCGAACACGTACCGGCAGAACCTTCAGGTCGCCTATCTGCAGCGCCTGATCGCGCTGACTGGCGATGCCAGCGTCTCGCCTACGGGCCGCTCGGCGGCTCTGGCGGCGATCAATGACGTCAAGGGCCGGGTTGGCCCGTCCTGGATACCGGATCTGTTCGGATCGGAGGAGGCGCGCGCCCATCGCGCCCATCTGCGCCGCCTGATTGCGGCGTTCGAGGCCTGACGCAAAACGGATGAGGCGCAGGAAGCGGTTCGCCGCCCCTGCGCCTCACAGCCGTTGCCGCCCTGCGCTCTGCCCACTTGCGGTGAGCCCGGCCTGAGGGGGCTCAATCGTCCTTGCCGCCCTTGATCACCTTGAAGACCGGACGCGCCGACGGGGCAGGGGCCTGGCCGGATCTGTCCGGTGCACCCGGTGGCGACAAGACCGGGGCAATGCGGGGCGGGTCCGCCGGCGGCGCATCGACATCCTCGTGAATGTCGCGGCTGCGCGGCTTTGCCGGCGGGGTCCTGGACCGGAAGCTGGCGCGCTTTGGCGCGAAACCGCCGCGTGGCTTGCCGCGGGCTTTGGCTTCGATCTCTTTGAGCTTCACCAGTTGCAGGCGTGACAGCGCCTCGCCGGGCGCGCCTTTGGCCGGGTCGGCGAAGGCGGAGCCATACTCGTTCAGACGCGCCTCGACAGACGCCATGAACTCGTCTTCCCAGTCGGTCAGTTCGGCGCGGGCGCTTTCAGCCGCATCGCGATCACCTGCCTCGGCGATGGCGCGGGTGACCGCGTCGCGGGCCCGGCGGATCCGGGCGAGCGCCTTGCGCGTCGCCCGCTCTGCCTCCCTGTCATCGGTGTCTCGCGCCATGGCGCCTCCGCGCCGGGCGGGTGGCGAATCAGAATTCGCCGACCGCGCCCAGATACAGCTCCAGAAGCGCTTCCTGCTCCTGGCGCTCATTGCGATCCTGCTTGCGGATAGAGATGACCTTGCGCAGCACCTTGGTGTCAAATCCGAAGCTCTTGGCTTCGGCGTAGACTTCCTTGATGTCGGCGGCGAGGCCGGCCTTTTCCTCTTCCAGACGCTCGATGCGCGCCACGAAGCTTTTCAGCTGGTCACGGGCGGCGGCACCGATGGCGTCGGATTCGTCTTTATCGGGGGTGGCGGCAAAGTCGGCCATGGTCCATATCCTTGTCTCGGTCGAAGGGTGTGGCGATGGGGATAGGCACGCCGACCCGTCAGGGCAAGCGTGCGGTCAGCGCACAGTCATCTCTATGGCAGGCGCGCCCGCACATCGCCCAGCGCCTGCACCACGGCGGCGCGCCCGCGCGCGCTGTGATGAGGATTGTGTCCGGCACCCTCGATGAGGCGTAGCTCGCCGGCGGGCAGGGTTTCGGCCACCGGCCCGGCATGGCGGTGGGTGAACACCACTGTATCCTCGGGGCCGGCGACAAGGATCACCGGCTGAGTGATTTGATCATAGCGCCCTTCCTGGGCGGCCAGGTGCTCGTTCACGCGCGCCATGTCGTCGGCATTGGCGCGCCAGGGTCCCGGACGCAGGATCAGTGGGAGTTGGGTCCGCTCCACATAATTGTCCGGCATGGTCTCCGGCTCGAACGCGCTCTGCGCGCCGCCTGCAAGCTGGCCCGGCCCGGCAATGGGCACCACGGCATGGGTGATCAGCGGGCCGATCACCGGCCAGGTACTGGCGCGATTATACAGCGCCGCCTCGCCGACCCAGGCGCGCACGGCGGGCGCGATCAGCACCGCCCCGGCGGTGCGCTCCGGGTGATCCATCAGCAGGCGCAAGCTGATCGCTGCGCCCCAGGAATGGCCGATAACGCTTACCGCCGGCTGGTCCAGCGCTTCCAGAAAGGACGCGATCAGTGCGGCCTCGCGCTGCGGGCTCCAGGACCCGCCCGGACGCTCGCTCCAGCCCAGACCTGGACGATCCAGCCAGATCACGCGGTATCCGCCCAGCGCGCCTTCCAGCCCGGTCTTGATCTCATGCAGATTGGCCGAGGCGCCATGCAGGGCCAGTACGGCCGGCGCATCGTCTGGCCCGGTGACGTGATAATGCAGACGTGTGCCGGCTACAGTAACGAATTGGCCGTCTGGCGGATATTGCTCGGCCAGCTCGCCGGTGCGCCCGGCCCCGGCGGCGCAGGCCCCGAGCACGGTCAGAGCCAGCAGCGCCAGGCCGGCGGCTATGATCATCACCGGCGCCGGCGGGCTCATGTCTGTCAGGTTCACAGTGCGCGTCCGGCCAGGTCGCGTGTTAGCCGGGCGCGGGCCGGTCCGGCTGTGTGGTGGTGAGGGTGGATGGCCAGCGCCTCTTCATAGGCTTCCAGCGCGGCCGCGCGCGCCTCAGCACGCTCCAGCGCCTGCGCCAGCATGACCCAGGCGTCAAAGCGCCGGGGTTCGCGGGCCACCGCTTCATTCAGCGCTTCGAGCGCGAAGCCCCAGTCATCGCCTGCAGCGGCGAGCCGCGCCGAGGCCACCCAGCCCTCGGCAAAGTCTGGCTCCAGGCGGCGCAGATGGTCCAGCGACCGTTGCGCTGTGGCGCTGTCACCGCGCTCGCTAGCCTCGGCGGCCCGGCTCAGAAGGAGATCGGAGGCGGGGCCCGCTTGCTGGCGCCACAGCGACAGCACCTCCTCGGCGATAACGTCCGCCTCGGCGGGCGTGGCCGCCTCGCGCAAGGACGCCAGACGCATATCCAGCCGCTCGTCCAGGGACTGGCGGACGGGGGCAGTGTCCAGCCGGATCACCGGATCGTCACCGGCCTGGACAGAAATGAGGAGCAGCTCGATCATTACCAATGAGCATAGGCGTCTGCAGGCGGGAGACAAGCCGCCGAACCGATGTGCGCTGCCGAGAGGGTCGCCCGCGGCGCATCACAGTCTTGTGACCGCACGTGGCCGCCGCATCACCCGCTTGCGCGCAGATGCCGCAGATCAAGGCTTCAGCCCGTTCACGGCAAGAGTTGCATATGAAAAATCAGACCCTTGACCGAAGCGCCGTCACAATGATCAGATGGCTACAGGTGGACATGAGGAGCTGACGGCGCAGTGCGGGACAGAGGATGGCGCTTGCGCAACGCTCTATGATCTCTACATCACCCGGTACGTTGATTTGGTTCAACAAACGCACACATCGAACAGGCCTCAGAGTGCGTCCCCCCAGCCTGCCCGATGAGGCCTGCAGGCGCCGCCGGACACGCCTGTCCCCGTTCGGCGGCGCCGCCATCACCAGAAACGCCCCGCGAACCGTCGCGGGGCGTTTTGCATGTCAGGGTGCGGGCGAACATCTTGGGCCTACAGCCGGCTCCCCTACCAAGGCAGATCCTGGCCGTTGGAATGGAAAAACCGCCCGCTCATCGCCGGGTTGGCGCGCGCGATGAGATCCAGCTGCGCCTCCACCGATTCGGTGACGGTCAGATTGCCGCCCGGCCCGCCCATATCGGTTCTGACCCAGCCGGGATGCAGGATCAGAACGACGACGCACTTGGCCTTGAGATCATTGCTGAGTGATTTGCCCACCGCGTTGAGCGCGGCCTTGGAGGCGCGATAGGCGTACATGCCGCCGGAATCATTGTCAGCGATGGAGCCCATGCGGGAGGATTGCAGCGCGATCACTTTCATCTGGCTGGCCGCCACCTGATCGGCGAAAGCTTCGGCCAGGGCCAACGGGGCCAGCGCATTCACGCGCATGGAAGCGATGAACTCTTCGCTGGCACCAGAGCCGAACCCATCGCGGTGCATCATGCCGGCATTGGCAAACAGGATATCGATCGGCCCGCTCACGCGCGATTTCAATGCGGCCGCTGAACCCGGTTCAGAGGCATCATAAGCCTCGATCTGCAGCCGGCCATCGCCGGGATCGAGTGCCTTGAGGTCCGTGGCGGCACCGGGATCGCGCACGGCGGCGGTGATGATCCAGCCGCGCGACAGCAATTGTTGCGCGTGTTCCAGGCCAAGGCCGCGATTGGCGCCAGTGATGAGGGCGTGGGGCATGGGGGCTCCGGTTGGTGGGGTAAGGTGTGTGACAGGTTGACGTTCACCTCACCACAGCGCCGACTACAGGTCCAGACGCGGGACAGCGCTTGAACGGTGCGCGCGGTGCCGTAGTGTGCGCCCATAAATTTCAATCTGCGGCGCACCGCACTTACGCGCGCCGCGCCATTGCGGAGCCTCCGGCCATGAGCGCTGTCGTCAGCGTCGCCTATGCGTTCGATCAGCACACGTTTGTCAAAGCCGGACGCGCTTTGTTCAAGGCGAAGTTCAAGGCCTGCGGGCCCGATGCGGAAAGCTATCTGCAGCAGGTGTGGGGCGACGCCCTGGCCGATGACATGGCCGGGCTGGCCATGGAGGACGCGCTCGCGCTGGCGGCCGAATTCTGGGAGTACGCGGCGGCCCGCCCGGGCGAAAAGATCAAGGTGCGCGTGCGGCGGGCCTGCGGCGCGGACGGGCGCGCGCTTGATCGCGACGTCCTGGAGGTCATCGGACAGGACCGGCCCTTCCTGGTTGATTCGGTCATGGGCGAGATCGCGGTGCTGGGCCTCGACGTGCTGGCCATGTTCCACCCCATCGTGGAAGTGCGGCGCGATGACAACGCCGACCGGGTCGAAACCGGCGGGCGGATCATCAAGGAATCGATGATTCAGGTTCATGTCGACCGGATGTCGGCCGAGGCGGGCGCACGGCTCGAACAGGAAGTTGCGGCCACCCTCGCCGACGTGCGCGATGCGGTGGATGACTGGAAGGGCATGCTCGCCCAGATGGACGAGGTGATCGGCCACATCGAGACCGCGCCCACCAATGCGCCGAAGGAAGAGCTGGACGAGGCGCTGGCCTTCCTGCGCTGGCTACGCGCGGGTCAGTTCACATTCCTGGGTTGCCGAGACTATCGCTACATCGTCGGCGCGGACGGCAAGCTGGAGCGCAAGGAGCCCGATATCGTCGATGGTTCCGGCCTTGGCGTGCTGCGTGATCCCGACCGCAATGTGCTGCGCTCCACCGCCGAGCCGCTGCTCCTCAGCCCCGCGATCGAAGCCTATCTGCGCGCGCCTTCGCCCGTAATTGTGGCCAAGGCGAATATGAAAAGCCGCGTCCACCGGCGCGTTTACATGGATTATATCGGCGTCAAACGCTATCGTGAGGACGGCTCGGTGATCGGGGAGACCCGGTTTGTCGGCCTGTTTACCTCGGACGCCTATGACCAGATGGCGCGCGAAGTGCCGCTTATCCGGCGCAAGGTGCGCCGGGTGATCGAGCGCTCTGGCAAGCAGCCCGGCTCGCACTCCTACAAAAAGCTTCAGAACATCGTGGAGACCTATCCGCGCGATGAGCTGTTCCAGACCGAGGAGAACGATCTCCTGCAGCTGGCGCTGGGGATCCTCCATCTCTATGACCGCCCGCGCACCAAGCTGTTCATGCGCCGCGACCAGTTCGACCGCTTCGTCTCATGCCTGCTCTTTGTGCCGCGCGAACGCTATAATTCGAAGGTGCGCGAGCTGGCCGGCGAACTGATCCGCGATGCGTTCAACGGGCGGCTATCGGCCTTCTACCCCAATTTCGGTGATGGCCCGCTGGCGCGGGTCCATTTCATCGTGGGCCTCAACCCGTTCAACCATCCCGAACCCGACCCGGCCGAGCTGGAGCGCCGTATCGCCGCGCTGGCGCGCACCTGGGAGGACGAGCTGAACGCTGCCGCGCGCGCCGCCGTGGACACAGCCTTGCGCCGCGCCGTGCTCACCTATGTCGACGGGTTTTCGGCCGGCTATCGCGAGCGCTTCTCGCCGGATGACGCGCTGGCGGATGTGCGGCGCATGGAGACGGTGAGCGGGCATCAGCCGCTGGCCGCGCGCGCCTACGCCGCGCCCGACGATGGTCCGGGGCGGCTGCGCGTCAAGCTTTACCGTCATGGCGAACAGATCGCCCTGTCTGAAGTGCTGCCCGTGCTGGAGAATCTCGGCCTGCACGTCCAGGCCGAGGCGGGCTATCCCGTCCGCCGGCAGAGTGCGGCCGGCGCGGGCGAGACGATCTGGGTGCACGAGTTCGAGGCCCGGATGCCCGTGAGCGCGGCCAGAGATGTGGCCAGCGTGGCGGACGCCTTCGAAGAGGCCTTGCTTGCCGTGCTGTCCGGCCAGGGCGAGGATGACGGCTTCAACAAGCTGGTGCTGGCCATCGGCGTCACCTGGCGCCAGGCCGCGTTCCTGCGTACCTGCGCGCGTTACCGCCAGCAATCGGGTCTCGATCCGTCACAGACTCTGCAGGAAGAGGCCTTCGCGGCCAATCCCGAGATCGCGCTGGGCCTGCTCCGCCTGGCCGAGACGCGGTTTGATCCGGCTCTGGATCTGGACCTGAAGGCGCGCGAGACGCATGCCAAGGCAATTGCCGCGGATATCCGCACCCGTCTGGACGCGGTTGAAAGCCTGGACCATGACCGCGCCTTGCGCCGCATCCTGCGCCTGATCGAGGCGGTGCTGCGGACCAATTTCTACCAGACCGGGGCCGATGGTTCGCCCAAGCCCTGGATTTCGCTGAAAATCGCCAGCCGCAAGCTGCGCGACCTGCCGGCACCCAAGCCCTATCGCGAGATTTTCGTGTGGAGCCCGCGTGTTGAGGGTGTGCATCTGCGCTTCGGCCCGGTGGCGCGCGGTGGCCTGCGCTGGTCAGACCGGCGCGAGGACTTCCGCACCGAGGTGCTGGGGCTGGTCAAAGCCCAGCAGGTCAAGAACGCGGTGATCGTGCCGGTGGGCTCCAAGGGCGGGTTCTACGCCAAGCAATTGCCTGACCGTTCCGACCGGGAAGCCTGGCTGACGGAAGGCCAGGAGGCCTACAAGATTTTCCTGCGCGGCCTGCTCGATATCACCGACAATCTGGCCGAGGACGCGGTGAAGCGCCCCGAAAACGTCGTATGCTGGGACGGCGAGGACCCGTACCTGGTCGTCGCCGCCGACAAGGGCACGGCCACCTTCTCCGACATGGCCAACGGCGTCGCCCAGAGCGAGTATGATTTCTGGCTCGGCGATGCGTTCGCGTCGGGCGGGTCGGCGGGTTATGACCACAAGAAAATGGGCATCACCGCGCGCGGTGCCTGGGTGTCGGTCCAGCGCCATTTCCGCGAAATGGGCAAGGACATCCAGACCGAACCCTTCAGCGTCATCGGCGTGGGCGACATGTCCGGTGACGTGTTCGGCAATGGCATGCTGTTGTCGAAGAAGATCAAGCTGCTGGCCGCCTTCGATCACCGCGACATCTTCATCGATCCCGACCCGGCCGACATGGACGCTGCCTGGAACGAGCGCAACCGCCTGTTCCAGCTGCCGCGTTCCAGCTGGCAGGACTATGACAAGAGCCTGATCTCCAAAGGCGGCGGCGTGTTCCCGCGCGCGTCCAAGGCGATCACCCTCACCGACGAAATCCGCGCCCTGACGGGGCTGGAGGGCAAGACCGCTGCGCCCAATGATCTGATGCGTGCCCTGCTGAAAGCCGAGGTGGAACTGATCTGGTTTGGTGGCATCGGCACCTACATGAAAGCCACCCACGAACAGGATTGGGAGGTCGGTGACCGGGCCAATGATCCGCTGCGCATCAACGGAAACGAGATGAAGGCCGCCGTCATCGGCGAGGGTGCCAATCTGGGGATTACACAGGCCGCGCGCATCGAATACGCACGCCATGGCGGGCGCTGTAATGCGGACTTCGTGGACAACTCGGCCGGGGTCGACAGCTCCGACCATGAGGTCAATATCAAGATCTTGCTCAACCCCATGGTCCGCGACGGCCAGATGGACATCCCGGCACGCAATGTGTTGCTGGAATCCATGACCGATGCGGTCGCCGACCATGTGCTGCAGCACAATTATGATCAGAGCCTGGCGCTCACCATCGCGCGCGAGCATGCGGCCGAAGACATCGACGCCCACGAGCGCCTGATGGACCGTCTGGAAAAGGCCGGCCAGCTTGACCGCAAGGTGGAGGGCCTGCCGGGTGCCGAGCAATTGCGCGAGCTGAAAGAGCAGGGCCTGGGCCTGACCCGGCCCGAGATCGCGGTGCTGGCCAGCTATGCCAAGATCACGCTCTTTGACGCGCTGGTGGCCTCCAGCGCGCCGGATGACCCCCATTTCTCCGAGATGCTGGTTACCTACTTCCCCCATCAGCTCGCCAGCCACGCCGATGCCATGCATGGCCATCGGCTGAAGCGCGAAATCATCGCCACGCGCCTGGCCAATGACATGGTCAATCTGGGCGGGCCGACCTTCCTGTCGCGTGCCATCGAGAGCACCGGGGCGGATGTGGATGCCATCGCCCGCGCCTTCGAGGCCGGCCGGCGGATTTTCCGGTTCAAGGACTTCACCGACCGGATCAACGCGCTGGACAATACCGCGCCCGCCAGCGTCCAGACGGCGCTGCATGACGAGGTAATCCGGCTGCTGCGCCGGCAGACCTACTGGCTGGCCCGCCGGGCCATGGGCCGCGACGCGGCACCCATCGCCGAGGTCATCGCCGCCTACCAGCCGGGCGTGGATGCGCTCAAGACGCTGGTTGATACCGTCGTCTCGCCCCATGAGGCCGACGGCATTGCCAGCCGCATGCAGGCCTATGTGGATCAGGGTGCTCCTGTGGAGCTGGCGTCCGACGTGGCGCGGCTCAAACCGCTTACCTCCTCGTCCGACGTCATCGATCTGGCGCGGGAATCGGCCTGGCCGCTGGCCGCGGCCGCTGCGCTCTACCACGCTGTCGGGGCGCGCTTCCGCTTTGACGTGCTGCGCGGCGCGGGCGGGCAATTGTCCTCCAGCCTCCATTGGGACAGGCTGGCCATGCGCCGCCTGATCGAGGACCTCTATGCCAGCCAGTATGCGCTCACCACCCAGGTCTCGGCCTATGCGGCCAAAGCCGGCGGGGCGCTGGCGGCAGGGGTGGAGAACCCGGATCGCGACTGGGCCGAGAATCTCGTCGAAAGCTGGACGTCCCAGCATAGCGCCGAGGTGGACCGGGCCGACCGGACACTGGACGAGCTGGGCTCGTCTGGGGTCTGGGCGCTGTCGAAAGTGGCCATTGCCTCGACCCAGCTGCGCGAACTGGCGGGACCTCAGGCCGGAAGCTAGTCCGGGTCCTTCCCCGGGCCCTAAACGGGATCGTACCCGCCTTCAGCGCGCCGGCGCACGCCGAACACGTGCGCCAGCATGTCTGCGTTCAGCGCAGCAGCGGGCGCCGCGTCGGCGGCTACCTGGCCCTGATTGAGCACGATCACCCGGTCGGCCCAGCGCGCGGCGGCGTCCAGGTCATGCACGGCCGCGATCACCGACCTGCCCAGATCGGCTTCGGCGCGCAGCACCGCCATGGCCTCGTACTGGTGACGCAGATCCAACGCCGCCACGGGTTCATCCACGGCCAGCACCGGTGCGCGCGCGGCCAGCGCCCGGGCGAGATGAGCGCGCGCCTGCTCACCGCCGGACAGGGCATCCAGCGGCCGGTCCGCCAGCGCCGCCGCCCCTGCGCGCGCCAGCGCGTCGTCCACGATGGCGCGGTCCGCATCGGACAGCCGTTCATAGGGCGCGCCGGACCAGGCGAAGCGGCCCAGCGCCGCCAGATCCTTGACCCGGATCGCCCAGGCGCTGGAGCGGTCCTGCGCCAGCCACGCTGCGCGCCGCCCCCGCTGAGCCGGTGAGAGCGTGCCGACAGCGTCGCCGCCCAGCTGCGCCTCACCCGCACTTAACCGGACCAGACCGAGCAGAGCGCGGATCGCCGTGGATTTGCCCGCGCCATTGGGACCGGTCAGGGCGACAAACTCGCCGGGCGCCACGCTGAACGAGACCGTGTCCAGCGCAGGGCGGCCGCCCAGCATGACGCTGGCGCGGATGAGGGCGGCGGCGCTCATCGGCCGATACTCGCGCTGCGCGCCGCGATCCAGATAAAGGCCGGGGCCCCGATCAGGGCCGCGGCCACACCCAGTTTGAGTTCCTGCGTGAACGGCGCGAGCCGGATCGCCAGGTCCGCCAGCGCCAGGATCGCCCCGGCGGCCAGCGCGCTGGGCAGCACCAGATCGCCTGGATCATGGCGCACCAGCGGGCGCACCAGGTGCGGCGCGACTATGCCGACAAACCCGATCATCCCCGCCACCGCCACCGCGGCCCCTGTGAGCAGGGCGCTCGCCAATATCGCCAGCAGGCGCGCGCGCGGGACGTCCGCGCCGAGGCTCAGCGCTGTGTCCTCGCCCAGCGTCAGGGCGCGCAACCCCGGCAAGGCCAGCGCCGCCAGGCCTGCCCCGGCGATCCAGAATGGTGCGGCCAAAGCCAGATCGGTGAAGGACCGGTTGGCCACCGAACCCAGGAGCCAGTTGACCAGATCGCTCAATGTGAAAGGCGTGGGCGCCAGATTCATCGCCAGCGCGCTCAAGGCGCCCGCAAAGCTCGACACCCCGACCCCCGCCAGAATCAGCTGCACCACGGACAGCCGCGCGGCGGCGAGACCGGCGAGCAGGGCGGCGGCCAGCGCGGCGAACGCGATGGCCATGAGCGGCACCGCAAAAGCGCTGATGGCGGCCAGGCCAAACCAGATCGCGATCACCGCGCCCAGCGCCGCCATGGCGCTGACGCCCAGCACGCCGGGATCGGCCAGCGGATTGCGCAAAAGACCCTGCAAGAGCGCGCCCGACGCCCCCAGCGCTGCGCCGGTCAGAAAGGCCGCCAGCACACGCGGCAAGCGGATTTCCTGGACGATCAGGCGCGCGCCCTCCGGCCCGGTGCCGGCAAGACCTGCCAGGGTGTCGGCAAGGCTCAGGGGCGCGCTGCCCGCCATCAGTCCGGCCAGGATCGCGGTGGCACCGGCCAGCGCCAGCGCGCCATTGAGGCGCAGGCGGGTCATGATTCCGGTCCCAGCAAAATATCCGCCTCCTCGCGCAGGATGCGCGCGGCTGTTGCCAGACCCCAGTCACTGCAGCCGATCAGCGCGCCGTCCAGATGAATCGCCGGCGTGCGCGCCAGAAGGTCCCTAAGGACGCGATGGCGCGTCAGGCTCCACTGGTCGGCCAGAATATCGGGCTGGTTGAAGAAGCCGGTGATGATCAGCTCGGGCGGGTCGAGCACCAGCGTTTCCAGCGGCACGCTGACCCAGCCGCTCGCCCCGCGGGCCGCCGCCGCATTCTCCAGACCTGCCGCTTCGATCATCGCGTGGATCAGCGTGCCGGACCCCGATGTCACCCCGCCCGGCGTGAGATACAGCGCGCGGGCGCGAATGCCCGGCGCGGCGGCCGCATCGAGATCGGTCTGCATGGCCGCGATCAGGTCAGCCGCGCGCGCGTCCTGTCCCATGGCCGCGCCGGTGCGCGCCATGGTCGCGGCGATATCGTCAAAGCTGCGCGGGAAGCCCAGATCATGCACGCCGAGCCCGGTACGCGCATAGAATGCCTGCGCCCTGACCCCGCCGCCGAAGCTGCGCACGATCAGGTCCGGTGCCAGCGCCAGCACGTCCTCGGCGCTGTCGCGCACGCGTGGCAGGCCCGCCGCCCGGGCCCGCAGCGCCGAATGAGCGTCATCGGGACCGGTCGCGATCGCGGCGATTTGGCTGCGGTCGGCCAGCGCCAGCACATACTGATCGGCGCAATAGTCCAGCGACACGACGCGCGGGCGCTCGGCCCCGCCAGCGGGGCCGGCGAGGCAGGCAGCGGCCAGAGCCGCCAGAGCGCCTGCGCGCAGGGTCATGTGCTTCGCCTCACCGTGACAGCCTCACCCCCGCCCAGGCCGAGCGGCCCGGCGTGCCATAGCCGAAGACCTGCTGGTAGTGACGGTCCAGCAGGTTCTCCACCCGGCCATACACCTGCAGGCGCGAGGTCAGCTGGTAATGGGCGTTCAGGTCAAGCCGCGTCCAGGCGGGAACCGTCCCATTGGAGTCGAATTCCTCGCTGTTATACCGGCCAGACACGGTCGCGCCCCAGCGGTCTGCGTCATAGCTCAGCGCCGCATCAACCGTGTGGCGCGGCAGGCGCGCCAGCCGGGCCCCGTTGGCGTCTTCGGCTTCCAGCCAGGCATAGCTGGCGCTCATGCTCCAGCGCTCGGAGAGCGTGGCGCGCGCGGCCAGTTCGGCTCCATGCGTGTCGGCGCGCGCGATATTCTCATACCCGCCCGCTGCAAACGAGAAGTCGATGAGATCGGTAATGTCCTGCGCGAACCATGTGGCTTCGAGCATGACCCGTCCGCCTGCCAGCATGACGTCTGCCCCGACATCATAGCCGATGCTCTCCTCGGCCCTCAGATCTGCGTTCGGGGCGGTCGCGCCGCAGCAGAAGAAGGTGGTCTGGAAAATGCTCGGCGCGCGGAAACCGGTCCCGGCATTGGCGCGCAGACGCACCGCGTCCGTCACCCGGGCCGAGGCGCTGATGCGCCCTGTCGTGGCCCCGCCATAGCGGTCGGATTCATCCCGGCGCAGGCCCGCTGACAGCACCACGCCCGTGGCAGGGCGCAGCTCGCCTAGCACAAACACGCCCTCCTCGTGAGAGCTGACACCATCGGCCTGCGATCGCTCCAGATCCAGCCCCGCCGCCAGCCTGTGGCCCGCATCCAGCGTCCAGGCGGCGTCAGCGCGGCCAATGGTCCGCTCGCCGCGCGCGCTGAACGGAAAGGCGCTGAACGCGTCGCGTTCAATATCGGCGTAGCCGATCAGCGCCTGGGCGGTCAGCGCCTCGCCGGCAAAGCTGTTGGACCAGCGCAAGGAGGCCGAGCGGTCACGTGTCTTGTCGAAATCATCGCTGTCGGCGACGCCCGTGGGCAGGCCGAACCCGTCATACTCGGTCCGCGCGCGGGTCTGGCGCGCAGCCAGCTCCAGCGCTCCGGCACCGCCCAGTTCCAGCCGTCCGCTGGCGTGCAGGGTCAGGGCGTCATAGCCGTCCCGCTCGGTATTGCCGTCGCGTTCATCGGCCTTGGAGATGCCGTCGGTGTTGAAGCTGGTGACGCCGACACGCAGCGCGCCCGCATCACCGGACGCCTCGAACGCCGCGCCGCCACGGCGGGTGTTGAACGCGCCGGCCTCGGCGAACCCGCTGAACCCCGTTCCCGGCACCGCGCGCCGGGTCTGGATGGAGACCACGCCGCCAATGGCGTCCGAACCCCAGATCACTGACTGGGCACCGCGCAGAATCTCGATGCGGTCCACTGCGTCCGGGTCCAGCGCCGCGAAATTATAGGCTCCGCCGGGAGAGGTCGCGTCATTGACCGGCACGCCATCGACCAGCACCAGGGTCTGGCCGCCCGATGCGCCGCGTATGCGCACGGTCGCCGCACCGCCAAACGCGCCGGTCTGGTTGATGGTCACGCCCGGCGCAGCCGCCAGCGTGTCCACCACGAAGGTGGCCCGGTCCAGCTCGGCCCGGCCGATCAGCGTGATCGCCGCAGCGCTTTCATTGACCAGGGCCGGCAAGCGGACTGCTGTGACTTCAATCACGTCGGCAGGGTTGGAGGTTTCGGTTGTCGTGTCAGCTGCCAGCGCGCCATGCGCCAGCGTGAGGGCCGCAAGGCCCGTCAGGGTGAAGGTCATGTCAGACTCATCCCGGTGATGCGCACACCAGCGGGAGTGAGCACCCCGCTGTCTGCGTCTTTGTCAAACACCGCGCTCCGGGACGGACGCAAGGACGCCGGCCCGGCGCTCACGCGCCTTTTCGGTGTCGTTTCACGCGGGATAAACCCTCGCCGGCCATGGTGTACGCCCGCACCCGGTCCACACGACGTGACGGCAGGTCTCCTGGCTTGCAGATCATCACGCGTCCGCCGCCTTCCCGAAGCCTTGCGGCCCAGTGGCGATACTGGCGGACGCCCTCCCTGCTCACAGTTGCGGGTACAGCCCCGGACCTGAAGGCCCTGAAGCCCTCTCACCGGTGTTCCCTTTTCACCCGCTCGCGCGGGACCGTCACTGTCATCGTTAGGGGGGCGGCCTGCAGCCGTCAAGCCGGGCCGGGGAGCACCGGCAACCGCGATATGTCCGGACCCCTTCGCACCCCGATTGCCTTCGCGCGCGTCCGGCGCTAGACCCGTGCGCAATATTTGTGCGCCTGCGAAAAACGGGCGCGACCAGCCCGGTTGCTCAATTTCAGGAGACCTCCTCACATGGCACGCAAGAAGATCGCCCTTATCGGCGCCGGCATGATCGGCGGCACGCTCGCCCATATTTGCGCTCGCGAGGAGCTGGGCGACGTGGTGCTGATGGACCTGGCCGAAGGCGTGGCCAAGGGCAAGGCGCTGGATCTCGATCAGGCGAGCCCCGTGTTCGGCAAGGACAGCCATCTCACTGGCGGCTCGGTGGAGGATTACGCGCCCATCGCCGGCGCCGATGTGTGCATCGTCACCGCCGGCGTGCCGCGCAAGCCGGGCATGAGCCGCGATGATCTTCTGGGCATCAACCTCAAAGTCATGAAATCGGTGGGCGCGGGCATCAAGGCCCATGCGCCGGACGCCTTCGTGATCTGCATCACCAACCCGCTGGACGCCATGGTCTGGGCCCTGCGCGAGTTTTCCGGCCTGCCCCAAAACAAGGTGGTGGGCATGGCGGGCGTGCTGGATTCGGCGCGCTTCCGCTGGTTCCTGGCCGAAGAGTTCGGCGTCTCGGTGGAAGACGTCACGGCCTTCGTCATGGGCGGCCATGGCGACACCATGGTGCCGCTGACGCGCTACTCCACCGTGGCCGGTATCCCGGTGCCGGACCTGATCAAGATGGGCTGGACGACGCAGGACAAGATCGACGCCATCGTGGCGCGTACCCGTTCGGGCGGCGGCGAGATCGTCCAGCTTCTGGGCACCGGCTCTGCCTTCTACGCGCCGGCTGAAAGCGCCGTGGCCATGGCCAAATCCTATCTCAACGACAAAAAGCGCGTGCTGCCCTGCGCGGCGCACCTGACCGGCCAGTTCGGCGTGGACGGGCTCTATGTGGGCGTGCCCATCGTAATCGGCGCGGGCGGCGTGGAGAAAGTGGTCGAGATCAGCCTCAACGCCGACGAGCAAGCCATGTTCGACCACTCGGTGGACTCGGTGAAGGGTCTGGTCGAGGCTTGCAAGGGCATTGATCCGAGCCTGGCCTGATCGCTCTTTCCTCTCCCGCTTGCGGGGGATGAGGCGTCAAAGATCAATACGGGGTATCGATCGACACGCCGAAAGTCCGCGACGCTGACGGAGGGGGAGTTTGGCATCCCCCTTGGTCCTTCGAACGGCTCCCCCCGCAGGCGGGGGGAGAAACCTCCACCACAGGAACCCGCCCCATGCCCCTCAATATCGCCGTTCTGGGCGCCACCGGCGCGGTTGGCGCGGAAATGCTGACCATTCTGGCCGAGCGCCTGTTCCCGGCTGCCACCGTCCATGCGCTCGCCAGCCGCAAATCCATGGGGCGCGAACTGTCCTATGGCGACAAGACGCTCAAGGTTAAGGACGCTGATGCGTTCGATTATTCCACCGTCGATCTGGTGCTGATGAGCGCGGGCGGCGACATATCCAAGGCTATGGCACCCAAGATCGCGGCCTCCGGCGCGCTGGTCATCGACAATTCTTCGGCCTGGCGCATGGATCCGGACGTGCCGCTGGTGGTGCCGGAGGTGAACCCTCAAACCCTCGCCACGCGCCCGAAGAAGAACATCATCGCCAATCCCAATTGCTCGACGATCCAGACCGTGGTGGCGCTCAAACCCATTCATGATCTGGCCGGGATCGTGCGCGCCAGCGTGGCGACCTATCAGTCGGTGTCCGGCGCGGGCAAGGAGGGCATGGACGAGCTGTGGACCCAGACCCGCGGCATTTTCGTCAATGACGAGGCCACGCCCGAGCACTTCCCCAAGCAGATCGCCTTCAACATCATTCCCAAGATCGACGACTTCATGGAGGACGGCGCCACGAAGGAAGAGTGGAAGATGATGGTCGAGACCAAGAAAATCCTCGATCCCAAAATCCGCCTCTTCGCCACCTGCGCGCGCGTGCCCGTGTTCGTCGGCCATTGCGTCGCCGCCCATCTGGAGCTGGAGCGCCCCCTGAGCGCCGCCAAGGCCCGCAGCGTGCTGCGCGAGGCGCCCGGTCTCATGGTCATCGACCGCGCCGATGATGACGATCCGCAATTCATCACCCCGGTGGAAAGCGTGGGCGAGTTCGCCACCTTCGTCAGCCGCATCCGCACAGATCCGACGGTGGAAAACGGCCTGGCCATGTGGATCGTCGCCGACAATCTGCGCAAGGGCGCAGCCCTGAACGCGGTTCAGATCGCCGAGGTGTGCCTGAACGCCGGCTGGCTGAAGGGGCGGTAGGGGTTTTTCTCCGCCCTATCGCGCCCGGATACCGGCAAACCCTGCGCTGACCACCCCGATGCGCCAGGCCGGCTCGCCGGCGGCGTGGAGCGCGGTAAGGGTTGCGTCAACTGTCTCTGCAGGCACAGCCGCCAGCAGCCCGCCCGCCGTCTGGGGGTCGAAGAGCAGATCGCGCAACGGTCCGTCCGGCGCGTGCACGGGTCCTGCACCCGCCACATTGTCCGCGAACAGGGACGAGCGCACACCGGCTTGCGCCAGATCGAGCGCGCCGGACAGGACCGGTATGGCGTCCAGCGTGATCTGCGCACCCGGTCCTTCAGGTCCCAGCAGGCTGGCGAGATGCCCGGCCAGGCCAAAGCCTGTGACGTCGGTGAGGGCGCTGGCCGCGGCTGCAAGGATGGCGGCGGCGCGGCCCTGGGGCCGGGCCATCATCTCGAGCGCCGCCATGACATCCCGCCCGCGTGCGGCCAGACGCATCTCGGCAGCCAGAATGACGCCGGTGCCGATGGGCTTGGTCAGGATCAGCACGTCGCCCGCGCGCGCGCCGGACTGGCGCACGGGTCTGCCGGCCAGCCCGGTGATCGTGAAACCGATGGTCAGCTCGGCACCCAGGCTGGTATGCCCGCCTGCCAGCTCCGCGCCGGCATCGCGCAGCACCGCGCCCGCCTCGGCCAGGATTTCCGTCAGCGACGAGGCCTGCAGGGCGGCGTTCATGGGTGGCAGGATGATCTGGGCCAGCGCCGCCTGGGGCACCGCACCCATGGCCCACACATCGCCCAGAGCATGCACCGCCGCGATGCGCGCCAGAAGGCCGTGATCATCGGTGAAGGCCCGCACATGGTCGGTGGTGATCACCTGCACGCCTGCGCCATGAACCAGTACCGCCGCGTCATCGCCGGGTCCGGTCAGCAGGTCGGCGCGGGTTGGCGCGGGCAGGGAGGCCAGCGCCTCGGACAAGGCCCCGCGGCCCGCCTTGGCGCCGCAGCCCGCGCACAGGGGCGGTGCGTCCCTGTCCTGACCCGCGGCGGTGCGCGCCGGCAGGGGCTGGGAGGCCATGACCGGCAGATCGCTCAAACCTTCCATGAACGCGCGGTCGATCCGGTCCTTCCAGCGCCAGACCCAGCCGCCGGCGAGGCTGAAGCCATTGCGCGACGCCAGCGCACGCTGCCCGCCCAGCGAGATCAGGCGCAGATAATCGCCCTGGGGCGCGAAGCGCTCCAGCCGTCCGGTCTGGCGCAGCGCCGCTTCCAGATTGCGCGCCAGCACCGGCGCGGCGCGCACGGCATAGACGCCGGCCTTGGGCCGGGGCGCATGGGTCAGGTGGGCGCAATCACCGCTGGCGAAAACATTCGGGTGCGAGGTGCTGCGCAAGTGCGCATCCACCGCCACATAGCCTTCATGCAGGGCGAGCCCGGTCCGCCCGAGCCAGCCATGAGGCCGCGCCCCGGCGGCTGACAGCGTCAGGGCGGCGGGCAGGCGCAAGCCATCGGCGAGGGTCACCGCGTCTGCCTCGACCCGAGCGATGCTGGCCCCCGTGATCACCTGCACACCCGCCCGCTCCAGGGCGCGAATCAGGGCGCGGCGCGGCCCGCCCGGCAGATCGCTGACAATCCCGGACCGGGCCTCGACCAGCGAGACAGAGACGTCCGGCGCGCCCGCCGCTGTCAGCCGGTGCATGGCCGCCAGCGCCAGCTCCACCCCGGCGGCACCGGCACCGATGACGCACACCTGCGCGCGCGCCTGCCCGGCCTGCACCGCCCGCATGAAGTCCGCCCAGCGTGCCGCGAACACGTCCAGCGGCTTGGCCGCCAGCATGTGCCTGGCGCCGGGCACATCGGGGATGGCACCGGCAATGCCGATATCCAGCGACAGGACATCAAAGCGCACCGGCGCGCGCCCTGTCACATGAACCCGCCGCTCAACCGGGTCGATTCCCTCAGCCATACCCGGTACCAGCCGTGCGCCCGCAAACCGCGCCAGCCGCACCAGATCGATCTCAAGCTCATCGCGAGGGTAGTGACCCGCCACATGACCGGGCAGCAGGCCGGTATAGGGTGCGGTGGCACCGGGATGGATCAGCGTCACCCGTGCGCCGGGAAGCTTTACCATCCCCCAGCGTTTGAGCACCAGCGCATGGGCATGCCCGCCGCCGACAAGCACGAGATCACGCGTCAGGGTCGCGGGCGGGGCGGAACGGGTCAGCATCGCGCCAACCTAGCTCCGTCCGGCGTGTCCACGCCAGTGGCCAGGGCGTCTCACCGCCTGCGCCCATCCCCAACCGGGCTCGCTGGAACAGATGATGCCCGCACCCGGTGCGCCGATGGCGTGCCGGAGGGGTGTGGGCCTGTGCATCACTTCACCTACTCGATATTAACTTGAACAGATCCATACAGTTTCAAAAGAAACGAAGGAGTGTTTTTCGCACCGATGCAGTCGCGACGGAGGGCATTATGAGCATCGCAGATTTAATTCGGTCGCATGAAGCATACGTCATGGGTCGCCCGGGCGGATGCCGCGTTGCTTTCCGCATGGAAAGAATGCCGAATTTACGTCTGATCAATCGAAAGCTCAACGACATTGAATTTGTTGGCTGCGATCTCAGCCATAGCCATTTTACGCTTTCCACCATGCGTTCTGCGTCGCTCTATTGCGCCTCACTGATATCTGTTGACTTTCGGGGCGTCAATTTGGAGCGGGCGGATCTGCGCGGCGCAATACTGCGCGGTGCCAATCTCTACAGGGCCAATCTTGACGGTGCCGATTTCAGAAGAGCGGTTCTGTTCAAAAGCGAACGGGACAAGGAACTTTCCAAGATGGACTGGGTGCCGGATGATGAATCCCGCTTCCCTGACGGCGCGGTGGACTTTCGTGACAGCTCGCTCGCCGGTGCCCATTTCGGGTGCGCCAAACTGGCGGGCGCGGATTTTTCCGGGGCGCTGATGGATGGCGCGTCCCTGAGCACTGCCGATTTGCGCGGTGCCAAGTTCGACAATGCCGTGCTCAGCGGCGTGGTTTTTGGCAATGCGCGTCTGGACGGTGCAAGCTTTGACGGCGCGCTGCGCGATCCGTCCGAGGCGCTCAAGCTGCGCCGGGCGGAGTGGCTGGAGGCTGTGCGCAAATTGGATCAGTATACGCGCACGTATGGCCAGGAGGGCGGACGTGCCGATCTGGCCGGCTCGGACTTGCGGGTGATCGGCGACGCACTGGCTGGCAAGGGGCTGGTCGGGGCCAATATGCGCGGGGTATGCGGGGCGAGCGTCAGTTTCGCCGGCGCCTCACTGGTTGGAGCCGTGTTCGACGGGGCCGATCTGCGCGGGGCGAACTTCACCGGTGCCTTGCTCCAAGGGGTGAGTTTCCGCGATTGCGATCTCAAGCACGCCGTGTTCACCAAGGCCAACCTGACGGCTTTCGTGGGTGCGAGCGGGCGCAAGTTCTACCCGTCATTCGACGGGGCACAAACGGACGGGGCCCGGTTCGACCAGACACAGATCGAAAATGGCCTCGAACTGGCCGTTCCGGTTTCTGTGAATCCGGTGCCTGTGAATCCGGTTCCCGGGAGCCCGGTTCCCGTGATTTGATCCGCAGCGGCCTGCACGCAAACCCGCCGGGCCGGCCGGCTCAATGGGCTTTCTTGGCCGGGACCGGTGCAAAGGGCTCGGGCAGGGGTGCGCACGGAACACCCTCTTGGCTCAGTTGCGCGCGTTCAGCCGGGGTGGTTTCGCCATAGATCAGGCGCTGTGGCGCGTCGCCGGCATGGATGGCGCGCGCCTGTCTGGCAAAATCCTCGCCCACATAGTCGTAATGGCTGCGGATGTGGGCGCGCACCTTGCGCGCCACGGCCTCGAGGTCGTCCGTTGTGAGGTCGTCCGTTGTATTGATTCCGGGCGCGGCGTCCGCAGCGGTGTCAGGCGTGTCATGGCGCAGCGTCTCACGCGCCTCCCTGGCGCGAGATGTGCGCACGGCCGGGGCCATGATCTGCTTGCGCACCTGCGTGGAGCCGCAGTGCGGGCACTCCACCAGACCGCGCTTGACCTGGCCGTCATAGGCGTCAGAGCTGGAAAACCACGCCTCGAAGCTGTGATCCCCGTCGCACGCCAGGGCGTAGCGGATCATGGGCCGGACATCTCCCGGTCGCCTTTCAGCGACGGGATGCGCATACGGGCATCGCGCGATTCTTCCGGGTCGATCTCGGCGTAGAGAAGCCCCGGCTCGTCATGGGCCAGGCTCGCGATGATCTCGCCCCAGGGCCCCACCACCATGGAGTGTCCCCAGGTCTTGCGACCGTCCTCATGCTTGCCGCCCTGGGCCGGTGCCAGCACGAAGCTGCCGGTCTCGATCGCACGCGCGCGCAGCAGCACTTCCCAGTGCGCCCGGCCCGTGGGGCGGGTAAACGCGCTGGGCACGGTCATCACATTGGCGCCGGCTTTGGCGAGGCGGCGGTAGAGATACGCAAAGCGCACGTCATAACAGATGGTCAGGCCAAGCTTGAGCCCGGCCGCGTCCGCCATCACCGCCCGGTCGCCGGGCGCATAGTTTTCCGATTCCGAATATTCCTCGCCGGCCCCCAGCGAGACATCAAACATGTGGATCTTGTCATAGCTGGCTTTCAGCGCACCATCGGGACCAAACAGGCAGGAGCGGTTCACCGCCCGCCCGTCCGGGCCCAGCAGGGCCAGCGAGCCCACCAGAATGTCGATGCCCAGCGTCTGTGCCAGATCGGAAAAGCGCACCAGCGCCGGATCCTCGCCCGGCGTGCGCAGGGCGTCGAACAACGCGCCGGCATCGCGCTGGGCCAGATTGGTGACTTCCGGCGTCACCACCAGGCGCGCGCCGTTGGCCGCAGCCTCGCGGATCATCGCGCCGGCGTCATCGATATTGCGCGCCGGATCAATGCCCGAGCGCATCTGGACCAGGGCGAGCTTGACCCGGCTCATGCGTCTCTGGCCTTGGCCAGCAGCGCGTCCAGCGCGCCCTTGCGCTCCAGTGCCATCATGTCGTCACACCCACCCACGTGAACATCCCCGATGAAAATCTGCGGGAAGGTGCGTGCGCCACCAGCGCGCTCGACCATTTCCGCTTTCTTCTGCGGATCAAATCCGGCCTCGATCTCCTCGAAACCCACATTCTTCTTCTTGAGCAAATCCACCGCCCGGACGCAATAGGGACAGAAAGGGCGGGTATAGATCGTGACGGCCATGACGGCGAACTCCGGTGCTGACACCCCTTATTTAATGAGGTTCACCGGTTTCACAACGCGCGCCAGCGTCAGCGCGCACACCGAGGCGGCCCCGGCGCGTTTGAGTGTGCGCGCGCACGCTTCCAGCGTGGCACCTGTAGTGTGGACGTCATCGATGAGGACGAGCCGCTTGCCCTTGATCGTCTCCGCGTGGCCCGCCCGCACCGCGAAGGCTCCGGCCACGTTGCGGGTCCGCCCCCCGGCGCTGAGGCCCCCTTGGGTGGGTGTGGCGCGCACCCGCATCAGCACATGGGGGTCCACCGGCACACCGCTGGCGTGCCCGACCGCCTGCGCCAGCAGCAGCGACTGGTTGAACCGGCGCTGGCGCAGGCGCCGCCGATGCAGCGGCACCGGGATCAGCACATCGGTGCCGGGCAGGAACTCACTCCCGGCGCGCGCCATCCAGCGGCCGAACGCGCTTAAGCCATCCGTCCGCCCGGCATGCTTCAACCCCAGCGCCAGCGCCCGGCTGGACGCGTCATAGACAAAGGCCGAGCGCGCATGGGTATAGGCCGGCGCGCGGGCATGGCAGGCCGGGCAGATCATCTCCGGCGCGGATGGATAGGCGAAGGGGATGCCGCAGGACTTGCACCAGGGCGGCGCCAGGAACTGGATGCGTGCCCAGTCGCTGGCATCCAGCAATCCCGGCTCGCTCACCGGGCGTCCCGACAGAGGCGAGAGCGGTGGCCAGATCAGATCGAGCAGGCGCGCAATCGCAGCCCCGGCTTTGCCCGCCAGGCCAAAGCGTGCATATCCCGACCATGGCTGCTTCACCCTCGCCCTCCGCTTATCCGCCGCGCCTGTTCGACCGGGCGCTGGTGCGCGCCCGCCGCAATCGCGCTGCAGGCGAATTTATAGCCTATGACTTCCTTCATGCGCGAGTCGCCGATGACCTGCTTGACCGGGTGGAGAGTGTGTCGCGTGCTTTTCCGGTCGCCCTGGTGCTGGGCGGTGGCGGGGCGGTGGGGCGCGCCCTGAAGAACCGCCCGCTTGCCGCCGCCAAGATCGGCACGCTGATCGAAGCGGACCTCTCCCCAACCATGGCCGCGCTCAGCTCGGGCCCCGCCGTGTGCCTCGATGAAGAGGCCCTGCCCATCGCGCCTGAAAGCGTAGACCTTGTCCTGTCCTGCCTGTCGCTGCACTGGACCAATGATCTCGTGGGCGCGCTCATCCAGATCAATCATGCGCTGAAACCCGACGGCTTCTTCGCCGGGGCCATGCTGGGCGGGGCGACGCTCACAGAGCTGCGCCAGGCTCTGCTGGCGGCTGAAAGCGAGCTCAAGGGCGGCGCCCATCCACGCGTCTCGCCCTTTGCCGATGCGTTTGATATGGCCGGCCTGATGGGCCGGGCCGGCTTCGCCCTGCCGGTCTCGGACGTGGACCGGGTCACCGCGCGCTATGGCAACGCCTTCGTCCTGATGCGCGATCTGCGCAAGATGGGCGAGACCAGCGCGCTCACTCAGCGCCCCCGCACGCCTGCGACCCGCGCCCTGTTCGTGCGCGCCGCGCAGATCTACGCCGAGCGCTTTGCCGAGCCTGACCGCCGCATCCCCGCCCGCTTTGAGGTCCTCCACATGGCCGGCTGGGCCCCCCACCCCGGCCAACCCAAACCCCTGCGCCCCGGATCGGCGAAAGTCCGGCTGGCCGATGCGCTGGGGGTGAAGGAGCAGGGCGCGGGAGAGAAGGCGGGGGGTTAGCCCCCTAAACCATCCCCTTCAGCGCATAGATCAGCTCCAGCGCGTCTTTCGGGCTGAGGCCGTCCGGGTCGACGCTTTTGAGGCGGGCCTCCACCTGGCTGGGCTTGGGCGCCGGGGCGGGCGGGGCGGCGGAGAAGAGGGGGAGGTCGGCCAGCGCCGCGGCGGGGGCGCCGTCGGATTCCAAGCGGTCGAGGATTTCGCGGGCCCGGGCCACGGCGGCGGAGGGAAGCCCGGCGCGGCGGGCCACCTCCACGCCGTAGGAGCGGTCGGCGGGGCCGGGCTGGACCTCGTGCAGGAAGACCAGCTCGCCCTTCCATTCCTTGGCCCGCAACGAGCAATTGCCTGCGGCCTCCAACGCGTCCACCAGCCGCGTCAGCTCATGATAATGGGTGGCGAACAGGGCGCGGCAGCGATTGACCGCGTGCAGATGCTCCACCGCGGCCCAGGCGATGGACAGGCCGTCAAACGTCGCCGTGCCGCGCCCGATCTCGTCGAGGATCACCAGCGCGCGCGGCCCGGCCTGGTTGAGGATGGCGGCGGTCTCGATCATCTCGGCCATGAAGGTGGAGCGTCCGCGCGACAGATCATCCGCCGCGCCCACGCGCGAGAACAACCGGTCCACCAGGCCGATGCGCGCCTTGCTCGCGGGGACATACAACCCTGCCTGGGCCATCACCGCGATCAGCGCATTCTGGCGCAGAAAGGTGGATTTGCCCGCCATGTTTGGGCCCGTAACCAGCATCAGGCGCGGATGGGTCTTGCCCGCGCCATCCAGCGTGCAGGCATTGGGCGTGAAGCGGCCCTCTCCCGTGCGTGCCAGCGCCGCTTCCACCACCGGATGGCGCCCGCCCTCCACCTCGAAGACGAATGAGTCATCCACCTCGGGCCGGGACGCGCCGCTTTGCGCGGCCCATTCAGCGTTCGCAGCGGCCAGGTCCAGCGCCGCCAGCGCGGACGCCGCGGCGCGGATGGCGCTCGCTTCAGCCTCGACCCGCGCGCGGAAGGCTTCAAACGCCTCCAGCTCCATGGCCAGGGCACGCTCGCCAGCCTGAGCGATTTTGGCTTCCAGTTCCCCAAGCTCCGGGGTGGAGAAGCGCACCGCATTGGCCATCGTCTGGCGGTGGATGAAGGCCTGGTCGCCCATCAGCGCGTCGCCATGGCGTGCCGTCACCTCGATGAAATAGCCCAGCACATTGTTGTGCTTGACCTTCAGGCCCGCCACGCCGGTCTGGTCGGCATAGGTTTTCTGCAGGCCCGCCACCACCCGCCGCGACTGGTCGCGCAGGCTGCGCGCCTCGTCCAGCGCCGGGTCCCAGCCCGGCGCAACGAAACCGCCATCACGCGCCAGCAGGGGCGGTTCGGCGATCAGCGCGCGTTCAGCATCCGCCACCAGAGCCGCCAGTTCAGGCCGCGCCGCGAGAGACAGCGCATCCAGCGCCGCGGCAAGGCTGGCGGGCGGGTTGGCGAGGCGTTCCCTGGCGAACGCCGCAATCAGGCGCTCGCCCTCCTTCAGGGCGCGCGCCAGCTGGGCCAGATCGCGCGGCCCGCCTCGCCCCAGCAGAAGCCGGGTCAGGCAGCGCGCCGGGTCCCCGGCGGCCTTCAGGCGCTCGCGCACGCTGGCGCGCACGGCCCGGTCCCCGGCGAACCAGGCCACGGCGTCCAGCCGCGCATGGATCTCGCCTGCGTTCATGGACGGGCGCGCCAGACGCTCAGCCAGCAGGCGGGCGCCGGGGGCGGTCACCGTGCGGTCAATGGCTTCGATGAGGGAGCCCTTGCGCGCGCCGGTCAGCGTGCGCTCGATCTCCAGGCTGGCGCGGGCCGCCGGATCGATGGCCATCACCCCGCCCGCGCGTTCAGAGCGCGGCGGCGTCAGGCGGGCGGGCGCGCCTGCTTGCGAGAGTTCCAGATAGTCGAGCAGCGCGCCCAGCGCGGCGATCTGCGCGCGGGTGAAATCGCCGAACGCCTCCAGGCTCTGCACCTCGAAGCGCTGCTTGAGCCGGCGTTCGCCTGCGCCCGGATCGAACTTGGCCCGCGCGCGCGCCGTGATCGCCGCGGACGGGGCCAGCATGGCGGCCAGGCGCGCATCCTCGTCCGCGCACAGAAGCTCGGACGGGTTCAGCGCCGCCAGCTCGGCCTCCAGCGCCTCGTCTGTGCTGAGCGCCGTAGACGCGAATGTGCCGTCAGTCACATCGGCCCAGGCCAGCGCCCGCGTGCCGTCGGCCAGACGGGCCAGCGATGCGATACGGTTGGCGCTGCGCGCATCCAGAAGGTCTTCTTCGGTCAGCGTGCCCGGCGTGACGATGCGGGTGATGGCCCGGCGCACGACCGATTTGGCGCCGCGCTTTTTTGCTTCCGCCGGGTCCTCGATCTGCTCGCCCACGGCGACCTTGAAACCCGCCTTGATCAGGCGCGACAGATAGCTCTGGGCGTGGTGGACCGGCACGCCGCACATGGGGATGGGCTCGCCCTGATGCTCGCCGCGCTTGGTCAGGGCGATGTCCAGCGCCTCGGCGGCGCGCACGGCGTCGTCAAAGAACAGCTCGTAGAAATCGCCCATGCGGTAGAACAGCAGCGCTTCCGCCGGGGCCTGCGCCCGCAGCTCGAGAAACTGCACCATCATGGGCGTGGCCCCCTCCGGCGTGGGGAAGGCGCGCTGCATCAGCGTGTCGGGATCGGCGGGACGGGTCATCGTGCGCAAATTACCCGTGCGCGTGCGCGGAGCAAGGCCGGCGCGCCGACCGATTTAAGCTGACAGCCCGCCCGCCTCTCCGGCATGCTCTGGCCTGAAGGCCGGTTTATCGGGGAGGGCAGACCATGGCGGCATCGATACTGATCGCATTGGCCGGCGCGCTGGCGCTGGCGGGCGCGCAGGACGCCCCGCTGCCCGAGGCTCAGGCACCGGTGCCCGCCGTGCGTGAGCTGCCGGAGCGTGACCTCAATGGCCTCGAGGCCTTCACCGACGGGCTGGCCGCGGCCTTCCTGTCCGAGCACGACATTCCCGGCCTGATCGTCTCGGTGGTGCAGGGCGATGATGTCCTCGCCAAGGGTTATGGCCTGAGCGATGTCGAGGCGGGCCGCGCGGCGGACGGGGAGACCGTGCGCTTCGAAATCGGCTCGGTGTCGAAAACCTTCATCTGGACCGCGGTGATGATGCTGGAGGCCGAAGGTGTCCTGGACCTGCATGCGGATGTGAACACCTACCTCACAGGCTTTCAGGCCGGGCATGGCGGTGAGCCGATCACGCTGGCCCAGCTGATGAGCCACCGGCCGGGGCTGGAGGACAGTTTTGCGATCTTCCTGCCGCAGTTCGCTGCCTTCGACCGGCCCGAGGCGCTGGCGCGCACGCAGCCGCGCCAGGTGATGGGACGGGGGGAGGCCACCGCCTATTCCAACTGGGGCTCGGTGCTGGCCGCCCAGGTCGTGGAGGACGTCTCGGGCCTCAGCTATGGCGAGTTCCTCTACACCCGCATTCTTCAGCCGCTGGGCATGAATGCGACCACGTTTCTGGAAGCTGACGCCCGCCCCGATCAGCCGCCGCTTTCGGTGAGCTATCGCATTCGTTCCGGCGCTGCAGAGCCGGTCGAGCGCCTCGATATCGGCGCGTTCGGCCCTGCGGGCTCCATGGCCTCGACCGCTGCCGACATGGCGCGCTGGATGCGCTTTCATCTGAACGGCGGCGAGCTGGACGGGGTGCGCCTCATGCCGGCCCAGACCCATGCGCGCATGCTCACCCGGCTCTATGACGACCGTTCCGGCGGTGCCGACATGGCCCACGGCTTCATGCACTGGCGCGTCGATGGCGTGGACGTGTTCGGCCATGGCGGTTTCATCAATGAGTTCATGACCCTGATGGCCTTTGCGCCGGAGCTGGGCGCGGGCGTGTTCGTGTCCCAGAACGCCGCGCCGGCCATAACGCCCGCCGTCCGCGTCTCCAATCTCATCCTGGCCCGTCTGATCGAAGACGCGGGTCTCGCCGGGCCGGTGCCGTCTGCGCCCGCAGATGCGATTGAGCGGGCCGAGGCAGCGGCGGGACGCTATATCGCCAACCGGCGGGTGCATACGGGCGTGGAGCGCATTTTCGCCGCCGGCGCGATGTTGAGCGTGACGGCGGACGACACCGGCGCCCTGACGGCGGACACGGCTTCGGGACAGGAGCGGTGGGTGCCCGTCGGCGCCGATGTGTGGCAGGACCGCCATGGCGCACGCATTATCGCATTGCGCGGCCCGGACGGCTCAGTCACCGGCCTGTCCGACTCGCTCGGCACGCAGACCTGGGAGCGGGTGGGCCTGTCGACCGATCCCAATCTTCTGTTCGCGGCGGCGGGCGGTGCCTTGCTCCTGTCCCTGACCACCTGGCTTGGCCTGTGGCGGCGCCTCGCCGCGCCGTCCGCAGCTGTAACCGGGCGCGGGCGGGCGATCTCGATCTTCAATCTTGCCGCTGCGGCGCTGGTGACCGCTTTCCTGGCGAGCCTCGGCGCGGCGATGGCCGCCATGTCTGACTTCACGCTTGAACTGATGATGAACTATCCGCCGCCCGCACTGCGTGTGGCGATGGCGCTGGCCGGCGCGGTGGTCGTCGCGGCGGTGCTGGCGGTTACAGCGCTGGTTCCGGCCATCGCCATGTCGGGTTGGTCGGTCTGGCGCAAGCTGCACCATGCTCTGTTCGCCGCTGCGCTGGCGTTTCTGGCCTGGGCGCTGATCAATTGGGGCCTCGCCTTTGGCGGGCATGCCGGAGGCTGACAGCGAGTTTGCCGCCGCGCGCGAACCTTGTAGGTTACGGGTCCGGACCCGCTCCTCGTGACCCAGGAACACCCCGCCATGACCGACCGCCGCCCCCGCGTGGATGATGAGGAAGCGCTGAACTTCCACCGCTATCCCACGCCCGGCAAGATCGCAATGCAACCTACCAAGCCCATGGCGACCCAGCGGGATCTGTCGCTGGCCTACTCGCCGGGCGTGGCGGCGCCGGTCAAGGCGATCGCGGCCGATCCGGACGCGGTCTACGACTACACCTCCAAGGGCAATATGGTGGCGGTGATCTCCAACGGGACCGCCATTCTGGGCCTGGGCGATCTGGGCGCCGCCGCCTCCAAGCCGGTGATGGAGGGCAAGGCGGTTTTGTTCAAGCGCTTCGCCGATGTGGACGCCATCGACATCGAGGTGGAGGAAAACGATCCCGACGCCTTCGTGGAATGCGTGCGCCGGTTCGGCAATACGTTCGGCGGCATCAATCTGGAAGACATCAAGGGTCCGGAGTGCTTCATCATCGAGCAGCGCCTGCGCGAGGCGCTGGATATTCCGGTCTTCCACGATGACCAGCATGGCACAGCCATCATCACCGCGGCCGGCATCATCAATGCCTGCGAGCTGACCGGGCGCGACATCAAGGACCTGAAAGTCGTGGTCAATGGCGCGGGCGCGGCGGGCATCGCCGTGCTGGAGCTGATCAAGGCCATGGGCGTGGCCCATGACAACGCGATTTTGTGCGACTCCAAGGGCGTCATCTACAAGGGCCGCATCGACGGCATGAGCCAGTGGAAATCGGCCCACGCTGCCGATATCGGCGCGCGCACGCTGGCCGATGCGCTCAGCGGCGCGGACTGTTTCATCGGCCTGTCGGTCAAGGGTGCCGTGGATCAGGACATGGTCCGGTCCATGGCCGCCAATCCCATCATTTTCGCCATGGCCAATCCCGATCCGGAGATCACGCCCGAAGAGGTGCGCGCCACGCGCTCCGACGCCATCATGGCCACGGGCCGGTCCGATTATCCCAACCAGGTCAATAACGTGCTGGGCTTCCCGTATATTTTCCGCGGGGCGCTGGATGTACGCGCCAAAACCATCAATGAGGAGATGAAGATCGCCGCCGTGATGGCGCTGGCCGAGCTGGCGCGCGAGGACGTGCCCGACGAGGTCGCCGCCGCCTATCACGGTGCCCGGCCCACATTCGGCAAGGATTACATCATTCCCGCCCCCTTCGACCCGCGCCTGATCAGCCATGTCCCGCCCTATGTGGCCAAGGCGGCGATGGAGTCGGGTGTGGCCCGCCGGCCCATCCCGGACATGGTCAGCTACAAGGCCTCGCTGGCGCGCCGGCTCGATCCCACGGCTGCGATCCTGCAAGGCATCCAGGACGAAATCCGCTCACGCCCGCGCAAGACCATCGTGTTCGCCGAAGGCGAGGAGCCGGCGGTCATCCGTGCCGCCTTCGCCTTCCAGAACCAGGATCTGGGCCGGGCCATCCTGATCGGGCGCGAGGAGCTGGTTCACGCCAATATGCGCCTGCTGGGCGTGCCGTCCGACGCCATCGAGATCATCAATGCGCGCCTGTCCGACCATAATGCCGACTATGCCGACTGGCTGTTCGCGCGACTGCAGCGCCGGGGTTATCTGCGCCGTGACGTGACGCGTCTTGTGAACAATGACCGTAACGTGTTTTCCGCCTGCATGGTGGCGCGGGGCCAGGCGGACGGCATGGTCACGGGTGCCACGCGCAACTACGCCCAGGCGCTGGATGATGTCCGCCTGGCTCTCGACGCCGCGCCGGGCGAGCGGGTGATGGGGATGAGCGTGCTCCTGTCGCGCGGGCGCACGCTGTTCATTGCCGACACCAGCGTCACCGAGTTCCCCTCGCCCGAGGCGCTTGCCGACATGGCAGTGGAGAGCGCGGCCGCCGCGCGCCGCTTCGGCGTGACGCCGCGGGTCGCCTTCCTGTCCTACTCCACCTTCGGCAATCCGGCGGGCGACCGGGCCGAGAAGGTGATCGAGGCGGTGCGTCTGATGGGCCAGCGCGATATTGATTTCGAGTACGAGGGCGAGCTCAACGCCGATGTGGCGCTGGATCCCGACCACCGCCGGCTTTACCCGTTCTCGCGCCTGTCCGGCCCGGCCAATATCCTGATCATGCCGGCCATCCATTCAGCCTCCATTGCCACCAAGCTGATGGGCGCGGCGGGTGGAGCCACGGTGCTGGGGCCCATGCTGCTGGGCATGGAAAAGCCGGTTCAGATCGCGCGTCTGGGCGCGGGCGTGTCGGACATCCTGACCCTCGCCGCCCTGGCCGCCCACGATCTGTCGCGCGAGGCGGCCGACGGGGTGGAGACGGCCGAGGTCTAGCCCGCCTCACACCCCAGACCGCCGAGAATCTCCGCGCCCGCCTCCTCGCCCCAGAATCCCAGGGCGCGGGCGATCTGGCAGCGCTGTTCGGCGTCGAGGCGCGGGTCCTGCCCCAGATCGGCGATAATGGCCGCGCGCGTGTCGGCACCCGTCATCAGCGCCGGCCCGCCATCTTGCGGCGTATCAAAGCGCATCAGCGGACCATCGGCCTCAAAGACCGGCCAGGCTGGCCCGCCCGCATCGCCCGGTGCGCCATCGCGCGCAAACGCGGCCCAATACGCCCCCATGGACTGCGCCAACGCCTCGCGGCCCTCGCGATTGCGCCGGTTGAACAGGATGGAGTCAATCTGGCCGAAGAAGTCGAAATTATTGAAGATGAACGGGATTTCCATGGCGTGGGCGGCGCCGAGTACGCGCGACAAATCCATGGTCAGGAATGACCCGCCCTCATCCCAGTCAAACCGGTAGGCCCAGATGGCATCATGTCCGCCTGTGCGCATGGTCGCCGCCGGCTCATCCACTGCGCGCACGCGCCACATGCGGCCCTGATAGTCTGACAGCGCATCATAGAAATCCGGCTCGCGCGGGCTGAACAATACACCCAGCCGCCGGCGGGTGAGGGTCTCGACAAAGGCGTTGAACAGCTTGGTTTCGTCGCGATTGGTGCCGGTGATCAGCGGCACGGCATTGAACCCCTCAGCGCGCGCGAACGCGCCGATCAGCCCGTCGCGCGGCAGGCTCACCCCGTCCGCGATCATGCGTGGCAGGTCGCCCAGCGGCCCGCCGCCGCCATAGGCAAGGTATATGTCCGCCAGGTTCGCGCCGCGCACCGTATCCGCGTCCGCGCCGGCCCCGGCGAAGCGGGCCGCGGCGTCGACGGCATTATTCTCCGCGGCCGATTGCGCCTCGTCCAGGCTGATCGAGGTGAAACTGCCTGACTGGATGATCGCCCGGTGAAACAGGCCCGAGGCCAGCGGCGAGGCCAGAAGGCCCGCCACATTATGCCCGCCTGCGCTTTCGCCGAAAATCGTCACGCGTGAGGCATCGCCGCCAAACTGGGCGATATTGTCCTGCACCCAGTCCAGCGCCGCGATCAGGTCCAGCAGGGCGAAATTGGCCGCCGCGTCCTCGGGCGTCCGGGCATCTGCCTCGATCAGCGGGTGGGCGAAAAAGCCCAGCGGGCCCAGCCGGTACTGGACCACGGCCACCACCACATTTTCAGCCGCCGCCAACGCCGCGCCGTCATACTGGCTGGCATGGCCCCAGACGTTGGAGCCGCCGTGGATCCATACCATCACGGGCAGGGCCGCATTGTCCGGACCGGCACTGGCGGGCGCGTAAATGTCCATCTGAAGGCAGTCTTCCGATCCGATCAGATCGCCCGGGCTGGCTCCGCTGGCCGCCGCCGACAGGGCATTGGCCACCTGGGGGCAGGGATCGGGATGGGCCAGCGCCTCGCGCACACCCTCCCACGCCTGTGCCGGACGCGGGGCGCGCCAGCGCAGATCGCCCTGCGGTGCCGCTGCGAAGGGCACGCCCTGCCAGATATGGGCGCTGGCACCGTCAATCGCACCGTCGCGGCTGAAGCCGATAATCTGGCCTTGCGCGATGGTGCGCTGCGTCGCCGCATCCGCCACGGGCGTCTCAGGGCCTCCGGCACAGCCGGACACAAGCGCGCCCAGTGCGAGCATGGCGGTGATGGTGCGGATCATGATCTTGGCCTCCCCCTCCGGCCCGGCCCTCAGAATGGCGCGAGACCGCGACGCGTGAGTATGGCGCACATGACGCGCACGGCAAGCCGGGCTTTCCCGCGCGGCGCGCGGACGGCATAAGGCGTGGCTTGTGCACCGCAACGAGCCGGACCTGTCAAAGATGAGACCTGATGCCTTCCGCCTGACGCGCGAGACCTACCCGGTCTCGGTCATCGTGCCTTCGCGCTTTCGCGATCTCGACACGCTGGGCCATCTTAACAATGTGGCGCTGGGATCGTTCTATGAAGAGGGCCGCGCCCAGCTCAACCGTGCGGCTTTCCCCCAGGAAATGCGCCATGAGAGCGGGCTGCGCATGCTGATCGCCGACGTGCACATCGCGTATCTGGCCGAGGCGCATTACCCCGGCGATATCGAGGTGGCAGCCGGGGTGGGCCATATCGGCCGGTCAAGCTACACCATTGCGCTGGCCCTGTTCCAGAACGGGGCCTGCGTGGGCACGTGTGAAACCGTGCTGGTGGTCACCGATGACAATGGCGCGGTGGAGATCCCGCCCGCCCAGCGCGCGGCGCTGGAGGGGCTGAGACTCAAAGGCAGCTGAGGGCGGACACCGCCGTCAAATTTCGCCTTGCACCCACTCGACCAGCTTGCTTTTGGGCAGGGCACCGACCTTGGTGGCGGCGATCTCGCCGTTCTTGAACAGGATCATGGTGGGGATGCCGCGCACGCCATACTTGCTGGGTGCCATCGGATTTTCGTCGATATTGACCTTGGCCACGGTCAGCTTGCCGGCCATGTCGTTGGAAATATCTTCCAGTGCCGGGGCGATTTGGCGGCAGGGCCCGCACCATTCGGCCCAGAAATCCACCAGCACCGGGCCGTCAGCCTTGAGCACGTCGGCATCAAAGGAATCGTCGGTCACCGTCTTGGTCGCCATCGAAATCGCTCCTTGTCATATCCGGGGCCGGTCCGGGGTCGGGCGGCCCTTTGAGTGGTCCGCATCTAGGAAGGCGCGGGCTTCGGGTCAAGCGCGCCGGGCTTTGCCGATCCGCGCCAGCGTGTCGTCCAGAAGCGTCTCAGGCAGCTCCATCAGGCGCGGACCATCGGTCCAGAGCAGGGCGCAACGCACTGGCCTGCCGGCATGCAGGCCCTGCAGGAGTGCGCGGTACGCCGCCATCTGGGCCAGATAGGTGAGCGGCACATCCGCCACGTCGTGCGGCGGCGGGCGGTTGGTCTTGTAGTCCACGATCAGGATTGCGTGACCGGTCACCACCAGCCGGTCGATCTGGCCGTTGATCACCACATCCTCCGGCAGTCCCGGCGCCCGGCCGGACACCGACACTTCGGCGCGCGAGCCCGGGCCAAACAGCGGCGCAAACGCCGGATCGTCGAGCACCTTGAAGGTTTCCGCCGCGATCTCCGTGCGCTGCGCGTCGGTGAGGTCGGCCTGCGCGGCCAGATAGCGGGCGGCGGAGGCGGCGCGGCGCTCGCGCGGCAGATCGGGCAGGGTCTGCAACAGCTTGTGGATCAGCGCCCCGCGCCGGAAGCGCGCCTCGCCACCCTCGGCCAGCGGGGATAGCGACACCGGCGCAAACCCGCCCGCCTCGTCTTCCAGCAGGCGTGAAGGTGCCGCGGCGCGCGGTGCCGCCGGCTCCGCGGGGACAGGCGCGCGCGCCCAGGCGGGCAGGGCCTCGTGCGCGGCGGCCTCTTGCGCCTTGCCCAGCTGCTGCGGATCGGGTCCCAGGCGCAGGCCGGGCTCGGACAGCCAGCCATGGCGGTCGGCCATCGCATTGACCGGCGTCCTGAAAGGCCGCCAGTCCGGCCCTCTCCAGGTCCGCGCGCACCGGTCATACCAGCTGCCGGCGCTGACATCGCCGGTGCCGTGGCCATGGCGGTGCCCGCACACGACCAGCCGGTCGCGCGCCCGCGTCAGGGCGACGTAAAGCAGCCGGATATACTCGCCGTCCTGATCCAGCTCGGCGCGTTCCTTCATCGACGCCACCAGACGGGGCGGCACAGAGGAATCCGGCGCCCAGATCAACCCGGCGTCCGGGTGAGCATAGAGCCCGCCGGACTTGTTCTTCGGCATCTGGGTGGTGTCGGGCAGGAAGACGATGGGCGCTTCCAGACCCTTGGCGCCGTGTACGGTCATGACCCGCACCTCGCCGCGCCCGGCCTCCATCTCGCGCTTGATCTGGCCATCGTCCGCCGCCAGTGCCGTGATGAAGCGCGCCAGCGACGGC
Organism: Hyphomonadaceae bacterium BL14; assembly: GCA_027627705.1. NCBI lineage: Bacteria > Pseudomonadati > Pseudomonadota > Alphaproteobacteria > Hyphomonadales > Hyphomonadaceae > Hyphomonadaceae bacterium BL14. The sequence goes on from CP091242.1 coordinate 2,548,857, forward strand.
GCGCCCTCGCGCTCATGGGCCAAAGCCCGGCTCAGAAATTCCTCCACCGGATCGCGCGCCTCCTCGCCCAGCCGGGCATAGAGGCGCGACAGGCGGCTCTCGCCGGTTGCCGACGCGCCGGTCAGGAAGCCGGCAAACAAGGCGTAGGGCGCGTCGGTCTCGACCCGTCCGCGGACGGCGTCCAGCGCCATGCGGGCCTCGGCAAAGCGCGGATCATCGCTATGGCGCAGCTTGTCCCACAACCGCCGTCCGGGCCGCTGGCTGAGATCGAACAGGGCGTCGTCATCAATGGGTGGCAGCGGGCTGGAGACCGGATGGAAGACCGGGCTTTTGAGCACTTCGGCCAGCGCCAGATCGTCTTCGGGCAACAGGGCGAACCGGCCCAGCGACAGCAAATCCTCCACCACGAGCTGGTCCGGCAGGGTCATGCGGTCAGCGCCGGCCACCGGCACGCCATTGAGCTTCAGCCTGCGGATGATCTCCTCGAACAGACCGCCGCTGCGCCGGCGCACCAGAACCAGGATGTCGCCCGCGCGGGCAGGGCGCAGGTGCCAGGGTTTGCCTTCCTCCCACACGCCATCGCCGCGGGCGATAATGGCAGCGATTTCGTCCGCCACCGCCTGGGCCAGCTGGTTGCGCTCGGAGCGCTCCTCGCGCGCATCCACCGGCTCGATCTCCAGCGTGTCGGCTTCCAGACCTTCGGGGCGCGGAATGGCGGGCCAGATCTCGACGCAGCCGGGCATGCCCTGACGCGCCGCGCGGTGGGGCGGATAGCGATGGAAGGGCAGAGGGTCGCGGGGCGTTTCGGTCTCGGGATCCGACATCAGGAATTTGCGTTCCAGCACCGCCCCTGCGTCATCCGGCTCCGCCGCCTCCAGCGCGGCCTTCTCGGCCATGAAGGCGTCATCCACCGCCCGCAGGATTTCCGGCGCGGAGCGGAAAGACGCATCCAGCGCCGGGCTGGCGAAAGCGAGGCCTGCGCCCCGGGTTTCGGCTTCAAGCCTTGCGCGCTGGGCCAGGAACTGGCGCGGATCAGCCTTCTGGAAGGAGTAGATGGATTGTTTCTCGTCGCCCACGCAGAACACGGTGCGCAGCGGGCCGTCGGCGCGGGCGCCGGACCCGGAGAAAAATTCCTCCGTCAGCGCATTGATGACAGCCCACTGGTCGGGCGCGGTGTCCTGGGCCTCGTCGACCAGCACATGATCCAGCCCCTCATCGAGCTTGTAGAGCACCCAGGCGCTCAGCTCCGCATCGGTCAGGAGCGCGCGGGCGCGCACCACCAGATCGGCGAAATCGACCCGGCGCAGGCGTTTGAGGCGCGCCTCATAGGCCTCGATGGCCGCAAAACCGATCTTCAGCGCGGCGCGCGTGGCGGCGTTGGCGCGCGCTGCGGCGATGGCGGGCAGCACCTCGTCCATGATGCGGTGCATTTCATTGCCGTCATCGCCATAGAGCGTGGCCAGGATGCGGTAACGCTCGCCCAGCGCCTTGCCGTAGAAGCTGCCGGGTTTCTTGAACGTGCCGCTTTTGGTCAGCACGAAGTCGAGATAGTCCGAGATCGCGTCTTCGCCCGACACCGTGGCGGATTCCAGCACGCCGGCGAGCGCTGCGGCGCTCTTGTTTTCAGTCTTCGAGGTCCCGGCCTGGAACGCGGACAGCGCTGCTTCCAGATCATCGACGGGCGTGTCGTCCCAGGCCTCTTCCAGCGCGGAGGCTTCGTGCGCATCCGGCGCGACTTTCAGCGCTGCGCTCGCCCGGTTCATCAGCGCGTCCAGCGAACCGGCCGCGTCCAGACAGGCGCGCAGCTCATGCCGGCGGGCCAGCGCAAAGGCGGCGATATCGCCCGGCGCATCGGCTCCGGCGTCCAGCGCCTGGGCAATGGCGTGTGCCAGCGCGCCGTCGGGCGCGTGCGCCGCTTCACCCCAGACCGCTTGCAGCGCCTCGTCGGTGATGACGCCCTTCACCGCATCGTCCTGAACCTCAAAGCCCGGCGGCAGGCCGGCCTCCAGCGGGAAGCGCCGCAAGAGGCTTTCGCAGAACGCATGCAGGGTCTGGATTTTCAGACCGCCCGGCGTCTCCAGCGCGCGGGCGAACAGCTGACGCGCGGCGGCCAGATCATGGGCCGCCTCCTCTCCGCCCGACAGCGCGGCCATGTCGGCACGCAATTGCGCATCCGGCATGACCGACCAGTCGCCCAGCTTGCGGAACAGGCGCGTCTGCATCTCGCCCGCGGCGGCCTTGGTGAAGGTCACACACAGTATGCGTTCGGGCGCGGCGCCGCCCAGCAGCAGGCGCGCCACCCGGTCTACCAGGACGCGCGTCTTGCCCGATCCGGCATTGGCCTCCACGAACACGCTGCGCGCCGGATCGGCGGCGTCGCGCTGGGCCTGGCTGGCCGCGTCGACGACAATCGGATCAAAGCCCGGCGATGTCACATCTGTGCTCATGATCCGCCCCCCTCGCCGCCTTCGCCGGGCGCACTCGCCCATTCCTTGCGGCGGGCCAGATGATCATAGGCGCCGTAGGTATTGACCCATTTGCGCCGCGGCTGGCTGGGATAGCCGGTCTCGGGATCGTCAAACCGCGTGATCCAGTCGATCAGATCCTCGCGCGCATCGCGCATCAGGTCGGACGCTTCATCCGTGCCCGGATATTCAACGATGGAGGCCTCGTCGCCAGCCACCTTGCCGCCCCCGGCTTTCAGATAGATCAGATCGCCCGGCTCATGACGCGGGCAGTCTTCAAATCCGCCCTGTGCGGCAATGAGGGCGGTGAGCGCCAGCTGGGGCGCGAAGAAGGCTTTGGCCTCTTTGGCGCTCGGGGCCGAGCCGGTCTTGTAATCGATAATGTCCAGCGCCCCGTCCGGGCGCAGATCAATCCGGTCGGCGCGGGCCGTCAGGGTAAAGGGCCCGCCCGGGGCGTCATTCAGGGTCAGCGCGCCGCGCCACTCCAGAATCTCGGGCAGGAAGCCGGCCCGGCGCCGCTCACCCTCCCAGTCCATCATGAAATAGGCCGCCCGCTCAAACCGCGCCAGCTCCAGCCCCAGCATGGCCTCGGGCATGCCCGCTTGCAGCAGCGCCTCGCGCCCCGCCGCCATCAGCCGGTCCCAGGCGTCGCGCGGCAGATCATCCGCGCGCCCCAGGCTTTTGACCCAGACCTCGAAAGCGGTGTGATAGGCATTGCCCCGCTCGGCCGGGCCGGGCGCCTGGTCGGGCGCGTCCAGTTCTTTCAGCCCCAGAACATACTGGGCGTAGATCGCATACGGATCGCGCACCCAGGTGGAGATCGCCGTGACCGGCAGCGTGCGCGGGCGCACCGCAACCGGCGGGCGCGGCTCTGGCGGATTGACGCCGGTGCGCGTGCCCGGCTCATCCAGCTGGCGCGCCAGCGCCAGAAAATCCGTTGCCGGGGCCAGCGCCGCCTCCGCCGCCCCGCCCAGCGCGCCGCGCGCCAGGGTCTGCAGCCGCCACAGCCAGCGCGAGGCCACGGTGGGCGCGCCATCCACGCGGGTGGAGCGGGTCAGGATCACCTCGGGCAGGCAGGCGAGCTGGGCGAAATCATGGGCGGCCAGGCCAAACCGCTGTTCAGGCGCGGCGAGGCCGGCGCGGGCGCGCATGCCCAGGCTCATGAACGGATCGGCCTTGGCCGGTGCCGGCCAGACGCCTTCATTGAGGCCCGCCAGGATCACCCGGTCGGCACTGATCAGGCGCGCTTCCAGCGGACCCAGCACCTGCAGGCGCGGATGCCCGCCGGCACGCTGGCGCACCATGCGGCTGCGCGCCGCCTCCAGCAGGGCGCCGGCAAAATCATGCAGGCTCAGCGCGGTCAGCGCCTCGGCCTCATGCAGGAAGGCGCGCACCAGCCCTGCTGCCGCCTCGCCCGCATCCCCGGCCCACAGCCGGTCCGCGCCCGCACGCGTCTCATCCGCCGCCAGCGCCTCGCCCGCTTCGGCAAGCGCTCTGGCCCAGTCTGCACACGGATGATCGCCTGTCAGCCTGGCCAGCGGCGCCATGGCCGTCATCGTCCGGTCGATCAGCGCCAGCCAGCGTTCCCGCTGCGGCTCGACCGGTTCAGGCAGGCGTGCGGTCTCGACTGCGTGGCGCAGGGCCGCCCAGTCATGGCCGGGCCGGCGTCCGCGCAGGGTCCAGCGCTCCAGCGCCATCAGGTCCAGCGACAGCTGGGCGCGCGCCTCGCCCAGGGCGAACAGGGGTGAGGCGGACAGGGCGATGAAGCCCAGCGCCGATCCCGGATCGCGCGCGGCTTCCAGAATGCGCATCAAAAACGCACCCGGCGGCGTGTCGGACAGGGGCGCGCCGGCCGAATCGTCCAGCGTCACGCCAAAGCGCTCCATCTCCACGATGACCCGGCGCGCCAGCCCCCTGTCCGGCGTTACCAGCACGGCCCGCCGACCGGGCGTTTCCAGTGTTTCGCGCATGGCCAGCGCAATGGCGCGTGCTTCCTCGGCGGGGGCGGGGGCCTCGATGAGGCTGAGGCCGTCCAGCGCCTGGACAAAGGCCTGGCCGCCGCGCCCGGCTTCGATGGCGCGCACCTGATTGAGCCAGTCGCCGGTCGCGCGTGCAGGGCGCAGCGCCTCGGCGATCACCCGCGCCCGCGCTGCCTGCCGCACGCCGGGCTCGGCACCGGGCCAGACGGGTATGGCGCGATGATCGAGCTCCAGACGGGCCAGCAGCGCCTTCATGGCGCGCTGGGGATGGGTGTCGTCCACCTCGTCCCACGCCGCGCCGTCCATGGCTGTGTCCAGGCCCGGCAGCACGACGCAGCCCTGATCGAGCTGCGCCACCACGGCCAGCAATTCCGCCGCCGCCGGGATGGAGCCGGTGGAGCCTGCCGCGATGACCGGCCCGGGCGGCGGCGTCTCGCGCCAGCGTGCGGCCAGCGCGCTCAGAAGGCGCGAACGCCGTTCGGCCGGGTCCACAAGGCCCAGCTCGGCGAGGCGCGCAGGCCAGGCCTCCAGAATGATGTCGAGGAACAGCGCCGCTTCCTGCCGGTGGGCGGGCAGGGCGGCGCGGATATCGCCGTCCAGCGCGGACAGATCGCGCACGCCGGCCGTGGCCAGATCATCCACCAGCCGGGCCAGATCACCAGCCAGCGCCAGCGCGCCGCCTGCGCTCATGGATCGGCCGGCCGCCGCTTCGCGCTGCAGGACCAGGCGGGCGAGCTCGAACTGGCGCCGGGCCGGAGAGACTGCGTCGGGCGCAGCCTGCGCCAGCTCACCGGGTTCGAACGGGGGGTCATCGGCGTCCACATCGCCGATGGGGCGGATCATGGGCAGCAGCGCCGCGCCGGGTCCGCCGTCCAGGCCGGCAAAGGCCTCCGCCAAAGCCCGGCCTGCCCGCCGCGTGGGGGCCAGCACGGTCACCCCCGCCAGTGCGCCGGGATCGGGAAAGGCGCGGGTCAGACCCCGCGCCAGCACGCTCAGGAAGGGCGCGCCTGCGGGCAGGGTGAAGACACGCGGCGCAGGGCCGGAAAACAGATCGGTGGCGCTCATAAACCCGAGCGTAGCCGATTCTCCGCCGCGTCACGCGCATGGGGATCGCCCACATGCATCCAGAACGCGTCCATGACGCAGCCGAACACGCGGCCTTTGGCCAGCGCCTCATCCCACAGCCGGTTGGTGGAGAAAGGCTCGATCGCCCGGCCCGCCAGTATGGCCGGGTTCATCACCTGCACCCCGGCATAGGCGAAGGGGGCAGCGGGCCGCTCGCCGCGCCGGGTCAGGCGGCTGTCCGCCCCGATGAAAAAATCACCCGGCCCGTCAAAGCCCAGCGTGTGGTCGAGCCGCGCCAGCATCAGCAGGAAATCCATCCGGTCCGGGTCGAAGGCGGTGGCGAGGCGCGACAGCTCCGCCTGCGCCCCGTCCACCCACAGCGCATCGATATTGGCGGTGAAGATGGGGCCGCGACCCAGCAGCGGCGCGGCCCTGGCCAGCCCGCCGCCGGTTTCCAGCAGCTGGCTGCGCTCGTCAGAAATCAGGATTTCCGGCCGCGTCCGGCCTGACAGATGCGCCTCCAGCGCGTCGGCGAAGTGATGGACATTGACCACCGCCCGCATCACGCCGGCCGCTGCCAGCTTGTCCAGCGTCCAGTCGATCAGCGCCTTGCCGTCCACCGCCACCAGCGCCTTGCAGCGGTCATCGGTCAGCGGACGCATGCGCGAGCCGACGCCCGCCGCCATGACCATGGCGGTGGTGATCGTCACGTGTCCGCCTCCGCATAGACGCCGGGCGCGGCGTCGCGCACCAGAGCGCGCACGTCAGCCAGGGCGGGATGGGCGATGTCGCGCACGAAATGGCGTGCCACGCGGGGCAGAAGGTCGAGATAGCGCGCCTTGCCGTCGCGCTTGGCCAGGCGCACGAATATGCCGAGAATCTTGGCATTGCGCTGGGCGGCGAGCACGGCGGCGGCGGCGTCAAACGCCGCGCGGTCGGCCAGACCGGCGGCGGCGAAGAAGCGGTCGGTGAGCGGGCGGGCCAGCTCCGGCTTCACGTCGCGGCGGGCGTCTTCGATCAGCGAGATCAGATCATAGGCGGGATGGCCGAACAGGGCGTCCTGAAAATCCAGAAGCCCCACCTGCGCCTCGCCGGAGCGTTCGGGCAACCAGATCAGATTCTCCGCGTGGAAATCGCGCAGCACCAGTCCCGGCGCGTGGGCGTCCAGAACACCGAAGGCGCGCCGCCAGGCGCTGGCCCAGTCATCGCGCAAGGCGGGCTCGAAATCGCCGCCCCGGAAGGGCGCATACCAGTCGAGCATCAGCTCGGTCTCGGCCAGCAGGGCTTCGGCGTCATAGTCCTGGATGCGCCAGCTGCGCCCGAAGGCTCCGGGCTCGGCCTCGAGGGTGCAGCGGTACAGCGCGGCCAGCGTGTCGACCGCCGCCGCATACAGCCGCCCCTCATGGGCGCGCTGCGGGATCAGGCGGGCATACAGATCATCGCCCAGATCCTCGATCAGCAGATAGCCTGCCTCGGGGTCGGCGGCATAGATGCGCGGGGCGGAGAAGCCGCGCGCCGTCAGCGCCCCGGCGATGGCGGCAAAGGCGGCCGTGTTGTTGCCCGCCAGCCGGGCGCGGGCGTTATAGCCCAGCGCCCTGCGGGCCTGCGGATCGGCGTCCGGCGGGCAGGCGGGGGCTTCGGCGGCGCCGGGGGCGTCCATCAGCACAGCGGTGCGGTCACCCTCGCTCAGGCGCACATAGGCGCGGGTGGAGGCGTCGCCGGGAAACGGCGTTTCGCGGGCGTGCGCCCAGCCGGCGCCGCGGATCAGTGCAGCCCGGCGCTGCGCGCGGTCAGATGAGGCGGTCAAGGCGCGTCTCCCAGCTGCCATGGGCGGCAAGGCGCACATCTCGCCCGCCATCATGTGTCTCTTCAAGGCGTATCTCCAGCCGGTCGGCCGGGCGCCAGCCGCCCAGCCGGTCGGGCCATTCGATCAGCGCCGCGCCGTGATCGAGCGCCTCGTCCAGACCCAGCTCGTCGAGCTCGCCCAGGTCCTGAAGCCGGTAGAGATCCGCATGCAGCAGGCCGAACCCGGCCTGCGTCTCATAGCTCTGCACCAGCGTGTAGGTGGGGCTCGGCGCATCGGTCTCGCCGGTCAGCGCGGCGATGATGGCGCGCGCCAGCGTGGTCTTGCCCGCCCCCAGATCGCCCTCCAGCAGCACGCCATCGCCGGTCTGCAGGCCGTCAGCGATGCGCGCGCCCAGGCGGGCGGCATCGGCGAGGCTGGCAAGATGGAGGCGGTGTTCACGCATGACGGCGCTGATAGCCCGGCGCGCGGCGTGCGGGCAAGGCGCAGCGGCCGGGCCGGGCGTGAGCCACCGGCTTGACTTCGCGGCTCCCGCGCGGCGTCCTGCGGCCCTCATGACGGCAGAACAGGCGGCGCGGGCGTGATAGCGGGAACCGTGATCATCGGGGCGGGGCAGGCCGGCCTGTCGGCGGCCGAGGCGCTGCGCAAGCGCGGCTATGAGGGCCCGGTCACGCTGATCGGCGATGAATTGGCCCCGCCCTACCAGCGCCCGCCTCTGTCCAAGGGCTATCTGTCGGGCGAGCTGCCCGCGCAGCGGCTCTGGCTGAAGCCGGAGGCCTATTTCGATGCGGCCGGCATCCATCTGCGCACCGGCGTGCCGGTCACGCGGATCGACCGGGGCGGCAAATGCGTCATCACCGGCGAAGGCGAGGCCATCGCATACGACCACCTCATTCTCGCCACCGGCGGCGCAGCCCGGCGTCTGGCCCTGCCCGGGGCGGAGCTGCCCGGCGTGCAGGTGCTGCGCAGCCTGGCCCAGGCCGATGCCCTGTCAGACGCCATGACGGACGCCCGGCGTCTGGCGATCATCGGGGCGGGCTATATCGGGCTGGAAGTGGCGGCCAGCGCGCGCAAGCGCGGGCTGGAGGTCAGCGTGCTGGAAGCGGCCGACCGGCCCATGGCGCGCACGGCGAGCCCGCTCTTGGGCGGCTGGTTCGGCGCGCTGCATCGCGGCTATGGCGTTGATCTTCAGGTCAGCACGGGCGTGGCGGCCATCACCGGCGCGGCGCACGCCGACGGCGTGCGTCTGGCCGATGGCGAGCGCATCGAGGCCGATCTGGTGCTGATCGCCGCCGGGCTGGTCCCGGGCACGGCGCTGGCTGAACAGGCCGGGCTCGCCTGCGCCGACGGCATTCTGGTGGACAAGCATGCCCGCACCAGCGACCGCGATATCTTTGCCATCGGGGATGTGGCGCGCTTTGAGTCCGGCCTCTATGGCCGCTCGATCCGGCTGGAATCGGTCCAGAACGCCATCGAACAGGGCCGCGCCGCAGCGGCGGCGATCTGCGGCGCGCCGGTCAATTATGATCCCGTGCCCTGGTTCTGGTCGGACCAGTACGCCATCAAGCTGCAGATCGCCGGGCTCATTGACGGTGCGGACCAGATGGTGCGCCGGGGCGATCCTGAAGAGGGGGCGTTCGCCCTGTTTCACCTGAAGGATGGCGTGCTGATCGCCTGCGAGGCGGTCAATGCCGCGCCGGAATTCATGGCCGCCCAGCGCCTGATCGCCGCGCGCGTCCGGCCCGATCCGGACGCACTGCGGGACGTGACAGTGGCGATGCGCGCCTTCCTGTCCTAAATAGCGCCCGGCAAACACTGACGGCCAAGCATGGGACCCGAATTCTTCATGGCGAAAATCACCTATATCGAGCATTCCGGCGCAGAGCATGTGGTGGATGTGGAGACCGGCCTGACCGTGATGGAAGGCGCGATCCGCAACCTGGTGCCGGGCATTGACGCCGATTGCGGCGGCGCGTGCGCCTGCGCGACGTGTCACGTTTATGTCGACCCGGCCTGGATGCCGCTCACCGGTCAGCGCGAGTCCATGGAAGAGTCCATGCTCGATTTTGCGGGCGATGTGCGGGACAATTCGCGTCTTTCGTGCCAGATTAAGGTGCACGATGCGCTCGACGGCCTGATCGTGCGCATGCCTGAGCAGCAGGGCTGAGGCTCTATCGTTTGCGAGTCCGCGGGGGGCGGGCGCAGGCGGCGGTCCACAGCGCTGCGCCCGGGCGCCAGCGAGGGGACGCACACGATGGCAGGGACAGGACGGGCAGGGACAGGACGGGCAGGAACAGGATGTGTGTCCGGCGCCGGGGCCGTCATGGCCGCCCTGGTGCTGGCCGGCTGTTCGGAGGGTGCCGCGCCGCGCACCGTGACCGTGGGTGACGAGAGCTACCCGGTCCATCACCTGGTCAGCCTGACCGATCCCTGGACGGACCTGTACATCGCGCCGGACCAGAACGTGTTCATCGAGTTCGGCCGCGCCGAGCCGGTGATCACCTGCGAGGCGGAAGGCTATCATTGTCAGGAATGGCCCTTTGTCTTCGCCTTCCCGCTGCGCGGCGGCGCGCCGGAGGCGGGCTGGAGCGCGGGCGGGTATGAGTTCCGCATCGTCGAGCAGGTGGAGCGGCGCTTCTGCGGGCGCGCGCGCGAGGCCTATCTCATCGAGGGCGCCAACCCCGCCGGCTGGGCGACGCGGGTCTGGTACCACCCCGATTTCGGCGTCTACGCGGTGATGAGCGGCCAGTCCGAAGACGGCGAACTGGTCACGGTGGAGCGCGCCTACACCACGTGCGACCGGGGGCTATACGCGCGTCAGGGCGGCGCGCTGGGCGGGCTGGGGGACACCTGGCCGTTCTAGCTCATCGCGTCTGAAATCGCGGCCAAACCTGATCCAGGTTAGCTCGACGCTCGTGCGAGCGGCTATCGTCACATTGCCGGGGAAACAGAGCGAACGCCAGACAAGCGGGGCGCCCATGAACCGGAATACCGACCTTGCCAGACCGCTGCCCTTTTCCCGGCTCTTTTACCTTGTCGGCTTCATCGTGCTCGCCCGGGTCGTTCTGGGCTTTCTCGGGCTGCACTGAGCCCGGGGGCCGGCGCACCCCACCGATCATGAATCCCCTCTGAACCAAACGGTCCGCCCGCGTCCCGAGGGACGGGGCGTGCCCAAGTGAGCTCCGGCACAATCCGGAGCCATCGCCCCCTGTCTGGAGAGACACACATGAATGCCATGCAACCGTCGAACAAAGCCTCCGGAGATCACGACGATCTCAAGGCGCAGATTGAATCCCTGCGCAACGATCTGAGCGAGCTGGCCGCGACCGTCACCGACGACGTATCCGACAGCATCGAGGACGCCGGCCGCAAGATCAGCAAGTCCGGCAAGAACGCCACGAAACGGGCGACCAAGGCGGTACGCAACAATCCCCTGGCGGCTGTGGGTGTCGCAGCAGGCTTTGGCCTGATTGTTGGCCTGCTCCTGCACAAGGGCTGATCAGCCATGATGCTGCCGCTTCTCGCGCCGCTGCGCGACCTGATCGCCGGTCATGCCGGCAAGGCTGCGGAACAGGCCGCTGCCACCACGGTCACGGTGCTGCTCGGCGTGGTGGCGGCGTCGTTCCTGACGGCGGCGGGCGTTGTGTGGCTCGCCGCTGTCATCGGCTTCCCGCTGGCCGCTTTGGCCTTTGCAGCCCTGTTCGCGGCAGCGGCGCTGGCCGTGCATCTCTATGCCCGCCGTCAGGCCCGGCGCCGCGCCGCCCAGATTGCGGCGGCGGAGAGCCGGGCCGTTGCGGACGCGGCCATGGCCAGTGCTGCGGTCAGGCTCGTGGTACCGCTTCTGTCTCTGGCTGGCGGCATTGCGGCGCTGGTGATGGCGCGCCGGTCGTGACCGCTTTGCCGGCGTGGCGAGACCAGGTTGCGCCGCGCAAGGCCGCGCGGGAACGAAAAACCGCTGATGCACGTTAGCGTCATACCGGCACCCGCCGGTGATGCTGCCAGCCGTTCACGCCGGGCCCGGTACAGATCCCTGGCCGCGCAGGCGCTGACGCTCAGAACAAGGAGACCGATCATGGGTGACGACCGCACCAAAGGAACTGCCAAGCAGGCCAAGGGCAATGTCAAGGAAGCCGCCGGCAAGGTCACCGGCGACAAGAAGCTGGAGTTTGAAGGCAAGGCCGACAAGGCCGCCGGCACGGTCCAGAAGAATGTCGGTAAGGCCAAGGACGCGGCCCGCAAGGACTAGCGCTTGACGCCCGCCGCCCGGACGGGGCGCGGCCTGACCGACCGCCGCAAGGCGGGCGTCAGGCGCGCTCCGTTCCCCGTCTAAGCACATGAAAATTTTTAATAAAGGACAGCCTCATGCTTGGAACCATTCTGATTATCATCCTGATCCTCGCCCTGATCGGCTCGCTGCCGCGCTGGGGCCACAGCCGGTCCTGGGGCTATGCGCCCAGCGGCGGGGTCGGGGTCATTCTCGTCATCCTGATCATCCTGGTTCTCTTGGGCTATTTGTGACGCCCTGATCGGCCGGCGCACCCCGGGGCGCACGGACAGGCCGCACGCCCCGGGGGCCGGCGGACCGCGCCCTCAGGGGTGCCGCACCGAATTGCCGCCGTCCAGAATGCTGTTGATCAGCGCGGCGACCGCGGCATGAAGCGCGTCCTTGTCGCCCGCAGGGGCCTCTTCATGGGCGGACGCCGCATCCTTGAGAATGCCGAGGATCTCGGCCTCGGGCAGGATGTTTCGATCGTTCAATGCCAGCAGCAGCGATTCGCAGATCGCCAGTGCGGCTGTGCCGGGGACATCTTGAGGTGCGCTCATATCGCTTCGCTTTCAAACAGGGACAAAAGGCCCCGCAACGGGTGGCTGGAAACTCCCCCGACCATAGGCGCAAACTGATATGCTTGGCTTATACAGAGCAGCTTTGAGCCTTGTTTTCCCGGCTACCTGCATCGGCTGGCAAAGGCTGCCCGATCCAAGCGGAAAGGCATGCCGTTGATTCAAATCAGCCCGCTGACACGAAAGCTGTCAGCTTTCGTCGCCTTGTCCCAGACCGATCTGTCGACGCTGGAGCGCTTTGACCGGCGCCGCCGGACGTTTCTCAGCGGCCACCAGATGGTTCATGAGGGCCAGGTCAAAGCCTCGGCCTTCATTCTGTCGGATGGCTGGGCTTGCTCTTACAAAATCCTGCCCGATGGCGAGCGCCAGATTGTGGACTTCCAGATCCCGGGCGATTTTCTCGGCCTGCGCAGTATCCTGTTTCGTACCTCCGATCACACCATTGAGGCCGTCACCCGGATCGAGGCATCCGAAGTGCTCGCGTCCGACATTTTCGATGCCTTCAACCATGCGCCGCGTCTGGCCGCGGCCGTGCTCTGGGCCGCCTCGCGCGACGAAGCGATGGTGGTGGAGCATCTGGTCAATCTGGGCCGGCGTTCGGCCGACATGCGCATGGCGCACTTCCTTCTGGAGCTCGCTTCGCGCCTCCATCTGGTGGGCGTGGGCGACCGGACCGGCTTTGTCTGCCCGCTGACGCAATATCATCTGGCCGATGCGCTGGGTCTGACCGCGGTCCACGTCAACCGAGTCCTGCGCCAGCTGCGCGAGCAGGGTCTGGCCACATTTCAGAAAGGGCAGGTCACCTTCCACGACTTCAACGCCCTGGTGGCGCTGGCGGGTTTTGACACCGGCTATCTCGACCAGGACGGGCCGCTTCTGCGCTGACGCGTCAATCGGCGCGCCAGGCGAGCTTTTTCAGCTGCCGGTCAAACACTGCCAGCACCGCCTCCAGCTCATGGCCGCGTTTCAGTATCGCCCCGCCCCCGCCCATGACCTTCCAGGCCCCCTGACGGCGCGCATCACCGGGCGTCTTGACGATGCGGTAAAGCGGAAAATCGGCCGCGTGGCGGAACACCGAAAACTCGGCGCGGTCTTTCAGCCCGTCTATGGCGTAATCGCGCCATTCCCCGCCCGCGACCATCATTCCGTAGAGCCAGAGAATGCGGTCGAGCTCGGCGCGCTCGAACATGATCCGGTCGTCGCGCGGAGCGGGCGGGGTGTGTGGCGTCATCAGACCATCCATTGCGACATCACAACAAGCTTACAGAGATTTCATACTGCGCCGCAATCCGGCCATGTTTTGGTCCTTGCGCAGCCCTACGGCGCACCCACCTTCCGTCTTGCCGGTCAGTGCGGTCAAGACCGCCGGGTCTGGATTCACAGCCCCCCCAGCCCCCCGGATCCGGAGGGTTCGCACTGGCCGGTGCTTCACCTCCTGTTATGGCATGCGTGCCAGCATGACGCCTCACCCGGTCCAATGGCGCCGGAGCGGTGGCGTATGGCTGCGCCATGCGATATCGCTGGTGCGCCGCGTATTTCAGCAAAGCGTGCGGACGCCCGATGATCCTCGCCGACTCCCTGGTCAAAACCTTTGCCGGCAAAGCGGCAGTTGACCATGTCAGCTTCGAGGTGCGTCAAGGCGAGGTGCTGGGCTTTCTCGGCCCCAATGGCGCGGGCAAATCCACCACCATGCGCATGATTGCCGGCTGTCTGGAGCCCGATGGCGGGCGGGCGCTGGTGGGCGGTTTCGACAGCGCCATGCAGCGCCGTCAGGCCCAGACCCGGCTCGGTTATCTGCCCGAGGGGGCTCCGGCCTACCCGGCCATGACGGCCCGCAGTTTTGTCCGCTTCTGTCTGAGGGCGCGCGGGTTCTCCGGAGCGGATCTGGACGCGGCGTGCGAGCGCGCGCTCGACCGCGCCAATCTGGGCGAAGCCGCCGACAAGGCCATCGGGACGCTGTCCAAGGGCTATAGGCGCCGCGCGGCCCTGGCTGCCGCCATCGCCCATGACCCGCCTGTGCTGATCCTCGACGAGCCCACGGACGGGCTTGATCCCAATCAGAAAGACGGTGTGCGCGCGCTGATCACCGCCATGGCGCCGGACAAGGCCATCATCATCTCCACCCATCTGCTGGACGAGGTGGAGGCGATCTGCACGCGCGCCATCATCATCGCCGGCGGGCGCATTCTTGCCGACGGCACCCCGGCGGCCCTCGCCGCGCAAAGCCCCGGCGGGGACATTCGCTCGGCCTTCCGCGACCTCACCGCCATGAGCGGCGAGGTGATGTCCAGCCGGCCCCGCAGGCGCGCACCATGACCGGCCTCAATGCCATCTACCGCCGCGAGCTGGCGGCCTATTTCCAGACGCCTCTGGCCTGGGTCTTCCTGACCGTGTTCGCCATCGCCGCGCCCAGCCTGACCTGGCAGACCGGACGCCTGTTCGAGACCGGACGCGCCGATCTGTCGCCGCTGTTCGATTACCTGCCCTGGCTCTTGCTGGTGCTGATGCCGGCGCTGGCCATGCGCGCCTGGGCGGAGGAGCGCGACCGCGGCACGCTGGAGACCCTGCTGGCGAGCCCCATCGCCCTGTGGGAGGTGGCGGCGGGCAAGTTCCTGGCCGCCTGGACCGTGGCGGGCCTGGCCCTGGCCCTGACCTTCCCGCTCTGGATCGCCATCAACTGGCTGGGCTCGCCCGACAACGCCGCCACCGCCACAGCCTATTTCGGCGCGCTTTTGCTGGCGGGCGGCTATCTCGCCATCGGCCAGGCGCTGTCGGCCACCACCACCAATCAGGTGATCGCGTTTGTGCTGGGTGCGGCGGCGTGCCTCCTGATCACGCTGGCCGGCCTGCCGCTGGTGCTTGATGCGATGTCGGCCTGGCTGCCGGGCGCGGCGGCCGAGGCGCTGGCCGAGCTGTCGGCCCTGTCGCGCTTTGAATCCCTGCGCCGCGGCGTCATCAGCCTGCCCGACATCGCCTATTTCCTCAGCCTGATCGCGCTGGGCCTGGCCTGCGCCATGACCCTGATCGACGCGCGCCGCGGGGGCGGACGATGAGGGCGGGCCGGTTCATCGCGGTGATGATCGCCAGCCTGGTCCTGGGCTTTGCCGGGCTCAACCTGTTCCTGCGCGCCACGCTGGAAGGCGTGCGCCTCGACCTCACCGAAAGCCAGCTCTACCGCCTGTCGCCGGGTGCGCTGGCGATGATCGGCCGCCTCGACGAGCCGGTGAGCCTGACCTTCTATTATTCGCGCGCCGAGGCAGCGCACTACCCGGCCGTGSGCGCCTATGGCGCGCGGGTCCGCGAGCTGCTGCGCACGCTGGCCGCCCGCTCGGGCGGACGCCTGATCCTGCAGGAGATCGACCCCGCACCCTTCTCGGCGGCGGAGGATGCGGCCATCGCGGCGGGCCTGTCGCCCCTGCCCACCGATGATGGCGGCCAGATTTTCTTCGGCCTCACCGCGCGCAATGCCATTGATGAGGCCCGGCGCATTGCCTTCTTTGATCCGCGTGACGAGGCGCGGCTGGAGTACGAGATCGTGCGCGCCATCACCGAGCTGGAGCGCGCGCGCACGCCGGTCATCGCCATCGCCACCTCCCTGCCGCTGGCCCCGGCACGGGGCGGGACGGCGTCCAATCCGGTTTTCACGGATCTGGCCGAAACCTATGAGCTCATCTGGCTGGACGAGGATTTCGACGCCATTCCGGCTGAGACCGATGCGCTCTTCCTGATCCATCCCGAGCCTTTGAGCGATGCCCAGACCTATCTGGTGGACCAGTTCGTGCTGTCGCGCGGCCGGGTGCTGGCGGCGGTGGATCCGCTGTCCCACTACGCGCTGAAGCCCGGTCCGGACGGGCTGCCGCCGCTGCGTGCCCGGCGCGAGTCTGATCTGGGCGGGCTGTTGTCCCACTGGGGCGTGCTCTACGACGTCAACACCGTGGCCATGGATGCCGAGGCCGGCCTGCCGGTGCAGATCCAGGAGGCCGGACGCACGCGCATGCGCGCCTATCCGCTCTGGTTCTCGGTCCCGCCTGCGGGTCTGGATCGCGACCTGCCGGCTGTCGCCGCGCTGTCGCGGGGGATCAATCTGGGCTCGCCCGGCGCGCTGTCGCCCCTGCCGGGCCTTGAAAGCCGTTTCTCGGCGCTGATCCGCACCGGGCCTGACGCGGCCCGGCTGGACGTGGACCGTGCCGCCGCCTCGCCCTCGCCCGAAGACCTGATGCGCGATTACGAGACCGCTGCCGACGCGCCGCTGGTGCTCGGCGCGCGTGTGTCAGGCCGCTTCGCCAGCGCCTTCCCCGATGGCCCGCCGGCAGGCGAGGGCGTGTTCGCGCCCGGCGATCATCTCGACCGCTCGGCCGTGGACGCCGAAATTGTCATCCTGGCAGACTCAGACCTGTTCGATCCGGCCTTTTTCCGGCGCAATGACCCGGTCCAGGGCCAGCAAGTGGTCGCCGACAATCTGGCGCTCGTGCTCAATCTCACCGACTGGCTGGCGGGCGATCCGGCGCTGGTGGGCTTGCGCGCACGGGCCAGCTCGGCCCGGCCCATGGTGCGCGTTGACCGTCTGCGCAGCGAGGCGGAAGCGCGCTATCTGACCCTGGAAGACCAGTTGCAGGTGAGCCTTCAGGATGCCGAGGCGCGCCTGGCCGAGCTCAGCCGCACAGGCCGCGCCTCGGCGCTGGGCGGCGCGGAGACCGCCGGGACGGTGGAGGCCGACGCCCTGCGCGCCACCATCGCCGACGCCCGGACCCGCCTGCGCGGGATCGAGCGCGGCTTCCGGGTGGAGATCGACGCCCTGGAGCGCGCCCTGATGATCTGGACCCTGTGGGTTCCCGCCGGTGGCGTGATCCTCGCCGGGGCCGGGTTCGGCCTCTACCGGCGCTGGAGGCGGCCATGACGCAAGCCCTCTCCGGAACGCCGGAACCCGGCATGCCAGCGCCCGGGACGCCGCGCCTGACCGCGCCCGCCCGGCGCCGCCGGCGTCAGGCCCTGACGGCGGCGCTGACCGCCGCCGCCCTCGTGCTGCTGGCTGCGCTGGCCCTGTGGCGTGAAGCCGCCACCGGCGCGCCGCCCGGCGTGTCGGGACCGGTGGCACCGGGCTGGGCGGCTGAAGCGCCGCGCGCCGACCGGATCGAGATCCTGAGCGCAGATGACCAGTTCGTCCTGCAGCGCACGGCGGAGGGCTGGACCATGCCCTCGCGCGGCGGATACGCCGTACGGCCCGAGCGCATCGCCGAGCTGGACGAGGCGCTGCGCGGTTTGACCTTCTCGCGCGCCCTGACCCGCGACCCGGACCGGTTCGCCCGGCTCGGCGTGGATGACCCGGCCGATGGCGGGGCGGGGGTGCGCCTGACCGTGCTCGACGCCAATGACCGGGTGCTGGTCTCGCTCATCGCCGGCGCCAGCCGGGGCGAGAGCGGCCAGTATGTGCGCCCTGACGGGTCGCAACGCGCCTTCGCCGCCGATGGCGCGCTGCCTGAACTGGCCGATCCGGGACGCTGGCTCGGCCTCGATTTCTGGGATCTTGATCCGGGCAATGTGGCGCGCGCCGACATCCGTCCGGCCCGGGGTCCGGTCTACGCGCTCGCCCGCGAAGCGCCCACCGATCGTCACCATGCCCTGACCGCGCCGCCCGGCTGGCGCCTGATCACAGCCGGAGCGGCCAATGGTGTGGCGGCGGCCGGTGCCCGGCTGCGCTTCCGCGATGTGCGCCCGGATCAGAGCCTGACCGGTGCCTTCACTGCGCGCCACTCCGGCGTCAGCTTTGACGGCCTTGCCTGGCGCTTCGATTTCCTGGCCGAAGGCGAGGAACGCTGGGCCCGCATCGAGGTGCGCGCCCTGGCGCCCGAGGCCGAGGCGCGGGCCGCGGCGCTGAACGAGCGCACAAGAGGCTGGGCGTTTCTGGTCAGTGCCGATGCGTATGAGCGCCTGACACGGCCGCTCGCCGATCTGGCCGAGCCGTCGGCTGATTGAACGGGGCGTGTCAGCTTGGGCCTGCCGGTGGATGAGCGCGATGACGCCAGGCGCGCCGGGTTGAACCCCCAAACACCCGCTGAGAACCCGTCGAGCCCGGTTTTGAACGCGTCGCGCCAGGGTGATGACCCCCACTATCCCGCGCCGCCGTGACATCTGTCCCGTGCGCTATCCCCGCTTTTCCGGCGCAATCAGCGGAGCGTTAACGCTCTCATGGCATATCGGAACGATGAACTCTGGCTCCGATCCCATGCCTGACGCGAACAGCGTTCTGGACGCCCTGGGCGAACTGGTGGTGGTGCGCGGTGCTGACGGGCGGGTGGTCCGGGTCAATGCGGCGTTTCTGGCCGCCTTTGGCGGGCGGGCTGAAGACTGGGCCGGACGCTGGTTTGCCGTCGCGCCGGGGCTGGGCGAGCCTGGCCAGGCTCGCCGCTTTGACGCCGCGATGCAGACCCGCGCCGGTTCCCGCTTCATCGAATGGTCGGAAACCCCATTGGCCGGGGGCGGCGCTGTGGCGCTGGGGCGCGATGTCACAGCCGAGCGCCAGGCCCGTGCGGCGGCCAGCGAGGCGGCGAAGGGCAAGACGGTGTTTTTTGCCTCGGTGACCCACGAACTGCGCACCCCTCTGGCCGGCGCGCTGGGCGCCGCGGACCTGTTGCGCGAGACCCGGCTGAAGCCCGACCAGCACGCCTATCTGGATGTGATCCGCGCCAGCACCGAGCATGCGCTCAAGCTGATCGACGACATTCTCGACCTGTCGCGCCTTGAGGCCGGCCAGCTTGAGCTGCGGCCCGAGCCGGTGGATTTGCGCGCGCTGGTGGAAGATGCCTGCGAGCTTCTGGCCCTGCGGGCCGCCGAGAAGGGCCTGACGCTGGATCATGTCATCCATCCACAAGTGCCCGAACGCCTCAGCGCCGACCCGGCGCGCGTGCGCCAGATCCTGTTCAATCTGGCCGGCAATGCCGTGAAATTCACCACCTCGGGCGGCATTCTGGTGGAGGCCGATTATGTCGACGGTGCGGTGCGCCTGAGCGTACGCGACACCGGCCCGGGCATCAGCGAGGCCGATCAGGCGCGCTTGTTCGAACAGTTCGAACGCGGCGCCCAGGAGGGCTCGGGCGCGCCCGGCGCCGGCCTGGGCCTGGCCATGGTCCGCCGGCTGGTTCAGGCCGCCGGCGGTGATGTCGGTGTCGAATCGCGCCCCGGCGAAGGCCCTGCCTTCTGGTGCGCCTGGCCGTGCGAGCCTCTGGAGCCTGCGCCCGCAGCGCGGCCCTTGCGCGGGCGCACGGTTCTGATTGCGGTACCATCACGGCTGCAGCGTGAGGCGCTGGGGGCTCAGGCCACCGCGCTGGGTGCCAAAGTGGTCTGCGCCGGTGAGCCGCGCGAGGCGATGCGGCTGGCGGCGCGCCTGCGCGAGAACCTCACCGTCATTCTGAGTGAACGCTGGGCGGTGGAAGCCCGCGCCGTGAAGGCCGCAGCGCCGCGCGCGCGCCTGATGGCACTGGCGCGTCCCCAGACCAAGGATTTGTTCGCGGCTGCGGCGCGTCCTGCCGGCTTTGACGGCTGGCTGGTGGCCCCGGTGCGTTTGTCGTCCCTGGCGGCTTTTGCCGCCGGCCATGATGCGCCCGATGATGCGCCCGGGCGGCGTGAGCCTGCGCCGGCACCGGCCCCCGCCGTGGCCTCTGCCCGCCGCGCGGGCCAGCCGCTCAAGGGCCTTTCGGTCATCCTGGCTGAAGACGATCCGGTCAATGCCCTGATTGCGCGCACAGTTCTGGGCCGGCTGGGCGCGGACGTGCTGCACGTCACCGACGGCCAGTCAGCGGTGGATGCGGCCGCCACAGGCACCCACGATGCCGTATTGCTGGATTTGCGCATGCCGGTCATGGACGGGCTGACGGCCGCGCGCGCCATCCGCGCCCTCACCGGGGCCGGAGCCGGTTCGCCACTGATTGCGCTGACCGCCAACGCCACTGAAGCCGACCGGCTGGCGTGCCTGGCGGCCGGTATGGACGCGTTTCTGGCCAAGCCGCTCAATGCCGATATGCTGGCGGACACGTTGACCAGCTTGTGCGCGCCGCAAAACCGCGCAAGGCTCGCCTGATATCGCCAATGAGACGCCCCAGCTGATGACTGACGCCTCGACCGACGCCGCCCTCTCCGGCGCTGCACCCCGCCAGACATTGTGGCAGGCCCTGTCCAGTCTGGGCTGGCGCCGGTCCGGGGTGATGCTGCTCATGGGCTTTGCCGCCGGCCTGCCAATTCTGCTCGTCTTTTCAACCTTGTCGGCATGGCTGCGGATCGAGGGCGTATCGCGTACCGAGATTGGCTTCTTCGCCTGGGCGGGTCTCGCCTACACATTCAAGTTCATCTGGGCCCCGCTGGTGGACAGGTTGCCCTTGCCGTTTCTCAACACGCTTCTGGGCCGGCGGCGCTCATGGATTCTGTTCGCCCAGATCATTGTGATCGCGGCGATCCTTCTGGCCTCCACCGCCACACCGGCGGACGGGCTGGTGGTGATCGCCCTGGCCACGGTGATGATCGGCTTTGGCTCGGCCACGCAGGACATTGCGCTGGACGCCTGGCGGATCGACATCGCCGAGGACCGGCTTCAGGCGTTGCTGGTGGCGATCTATCAGTGGGGCTACCGGTTCGGCATGATCGCGGCCGGTGCCGGGGCGCTGGTCATGGCAGATTATGCCGGATTTTCCTTTGCTTACATGGTGCTGGCCGGGCTCATGGGGATTGGCGTCCTGGGAGTCTTCCTGGCACCGGAGCCTGCCCGGCCCCAGGCACTGGGCGGCGGGACCGAGGCCATTGCAGGCGCGGTGACGGGTAATCCGATGGGCCAGGCCGCCGCCTGGCTCTACTCCGCTGTGGTGGCACCCTTTGTGGACTTCATTGTGCGCTATCGCTGGATTGCGCTTCTGATCCTGACCCTGATCGGCGCCTACCGGCTGAATGATTTCGTGCTCGGGTTCATGGCCTATCCCTTCTATGTGGACATGGGCTACACCCTGTCAGAAATAGCAGCAGTTTCAAAGATTTATGGCGTCTTCGCCATGCTGGCGGGTGCCATGCTGGCCGGTGTCGCGGCAACCCGGTACGGCGTCTATCCGGTGCTGCTCATCGGGGCGGTCATCAGCGTGGTGTCCACCTTCTCCTTCGTCTGGCTGGCCATGATCCAGCCCACCGAAGCGGTCACCATGCTGGACGGAGCCGCCCTGACGCCCTGGCCGCTGGAGAAAGACCCCTCCATCGTTTACCTCACCCTGGCGATCACCGTCGAAAACGTGGCGATCGGCTGGTCTGGCACCGCGCTGATCGCGTATATGTCGAGCCTGACCAACCGCGCGTTTTCGGCCACGCAGTACGCGCTGTTCAGCTCCTTCTACGCCCTGCCGGGCAAGCTGTTCGGCGGCTTCTCCGGGATCATGGTGGACGGGCTGGGCTATGCCAGCTTCTTCGCCACGACTGCCCTGATCGGTGCCCCGGCCATCGTGCTGGTTTGGATCGTCATGCGCTGGCGCGCCGCGCGCGAGGTTGCCAGCGCACCCCCTCAGATCAGCTAGCCAAGCCGCCCTGCGGCAGCCTGACGCGCGGCGCCTTGTCCACTCGCCCGCCTGACGGGAGGGGCGCAAGAAAGACCCTATTCCAAGTAAGGAAAAGGGGACTGCCATGAAATCCATGCTTGCCACCACCGCCGCCGTTCTGATCGCTGCCGGAGCGGCCGCACCTGCCGCGTTCGCCCAGGACAGCGACTGGATGTTCCGCGTGCGCGCGATCACCGTCATGCCGGACGAGGGCGCGGCCATCTCGCCGATCGGCGGATCAGTGGATATCGCGACCTCGATCGTGCCCGAGTTCGACATCACCTATTTCCTGTCGGACCATCTGGCGCTTGAACTGATCCTGGGCGTGACCCCGCACGACGTGACCGCGATCAACACGGCCCTGGGCGATGTCGAGCTGGGAGATGTGTGGCTTCTGCCGCCGACTCTGACCCTGCAATATCACTTCAATCCGGGCGCGCAGATCCGGCCCTATGCCGGTGCCGGGGTGAACTTCACCCACTTCTTCAATTCCAGCCTCCCGTCCGCCTCACCGCTGACATCCATCAGCTATGACGACAGTCTCGGCTTCGCGCTGCAGGCCGGTGTCGACTACCAGATCAATGAGCGCTGGTTCGTGAACTTTGATATCAAGAAGATCTGGATCAATACCGATGTGACCATTGATGCAGGCGCGCTGGGGCGCGTCACGGCGGACGTGGACATTGACCCCTGGGTCTTCGGCATCGGCTTCGGCTGGCGCTACTGACGCCGTCCTCAGGCGCGGCCCCTTGCCTCCAGGAGGTGAACGGTGTTCACTTCCCGTAGTGCCAGTGTCCGGGAGACCGCTCGCGCCATGAAAACCGAACCCGCGCCCGGCGCGGACGATCATCTTGACGTTCTGATTGTCGGGGCCGGCATCTCCGGCGTGGGTGCCGCCTGGCATCTCCAGCACCGCTGCCCCGGGCGCAGCTACGCGATTTTCGAAGCCCGTGCGGCGATGGGCGGGACTTGGGATTTGTTCCGCTATCCGGGTATCCGCTCCGACAGCGACATGTACACGTTCGGCTACGCCTTCCGGCCCTGGACGGACGGCAAGGTGTTCGCCGACGGGCCGAGCATCCGCGGCTATATCGAGGACACCGCACGCGAAGCCGGTATTGACCGCCATATCCGCTTTGGCCGCCGCGTGGTCTCGGCCCGCTGGGACAGTGCAACCGCGCGCTGGACCGTGGAGGCGGACGGACCCGACGGGCGCGAGGTTGTGACCGCGCGCTTCTTGATGCTGTGCTCGGGCTATTACCGATATGACCACGGCTACATGCCTGAATTTGAGGGGCTTGAGGAGTTTCAGGGCCAGGTAATCCACCCTCAGCTCTGGCGCGAAGGGACTGAGTTTGCCGGCCAGCGCGTGGTGGTGATCGGCTCAGGCGCCACCGCCGTCACGCTGGTCCCCGCCATGGCGGGCGAGGCCGCCCATGTCACCATGCTGCAGCGTTCGCCCAGCTATATTGCCGGCCGGCCGCAGCGCGACGCGATCGCAGACGCCCTGCGCAAAGTGCTGCCCGGCCGGATCGCCTACGCGCTGACACGCTACAAGAATATCGCCCTGGCCATGATGTTCTTCCAGCTGGCGCGGCGCTGGCCGGACTTTGTGAGGAAGGGTGTGCTCAAGCAGGTCCGTGCCGAGCTGGGCGAGGATTTTGACGTCGAGCGTCATTTCTCCCCGCGCTATAACCCCTGGGACCAGCGCTTCTGCCTGGCCCCGGAAGGCGATTTCTTCCAGGCGCTCAAATCGCGCCGTGCCAGTATTGTTACCGGCGAGATCGAGCGGTTCACGCCTGATGGCATCCGTCTGAAATCGGGTGAAGAGATCAAGGCCGATCTGGTGATCCCGGCCACCGGGCTGGAGATGCAGGTGGGCGGTGCCATCGACATATCCGTGGACGGCCGCCCGTTCGTGCCGTCGCAAACGATCACCTATCGCGGCATGATGCTGTCCGGCGTGCCCAATGCGGCCATGGCGTTCGGCTACACCAATGCCAGCTGGACGCTGAAGATCGACCTGACCTGCGAGCGGGTGTGCCGGCTGCTGAACCACATGGCGCGCACCGGTGATGATTATTGCGTGCCGGTCCCGCCTGAGGGACTGGAGACGCTGCCGCTTCTGGATTTCTCCTCGGGTTATGTCCAGCGGGCCTTGCCCGGCCTGCCGCGTCAGGGTGCCCATACGCCCTGGAAGACCCACCAGAATTATCTCCAGGACATGCTCTCGATCCGCTATGGGCGGCTGGAGGACGGGCATTTGCAGTTCGGCAAGGCCGCCAGCGCCCACGCTGGCGCGGCGCTGGCACCAGCCGCCGCGCAGTGATCTGCGCCATCCTGACGCAGGCGTGTCCAAATTGCGGCGCCCGTGTGATCCGCGCCCGTTTGAGGTGCGTACAGATGGCACGAACACAGATAATCGCGAGCCGCTATGAAAGGCGCCAGCCATGACCACGCGCGTTGCTCCCTCCAGATCCGTTGACCCTGACCGCCGCTATCTCAAGCGGGCCATGGCGACCCCTCTGCTTGAACGCGAGGAGGAGCTGGCGCTCGCGACGGCCTGGCGCGAGGAGGGCGATGAGGCCGCGCTGCACAAGCTCACCAGCGCCTATATGCGTCTGGTCGTCGCCGTGGCGGCGAAGTTCCGCCATTACGGCCTGCCGTTTCCCGACCTCGTGTCCGAGGGCAATATCGGCCTGATGCAGGCCGCTGCGCGCTTCGAGCCGGAGCGGGGGGTGCGCTTTTCCACCTATGCCAGCTGGTGGATCCGCTCCTCGATCCAGGACTATGTGCTGCGCAACTGGTCCATTGTGCGCACCGGCACGACCGCCGCCCAGAAGTCGCTGTTCTTCAATCTGCGCCGCCTGCGTGCCCTGATCCGCGATGTCAGCTCCGGAGCCCTGACGCCTGAAAACCGGGCCTATGTGGCCCAGGCGCTGAAGGTCGGCGAGGATGATGTAGAACAGATGGCCGCGCGGCTGTCGGCGGTGGACCGCTCGCTCAATGCGCCGTTCGGCGAGGATGGTGAGGGCGAGTGGCAGGACTTGCTGGCCAGCGAAGCGCCCAGTCCCGAAGCGTCCGTGATGGAAAGCCGCGACACGGCCAAGCGCAGCGAATGGCTTGGTGCGGCCATGGACCGGCTGAACGCCCGCGAGCAGCTGATCATTCGCGAACGCCGCCTGCGCGAGGACAGCGTGACGCTGGAGCAGCTGGGCGAGCGCCTGGGCATCTCCAAGGAGCGCGTCCGCCAGATCGAGCACCAAGCCCTGTCCAAGCTGCGCAAGGCGCTGGTGGAACAGGTCGGCGATCCGGCTGAAGCCGGGCTGATACCGACCAGCTAGCCGCTCAGCCCACGTGCAGGAGAGCCAGCGCGCCCGCCAGGACGACCGCCAGCAGCGCCCGGCGTACGCCAAAAGGCTCCTTCAGCACGAGGGCGGCGAGCACTGCCCCGAACACGATAGATGTCTCGCGCACAGCGGCGATTGGCGCGACCGGGGCGATGGAAAAGGCATAAAGCGCCAGCCCGTACGTGGTGATGTTGAAGACAGACGACATCGCGGCGCGGCGCAGCTCGGGCCGTGCCTGCGCTGTAAAGCGCCGCCCGCGCCGGACCAGAGCCGTCGCCGTGAGGGTGGTGGCGCTCAGGACAAAGAACCAGGCCAGATAGCTCAGCGTCGACCCGGCGGCGCGCACGCCTGAGGCGTCATTGACTGTATAGCTGGCTGTCATCACCGCAGCGGACAGGGCAAACGCCAGCGCCGCGGCCTTGGGCGCGCCCCCTCGTTCGGGCCAGGCGAAGGCGGCAAGCGCCGCTGAGGCCAGCGCCAGGCCTGTCACGGAGAGCGGGCTCAGCGGTTCACCAAGGACGATGACCGCAAACAGGCCCGCCAGGGCCGGGGCCGCACCGCGCATCACCGGGTAGACCAGATTCATCTGGCCGCGGGTCATGGCGGAAATCATCAGCATGTTGAACGCCCAGATGATCCCTGCGCCCAGCAGCAGGAAGCGCCACGCCTCCCAGGGCGGGAAGGGTGCCAGGACCAGGAGCGGGCTGAGCAGAACGGCGCAGATCATCATCGACACCGCGCGAAACACCAGCATGTCGCCTGCCTGTTTGGTGAACAGCGTCATGCCTGCGTGGGCCATCGCCGACCCCAGCGCCGCCAGCAGCGCAATCAGTGGCGTCTCGGTCACCCTCTGCGCTCCCAGATCAAGCCTTGTCGGAACGCAAACGGCCCCGCACAGGGCGGGGCCGCGATTGCGTCAGGCATCAGGCGCACGCGCGCTCAGAGGCCGGGCAGCTTGGGGCGCACGCGGCGGCGATCGCGGGTGATCTCCACCTGGCCACCGCCTGTGATGGCCGCTGCGCGGGTCAGTTCGTCTTCATAGTCGACCGGATCGCGGCCGTGGCTCTCCAGGCGGTCATTGTCCCGCCAGAACAGGATGCGGTCGGCAATGGACGGCGGCTTGCGAACAATGGCGGCGGTTTCGCCATCGATCAGGGCACGCACATCCGGGATGGCGTCGGCCGCACCGGCACGCTGGGCGAACAGGATTTCGGCATCGGTGGCGTTCGATGCCGAGAGGTCACCAAACAGGGCCCGCCGGGCGGCCTGGTCCTGGAAAATGTCTTCGGGGCGCAGCTCGCCCGGCCGCGGCGGGCGCAGATTGAACTCTGGCGGCACGGTCAGCGGCGCGATGGTCACCGTGCGAAACTCGTCCGGCACGGTCTTGTCCGCGCCCAGCGCCTGACGGACGCCGGAGGTGCAGGCCGAGGTGCCGAACACGGCGGCGGCTGCAATGATGAGGGCTGTGCGTATGTGCATGACGGGTACGCTCTTTCTCAGGACTTGGTGCGGCTTCAGCCGGGTTTGTAACAGAGCCGGGGCGCGTCTGGCCAGTGCGCCCGGCACCCGGTCTAGCGCCGGCGGTCGTTGATCAGAAGGTCGGCCAGCATCACGGCAACGCCGATGGAGATCGCGGCGTCGGCGATATTGAAGACGAAGGGAAAATACAGCCCCGAAAAATCGAGAAAATCGGCGACAGCTCCATAGGCGAGCCGGTCGATCACATTGCCGATGGCGCCGCCAATAATCAGCCCGAAGGCAGCAGCCTGAAGCACGCGTTCTGCACGCATCATCCACACGGCCAGGAAGCCGGCTACGGCCAGCGAGACCGCCACCAGGATCAGGCGCTGCCACAGGCTGTCGGCGGCGAACAGGCCGAAGCTGATGCCGCGATTCCACACCATCGTCAGATTGAACCAGGGCGGCAGCACCAGGATCTGGCCCGCTTCGGGAAGTCCTGATGCGTAGAGGATCCAGGCCTTGGACGCCTGATCGCCGGCCAGCACAGCCACAGCGGTCAGAAGCCCGATCAGGGCTGGCGCCGAAAACGTCCGGCGTCGCGCGAACATGAACTTCATGCGCCTGTCGTCCTCCTCCCCCGTCCTGATTGGCTAGCAGGCCCGGGCGCTGCGGTCCAGTGACAGAGCGCTCATGCGCCCAGCAGACGCCGGGCTGCCTCGCAGTCTGCCGCGATTTGAGCCTTCAATGCGCCTAGGCCTTCAAAGCGTTGCTCGGGGCGCAGGAAGGCGATCAGGGCGCAAGAGATAACACGCCCATACAGGTCTGCGTTGGTGTCGAACAGATGCGCTTCGAGCCGCGCCTGCGTTCCGTCAACGGTGGGCCGGCGCCCGATATTGGCCACACCGGGGATGGCTTCGCCCCCGCCCAGATCAACGTGCACAGCGTACACGCCAAAGGCCGGGCGAACATAATCGCCCAGCGCCACATTGGCTGTGGGAAAGCCCAGCGTGCGTCCGCGCTGATCGCCCTGGCTCACCACGCCTTCAATGGCGAAGGGGCGGCCCAGCAGTCCGGCGGCGCGCGCCGGATCGCCCGCCCTCACGGCCTGGCGTACATCGGATGAGGAAATCTTGCCCGATTGCCCCTGCGTGCTCACCGGCTCTGCGATGGCGACGGTCAGACCGCGCGCCGCCCCCAGGGCCTGAAGCGCCTTCGCATTGCCGGCTCTGTCCTTGCCAAAGCAGAAATCGGTACCGGTCACCACGCCTTTCAGGCCCAGCCCGTTATCGAGCACCTCGGCCACGAAGCGTTCCGGCGTCATCGCCGCCAGAGCGCGATCAAAGGGAATGTGATGGACCAGCTCGGCACCCGCCTCACCCAGGGACTTTGCCCGCTGGCTGTCGCTCATCAGGGCAAACGGCTCGCCGCCAGGCTGGAAGATGCGGCGCGGGTGCGGGCTGAACACGGCGGCGGCGGGAGGGGCCTTGAGCGCGTGCGCCAGCGCGGCGGCCTGCGCCATCACGGCCTGATGACCGAGATGCACTCCATCGAAGTTGCCCAGCGCCGCCACGCCGCCGCGGGCACTGCCGGGCAAGCCGGTATAGCCGTGGAAAATCTGCATCAGCCCGGTCAGGCGCTCGCCGGACGGCGCTTGCGCACCACGACCTCGGCGTCTGCCTCCATGCAGGTCTGGCCATCCACTTCGCAGACGCAGGCGAGTTTCACCTTGCGCGCCTTGATGTCGATTTCGACCACGGTGGCGCGCGCCACAACTGTGTCGCCAATGCGCACCGGGCGCTCGAAACGCATGGTCATGCCTGCGAAGACAGCGCCGGGACCGGGCAGATGATTGCCCAGAACGCACGAAATGAAGCTTGCCACCAGCGCCCCGTGTGCGATGCGCCCGCGAAACGGCGAGCGGGCGGCGTAGGCTTCGTCCATGTGCAAGGGGTTGAAATCACCCGACACTTCGGCGAAGCGGCGCACCGTGTCGTCGTCAACCAGACGCGATATCTCCGCGGTCTGGCCGATCACGAGTTCGTTGATTCCGAAGCCTTCGCTGCCGGTCATGTGAGCGCCCTTTCTGCTCTGGCGCGGTGTTTAACCGAATTTTGATTGTGCTTGTCTAGTTCTGTTTGCGCGCAGGGCGATCACCGACACCAGTCCGGTCGTCTGCGGCGGGTGTCAAAACAGGTAGGAGGCTGAGGTAATGGCCGTCGAGATGAGTATGCCGATCCTGGTGGTGGATGACTACAAGACGATGGTGCGCATCATCCGCAACCTGCTCAAGCAGATCGGATTTGAGAACGTGGATGAGGCCAGCGATGGGGCCGAAGCGTTCGAAATGATGAAGAAGCGCAAATACGGGCTTGTGATCTCTGACTGGAACATGGAACCGGTGACCGGCTACGAGCTGCTTCAGAATGTGCGGGCAGACGAGGCGGTGAAATCCACCCCGTTCATCATGATCACGGCTGAATCCAAGACCGAGAATGTGATCGCCGCCAAGAAGGCCGGTGTGAACAACTATATCGTGAAGCCGTTCAATGCCGGCACGCTGAAGGCCAAGATGGCCGCCGTGATCGGCGATTTTTGATTTCAAGTTTTGAATCCAGGGCCTGCTCAAGCGCGGTAAACGCGCCGGGCACTGCGCGTTCTGAGGGAAGGATAGTCCATGCCTGCAGCTGAAGTCGCCGCGCGCGTGCGCGCATCCCTCTTGTCGGTGAAAGCCGCCGACCTGAAGGATGCCCAGTTGATGGATGTGTTGCGCCTGGCGCAACAACTCACCGACACCATGCAGATGTTCTTCGGATCGCTCGATCAATCGATCCATGCCGAGTTCAATGACATCGCGGCCTATATCGCCCGCACGCGCGATGAGATCGCCCAGCTGCGCCCGAACGATATCAAGGAGCAGCGGATCCCGGTCGCCGGTGCCGAACTCGAGGCTGTGCTCGGGGACACTGAACGCGCCACTGAACTGATCATGACCGAAGCCGAGGCGATCATGTTGCTCAGCCAGGACGACCCGTCTGCCTACAAGGCAGAGGTCGACGCGGCCATGACGCGGATCATCGAAGCGTGCTCGTTTCAGGATCTCGCGGGCCAGCGTGTGTCCAAAGTGGTGGCTTCGCTGCGCCATATCGAACAGCGCGTGTCGCGCTTCGCCGCCACTATGGGCGTACATGATGCCGAAGCCAGCGAGGAAGAGCGCGCAGAAGCCGAACGCCGCCGGCAGCTTCACCTCAATGGTCCTGCCATGGGCGGGCCGGAAACCGGTCAGGACGATGTCGATGCGCTGATGGGCATGGACCAGGACGCCATCGACGCCCTGTTCGACTAGCATCAGCGCCAATCGTTTCAGAGTGAGCAGAGGCCGGCGCGTTCACGCGCCGGCCTCTGCTATGATGGGCCTGTGATTCCCCTCGCAAGCGGAGGCCTGTGCGCCCGCCATGTCCGCCCTGTTGAGCGTCAAGGCGTCGGTACTGTTCCCGATGCCGCTGCCCGAGCCGTTCGACTATGCGGTGCCTGACGGCGTCGAGGTCCGCCCCGGCGACCACGTGATCGCGCCGCTGGGCAAGCGCTCAGCGGCCGGCGTGGTGTGGGCGGTGAGCGCCGATGACGGATCGCGCACGCTCAAATCCATCGAAGCGGTGATCGGTGGACCATCACTGAGCGAGGCGACCCGGCGCTTTGTCGACTGGAGCGCGCGCTATCTGGTGGAGCCGCCCGGCGTGGTTCTGCGCGCGGTCCTGCGCAGTCCGGGCGCGCTTCGGCCTTCGCCCATTGAAACGGTTTACCATCTCACTGGCGCACCCCTCGCCCGCCTGACGCCGGCCCGCCGCGCCGTGCTGGACGCCGCTGCGCAAGGCCCGGCCACCGCGGCCGAGCTGGGCCGCCGGGCGGGTGTGTCAAGTTCAGTCGTGTCAGGGCTCGCCGGGGCGGGCGGATTGCGGGCCGAGGACATCGCCACCGACCCGCCGTTCGGGGCTCCCGATCCCGAGCAGGCGGGTCTGGAGCTGACCGATCTGCAGGCCGCCGCCTCGGCGGCCCTGCGCCGCATGGCGGCGGCAGGCGGGTATCAGGCGGCCTTGCTCGACGGCGTCACCGGATCGGGCAAGACGGAGGTGTATTTCGAGGCCGCCGCCGAGATTCTGCGCCGCGAGCCCGATGCCCAGGTGCTGGTGCTGCTGCCCGAGATCGCGCTCACCCAAGCAGTCACCCGCCGTTTTGAAGCGCGCTTCGGCGCGGAGCCCGCCGTCTGGCATTCGGGCCTGTCCGACAAGGCGCGCCGCCGCGTCTGGCGCGAGGCGGCGTCCGGACGCGCGCGCATCGTGGCCGGCGCGCGCTCGGCGATCTTCCTGCCCTTCGCCAGATTGCGTTGCATCATCGTCGATGAAGAGCATGACCCGACCTACAAGCAGGACGAGATGCTCGCCTATAACGCCCGCGATCTGGCCGTGGTCCGCGCCAAGATCGCGGGTGCCCTGTGCGTCCTGGCCAGCGCTACGCCCTCGATGGAAAGCCTCGTCAACGCCGAGACCGGCCGCTACGTGCATGTCCGCCTGCCGGCCCGCGCTGCAGGGGCGACCTTGCCGGAGATCGCGCTGATCGATCTGCGTGAACATCCCCCTGAGACCGGCGAGTGGATATCGCCCGCGCTGGCGCGCGCTGCCGCCGACACGCTGGCGCGGGGCGAGCAGGTGATGTTCTACCTCAACCGGCGCGGCTACGCCCCGCTGGTGCTGTGCAAGGCCTGCGGCCACAAGATGAAAAGTCCCGAAGCCGACCGCTATCTGGTCGAGCACCGCTATACCGGGCGTCTGGTCTGCCATGTCACCGGCTTTTCCATGCCGCGGCCCGAGGCCTGTCCGTCCTGTGGGGCGAAAGACAGCCTGATCAGTGTCGGCCCCGGCGTCGAACGCGTCGCCGAGGAGGCGATCCGCCGTTTCCCCGATCAGCGCGTGGAGGTGTTCTCCTCCGATACCGCGCAAGGCCCTGACGCCGTGCGCGACATGGTCGCGCGCATGGAGAGGGGGGAAATTGATATTCTGGTCGGCACCCAGATCGCGGCCAAGGGCCATAACTTTCCGCGCCTGACTCTGGTGGGCGTGGTGGACGCCGATCTGGGTCTGGCGGGGGCTGATCTGCGGGCCGGTGAGCGCACCTACCAGACCCTGGTCCAGGCGGCGGGGCGGGCCGGGCGCGCCGACCGGCCCGGCCGGGCGCTCCTGCAGACCTGGAACCCGCAGCACGAGGCGCTCCAGGCGCTGGCCGCCGGGGACCGGGAGGCGTTTCTGGGGGCAGAGCGGTCCGTGCGGGAGATGCTGCGCCTGCCGCCGTTTGGACGCCTCGCCGCGATGATCCTGTCGGGGCCTGACCCCGAAGCGCTGGAGGCTATCGCGCGCACGATCGCGGCGGCGGCGCCGCTGGCGGATGGGGTGGAGGTGTTCGGCCCTGCCGATCCGCCGCTGGGCGTCGTGCGCGGGCGCTGGCGCAAGCGCTTCCTCGTCCAGGCTGACCGGCAGGTGGATATCTCGGCCTATATGCGCGCCTGGGCCGCGCGGTTCAAAACGCCGCCCTCGATCCGCGTGAATCTCGATATCGAGCCGTATTCCTTCCTGTAGATACCGGCTTTGCAGGGTGGCGCACGCCTGTTTTCCTTGACCTGACCGGGCGCACTTGTATTGTCCCGCGCTTTCCAGTCACCCGGCAGGCTTCATCATGAGCAATCGCGCCGCAGCGGCGCCCGTCGCCATCGTCATGGGATCGCGTTCGGACTGGCCGGCCATGAAGGCCGCCGCCGCCATGCTGGACGCCCTTGAGGTGGCCTATGACGCGCGCGTGGTCTCCGCCCACCGCACGCCGGACCGGCTTGTGGACTTCGCCAGGGGCGCAGCAGCGGCGGGTGTGAAGGTGATCATTGCCGGCGCGGGCGGCGCGGCGCATCTGCCGGGTATGGTCGCGTCCATGACCTCCCTGCCGGTGCTGGGCGTGCCGGTACAATCCAAAGCCCTGTCCGGCCTCGATTCGCTTCTGTCCATTGTGCAAATGCCCGGCGGCGTGCCCGTGGGCACACTCGCGATCGGCGAGGCGGGCGCCAAGAATGCCGGCCTTCTGGCCGCCTCTATCCTGGCCTTGTCCGATCCCGCCCTGATGGCCCGGCTGGAGGCCTGGCGTGCGGCCCAGACCGCTTCGGTACCCGACAGCGTCGAGGACTGAAGTGAGCGCGCTGAAGCCGGCAGACCGCATCGGCATTCTCGGCGGCGGCCAGCTGGGGCGCATGCTGGCGCTGGCGGCGGCGCGGCTGGGTCTCGACGTGGTGATCTATGATCCCGAGCCCGATTGCCCGGCCTCCCGGGTGGCGGCGGAGCATGTGCGCGCGCCCTATGAGGATCTGGAAGCGGTCGCCCGCTTCGCCCGCTCCGTGGCGGCGGTGACCTTCGAGTTTGAAAACGTGCCGGTTGAAAGCGCGCGCGAGGCGGCCCGCCATGCGCCGCTGAGGCCCGGCGCGCAGGCACTGCAAACCGCGCAGGACCGGTTGACGGAGAAGACCTTCCTCAACACCCATGGCGCGCAGACGGTGGATTTCCGCGCCATCGACAGCGCTGGAGACGCGCGCGCCGCGCTGGCGGAGCTCGGCGCCCCCGCCATCCTGAAGACAAGGCGCTTCGGCTATGACGGCAAGGGCCAGGCCGTGGTGCGCAGCGCGGATGAGGCTGCCGCCGCGTTTGAACGCTTTGAGTCCCGCCCGGCCATCCTGGAGGCGTTTGCGCCCTTCCGCCGGGAGCTGTCGGTCGTGGCCGCCCGGGCCCTGGATGGCGAGGTGCGTGCCTTTGCGCTGTCGCAGAACCACCACGCGGGGGGCATTCTGCGCGAGAGCCTGGCACCGGCCGATGTCAGCCCGGCGGCTGAGGCGCGCGCCGGCACCATCGCGCGCTCCATTCTTGAGGCGCTCGACTATGTCGGCGTGATCGCGGTGGAGCTGTTCGAGCTGGAGGACGGGTCGCTGCGGGTCAACGAGATCGCCCCGCGCGTCCACAATACCGGCCACTGGACCATGGATGCCTGCCAGACCTGCCAGTTTGAACAGCATATACGCGCCGTCGCAGGCTGGAGGCTGGGCGACGCATCCGCGCACGCGCGCGCGCGGATGGTCAATCTGATCGGGTCTGACGCCGATGACTGGCCGCGCTGGCTCGCCGTGCCGGGCGCGCATCTGCATCTCTACGGCAAGCGAGAGGCCCGTCCCGGCCGCAAGATGGGACATGTCACCGTGACCGGTCCGCTGGATCAGGACTGACGGGCTTCAGCCGCGTCCAGTTCCTTGCCATTACGGGTCAAAATGCGCGTGGCGGCCAGATCGCCGGTGACGTTGACCGCCGTGCGCGCCATGTCGAGGAAGCGGTCCACGCCCAGGACGAAGACCAGCCCCTGGGGCGGGATGCCGAAGCTGACGATCAGTCCGGACAGGATGGCAATGGACACGCCCGGCGCGCCGGGCGCGCCGATGGAGGCGGCCACCAGCGTGGCCACCATGAAGGCGACCTGGAACGGGTCCAGGCTCACCCCGGCGATCTGGGCCACGAAGATGACCGCACACGCCTGATAGAGGGCGGTGCCCGCCATGTTCACCGTGGCCGCCAGCGGGATCACGAAGCTCGCCGTGGACGAAGGCGCATGCAGCTTTTCCACCGCTGTGCGGATGGACAGCGGGATCACGGCGGCTGACGACGAGGTGGAGAAGGCGAGGAGTTGCGCCTCGCCCACGGCGCGCTGGAAGGCCAGAGGGCTCATCCGTCCGAATGCGGCAACGCAGGCGTAATACAGCAATAACAGCCCGGTCAGACCGGCCAGAACTGTCGCGACATAGGCCCCCAGCGCCACCAGCGATTCTGCGCCCAGACGGGCCAGCAGCTGCGCGGTCAGGCCGAATACGGCGTAGGGCGTGATGTACATCGCCCACTTGACCACGGTCATGGCCACTTCCAGCAGGCCTTCGAGCACCCGCAGCAACGGATCGAGCCGGGTCTTGTTGGGCGAGGTGACATAGGCGGCGCCCAGGAAGATGGAGAAAATCACCACCGCCAGCATCTCGCTCTCCACCATGGAGGCCAGCGGGTTGTCCGGCACAAGTGCCGCAATCATGCCCGGTGCCTCCATCGCCATCTGCGCGAACGGATCGGCGCTGGCGGCGGCCTCTGCCGGATCCGGGCGCAGGCGCGGGACCGGGACGGCATCCACGGCGACCAGCGCGCCGGGTTTGAAGGTGAGGGTCAGGACCGGGCCCAGCGCCGCCGCCGCCGTGGTGGTGGCCCCGACGAAGACCGCCAGCCTGCCGCCCACGGCACGCAGGCGGGCCGGGTCGGCCGCGCCGGCGGCGAGGCCCAGAATGATGGAGCTCGCCACCAGGGGCATCAGCACCATCTTGATCATCGCCAGGAAGATATGGCCGGGCAGGGCCATCCATTCTCCCAGCGTCGCGGCGACGCTGCGGCTGACCAGTCCCGCTTCCGGTCCCAGCATCAGCCCGGTCCCCACGCCCAGCACCAGCCCGATCAGAACCTGCGCCCACAGGCGCGACCGCACCCAGCCTTCCAGCTGGCGCGTGAGCATGTTGTAGCGGATGCGCCGGGGCGGGCGTGGTGTGATCATCGTCATCCTTTCTGCGGCCTGCGATCCGGTACGCATCCGGGTCAGTGTCATAACATGATGCGCGCTGTGGATCGAAAGCCGGGCCGGGTGCCCAGACATCAGCCGACGGTATAACGCACGCTGCGGTCAAAAGGGCTCAGCTGCAATTCATTCTCATGCGCTCTGGACCGGGCCGTGCGCTTCCTATAGCTGAGAATGCCTCTCAAGAACGCATCCGGGAAGTCTCATCGCCATGAAAACCACGCTTCTGTCGAGCGCCGCTGTCGCGCTCCTCGCCGCCCCTGCCATGGCGGATGCCGCGGCCAACACGGACGCAGCCGTCAGCACCGATACCATCGTCATTGTCGGCCTCAAGGGCGATGTGCGCGAGGTTGCCGGCTCGGCAGCGGTCATCACCACGCAAGAGCTTCAGATCCAGGACTACAGCGATCTCAACCGCGTGCTGCGCGCCATACCCGGCATCAATATCCAGGAAGAGGACGGCTACGGCCTGCGCCCGAATATCGGCTTGCGCGGGGCGGGCCTCGACCGTTCGGCCAATGTGCTGATCATGGAAGACGGCATCCTGGCGGCACCGGCACCCTATGCCGCACCCGCTGCCTACTACACGCCCTTCATGGGCCGCATGGCCGGGGTCGAGGTGATCAAGGGCGCAGCGGGCGTGCGCTACGGCCCACGAACCCAGGGCGGCTCGATCAATCTGTTCTCCACGCCCATCCCGGACAGTTTTGCCGGACGCGTTGCGGTGACGGTGGGTGAGGAAAGCGCGCGGCGCATCCACGCCTGGACCGGTGGCATGACGCAAGCCGCGCCGGGTGTGCGCCTGGGCGGGCTGCTGGAAGTGTTCACCGACACGGCGGATGGCTTCAAGACCATTGATTTTTCGAACCAGGGCACGGGCTTCGATCTCGCCGACTATGGCGGACGGCTGCGTCTGGAGATCGACGCATCCGGCGTCACCCACAGTTTCGAGGCGCGTTACCAGACCTCGGACGAGACCTCTGACGAAACCTATATGGGCCTGACGGACGCGGACTTCACCGCCAATCCGTACCGTCGCTATGCGGCCAGCGCCAACGACCAGATCATTGTGGACCAGTCGCGCTCTACGCTGACCTGGAACGCCGATTTCGACAGCGGACTGCGCATGACCGCGCTGGCCTACCGCACCGAGGTGGATCGCAACTGGTTCAAGGTCGAAGGCGTCAATGCCGGGGCCGGGCGGCGCTCGCTGGGCGCGGTGCTGTCCAACCCGGTTGGCTTCGCCGCCGAGTATGCGGTCCTCACCGGCGCGCCCGGCTTTGTTTCCAACGACAATGCGATCATTTCGCGCAATAATCGCCGCAGCTATTACGCCGAAGGCCTGCAGGGCGAGATTGCCGGGGATGCGGCCTGGCTGGGCGCCCAGCATCGCTGGCGGATCGGCGTGCGCGCCCACCGGGATCAGGAAGACCGCTTCCAGGAGGAGATTTTCTTCCGCATCGACAATTCCGCTCTGGTGCAGACCGGCCAGCAGACGCCGGGTCAGCAGGCCAACCGGATCAGCACGGCCGAAGCGCTGGCGGTGTTCGTGCAGAACGACATCACCCTCAATGACCGCCTGACCCTGACCCCCGGTGTCCGCTTCGAGCGTATCGAGGGCGAGCGCCTCGACTATGCCGGAACTGATCCCACCCGCAGCGGCGCACCCAATGTGCGCACCAGCACGGACGACGTGTTCATCCCCGGCATGGGCGTGCGCTATGACCTCAGCGATGCAGTGACACTGTTTGGCGGTGTGCACCGCGGCTTCTCCCCGGCCGCGCCCGGCTCCTCCAGCGAGGCGGAGACGGCGGTCAACTGGGAGGCCGGCGCGCGCTGGACCAGCGCAGCCGGTTATGCCGAGGCGGTCGGCTTCTACAATGATTACGAGAACCTCCTGGGCACCTGCACGGCGTCCACGGGCGGGGGCTGCACCATTGGCGACCAGTTTGACGGCGGCGAAGTGCGCGTGCGCGGGCTGGAGTTGTCAGCGGGCTCCGATCTGGCGGCGTTCGCCAATCTTGATGGCGTCGCCATCCCGGTGCGGGCAGCCTATACGTTGACCGATGCCGAGTTCGAGACGGCGTTCCGGTCCGCCTTCGGCCCCTGGGGCAATGTTCAGGCGGGCGATGAACTGCCCTACCTGGCCCAGCACCAGTGGTTCGCCTCCATTGGACTTGAGCGCGGCCGCCTGGGTGGCGAGCTGGCGCTGACCTGGGTCGGCGAGCGCCGCACTGTGGCCGGTCAGGGTGCCAACCCCGCAGGGACGGGCCTGGAATCCTTCTCCGTGGCCGATCTGGCGGTGTGGTATGATCTGACCGACGCCCTGCGGGCGCGGGTCCAGGTGCGCAATCTCACCGATGAGGTCTACGCCGCGTCGCGCAGCCCCGCAGGCCTGCGCCCGGGCGCGCCACGTGCGGTGCTGTTCGGGCTGGCGGCGGATTTCTAGGGCCGGTCCTGAAACCTGAGACGAGAAAGGCCGCGTCCTGCATGGACGCGGCCTTTTCATGTCTTGGGTCGGCGACGTGCCGACGTCAGTGCGTCAGCACGTGGAACAGCGCTTCCAGCTTGTCCACCTGCGCCTGGGCGGCGTCACGCTCCATGTCATCGCGCGCCATGGCAAGCGTTTCGCGCGCCTGCTGCAGCTCCACGGCGACGGCATCCGCGGTGACGGTATCCAGCGCGATGGCTTCCTCCGCGAGGATGGTCAGGCCGTCGGGCGTCACCTCGGCGAACCCGCCATGGATGAAGGTGCGGGTGACCGCGCCCCCATCATGGATCGCGATGGCACCCGAACGGATCGTCGACATGAAGGGCGCATGGCCCGCCAGTACGCCGAAATCGCCCAGCTCGCCGGGTACGACCACCATGTCCACCGCGCCCGCAAAGACGCGCTTTTCGGGCGAAACGAGGTCGAATTGAAGCTTGTCAGCCATGGCCTGGTCTTTCTTGTCCCTGGACCGGAAGCGGGCTTACGCCGCTTCCGCCGCCAGCTTCTCGGCTTTCTTCACGGCGTCCTCGATGGTGCCGACCATGTAGAAGGCCGGCTCGGGCAGGTGGTCATACTCGCCGTTACAGATCGCCTTGAACGAGCGCACCGTGTCCTCGATCGGCACCTGGATG
Organism: Hyphomonadaceae bacterium BL14; assembly: GCA_027627705.1. Classification (NCBI taxonomy): domain Bacteria; kingdom Pseudomonadati; phylum Pseudomonadota; class Alphaproteobacteria; order Hyphomonadales; family Hyphomonadaceae; species Hyphomonadaceae bacterium BL14. The sequence goes on from CP091242.1 coordinate 2,587,185, forward strand.
CCCGGCGAGCCGGTGAACACTTCGGCCACGTCGAAGGGCTGGGACAGGAAGCGCTCGATCTTGCGGGCGCGCGCCACGGCCAGCTTGTCCTCTTCGGACAGTTCGTCCATGCCCAGAATGGCGATGATGTCCTGCAGCGACTTGTAGCGCTGAAGAATTTCCTGCACCCGGCGGGCGGTCTGGTAGTGCTCTTCACCCACGATGCGGGGCTCAAGGATGCGCGAGGTGGAATCGAGCGGGTCCACGGCCGGGTAGATCCCTTTTTCCGAGATCGCGCGGTTGAGCACCGTGGTCGCGTCCAGGTGGGAGAAGGTGGTGGCAGGGGCCGGGTCGGTCAGGTCGTCGGCGGGCACGTACACGGCCTGCACCGAGGTGATCGAGCCCTTCTTGGTCGAGGTGATGCGTTCCTGCAGCGCGCCCATGTCGGTCGACAGGGTCGGCTGATAGCCCACCGCCGACGGAATGCGGCCCAGCAGCGCCGACACTTCCGCGCCCGCTTGGGTGAAGCGGAAGATGTTATCCACGAAGAACAGCACGTCCTTGCCCTCTTCGTCGCGGAAATACTCCGCCTGGGCCAGACCCGACAGCGCCACGCGGGCGCGCGCGCCCGGCGGCTCGTTCATCTGGCCGAACACCAGCGCGCAGCGCGAGCCTTCCACCGAGCCGTTATTGGCTTTGGGGTCCACGTTCACGCCGGACTCGATCATTTCCCAGTAGAGGTCATTGCCCTCACGGGTGCGCTCGCCGACGCCGGCGAACACCGAGTAGCCACCGAACAGCTTGGCGATATTGTTGATCAGCTCCTGGATCAGCACGGTCTTGCCCACGCCCGCGCCGCCGAACAGGCCGATCTTGCCGCCCTTGGCGTAGGGGCACAGCAGGTCGATGACCTTGATGCCGGTGGGCAGGATTTCCGCTTCGGTGGACTGCTCCTCGAAGCTCGGCGCGGTGCGGTGGATGGACGCCATGGCGACGCTGTTCACCGGGCCGGCTTCATCAATCGGATCGCCGGTGACGTTCAGGATGCGTCCCAGCGTGCCCGGTCCCACCGGCACCTGGATCGGCGCGCCGGTATCGGTCACGTCCTGGCCGCGGCGCAGGCCCTCGGTGGCATCCATCGCGATGGTGCGCACGGCGTTTTCGCCCAGGTGCTGGGCAACTTCGAGCACCAGCTTGCGCTCGCCATTGGTGGTCTCCAGCGCGTTGAGGATATCGGGCAGTCCGCCTTCGAACTCCACGTCCACGACCGCGCCTGTGACCTGTACGATCCGGCCTTTAAGTGTGCTCATCTTGCTCAGCCTCTTCTTGTCCCGGGGCGGCGCGGTCGCGCCCGCCCGATAGTGTGTGATGCGCTAGACCGCCTCGGCGCCGGAGATGATCTCGATCAGCTCCTTGGTGATCTTGGCCTGGCGGGTGCGGTTGAATTCCAGTTTCAGCTTGTCGATCAGCTCGCCGGCATTGCGCGTGGCTGAATCCATGGCCGCCATCTTCGCGCCCATCTCGCCGGCCGCATTCTCCAGCAGCGCCGAGAGAATGACCGTCTTGATATAGCGCGGCAAAAGGGCGGCGAGGATCTGCTCCTCGTCCGGCTCGTACTCGTAGATCGCGCCCTTCAGGTCAGGCCGCGGCACGCTCTCGTCGATGGCGTCGCGTGCCGGGATCAGCACCTGGGCGCGCGGCTTCTGGGTCATGACCGAGATGAATTGTGAGCTGATGACCTCGCACACGTCGAAGCCGCCCTCGTCAAACAGCGACACGACCCGGTCGCCGATCTGGCCGGCCACCGCGCCGTCCAGCGCTTTCACGGTTTTCAGCTCGATCACGCCGATGATCTTGTCGGCGTGCAGGCGCTTCAGGGCGTCTGCGCCCTTCTTGCCGACGCACAGGATTTTCACCGTCTTGCCGGCGGAGGTCAGGGCCGCAATCCGTTCGCGCGCCAGGCGGGCGATATTGGTGTTGAACCCGCCGCACAGGCCGCGGTCAGCCGCCGCGACCAGCAGCAGGCGCACCTCGTCCTTGCCGGTTCCCACCAGCAGGCGCGGGGCCCCGGGGCCGTCGGCGGCCGTCGCGAGATTGGCCATTACGGCCGCCATGCGCTCGGCATAGGGACGCGCGGCTTCAGCCGCGTCCTGCGCCTTGCGCAGCTTGGCGGCGGCGACCATCTGCATCGCTTTTGTGATCTTCTTGGTCGAATTGACCGAGCTGATCCTGTTTTTCAGTTCCTTGAGGCTGGCCATGATTTCCGTGCCGCTCGTGTCAATTCAGTCGCCGGCGGCCTGAACCGCCGGCGCAGAGGATCAGGCAAAGCGCGCCGTGAATGTCTCGACCGTGCTTTTCAGCTTCGCCTCGGTGTCGTCGCTGAGCTTCTGTTCCTTGCGGATCGTGGCCAGCAGGTCGGCCTTGTCGGCATGAAGGTGGCGCAGGAAGTCCGCCTCATACCGGCCCACATCGCGCGCCGGAATCTTGTCGAGATAGCCGCGCGTACCGGCATAGATCACGCAGACCTGCTCTTCCATCGACAGCGGCGAGAATTCGGGCTGTTTCAGGAGCTCGGTCAGGCGCTCGCCGCGGCCCAGCATGCGCTGGGTGGCGGCGTCCAGATCGGAGCCGAACTGGGCGAAGGCGGCCATTTCGCGATACTGGGCAAGCTCGCCCTTCATCTTGCCGGCCACCGATTTCATCGCCTTGGTCTGGGCGGCCGATCCCACGCGCGACACTGACAGGCCGACGTTCACGGCCGGGCGCACACCTTGATAGAACAGCTCGGTTTCCAGGAAGATCTGGCCGTCCGTAATCGAGATCACGTTGGTCGGGATATAGGCGGCCACGTCATTGGCCTGGGTCTCGATGATCGGCAGCGCGGTCAGCGAGCCCGAGCCATGGTCCTCGTTCAGTTTGGCCGCGCGCTCCAGCAGGCGGGAGTGCAGGTAGAACACGTCGCCGGGATAGGCTTCGCGGCCCGGCGGGCGGCGCAGCAAGAGCGACATCTGGCGGTAGGCCACGGCCTGCTTGGACAAATCGTCATAAACGATCAGCGCATGCATGCCGTTATCGCGGAAATACTCGCCCATGGCGCAGGCGGTGAACGGCGCCAGGAACTGCATCGGCGCCGGGTCAGAGGCAGTGGCGGCGACCACGATGGTGTAGTCGAGCGCGCCTTTTTCCTCGAGGGTCTTGACGATCTGGGCGACGGTGGAGCGCTTCTGGCCGATGGCCACATAGACGCAATAGAGCTTCTTGCTCTCGTCGTCGCTTTCGTTGATCTGCTTCTGGTTCAGGATGGCGTCGAGCGCGATGGCGGTCTTGCCGGTCTGGCGGTCGCCGATGATCAGCTCGCGCTGGCCGCGTCCGACCGGGATCATGGCGTCAATGGCCTTGATGCCGGTGGCCATCGGCTCGTGCACGGATTTGCGCGGCAGGATGCCCGGCGCCTTCACGTCCACGATGCGGCGCTCGGCCACATCTTTCAGCGGGCCCTTGCCGTCGATCGGCTCGCCCAGCGCGTTGACCACGCGGCCCAAGAGGGCCTTGCCCACGGGCGCGTCCACGATGGAGCCCAGGCGCTTGACGGTGTCGCCTTCCTTGATGCCCCGGTCTTCACCGAAGATCACGCAGCCGACATTGTCGCGCTCCAGGTTCAGGGCCATGCCCTTCACGCCGCCGGTGAACTCCACCAGCTCGCCGGCCTGGACCGCGTCCAGCCCGTGCACGCGCGCGATGCCGTCACCGACTGACAGGACCTGACCGACTTCGGACACGTCCGCAGCGGCACCGTAATTCTTGATCTGCTCTTTCAGAATGGCGGAGATTTCCGCAGCCCGGATGTCCATGGCGTCAGGCCTCTTTCAACGTTTTGCGCAAGCCCTCGAGCTGCGTGCTCAGGGACGAATCAAACAGGCGCGAGCCGACCTTGACGATCAGCCCGCCGATCATGTCCGGCCGAACCTCGGCACGGATTTCAACGTCCTTGCCAAGCGCGGTCTTCAGCGCCTCGGCCAGTTCCTTGAGCTGGGCGGCGCTCAGCGCATCGGCGCTGGCCACCTCAGCGGTCATGGCACCACGGCGCTTTGCCGCCAGCGCCGCGAAAGCGCGCGCCATATCGCCCAGTCCGCCGGCCCGGCCATTGCGGGCGGCGACTGCGACGAAGCGCCGCGTCAGGTCGTGGAATTTCATCGCAGCAGACAGGGCTTCCAGCGTGGCGGCCTTGTCGCCGGTCTTGTGGACCGGGCTGGCCATGGCCCGCTGCAGCGCGTCTGATTGCGCAAAGGCGGCGGCCAGCGCCGCCATATCGGCTTCGGCGGCGTCCAGAACGCCTGCCTCATCCGCCAGTTCGAAGAAGGCGCGCGCATAACGCCCGCCTGCCTCGCTCGTGATCGCATCCTGTCCGGTGGTCACCGTTAGCGCCGCTTTCTTCTCATGATGCCCGTCTGCGGGTCGCGCCTGAAAGGCGGACGCAAACGTTTGAAGGACCGTAAGTTTTTAGACGGCGCGACTGGCCTGAGCCCAAGCGTCCGTTAGAACCCGGCGCCGAACTAGCACAGGGGGATGCAGGCGGCAACACCGCGCGCAGGGCCGGTGCAGGGAGAGAGGCGATCATTAAGGCAGCGCGTCCTCGCTGCGCTGGCGGACGTGAAGCACGCGCAGGATTTCGATCCCCGCATCAACCGGGCGATACCAGACCACATGACGGCCCGCAGGGTAGCTGAATACGCCGGGCCGGACATCCTCACGGTGACGGCCAAGGCCAGGCATAGGACGAGACGATTGAAGGTGTCGTTGAGCCGGTCGAGATATCGCTCGCTCTGCTCCTCTCCCCATTCCTGCGACGTATACCGGCCTATCGCCAACACATCCTCGCCCGCTTGAGGGCTGAGGCGCCAGCTAGGCATTACGCTCTTGGCGCAGGCGGGACTTGATGTCGTCCATGCTCCAGTCGAGCAGTTCCCCGCGTTCGGCTTGCTGCAGGCCGATGTCGATCTGGGCGCGCAAGGCCTCCAGGTCTTCGGCTTGCGTGCTCTCGGCGCGTATCTGCGTGCGCAGGGCCTCGCGGATCACTTCGCTGGCATTGTTGTAAAGCCCGCTCTCCACCTTGGCGCGGACCCAGGCTTCCAGACGGTCGGTGAGGGAGATGTGCATGGCGGCCTCCGGCGCGATGTGACGCCGTGACCATACACGCTTTGACAATGTTTGTCGCTATGGCGCCCGCCGGACGGCGCCGGGCTACAGGATGAATTTGGAGAGATCGGCGTTCTTCGCCAGCGAGTCCACGCGCGCCTTCACATAGGCCGCATCGATCACCAGCGCGTCGCCGGACCGGTCAGACGCGGTGAAGCTGATTTCCTCGACCACCTTCTCCAGAATCGTCTGCAGCCGCCGGGCACCGATATTCTCGATGCTGGCGTTCACTTCCGCCGCGTAGTCGGCGACGGCGTCGATGGCGCTGTCATCAAACGACAGATCAAAGCCTTCGGTCTCCATCAGCGCGACATACTGGGTGACCAGGCTGGCTTCAGGTTCGGTGAGGATGCGCCGCAGATCGTCGCGGGTCAGTGCCTTGAGCTCCACCCGGATGGGCAGGCGGCCCTGCAGCTCGGGCAGGAGATCGCTGGGCTTGGTCACGTGAAACGCGCCCGAGGCGATGAACAGCACGTGGTCGGTTTTCACCGGCCCGTACTTGGTGGCCACGGTGGCCCCTTCGATCAGGGGCAGGAGATCGCGCTGCACGCCTTCGCGCGACACGTCCGCGCCGCGATTATCGGCCCGGCCCGCGACCTTGTCGATTTCGTCGAGGAAGACAATGCCCTCGTTTTCCGCCAGCCTGATCGCGTCGATCTGGATCTGGCTTTCATCCAGCAGCTTGTCGGCCTCTTCATTGATCAGGGGCGCATAGGCGTCCTTCACGCTGGTGCGCACGGTCTTGGACCGCCCGCCCATGCCTTTGCCCAGCATGTCTGACAGATTGATCATGCCCATGCCGCCGGGCATGCCGGGAATGTCGATATTGCTGAAGGGCGAGGAATCGTCGGCAATCTGGATCTCGATCTCGCGGTCGTCCAGATCGCCCGCAATGAGCTTCTTGCGGAAGGATTCGCGGGTGCCAGCCGACGCATCGGCGCCGACGAGGGCATCCAGAACGCGGTTCTCCGCCGCCTCGTGGGCCTTGGCCTTCACCTCTTCACGCTTGGCGTCGCGCACGATGGAGATGGCGACCTCCACCAGATCGCGCGCGATGGAATCCACGTCCCGGCCCACATAGCCGACTTCGGTGAATTTGGTGGCCTCGATCTTCAGGAAAGGCGCGCCGGCGAGCTTCGCCAGGCGCCGGGAAATCTCGGTCTTGCCCACGCCGGTCGGGCCGATCATCAGGATGTTCTTCGGCGTGACCTCCTCGCGCAGCCCCTCGGCCAGGCGCTTGCGCCGCCAGCGATTGCGCAGCGCGATGGCCACCGCCTTCTTGGCCTCGGACTGGCCGACAATGTGACGATCGAGCTCGGAGACGATCTCGCGGGGAGAATAATCGGTCATGGGGCAGGTCCGGTGTATGGGCGGTGTGTCACTATCCCATGTAGGCGAGCCGGGCCGCACGCACAAAGGCCCTTGCTGCATCGTACACGCCGGACGCTTGACTTGAGACGGGCTCTGCCGACGTCTGGGCGCAGACCCTCTGACCCTGATCTGAAAGGACGGCACAATGTCCCGCCCGCGCTTTCATCTGGCCTTCCCGGTGCATGATCTGGCCGCGGCGCGCGCCTTCTATGCCGGCGTTTTGAACTGTCCGACGGGCCGCGAAAGCGAGTCCTGGATCGATTTCGATCTGTTGGGCCATCAGATCGTCGCCCACCTCTCGCCCGGCGACTGCACGCCCGTGGGCGCGGGCGGGGTGGACGGCCAGGCGATTCCGGTGCGTCATTTCGGGCTGATTGTGGACTGGGATGTGTTTGACGATCTCGCCGCCCGGCTGAAAGCGGCGGCGACGCCCTTTCTGGTCGAGCCCTATCTGCGCTTCGCCGGATCGCCGGGCGAACAGAAGACGCTGTTCGTCTCTGACCCCAGCGGCAATGCGCTGGAGTTCAAGGCGTTCCGCGACGAGGCCATGATCTTCGCCACCGATGGCCGCTTGTTCGCCTGAGCGGGCGGGTGGCGCGTGCTTTTGCGCGGGCGCGAAATCGTCTAAGACCGCCAGCCATTCCCTGACGCTCCAGACATCACGGTCCTGCGCCCATGAAACCGTTTCCCGATTCCTATGACGCCAAAGCCAATGAAGCCGCGCTGCGCGCGCGCTGGGCGCAGGATGACGCGTTCCGCTGGGACCCGGCCCGTCCGGCCGACACCGACTATGTGATCGACACCCCGCCCCCGACCGTGTCGGGCGCGCTGCATGTGGGCCATGTCTATTCCTACACCCAGGCCGATATCACGGCCCGCTACATGCGTATGAGCGGGCGCAACGTGCTCTATCCCATCGGCTGGGACGATAACGGCCTGCCCACCGAGCGGCTGGTGGAAAAGGTGCGCAAGGTGCGCGGCGGGACCATGGCGCGCGATGAATTCGTGGCGCTGTGCCGCGAGGTGATCCCCGAGTATCACCAGCAATTCCGCGACCTGTTTTCGCGCCTCGCGTTGAGCGTGGACTGGAGCCGGGAATACCAGACCATTTCCGATGAAAGCCGGGCGGTGTCGCAGATGTCCTTCCTGGACCTGTACCGCAAGGGGCTTCTGGAGCGCCGCCTGGAGCCCACCTTGTGGGATCCGGCTGACCGCACCGCCATCGCCCAGGCCGAGGTGGACGAGATCGAGCGCGACGGCCTGCTCAACTACATCGCCTTCGAAGTGGAGGGCGGCGGCGAGCCGGTGGTCATCGCCACCACGCGGCCCGAGCTCATTGGCGCGTGCGGCGGGCTGATGATCCATCCGGATCACCCGCGCGCCGGTGAACTGATTGGCAAGCGCGCCATCAGCCCGCTCTACCGTGTGCCGGTGGAGATTTATGCTGAGTCCAGCGTCGACCCGGACAAGGGCACCGGCGTGGTGATGTGCTGCACGTTCGGCGACGTGACCGATATTCAGTGGTGGCGCACCCACAAACTGCCCCTGCGCATGGTCATCGATCAGGCCGGCAAGATGATCGAGGCCTTGCCGTTCGGCGAAGAGGGCTGGCCGAGCCTGGACCCGGACGCGGCGCGTGACGTCACCGCGGCGCTGGCCGGGCAGAAAGCCGCCAAGGCCAAGGAGATGATCCTTGATCTGCTCAAAGCCGCAGGCGTTGTGCTGAAGCAGGAGCCGACCCGGCAGGTGATCCCGGCGGCCGAGCGCTCGGGCGCGCCGCTGGAGATTATCGTCACGCCGCAATGGTTTATCCGCACGCTGGACTTCAAGGATGAGATCCTGGCCAAGGGCCGGGAGATCACTTGGCGGCCCGCCTATATGCGCCAGCGCTTTGAAAGCTGGGTCGAGGGCCTCAAATGGGACTGGTCGATCTCACGCCAGCGCCATTTTGGCGTGCCTCTGCCAGTCTGGTATTCAAAGCGCCCCGGCGAAGAGGGCCAGATCATCGTCGCGTCGAAAGACGAGCTGCCGGTTGATCCCACCCTGCAGGCGCCGCGCGGTTACGAGCTCCATGAGGTGGAGGGCGAGCGCGATGTGATGGACACCTGGGCGACCTCGTCGGTCTCGCCCCAGCTGGTGACGCGCTCGATCAATGCCGATTTCGCCCTCGATTACGAGAGCCACAAGCGCCAATTCCCCATGGCGCTGCGTCCGCAAGCCCATGAAATAATACGCACCTGGGCGTTCTACACCATCGTCAAGGCGCTCCACCACGAGAACAAGATCCCCTGGAGCGATATCGCCATTTCCGGCTGGTGCCTGGCGGGCGACGGATCGAAAATGTCCAAGTCCAAGGGCAATGTGATCGATCCGATCAAGCTTCTGGACGAATACGGCACCGACCCGGTGCGCTACTGGACCGGGACCTCGCGCCTGGGCCAGGACACGGCGCTGAGCGTCAACACGCTCAAGCAGGGCAAGCGCCTGGTCACCAAGCTGTGGAACGCCTCCAAGCTCGCCCACATGGCGCTCAGCGCGGCTGACGCGCACGGCGCGCTGAACCCGGCCTCGCCGCGCGAAGACATTGCGCAGGGGCGGATCAGCCATCCGATCGATGTCTGGCTGATGGGCAAGCTTGCCGAGACTGTGCGCAAGGCGACCGAGGCGTTCGAAACCTATGAATACGCCGCCGCCCAGCGCGTCATCGAAACCTTCTTCTGGAGCGATTACTGCGACAATTATCTGGAGATCGTGAAACGCCGCACCCGGTTTGAAGGCGCGCCCTCTGATGAGGAGCGCTCGGCTGTCCATACGCTCTGGCACGCCAATGACACGCTGATACGCCTGTTTGCGCCCTTCATTCCGTACGTGACCGACGCGCTTCACACCGTCTTTCATGGCGATGAGGCCGGAACGGTCCATGCCCGCGGGATGTGGCCCGAACAGGCCAGTCAGGCCGATGAGGACGCGTTCCGCACGCAAGGCGAAGCCTTCCTTGAGGTGCTGGCAGCGGCCCGCAAGGTTAAGTCCGAGGCCCAGCGCTCCATGAAGACGCCGGTCAGCGTGCTCACCGTGATCGGCGAGGGCGCGCTCACGGATTTGATCGGTGATACGGTGGAGGATCTCAAGGCGGTGACCAGCGCCGAACGCGCAGAGATGGCACCCGCAGCACCGGAGGGTGCCCGTCAGGCCGCAAGCCCGGACGAGCGTGTCCAGGTAGGGCTGGTCATGGCCCCTCAGGAGGACTGACATGACCCATATCGATCCCGAACGGGCGGCCTTCGAGGCGTTCAAGGCCCTGCCCCGCGACGAGCCGGTGGAGATGCTCAATCTGATCGCCCTGCATGAGCAGGCCGCCTATCCCGACGGCCGCACGCTCAGCGGTGCCGACGCCTACCGCCTCTATGGCGAAACGTCGGCGCCAGTGTTTCAAAGGGTTGGCGGGCGGATCCTCTGGCGCGGCGCGCCGCGTTGCGTGCTGATCGGGCCGTCAACCGAGCAGTGGGACCTCGCCTTCATCGCGGCCTATCCCAGCGCCGGGGCGTTTCTGGAAATGGTCACCGATGCGTTCTATCAGAGCGAGGCCGTGCCTCACCGGCGCGCTGCCGTGCGCGACAGCCGGCTGATCCGCAACGCGCCGTCCGGTGCCGGTTCAGCTTTCGGCTGAGGCGCTTTCTGGGTTTTCTGCCCCGGGCTCCGCAACCGGCAGGGCGGGACGCCACGGGTGCAGGCGGCGATGGGCCTTGATCACCGTATCGCAGATCTGCCGGATGCGGCGCGCATGCATCAGGGCGGCGTCAACCGCGCTGACCGCCAGATCGCCCGACGCGACGCCCTTGAGCAATTCAGCCTTCACATCGCTATAGGTGGCCTGAAATGCGCGGTCCAGACTGCGGGCCCGCTTTTCAAATCCGGCTTCGTCGAGGTCGCTCACGTCCAGCGCCAGAACGGCATCCAGCGCATCCTGCAAGCCCGTCCAGGCTTCGCTCTTGCCGAAGCGGCCGGGCGGCGATGTGTCCGGCGCAATCTCGGCCGCGAGCATGGCGAGTTCTTCAAGATGCTGGAGCGCACGCACCAGATCGGGCACGGCGGCGGTGACGCTGGCGGGCAGGGCCGACGCATTCATGCGCGCCAGAAACGTCCGGATCTGCTCGCCCAGCTGCATCAGACCGTCCCGGCGCAGTTTCAGGCGGGTCTTTGCGATGGGTTTCGGCCCCGCCGCTTCGCGCACCAGGCCGAGCGTCAGGCCGGTCATGCGCACCAGTTCCTGGGACAGCGCGTTCAGCGCCAGGCTGGGCACGGGCAGGCTGGTGGGGTCGAGATGGAGCGGGCGCGCCAGCGTTTCGTCCTCTGTGACGAAGCGGGTCGACAGCCATGACACCGCCCGGCCCACCAGCGGCCAGGCCAGCGCCACGCCGGCGACATTGAACAGGGTGTGGAACAGGGCCAGCGTCGCGGGCACGTCTTCGGAGCCCAGCGCAAGTCCGGCCAGTTCCCGCGCCACAGGCAGAAAGAGCGGCATCGCCGCCAGCGCCACAACGCCGGCAAACAGGTTGAACGCGATATGGGCGCTGGCCACGCGGCGGGCCGGTGCCCCGGCACCCAGCGCGGCGAACACGGCGGTGGAGGTGGTGCCCAGATTGGTGCCGATCACGGCGGCGGCGGCGAGCGCCAGCGGGAAGGCGTCGCCCGCGCTGGCGGTGAGCACGATGGCGATGGCCGCGCTGGAGGACTGGGTCAGCACCGTGACCAGCGCACCCAGCGCCACGAAGGCGAGGATGGACAGGATGCTGGCGCTCTCCGGCGTGATCGACGCCAGCGCCGGGGCCAGCCCGCCAAATCCGTCCTGCAGCACGCCGACGCCCAGGAAAAACAGGCCGAACCCGGCCAGTGCCCGCCCGGCCCCGGCCATGCGCGCCCGCTCGCCCGCGCCCAGTGCCAGGGCCATGCCGATCCCGATCAGCGGCAGGGCCAGCGCGCCCACATCCACCTTCACCCCGACCAGCGCCACCAGCCAGCCGGTCATGGTGGTGCCCACATTGGTGCCCAGGATCACCCACACCGCCCGGCGCAGGCTCAACAGGCGCGCGTTGACGAAGCCCACCGTGGCCACGGTCACCGCGCTCGATGACTGCACCACAGCCGTAATCAGCACGCCCAGCGCAAACCCGCGCACGCTCGATTTTGTCCACGTCTGCAACAGGGTGCGCAGCGCGCCGCCGGCGGCGATCTTCAGCCCGTCGGTGAGCAGCCCCATGCCCAGCAGGAACAGCCCGATCCCGCCGGCCAGCGTCAATATGGCCATCATCTCCGCCAGCTCCGCTCAGCTGCTCCGGGTTCGGACATTACAGCGATTTCACGAAGGTTGGAGCGGGCAGGGGCAGCGGGCAGGGGCCGCGGGGTTGTGAAAGGCAATGGTGCGGCCCTGCAGGCCAGGTTTGAACCGGCAGGGTTCGCCAGGGCGGCCGCCCGCCCGCAGCGTCAGCGAGGATCGACTGAGCGGACGCGAAGGAGAAGAGAAAAAATGGTGCCGCTTGCGTGACTCGAACACGCGACCTACGCATTACGAATGCGTTGCTCTACCAGCTGAGCTAAAGCGGCTCTGGACCCGGCGCAAGGCCCGGTTCAGCGACGGCGGAACCTACCCTTGAACGCCCGGGCGGGCAAGCGGGCAGTGAAGCCCGGTTTCAGTGTCCGTTTCAACCTCACCCGTGCTCATCCCGGAACCGCGCGATGGCGTCGCAGACCGGGCGCGACAGGCTTTCGAAAAACGCGGTGAGGTGATCGCTGGGACGCGCGGCGGCGGCATCATTGCGGATCACCAGATGGGCGTGCTCGCGGCCCGGCGCGGTCCATTCATGGTGCATGGGGCGCACGGTGCGCAGATACTGGCCGACCACCGACTGGGGCGTACGTCCGCGCTCATTGACGTCGCGCAAGAGGCGGCGCGCCAGGCGGATATCATCGGGCGCATCCACATAGACGCGCAGATCGAACAGGTCGCGCACCTGCGCGTCGCAGAACAGATGAATGCCTTCCACGATGATCACATCGGCCGGTTCGATGCGGCGCGTGTCGGCGCGCCGGCGGTGGATGGTGAAGTCATAGATCGGCGCCTTGACCGGCTTGCCGTCTTTGAGCGCCGCCAGCTGGCGCGCCAGCAGGGCATGGTCGCGCGAGGCCGGATGGTCGAAATTGAACTCGGCCGGCTCGAAATCGGGCTTGGCACCGTGATCGCCGTAATAGTCATCTTCCGCCATGACCAACGCCGACAACGGCGCGGCGGAGCGGGCGGCGGCGCGTGCGATCTCGGTCTTGCCCGAGGCCGAACCGCCGGTGACGCCGATCAGCAGGCGCTTTTTCGGGGCAAGCAAGCTCATGGGAATGCATCAGTCCTTGCGGGCGTCTTCTTCAACGCCGGGATCGTCCGGCGCCCGCGGGGCCTGATAGCTGTCCTCGTCCGCGCTGTCGCGCGGTTTTGCAGCGCGCGGCTTCACCGGGGCTTCCAGCAGCGCGCTGTCGGGCGCAGCGGCGGCGGCGATCTCATAGCGCTCATGGCGCGGATGGATCAGCCGGCTTTCCCGGCCCCAGGCGTCCACCATGCGCTTCCAGTCGTCCTCGGTGTAGGGGAAAGCCGCGCCGGTCTCGTCGATGTCTGACCAGTCGGCTTCGCCCGGAGCGTGGGCGGCGCGGGTCATCCAGCGCCGGGCACCGGCTGTGTCGCCTTCCAGCTGCGCGGCGCGCGCGGCCAGCACGCAGACCCGTGCCGACACAGGCGGCTGGGCGGTCAGGCTGGCGAGCGCGGTGCGGGCCGCGTCGCGGTTTTCCTGGTCCAGTGCGGTCTCGGCCAGCAGGATGCGGCTTTCGCGATGCTCCGGATTGAGGGCGGCCAGGGCGCGCAGGCGCTCGGCGCGCTTGGCCTTTGTGTCGGACTTTCGCAAGGCACCATGGGCCCGGGCCAGCGCCGGGTGCGGCGCGCGTGTCCAGGCCGCTTCGAGAATCTCGGCTGCCCGGCGGTGACGGCGCTGATCGGCGAGCAGGCGTCCGGCCAGTTCGGCGGCGGGGGCAAAATCGGGCGAAGCCCCCGCGGCACGCTCGGCCAGTCTGGCCGCGGCTTCAGGATCGGACGCCTCCATGCGGCGCGCCTCGGCGGTCAGCAGCACGGCGCGGGTCCGCGCCGCGCGCGCCCGGTCCACCAGTGCGCGCTTTTCACCCTCAGACAAGGTGGATTCCGCCTCGCGCCAGCGCGCGGCGTTCACCTGGGCTGCGAACAGCGAATCATAGGCCCAGCGCGCTGGCCCGGAGGTCTCGAATGCCTCGCTGGCATGGGTGATCACACCCAGCGCGTCGCCGCGCGCTTCGGCGATGGCGGCCAGCCCGCGCCGGGCCACCAGCCGGGTGCGGGAATCCTCCAGCATGGCCTCATACTGGCTCTGGGCGCTGGCGAGATCGCCGTCGGCTTCGGCGGCGCGCGCCGAGAGCAGGCGCGACAGGGCAGGCCGGTCCAGCAGCGCCTCGGCCCGCGCCGCCTGCCGCACGGCCAGCGCGCCCTGGCCTGCGGCCGATGCGATCAGTGCGCGCTCAAGCGCATCAAAACCCTGATCACGTTTGCGGCGCTGACGGAATTTCCGGAACGCGTCGGGCGCGCCCCAGACTTTGGCGATCAGCCACCAGGCGACCACCAGCAGGAAGGTCACCAGCAAAAGCACGCCCATTGCCAGCGCGAACGGCCCTTCGGCCTGGACGCCCAGAAACTCCACGCGCACCACGCCCGGATTGAGGGTCAGGAAGACGGCCAGCGCGGCGGTGAATACGCACAGCGCAATGGTGGCGATCAGGCGGATCATGGTCCCACCTCGTGATCGAGCGCCGCGCGGACCTGGCTCAGCGCGGCCTCTATCTGCAGGCGGGCCTCAGCGCCCTGCAGCCAGTCCTGGATCACGGCGCGGGCCGGGTCCTCCAGCGTGCGGGCGGTGTCCACCGCACCCGCCAGATCGCCGTCATCCAGCGCCTCCCGCAAGCCGCTTCCCGGACCCGGGCCTTGTGCATTGCGGGCGATGCGCAGCACGCCGAACCAGACCTCGGTCTGCGCGCTGACGGCCTGCAATTCGTCTTCAGGCAGCTGGGCCGCCAGCTGTTCGCGCGATGGCGCGCCGCTGCGGGCATGTGCGCGCAGATCGCCCAGGCCCGGCGCGTCCGGCCAGGCGCGGCGCAGCTCGGCGAGCTCAACGGCGAACGGACCCGATCCACGCGCCGCCGCAGCCAGATCGGCATAGGCCAGGGCGCGGCGCGCCTGATCCTGTGATGGCACAGCGGCCGGTACGGCCTGCATCTGCGCCACACGCGCGTCCAGATCATCCAGGCGGCCGGTCGCGTCATTCAGGCGCGACTCAAGCTGCGCCGATTCGTCATTGGCCCGCTCCGCTGCGGCGATCCGGTCGGTCAGCGCGTCGATCCGGGTCAGCACCGGGTCCAGCGCGGCGGACATATCGACACCCTCGCCGGCTTCGCCCGTGCCCATCGCGGCGATCCGGGCTTCCAGGGTGTCAAGCCGGCGCGCGGCCTGGCTGGCTGTGTCGCCAATGCGTGCCTCCAGCGCCGTCAGATCGGCCCCTTCCGCCGGCTCGACGGCTTCCAGCGCCTCCACGCGATCACGCAAGGCGGCGGCGTCGCGCACCAGCTGCTCAAGGGCTTCCACGCGCAGGCCTTCGCCGGGATCTTCGGCCTCAAGGGCAAGCAGGCGCGATTCAATGCGTGACAGGTCTGGCGGGGGTGTCTCGGCGGCCTCCAGAGCACCCAGGCGCGCCTCCAGCGCAGTCATGTCCGGGGCGGCTGCCGGCAGGGTGCGCGCCAGCACCCAGCCGGCCGCACCGCCAATCAGCGCGGCGGCGACCACAAATCCGGTCACGCGCAATACGGCCAGCACCCGTGACAATCCCTTGCGGGGCTCAGGCTCGCTATCCACCGGTTTGAACTCGGCATCCACCGGTTCGGGATCGCCGTTCGGCTTTGTCCGCCCGCTCATCGCGCCTGCCTCGTCAGCAGTCTGTTGTCCATAACGCGCCCGACTCTAAGCCGCGCCGCGCCCGCGCGCCACCGCCCGATGTCAGGTTTTCCCGGGCGCAAGGATTGTGCTGAGCGCTTCGAACAGCGCCGCTTCATCAGGTCGCTGCGCCACTGTCACGTGCCCTGCACCCGAATGGCGCAGGGGCCCGGCTGCAGCGTCGGAGATTGCCAGAATGTGCGCTGCGCCAAGCGCTGACAGGCGGCCCGCAGCCTCCACCAGCGCGACCAGGCGTTCCGCACCCAGAGGGGAGTGGAGAAGCACCACGGCGCCCGGCCCAAGCGCGCTCAGCGCCGGTGCGGGCAGGGCCTCCACCGGGCGGGCTTCGTAGGCGATATGGCTGCGCGCATCGCGCCCGATTTGCTGCAGGGCACCAGATAGATCAAGCGCCTGATCGCGCCCGCGCACATGGATGAGCCGTCCCGGATCGGGCGCGTTCAGGAGGATGTCCAGCAAGCCGGCCGCATCGCCCGATCCGGTGACCACGTCCTCATGCCCGGCGGCGCGCGCTGCGGCGGCGCTGGCCGGGCCGACGGCGAAAACTTTGAGGGTTCGCGGCGCGCCAAGGCGCGACAACTGGCCCGCGCCATTGGGGCTGGTGACGATGACACCGCCCGCACCGGTCCAGTCCGGCGCTCCCTCTGTGGCGGCAATGCGCGCCGTCGCGGCGTTAACGGCAGGATAGCCCAGCGCCGCCAGCCGCTCGCAGGTCAGCGTGGCGCCGGGCTCGGCGCGCGTGACCAGCACCGGGCGCGCCGCCGTCATGTCATCCGGTTCCGGCGATAATCGCGGCCAGCGCGGGGCCGCCTGCATCGCGAATCCGTTCGCCGACGGCGTGGCCCAGAGCTGCGGCTTCTGCGAGACCCGCGGCCGGCGCTGAACCCTGATCGGTCCATCGCTGCTGGCCGTCTTCGGACAGGGCTTCCGCGCTCAGCCGGATTTTGCCTTGTGCGATATGGGCGTAGGCGGCGATGGGGGTGCGGCATGATCCGTCCAGCGCTTCCAGCACGCCGCGCTCGGCGGCGGCCGCCAGAGCGCTGTCATGATGCTGGATGGCGTCGCACAGCGCCTGAGCCTGGGCATCGCCCACGCGAATTTCCACGCCGACGCAGCCCTGGGCCGGCGCGGGCAACATGGTGTCCGTGTCGATGGGTGTCAGTTTTGCCTCGTCCCGGCCGAGCCGGCGCAGACCGGCGCGCGCCAGGAAGGTCGCGCCGATCGCGCCCTCGCGGACTTTGCCAAGGCGCGTATCCACATTGCCACGCAGCAGGGTGACCACCAGGTCGGGGCGCGCGGCCAGCGCCTGTGCCTGACGCCGGATCGAGGCGGTGCCCAGCACGGCCCCTTGCGGCAGATCGGCGAGCTGAGCTGACCCGTTGGCGACCAGCAGCACGTCGCGCGGGTCCTCACGCTCCAGGATTGCCGCGATCATCAATCCCTCAGGCAGGCGGGTCGGCACATCCTTCATGGAGTGCACGGCGAAGCGTGCGTCGCCGGCCAGAAGCGCTGTCTCCAACTCCTTGGTGAACAGGCCTTTTCCGCCCGCCGCCAGGAGCGCGCGGTCGGTGATCCGGTCGCCGGTCGTGGACAGGCCCAGAATCGGAAACGCAGCGGCGCAATCCTCCACCCCGGCGGCCTGGCCCAGTATGGCCTGCAGATTATAGGCCTGGGCGAGGGCCAGCGGCGAGGTGCGCGTGGCGATGGGCATGGGTTCAAAAGGCATGGCCGCTCCTGACCGGCGCCGCCCATTGTGTGCGGGCGCGCGCAGCGCTAACGATCTGTCATGGCGTTATCCCATGCTTTTCCGTTCGGGCAACCCGTCGCGTCACCGCAAAAGGCGTTGACCGTGCTGGGTCTTGAGTCCAGCTGCGACGATACCGCCGCCGCCATTGTGCGCCGCGAGCCCGATGGCGCGATCACGATTCTGGCCGAAGCCGTGATCGGTCAGAACGACGCCCATGCGCCCTATGGCGGGGTGGTGCCCGAGATCGCCGCGCGCGCCCATGCCGAGCGGATGGACGGTCTGGCGGCGCGGGTGCTGACCGAAGCCGGGCTCGCACCGGGTGATCTCGACGCCGTGGCGGCCACGTCCGGGCCGGGCCTGATTGGCGGGGTCATGGCGGCGCTGATGACTGCCAAGGGCATCGCGCTGGGCGCCGGCATTCCGCTGGTGGCGGTCAATCACTTGGAAGGCCACGCCCTGTCGCCGCGCCTGACGGGGCGGCTGGACTTCCCCTACCTGCTGCTCCTGGTCTCCGGCGGCCATACCCAGCTCCTGATAGTAATAGCAGTAGGAGTCATGACCCGCCTCGGCTCTACCATCGACGATGCGGCGGGCGAGGCATTCGACAAGACCGCCAAGATCATGGGGCTCGGCTTTCCCGGCGGACCGGCTGTGGAGCGCGCGGCGCGGGAGGCTCGCAATCCGGACCGTTTCGCCCTGCCGCGCATGCTCCTGGGCAAGCCGGGATGCGATTTTTCGTTTGCCGGTCTGAAGACCGCCGCGCGCCGGGTGTGGGACGGGCTGGAGGCGCCCGGCGATCCGGACTGTGCCGACCTCGCCCACGCGGTGCAGGGTGCCATCGCCGCCCATCTGGCCGAGCGTACGGGGCGGGCGATGGACGTCTTTACAGACCGGCTGCCCGAGGCCGGGCGCACGCTGGTGGTCGCAGGCGGCGTGGCGGCGAACCAGACCGTGCGCGGCGCGCTGGCTGCCGAGGCGCAGGCGCGGGGCTTCACCCTGGTGGCACCGCCCTTGAAATACTGCACAGATAATGCCGCCATGATCGCGCTGGCGGGCGCCGAGCGTCTGGCGCTGGGACTGACGGACGGGCTGGACGCGCCGGCGCGGGCGCGCTGGCCGCTGGATGCCGATGCGGCGGCCGCGGCACCGGCGACCGGCTCCGGGCGCAAGGGTCCCAAGGCGTGACATCCGTGCGCGAGAGGGCCAGGGCAGGAAGGGACGGGGCATGACCGCATTTCAGACCATCGGCGTGATCGGCGCAGGTGCCTGGGGCACCGCGCTGGCCCAGGCTGCCGCCAGTGCCGGGCGTGATGTCACGCTCTGGGCGTTTGAGCCGGAGGTGACGGATTCAATCCGCACAACCGGCGAGAACTCCACCTTCCTCAAGGGCGTGGCGCTCAATTCCAGC
This sequence comes from Hyphomonadaceae bacterium BL14, assembly GCA_027627705.1. Classification (NCBI taxonomy): domain Bacteria; kingdom Pseudomonadati; phylum Pseudomonadota; class Alphaproteobacteria; order Hyphomonadales; family Hyphomonadaceae; species Hyphomonadaceae bacterium BL14. The sequence continues at coordinate 2,605,947 of CP091242.1, forward strand.
ATCCGCGCGACCTCCGATCCTGAAGCCCTGGCTGGTTGCGCTGCCTACCTGCTGGTCACCCCGGCCCAGCACGCCAGGCGCACGCTGGCGGCTTTCGCCCCTCACATCCCGGACGGCACGCCAGTTCTCCTGTGCGCCAAGGGCATCGAGCAGGGCTCGCTGGCGCTGATGACGGATGTCCTCGCCCAGACCATCCCCCATGCCGTGCCGGCTGTCCTGTCAGGTCCCAGCTTCGCCATCGATGTGGCGCGCGGCCTGCCCACTGCGGTGACGCTGGCGTGTGATGATGAAGCGTTGGGCCAGCAATTGATGGACGCCATCGGCTCGCCGGCGTTCCGGCCCTATTGGAGCTCGGATCTGATTGGCGCGGAGGCGGGCGGGGCGGTGAAGAACGTACTCGCCATCGCTTGCGGCATCAGTGAGGGCAAGGGGCTGGGCCGGTCCGCCCACGCCGCCCTGATTGCGCGTGGCTTTGCAGAAATGACCCGCCTGGGCGTGGCGCTGGGCGCCCGGCGCGAGACGCTGGCGGGGCTTTGCGGGCTGGGTGATCTGGTGCTCACCTGCTCCTCGCCCCAATCGCGCAACATGTCCTGCGGGCTGGCGCTGGGCCGGGGCGAGGCGCTGGCCGACATCATGGCGGCGCGCAATGCCGTCACCGAAGGCGTCGCCACGGCGCCCGCCGTCACCGCGCTGGCGAGGCGGGCCGGCGTGGAAATGCCGATCTGTGCCGCAGTCGATGCAGTTTTGTCCGGCGCGCTGGATGTGGATGGTGCCATCGAAGCGCTGCTGTCGCGGCCCTTCGGGCCGGAAGCCAGCTAAACCTTCGGCAAGCTCGATCCGTGTGTCACTGGCGATCCACCGCGTGGGCGGTCAGCGCCTCCAGCGGCACGATGGCCAGCGTACGGGCATGGGTCGCTGCCAGATCGACCCGGGGCGCGCAGCCGGCTTCGAACGCTTCCAGCCAGCGTGCGGCGCACAGGCACCAGCGGTCGCCGGGGCGCAGGCCGGGGAAATCGAACTCGGGGCGCGGCGTGGACAGATCATTGCCGCGGCTCATGGAAGATTTCAGGAAATCCTCGGTGAGCACCGCGCAGACGGTATGGACGCCGCGATCCTCCGGCCCGGTATGGCAGCAGCCATCGCGGTAGAAGCCGGTCTTCGGATCGTGGCTGCAATCAGCCAGCGGCCCGCCCAGCACATTGCGCGGGGCACCGCCGGAACCGGATACGTGATCGAAGGGCATATCGGGGCTTTCAGCTTGGCACATTGTCAGACTGGCCCGCATGGCCGGGCCGGGCAAGGGCCGCCATCACGACTGTCTCACAACACGTTGAGGCGCCTTTTTCTGGCCCGCACGCCGCGGCACAGTGGCGGGCATCAATCCTGACCCGCTGGAGGGCCGTTCCATGATCACCTGTACTGTCGTTCGCAAGCTCGCGTGCGCGCTTGCCGTTTGCCTGGCGGCACCCGCCGCCTTCGCCGCCGCCAATCCGGATCCTGCCGAGCTGGCGCGTGAGGCGGCGGCAGGGTTTGGCCCGGCAATCGGGTCCCAAGCGCCTGATTTTGCTTTGCCCGATGCGGATGGCCAGATGCGCACGCTGGCCGATATCGCGGGGCCGCGGGGCGCGGTGATCTATTTCAACCGGTCGCTGGACTGGTGCCCGATCTGCATCGCCCAGACCCTCGAGCTGCAGGTGTCCGCCGAGGCGTTCGAGGCGGCTGGCTGGGGTCTGGCCGTGCTAACCTACGACAATGCCGGGACTTTGGCCGCCGCCGCCGAGCGGCGCGAGCTGACGATGACCCTGTTGTCGGACGCGGACAGCGCCGTGATCGATGCGTTTGACGTGCGCGACCCGATCTATGCCGAACCGCGCCACCGCGCCCATGGCGTGCCCTATCCTGTGGCGATCGCCATCCGCCGGGACGGGACTGTCGCCGGCAAGTTCTGGCATGAGGGCGGGCTGGGATCGGATCGCGGCTATGCGGTCCGGGTGAGCGCGCAGGAGGTGCTGGCCACCCTTGACTAGGCGCTTGCGTCTGGCGGCGGGCGGGGCGAGTCTGGCAGGCAGCATGTACTGCCGGGGAGGATGCCGCCATGCTGGACGGACCGGTTCTGGAGACCGCGCGCCTGCGCCTGCGTCCGCCGCAAGAGGCGGACTTTGCAGGGCTTTGCGCCCTGATGGGTGATGAGCAAACAGCCCGGCACATTGGCGGCGCGACCGAACCGGCGCTGACCTGGCGCTCCATGGCCATGCTGATGGGTCACTGGATGATCCGCGGCTACGGATTTTTCTCGGTGGAAGACAGGGCCACCGGAGACTGGGTCGGCCGGGTGGGGCCCTGGAACCCGCATGAATGGCCCGCGCCGGAGGTCGGATGGTCGATCCTGCGCCGCCACTGGGGCCAGGGCTATGGGCCGGAAGCGGCTGGCGCAGCACTGGATTTCGTCTTTGACCGGCTGGGCTGGGAGCGGGTGATTCACCTCATTGCGCCGGAAAATGTCAATTCGGCCGCCGTGGCGCGCAAGCTGGGCTCGGTCAATACCGGCGAAAGTGCGCAGATACCGGGTTTTCCGGGCAGTCTGACGGATGTCTGGGCGCAGTCGAAGGCGGACTGGGCGGTCAATCGTGCGCCGCTTGTCCACGCGCTGACGCCCTGAGCCAGGCGGGGATAACAGGGCGGGACGGCGCGGCGATACAAGCCCTGTCATGCCCGATTCAGGTGTCGAAACTGTCCCGGCATGTGTTCAATAGGGTGCCTGACGGGGTCAAGCGTGCGCTTTAAGGGGTCAAGACGGACGGATTCATGGCCCTGACGGCACCGGGCCGGTTCAGTCCCCCTTCCCGGCCTCAAAACCACCCCGCCTCCTTCAGCGCCGGGTAGTAGCTGCGGCTGACCGGAGCCTCGCTGCCGTCGGTCAGGATCAGCACGCCGCGGCCATCGCCTTTCCTCGCATCGGCGACAGCCGCGCGGGCCACCCACCAGGAGCGGTGGGTGCGGGCGCCGTCGAGGGCCGCGCAGGCGGCGGCCGCGTCCGACAGGCGCATCAGGATCAGCGCCTCGCCCGCCTTGGTGCGCACGCGCAGATAATGATCCTCGGCGCTCATCCACAAGATATCGGCGCGGCGCAGGCGCACGGGCAGCTTGTCGAGGAGGGCGGGTGAGGCGGAGGCCGGGGACGCAGCGCCGGTGCCCGCCTGGTCTTGCGTGCGCGCCGCCATGATGAGGGTCTGGCGGTGGCGCAGATAGCTGATGCCGGTCATGGCGGCGGCGATCACCAGCACGAAGACGGCGAGCAGGGGCAGGTTCGGCCAGTCCGGCGCGCCGCTGCGCACGGCATCAATGGCGAACACCATGGCGGTTACCGGCACGGACAGGAGCACGGCGGCGCCGGCGAACCAGATCCCGTCCGGCCCATCCGGGCGCAGGCGCCGCATGAGGCGGACGCCCAGATGGCCGCTGATCCCGCCGAGCAGGATCAACCCGGTCCAGTAGACCCAGACCAGCGGCCAGCCGAAGGCCTGCGTGCCATAGGGGCCCAGCACGGCCAGAAACGTCCCGATGGCGATGAGCACCCCCGCTTCGCGGACGGTTTTCACAAGCCGGTCCCGGCTGATCATCCTGGCGACCCCTCCCGTTCGCGAAGCGTGAATGACAGCCATAGCGCCATTCACGACGGCTTTCAGCCCCTTCGCGAAAGGCCGGTTTCCGGCGCCGTCCCGCACTGTCAGGTGAGATCCGGCCCGCCGCATGAGCGCGGGTGTAATCGACTACGGAGACCTGACATGAATATCGACGCCTTCCTGGCCGCACCCTGGCATATCCAGCTGCACGCCGGCGCCGCCATCGCTGCGGTGCTGCTGGGCGCGGTGCAGCTGATCGCGCCCAAGGGCACGCTGCCCCACCGCCAGCTGGGCTATGTCTGGGTCGGGCTGATGCTGACCGTGGCGGTCACGGCCATCTTCATCCGGCATAGCGGCAGTTTCAGCTGGCTGCACCTCTTCGTGCCGCTGACTGTGTTCGGCATCGCCGGTCTGATTATCCAGGCACGCAAGGGCCTGGTCAGCCGTCACCGCAACTCGGTGCTGGCCCTGTATCTGGGCGCCTTGATGATCCCCGGCGCGTTCAGCTTCCTGCCCGGCCGCCTGATGTGGGACGTGGTGGCGGGGTGACGGGCGGGATGACGGGGCAGGCCGTCATTGACCTGACGCAGGCATGGCGTATCAGGGGCGGATCCCGCGTGTAACAGGAGCTTCGCCCATGTCCCGCCGTCTGACCCGCCTCGCCCGTCTGGCCGGTTTCACCGCGCCGCTGGCGCTTGCCCTGGCTGCATGCAGCGAGCCGGTGGCTCTGGACCCGGCGCGCGACACGCCGCCGCCGACGCCGCAGATGATGCGCGAGGCCGGGCTGAGCGAAGCCCCGCGCACGCCCTGGGCGGCGCTGGAGCCCTTCTATGACCAGCTTGAGTATGATGTGCCGCGCGCGCCCGCCGGGCCGGCCTTGCCGGGTTCCGACCGGGCGCTGACCTCCATCGCCTTCGGGTCGTGTAACACGCCCGAGCGCGAGATCCCGATCCTCAACGTGATCGCGGACGGGGGCCATGACCTGTTCATTTATGGCGGCGACAATGTCTATGGCGACGCGCGCGCCTATGATGCGACCCTGCCAGAACTGCGCGCGGCCTATCACCAGCTGGCCGCCCGGCCGGAGTTCCAGCGCCTGCGCGCCGCCTTGCCCATGCTGGAAGTGTGGGACGACCACGACTACGGCATGAACGATATGGGCCGCGCGTTTCCCTTCAAGGGCTTCGCCGAGCGCCTCTTCCTCGATTTCTTCGGCGCGGGCGAGGACGATGTGCGCCGCACGCGCGAGGGCATTTACGACGCCCATGTGTTCGGCCCCGACGGCCAGCGTGTGCAGGTGATCCTGCTCGACACCCGCTGGTTCCGCTCTGATCTGACCCCCACCGACGAGCGCGGTGCGGTCGGGCGTGAACGCTATGTGCCCAGCGACGATCCGAACCAGGACATGCTGGGCGCGCAGCAGTGGGCCTGGCTGGAAACGCAGCTTCAGGTCCCGGCCGAAGTGCGCCTGATCGTGTCATCCATCCAGGTTCATGCCGACGGCCATGGCTGGGAAGCCTGGCGCACGATGCCGCGCGAGCGTGACCGGCTTTACAGCCTGATCGGCGAGACCCGGGCCAATGGCGTGGTGCTGGTGTCGGGCGACCGGCATTCGTCCGGTCTGTATGTGCGTGAGGACCTGATCGATTACCCGCTGTACGAGATCACCTCCTCCTCGCTGAACATGTCGTTCCGCGATGAAAACACCGAGCCGGGCCCGCACCGGATCGGCGACATGTTCGCTCCGGAAAACTATGGTGTGGTGGCCATCGACTGGGAGGGCGGGAGCCTCAATCTGGAAATCCGTGACAATACCGGTGCCGCCGTGCGTGAGCAGGCGGTGTCCCTCGCGCAAATCGGGGCGCTGCGCTAGCGCCCGCCGCCGCCTTCATGATCGCGTTGACGCACGCGCGCGGGGGAGTAGGGTGCGGCCAACAGCGCCCGGCCCCTCCCCGCACCCATCGCCCGGCGCCCTTTAAAGAAAGGCCCGCCAAGCCATGGCTGACAAATTTGACGTGATCATCATCGGGGGCGGCCCCGGCGGCTATAACTGTGCCATCCGCGCCGGCCAGCTGGGCCTCAAGGCCGCCCTGATCGAGAAGCGCAAGACGCTGGGCGGCACCTGCCTGAATGTGGGCTGCATCCCGTCCAAGGCACTGCTGCATGCGTCGGAAATGTATGAAGAGGCCGGGACGCACTTTGCCGATATGGGCATTGGCGTGGGCGCGTTGTCGCTGGATCTCAAAAAGATGATGGCGCGCAAGGATGCGGCGGTGAAGGGGCTCACCGACGGCGTCGCCTTTCTGATGAAGAAAAACAAGGTCACCGTGTTCCACGGAACCGGCGCGATCGCAGGCAAGGGCAAGGTGACGGTCACGCCAGACGACGGCGAGGCGCAGACGCTGGAAACCCGCCATATCGTCATTGCCACGGGCTCTGACGTGACGCCGCTGCCGGGCGTGGAGATTGACGAGGCGCGTATCGTCTCCTCCACCGGCGCGCTGGAGCTGGCGTCCGTTCCCAAAAAACTCACCGTGATCGGTGCGGGCGTGATCGGGCTGGAGCTGGGCTCGGTCTGGCGCCGGCTGGGCTCGGACGTGACCGTGGTGGAATATCTCGACCGGGTCCTGCCGGGCATGGACGGGGCGGTGTCCAAAGCTGCGCGCAAGATTTTTGAAAAGCAGGGCATCAAATTCCAGCTGGCGCGCAAGGTCACCGCCGTGGAGACCGGCAAGGCCGGCCTGACGGTAAAGACCGAGGCGGCTGCGGGCGGTGATGCCCAGAGCCATGAGGCCGATGTGGTGCTGGTGAGCATTGGCCGCCGGCCCTACACGCACGGGCTGGGCCTGGACACGGTGGGGATCGAGACCGACACGCGCGGCTTCATCCCCAACGAGCACTTCCGGACGTCCGCCGACGGCGTGTGGGTGATCGGCGATGCGACCTACGGGCCCATGCTGGCCCACAAGGCCGAGGACGACGGCGCGGCCTGTGCCGAGCTGATCGCGGGCAAGGCGGGGCATGTGAATTATCTGGCCACGCCCAACGTGGTCTACACCTATCCGGAAATCGCCGCGGTCGGGTACACCGAGGAGCAGGTGAAGGAGCAGGGCCGCGATTACAAGACCGGCCAGTTCCCGTTCATGGCCAATTCGCGCGCGCGCACCATCCACCAGACCGACGGCATGGTGAAAATCATCGCCGATGCGAAGACGGACGAGATTCTGGGTGCCCATATCATTGGCCCGCACGCGGGCGAGATGATCGCCGAGCTGGCGCTGGCCATGGAGTTCCGCGCCTCGTCGGAAGACGTGGCCCGCACCTCCCACCCCCACCCGACCCTGTCGGAAGCGATTCGACAGGCGGCGATGGGCGTGGAAGGCTGGACCATGCAGATGTAGGTGGCGTGCGCGCGTGCAGCGGGCTGACGGTTACAGCGGTGCGGCGCGCCGTGGATCAGGGCGGACGCATGGGCGTGTGTCACAAAAGTTTTGAGAGACTTCCGCGCGCGGCGCTACGATACAAAGCCTTGCGAGGCGTGGGGCTGGGCGGAGCTGAGGCATGACCGGGTCTGGAGCGCAGATTGAGGTGCGGACCGAACGCCTGCGCCTGGTGGCGCTGGACGCTGTTCTGGCGCATTTGCAGCGGCACGACCGGGATGCCTTCTTCACCGCCCTGCGCGCCCGGCGCGAAGCCGCCTGGCCGCCGGAGCTCAGAGGCCATTTTTCCATGGACCGGTCGCTGGACGCGCTGACTGCCGCACCGGGCGAGGCCGGCTGGCATGGCTGGGTGTTCCTGATGCCGGTGCAGGGCGGCCCCGACCGGGCCGTGGGCGCGGGCGGGTTTCACGGCGCGCCGGGTTCTGACGGGGCGATCGAGATCAGCTACGCCATGCTGCCCAGCTTCCGCGAGCAGGGCCTGGCCACCGAGGCGGTGGAGGGGCTGCTGGGCTGGGCGTTCGCTGACCGAAACGTGAAATCGGTGCGCGCGCGTACGCCCGCTCATCTCGCCGCCTCACGCCGGGTGCTGGAAAAGACCGGCTTCCGCCAGACGGGCGAGGCGAGCGTCAACGGGGAACAGGTCGCCGACTATGCCCGCGCGGTGCCGCAGCGTTAGAGCGTAATTTATCCGAAAATCGGGAGTCACTTTTCCGACTGCGCTCTAGCGCAGTTGCAGCGTCACCGGCGCATGGTCGGAAGGCTTGTCCCAGTCGCGGCAGTCTTCCCAGACCTTGAAGCCCGCGCGGCCCGGCGCCATTGCCGCCGCCTCGAGATCGCCATTGACCCAGATATGATCCAGGCGGCGGCCGCGATTGGACGCGCGCCAGTCGCGATTGCGGTAGCTCCACCAGGTGAACAGCTTCTCCGGTTCCGGGACCAGCGCACGGGGCGCATCGGCGAACCCGCCCGCCATGCGGATGCGTTCGAGCGCATCGGTTTCCACCGGGGTGTGGGAGATCACGTTGAGGAGCTGTTTGTGCGACCAGACATCATGCTCGAGAGGCGCGATGTTGAGATCGCCGACCAGAACGCGCGCGCCGGGATCGTCGCGCCGGCCGGCGAGATAGGTCTCCAGCGCGTCGAGAAAGTCGAGCTTGTGGCGGAAGCGCGGATTGATCTCCGGGTCCGGCTCGTCGCCGCCGGCAGGGATGTAGAAATTGAGGATTTCGAGCCCGTCAATCTTCACGCGCTGATAGCGCGCCTCGGCCTTGGGGCAGACGGCATGGGGCTCTAGCGCCTCGACAGGCAGGCGCGAGACGGTCGCGACGCCGTGCATGCCCTTCTGGCCGGTGACAGCCGCGTGGGGATAGCCCATCTCGGCGAAGGCGGCGTAGGGGAATTGATCCTCCAGGCATTTGATCTCCTGCAGGCAGATGATGTCGGGCGACGCCTCGGCGGCGAAACGGGCGATCTGGGGCGCGCGCAGGCGGACCGAATTGATATTCCACGTCGCCAGGGTCAGCGCGCGCATGGGCAAATCCTCTTTGCGGTCACAGGATGTTGTAGCTGGCACCCGATACCGCCACCGGCCAGCGTCCGCGCACATAGAGCCGCCAGCGCGCGAGGAAGGGATGGGGCGGCTGGTCGTCCTCGGCCTCGGCCAGCAGCACCAGCACGGCGCCATGGGCGGCCTGGATGAGCCCTCCGGCGGCGGCGTTCACAACGGTCTCGTCATAGACATCGTCCATGGCGGCGCTGGCCTCGGCGGCTTCGCGGGCATGGTCGGCGATGCGCGCCTGTACCAGCGAGAAGGCGGCGTTGACCGCCTCTTCGTCGAGGCGCTCGAGCACCTGACCGGTCAGGGCCGCACGCAGCATTTCCTCAGCCTCCCAGGCGGCCGGGTTCTGGTCCAGCGTTTCGGCCACGCCTGCAGCGTCGGCCCAGTCACCCAGCAAGGCCGGCTCAGCTTCGGGAAAGCCCAGCCCGTCGAGATAGGCGCGCGCCAGCGCCTGTTCGCGGCTGTCGAGCCGCTCGCCCAGGCGCGAGAAAAAGGCCGGATCGCCCAGCGACTCAGCGAAGGCGCGGGCCTTGAACAAAAGCGGGATTTCATCGAGCAGGCGGGCGATCTCGTCTTCGCCGCCGCCCTGGGAATGGGGATGGGTCATGGCCGCCTTCTAGCGCGTTTCCATGCGCGCCGGGAACCGGTTTGACAGATGCAGGGGATGTCGCGGGCTCTGGAAATGGCGCGCCCGGCGGCTGGGGGGGCCGCCGGGCGCTGCGTTCGCACCCCGGGGTGAGGGTGCGAGGTCGTGGCCGGGAGGGGTTCCGGCTTCAAGCCTGGCGACGCACGCGGGGGGACGTTGGCGCCAGGAGCGGTCCGTTCGAGGTCCGCACTTGCAAATGTGCCACATCTCCCCGGTTTTGTTCAATTAAATTCGAGAAAGAATTTGAGCGTTGCTGCAATGACACAGGCGTGTCAGGCGCGCGTCACCGCGTCCATGGCCGTGCCGGGTGCCTATCCGGCGATCTGAGCGGCTTTGGTGCCAGGTGCGGAGAAGCGCTCGAACTCGTCCAGCGGCATGGGCCGGGCGAACAGATAACCCTGTGCCAGCGTGGCACCCAGATTGCGCAGGGCGGCATATTGCTCGGCCGTTTCCACGCCCTCGGCGACGGTCTTGAGCTTGAGCGAGCGGGCCATGGCCAGAATCGTCTCGACCACGATGCGCGCATGTTCGTCGTCCATCATGTTGCGCACGAAACTCTGGTCGATCTTGAACACATCGAACGGCATGCGTGTCAGATAGGACAGGCTGGAATGGCCGGTGCCAAAATCGTCAATGGCGAAGGTCACGCCCATCTCGCGCAGCGGGGCGATCTGGGCGATGACGCGCTCGGGGTCGCGCATGGCTGTGGACTCGGTCAGTTCCAGCTCCAGAAGCTCGGGCGGCAGGCCCGATTGCTCCAGCGCATCCATGACGCTGCGGGCGAAGTGCTCGCTCTCGAACTGCATGGCCGAGACATTCACCGCCACCGGCTTGGTCAGGCCGCTGGCGCGCAGGGCCTGGGCGTCGCGGCAGGCGCGGCGCAGCACCCAGTCGCCGATCTCGCCGATCAGCCCGCATTCCTCGGCGGCCTGGATGAACGCACCCGGTGCCAGCATGCCCGCCGTGGGGTGGCGCCAGCGCACCAGCGCCTCGGAGCCGGCGATGGACCCGTCGGCAAAGCTGATCTTGGGCTGATAGAAGACCACCAGCTGATCGTCGCGCACCGCTTCACGCAGTTCATTTTCCAGCACCAGGCGCTCGAACGCGCTGCGGTTCATGGAGGATTCGAAATACTCGTACGCATTGCCGCCGCTGCGCTTGGCCGCCGCCATGGCCAGATCCGCGTGGCGCAGCAGGGTTTCGGGATCGTCGCCATCGCGCGGGAACAGGGCGATGCCCGCTGACAGGCCCAGGAAGACCTGATGGCCGGAAATCTCGAACGGGCGGCGGATCGAATCGATGATGCGGCGGGCCAGGCGCGCCGCGTCAGCCGGATCGCGTAGCTGAGGCAACAGCACGGTAAACTCGTCCCCGCCCAGGCGCGCCACCATGGACGGCTCCGAGCCGCCTTCGCCATGAGCGAGATCCCAGCCGCGGGCCGCTTCGCGCAGACGGCGCGCCACGGCGTCCAGCAGCCGGTCACCTTCGCCGATGCCCAGTGAGTCATTCACCCGCTTGAACCGGTCGAGATCGAGAAAGAGCACCGCGCCTTCCTGCCCGTTCTCGGCTTCGCGGGTCACGCGCTCGACTTCCTTGCGGAAGCGCTCGCGATTGGGCAGTTCGGTGATCATGTCCACATAGGCCAGCCGATGGACGCGCTTCACGCTGGCTTCCAGGCGCGCGAACATGCGGTTGAACGCGTTGGCCAGCAATTCCAGCTCGTCGCCGGTGCGGATATCGATGCGGATGTCCAGATTGCGCGAGGACGCGGCGCGGGCCGCCTCGATCAGCTTGCGCATCGGGCTCAGCGCGCGGCTCACCATCAGCGCCACCAGTGGCAGGAAGACCAGGAGCGCGCCCAGCGCGATCATCACCTGGCGGCGCAGAATTTCTCCGGCCGGCCGCGCCACCGCATGAATCGGCACCTTCACGACGATAGCACCCACCACGCGGCCGTCATGGAAGGCCGGGGCGGCGACATGGATGTCCTGACCGATGGTCTCGACGCGCGTATCCACCGCGCCCAGCGCCGACTGGATCAGCGCGTCGGCGGCGCGCATGCCCGGATTGACCGGCACATCGCCATCGGCGGCCAGAACCGTGCGGCTCACATTGACGGCGTAGATACCGTCGACGTCGGCGCGATCGGAAAACTGGCCCAGGCGCGTGACCAGAAAGCCCGCATCGCCGCTGGCGATGGCCGGGGCAAGCGTGGTGGCGAACAACTCGGTGATGATCTGTGCATGCTGCAGGCCGGTTTCGGTGTTTTCAGCGCGCTTGAGGTAGTACTCCACGCTCATCAGCGCGGCCGTGGCCAGGATCAGGATCAGGCCGCACAGCAGCGTGAACTTGATAACCAGCGAACGCATGACGCGTGAAATCGCATGTCTGATCGGCGCCATGTCCCCTCCCGAGCACAAGAGCAGGCTGTCCGGGCACGGACTGCCTGCCACGGGGACAGCATGGCGCGTTGTGCTGAATATAGGGTTAAACGGCTGAAACCGTTCATTGAGCCAAATGCAATCGGGGGATATGAGTAGATTTACTTATAGATACGGGCAGAGCCAGTGACCCCAAGTGAACTGAAGCCCGCCCCCAAGCGGCCCACTCCCATCGTCGGCGCAGCGCCTACTGGCTGCCGACTTTCAAGCGCGCCTTATCCGCCAGCCGCCCTTAGCTCCGGAATCGCATTCAGGAAAGCCGGTGTGGGGTCGAACTGACAAACCTGAATGCGGCGATTCCCGTTCTCTCCAACATAAATCACAGGGTCCATGGCAATGCGAACTTCCGTCTCGTAGTCGTCGTGGCCCTCTGCGTGGAGTTCTTCGCGCAGCGCTGTTTCATGGTCGGGTGTCCATCCGCCCCAAACGGCTTCGGGGTTGCGCCTGTCCTCGAGTAGCCGAAGATAGTCTTCCACACGCTTGAACCCGAACATCTTCATCACATCAGATTTTTTATGGGTCTTCAGCGCATCCACAATCTGGACCGGGGCGATACGCGCGGTCTTCTTGAAGCCACGATCCGCCATGATGGCAAAGACGAGTCCCATCAGGACGGCCACGACAATCAGCAGGGTCACGTGAGACAGCAGCTGCGCCGCGCGTGCTCCGGCTTCATCCTTAGCGGCCAGCCCGAACACCATGACAACAAGAAAGGTTGCCATGACCAAGCAGGTGAGAAGCTCGAACCAGAAAACTTCTCTGCGCGCGCGTGGCCAGTACCGGTAGACGAAAAACAGAACATAGAAAATCGTGAGCAGGAGTGTCAGTATTATCTGGGATAGCGGTAATCCTAGAGCCGTAATTGCAGGCTCGAAACCGATCCGCACCAGAACGGCAAAAGCATCATGGAGCGCCCAAAGACTGACTCCCATGATAAGCAGAACGGGTGTGATGAACTTTGCTACCCTCAAATTGCGGTGCCGCGGTAGCTCGCGATGATCATTGACCTCCACGAAATACATGTCCCATGCATGACGCAAATAGTACGGTAGGCGCTCAAGCCGGCGCCAGCTGCGCATCGTGTCCTTCACGCCTTCGCTGACCTGATTCATGTCGTCCTGGCGCGATACCACGGCTCGAATCTTCGCCGCATTCTCGCTGACTACCGAACTCTCCCCGTTTAGCTGGTTGGTGATCAGCACGTCGATCCTGGGCGCAAGCTTACCAATGGCGGCATTATAGTCGCGAATCTCCATGTCGAGCTTCGTATGCAAATTAAAATAGATGCTGGCTCCAATCAGTAGCAACACGCCAGTTAGCAAAAATAACCAAAGATCGAAATCATCCGGCGAAACGGGGTGACTGAACAGGCTGGTTCCGTACGCGTAAAGGGTCATCATCGGCAACATTGTCACGACGACTGGAAAGGACGTGGCATGCGCAAACCATCGAAACCGGAATGCGTTGAGTGACCTATGCTTCATCAAAGAGTCGAGCTTGGAGTTGTGCCGGGTGCCTTCAGTTACCGGGACTTCGCCGCACCACATGTCTTTGACGGTTTCTTCAAATATCCGTACTCGCTCGCGCACGCGGGCGCGCTGTTCGTTCGGGTCGTACCCGGTGCGCGGCGACGCCTCTGTGGTTCGCTCCGGTGCCGCAACGCTTTCTGGATTGTCTTGTGTCACGCCTGTCCCCCTCAAGACCCGCCGTTAACCAGCGCGACGGTAGCGTGCACGTCTGCGTATGCAATCCGATAGACGGATGCGGGCCGACTCCATCATGCATTGTGGCTTAAGGGTCACGCATCGGTTCGAGGGCGAGCCGCGCCAAATTGGCGATAGTCCCGAATGCTCCTAGCGATCCAGCGACAAGCCCGCCTTGGCGGCCAGGTCCTTCAACGCCGCGTGGGGGCGGGCACCGAAATGGGTGATGACCTCGCCCGCCGCGATGACGCCGAGGCGCCCGCAGGTTTCCAGATCGCGGCCCAGCGCGTAGCCGGTCAGGAAGCCGGCGGCGAACTGGTCGCCGGCGCCCGTCGTGTCCACCAGGCGCTCGATTGTCGTGGCCGGCACGCGCGCTTCGTCCTGGCCCGATACGATCACCGCGCCTTTTTCAGAGCGGGTGACGGCGGCGATGCGGGTCTCGGCGCGTACCGCCGCCAGGGCCTCGTCGAAATTGTCGGTCTCGTAGAGGGATTTCAGCTCGGCCTCGTTGGCGAACAGTACGTCCACGTGGTGGCGCACCAGCTGGCGGAAGCTCGCCCGGTGGCGCTCGACGCAGAAAATGTCGGACAGGGTGAGGGCGACAGCGCGGTCGGCGGCGCGGGCGTATTCCGAGGCGCGCACATAGGCGGCCTTGGCCTCCTCGCGGTCAAATAGATAGCCCTCAAGGAACACCACCCGGGCCGCCGAGACGAGATCGCGGTCGATATCTTCCGGATCCAGCAAGGTGGACGCGCCCAGATAGGTGTTCATCGCGCGGCGCGCATCGGGCGGCACGGCAATCAGACAGCGCGCCGTGGACGGTCCGCCGCTCAGGGGCGCGGTGTCAAAATGGACGCCGGCTGCGCGCAGGTCGCGCGCAAAGGTCTGGCCCAGCCCGTCATCGGCGACCTTGCCGATATAGGCACCGCGTGCGCCGAAGCTGGCGACGCCCGCCAGCGTGTTGGCCGCTGACCCGCCGGAGATTTCCTCGCCTTCGGGGAAGGCCGCGTAGAGCGCATCGGCGCGCGCTTCGTCGATGAGGATCATCGCGTCCTTGACCAGGCCGTGAGCCTCGATGAAGGCCTCGTCCACAGGGGCGAGCACGTCGACAATGGCGTTGCCGACGCCCAGGACGTCGAAGCGGGTTTCGGACATGGGAGGCCTTTTTGGCGGGCGGGAAGGAGGATGGGCGGATTTGAGCCACCGGACTTAGCCTGCATGGCGGTCCGGCTCAAGGTGCCCCAAAGGCTGGCGTGCGGTGCGTCTGCGCGCTATGGCCCCGCCCATGAGCGCACGGGTCTGTTTTCTCACCTCCGCCGACATGATGAAGGACCGCCCGGGCGCGCGGACCGACTGGGTCGAGTTTGATCTGGAATACGGGGCCTTGTCACGTGCCTGCCACGATGTGGATATCGCGCTGGAGCACCGCGTCTGGGACGAGGCGTTCGACGCGTCGCGCTTTGATGGCTTCATGATCGGCACGGTCTGGGACTATCCGCCCAAGCTGGCGCTGTTTCTCGAAACGCTGGACCGGCTGGCCGGCCACGGGCCGGTGTGGAACCCGCCGTCCCTGGTGCGCTGGAATATCGAGAAGACGTATCTGAAAGCGCTGGAATCGGCAGGCGCGCCGTCCATCCCGACGCTGTGGCGCGCGCGGGCCGATGACAGTGCCATCCGCGACGGCTTCGCGATGTTCGACACCGACCGGCTGGTGGTCAAGCCGCTGGTGGGCGGCGGCGCGTGGCGCCAGGCGCTGGTGCGCCGGGGCGAGGCGCTGCCCGGCGCGGACGCCCTGCCGCCGGGTGCCTGCCTGATCCAGCCCTTCCTGCCGGGTGTGCCCGAAGAGGGCGAGTATTCGCTGATCTTCTTTGGCGGTGAGTTTTCCCACGCTTTGGTCAAGCGCCCCAAGGCGGGCGATTACCGCGTCCAGTCCATGTTCGGCGCGCGTGAAGAGGTCTGGACGCCGTCTGAAGCCGAGCTGGCACTGGCGCGCAGCGTGCTGGACGCCGCCGCGCAGATCACCGGCGAGGCGGACCTGCTCTATGCGCGCGTCGACATGGTGCGCGGTCTGGACGGCCAGCTGGCCGTGATGGAGCTGGAGATTATCGAGCCGTATTTCTATCCTGAGCAGGGTCCGGACATGGGCGCGGTGTTCGCCCGCGCCCTGCAGGCCAAGCTGTCGGGCGGGGCTATTTCACCGAGGCGGTGATGCGCCCGCCGGGATGGACGATGGCGTGCTTCATGCCGGGCGAGTTGTATTGTGCGCTGACGGCGCCGGACGCGTCCACCGCGATGATCCCGCCCTCGCCGCCCAGATGTCCCACATCATCCAGCGCGCCCTTCACCGCGGCCTCCAGGTCCGCGCCGGCATAGCGCACCCGCGCCGACACATCGGCGGCAGCATTGGCGCGCATGAAGAATTCGCCCTGGCCGGTGCACGACACTGCCACGCGCTCATCGGCCCAGGTGCCTGACCCGATGATGGGCGTGTCGCCGACCCGGCCCCAGACTTTCTTCAGCGTGCCGCCCGTGGACGTGGCCGCCGCCAGCGCGCCGGAGGCATCCAGCGCCACCGCGCCCACCGTGCCGGTGGGGATGGCGCGATTGTCGGGCGCGGCCGCGGAGATGTAATACCCGTCCGGATCGCGCACGGGTGCCAGACCGTGCTCGCGGGCGAAATGGGCGGCGCCGGCACCGGCCAGCAGGACATGGGGCGTATGCTCCATCACGGCGCGTGCGGCATCCACCGGCGACAGATAGCCCTCCAGCGCCGACACCGCCCCGGCCCGGCGGGCGCGCCCGTCCATCACGGCGGCGTCCAGCTCATAGCGGCCGGCCTGGTTGGGGGCGCTGCCCTTGCCCGCCACATAGAGCCCGGAGATTTCCATGGCGCGCACCATGTCGCACACGACATCCAGGGCATCGGCACCCGCTTCCAGCGCCGCGCGGCCCTCTTCGGCCAGATTGCGCAGATGGGTGATCTCCACATCATAGGACCGCTCGGCCAGCACGCCGGCACCGCCATGCAAGACAAGGGCGGGGCGGGCGGTGGTGCGGGTCATGCAGATGTCTCCGGTGACTGTGTGGGCGTGCTCTAGCAGAGCCGGAGCCCGGCTCCAAGGCGCGCGGCCTGCGGCGGGCACCGCCCTTCGCGCATGCTTCCATCCCCCGCACAGGCGCGCTATGTCCGGTGCCACGCGCGCGGCCGCGCGGCGGCATCACAGACCACCAGCTTTCAAGGGAAAACAGTTATGGACATCAAGGGCAAAGCAGCGATCGTCACCGGCGGGGCCTCGGGCCTGGGCGAGGGCACGGCCCGGCGCCTGGCCGCCGAGGGCGCCAAGGTCGCCCTGTTCGATCTCAACGAGGCGCGCGGCCAGGCCGTGGCGGCCGAGATCGGCGGCGTGTTCGCCAAGGTCAATGTGGCCGATGTGGACAGCGTGAAGGCCGGGTTCGAGATCGCGCGCGCCGCCCACGGGCAGGAGCGGATCATGGTCAATTGCGCCGGGATCGGCTGGGCGGAGAAAACTGCGCGCCGCTCGTCCGCGGGCGATATCGTCATGCACCAGCTCGACAAGTTCGCCCTGGTGGTCAGCATCAATCTGGTCGGCTCGTTCAATTGCGCGGCGCTGTCGGCGGCGGGCATGCTGACCCTGGACCCCGATGCGTCCGGGCGCGGCGTGATCATCAACACCGCCTCTGTCGCCGCCCAGGACGGGCAGATCGGCCAGGTGGCGTACTCAGCGTCCAAGGGCGGGATTTACGGCATGACCCTGCCCATGGCGCGTGATCTGGCGCGCGAGGGCGTGCGGGTGAACACCATCCTGCCGGGCTTCTTCGAAACCCCGATCTACGAGCAGATGCCGCCGGAAGTGAAAATCAATCTCGCCAGCCATCTGCAATTCCCCCAGCGCTTCGGTACCCCGGCCGAGTTTGCCGATCTGGTCGCGTTTATGGCGAAGAACGACTACATCAACGCCGAGTGCGTGCGCCTGGACGCCGGCGCACGCATGCCGCCGAAATAGGCCGTCAGGCTTCAGACGCTTTGGAGCGGCGGCGTGCCCGGAAGAACTCTTTCAGCAGCGCCGCCGCTTCTTCGCTCCGCACGCCGCTGGTCACCTCCGGGCGCCAGTGGCAGGTGGGCTGGGTGAAGAAGCGGGGGCCGTTAGCCACCGCGCCGCCCTTCACATCGTGCGCGCCATATACCAGGCGACCGATGCGGGCATGGCTGATGGCGCCCGCGCACATGGCGCAGGGCTCCAGCGTGACATAGAGGGTGAGGCCGGTGAGCCGGTAATTGCCGATTGCCTGCGCTGCCGCGCGCAGGGCGAGGATTTCAGCATGGCCGGTGGGATCGAGCCCTGAGATCGGGGCGTTTCCGGCCTCGGCGATCACCTCGCCTGTGGCCGGATCGACGATCACGGCACCCACGGGAGTCTCGCCCGCAGACGCTGCGGCTTGCGCCCGGGCCAGCGCCCGTCCCATAAACGCATAATCGTGCGCATCGCTCATGGATGCGCCATAGCCTTGGCCCGGAGGCCAGTAAAGCCTTGAGCGAGACAGACGACGACCAGGCCGGGTCCGGCGAGCGCATCGCCAAGGCGCTGGCCCATGCCGGCGTCGCCTCGCGCCGCGAGGTGGAGCGCCTGATCGCGGCGGGCCGCGTGGCGGTCAATGGCCAGGTGCTCGACACCCCCGCCTTCAAGGTCACGCCCGACGACATCATCACGGTGGACGGCAAGGTGACCGGCCCGCGCCCGCCCACCCGGCTGTGGCGCTATCACAAGCCGGCGGGCCTGGTGACCACCCATGCCGACCCCCAGGGGCGCGAGACCGTGTTCGCCGCCTTGCCCAAGGAGCTGGGGCGGGTGATTTCGGTGGGCCGGCTCGATCTCAATTCCGAAGGCCTGATGCTGCTGACCAATGATGGTGAGCTGGCGCGGGTGCTGGAACTGCCCGCCACCGCCTGGACGCGCCGCTACCGCGTGCGCGCGTTTGGCGACGTGGACGATTCCGCACTGGCGCGCCTGGCCGGCGGCGTCACTGTGGAGGGGATCAGCTATGGGCCGGTGGAGGTGGCGGTGGACCGCCATACCGGGTCGAATGTCTGGCTCACCGTGGGCCTGAAAGAGGGCAAGAACCGGGAGGTGAGGAAAGTCCTCTCCCATGTCGGCCTGACGGTGAACCGGCTCCTGCGCACCGCCTATGGCCCGTTCCAGCTGGGCTCGCTGGAGCGCGGCAAGGTGGAGGAAGTGCGCCTGAGCGTGCTGCGCGAACAGATGGGCAAGCTTTACCGCCTCGGGCCTGACGGTCATCCGCTGAAAGCCGGCGAGGCCAGTGCGCCGGCGAAGACCGAGGACGGCGTGCGCGGCCCCGGCCGGGCGCAGCGGCGCGAACCCAAGGGACCGACCCATGCGGATCGTCGCCGGCGTCCATAAGGGCCGCCCGATTGCCGCGCCGCGCGGCATGACCACCCGGCCGACGTCGGACCGGGCGCGCGAGTCCCTGTTCAACAAGCTCGTCCATGCGCCATGGGCGCCGGACCTCACCGGTGCGCGGGTGATCGATGTGTTCGCGGGCTCCGGCGCGCTGGGCTTCGAGGCGCTGTCGCGCGGGGCGGGGTTTGTGTTGTTCGTGGAGACCGATCCTGGCGCGCGCGGTGCCATCCGCACCAATGTGGAAGCGTTCCAGGCCTTTGGCGTCACCAAGCTGCACAAGGGCGACGCGGTGGCGCTGGGCCCCAAGCCGGACAAGCTCGGCCCGCCCTTTGCGCTGGCTTTGCTCGATCCGCCCTATGGCAAGGGTCTGGGGGAGCGGGCGCTCGCCAAACTCCACGCCGGCGGCTGGCTGGCCGAGGGGGCGCTGGCGGTGCTGGAAACCGGCGCGGCGGAAGAGCCTGACCTGACGGGGTGGGATGTCTTGGACACCCAGGACAGCGGCGCGGCGCGCTTCTGGTTCGTGACGCGGGGCTGAGGCCTGCTACCCGTGTCCTGCGACCCGGCCCCTACTTCCCGTCCATCGTCTTTTCCTGCCGCGCCATCAGGGCGCGCGCCAGCGGGTCGGGCAGGATGCGGGCCAGGCCCGTCATGAACTTATAGAAGGCGCCGGGCACGCGCAGCGGCACGCCGCGCTCCACGGCGTCATAGCCGGCGGCAGCCACATCCTCGGCCTTGAGCATCCAGTAACCGGGCACGTTGGACACGGTCTCGCGCGCGCCGTTCACATCGTGAAACTCCGACCAGGTATAGCCCGGCGCGACCGCCGTGACGTGAACGCCCTGGCCCCGAATCTCGGCCCCCAGCGCCTCGGACGCCTTGATCAGCAGCGCCTTGATGCCGGGATACAGGGTGCCGGAATAGCGCGTATGGGCCTTGGCGATGGAGACCAGCGCCGAGACCGAGGAGATATTGATGATCCGCCCGAAGCCGCGCTCAGCCATGCCGGGCGCCACCAGATGCATGAGTTTGAGATAGCTGGTGACCATCAGTTCGAGAAACCGCGCCTGATCATCCCAGCCCGTCTGGCAGAAATGACCCGGCTGGCCCGCGCCGGCATTATTGACCAGGCCATCAATCTGGCGCCCGGCCCTGGCCACGGCATCGACGATGGCCTGCGGCGCGGCGGGATCGGCCAGATCGGCGGCGATCACCAGCGTGTCGACGCCATGTTTGGCCTTCATCTCGGCGGCCAGCGCCTGCAGCTTGTCCTCGCGCCGGGCCACCACGGCCAGATCCCAGCCATGGCTGGCGAACTCACGCGCGAAGGCGGCCCCGATGCCGGACGAGGCGCCGGTGACGAGAACGAGTTTGCGGGTCATGGTTAGGTCTCCTTGCAGCGAAGCGGAAGGGGGGATCAGGCGGAGGGGCGGGCTGACCGGGCCGGGTGTCCGGATGGGGGTGTGGCCAGCGCCAGGTTCGGTGCCGCCGCCAGCTCGTCACGGATCGCGTTGGCCAGGGTGCGGGTTTCGTCGGCGCGGGCCGATCCCTTGCGCCACACCAGGCCGATCTCGCGGCCCACAACCGGCGGATCGAAGGGGCGGATGGTCAGGTCCATCTGGTCGGCGAGCCCGGCATCGACCGCCATGCGGGGCAGAAGCGTCGCGCCCAGACCGCTGCGCACCATCTGGATCAGCGTGTGCAGGCTGGTAGCGGCGAAATCCGAGCGTCCCGCGCCGCGCCGCTCCGGGCTGGCCGCGCACACGGTCAGGGCGTGATCGCGCAGGCAGTGGCCGTCCTCGAGCAGCAGGAGCTGCACGCCCGCCAGCATGCCGGTGGTGAGCGTCTCCACACGGGACAGCGGATGATCGGGCGGGGCGGCGAACAGAAATTCGTCGGCCATCAGCACCTGGGTCTCCAGCCCGTCGGCCTCATAGGGCAGGGCGATGACCGCGGCGTCGAGGCGGCGATCTTTCAGCGCATCCACCAGACGGTGGGTCAGGTCCTCGCGCAGGAACAGTTCCAGCGCCGGGAAGCGTTTGCGCAGATCAGGCAGGGCGCGCGGCAGCAGGAAGGGCGCGATGGTGGGGATGACGCCGAGCCGGAATGGCCCGGTGAGCGGCTGGCCGGCGGCGCGGGCGGCGTGAACCAGGTCTTCGGCCTCGGTCAGGACGACGCGGGCGCGCGCCACAGCCGTTTCGCCCGCCGGGGTCAGGGCCGCGCCCCTTGCGCTGCGCTCCACCAGGGTGGCGTTGAGGATGCCTTCCAGCTCCTTGATGGCAGCTGACAGGCTGGGCTGGGTGACGTGGCTCATCTCGGCAGCGCGTGAAAACGTGCCGTGATCGGCCAGCGCGACCAGGAAGCGCAGTTGGCGCAGCGTGGGCAGAAGCGTGCTCATGTGGATCGAGATAGGCTATGGGGGCCAGAGTGACAATCCATTGGATTTATCGACCCCGGTGCCCACATGCAGGCCCTGATGCTGCGTTGCGGCGAAGTTTATTGCAGCGCAGCGAAGCTGGCGTGGCCCTGCCACGCCGGTGCAGTCGCAGGTTCAAGGTTCAACAGGAGAGTTACATGCTCGGTATTGGCGACAAGCTGCCCGAATTCGAAGTCACCGGCGTAAAGCCGAAATTCAACGCGCACGAGGAAAACGGCCAGTCGGCCTTCGAGCCGATCACCCATGAGAGCTTTCCCGGCAAGTGGAAAGTGATCGTGTTCTACCCGAAGGATTTCACCTTCGTGTGCCCGACCGAGATCGTGGCCTTCGCGCAGCTGAACGGCGAGTTTGCCGATCGCGACGCGGTGGTGATGACCGGCTCCACCGACAACGAGTTCTGCAAGCTGGCCTGGCGCCGCGAGCATGCCGACCTGCGCTCGCTGGATCAGTGGCAGTTCGCGGACCCGACCGGCTCGCTGGTGGACGCGCTGGGCGTGCGCTCGCCTGAAGGCGCGGCCTATCGCTACACCTACATCATCGACCCGCACGGCGAGATTCAGCACGTCTATGCGAACAATCTCAATGTCGGCCGTAACCCGGAAGACACGCTGCGCGTTCTCGATGCGCTGCAGACCGACGATCTCTGCCCGTGCAACCGCCAGGTCGGCGGCGACACGTTGGCGGCCTAACCACCGCCCTCAGCCTGGGGCCGGACGGGTGACCCCCGTCCGGCCCCAGCGCGCTTCTTCACGCCTCCTCCCCCATAAAAAATCAGGAATGCCCCGATGAGCCTCGACGCGCTGAAAGACTCCCTTCCCGACTACGCCAAGGACATCAAGCTGAACCTGTCCTCACTGGCGCGCGAAACCGTGCTGGACGAGCAAAAGAAGTTCGGCTGCTTCCTGGCCAGCGCCTATGCCGTCGGCGAACCGGCCGTGGTGCGTGCGCTGAGCGCCGAGTTCGAAGGCAAGCTGTCGCCCGAAGCCGCTGGCGCCGCCAAGGCCGCTGCCGCCATCATGGGCATGAACAATGTCTATTACCGCTTCGTGCACTTGTCTTCGTCCAAGGATTACAAGACCCTGTCGGCGCGCCTGCGGATGAATGTCATCGCCAGTCCGGGCGTGGACAAGGCCGATTTCGAGCTGTGGTCGCTGGCAGTGTCGGCCATTAATGGCTGTGGCATGTGCATCGACGCCCATGAGCACGAACTGCGTCAGGCCGGCCTCACCACCGAGCAGATCCAGGCTGCCGTACGTATCGCCTCGGTGGTCAATGCCGCCAGCGCGATCCTGCGCGCAGAAGCCGCTGCGGCGGCCTGACCGACGTCAGCGCGCCGCAATTGCATCCAGGCCGTTCTGCCCGTCCGCGTACCCCGCGGGCGGGCAGATTGCTTTTTGGAGCAGGCTTTGACAGGCGGCTAATTTGTCCGTATAGTGAGCAAATGAGCCGCGTTCTTGACCAATCCGAGCATGCACGCCGGTCCCGGGACAGGGGCCGGACGGCGCGTGCGTGGACCTGGTTCTCGCGCCGCACTATCGAGGCGGGAAGCCATTACCGCGATCTGAGCTGGCGCACGGTGTGGGTCCAGGCGCTGATGGCCTCAGGCCTTATCGTGGCCTCGCGCATTGATCCGGGCTTCGCCCTGTCGCCCTGTCGCCCTGTCGCCCTGGGCGTTGCTGGCGGGCGTGATCTGGGCGCTGCTCATCGCGCGCATCGCCATCCTGAAGGCGGCCTGACGGGCTGACATGACCGCGGGCTGACCCCTTGCGCCGCAGCGTTGACCTTCTGCGCGAGCGGCTTAGGCTGCGGCCTTATTGAACGCGGGCGGTCAATCAAAAGGGGCTCTCATGACTTGGTGGTTCGGGACCGCGCTGTGGAAGCGCGTGCTGGGCGCGCTCGCGCTGGGCGTGGTGTTTGCGCTGGGTCTCGCCCAGGTCATCGGCCAGGAGGCGGCTGCGGCGTTGATCGACGCGGCCGTGCGGCCCGTGGGCGATCTGTTCTTCAACCTCATCCGGATGCTCATCATCCCGCTCATCCTGACCACGCTGGTGGCCGGGATTGTCAGCCTGGGCGACCCCAAGAAGCTCGGCTCCATCGGCGGCAAGGCGGTGGCGCTGTATCTGGCCACGACATTCTTTGCTGTCTGGATCGGCATCGGGTTCGGGCTGGTCTTCCAGCCCGGCGCCGGGGTCAATCTGGGCGGTGCCGATCCGATCCCGGTGGATACCGACCAGCCCGGTATTATCGAGCGCCTGATCGCCATCGTGCCGACCAATCCGGTGGCGGCGATGGCCGACACCGACGTGCTGGCGGTGATCTTCTTCGCCATTCTTCTGGGCATCGGCATCATCATGGCCGGCAAGGCCGGCAAGCCGGTGGGCGATCTGTTCAGCTCCGCCGCCGATGTGGTGCTGAAAATCACGCATATCGTCATGGAAGTGGCACCGTTCGGCGTGTTCGCCCTGGTGGCCCACACCGTCGCGACCCAAGGCATCGAGGCGCTGGCCTCGGTGGCGGTGCTGATCATCACCGTGTATCTGGCGCTGATCGCCCATGCCGTGATCGTCTATGGCGGCTTCATCCGCTTTGTGCTGAACCTGCCGGTGTTCAACTTCCTGCGCGGCATCGCCGATGCCCAGGCGGTGGCGTATTCGACGGCGTCAAGCTCGGGCACCCTGCCGGTGACCATCGCCAATGTGGTGGATAATCTGGGTGTCAAGCGGTCGGTCGCCGGGTCGGTGCTGCCGCTGGGCGCCACCATCAACATGGACGGCACCGGCATTTATCTGGGCATTCTCGCGCTCTTCACGGCCCAGGCCTTCGGCTATGATCTGGACCTGATGCAATACACTATGATTGCGCTGACGGCGGCTCTGGCCTCGATCGGCGCGGCGGGCATTCCCAGCGCCGGGCTGTTCCTTCTGGCGATCGTGCTGGGCACGTTCGACGTGCCGCCCGAGCAGATCGCCATCATTGTCGGCTTCATCCTGCCGGTGGACCGGATCATGGACATGGCGCGCACCACGGTGAACGTGACCGGCGACGCCATGGTCGCCACGGCGGTGGCCAAATGGGAGGGTGAGCTGGACGAGGACCGTTTCCGTGCGCCGGCTGACAAGCCCTACACCGCACCCGACCGTGCACCGGACGTGGCGGACGCGGATCGCGACTGAACGCGTATATCTGGATTGAACGGATGACGTGCGCCTGACCGGGCTCTTGCGCGCCGGACTCAGGCGGCGTTGGAGCGCACGCTGCCAGCGATAATGGCGCCGATGGCGTCGGCGTCCGGCGCGGCGCGCACGGCCCGGCGCACATCCTCGCGCCGGAACAGGCGGGAGATCTGAGCCAGCGCCTTGAGGTGTTCTGCACCGGCGTCTTCGGGCGCCAGCAGCAGGAACACCAGATCGGCCGGCTGGCCGTCCACGGCGTCAAAGTCCACGCCCTGCTTGAGGCGCGCAAACACGCCGCACACCCGGTCCACCAGATCAGTGCGGGCATGGGGGATGGCCACGCCGTCGCCAACGCCGGTGGAGCCGAGGCGCTCGCGCTCGATGACGGCGTCCAGCACCGGCCGGCATGGCGTATTCAGCGTGCGCTGCGCCAGTTCGGCCAACCCGTGGAGGGCCTGCTTGCGGCTCGTGGCGTTCATATCCGCCACAATGCCGCCCTGCGGAATCAAGTCGATCAAGGTCATGTCCTGCTCAGCCAGACTGAAGCGCGGATCGCGCCGTCAGGCGGAGACGCTTGCGCCCGCCGCCAGCTTGGTGCCGTCTTTAGCGCTTCGCGCCGGATCAATCCAGCCCACATGTCCGTCAGGGCGCCGGTAGACGATATTGACCGCGCTGTTGACCGCATTGCGGAACATCACAAAGGGGGCGTCGGCCAGGTCCATTTCCAGCACCGCCATGGACACGGTGAGCGTACGCAGCTCACCCGCCGTCTCGGCGATGATCACCGGCTCGTCGCCGCCCACCGCGCCGCCGTCATCCTCCTCGTCCAGATCCGCGTCCACATCGGCGTCCGCAGCGCCATTGCGGCGGCCTGACTGCAGCACCCGGATCGAGGCGCTTTCCGCGGGCAGGGCCGCCTTGTTGTCGGCGTGGTGATCTTTCAGCCGGCGCTTGTAGCGGCGCAGACGCTTCTCCAGCCGCTGGGAGGCGGCCTCCGCGGCGGCATAGGCGTCCTCGCCTGACCCCGACGCCTGCAGAAAGGCGCCGGACGGCAGATGCAGCGAACAGTCGACCTTGAACCCGAACCCCTCCTTGGCGGCCACGACGAAAGCTTCGGCGGGGCGGCTGAAATACTTCGCCGCCGCGTCGGATACGCGCAGTTCGATACGCTCGCGCAGGGCGGGCGAGACGTCGATGCCTTTGGAGACGAACTGGATTTGCATGGGAACTCCCTTTGCAGCCTGTGGCCGCGCACCGCATTCGGCGCTTTCGGGCTCTCCCGCCGCGCCGGTGCGCGGCCCGCTCCCGGTCAAGGAGCGGGTATGTACGCTATCGGTCTTCAACACGGGCCGTCAATGCGCCAGGCTCAGGCGTGCTCAGGTGCGCCAGCGCAAGGTGGCGGCACGCACCGGGTTTTCAAATGCCTCGCCTGTGGCGCGGGCGCGGGCCCATTCGGCTTTCATCCGGCGGTACCAGATGAAAAGCTGGTCGCCGTCACGGATCAGCATTTCACGCAAACGCCAGGGCGCGGCACGCTGGCGCAGCGTCATGATATGCACGTCCTGCTGCAGAAAGCTGCGAGTGAACGGCCGTACAAAGGGGCTGACCAGGCTCAGCATCGGCGAGCGCCAGTAGAAAATCTGGCGGATGCGTGTGGAATGGGCATCCACCGGGGTCAGTGCCGTCAGGCCCAGCACCGTGTTGGACCTATTGGAAATCCATTCGCTGCGCAGGGCGGGCAGCTGAAAGCCGATTTCCACCTGTACCCCGCCGCCGATCAGCTTGTAGGCGGCGGAGTTCTTGGGCTCGTGGGCCAGCATGGTGAAGCCCATCGGGCTGGGCACATACTCCTTGGCCTTCTCGCGCAGGGTCCGGCTGGAGCGCCAGAGCGGGCTGGCGTGCACATAGGGGCCGTGGGCGGGATCGAGCAGGCCGTAGACCGCATCGTCATAGGGGCCGGGCAAGAGCGCCTCCTCGACAAAGCGCACCTGGCCGCCCGGACCGTTGAACACCGGCGGGCCGCAGGGCGGCGCCTCGCCCTCCGGTCCGGCCAGCCAGGCCCAGATCAGGCCTTCACTTTCCTGTACCGTAATCGGTTCGGGGCTCGCGTCGATGACAATGCCTTGCGCATCACGCGTCAGGCGCAGCGTGCGCCCGAACACCGGCTCGGCGTGCTCGGACCCGGCGCGCACCTGGCGGGCGATGGCGGCGACATACCACAGGCCGTCGGGCGCGGCAGTGGAGGCGTCGGTCGGGGCGGCGGCGTCTGGCATGGCGGGACCTGGATCGAGAGGCGCGGTGCAAGGTGCGCCCAAGGAAGGCCAAGCGTCCTAGCACGCCTTGCGTTGAAGCGGGAAGCGGGGCGAGCCCGGCGGGCGGGTTGTGCGGCCCGGGCCTGGCCGCTGCACAGCTGAGCGGGCCACAGCTTGTCCCGGCGGTTCCGCCGATCGGGGCGTAGTCTGAAGCCGCCCTTGCGACGGAAACGCGCGCGCTCGAGCGTACAGGATATCATGGCGCACGGCCCGGAGAGGACTGATCATGAGCGCACGCGACGCCGCCATCGCCGTCAACCGCTTCGGTCTGGGTGCCCGTCCCGGGGATATCGAGGCGGCCGCGCGCGACCCGCACGCCTGGCTCGCCGACCAGATGGATCCGTCCGCGATTGCAGGCCCGTCTCCGGGACCGACGGCCCAAGAGGGGCTTGCCTATCTGCAGACCGAATATCCCCGCTTCCGCGCGCAGATAGAGCGGACGGGCGCTGATCCCGACGCGATTCAGCGCCAGGTGCGTGAATTGCTGCGCGAGCCGCGCCTGGCCCATATCGCCTGGCGCACCGGCATTGCGGTGACCACGCCGCACGGCTTTGCCGAGCGCTGGGTGCGCTTCTGGTCCAATCATTTCTCGGTCGCGTCCAATACGTTGCCCATGGCGGTGATCGCGCCCACGCTGGAAGCCGAAGCGATCCGCCCCAAGGCCTACGGCCCGTTTGCCGATCTGTTGCGCGCCGCCGAGCTGCATCCGGCCATGCTGATCTATCTCGACCAGGCCGTGTCGCTGGGCCCCAATTCGATGGCGGGCCGGTTTCTGGACCGGGGCCTCAATGAAAACCTCGCCCGAGAGATTCTCGAGCTGCACACGCTGGGCGTGGCGGGTGGCTATGGTCAGGGCGATGTCGAGGCGCTGGCGCGGATCCTGACCGGGTGGACGGTGGGCAGCCGCCGCCTGCGCTCGGACCCGGACGATTATGGCCGCGCCCTGTTCGATGTCCGCCTGCAGGAGCCGGGGACGCACACGCTGCTGGGCCAGCGTTTCGCCGGGGAGGGGCCGCAGCGCGCCGGCGAGGCGCTGGATTTTCTTGCCACCCGGCCCCGGACGGCCCGCTTCTTGTCGGAAAAGCTCGCCCGGCACTTCCTGTGCGATGATCCGGCGGCGCGCGATATCGCCCATATCGAAGCGGCCTGGATGGGCAGTGGCGGCGATCTGGCGGCGGTGGCGCGCGCTGTGATCACGGCACCATCGGCGTTTGATGCGGCTTTGCGCAAATTCAAGACGCCGGAGGACTTCCTGATCTCGTCGCTGCGCGCTGTGGGCGCGCCGGCACCCAATCCGCGCCAGCTCTATGCCGGCTATGTGGCGCTGGGCCAGGCGCCGTTCTCGGCCCCGTCGCCGGCGGGCTGGCCGGATCATGCCGAGGCCTGGGCGAGCCCGGACGCTGTGCTCAAGCGGCTGGACTTCGCCTCGGCGCTCGCCGGGCGCGCCGGCCGCAATGCCCGCCCGCGCGAACGCGCCCTGGAGGTGCTCGGAGCGGGCCTCACCGATGCCACCGCACA
Source organism: Hyphomonadaceae bacterium BL14 (assembly GCA_027627705.1). Lineage (NCBI taxonomy): Bacteria > Pseudomonadati > Pseudomonadota > Alphaproteobacteria > Hyphomonadales > Hyphomonadaceae > Hyphomonadaceae bacterium BL14. Next base: position 2,634,233 of record CP091242.1, read on the forward strand.
GGCGGTCGCGCGCGCCGAGACGCCCGAGCAGGGGCTGACGCTCTTGCTGATGAGCCCGGAATTTCAACGCCGCTAGGCCGGCTGAGGAGCGTTTTGTGATGACCGATATGTCCACCACCCGCCGCCGTCTGCTTGTGTCGGGCCTCGCGGGTGCCGGGCTTGTATTGCCCGGTGCTGCCGCCGCATTCGCCCAGGCACCGCGCGCCGCCGGGCGCAAGCTGGTGGTGATTGTCCTGCGCGGTGCCCTGGACGGGCTGGCCGCCCTCGCCCCGGTCGGTGAGCGGCGCTATGGCGCGCTGCGCGGCGACCTCGCCCTGGAGGGCGGCCTGCCGGCGCCGGGGCCTTTCGTGTTTCATCCGGCCCTTGAGACCCTGGCCGGTCTGTTCGCGTCCGGCGAGGCGCTGGCCGTCCATGCCATCGCCACCGATTACCGTGCGCGCTCTCACTTTGACGGTCAGGACCGGCTGGAAGCGGCGACGCCGGCCATTCGCGATGGCTGGATGAACCGGGCGCTGGCGCTGATGGGGCCTGACGCGCCCGGCGCGGTGGGTGTGGGCCAGTCCATGCCGCTTCTGCTGCGCGGGTCTGCGCCGGCGTCAACCTGGGCACCGGCGGTGCTGCCGGGTGCTGATGACGACACGATCTCGCGGCTGATGGATTTGTACGCCAGCGATCCGATGCTGGGCCCGGCGCTGGCCCGGGCGCTGGAGACTGACGCCATTGCGTCGGCCATGACCAGCGGGTCTTCCATGGGCGGGCCGGGTGCGCGCGGCGCAGGGCCGCAGGCCTATGCGCTGATTGCGCAGGCGGCGGGCAATCTCCTGACCGCGCCGGGCGGGCCGGATGCGGCGGTGATCAGCTTTGATGGCTGGGACACCCATGTGCGCCAGGGCGCGCGCGAGGGCCAGCTGGCCAACCGGCTCGCCGGGCTGGACGCCGCGATCGCAGCCCTGCGCCAGCAATTGTCCCAGGTGTGGGACCGCTCGGCGATCCTGGTGGTGACCGAGTTTGGGCGCACGGTGCGCCTCAATGGCGCTGGCGGTACGGACCATGGCACGGGCGGTGCCGCCTTCCTCATCGGCGGGGCGGTGCGCGGTGGCCGCATGATCGGCGACTGGCCGGGGCTGGACCGCCTGTACGAAGACCGCGACCTGTATCCGGCCAATGATCTGCGCAGCCTGTTCAAGGCTGTGCTCGCCGAACACTGGGGTCTGGACCCTGCCGGCCTTGCGCGCAGAGTGTTCCCTGATAGCGGTGCCGTGCCGCCGTTCGAGGGGCTGATTGTCTAGCGGGGCCAGACACCGGGCGTTCGGCCCCTCACAACAGGCCGGGCTTCAGGCCTAGCTTGCGCCCTTCATGATGCGGCGGCGCTGGACCGAGGAGGGAATGTTCATCGCCTCGCGATACTTGGCCACGGTGCGCCGGGCAATATCCACCCCGTCAGCCAGCAAGCGCTCGACTATGGCGTCGTCGCTCATCACCTGGTCGGCGGTTTCGGAATCGATCATCGCCTTGATGCGGAAGCGCACGGCTTCGGCCGAATAGGCTTCGCCGCCATCGGCGGACGCGATGGACGAGGTGAAAAAGTATTTCAGCTCGAACAGGCCACGCGGCGTGGCGATATATTTGTTTGAGGTGACACGGCTGACCGTGCTTTCGTGCATGCCCACCGCGTCGGCGACGGTCTTGAGGTTAAGCGGGCGCAGCCACGCCACGCCCTTGACCAGAAAGGCGTCCTGCTGGCGCACGATCTCGCTGGCGACCTTGAGGATGGTGCGCGCGCGCTGGTCCAGGCTTTTCACAAGCCAGGACGCGTTCTGGGCGCACTCGGTGATGAACTGCTTTTCCTGGTCGGAGCGCGCGCCGCGGCTGATCTGGGCTGCGTAGCGGTTATTCATCAGGACGCGCGGCAAGGTGTCGGTGTTCAGCTCCACCGCCCAGGTCCCGTCGGGACGCTCGCGCACGGTCACGTCCGGCTCCACCGAGCGTGCGCCGTCGGCACCAAAGCCCAGGCCCGGCTTGGGCGTCAGGCGCTTGAGCTCGGCGATCATGTCTTCGAGATCTTCGCCATCCACGCCGCAGGCCGCCTTGAGCGCCGTATAGTCGTGCTTGGCCAGAAGCGGCAGATTGTCCACCAGCGCGGCCATGGCCGGATCGAGCCGGTCGCGCTCCTTGAGTTGCAGGGCGAGGCATTCCTGCAGCGAGCGCGCCATCACGCCACACGGCTCGAACTGCTGCAGCCGGTCGAGCATGGCTTCGGTTTCGGAGCGCGTGACGCCCAGGCGCTGGGCGGTCTCGTCGAGATCGGCGCGGAAATATCCGTCCTCGTCGGCCAGATCGATCAGATGGGCGGCGATCATGCGGTCAGAGGCGGCCAGCACCAGGTCCGCGAGCTGGTCGTGGAGGTGCTCGCGCAGGGTCTTCTCGCGGGCACTGTTGGCCGCCGCATCATAGTCCTCGCCGTCAAACCGGCCGCCGCCGCCCGCGCCGGCGCGCGACCAGTCAATGGCGCCGCCTGCGGGCTCGGCCCCCGCCATGTCGGCTTTGGAATCGGAGTACATCGCCTCGGTATCGGCGTCGATCGCCTCGGTGGCGCGTTCAGGGGTGTCAAAGCTGAGTTCGGCACCGGGCGCCGTATCGGTGGCTTCGACCGGGTCGGCGCGCTCGTCGGCAGCGGCGTCATTGCGCTCTTCGCGCTCGAGCAGGGGATTGCGCTCCAGCTCGGCTTCGACGAACTCGGCCAGCTCCATATTGTTCAGTTGCAGCAGCTTGATGGCCTGCTGCAACTGGGGCGTCATGACGAGGCCTTGCCCCTGACGCGCCTCGAGCCTGTGTCCGAGCCCGGCCATGCTTCCCCCCTAGTTGAACAGCTCGCCGAGATAGTGACGGCGCACGCTTTCGTCGCGCCGGACTTCCTCGGGCGTGCCTTCAAACAGCACTTCGCCGTCATAGATGATGGTCGCGCGATCAGTGATCTCGAGTGTTTCGCGCACATTATGGTCGGTGATCAGGATGCCGATGCCGCGCTCCTTGAGATAGGTGATCAGGTCGCGAATGTCGGATATCGCCAGCGGGTCGATCCCGGCGAAGGGTTCGTCCAGCAGGATGAAGCTGGGCTGCGCGGCCAGAGCGCGGGCGATCTCGACCCGCCGGCGCTCGCCGCCGGACAGCGCCACGGCCGGGCTCTGGCGCAGATGGCTGATGTTGAGCTCGTCGAGCAATTCATCCACCAGCGTCTTGCGCCGGGCGCGGCCGGGTTCGGCAAGTTCCGCCACCGCCATGACATTGTCTTCCACTGACAGGCCGCGGAAGATCGACGCTTCCTGCGGCAGATAGCCGATGCCCAGGCGTGCGCGCTGGTACATGGGCAGGTCGGTGATGTCGGCGCCGTCGAGCATGATGGTCCCGCTATCGGCCCGAATCAGGCCTGTGATCATGTAAAAGCAGGTGGTCTTGCCCGCACCGTTCGGACCCAGGAGCCCCGCCACCTCTCCACGCTGGAGATCGAGCGAGACATTGCGGACCACTGTCCGCCGGCCATAGGCTTTGCCCAGCCCCCTGACCGAAAGCCCCGAACCGCTCGCGCCGGAGGCTTGCGCCTCCGCCTGCTTCGCCGTGTCCATCATGGTTAGCTCCAGCACGCCTAAGATTTGGTGAAGCCGCGCGCGGGTGCCTGGCGATCGGCTTTCGCTGACATGGGCGCGGTGCGGTTCAACGTCCGTCCGGGAAGGGTTGCGGACCGTCGCCGGGAATGGCGGGAAGCGGGCAGTCACGCGCGTCCTGTTCGCTCTGGGGGCCGGTGAAGAAAATCGAGCGCACGCGCCCGCCCTCGCCGCTGCTCAACCGGGCGATGCCGCCGTCGATATCAGCTTCCAGCCGGTCGCCGGTGGACACATTGCAGCCCTGGGTCAGGACCACCGACCCGACAAGGGTGAGGGTGCCCGCTTCAAGATCGTAGACACCGCTATCGCCGCGCGCGACTTCGCCGGCGCGCACGTAGAACACCTCTCCGGTGGCGACCACCCGGCGCAGCTGACCGGTGCCACCGCCCGCGCGCCGCTCGAAGAAGGCCTCGACCCGGTCGGCGCGCAGCCGCTCGTCCCCGCGGATCATGTTCACATCGCCCCAGTAGACCAGCCGCCCCTGGGGGTCGAGCATTTCGCTATTGCGCGCGCTGATATCGAGTGGGGCCTCAGGGGCCGGGGCCGGAGCCGGTGTCTGCGCCAGGGCGGCCGGGTTGGCGAACAGCGGGGCGGCGCAAAGGAGGGCGGCGCAGAGCAAGGGGCGGATCATGGTCGGGTCTCCTGATCATCGGGCGTCGTGCCGCCAGGATAGATGCGGGTGCGCACGTCGCCGGTAAGGATAACGCGGTTGCCGCCGTCTTGCACCTGGAACGCGTCAGCGCGCACAGCGCCCCAGGGCGCTGCGCCGGACACGCCTTCGTCTCCGTCCACAGTGCCGTCGCGCAGGCTGATGCGCGCCGACGGCGCCTCGAACCGGTAGCCGGCCGGGGTTGCGAACCGCACATCGGTTCTCAAGGTCAGCGATTGGCCGGCCTCGTCAAAAACACCGGTCTCGGCCAGGGCTTGTGATGAGTCGCGCAGGCCCTCGATCCAGGCATAGTCGAGCGCCGGGCGCTCCAGATCGGTGAGCGGGGTCACCCCGCCCAGGCGCCGCACCGCTGCATCGGCGGTGATCATGAAGGGCGTGCCGCCCCGGTCGCGGCCTGTGAAGCGCGGATTGATGATTCGCTCGGCGTCGCCCGCGGGCGTGAATGCCGGCTCCGACGGGCCCGAGGCGCGCGACATGAAGGTCTGCATCAGCGCATTGCCCCCCACCAGCACCATGGCCACGAGCAAGACGGCGCGCAAAATCCGCACGCGACCGGAGCGCGCGCGCGCGCTGGTGAGTGAGCGCGCCCGCCGGTCGCCGATCAGACTGTCGGACGCGTGCGCGGCGGCGGTCATGCGAGCCTCTCCAGGCCAGGCTCGGGCGGCGAGGACATCATGAGTGTGAGAAAATGTCGATTTCAGGCCAGCCGCCAAGATCAAGACGCGCGCGGGCGGGCAGGAAATCGAAACAGGCCTGGGCCAGTGCCGTACGGCCCTCGCGCTCCAGCATGGCGGCGAGCCCGTCGCGCACCTGGTGCAGATACAGCACGTCCGAGGCGGCGTATTCCAGCTGGGCGGGCGTCAGGTCAGGCGAGGCCCAATCGGAGCTCTGCTGCTGTTTGGACAGCTCGATCCCGGCAATCTCGCGCACCACATCCTTCAGCCCGTGGCGGTCGGTATAGGTCCGCGTGAGCTTCGAGGCGATCTTGGTGCAGAACACAGGCCCTGTCTCCACGCCCAGATCACGCAGCAACATCGCGACATCGAACCGGGCGAAATGGAAGATTTTCTCGACGGCGCGGTCGGCCAGCAGCGCCTTCAGATTCGGACAGTCATCGCCGCTGCGCGCCAGCTGCACGATGTGGGCGTCGCCATTGCCGGCCGAAAGCTGGACCAGGCAGACCCGGTCGCGCACCAGCGACAGGCCCTGGGTTTCGGTGTCCACGGCCACGCGCGTGCCGAAATCGAGTCCGTCCGGCAGATCGCCCGGGTGGAAGTGAATGGCCATGATTTCGCCTGTGCACGCTTGTGTGATAGGATATGTGAATGGGTATCGGACCTTCCGTCCGGCGCGTCAATGCACACGCTGGTGCAAGGCGGACTTGCGCGCACGGAGTTGCTGATCGGGTCCATTGCGGGCCATGTCAATATTGAGACGCGGGGACCCCAGCCCCGGCGTTGGTACTGTCAAACAGCGGCCGGGCCGTTCCTGATGCTGAAATTCCGACTCTCGCGCGAGGACAAGGCCGCCATCGAAATCCGGTTCGAACCGGAGGCTGGCCTGATCAGCTTTGTGTGCGAAGGGGTGGTGACCGAAAAAGACCTCCTGCGTGCCCAGTCAGAGGCCGACCGGCTCGCCGATGGCCGCAGCGTGCGGGCCATGATGATTGATGCGCGCCGCTCCTCCCCGGGATATCCGGCCGGACAGCTTGTGGAGCCGATGTCGGCAATCCTGGAGGATCTGGGTATCCAGCGCTGCGCTTTTGTCAGCGTGCGCGGGCGCGATGACATCCTGGATGTGATCGAGACAGTGACATTCCCCTACGCGGTCCGGGTGCGCGCTTTTGAAGGTGACGTCGAGGCGCGCGCCTGGCTGCTCAGCTGAAGGCCGGGCTGATCGTCAGCGCCGGCCCGGCTACGCCGTCAATGGGCGCAAAGAGCCCGGCGCCGGTTCGAGCGGGGTGCCACGCCCTGACCCGCATCGCAGGTCTGTCCGGTTAGCGCCCGTCCACGCCGCCCAGCGTGAAAAGAACAATCTCAAAGCGGATCGACTCGCTCGGCTCGAGATTGCCGAACTGTATGTTTTCACGCTCATAAAAGAGCCGGACCAGGGTGCACTCGTCGCTGAAGACCAGGCCGGTCTGAACCCTGCGCGTCTCGTCGGCCACCAGGTCCTGGAGCTGCCGGTGAAACATCGTCCAGCGGGAGGTGAGTTCAAACTGCGCCGAGGTGCTCAGCTCGCGCAGCTCCAGCCCGCTGGCTTGCCGGGCAATATCGGTGTAGCGCGCTGACAGGCTGGCGCGCCATACCCGCGCCGAGGCATTGGCGTCGAGCCGGTTGGCTGCGCCGGTATCGCCATCCAGCCGCGCCCGCACGCCGACGCGCAGCCAGTCATAATCAAGGCGGCCCTCGGCGACCCAGTCGGAGGCGTCCTGGGCGGCACCCGATGTGGCCGGGAAGCGGTTGTCTCCCGACATCCGGTAGCTGCGCCCGGCGAACAGCTCCACGCCGCGTGACCCGCCCGCCTCGGTGAAAGACGCGGCCAGGCCCAGATCGGTGCGCGTGCCATCCTCCCACAGGTCAAAACCGGGCGAGCGTATCGGCGAAAACAGGAAAGAGCGGTCCAGATCGAGGGTCTGGCTGTCGAAATTCGGCGGGATATTGCCGCTTCCCGCTTCAGTCGAGGCGATGCCAGCCAGGCGCGGCGCCAGGATGATGTCCACACGTTCGCCCGGCCGCAGGAAGGGCCAGCTCACATCCAGCCCTGCCGCGCCCAGCCAGCGCGCGGCGTCGAACTGACCGGTCTCGACGCCCGCAACGGTGCGCTGGGTGATATCGAATACGTCGGCGCGCGCCGTTGCGAAGGGTTCTGCGCGGAGCCCGCCGGGCAGGATGACCGCGCGGCTCCAGTCCACGCCGGCGCTGGCGCGGCGGTAATCATCGCCCAGTTCGCGCGTCAGGCTGAGCGCATTGAAGGAGAATTCGGCTACCCCGCCGCCGCGGGGCAGCGCCAGCTGATAATGACCGCGCACCTGCGGTGCCGCCACCGGCAACTGGCCGTCGTCAAACGTCTCACTGATGAAGTTGAACTGGTAGGCGGTCGCGTCGGCGTACCAGGCTGGCCGGCGCCCGGCGGTCCAGACCTGGCTGATCAGGGAGCCCAGCGGCGCGGCCAGCAGGCTCTGATAGCCCTCGGCCTGTTCGGGATAGCCATAACGGCGCAGAAACAAATCCCCGCCGGTGACCGCCTGGGCACCAAAGCCCCAGCGCCAGTCCTGATTGATATCGAACTCGCCCACAGCGAACACATGCCCGCGCAGCGCCCGGTCGCCGAACGGGCCGTCAATGTCGAACTCGCGCTCATAGGTGGCTGATGTCTGCACATTCACCTGGCCGGACCAGAAGCGCTTGCGCCACTCCAGTTCCAGCAGGGGGCTGACCTCGGACATGACCCGCGGAGCGATGGTCAGGTCCTGGGACGGTCCGATGGCCCAGAAATACGGCTGTTGCCAGGAGAAGCCGAGCCGGTTGGAGAGGTCGATCGCCGGTGCCAGAAAGCCTGACTTGCGCCCAACACTGGGGTCGGCATGGGCAAAGGCCGGTGAATACAGTACCGGCACGCCCCGTATTTCCAGGCGGACATTGCGATAGCGGATCATGTCGTTGCCGACATCCTGGGTCACCTGGTCGGCCCGCAGCCGCCAGGTCGGCGTGCGCGTGCCGTCCTCACACAGATCGCAGGCTGTGTAGTACGCATCCCTGAGCTCAACCCCGCCATCGGCGCGGCGCAGGGCCAATGCGGCGGCGGTGCGCCCGTTATTCTCCAGCAAGGTGGCGAAACCGCGCGCAAAGCCCTCGCGCATCTCGTCGTCCAGCTCGACATAATCGGCCAGCTGGGCGGGGCGGCCGGGCTCGTGGATCTCGACAGAGCCGGTGGCGACGATGCGCCGCAGCGCGGGATCATAGGTGATCTCGTCGGCCAGCACGATGCGCTCGTCCGAGCGCATCCGCACGGCACCGCGGGCGATATAGAGGCCGCGTGCGCGGTCCTCGATCAGTTCGGCGGCGTCCAGATAGGTACGCTCAGTATCGCTCTGGCGGGCTTCGGCGAGCCCGGCCGTCAGCGCTGCAGCGGCGCACCCCAGAGCGAGCAAAGACCGTTTCAACGCAGACCTCGATCCCCATCGGCGCCGAGCACGCCGGAGTTTCGGGTGTACCGGATGAATTGCGCTCCGTCCACGGGCCGGTCAGACCAGGGGCACAGCCTCGATCAGCCGCCCCCCCATGCGCAGCGGCTCGCAGCGCACGGCGAGCCCCGTGCGCGGATCGGTCTCGACGAAGACACCGCTGATCGTGGCCTCGCCGCTGGCGGCGGTGAAGCGGGTGGAGCGCATATGGGTGACGAAGCGCGAGACCGGCTCGGTCTTCTCCATGCCGATCACCGAATCATAGTCGCCGCACATGCCCGCATCGGTGACATAGGCGGTGCCGCCATTGAGAATCATGTGATCTGCAGTGGGCACATGGGTGTGGGTGCCCGCCACCAGGCTGGCCCGCCCGTCGCAGTAATGGCCCAGCGCCATCTTCTCCGACGTGGCCTCGCCATGCATGTCCACGATGATGGCGTCAGCCACCTGGCCCAGCGGGCAGGCGGCGAGCTGGCGGTCCACGGCGGCGAACGGGTCATCCAGCGGCTGCATGAACAGGCGCAGAAGCACGTTCATCACCAGCACCTGGCGGCCATCGGGCAGGGTGTAGAGCGAGCAGCCCCGGCCCGGCGCGGCACCTTCGGGATAATTGACCGGGCGCAACAGGCGCGGTTCGCGCTCGATATAGGTGAGCGCCTCTGACTGGTCCCAGGAATGATTGCCCAGGGTGAGCACGTCGGCACCGGCATCGTACAGCTCGATCGCGGTGCGCTCGGTGATACCGAAACCGCCCGCAGCGTTCTCGGCGTTCACCACCACGAAATCGAGCTTGAGCTGCTTGCGCAGGCCAGGCAGGTGCGCGGCCAGGGCATCCCGGCCCGACTTGCCCACCACATCGCCAAAAAACGCCAGCCGCATGCCCGGTCATCCCTGTTCATTCGTTCGGTTCGAGCCGCGATATAGCGCATGCAGCCGCGTGCGGCCACGAAACGGCTCAGGGCGCAAGGCCGCCCGCGACGGCGTCGGCGAATATCCGCCCGGCAGGGGTCAGGATGAGGCGCGCGCCATCTCGCCTGACCTGACCACGCGACAAGGCCAGCGCGAGCCCCTCAGCGTCCACCTCATAGCCGGTGAGCGCCTTGAGAGCCGCGAGATCGAGCCCCTCATCCACCAGGCGCATGCCCATCAGCACCCGCTCCACCGCTTCGTCGCGCGCGCTCAGCACCTCGGTCTCGTGCGCGGCGCCCGATGCGGCGCGGGCGATATAGTCGGCGGGCCTCCGCGCCGCTTCCGCCGCGAGGCGTCCGCCGGCAATGTGGGCCCCCACCCGCGCGTGGCCGCCCGGCCCGATGGCGATCCAGTCGGCGCCTTCCCAGTAGAGCCGGTTATGCACCGATTGATCCGCGCGGGTGCGGGCGTGATTGGAAATCTCGTAGGCGGGCAGGCCGGCCGCTTCGGTCAGCTCTTGCGTCAGCGCGTACATGTCCGCCGCATCGTCGTCGCCGGGCGGAGTGAGACGCCCGCGCTCGGCCTGGCGGGCGAACGCCGTGCCCGGTTCGATGGTCAGCTGGTAGAGCGACAGATGGCCGAGCCCCATGGCCAGCACGCGGGAGAGCTCGGCCGCCCAGTCCTCCGGGCTCTGGCCTTCGCGGGCATAGATGAGATCGATGGAGAGACGCGCGAACAGGGCCTGCGCCGCCTCCAGCGCCCGAAGCGCGCCTGCAGCGTCATGATCGCGGCCAAGGCGGGCGAGGCTGGCATCATCCAGCGCCTGAACACCCAGCGACAGGCGGTTGATCCCGGCGCTGGCGAGCCCGGCGAAGGACGCGGCCTCTTTGGGATTGGCTTCCAGCCCGATTTCGGCGCCCGGCGTGAAGCCCCACAGCGCGTCGGCGCGCGCCAGCACGGCCTCGATCTGGGCGGGTGTCATCAGAGAAGGGGTGCCACCGCCGAAATGCACGCTGGCCAGAGGCCGCGGTCCGGTCCGGGTGCGCCAGTGATCGAGATCGGCGAGCAGGGCCTCTGTCAGCGCGTCCGGTGTGCCGCCGGACGCCTTGTAGACGTTGAAATCGCAATAGGGGCAGATGCGCGCGCAATAGGGCCAATGGACATACAGGCCGAGCCTGGCGGGCGTGGAGTTCCCGGTGCTCATACGCCGAACACATCGGCGGTCAGGGCCGCAAACGCCCGTGCGCGATGGCTGAGCGCGCGTTTGGACGCCGCGTCCATTTCAGCAAAAGTCCGGTCATGGCCCTCGGGCACGAAGATCGGGTCATAGCCGAACCCGTGCTCGCCGCGCGGCGGGAAGACCAGCCTCCCGCGAACCTCGCCCTCGTAAAGCCGCGTCTCGCCATCGGGATGGGCCAGGGCCAGCACGCAGACAAAGCGGGCGGTATGATCCTGGCTGCCCGCCGCCTCGAGCGCGCGGCGCACGCGCTCCATGGCAGCGGAGAAATCCTTGTCCGGCCCGGCCCAGCGCGCGGAGTACACGCCGGGCGCGCCATCCAGCGCATCGACGGACAAGCCGGAATCATCCGCCAGCGCGACCCGGCCCGAGGCGTGCGCAGCCGCCTCTGCCTTGAGGCGCGCATTGCCGGAAAAGCTTGTTTCAGTCTCTTCCGGCTCGGCCAAACCGAGCGCTCCGGCACCGATAACGGTCAGTCCGTGAGGCGTCAGAAGCGCATCCAACTCTTTGATTTTACCCGGGTTATGGCTCGCCAGAACCCAGGAATCCGTCCGTGTGAAGACATTCATGCATAACCGTCCTGCTGAAAAGACATATCGCCTTTCGGAAAATTAATATCGAATTTCGATATATTTTTGTTGCCAAGCGATGCGGAGTGTCCTAGATGTGGTCTCGAGGCGAGCGGGAACGCCCACCTCATAAAGCCGACAGCCCGGCGGAACAATGACCGGGCGAGGCAAAAAGTTGGTCGACACGAAACACAAGGAGAGTATGAGATGGTCAGGACCACTAACACCGCAGGACACGCCGCAATCGCCATGGTGATCAACCTGGTTCTGGTGGCGGGCGTGTTCGCCGGAATGGCCGCCGCGATCGCACCGCTGGTCGCGTAAGGGCATGGCGACGGCTGACGGCCGGAAGCTCTGAGACAAACCGCGCCTCCCCGGCGGATTTTGATCAGACGCATTCCGGCCACAGCCCGTGCGTCGCCCGGGTTTGAGAAAGACGAGGGGAGGGCAGCATGAGAACGCTTGGCGCCGGGTCGCTGGCCTCCATTCTGAAGGTGCTGCTCGATATCGGCTATTTTGTGCTGCTGGCCGTGCTCGGCCTGGCCAGCCTGATCATCGTCCTGATCGTTTTCAGCGGCATTTACGGCCTGCTCGGCTTCGGGCCGGCGCTGCCGGGTATGCTGCGCCAGTTGCTGGCGCGCGATTTCGTCGTGGCCTTGCCCATGGCGATCGCCGCCTGGGCGGCGCTGACTTTCATCGTGCACCGTCTGCGCCTGATTTTTGCGACCCTGCGCGAGGGCGACCCCTTTGTGCCCGAAAATGCCGGGCATTTGCGCGCCATCGCCATCGGTATCGCGGTGTACCAGCTGTTGCACTACGCCGCACACGGCGTGCTGGCGCTGGTGATCACACTGCTGGGACGGGCGCCGGTGGAAAGCGGCGCACGGGTGATCCCTGATTTCAGCCTCAATCTGGCGGCCTGGTTCTCGGTGCTGGCGATCCTTGTCCTGGCGGAAGTGTTCCGCGAGGGTGCACGCCTGCGCGATGAGCAGAAGCTGACCATTTAAGGGAGCGCGGGAAAGCCATGCCCATCCGCGTAACCCTTGACCGGATGCTTCTTGAGCGTCGCATGTCGCTGACAGAGCTGTGCGACCGCGTGGGCATCACCATGGCCAATCTGTCGATCCTGAAAACCGGCAAGGCCAAGGCGGTCCGCTTTTCCACGCTGGAAGCGCTGTGCCGCGAGCTCAATTGCCAACCCAGCGATCTCCTCGTCTACGATCCCCACGGCGATCCTGACGAGGATGATGACGAGGACGGCTGAGGCTGCAGGCGCTTACTCGGTGCAGAATATCAGTATCCCGCAGAACACGGCCGGGATGGCGAGCATGGCCAGCACCACCAGCGCGCCAAACCCGAACAGCCAGACCAGAGCGATCAGGGCCAGGGTGGCGTTGAGCATCACCCACGGGCCGGCGCGGTGCGGATCGTGTCCGATCTCGCGCAGCATATGGCCCAGGCCCGGTACGGCCAGCAGGAGACGCCCCAGCTGTCGCGGCGGCATCAGCAGCAGGGCGGCGGGCCGCGTCAGCCAATGACCCAGCGGCCGGCCACTCTGGGCCGCGGCAATCACACCCGCCATCACCAGACCCACCAGAGTCACGCCGGCCAGGGACGCTGCGCTTTCGCCCGCCTGGTAGACCCACCAGGCCGCAGCGATGGTCAGCACCAGGGTCAACGGTGCCATCGCCTGGTTGATCCGGCGTGCGGGCGTCCAGGCCGGCGCGGTCTCGCCGGCGCGCCCGGCCATGGAATTGGCGATGAAGGCCAGACCCGCCAGCGAGTGATAGGTCACGAGGGGGAGCGAGACGATCAGAAGCGCTGCGGTCAGCGGCGCATCGGTGATGCCCCATTTGGGGCCGGGCATGACGGCATAGAGTCCCGCCCAGATTGCGAACGGCGTCAGCAGGAAAATCCCGATGGCGTAAGGCAGAACATGCATGGGAGCGCTCGCTTAGGGCTTCGTGGCTTCAAGACGGGTGCCGGTATCGCGGCGAAATCGGGCGCCCGCAAGGCAAACCGGTGCGGCCAGAAAGCGCTTACCGGTTGTGGGGTTGTAGGCGGGCCGGTCTACGCCAATCGCCGTATTCTTCGATCCGCGCAGGCGCAGTAATCTGACGCTGCTACGCCAAACCTGTCGACAGAGGCGCGTGGTTTGGGCGGATCAGCTGGATTTGCGGGAGCACATGTCCGCAAATTGTCAGCCGCCCAAGGCGGGAGGCCCGACCCCTCATGCGGCCTCCCGCTGCCCGCCTCTAGGGAGCCGGTTCACTCGCCATATCGGGGCAGGGCCCGCCGTGCGCCGGGAGGTCTGACGGCGCCCGCCCGCCGAAAATCTTCACCAGAGCGTCCCGCAGTGCGGCCTCCCACGTGAACAGGTCGTGGCCTGAGTAATAGCAATACCGGTGCACCGGTGCGCCCTGCGCACGCAATTGCTCAGAATAGCGGGTGGCGGCGCGCTGAAACTCTTCTTCGTAGAGACCGGCGGAGATGTGAAACGCCACCTCGCGCACTGGCGGGTCCCGGAAGATGTCGGCCTCCGACGCTGCGGGGGACGCGGCGATGATGTGATCGATGGGCGATGATGTCCGCGACGCCGTCAGCGCGAAGGTGGCAGACGCCGACGCTCCGAAAATTAACCAACCCTCCCGCGTGACCTGCCCGCGATAGCGCGCTTCGATCCACGCAATGAACGCGTCCTCGAAAAATGTCAGATAGGCGCGGTGATGATCTGTGTCCGGGTGCGGAACATAGTCGTTCGACCGGGCGAAGGGCGTGTCCATCCGCGCCTCGATCGCGACGATCAGCAGCGGCGGCACGAGCTCCCGGTCGATCAGGTCCTGCACGATGCGCGCATACTGCCGGATCGCCTGACCGTCGGGCAGGATCAGGACCGGGACGGGCGCGCCGTTCATCTGCCGCGGTGCGTAGACGTGAACCCGCCGCTCGATCCCCGCAATGGTATCGTTGAGGGTCACGGTCTCGATGTCTGCGCTGAGCTCGGCATAGGCCACGCCGGCGCCAGAGGCGGCGCCCTCGAATGTGGCCCGGCCCAGCGTCCGGCTCTGCGCGTCGAACGCGGCAAATGTCAGTTTCGATCCGGACAGAGAGGGCAGGCGCCATGCCGCCGCCCAGCAGCCATCACCAACCGGTTCAAGGCGCTGTGTGGAAAGCGATCCGCTGACAAATTGCGGACGGTCCGGCGAACGGACGGCCAGCAGGAGGCGCTCGCCGGACGCCGTGACGGTGACCGGATCCTCGCTGTTGCAGGCTTCAGCCGGGACCGGCGCATCGTGGGGCTGAACCGCGACCTGGCAGCCGATGGCAGCACGGCACGTCTCACCCGCATCAACAAAATCAAGAACCTGCGCGTGCCCGGCTCCGCCAGCAAGGGCAAGTGTGAGTATTCCAGCAGATAGCCACTGACGTGCCTTGACCATGATCTGCCTCCGGAAGACCTACCCCTTGCGCCCCGCAATCAAACTATCCACCACGCCGGGATCGGCGAGCGTCGAGACATCGCCCAGCGCGCCGGTTTCGCCTTCGGCGATCTTCCTCAATATGCGCCGCATGATCTTGCCTGAGCGGGTCTTGGGCAGGCCGGGGGCGAACTGGATCACGTCGGGGCTCGCGACCGGCCCGATCTCCTTGCGCACCTGGGCTTTGAGGGCGGTTTCCAGCGCAGCGTCCGGTTCGCGCCCGGCGGTCAGGGTGACGTAGCAATAAATGCCCTGGCCCTTGATATCGTGGGGATAGCCGACCACGGCGGCTTCGGCGACCGCCTCATGAGCGACCAGCGCGCTTTCGATCTCCGCGGTGCCCAGCCGGTGGCCGGAGACGTTCAGAACATCATCCACCCGGCCGGTGATCCACCAGTATCCGTCAACGTCGCGCCGCGCCCCGTCGCCGGTGAAATAGGTTCCCGGATAGGCGGTGAAATAGGTGTCGATGAAGCGCTGATGGTCGCCATAGACCGTGCGCGCCTGGCCCGGCCAGGAGCCGAGCAGCACCAGATTGCCCTGCGCTTCGCCCGTGTCGGGCAGGCGCTGGCCTTCGGCATCCATCAAGGCGGGCCGGACGCCGAACATGGGAAAGCTCGCCGCGCCGGGTTTCAGGGCATGGGCGCCCGGCAGGGGCGTAATGAGGTGGCCGCCAGTTTCGGTCTGCCACCAGGTGTCCACCACCGGGCAGCGCCCGTCGCCGCACACGGCGTGATACCAGCGCCAGGCTTCTGGATTGATCGGCTCGCCGACGCTCCCCAAAAGCCGCAACGAGCACCGGTCATGGGCGCGCACCGGCTCGTCGCCAAAGCGCATCAAAGCGCGGATAGCGGTGGGGGCGGTGTAGAGCACGGTGACCTTGTGCTTGGCCACCACCTCCCAGATCCGGTCCGGCCCCGGCCAGGTGGGCACGCCTTCGAACATCAGCGTCGTCGCACCATTGGCCAGCGGCCCGTAAACGATATAGCTGTGCCCCGTCACCCAGCCCACATCGGCGGTGCACCAGAACACATCGTCCTCGCGATGGTCGAACGTGTAGTCATGTGTCATCGACGCCCAGACCATGTACCCACCGGTGGTGTGCATGACCCCCTTGGGCTTGCCCGTCGACCCCGACGTGTACAGGATGAAGAGCGGGTCCTCGGCCTGCATCGGCTCGGGCTCGCAATGGGCGTCCACCTCCAGCGCGCGCTGATGGTGCCAGTGGTCGCGCCCCTCCACCCAGCCCACATCGGCCCCGGTATGACGCACGCACAGCACGGCCTTCACGCCCGGCACCTGGGCGAGCGCTGCGTCCACATTGGCTTTCAGCGGCACCGGCTTGCCGCCGCGCACACCCTCATCGGCGGTGACCACGAAGGCGCTCTCGCAATCGCGGATGCGCCCGGCCAGGGCGTCGGGGGAGAAGCCGCCGAACACCACTGAATGGACCGCGCCGATGCGCGCACACGCCAGCATGGCATAGGCCGCTTCGGGGATCATCGGCATGTAGAGCGTGACCCGGTCGCCCTTCGCAACGCCCAGGCTTTTGAGCACGTTGGCGAAACGGCCGACATGGTTGAACAGCTGGGCGTAGGTGATGGCGTGGTGGCGCGCGGGGTGGTCGCCCTCCCAGATCAGCGCCGGTTTGTTGGCCCGCTCCGGCAAATGCCGGTCCACACAGTTCCAGCACGCATTCAGCACCCCGTCGGCGAACCAGCGAATGTGCAGATCGTCAGCGGCGAAGGAGATGTCGGAAACTTGCGCAGGCTTGTGCATCCAGCCGATGCGCTCCAGCTCCTCGCGCCAGAACCCGTCCGGGTCGGCGATGGAGCGCTGATATTTGTCCTGATAGAGCGCAGGCGTGATGCGCGCGCGCCCAAAGCTGGCGGGGACGGGAATAGGCGCGTCAGTCATCGCTCGCTCCGGATCGGCTCAATGATCCAAAGCATGGCCCGGCGCGCGGGCCGGGTGCAAGCGTCTAGCGCCCGCTGGAGCTTGCTGTTGCGGCAGTGGTCGCCGCGGTCACGGCAACGATGGCAGCCATCTGCGCCGCGATGACCGCAGACATCGCCGGAACCGCGCCCAGCGCGCCATCAACGCGATCGCCCAGCCAGACCAGCTGGGCCAGCCGCAGTCGGGCGGCACCGGTTTGCGTGACCTTCGCCAGCCCCTCCATATTCGCTTCGATAACGGTCAGGTCGGCGGGCGTCACGCCTTGCGCCGCCCATTCCATCCAGATGTGGCGATGGCCGGACCGGCGCAGCTTGCGGTGACCGCGTACGGCGCCGCGCAGGGCGAGATATCGGTCGCGCACCTCGCCGGCGGCATGCCCGTAGAGGGCGCACAGCCGCGCGCCTTCATGCTTGAGCCCGCGCGTCGCCCGCTCGCTTTCAAACACGGTCAGGGCGGCTTGCCGGTCCCGGGTGATGGTTTCGGGACTGTCATCGCGCGCGGCGTGGGAGGCGGCGAACAGGTCGGTCGTCGCAGAATCGGCCCGCCACCAGGGCGGGCGGATCGCCTGGCGGATTGCGAAAAAGCGCCGGATGGTCTGAGCGGAATCTGCGTCTGCGAGTGCCAGGACCAGCGCGGCGCGGGCGCCGCCGGCATAAAGCGTGCCGGCACGAGCGGTCTTTTCGCCTGCCTTCAGCGCGTCTCGCAGTCGCAGAAAGCTGCTGGCGGTCTTGCCGTGTCCGGCCAGCAGGGCGGCATAGATCCAGCGCAGATCTCCAGTGGGTGCGCGCATGTTGCCCAAGGCGCTTTTCAGCGCCTGGTGAACGGCCAGCATCGCCGCAGTATCCGCCGGGCCGGTGCCGGTGGCAGGCGTCAGCGCATGGGCGGTGAACCAGGCCCCCGCGCCGCGCGGTCCGCCCGCTATCGCGGTCACCGCATCATGGGCTTGTTCAAGACGTGTCAGGTCCAAGATGCGTGCGTCCTACTGTCCGGTGCGCGGCTGGGTGATATCCAGCCCGGTGTGGAACGCGATGAACGCCCATTTGTCGGCGGTTTCCTCGATCAGCTTGGAGACCGGCGTACCTGCGCCATGCCCCGCGCTGGTCTCGATGCGGATCAGGGTCGGCGCATCGCCCGTGTCGGCGGCCTGCAGGGCGGCGGCGAACTTGAACGAGTGGCCCGGCACGACCCGGTCATCGGTATCGGCAGTGGTGATCAGGGTGGCCGGATAGCCCTCGCCCTCCGGGATCGTATGCAGCGGCGAGTAGCCGTAGAGCACGTCGAACATGGCCGGGTCCTGGGGGCTGCCATAATCGGACACCCAGAACCGTCCGGCGGTGAACTGGTTGAAGCGCAGCATATCCATCACGCCCACGCCCGGCAGGCCCGCTGCGAACAGGTCAGGGCGCTGGTTCGACACCGCGCCCACCAGCAGCCCGCCATTGGACCGGCCTTCGATGGCGAGATTGTCCGGGCTGGTCCAGCCCATGTCGATCAGGTGCTCGGCGGCGTTGATGAAGTCATCAAAGACATTCTGCTTGGCGGCCAGGCGCCCGCCATCATGCCAGTCACGGCCATATTCGGAGCCGCCGCGGATATTGGCCAGCGCGAACACGCCGCCCATTTCCATCCACTGCAGGCGGCGCACGTCGAAGCCCGGCCGCATGGGGATGTTGAAGCCGCCATAGCCGAACAGAAGCGTCGGACGTGCGCCGTCCGGCGTCACCTCGCGGTGGTGCACAATGAACATGGGCACGCGCACATCGCCGGTGGAGTCGAAGAAGACCTGGCTGACCACATAATCATCCGGGTCGAAGGTCAGTTCCGGCGCGCGGAACACGCTGCTTTCCCCGGTCTCCACGTCATAGCGGTAGAGCGCGCCGGGCTGGTTGAAGCTGGAGAAGCTGTAGAAGGTTTCGGCGCTGTCGGGTTTTCCGCTGAAGCCCGCCGCGACGCCCAGGCCCGGCAGCTCCACCTCGCGCACCCGCGCGCCGTCGAGATCATGCACGCTCACGGCGCTGGCGACATCGCGCATGGTCTGGACGATCAGATGTCCGCCCACATGGCTGGCGCTGGTGATGGGGAAATCGCCCTCAGCGATGACATCGCGGCGCGCGCCCGGATCGGAGAGCTCCACGGCGACAATGCGCTGGTTGGGGGCGTTGAGGTCGGTGCGGAAGAAGAAGGTCTCGCCCGCATTGCCGACATAGCTGTGGTTATTGGCAAAGCCTTCGAATATCTCGACCGGCTCGGCACCCTCGCTCTCCAGATCGAGGATCCAGACGCCGTTGCCATCCGTACCCTGGCTGGAATTGATCACCAGATAGCGGCCGTCATCACTCACGGACCCGCGCCAGCTCGTCTCGGGCGTTTCGGGATCGGCGATGATGAGGCGGTCCTCACTCTGATCCGTCCCCAGTGCGTGGAAATAGATCGCCTGATTGAGATTGAGCGAGGTGAATTCTTCACCGGGTGCCGGTTCGGGATAGCGCGAATAGAAAAAGCCCGACCCGTCCCTGGCCCAGCTCAGCGGTGAGAATTTCACCCAGCGCACCTCGTCCTCAAGCTGCGCGCCGCTGTCCACGTCGATGACGCGGATGGTGCGCCAGTCAGAGCCGCCCTCCTGGATGAGGTAAGCGATACGTGATCCGTCCGGCGAGGCCACCGAACCGGCCAGCGCGGTGGTGCCGTCATCAGACCAGGCATTGGGATCGATCAGGGCTTGCGCCTGACCGTCCAGCCCGGTCTGGACCATCAGCACGGACTGGTTCTGCAGACCGTCATTGCGGGTGAAGAAATACCGGCCGCCGCGCTCGGTCGGCAGGCCGTAGCGCTCATAATTCCACAACTCCGACAGGCGCTGCGCGATGCGCGCCCGGCCGGGCAGGGCTTCAAGATAGGCGTTGGTGACGTCCTGCTGGGCGCGCACCCAGCCGGCGACGTCGTCAGACACCCGCACATCGGTTTCCAGCCAGCGATAGGGGTCGGCGATCACCACTTCGCCCAGCGAGGCGGACTGGTAGGTGTCGCGCTGATCGGTTGTGCGGGTCTCCGGATAGATCGGCGCAGCGGGGCCTTGCGGCGCGGCGGGTGCCGGTTCACTGGCGGGTGCCTGGGGTCCGGCCGCGGGCTCCGGGCTGCACGCAGCGAGCGTCAGCAAGGAAGCGACAGTCACAAGAGCAGCGCGCATCGAACGTCTCCATCAGGCGGAAATTCATGAATTGGCGCGCAGATTAGGGCGCCGCGCCGGCCCTGAAAAGCCGGTCCGGGGGCGCGGCGCAGCGCGGGCAGCAAAAAGCCCCGGCGCCGCATGGGCCGCCGGGGCTGGTTCGTTCGTTCGGGTCGGTGCGAGGGACTACGCGCCTTCGTATTTCACCGAGCAGCCATAGGGCTGGGTCTCGGGCACCGACACCGGCTCGCCGGCGGCCAGTTCGTCCAGCGCCTGGCTGACATAGTTCAGTGCGCCATTCAGAGAGGCTGGATTGGCGCTGGGCTGGTCGTCGATGGCACCGGCGTACTGGATGACGCCATCGGCATCGATGACGAACATATGCGGGGTGGTGCGCGCCTCAAAGGCGCGGCCGATATCGCCGCTTTCGTCAAGGATCACGTGGGTGGGGCTGGCGCCGCGCTGTTCATTCAGCTCGAGGGCGCGTTCGGGCGACACATGGCCTTGCGTGCCCGGGAAGGAGGAGATGATCTGCAGCCAGACATGGCCTTCGTCCGCCGCGCGGGTCTGGAGATCGGCCATGGTGCTTCCGTGATTATAGTGCTTCACCACGAACGGGCAGTCATGATTGGTCCATTCCAGAATCACCGTCTGCCCGGCGAAATCGGACAGCGACACGCTCTCGCCAGCGGCGGTGGTGCCGGTGAAGGCCGGGGCCGGATTGCCGGGGAAGGGCTCGGCTTTGGCCAGACCTGTGAAGGCGGCGATGGCGAGCGCCGAAGCGGTCAGCAAGGTGGCGCCGAGGATCATGTGGCGGCGATTCAGGCCGGTGGTTTTGGCGGCGGCTTTGATCATGCGGGTCTCCTGTCGAGGGCTTCAGTTGAACTCAAGGGCTCACGGCGCGGTCTACGGCGCGGGTGACGATGGTTCCGGTCAATAAGGGCGGCAGTATGTCGGGCGCGCTGCCACCGGCCGGATACATGAGATAGAGCGGCACGCCGGCGGCACCATGCTGCGCGAGCGTATCTGCGATGCGCCGGTCGCGATTGGTGAAATCGGCGCGGAACAGGGCCACGTCGTGCGCGGCGAAATGGGCGATCACGCTGCGGTCCGACAGCGCGCCGGCCTTGTTGACCTGACAGGTGACGCACCAGGCGGCGGTGAAGTCGACAAAGACCGGCCGGCCGTCTCGGCGCGCGGCTTCCACGGCTTCGGGCGACCAGTCAGCCCAGAGGGCGTCCGCGCCGGAGGGCGCTTGGGAGACCGTCGGCTGCGTCGCGGCGGCGTAGAGCAGGCCCGCGGTCAGCACGGCGGCGGCCGCTGCCGTCACCCGCGCCCATGTCCCGTGCATCGAGAAGGCCCAAGCTGTGAAGCCCGCCGCGAGCAGCATGACCAGCGCCCACAGAACGCCGTTGGGTCCGGTCTGGGCGGCCAGCACCCAGACCAGCCAGATCGCAGCTCCGAACATGGGGAAGGCCAGCACCTGACGCAGCCGGACCATCCACGCGCCGGGCCGGGGCAGGAAGGCGAGGAGGTTGGGATAGAAGGCGACAATCACAAACGGCAGGGCGAGGCCGATCCCGAGGAAGGCAAACACCGCCAGCGCCACATGGGGCGGCTGACCCAGCGCATAGGCCAGCGCGCCGGCCATGAAGGGCGCGATGCACGGCGCGGCGACAAACACAGCCAGCACGCCGGTGAAGAACGCGCCGCGGCGGCCGGAGTCCCGCACGCCTGATCCGACCGACTGCAGCGAGGTGCCGACTTCAAAGACGCCCAGGAAATTGAGCCCGATCAGGAACATCAGCAGTGCCAGACCTGCCACCACACCGGGTGCCTGAAGCTGCATGCCCCAGGCGGCATCGCCGCCTGCTGCGCGCACCGCCAGAAAGGCACCGCCCAGAGCGAGGAAGGTGAGGATCACGCCCGCGCCGAAGATCAGGCCGAGAAGCCGTCCCTCGGCCCGTTCGATGCCGCGCTTTTCCACCAGGGTCAGCGCCTTCATGGACAGGACCGGGAAGACACACGGCATGAGATTGAGGATCAGCCCGCCGATCAGCGCGAAAAGCGCTGCTTGCACAAAGCTGATGCCTGACGACGGCGCGCCGGCGGCAGAGGCATCAGGTGCTGGAGCTTGGGTGCCACCGGGCGTACCGGGGGCAGATGCCGCCTGGACCGGTGCCGCTGCGAGGCCAGAGACCTGCACGCCCGGCGTGGCCTCGATCGTAAACGCCATGCGCGTTGGCTCGCCGCGATCCATGCGGTCAAAGGTGATGACGCCGCCATAGGTCTCGTTCACGGTCTGCCGGGTCAGGCGGCCCGGGCGCAGATCGACGCGCGCCTCGCCGGCGTCCAGCGTCACGCGCTGAGGCGCGGCATGGTCGATAACGGACGGGTTGAAGGGGAAGAAGGCGAGATTGCTGACGGCGTCGGCGCCGCCATCGAGTGGCGCGCCGGCCAGCGTCAGGATCAGCGAGTCCTCCCCGCGCACGAGCCCGGCTTCAAACGCGCCTGCAGGTTCGGGTGCTGCGTCAAAGGCCGCGGCGATCAGGTTGGCACCGGCGCGATCCGGGCGGCTGTCGCCCACGTCGAGGGTCAAGGTCAGCTGCGCGTCCTCGGGCACGCAGATATCCTCGCATACAAGCCAGCTGGCATAGGCGGGAATCTCGATCCGGCCGGGCGCGGCGTCTGCCGGGACGGTGACCGGCACGGGCAGGGTCACCGCGTTGGAGTAGCCGTAATTGGTGAGCGGCCCCAGCGGGTAGGCTTTGGGCGCGGGCCAGACGATCTCACCCACGGTCCAGCCCTCCGGCAGGGTCAGATCGAGCTCGGTCGGCAGGCCGGAATCGCCCGGATTGCGCCAGTAGGTGTGCCAGCCCGGCGCGATGTCCTGGTGCAGCGCGATGTAAAACGTCTCGCCTGGTGCCACCGAAGCCCGGTCGGCCGTCAGGCGCGGATGCACCCACGGCCCGTCCGGGCTGAATTCCTGCGCAGACGCGGCGGCTGAGAGCGCAAGCGCGGCGAGGGTGGCGAGCAAGCGGATCAAATCAGGCATCCTTCGGGACTGGGGCCGGGCAGGGGCGTGTGCAGGCCTCAGCATATACGCTCTGCGGCCTCAGGCTGGAACCGGGCTGACACGCTTGTGAACGCACAGTGATCGCCCGCAAGAAAAACGGCCGGGGGATGTCTCCGCCCGGCCGTTCTGCAATGCCATCTGGACCGGCTTGCGGGCCTTACAGCTCCGGCGACGGCGGCGGTGCCACCGGCGGAACCGTGAAGTCGCGCGGGGTCGTGCCATCGCGGCGTCCGGCGCGCTGGATCAGATAGTCCCATTGGGCCATGGACATCAGGTGCGCATAGATCGCACCCAGCGCCGCGTTGTCACGCAGACGGGCCAGGTTCTCGTTGGAGAGCGATTTGAGCTTCTCGCCTGACACGCCCCAATAGCTCGCCACGACTTGCGGCTCGCCAATGGCATTGCCTTCGGCGTCGCGCTGCTGGAACGTGGTCTGCTGCTGGTCGAACAGGTCGAGATCGCGCAATTCCTTCACGAACTCGACCGTGGACGCGACGTCACTTTCAAAGCGGCGCACATAGTCGATGGCGCGCTCCAGAAACGGGGTCGGCGTGCCGTCATCATTGAAGAACGGCTCGGTCGGCTTGTCGGAGAACAGGTGTGAGCCGGCATCCACGCACACGGTGAAGCGGTCGCTTTCATCGGTGTGGCTTGCGGCCACGAACGGATAGCGGCGTACGAACGCGGGCAGGTAGCAATGCTCTTCATACTGCCCGGTCTCCGGGTTGACGAAGAGGTTGGCACCGGCCTGCAGGCCCATGG
This sequence comes from Hyphomonadaceae bacterium BL14, assembly GCA_027627705.1. Taxonomy (NCBI): domain Bacteria; kingdom Pseudomonadati; phylum Pseudomonadota; class Alphaproteobacteria; order Hyphomonadales; family Hyphomonadaceae; species Hyphomonadaceae bacterium BL14. The sequence goes on from CP091242.1 coordinate 2,657,905, forward strand.
CCGCGACCGGCGTGCGGTTTTCACCCAGGAAAATGATGGGGAAGCGCGAGGCGGCCAGACCGAATTCGCCCACGGTCAGCGGAACGAAATGGCTGTCCATCAGAAAGTCGAACGGACGGTCCGTGTACTTGAGGCCCTTGCCCTTGTGGACCTGGGCGCTGAGCGGTTGCGGCTTTTTATAGAGCGGGAGCTGACCTTGAAGGGTCGGCTCATTGGCAGTGGCGTCGGCCATGTCGATTTTCCCCTGAATGCGCGGTTGCGGTTGGTTAGCGCACGCGGCGGCGCGAGGCAACAAAGCCTGGCGCCGCCGCGTCACGCGCTGATCTGCAAGTTCGGGGCCTCAGGCACCGCCAAAGCGGGCACCCACGCCGACGTAAAGCGCGCGCCCGATGATCGGAGCCTCGTCCTTGAAGAAGGAGGTGTGCCGCGGGCCGGCCTCGTCCAGCAGATTGCGGCCCTTGAGGTAGACCGATGCGTCCACGCCTTCGAACGGCAGACTATAGCTGGCGTCGAACGACACCAGATTACAGCCCGGCGTGGCGCTCTCGGCTTCGGCCACCCGGTTCTGGGAATTGACCCGCAAACTTTGGTCGGGGCTGGCCTAGAACCCGGCCCGGATGGCCAGGCGGACATTGCGTCCGGGCAGCGGGACCAGATCCTTCAGGAAGGAGGTGTGCGCGCGCGCCTCTTCGTCGGTGATGTTGCGCACGCCCGCGATCAGAGCCACATCGCGCGCTCCGGCGAACGGGCGCCATTCCACAGACGCGTTCAGCAAGGTGTAGCCGTCTGTCGGCAGCTCGAAAGCCGCAACATCATCCTGCTCAGCCACCAGGCGCGCCTCGCCCCGGGCCGAGAGGGACCCGAAGTCGGCCTCGATCCCGATCAGGCTGGACAGGGGCGGGATGCGCGGCAGGTTGCCGCCGTCAGTATCGCCCTGAACATAGTCGACGACGGCGTCCATGGACCAGGCCGCGCCGAACGCGTCGCCAAGCTCCAGACGGCCGGAGACTTCGAACCCGGTCAGGGACGCATCGGTCTGGCGGTACTCGAACACGTCCAGCTCGTCTTCTTCGGCCCCAGTCCCGAACAGCCCGATGAAGCCGTCATAGTCGGAGTGGAACACATTGGCCTGAGCCGACCAGCGCTCGCCGCTCCAGCGCGCCGTGCCTTCGAGCGACCAGGCGGTTTCAACGCCCAAGTCCAGGTCGCCCACCTCGAAGGTTTCGGTGGCCAGGTGCGGGCCGTTGGAGAACAGCTCGGTGTCGGTAGGCGCGCGTTCGGTTCGTGACAGCGTGACGGCCAGGAAGGCCTGATCCGCCGGCCGGAAGAAGAGCGAGCCTGAGGCGGAGACCGTATCGAAGCTGCGCTCCGCGTTCTGTCCGGTGAGGTCGCGCCTCTCAAGACGCGCGCCCGCTTCCGCGCCCCAGCTCTGGAAATCCCAGCGCTCCACCGCGAACAGGCCGAAGTCCGCGGTGTTGACCGACGGCACGAAAGCTTCCTCGCCGACCGCGGCGAAGTCCTGATTGAGGAATTGCAGCCCCCAGGCGCCTTGGCGCGCGCCTTCATGGGCGTGAGCAAGCTCGATGCGGCCTTCGACCCCGTCGCGGGTGAACGTCACGCCGACCTCGCCATCGCCTTCGATTTCGGAGTGCTCGTATTCGCCGTAGGCGAAGGACCAGCGAACCCGGTTGAAAAAGCCGTCAAGATTCAGCTCGCCACGCAGATCGATGCGGGTCTGCTCCATGACCAGAAGAGCGCCGCCCTCTTCGTCCCCATGTTCGTCATCATGGTCCTCGTCATGATCATGGCCGTCGTCGTGATCGTCCTCGCCGTGCTCATGGGCGTGGCTGTGACCGGGCAGGCCGTACTCGCCGTTGGTCGATTTCAACGCGACGCCGACAAAGCCCCAGTCCTCCACGAGCGAGACCGCGCCGGAGACCGTTTCGAACGTGTAAAAGGAATTCGAGACAGTCCCGAAATCCTCTTCGTCTTCTTCGTGCTCGTGATCATGATCCTCGTCGTGATCGTGCTCGTCTTCTTCTGCAGCGCGGAAGGCGGCGGATTCGGCGAAGCCGGGAATGTCGAAATTCTCCGCTTCCCGGCGCAGGGCCTCCAGCTGGAAGACGAAAGGTCCCGCGCCGAAGGCGACGCGCCCGGCGGCTTGGGTCCCCTCATCCACGCTCGTCGCGCCCAGATAGGCGAAGCCGTCAAAGAGGCCGTCCACGCGCCCGGTCGGAACGCGGCCGTCCAGGATATTGACCACGCCGCCGATCGCATTACCGCCATAGGCGATGGCCGCAGGCCCGCGCAGGACTTCAACGCCGCGCGCGCCGAGCACTTCGCCGGCCACGGCATGGTCCGGGCTGGACGCAGAAGCGTCCATGGCGGTGAGCCCGTTGATGAGAACCGCGACGCGATCCTCGCCCAGGCCGCGGATGACGGGACGGCCCGAGGCCGGGCCGAAATAGCTCGAATTCACACCGGGCAGAGCGTCCAGCGTATCGGCGATGTTGCCGCCGAACAGCTCCACCAGCCGCTCCTCGGTGAGCACGGTCACCGCGCCGACGACCTCATCGGACTGAAGGCGTAGGGGCGTCGAGGTCACGGTGATCACATCCGGCTGCTCAGCAACGCCAGTGTCCGCCGTCGTCTTGGCGAAAGACGGTGCCGCGTCGCCGCGCTGTTGCGCCTGAGCGGAAGGCGCGCCGGCGGCGGCCAGAAGCGGCGCGGCCAGGGCAGTGGAGACGAGCAGGCGGGTGATCAGGGGGAGGGACATTGGGGGGTGGCTCCAATTTGTTATATTATTACGAGCCGGTGTGATACTGTAACGCTTTCGCCATGGCAAGCCGGTCTTCCGCCTGCGGATTCACGCCTGCGTGAGGTCTCGCGCGGCGCGCCGCAGCCGGTTAGGATACGCGTCATGACCGAGGAGATGAGTCGCGCCCTGTCCGCCGCCGAGCGGATCTGCCGGAGCCGGGGTCTGGCCCTGACGCCCGTGCGCAAGCGCGTGCTGGAACTGCTGCTGGAAGCCAGTGCGCCGGTGAAGGCCTATGATCTGCTGGCTGCCTTGCGGCCCGGTGCCAGCGCCCAGCCGCCGACCATCTACCGGGCGCTGGATTTCCTGACCCGGGCGGGTCTGGCCCACCGCGTGGAAGCGCTCAACGCCTACACAGCCTGCGTCCATGCAGGCGGGCGCGGCACGGCAGAGCTCTATGTGTGCGAAACCTGCGGCCTGGTGGAGGAGCGCCACCGCAAGGAACCCGCCTCCGAGGGGCCGGGCGGGTTTCAGGTGAGCCGGTCGGTGATCGAGCATTACGGTCACTGCGCCGCGTGCGCTGTGGCCAGCCAGAACGCCTGAGCGGGAGGCGCGCATGATCCCCTTGTGGCGCGGCAATGCCAATGCCTGGGAATGTGACGAGCTGGGCCATCTCAATGTGCGCTTCTATCTCGCCAAAGCCTGGGAGGCGATCGAGGCCCTGGCAGAGACGCTCAATATGCGTGCCGCCTTCCAGCCGGGTGCCACCGCGACGCTGATTGCGCGCGAGATCGATATCCGGTTCCTGGCCGAGGTGCGGCCCGGCGCGCCGCTGGTCATCAAGGGCATTGTCACAGGCTTTGACGATACCAGCCTGACGGCGGTGCTGGTGATCGAGCATGCGGCGCTCGCACGCCCGGCGGCCACTATGCGCCTGCGCCTTGATCATGCCGATCCGTTGACCGCGCGGCCATTCCCCTGGAGTGCGCGCGCCCGCGCGCACCTCGAAAGCCTGCTCGGCGCGGCACCCGCGCAAAGTGCCGCACGGTCTCTTTCTACATGCCAGCCGGCGTCAGATGTATCGGTGTCACGCGCCGACGCTCTGGGCCTTCAGGAGATCGGGCGCGGACGCGTCAACACCCAGGATGCTGACCGGTTCGGGCGCATGCGGGCCGAGTTCGCGCTGGGCAAGGTGTCCAGCAGCGTGGTCCATTTCGCCGGCGGCTTTCCGGAGCAGTGGGAGGTCTACCGCTCCGGCGCGCCGCTGGATGCTGCCAGCGTGCTGCTGGAGGCCCGGATCGTCATGCGCCGCTGGCCTGTGGCGGGCGAGGGATATGTCATCCGGTCGGGGCTTGCCGGCGCGAACCGCAATGTGCGCCATCTGGTCCATTGGATCTGCGATCCGGTCAGCGGCGGAGCGCTGTGGACCATGGAAGGCGTCGGCGGTCTTCTGGATCTGGAGACGCGGCGCCTGAGGCCGGTCGAGGTGGATGCGCTGGCTTCCCTGCAGTCAGCAGTGGTTACCGGTCTGACGGTCTGAGGTGCCGGCCTCAGGCGGCGGCGCGGTTCTTGGAATCGGCGCGCGCATAGAGGCCGCGATGGCCCTCTACCGGGCGCAACGCGTCGCACAGCCCGATCACGGTCTCCGAGGTACCGAGGATCAGATAGCCGTCATCGGCCATCTGGGCGGCCAGCCGGTTGAGGATGTTCGTTTTGGTCTCGATATCGAAATAGATCAGCACATTACGGCAGAAGATGACGTCCATGCGCCCCAGGCGGGAGAAATCGTCGAGCAGGTTGGACTGCTCGAAGCGCACCTTCTGGCGCAGATGCGCCTTGACCCGCCAGGCTTCACCGGCCTGTTCGAAATGCTTCACCAGACGCTGGATCGACAGTCCGCGCTGCACTTCGAACTGACTGTAGAGCGCGGCCTTGGCCTTCTCCAGAACCGCCCGGCTCATGTCTGTAGCGAGGATGTCAGCGTTCGGGCCGCCTGCCTCGTCCAGCAGCATGGCCAGCGAATAGGGCTCCTGGCCCGACGAGGCCGCCGCACACCAGATTTTCAGCGTCCGGCCTGCGCGTGCCGTCTTGAGGGTCGGCGCGACCACGTTTTCAAACAGATCGAACGGGGTCTTGTCACGAAAGAAGAACGTCTCGTGGGTCACCAGCGCCTCGCACACATCTGTGAGGATCGCCTTGTCACCACGCATCATGGCGTCGATCAGCGGCTCGATAGCGGCAAAGCCTGACCGGCGCGCCAACGGGCCGAGGCGGCTTTCGACCAGATAGGCCTTCTCCGGACCCAGCACGAGCCCGGTGCGCGCACGCACCTCGCGGCACAGATAGTCAAACTTGCTCGGTGCCAACTGGCTCATGACAGTCCTTTCAGTCGGCGGGCGATTTCCGGCCCGATATCGCTCAATGGCAAAATCATGTCGGCCAGCCCGGCTTCGGCGACGGCACCGGGCATGCCCCAGACCACGCTGCTGGCCTGGTCCTGCACGATCACTTGCGCGCCTGTTGTGCGCAGGCGCCGCACGCCTTCGCGCCCGTCCGACCCCATGCCGGTGAGCACCACGGCGAGCACATCGCGCGCGCCGGTGGCGGCCAGGCTCATGAAGAGCGGATCGACGGCCGGACGGCAATAATTCACCGGCGGGTCCTCGTTGAGGGCGGCTTGAAGGCCGTCCTTTCCGGTCCGGACGGTCATGTGGAAGCCGCCTGGTGCCAGATAGATGCGGCCCGGCTTGATCGCTTCGCCGTCCACTGCCTCGGCGGCGGGCAAACCCAGCTTGGACAGGTGCTCGGCCAGAATCGCGGTGAACAGGGGCGGCATGTGCTGGGTGATCAGGACAGGGACGCGCGTGTCGGCGGGCAGGGCGCTCACCACTTCGCGCAAGGCCTGGGGCCCGCCGGTCGATGCGCCGATGGCGATGATTGACGGGCGCGCGGTGGATGCGCGCGCGGCAGGGCGCGGCATGGGCACCGTCACACGCGGCGGCGGCGTCAGACGCGGGCAAAGTGTGACCAGCTTCTGCAGCAATTCGGCCCGGTAGGCCTCGGCACCGCCGAGATGTCCAGCTTCGGGCTTGGCTGCGTAGTCAGCAGCGCCCAGCGACAGGGCCTTCACCGTCACTTCCGCGCCCTGGCGCGTCAGGGTCGAGGCCATCACAACGCGCGCGCGCGGCGCGGCTTTCAGGATCAGTGGCAGGGCGGTCAGCCCGTCCATGCGCGGCATTTCCACGTCCAGCACGACCAGATCGGGCTGCAGCTCCGCGGCACGGCGAACGGCCTGTTCGCCATCGGGGCAGGTCGCAGCGAGGGTCAGCCTGGGGTCGGCGTCGATCCATCGCGCCACCAGGCCGCGCACCACCGCGCTGTCGTCTACCACAAGCACACGCGGGTTGGAGCCGGCGGGCGATGAAACGCGGGTCTGGGACGGGGCGGCGCTCACGATCTCATGTCTCCTGGCCGGTTGACGCGGGGTCAGACCAGGCCGGCCTCGGCAAATTTGGATTCGATAATCTCGCCGTCGAACGGTTTCATCACGTATTCGTCCGCGCCTGCGCGCAGGGCCTGGGTGATGTGGGCCATGTCATTCTCGGTGGTGCAGAACACCACGACCGGCTTCTTGCCGCCGGCTTCGAGACGCAGCTTGATCAGAAAATCGAGCCCGTTCATCACCGGCATGTTCCAGTCCAGCAGGATGGCTTCCGGCATGGCCTTGCGGCAGGCGGTCAGGGCTTCCTGACCATCCCCGGCCTCCTCGCAGAGAAAGCCCATATCCTCGACAATCTTGCGCGCGACTTTCCGGATAACCCGGCTGTCGTCGACCACCAGACAGGTCTTCATCACGCGCCCTCCTCAGGCCGCCATCGCCGCGCGCCGCCCGATCAGGGCGCGCACGTCCAGAATCGCCAGGAGCTGGTCTTCCAGCCGGTAGACGCCCCGGATCAGGGCGCGCCAACGCGGATCGAGATGGCCGGGCGCGGGTTCCAGCGCTGCCGGGTCCAGGCGCAGTACCTCGCCCACGATATCGACCAGCACACCATACAGATCCGAGCCCTCTTCCAGGCCCAGCGCCATCGCTGGCTCGTCTGCTTCGCGCGCACTCAGGCCGAGGCGGGTGCGGCTTTCCACCATGGTGACGATACGGCCGCGCAAATTAAGCAGGCCCGCAATCCCGTCCGGGGCGCGCGGCACCGACGTGATGGCCTGCGGGCTGAAGACTTCGCGGATCTCGCTGACCTCCACGCCAAAAGGCTGGCCTCCGATGTGAACGGTCACGTATTCGATCAGCTCCTGCGTGCTCATCTGTGTTTCCCTCACGCTGCGCGCGCAGCTTGGTCAAGCGCGGCGATCAGACCGCCGCGGTCACTTGGGCGCATGATCGCAACAAAACCTTCAAGAATGCCTGAATGACTGTTTCCGACGCCCAGACGTGGCACATCTGCGAACAGGCTCTCTTCGGCCAGGCGCGCCAGTGCGGCCGGATCGCCCACCAGAACGTCATAGCGCGCACCCATCTGGGCGGCGTCACGCGCTTCGTGCAGGCTGCCCGCGACCGTCACGTCATAGCCCGCTGCTGCCAGAAGCGGTGCCAGCATGCGCCGGGAGAAGGCGTCCGCCTCCACCAGCAGGACCGCCGGCCGCGCAGCGCGCGTTGCGGCGCTGCGCTGGGGCGCGCCATCCCAGGCGCGCTCCATGAACCAGGCAATGTCGAGCATTTCTGTGGCTTTGCCCTTGAGAATCGCAGAGCCGATGACGCCGGGCCGGTCAGACCCCAGTTCCAGCTCCAGCGCCTCTTCGACCACATCGATGATCGCGTCCACCGCGACGCCCGCCGAGCGGTCGTCCTCGGCGAACACCAGCACGGGCTGGCGCCCTTCGGTGCGGAAGGCGTCCGGACCGGCCGCATGAGCCAGCGGCAAAAGCCGGCCGCGATACTGCACCACATGACGCCCGTCGACGATCTCGATCGCGCTGGCGTCAATGTCTTCCAAGCGTGTGATCAGGCTGACCGGCACGGCCTTGGGTTCTGTTCCGCCGGCGCGCACCAGCAGCAGGCGTTGGCGCAACGCAGCCTGGTCGCCCGCACCGTCAGCCGTTTCGGTGCCCTGATCCTGGTCCTCGCCTTCCAGCGCGGTCTCCTGGGCCAGGCCATTGGGATCAAGGATCATGATAACCGAGCCATCGCCCAGAATCGTGGCACCGGAGAACATGTTGAGCTGGCGCAGCGGCCCGGACAGCGGCTTGACCACGATCTCGACCGTGTCGACGACATCGTCCACCACCAGCCCGATGCGCCGTCCTGACGCCTCCAGCACGATCACATAGCCGGCCGGTGTTTCGGTGCCGGTCGCACTGGGGTCGAGCACGCCCGACAGAGCGACCACGGGCAGCAGCCGGTCGCGCAGGCGGATCAGGTGGGCACCATTGAGTGTTTCCACCTTGACCGCGGAACCCGGGCCGACGCGCACCAGTTCGCGCACGGACAGTTGCGGGGCTGCGAAACGGGCACCGCCCGCCTTCACAATCAGGGCCGAAATGATGGCGAGGGTGAGAGGGATCTTGATCGTGAAAGCCGTGCCTCCGCCCGGCGTGGATGCCAGGTCGATAGCGCCGCCGATCTGTTCGATATTGGTGCGCACAACGTCCATGCCGACGCCGCGGCCAGACAGGCTGGTGACCGCGGCAGCGGTGGAGAAGCCCGGCGCGAAGATGAAGCGCTGGATCTGAGCCTCGCTCATCCCGGCGAGCTCTTCCGGAGTGGCGAGCCCTTTTTCCAGCACTTTCTCGCGGATGCGGCCGGCGTTCAGGCCGGCACCGTCATCGGAGATCTTCATGATGATCGCGCCGCCTTCGTGATAGGCGGACAGGCGGATTGTGCCGGTCTCAGGCTTGCCGGCGGCGGCGCGCGCGGCCGGACTTTCGATCCCGTGATCGCAGGAATTGCGGATCATGTGGGTGAGCGGATCCTTGATCAGCTCCAGCACCTGACGGTCGAGCTCGGTATCCTCGCCTTCCTGGATCAGCCGGATCTTTTTGCCGAGGTCCTGGCAGGCATCGCGCACGATGCGCGGCAGCTTGCGCCAGGCGTCGCCCACCGGCTGCATGCGGGTTTTCATCACCCCGTCCTGCAGCTCGCCGGTCACCGAAGTGAGGCGCTGGAGCGGCCCTTTGAGCTCGCTGTCCTCGCTGTCCATCACCAGTTGCTGCATCTGATTGCGGGCGAGCACCAGCTCGGACACCGTCGTCATCAGATTTTCGAGCACGTCCACGCTGACGCGGATCGTCGCGCTGCTGCGCGCACCGCCCGACGCAGCGCCGGTGTCGTTGGCGGAAACCGGGCCGGCGCTGGGTGTCACGTCCATCTCCTCATCCCGGTCCAGGTGGGCGGCCTGGACGGCACCGGGCGCGTCTGGCTCGTCTTCTTCAGGGCCCGGCGTGGACATGAAGGCAGCTTCCAGATCGGCCAGCGACACTTCGCCCGGACGCAGTGCACGGCCGAGATCGGAATCGAAGGGCGAGTCCGGATCCGGTGCGGCGTCCGGTCCTGCGCTGACGGTTTCGACCGCGACCGGCTCGGGTTCAGGCTCCGGTGCGGGCGTGGGCGCGGGCGCGGGTGCCGGCTTCGGCGCTGCTGCCGCCGTGCTGCGGCCCTCCGCCATGGCTTCCAGCTGGGCGATCAGATCGCTGTCATCACCGTCCGGCTCTGCGCCGTCCGCTTCCAACCCGCCCAGGATCATCTTGATCCGGTCTAGAGACTGGAGCACCAGCGTCACCGCTGTGCTGTCCGCCACAAGGGTGCCGTCCCGGAAGCGGCCCAGAAGCGTTTCGCCCGCATGGGCAACGGCTTCGAGCCGGGTCAGCGCGAGAAAGCCGCACGTGCCCTTGATGGTGTGCAGGAGGCGGAAAATATTGTCCAAAGTCGCCCGGTCGCCGGGATTGGCTTCGAACTTGACGAGCTCGGAGTCAATGACATCGAGGCTTTCGGCCGTCTCTGCGAGGAATTCGCCAATCAGTTCGTCCATGGGATCGCCTGGAGTTGGTTAACATGACACTCCAGCTGTTTTGCCACGGACCGGGTTAATGTAGTCTTGGCAATCTGCACTAGCCTGCGAATTCTTTATTCCGCCGCCTGCTCGCGCTGGCCAGGACCGGTGAGGGCGGTGAATTCGATGCGCTCCTCGCTGACGCTTGCCTCGGCCCGGCCGCCGCTCTCGCGTGCCATCAGGCCGGCGTAATAGGGCTGCACCGAACGGCCATCGAAACCATCCTCGGGGCGTTCGCCGCGCAGGGCCAGCACATAGGACGGATCGAGACGCAGGCGCGGCCCGGCCGAGACCACGCGCAGGCGCGCGCCGCCACCGGCCGACGCATGGGCCTCCACCGTCACCGTGCCACCGCGCGGCAGAGCGTCCACAGCCAGCCAGACCAGATTGAGCAGGATGCGCGCGGCGTGCTTGTCGATGACGCCCTCAGCCGGTTTCCAGACCAGGTCCGGACGGGCTTCGGCGAACATCGCCGTGCTCAGCTTTTGCATTTCGCCAAGGCTCATCTCGCCGCCGCGGTTTCCTGCGGCACCAAAGCACACCCGGGCATATTCGATCTTCGCGCCCAGCTGGCGCATGCTCGAGCGCAGCAATGACAGCGCATCCTCGCGCATGTCGCCGGCATTGGGGTCGTCCAGCACACCCATAGCCGCGCCCATGCCCTGAACAGGGTTGGAAAAATCATGACAGACCCGCGAGGCCAGAAGCGCCGCAAGCTCGGAAGCGGAGGGGATGATGTGCGTGCTCATGACGTGAGCCTTAGCCGATTCGCGGCCCGTCAGAGGTTAACGCGCTGCGCGATCGTTCAGGGCTCGCGGTCGATATCGTCATGGCCGTGGCGGGCCGAATAGAACACCAGCGTCATCAGCCCGCCGCCGACCGCCAGCGACAGGACGACGCCCAGGGCCATGGCCAGCCAGCCGTGCCAGGTGATCTGCAATCCCCCGCCACCCAGCCCCCAGATCGCGAAGGCAATCGAAGCGACGAGCAAAATGCCCAACGTCCCGGCGAGTAGGAGAGTCTTGTTCATGGCTGCAGCTGTCTTCTCACCTGGCCCGTCGGGGCGTTGTCTTATCGTTAACGCGCGGTAACGCTAATTGATCTTGGCAATACGAGCCGTCTGGGTCACCATCATATGCGTTCCGGCTGACCGCAAAAGCAGACTGATCCAGATCGGTCTGATATTTGCTAGCTGGTTTGCAGCGCTCCGGCGCCAGCCGCTAAATGCTCATCTCGGAGGGGAGATGGGACCTCAGACCACTGGAAGCAACAGGGATATCCGCATCCATGTCAGGATTCGACGTCCGTCTCGATGACGCCCGCCGCTCCCGTACACTGGTGTTTTTCGCCACGCTGGCCCTAGGCCTGATCATCGTGGTGGGCGCGCTGCTGTTGCGATTCACCAGTCCCGGCGCGCCGTCCAGCCAGGCGTCTCCCGTTCCCGCCAGCGCCAGCGCCATCGAGACCCTGTCCGAAACCGCACAGGCGGATGGTGAAGGTGTCAGCGCCGTTGCAGCTGCCCCGCTGCTGGACAGTGCGCGTGCGGTGATCGAGGCCGAGCATGCCTTGTTCACCGCTGCGCCGTTACGCGCCGCCGTCGACAGCATTGACGTCACTGTACGCTCCGGACAAACACTGGCCAGCGTGCTTGCCAATGCCGGTGCCGACCGCGTGGATGCCGCGCGCGCCATTGCCGCGCTGGATCCGGTGTTTTCGGTGCGGCGCCTGCGCGCCGGGCAGGACATGACCATTTTCTTCGAAACGCCTGCGGGCATGGACGATAGCGAACGGCGTCTGGCCGGTCTGTCTTTCCGTCCCGATGTGGAACGCACACTGACCGTCGCGCGTTCCGGCGACCGCTTCCGCGCCCGCGAAGCCGCCCTGTCATTGCAGCGTGAGTTCGTGCGCGTGCGCGGCGAGGTCAATTCCAGCCTGTATATGGCGGCCATCGAGCAGGGCGCCACCGACCGGATCGTGGTGCAGCTGGCCGGCATTCTGGGCTACGCGGTCGATTTTCGCACCATTCAGCCCGGCGACGCCTTCGACATGGTCTATGAGCGCGAGGTCAACCGCGACGGCGAGACGGTGCGCACGGGCGAGATCGTCTATGTCAATTTCGCCGGTCGCGGATCGCCCATCGAGTATTTCCGCTACACCGCCCCCGACGGAGAGACCGGGTTTTACACCGGCGACGGTGAAGCCGCCCAGCGCCTGCTGATGCGCATGCCGGTGAACGGCGCGCGCATCTCCTCCTCGTTCGGCATGCGCTTTCACCCGATCCACCGGGTCAACCGGCCGCACAATGGCACCGACTTCGCCGCCCCGCGCGGAACGCCGATCATGGCCGCAGGCGCGGGCGTGGTCACGCGCGCCAACTGGCATGGCGGCTATGGCAATTATGTCAGCATCCGTCACGCCAATGGCTATGAGACGTCTTATGCCCACCTTCAGGGCTTCGCCCGTGGCATCCGCGCCGGCGCGCGTGTCTCCCAGGCGCAGGTGATCGGCTATGTGGGCTGCACCGGCTCGTGCACCGGCCCGCACCTGCACTATGAGGTGCACAATAACGGACGCCCGCTCAATCCGATGCGCCTGGACCTGCCGACGGGCCGGCGCCTGACATCGGGCGAGCTGCCGCATTTCATCGCCGAACGCGACCGCCTGCTGACACTGCGCGACAGTGTCGTGTTCGCCAATGGCGCGCCGCCGGTGAATGGCGACGCTGCGCCGGTGGTGCTGGCGGCCCGTGACGCCGGGCGGGTCGGCAGCGGCAGCCGCTAGGGGCGGCCGCCGCTCCCTACAGCCTAGTCGTTCTCGCCCAGCCGCTTTTTGCGGTCTGGGTAGAGGCCTACTCTTTTGTTTGGCGCATCGCACTAATTCTAGAGATTTCAGTATTTTAGCTGAATATAGCTTGTTTTTTGAAGCGTTCTATTTGATTTCGAGGAGAAAAACAGTTACCATTTGACAAAGTCCAATTTTTCGGGAGGGTATTCAATTGACAAATCAAGACATTGGCAAAAAATCAAATTTAGATTTCATTTGGCTTGAGCTGACATATCAATGCAACTTGAGCTGTTCTCATTGCTACACCGAGTCTAGTCCAGATGCTGGGGTTAAGGATAAACTCAGTTACGAAGAGTATGTAGATGTGCTTGCCGGTGCCGCAGATTTGGGCTGCAGGGCAGTTCAATTTATTGGTGGCGAGCCTACCCTGCATCCAAGGCTTCCAGATCTAATCGAGGCCGCTGACCGATTAGGTTATGAGTTTCAGGAAGTATTTTCAAACCTGACCCGCTTGCCGAGCAGGGTTTTGGACTCAATCAAAACATTTGGCGTGCAAGTTGCCACGTCCGTCTACGGTGCAAATCCGAACATTCATGATCAGATCACAAACCGGCCAGGCAGCCATAAGCGTACTGTTAGCAACGCCTCGCGATTGGTCGCAGAGGGCATTCCACTTAGGGTTTCAGTAATCTGTATGGAGGCCAATGCAGAACATGTAGCTGAGACCATTGATTTCGTCCAATCGCTTGGTGTTAAGAACATTGGCGTGGATGACATCAGGGGCTTTGGACGAGCGTCCGGTGGATCTGAATCCATGAGTGATCTGTGCGGCAACTGCGCTGGGAATATTGCCTGTGTGACCGCCGATGGTCGTGTCAGCCCATGCATCATGTCGCGGACTTGGTCTGTCGGGTCCATTCAGCAAGCCAGCTTCAATGAGCTCATCACTGGGGGCGGAATGAGCAAAGCAAGGCTTGAGATTGCCGCTGCGACTGGTAATTTGTTGGCACATGGCCAAGACACAACGCGCATGTCGTGCAGCCCCTGTGCTCCGAGCGATGCCAATTGCGCCCCGAACTGCTCGCCCAACTATTCTTGTACGCCTTGCGCTCCAAACGGCAGCTGGAAATGCCAGCCCAATTTGTTTTGCAATCCCGCACAATAGGTAAAACATCAATCGTTCTCGCCCAGCCGCTTCTTGCGGTCCGCGATGAGGCGCAGGCGCAAGGCGTTGAGGCGGATGAAGCCTTCGGCGTCTTTCTGGTCGTAGACGTGATCTTCCTCGAAGGTCACGTGGGCCAGCGAGTAGAGCGAGGCTGGCGACGTCCGGCCCACCACCAGCACATTGCCCTTGTAGAGCTTCAAGCGGACCTCGCCGCTGACATGGCGCTGGGAATGGTCGATGGCTGCCTGCAGCATTTCGCGCTCGGGGCTGAACCAGAAGCCCTCATAGAGCAGCTTGGCATATTTCGGCATCAGCTCGTCCTTCAGGTGCATGGAGCCCCGGTCGAGGGTGAGCTGTTCGATGCCGCGATGGGCCATCATCAGGATTGTCCCGCCCGGCGTTTCGTAAATGCCGCGCGACTTCATGCCGACAAAGCGGTTCTCCACCAGATCCAGCCGGCCAACGCCGTGCTTTGAGCCCAGCGCGTTGAGTGCAGTGAGGAGCGTTGCCGGCGACATCGCGTCACCATTGACGCTGATGGCGTCGCCGCGCTCGAAACCGACGGTGATGTATTCAGGCTGGTCCGGCGCGTCCTCGGGATGGGTGGTGAGCAGGCAGACCTCGTTGAAGGCTTCTTCAGCAGGGTCCTCGAGCATTTTGCCCTCGGACGAGGTGTGCCAGAGATTGGCGTCCACCGAGAACGGCGCCTCGCCGCGCTTGTCCATGGGCACCTGGATGCCATGCTGTTCGGCGTAGGCGATCAGCTTGGTGCGCGAGGTCAGATCCCATTCGCGCCACGGTGCGATCACGCGCAGGGACGGATCTAGCGCCGCCACGCCCAGCTCGAAGCGCACCTGGTCATTGCCCTTGCCGGTGGCGCCGTGCGCCACAGCGTCGGCGCCGGTTTCGTGGGCGATCTCCACCAGGCGCTTGGCGATCAGCGGGCGGGCGATGGAGGTGCCCAGGAGATACTGGCCCTCATAGACGGCATTGGCGCGCACCATGGGGAAGCAATAGTCGCGCACAAATTCCTCGCGCAGATCATCGATATAGATCTGCTTGATCCCGGCCTTCTCGGCCTTGGCGCGCGCCGGCGCCAGCTCTTCGCCCTGACCCAGATCGGCGGTGAAGGTGACGACCTCGGCGTTATAGGCGTCCTGCAGCCATTTCAGGATGACGCTGGTGTCCAGCCCGCCTGAATAGGCGAGGACGATCTTTTTGACGGGCTTGGCTGACATGGCGCGGTCTCCTTCATTGTGCGGCGCGGCAATCTAGGGCCAGGCCGGATGCGATGAAAGCGCTGTTTCCACCGGCCCGTAAGAAGGCCACCGCCGGAGTCAGCCCGTGGGCCTGCGCGGTGGCTTTACCGATCTTTCAAATTCGTACAGGCTAATGAATGGCCGAACAGGTCGCTGCTTGGGGTGCTGCATGTCTAATCCGGGTGCAATCAGGCTGGACGATCCGCGGCGCCTGGTTGAACTGGAGCGGTTCCAGGCCGCTGCGCTCGCAGCCGATTCACAGCTGCCCGAGATTATTGAAGCGGCGCGTTACGCCTTTCGTGGCACGCTTGCTGCGCTCAGCTGCGTGGGTCCGGAGGTGACAACCTTCCCCTGGATTGCCGGTGTCCCCGGGGAGAATGTGCCCACCTGTCATGCGTTTTGCAGGCGGGTCGTGGAGACAGGCGAGCCGTTCATCGCCAAGAATCTCACCCTCCTGCCTGACTACGTGCAAAACCCCTATGTCGCCAGTCCGCCTTACATGCGCTTCTATGCTGGCATTCCTGTGCGTAGCCCGTCAGGCTTTGTGCTGGGCGCTTTTGCGATCTTGAACCACGAGCCGAGTGTCCGGTTCGATTCGGTTGATTTCGAGGCGCTGCAACGTTTCGCCTCTATTGCGATGGGCATGGTCAACATGCACGCCGACCTGCGCGCCGTGGCGTAGGGCTTGCGCACAGAGGGCGGCACTGTGAAGCTTGGGCGGTAATGTCCTCCCGCCCCCGGTGACGCATTTGGCTCCCCCGAAACCACACACCGCGCCGGCCCTGGTGCCTGGCGCTTTCCGCACCCGGCCCGCCCAGTTCGAGCGCGCCGCGCCGGCGACCGGCAAGGCCGACAGCGCCGCGGCCTGGCAGGCATTGTCCGCGCGGGGGCAGCCGACGGGCGAGGCGCTACTGGCGGCGCTGCAGACGGCCGGACTGGGACCGGACGATCCGCGCCTCACCGCCACCCGTGCGATGTTCAAAGACGCTGGTGCCTTGAGTGAGGACAGTTTCGCCCTGCCGGGAGACGAGGCGTGCCTGGTGCGCGCGGCGCTGACCGGCGGTCTGGCGGCGGGCGATTTCCTGGCCTTTCGTGGACGGCTCACCAATTTGTTCCACTACGCCTCGGGCGTCAGTGCGGGCAAGGTCGCCAGCTATATCCCGGAGCTGGCCAAGGCCGACGCGGACGCCTTCGCGCTGGGCTGCTGCACGATTGACGGCCAGCGCTTCGAGCTGGGCCTGGGCGAGGATGACGCCACCCGGCGCTTCTGCGTGCAGTCAGTAATGAAACCCATGAATTACGCCCTGGCGCTGGAGCTGGTGGGCGAAACCACCTTACACGCCCATGTGGGCCGCGAACCGTCGGGGCAGGGCTTCAACGAAATCACGCTCAACAAGAAGGGCCGGCCCCACAATCCCATGATCAATGCCGGGGCGATCCTGACCGCAGCCCTGATCCGGCCGGGCCTGCCGGTGGCCGAACGCTTTGATCTGGTGAAGCGGCTGTGGCGCGGCGCGGCGGCGGGCGAGGCACCGGGATTTGACGCGGCGGTGTACGCCAGCGAGACCAAACACGCCGACCGCAATCACGCGCTGGCGTACTTCATGCGCGAGCATGGCTGTTTCCCGCCTGAAGCCGACATGCACGAGGCGCTGGAGCTTTACCTGCGCTGCTGCGCCATCGAGACCGATGTGCGCCGGCTCGCCTGCGTGGCGGCGACGCTGGCCAATGGCGGGGTGTGCCCGGTCACCGAGCGCCAGCTCATCTCGCGCGAAAGCGTCAAGGCCGTGCTCTCGCTCATGCTGAGCTGCGGCATGTATGATTTTTCCGGCGAGTACGCCTTCACCGTCGGCCTGCCCGCCAAGTCCGGCGTCTCTGGCGCGCTGATGATCGTGGTGCCCGGTGTGGCCGGCTTCGCCCTCTACAGCCCGCGCCTTGGCGCCCAGGGCAATAGCGAGCGCGGCGTGGAGTTCTCCCGCCGCCTGGTGCAGGCCTTCCCCTGGCATGTGTATGCGCCCATCGTGGCGGGGGCTTGAACGCCGCTAGCTGTCCTCGCTGAACACCTCGCGCTCCGGGTCGCGGCGCCAGACCAGGAAAGACAGCACCACCGACCCGAAGGCCGTCATCAGGATCAGGCCGGAAAACACGAAGACCGCCACCATGATGGGCGCGAGCAGGGTGCACGCTGCGCCGATCAGGCCGCTGAGGACGAAGCCGCGCCCGGCCCAGCGGTGTGTGGCGTCCCAGGCGCGGTCAGACGACAAAGTCCAGGGCGTGCGCACCCCGACAAACCAGTTGGGCCGCGCCTTGCCCAGCGCATTGCCCACGATCACCATCAGGGCGCACACCCCCAGCATCACTGTGCGCGGCACGCTGTCCCCGTCCGGCGCGACCATGCCGAGCGCGCTCAGGGTGAGGGCCGCCTGGACGATGGCGAACAGGCACAGGGTTGCGATCCATATGGTCGGGAGAACTGAGCCGGACGCCGCCAGATTGCGCCCGCGCGGATCGATATGGGGCGCGGCCGCCAGCAGGATGGACAGGAAGATCGCGGCCCCTGGGATGAGCAGGAAGGCTTCCGCCTTGCCGCCATAGCGGTCGGGTTGTCCGGCGGCGTTCCAGTGCACCGCGATCTCGACGCCTGGCGGCGCAGCGAGCCAGCCCCACAGGCTGAAGCCCAGTGTCATTGCGATCAGGGCCGCCACCGCGGTCAGTGCTCTAGCGCTCATGCCCGTCCTCTCCTTCGTCCTCGTGGTTTCCGGCTCCCAGCAGGCCCATCACGGCCGCCACAGCCTCTTCAGCTACCGACGCGTTGAGCCGGTAGCGGATGGTGGTGCCGATGCGTTCGGCCCGGATCAGGCCGGCGTCTTTCAGGGCCGCGAAATGGCGCGACATGGTGGGCTTGGTCACCGGAAACGCGTCGGCCAGATCGCCCGCGCTCATCGGCCCCGCGCGCAGTTTTTTCAGCACTGCGCGGCGGACCGGGTGGGCAAGGGCTTCGAACACATCTGTCATGTTTCAATATTTAGACTCGACGCTAATTAGCGTCAATGCTAAATAATAGACCGAGCTGACAAGGAGCCCCAGCCATGACCGCCTTCCAACGCGCCGCTCTCTGCCTTGCTGCCGGCCTCGCGCTTGCTGCGTGCGGGCCTCGTGCGGGTGCCGATGCGCCGTCTCCGGCCGGCCCCGGGACGCAGGCAAGCACCACCGAAGGCTTTGACGGTGCCTGGCGTGGGACATTGGAGATTGGCGCCCAATCGCTGCGTCTGGAGCTGGAGCTGGAGGCGGGCGAGGATGGCTGGCGGGGCGCACTGATCTCCCGTGATCAGAGCCCGGCGGGCATGGCGCTGACCACGCTGGCCATCGCCGGTAACGTGATCGGTTTCGCCATCAATCCGCCGGGCGTCGCCTTCGATGGCGTGCGCGAGGGCGACGCGATCCAAGGCCGCTTCCGGCAGGGGACTGTGGAGGCTGATCTGAGGTTTGAACGGGGACGCTTTGAGCCAGCGGCTCCGGCCGCGCCACACAATGATGACGGCGAAACCGCTGTCAGCATCCACGCGGGCGAGGTCACGCTGTCGGGCACGCTGCGTCTGGCGCCGGGCGACACTGCCGGGCCGGGCGTGGTGATCCTGTCGGGCTCCGGACCCCAGGACCGGGATGGCACCTTTGGCGAGCTGCGCCTCTACGCCGCGCTGGCGCAGGCGCTGGCCGCGCAGGGCCTGTCGTCTCTGCGCCTTGATGATCGCGGGGTCGGCGCCAGCACCGGACCCGCGCCGCAGGCTCCGTCCGATCTCGCCGCCGATGCCGCAGCGGCGCTGGCCATGCTGGCGGCTGAACCGCGCATCGCCTGCGCCGGGTTCGCCGGTCATTCCGAAGGCGCGCTGATCGCCCTGCTCGCCGCGCCGGACGCTCAACCTGACTTCATCATCTCGCTGGCAGGCATGCATATGAGCCTGGAGCAGACCCTGTTTGATCAGGCCGAAGCCCTGATCCGCGCCTCAGGCGGGACCGACGCCCAGGTGACCGGCAATCGCGCTCTGCAAGAGGCCATGTTTGCAGTATTGCGCGCGGCAGAGCCCAGTGCGCGCGTCAGCGAGGACATGGAGCAGGCCTTGCTGAACGCCGGCGCGCCCGCCGGCCTCGCCCGCCAGCAGGCCCGGATCTGGGGCCAGCCCTATGCCGTGGCGAGCTTCGCCGTGGACCCGGTGTCGGCAGCGGCTGACTACCCCGGCCCCATGCTGGGCGTATTCGGCGAGTTTGACCTGCAGGTGCTGCCCGCGCGCCAGTCCGAGGCCCTGATGGCGGCGCGTGGGGGTTTGCCAACGCAGGTCGTGATCCTCGACGGCGTCAATCACCTGTTTCAGGAGACCGCGACGGGTCTGCCCGCCGAGTACGGGCAGGCGCGCCACCCGCTCTCGCAAGCCGCCCTCGGCACGATTGCCGGGCGCACCGCCGCACTGGCCGCGCAGGCCTGCGGCGGCTAAGTCTCAACGGGTCTCATCGCCGGAGCCGCCATGCGTCTGATCGCCTTCTGCCTCGCCGCCTTCGCTCTCATCCTCGCCGGCTGCAGCCCGTCCGGCCCGGCTGAGCCGATGGCGGTGTTGTCCGGGACCGGCGAACCGGCCGAGGCCCCCGATCCGCGCCTTGAGGGCGTGTGGGTGACGGTGCTGGAAACCGGCGTGGAGCCGCGGCCCTTGCGCCTGACGATCACGCTGGAGGGGGACGCGGCGCAGGTGGAGCTCACCGCGCCCGGGCAAGGCGGGGCGCAGGTGCGCTTTGAACAGGTGCGTGTGGACGGGCCGCAGATCGGTTTCGCCACGGGTCTGGGCGCGCTGATGTTCGAAGGCGCGCTGGACGGCGGGGACACCATCGCGGGCACGGTCTGGCAGGGCCGCGCGCCAAGCGAGCTGGTTTGGACGCGCGCGCAGAGCCCCCACCAATGAACCGGGCGCAATAGCGCCGCTCGAGCCGTCACCGGGGCTGCTGACAGGTCCACACGGTCTGCGCACGGCCTGCGGCGGGCGGCTCGAGGGCCGGTGATCTGCGTGCTCTTGGACGCGGGGCCTCAGGGCAAGGCGCGCTCAGGCCTCATCCTTTGCCGGCCTTGCCAGCAGAGAACCCCGCGCGGCTCAGGGCAGTGTCTGGCCGGCTTTGCGTTCGATACGGACCGCGCGATTATCCGGACACAGATCAATCATGCCAACGCGGCTATAGTGCGCGTCAACCGGCAGCACCCGGAACAGGACCGCATCAAGAATGCGGTGGCGAATGTCGATATCGTGCCCGGCGCGGGTAAACACGCCGCAATTGCAGCTGTAAGTGCCTGGCAGGAACGGACAGTCAAACGGCAAGGTCACAGTCACGCTTTCGCCGGCCGCGACATCAATGTGGGAATCGTAGGGAAAGGCGTGCTGACCCGCGATTTCGACGCCATTGATTGACTTCACAAACATACTGAAATTGACATTCGACATGTCCATATCGAAGTGGACAACGTATTGGAAAAAATACTTTTCGTTCAGGAGCAGATTATTTACGTTGCGATTGTCTGCGTCGATAATTTTCACATCGGATACGGTGGCGCCCTTTCTGGGGTATTCCAGTTTTGCAGCGGAGATGAGCGCTGGATCAAACCAGGCTTTCGTCTTGCCGTCCGGCATGGCGGCCGGCCGGGGTGCGATCTGGCCGCTGTGAGACGCTCTGGAGGATACGTCTTCGCCCCGGCCATCTGCCGACTTGATGGCCTCACGGGCGGCCTCCGCCTCTTCGCCCGTCAAACTCATCATGCGTTGGTAGTTGTTGATGACTGTCTTGGGCCGGCCTTCCATGAGCTTTTCGCCCCGGTCGATCATGATCGCCCGGTCGCACAGCTGGACAACGGTTTGCGCGCCGTGACTCACGAACAGGATCGTCGCCCCGGAGGCCCGAATGGCTTCGATACGGGCATAGCATTTGCGCTGGAAAGCCTCGTCCCCGACTGCCAGCGCTTCATCGACGATCAGAATGTCCGGATCGACATTGATCGCCACCGCAAAGGCGAGGCGGACATACATGCCCGAGGAATACGACTTGACCGGCTGATCCATAAAATGGCCGATGTCGGCAAATGCGGCGATGGCGTCGAAGCGGTCGCGGGTCTCCTCGTTGGACAGGCCGAGTATGGCGGCGTTCAGGAAAACGTTCTCGCGCCCGGTAAATTCCGGGTTGAAGCCGGACCCGAGTTCGAGAAGCGCCGCAATGCGTCCATGGACCTCGATCGAACCGCCAGTGGGGGTGAGCGTTCCGCAGATCATCTGGAGCAGGGTCGACTTGCCTGAACCATTGCGCCCAACAATCCCCAAGGTCTCACCCCGGCCGACTTCGAAGGAAACATGGCTCACCGCCGGAAAATCCCGGTAGTATTGCCGTCCACCCCGCCCGGCGACTCGCGCCAGTTTTGGCAGGATCATCTGCTTGAGCCGGTCCTCTGGCCGCTCATAGATCAGATAATGTTTTGAAACGTCACTGACACGGATCACCGGATCACAGGACATCGGCAAATCCTTTCCGGGTTTTCTGAAACCAGACATACCCTGCCGTACAGACTGCAAGCGCGACACAGGTGTAGGCAAGCAGCGTCATGAAATCGGGGAGGACCCCGAAAACCAGCGCCTTCCGGGCCTCGTCCACCGGGACGGTAAGCGGGTTGAACCGGATCCATGGCTGCAGCCAGACAGGCAGGGCGCTGACCGGAAAGAAAATCGGAGCCAGAAACAGCATGGCTGTCGTGAGGGAGGTCACGACCTGGCTGATGTCACGGGCAAACGTGCCGATCGACGCAAGGAACCACCCGACACCCAGTGCCATCAAACACAGGGGCGCAACCGATAGCGGCAGAAATATCGCCGTCCAGGGTATTCCATCGAATACAATAAACAAGAACGGCACCAGAATAAGCAGACTGATTCCGGCATGTGTCAGGGCGGATCCGAGTGTAACCGGAACAAGAATATAAAGCGGGAAAACGACCTTTTTTACGTAGTTTGTGTTAGCGACCATCAGGCCGGGCGAGCGTGTAATGGTTTCCGCCAAAACCTGAAAAAGAATAAGGCCAATAAAAAGAATGACAGCAAACTCTGCGGGTGAGGCGTCTGCGTCCGATGTCACCCACCGCGACCGGAAGATCACGCCAAAGACAAACGTATAGATCCCGAGCATGATCAGCGGGGTGATCATCGACCAGCCGATCCCAAGTGCGGATCCGCGATAGCGCCCCTCCACTTCACGGCGGACAAGGGCGAGAAACAGACGCGCGGCGTGGGCTGTCTCGCTCGATCGTGACCGCGTCGATTCCGGTGGTCTGGTCAGCCTGGTCGTCATTTGGGTAGCGGCTCCTTGATAGGCCAATTTCTTATCGGAAGAGTCACGCACCAAATAACCTAGGGCAGTCTAAAATCAGCCAGAGGAGGTGTTCCTACGATCATGAAGATAAACCCGATTTTTACACCGATTGCGGCGGGTCAGCCACCTGCCGGCACAGGTTTCCTCTGGGTGGCCCGGTCGTGTGTCGCTCGCCGATGGCCGAACCGGATGGCCATCGCCTGATATCAGAGTGCATCAGGCAGACCTCAACAGACAGGCATCGTCAAGAGCGCAAGCGGCGGCCTGCGGTCCGAATGCCTGGACGCGCACAGGTTCTGGTACCTTGCCGGCACCCGCGGCACGCGGGCACCCTGATGCGAAGATCAGAGCCAGGTCAGATCGCACAGCGCCACCAGGCTTGCCAGCCTGCCCTGCGTCACCATCGCGGCTTGGCCAGCCCGCCTCGGTGATCACAGCCGGACAACGCCAGCATCCGCAAGTCCGGCCTTCGGGCTCGGTACCGCTCTACAGGGCCGGCCGGCCCGCCAGAGCGGCTGATTGACGCGAGCGGCTTCTATTTGAAATCATCCGAAAAAAATTGATCAATTATCGGATATCCGGAAGTCTTCGTAATCACGAGACAGGTGGGGCGAATAAAACGGATCGACTGCGGTGTGCGTCGCCCAGTTTTTGATCATGTATTCAGCCTCACGCTGGAAACGCTTTCGTTTGTCGTTCGTGTCTTCATGTCCGCGGCTGACGGATTCATGATGATACAATTCGGCGCGGGGGGTGAAGACATTCCGGTAGCCGGCGGCGCGCACTTTCAGGCAGAAATCGATATCGTTGAACGCGATCGTCAGGTGCTCTTCGTTCAGTCCGCCGACCGCCTCGTAAACGGCTCGGCGCACCAGAAGGCAGGCACCGGTGACCGCGCTGACATCGTGAACCAGCTTGAGCCGCGCGAAATAACCCTGTGTGCCGCGCTCGAGATATTTGTGCGAATGGCCGGCCACGCCGCCAATGCCGATGACGACACCGGCATGCTGGATCCGGTCGTCGGGATAATACAGCATGGCACCGACGCATCCGATCTCGTCCCTGATGGCCAGCGAGACCATCTGCTCCAGCCAGTCCGGCGTGATCACCTCGATATCGTTGTTCACCAGGCCGATAATGTAGCCTCGGGCCTGCCGGGCAGCAAAATTGTTGATGGCGGAGAAGTTGAACGGCTTGTTGTAGGTCAGGACCCTGACGCGGGAATCCTTTTCCTGAAGCCGGTCGAACAGGGCGAATGTCTCTGGCATCGTGGACTGATTGTCGACGATCAGGATCTCGTAGTTCTGATAGGTGGAGAGCCCGAGAATGGACTCCACACACATCTCGACCAGTTCGCCACGGTCGCGGGTCGGAATGATCAGGCTGACCAGCGGCTCAGGCGAGGGGGCGGGCCAGTCGATCCGGTAATAGGGGAGTTCCTCAACCTGACCCACTGTGGCGGGCAGTTTCAGGCGCGCAAAATGCTCTTCCAGCGCCCGCTTCCCGGCTTCCCAGGCGTAGGACTTCTCGCTGACAGCCACCGCGGTCGAGCCCGCCACTGCCCGCCAGTGGTAGAGGACCTTGGGGATGTGCACGACCGCGTCCGCGCCGACGCGTTCGAGAATGCGCAGATTGAGATCGTAGTCCTGACTGCCTTCAAACCCTTCGCGCCAGCCGCCAACGGCGCGGATATTGGCGGCGCGGTGTGCGGTGAGGTGGTTGAGGTAGTTCTGCCCGTAAAACAGGCAGGGTGAAAAATCCGGCTTGAAATAGGGGCCGTAGCGCTGGCCGTCCTCATCGAGCTTGTCTTCATCCGAATAGATGATCTGCGCGTCCGGCTTGCGGGCGGCTGTCAGCACAAGCTCGGCAAGGGCGTGCGGGCGCAGCACGTCATCATGGTCGAGCAGGGCCACCCATTCGCCTTGCGCCATGGCGAAAGCGGAGTTGGTGGCGGCAGAGATGTTGCCGTTGGTCTCACGGAAGGCGACCTTGATGCGCCGGTCCGTCTTCATCCAGTAGCGCAGACGCGTGTCCAGTTCCGGGCTGCCGGACGCATCGTCAGCGATACAGAGCTCCCAGTTGGAATAGAGCTGGGCGCGCACCGACTTGATCGCCGCATCCAGAAGCTCGACGGGAGTTTTGTAGACCGGCATGATCACCGATACGAGCGGCGCTTCGTCCAGCTGCCTCAAGGCGCTCATGTAATGCGGGTCGTCTCTGGCCGGATGGTAGTCATGCCTGGCGATCCAGCTGGCATATGCCTCGGCATCTCCGGCTTTGCCGGCCTCTTCGTCGGGCATGCGCAAGGGCAGCGGCCAGTGGCCGGTATCGGCTGCCGGATCGAACAGCCGGCGCAGCAAGGCGCGCGAAGCCCGCGCACTGCGTGTCGCTGACCAGATGGAGGGTCTTACCGCTTCGCGCGCGACGGCGGCAGGAGACACGGGATGGAGCGAGAGCCGCTGCAGGTTTCCGCTGTCGCCCAGACGGCAGCTCGGATCGAAGCGCACCCGGGCCGTGCTGCCGGACAGGCATATGTAACCGGTAAACCGGCCGCTCCGGCGCAGGGTCAGCTCGGCGGAATGGTGTTCGAAGTATTTCTGATCATCGGCGAAATAGATGCGCGGCCGGGCAGCATCGGGAGCGGCCATGTCGGCGTCGATGCGCCACCATCCCTTGCCAAGCGGTATTTTGAGATCGAACTCGATATGCGGATCAGCTGTCAGTGTCCGGAACCGGCCAGTGAGCGTGTCCAGCTCCATATAATGGCTGGCGCGCGCAGTGGCATCGAGCAGGGAGGGGCGGGTCTTCAGCGAGCCGATGCCGGCCTCGTCGCCGGCGCGCACTTCAAACAGGAGACGCTCGCCCCGCGGGCGCGCCACACTGGCCGGCATCAGCCGGCAGGCAAAATCACGGGCGACGAAAGGTCCATTATGCGGCCGCAGCCAGAGTTTCCTGAGGCCGCGCGGGAGGCGCAGGCGGACCCCGCCGCGGGCCGCCGCCACGCCGTCGATCTGCCAGCGCAGCAGCGGTGCCGAGCCGGGTGTGCCGAAATCCAGCGCGATAACAGGCTCGAGACCGCAGTCAGCCCCCGGCGCATCGATCATCAGGATCACGTCCAGATCAGTCTTGCGCAGGGCCGGTCTTGCCCAATCGGGCAGGGCGATCTCCAGCTCGACGAACGCGCCGGGCGAAAACACCCGTCCGCGGCCCCGGCCGAGCCGGGTTTCTCGCTCTGAGGGCGTGTCCACCACGGCGCTCATGGCTCTGCGATCTTGCCTGGCGGGTTGCCATGGGTGGTGCCAGCCGATTGGGTGCGATTCTCACCGGCCGGGATGGCGTCGGGCTGCGTCAGGCGGAAGGGAGGCAGGTCCGGCTGTGCGGGAATGAGCACGGGAGCTTCCGCGGTAGCCCCGGCCGCTTGCCTGGCAGCGGCGGCGGCATTGGTTGGCAGGCCGAGCCATTGTCCGGCATGCAGGTAGTGCTGAAGCGGGGTCATGCCGCTGGTCAGGTGAGACGCGAAGTGAACGCCGTACCAGTGGGTGTCGAAGCGCGGGCTGGCGGCGTGCTTCTGGGCAATGCCGAACAGCGCGTAATAGGCCAACGGGTTGCGTTCGCTGGCTACGGCTTCGGGATAGGCTGCCAGATACCAGGCGGTGTCGAAGAACGGATTGGGGTTGCGCGCCTCGCTGGCTCCGTAGCGCAGAAAATGCTCCAGCGGGCTGTGCTTGTACTCGGCGACGTCCGGATATTGCTCGACATACCAGGAAGGATCAAACAGATCGCTGGCCAGAATGGCGGCGCGGTCCTCGTTCGCCCGCGCCAGACGCGCCGCACGCAGCTGCGGCCGCTGGACGATCCGGCCATTGAGCAGCTGAAGGACGGACTCAAACAGCAGGGCAGACAGCGCACCCAGTGGCGGCAGCCGGCGTCCGGCGGCCCGGATGATCCGCGCAAAGCGCCAGACAAGGCTGTGATTGACCTGGCGCAGTGTCCGGGCCAGCACCGCGCGCTGGTTCTCGGCGGCGACACGACGGGCATCAATGTCATCAATCACTTGCGCGCGGGATGCCAGCAATTGTGCTGCATCGTCCAGGCGGGCGTGCAAGCTGGCAATCTGGCGCTGGAGAGCGTCGGCGCGGGCCTGCTGAGCCTCGTGATAGGCCAGCAGATCGCCAGCCTCGATCAGCGCCGGACCTGACGGACGGTCGGGCGGCGTGACCGGCGCGGCCTTGCTGGCCGCCCGTGCCGCCGGCGCGCGGGCTTGAGGTTTCCGGGAGGCGGCCGCCGGGTCTGCGGCGGCTTTGCCGGACCTGCGCGCGTCTCCCTTGCTGCCCGGCATTCCCGTCAGTCTCTTCTTGTTCATACCCCCACGCTCTTTCAACTGCCTTCGCTTTGCCCGATCCCGCGGGGACCATTAATGCGTCTGCCCGATTTGTCCACAAGGGCCGCGCGGCGGGTCACCAGCTTTGGCGTCCAGGCCATGGCGCGCACCAGATCGATCAAGCGCGCCCGGCGCTCCTTCTGTATACGGCGCCTTTGCCGCATGATGGGCTTGCGCCCTTTCCAGGCGGCGGCATAGGCGCGCAGGAGCGTGCTGCGATAGGTGTCGGTCGGGGCGTTCTGCAGCATACGCAGATTGAGCAGGAGATGGCCAGGAAGCAGCGCCCACATCAGCAGGCCCGGCGTATTCTTAAGGAACACCCAGACCCGGTTGCGGTGCCCGTGAAAGACCGTGAAATCGGAGTAACGCCCCGTCGTGCCAGAACCGGCATGGTAGACTACCGCGTCTGCCAGCTGGATGCATCGACCGCCGGCCAGTCTCAGCCGGTAGCCGAAATCCACGTCCTCGCAATAGCAGAAGAAGCTTTCATCAAAACCGCCCAGACGGAGGAAGGTGGCGCGGTCGTAGAGCGCAGCGGCCGCACACGGAGCAAATGTCTCGCCTTCAGGCGGATTCTCACTTGCGGGGCGGCCTTCGAGTGCCCGCCAGGCGACGCCTGCGGCGTGCCAGACATCGCCGGCTCCATCAAGAATATCGGGCTCGTCAAGGCGCAGCTGGGTTGAGCCGAAGGCGGCGGCATCCGGCCAGCGCCCGGCACCTGCCAGCAATTGCTCCAGCCAGTCCGGCGCGGCGCGTGTATCGGGATTGAGCAAGGCGATCCAGCGCGAGCCGGTGTTGGCAGCGGCGCGGTTATTGGCAGCGGCAAAGCCGAGATTGCTGCCCGGCGTGTCGATCTGGAAGCGTGCGTCAGGCAGGATGGCATCGGTCACCGCGCCGTCAGTGGAGGCATTGTCGACGATAATGGCGGTGAAGTCGGCAAAGCTCTGCGCAGCGAGCGCCTCCAGGCAGGGTTTGAGGAAGCTGCCCGCATTATGGGCAACCACAATCACCGTGACATGATCCGGGCCCGGAGTGGTCATATCGATCCGATTTGGCAGACCACACGTGAACGCCCGCTGCCCAGGAGCGCATAGACGATGAGCGGCTCTTGCGGCCCGGTGCGCGCGTGGGCGATCCAGCCTGTTCTCAGATCATCGACAACCGGCAAGGCAGCGGTGACGTCCGGGCGGTCGATGGCCCGGCGGCCATACCCCCGCACGATACCGTCCGAGTCCACGACCAGATAGGCGCGCGGGCTTTCGCGGCGGCGCGAATCCCATCCCCAGCCCGTGAGGCGGACAAAGCCCGGCGCGGTGCCGGACGGTTCGAGGGCAAGCCGCACATCAACCGCGCCGATACAGGTGTCGGCATCGGCTTCCGGCGTGAACTCGGCCAGCGGGCGGTTCAGCCAGTCCGCTTCCGCGCGGCCAAAGACCGACAGGCGCCCGGCAGCGAGCAGCCGGCTGCGCTGCACGACCAGTTCGGGCGAGGGATAGATGCCCGCCAGCGCCTCTCTGTCGAGCGCGCCGGTCATGATGGCGGACTCCGCCGCGACGGTCCGGTTGCGCTGGGAGTGCGCCATGTCCATCCAGATATCCCGGTTTCCCAGAAGCAGAAGCATGGCCAGAAGCTGAAGCCCGCCCAGGGCCAGCATGGCTCCGGCGCGCCAGGATTGGCGCGGCAGGCTGCGGGCAAACGACCAGATGAGCGCGGCGATGGCGACCCAGAAAATCAGCACCGGCGTGGCGTAGCGCGATGCGAAGGCCTGCTGCGCCCCCAATTCCCAGCGGCCCATTGCGGTGAGAAGGCCCGCCCCGACGACCAGGCCCGCGACAAGCAGCAGGACCAGGCGCGCTCTCGGCCCCGACCGCCACAGCGTGAGGGGGACCAGCAGCAGGGCGCCCGCCAGTCCGGCTGCGCCAAACAGCTTTGCCCCTTCTATAGGGTCCTGGAAGGCCGGCGCGTAACCCGCCAGCGGGCTTTCGGAGAAGGCATAACCAAAGGGCGCGCCGAGATAGATGACGGTGTAGTAGACAATCTCGATCACATGACCCAGCGCGTCGCCGGGGTTGGAGTGATTGAAGGTCTGCATCCCGCGCGAATAGAGGAAGGCCGCGAGAGCGGCCGAGACGGCGAGCACGCCAATTCTTTGCCAGCCCCGCCCGGCGAGCAGAGCGCCCACGGCGGCGGCCGGGAGCACCAGCAAGCCGGCTGAGAAGCTGAACGCCGCCGCCAGACCCAGCGCCGCTGCGGCGGCATCGGCTTTCCAGCCCGGCTGCGCCAGCACGGTGACGGCAAAGCAGGCAGTTGCCAGCAGGTACACGATGACGAACTGGACCTGGAAGCCCCAGTAGAGGTTTTCTATCTGGGCACCGGAGAACAGCAGCGCGACGGTGAGGCCGCCGGCCAGCAGCAGGCCTGACCCGCGCGCGCCTGCCCGGCGTGCAAGCCAGATCAGCAGGCCCGCATGAATGGCCTGGGTCAGCAGGATGGAGGTGAGCAGGAAGAGGTTCCGGCCACCGAATACCGCCGTGTCGATCAGGAAGAAAAGCGACGGTATGACCAGGAGATGCTCATTGTGCTGAACAAACATCTCGCTGAGATGCTGGCCAGGCGTGACCCGCTCCCACTGGTCCCAATAGGGCAGGGGTGAATAGGCCACGCTGACAGCGTAGAGCGTGATGGCGAGGGTCATCACCGCGAGGACGATTGCGGCCAGGCCCGCAGCCCGCGTGAGTTGGCTAATCGTCATGGGCTGACCCCTACACAACGGCTTTCAAACGCGCGGGCACACTCGTGCTCCAAGAGCTCAACAGTTCAATCACGCCTCGACCCCTGCGTCGAGGCGTCCGCTAATTGAACACGAAATAGACCAGGGCGAGCGCGGCCAGCTGCAGGCCAGCCAGGATGGCAACGATACGCCAGCTGATCTGGCTGGCGGCGTATCCTATCAGCGCGAACACGGCAAGCTGTGGGAAGAAGCTGCCCTGGTGGGTCACCGCCCCGCCGTGATCGAAAATCAGCACCGCCCAGACCAGCAGGCTCGCCGCGATGGCGGTGGCCAGAGGACGGGTGCCTGGCAGCAGCAATGCCACCGGCAGAAGGGCCAGGAACGGCGCAGCCATCCCCAGGCCCGCGCTCCAGTGAAAGAAATCCACCGCCCGCAAATGCTCAGCCATGGCCGACCGGTCGTCAGCCAGCAGCAGGCGAAGCGGCGCGGTAAAGCGGGCCCAGGGATCGGAGACAATCTGCTCAAGATTGATCAGGCGCCCATAGAGCCAGTCAGCCGCTGATACGGTCCTCAGGCTGTCGATGAGCGTCTCCACCACGCCGCGATCATCGACCGGAATCGATCCGCCCACATGCCATTTCAAAAGCCGGTTGCCGGGCGGATCCACGAATTGCTGGTAGAGCGTCCAGGGCAGGTAGCTGGCTGCAAAGGTGGCAAGACCCGTTGCCGAGAAGGCAAAAGACGGGAAGCGGTGGAGCACCAGCGCGCTTGCCGCAAACCCGACCAGGACGAAGGCGGTGGCACCATGGGCACCGAATGCCAGGGCGGCGGCCAGACCGGCCAGAGCGCCGGCGCTTGCCCGGAGCCGCACATCGGCCAGGGTACGGGTGAAGAACAGGGCCGCCGTCACGCACACGAGGCCGGCGGGCAAAAGCTTCGGCCACACGAAGACGGAATGGACCAGGAAAAGCGGGGAGGCGGCAACCAGGGCGACGGTCATCCAGCCGGCGATCCGGCTGGCCCCGAGCGACCGGGTGAGCACGTAGCACCCCATCAAAGCCCAGGTCTGCGCGAGGGTGGAGACGGTCTGATAGACCAGCACCGATCCGCCTGACAGGCCCGGCGGGCCGTAAAGCAGGACCATGCCGGTCTGCAAGGGGGGGCGGTCCGAACTCAGCCAGTCCCCGCGCATTGGAGAGCGGAACTCTCCGGACCGGATCATTTCAGCAAAAACGAAGGGAAGCTGGTTATCATCCGGCAGCGGGTGGCTATAGGCCGTCGCCGCAGCAATCAGATATTCCGTGGGCTGACCGTTACCAAAGGTGATGAGCAAAACCAGGATGCCTACGGCGAGGGCACCCGATACAGGGGCCAGGATCTCTCCGCGTGCGTCGCCCCCGGCGTACACCGCCCGCTCCGACCAGGCCAGCCAGGCAAAGCCCGCCAGCATCAGGATCTGGATGGCGGTCCCGAATACCGGGTGCGCCACAAATGCGAAAAAGCACAGCCAGGCTGCCAGGGCACTGGCGGTCATCCCGGCACCGAGCGCGAGCACACCATTGACGCCGCGCCGGTAAAGCGCGGCAGCCGGCGCCGCTATGGAGACCGCCAGAATGACGGCCACCAGGACAGATGTGCCAAGCAGGACAAGCCATTCAGTCATGACAGGGCTGCGCGGGGGCCAGTGTGTCCGGTCCGCGTGTGCGGGCCTCGCCGGCCGGTCGTGCTGGCGGCGGCAGGCAAAGGACAGATCGCATGAGTTCGCATCGACTTGGCTGGCTCCGCGTCCGATCAGGGAGTGAACATGGTGGCCACTCCGCGTTTCGCGAGGGAAACGGTTCGCGGGTGACATCTAGCCGACGCGCCGCGCGTTGACCAGCCGCTGAGCGGTTCATCTGCCGGGAGTTGTGGTTCTCAGTTCGAGGTGCTAAGGCCCGGCCCCATGCATAAGGGGGAATGACTTTGCGCGGTCGCGTATTCATCACAGGGGCAGCCGGCCTTGTGGGCCAGAACCTCATCCCCTCGCTGAAGGCAGCAGGCTTTGAAATCGTGGCCGCCGACAAACACGCGGCCAATATGGCCGTGCTGCGCGGCATGCACCCGGAGATCGAGACCCTCGACGCCGATCTGGCCGAGCCGGGGCCGTGGCAAGAGGTTCTCGCCGCCTGCGATCTTGCGGTACTGCTGCACGCGCAAATCGGCGGGCTGGATGAGGACGAATTCCGCCGCAACAACGTCACCGCCACCCGGCTGTGCCTGGATGCGATCAAGCGGGGCAAGGTCCGGTATGTCGCGCATGTCAGCTCGTCGGTGGTCAATTCCATGGCCGACGATTTCTACACGCGCAGCAAGACCGAGCAGGAAGCGCTGGTCGTGGCATCAGGCGTGCGCTGCTGCATCCTGCGGCCGACCCTGATGTTCGGCTGGTTCGACCGCAAGCACCTGGGCTGGCTGAAGCGCTTCATGGAGAAGGCGCCGGTCTTCCCGGTTCCCGGTCATGGCCGCTATCTGCGCCAGCCCCTCTATGGCGGGGACTTCTCGGCGATTGTCGGTGCCGCGCTGCAGCAGGAAGTGGAAGGCATCTATAATATCTCCGGCCAGGAACGCATCAGCTATATCGACCTGCTGCGCCGGATCAGGGCGGTGTGCGGTATAAAGACGCCAATCGTGAAAATTCCCTATGGCGTGTTCAAGCTGCTGTTGCAGACCTATGCGCTATTCGACCGCAACCCGCCTTTCACGACCCATCAGCTGGAAGCCCTGGTCACACCGGACGAGTTCGAGGTGATCGACTGGCCAGCGATTTTCGGCGTGCCGTCAACACCGCTCGACGAGGCGCTGCGCCAGACATTCCTGCATCCGGTCTATTCTGGCATAACCCTGAAATTCTAGGTCCGGAGAGCAGCGAGCGATGGCTTCAACCAGCGTGGAACGGGTCATTGTCATCGGTGCCGGCCCGATGGGCCTTGCCGTCGCTCACCATGCCCAGAAGCAGGGATATGGGGTGGAAATGCTGGAGGCCGATGACCGGCCGGGCGGCATGGCGGCGCATTTCGATTTCGACGGCCTGTCCATCGAGCGCTTTTATCATTTCTGCTGCCTGTCCGATCAGGACACGCTGGATCTGCTCGACGATGCAGGGCTGACCGGCGCGATGAAATGGGTCAGCACGAAGATGGGCTATTTTCTTGACGGGCGCCTCATCCGCTGGGGGGACCCGGTGTCGCTTCTGGCCGCGCCGGGTGTCGATCCGGTCACCAAGTTCCGCTACGGCATGCAGATGTTCACCGCGACCAAGCGGTCGGACTGGGAAAGGCTGGACAAGATCAGTGCCCGCGACTGGTTCATCGGCTGGTCCGGCGAACGGGCCTACGACAAGCTGTGGCGCCGGCTGCTGGAACTGAAATTCTACCATCTTGCCGGCAGCGTTTCGGCGGCCTGGATATGGCAGCGCATCAAGCGTCTGGGCAATTCGCGGAAAAGCCTGTTCGAGGAACAGCTCGGCTATATCGAGGGCGGCTCGGAGACGCTGATGAACGCGCTGGCGGACATGATCACCGAACGCGGCGGCCAGATTCACTACAAAACCCGCGCGGAGCGCTTCGTGATCGAGGACGGGCAGGTTCGCGGCGTCGTGGCGGCGGATGGCCGCGCGTTCACGGCCGACCATGTGATTTCAACCATTCCCACGCCCTATGTACCGGCCATGTTCGACGACAGCCACGCCCATCTGCGCGCCCCTTACGAGCAGATCAAGAATATCGGCGTGGTGTGTGTGCTTCACAAGCTCAAGCGCCCGGTTACAGACAATTTCTGGGTCAATATCAGCGATCCGGAGATCGAGATTCCCGGCTTTGTCGAATTCTCGAACCTGCGTCCGCTGGAGAATACGGTCGTCTACGTGCCCTACTACATGCCGCAGGACAATCCGAAGTTCCGGATGTCTGACGAGGCGTTCATTGCGGAGAGTTTCGACTATCTCGTGCGCGTGAACCCCGGCCTCTCGCGCGATGATCTGATCGCCTCGCATGTGGGCCGCCTGCGCTATGCCCAGCCGGTCTGCGAAGTCGGCTTTGCCGACATGATCCCTGATCATGTCACCCCTGTCGCGGGCCTGCAGATTGCCGATACCTGCTTTTACTATCCCGAGGACCGGGGCGTGTCGGAAAGCGCGCGGTTCGCCAAGATTCTGGTTGCTGCAATCGATCGGGCCAAGCGCCGCGGCGAGGGGGCATGAGCCGGGAGTTTGCCAGTTTCGTGATTGCCGGCGGCCTGGCGGCGGGCGTGAACTGGGTGACCAATCTCATCCTGCACCTTTTCATGCCGCTCGAGATATCGGTGGTGCTCGCCTATGGCGTCGGCATGACCACGGCCTATCTCCTGACGCGCTTCTTCGTCTTCGCCGCCAGCGGCCGGTCGCCGCAGCAGGAATATTTCCGGTTTGCGATCGTGAATGTTGTCGCGCTGGCCCAGGTCTGGTGCGTCACGATCGTGCTCGCGCGGTTCATCCTGCCGGCCATTGGATGGACGTTCGAGCCGGCGGCGACAAGTCATCTGGTCGGCATCGCCTCACCCGTGGTGACAAGCTATTTCGCCCACAAGTATTTCACCTTTGCCAAGGCCCGCGGCGCGATTGCGGATGACCGGGAGGAGGAGACGACATGACACGCCGCCTGCCGCTGGTTCTGGACATGGACGGCACGCTGCTGCTGAACGACACGCTGGTCGAGGCTCTGACCGAGCGGCTGTTCTCTGCGCCCCATCAATTGCCGGCGGTGCTGGCCGCCCTGGCGGGTGGCCGCGCGCCCTTCAAGCATCGTCTCTCTGCGATCAGCGAGCTGGATATCGACACACTGCCGGTCCGGCAGGACCTGGCGGACTATGCAGCCGCCGAACATGCCTCGGGCCGGGAGGTGTGGCTGGTCACGGCTGCTGACCAGGCAATTGCCGACAAGGTGGCCGCACGGTTCGGTTTCTTCACCGGGGCGAAGGGGTCTGACGGGCTGACCAATCTGAAATCAGCAAAGAAGCAGGCCTGGCTGCGGGCGCGCTTCCCTGATGGCTATGTCTATGCCGGGGACAGTCCGGCTGACCTGGCAGTGTGGCAGGACGCCGATGCCATCATTCTGGCCGGTGCGCGGCCCGCGACGCAGCGCAAGGCGCGCGCGCTTGGCAAACCTGTCGAGGCCCATTTTCCCAATGAGCCTGCGGGCCTGCGTGGATGGCGCAAGGCCTTGCGCCTGCATCAATGGTCGAAAAACCTGCTGGTCTTTGTTCCGCTTCTTCTGTCCGGCCTTTATCGCGAGCCAGAGACACTCATCGCGGTGCTCGCCGCCTTTGCCGGCCTCGGCCTGACGGCCTCGGGCACGTATATCCTCAATGATCTGGCCGATCTGAGCGCCGACCGCCGGCACCGGTCCAAACATACCCGGCCGTTTGCCTCGGGGCGGATTGCTCCGGAGCAAGGCCTGTTTGCCGCGCCCGTCCTGATCGGGGGGGGACTTGTCCTGACCACAGCCGCCGGCGGCTTGTGGGCCGGGCTGGGCCTGCTGGCCTATCTCGCGATCACGCTGGCCTATTCGTTCGGACTGAAGCGTCAGCCGCTGGTGGACGTGCTGCTGCTCGCGGCCCTGTTCACCATCAGGCTGGTGATCGGTGCCCTGGCGATCAGTGCGGATCTCTCGCCCTGGCTGTTCAGCTTCTCCATGTTCTTTTTCCTCTCCCTTTCCATGGCCAAGCGCCATGTGGAGATCGCGGCAGGGGCACCGGGCGAGCCAATACGCGGCCGGGGATATGTCACCGAAGACAGGGCTTTCTCGCTGTCGATGGGCATGGCCAGCGCGATGGCCGCCATCGTCATTCTGTGTCTGTACATCATCGAGGATGCCTATCCGGCAGGCCTGTATTCGACGGCCGAGTGGCTGCTCCTGGCACCTGTCATCATCGGTGGCTGGACCCTGCGCGTCTGGTTGCTGGCCGAGCGTGGCACGCTGGATGATGATCCGGTAAGCTTCGCCATCCGGGACCGTCCGAGCCTCCTGCTCGGCCTGGTGCTGATGATCGTGTTCGGGCTTGCGAGCCTGACGTGAAGGGTAATCTGCCGAGATGAGCGAGCGCTTTCACACGGAGCGGGGCCGCCGTTCCTGGGGCCGCGTCGTCGATGCGGAGCACCGGATCGGCCGTGCTCAGACGCCCGGCAGCGTGGAGGCGCTGTTCGCCAGCGCGAAGGCAGCCGGCCTGTCCACGCTGGCCTTCGGCCTGGGCCGCTCCTATGGCGACAGCAACCTGAACCCCGGCGGAAGCCTGATCGAGACGCGCGGGCTGGACCGCTTCATGGCCTTCGATGCGGCCGCAGGCACGCTTCGCGCCGAAGCCGGTGTGAGCCTTGACGAGATTCTGCGCGTGGTGGTGCCGGCCGGCTTTTTCCTGCCGACGACACCGGGATCGCGCTTTGTCACGCTGGGCGGCGCGATTGCCAATGACGTGCACGGCAAGAACCATCACGGTGCCGGCACGTTCGGGCGGTATGTCCGCAGCCTGACCCTGGCGCGCTCTGACGGCGCGGTGCAGCGCATCAGCCCGGAGACGCACGCGGAACTTTTCGCCGCGACGGTTGGCGGGCTGGGCCTGACGGGGATTATCCTGGATGCGGAAATCGCCCTGACCGCCATACCCTCGGCCCTGATCGCGCAACGCGTCGAAGCGATCCGCAATGTCGATCATTTCTTCGAGCTGGCCGAGGTGCGGGCGGCCGAGCACGAACACACGGTTGCCTGGATAGACTGCACCGCTCAGGGTGACCGGCTGGGGCAGGGCGTGTTCTCCTCCGGTGACTGGGCGTCGCCGGGCGGGCATGAGGCGCACAGCGGCCGGATGGGTCCGTCGCTGCCGTTCGATGCGCCCGCGATGGCGCTGAACCCGGTGACGCTGCGCAGCTTCAACGCGCTTTACCGCTGGCGCCAGCTCTCGAAACCGGGCCTCTCCACGGTCCACTATTCGGGCTTCTTCTACCCGCTGGATGCGATCGGTCACTGGAACCGGCTCTACGGGCCGCGCGGCTTTTACCAGTATCAGTCGGTGATACCCTTCGATCAGGCCCGCGACGCAACCCGCGCCATGCTCGAGAGGATAGCGCGGTCGGGCGAGGGCTCATTTCTGGCTGTCCTCAAGACATTTGGAAACACGCCGTCGCCCGGCCTGTTGTCCTTCCCCATGCCGGGCGTGACGCTGGCGCTGGATTTTGCCAATCACGGCGCCGCAACGCTCGCTCTGATGCGTGATCTGGACGCCATTGTACTGGCGGCCGGAGGGCGGCTTTATCCGGCCAAGGACGGCCGCATGTCCGCACACGCTTTCCAGGAGAGTTATCCTGACTGGCGCAAGGTCGAGGCCTTGCGTGACCCTTTGATTTCATCAGCTTTCTGGCGAAGAGTGACACACCATGACGGATAACCCCGCACGCAAGATCGTAATTCTCGGCGCCCTGTCGGCGATGGCGGTACAGAGCGCGCGCCGTTTCGCGGCGGAGGGAGCCTCATTCACCCTGGTGGCGCGCGACACGGCGCTGCTCGAACGCGAGGCGCAGGATCTCGGCGCCCGGGGCGCAGCCCGTGTGGATATCGTTGCAGCCGATCTTACCGATACCGCGGATGCCGATGGCCTGCTGCGGCAAGCGGCCGGCAAGATGGGCGGGCTCGATACGGTGCTGCTCTTCTACGGCGTCCTGGGTGATCAGGCGCGGGCCGAAACCGACGCCGACCATGCCGGGACGATTATTGCGGTGAACTATTCCAGCGCAGCCCACTGGGTGCTGGCGGCGGCGCGTATCCTCGAGCAGATGGACGCCCCCGCCGGCCGGGTCCTGCTGACGGCCAGCTCCGTTGCGGGCGACCGGGGCCGGCGATCAAACTACGTATACGGATCGGCCAAGGCCGGGCTGTCCGTTCTGATGCAGGGGCTGGCCCATAAATGGGCGGCAATGCCGAATGCGCCCCGCGCCGTCAATCTCAGGCTTGGCTTTGTCGATACGCCGATGACTGCTGATGTCGAAAAGACAGCCAAGCCGCTCTGGGCCACGCCGGAGCGTATTGCGCTGATTGTGGAGCGGTGCGTGAAGCGGCCCGGTCCGCCCACCGTCTATGCTCCATGGTTCTGGCGCTGGGTGATGGTGCTGATCCGGCTGATGCCCTCGCCGGTGTTCAACAAAGTCAATCTGTAATGGCCGGGCCCGCGCCACGCCAGCGGGTCCTTGTCCGCCGGTGGTGGGTGGTTGCCGCTGCGTGCCTGGCGGGAGGAATCCTGTTTGCGCTGTCGGGTGAAACCATCATCCAGTCGCTCATTGCGGACACCGAAACCGAAGGGCTTGCGCTGGCCACCGCCCTGGCCATCTTGTTCTTCTATTTCTTCGCCTCGCAGCTGGTCATGGCACCATCCGGGACGATCTCCATCCTTCTGACAGGCGCTGTGTTCGGTGTTGGCGCGGGCATTGTCTACTTCATCGCCATGATCGCGGCCTGCGCGGTTGTGCATGCCATGGGGCGGCTGGACACGCGGTCAGCCCGCCGGCTTGTGTGCAAAGTCGTCCGTGTCCGGAGCCTGCGCGGTTTCGTGCTGGGCCTCATGTCTCGGATCCGCACCGCGCCGATTGCCAGCACGGCGGCGATCAGGCTGGTTCCGGTGGTCCCGAGTGCGGGTTGTGCGCTGCTGGTGGCGGCGGCAGGCGCCTCGCTCGGCGCTGCCCTGCTGGGCACGCTGGCGACAGGCTGGGTGCGGCCCATCGTGATTGCCGGCTTCAGCGATCAGGTCTGGCGGGCCATCGAGTCCGGCGAACGCGGCGTGACCGTGCTGGTATCAAACCCGCTGGTCTGGATCAGCCTGGCCTGTGCCGCTTTGTCGGCCCTGGTCATTTTCGCCATCGGACGGGCGGCGCAACTGCGAGCCGCAGCGTGTCATGCGCGGCTGCGCCTGCGCGGATGGTTTGCCCGCTAAAACGTTCCAGCCCATGCATTGGCGGGCCGGACGCTCAGGGATTGGCCCGCTTGGCGGTGCGCATAAGGTACCGGCCATACTCCGACTTCGCGCCTGCTTCGCCAAGTGCATGCAGTTGTTTGGCGTCTATCCAGCGATTATTGAATGCCGCCTCTTCGGGGCAGCCGATCTTGATGCCCTGACGGTGCTCGATAGCCCGCACATATTCGGCCGCTTCGATGAGGCTTTCCACCGTACCCGTGTCCAGCCAGGCATAGCCACGGTCCATCCGGACAATATTAAGCGACCCGTTCTCCATATAGATCTTGTTGAGATCCGTGATCTCAAGCTCTCCCCGCTGGGAGGGTTTCACCTGTTTTGCGTATTCGACGACCTTGCTGTCGTAGAAATACAGACCCGTCACCGCAAAATCGGAGCGCGGATTGACGGGTTTCTCCTCCAGGCTGATCGCCACGCCATTCTTGTCAAATTCCACCACCCCGTAACGGTGAGGGTCTTCAACCTGATAAGCAAACACCGTTGCTCCGTGCGGGCGCATATCGGCCTCACGGCACAAGGCCGCGAAATCGGGCCCGTGAAATATATTGTCTCCCAGGATGAGGGCGCTGGGTGCTCCGGCAAGGAATTCCTCGCCGATCAGGAAGGCCTGTGCGAGGCCCTCCGGCTTGGGCTGCTCTGCGTAGCTGAGCGTCACGCCCCAGTTCGCGCCATCGCCAAGCAACTGCTCAAAGGCCGGTCGCTGGTCGGGCGTCGTAATAATGAGTATGTCATTAAGCCCGGCCATCAAAAGAGCCGTTAGAGGATAGTAAATCATCGGCTTGTCATAGACGGGCAGAAGTTGTTTTGAGATGGCGGTGGTCATGGGATGCAGACGCGTACCGCTGCCACCCGCCAGAATAATGCCCTTGCGTTTCATCGCTTTATATTCCGTCTGTTTTATTTGAGAATTTCCGTCAGCACGCTGTCGAGACCGGCAAGGCTGTCCGCTGCCTTTACACCATAAACATCATGGATGCGCGAGCAGTCCAGTACCGAGTACGCCGGTCGTGAAGCCGGGGTGGGGTAGGCGCTGGTCGGGATGGGATGCAGGTGCGGCCGTTTCAGGCCCGCCGCGGCAAGCCGTTCAAAGATCGCATCGGCAAATCCGCACCAGCTCATCGTGCGGTCGCCGCAAAAGTGAAAAACACCCGCGGAGTCGGCCGGCCTCTCCTGCCCTGCCAGTGTCCGTCCAAGGCTTGCAATGGCATCAGCGATCGCTGCAGCCGGCGTGGGACAGCCGAGCTGGTCATCGACCACGGATATCTCGGCGCGTTCAGCAGCCAGGCGTACCATGGTGCGGACGAAATTCTTTCCATGGGCGGAGAAAACCCAGGCGGTTCGCATGACAACAGCGTCGGGCGACGCCTCCATCACGGCGATTTCGCCGGCATGTTTGGAAGCGCCGTACACACCCAGCGGGGACGTGCGATCGCTCTCCCGGTAGGGCTGCGATGCCGATCCATCAAAGACATAGTCTGTAGACAGATGAATAAGGGGCAGTCCGCGCGCGCGTGCGGCTTTCGCCATCACGCCGGGCGCCCGCCCGTTTACCGCGAAAGCTGTGTCGCGATCAGTTTCGGCCGCGTCCACCGCGGTGTAGGCGGCCAGATTGACAATAACCGCAGTATCGGAC
The DNA here is from genome assembly GCA_027627705.1 of Hyphomonadaceae bacterium BL14. Lineage (NCBI taxonomy): Bacteria > Pseudomonadati > Pseudomonadota > Alphaproteobacteria > Hyphomonadales > Hyphomonadaceae > Hyphomonadaceae bacterium BL14. Next base: position 2,698,081 of record CP091242.1, read on the forward strand.
GGCGCCTCGTGGATCGCCCGCTGCACCGCATCGTCATCGGTCAGGTCTGCCACCGTTCGCGGCAGCGCGGTGATCTTGAGATCATCGTCTGCCAGCGCGCTCAGGCACCGCGCCACCTGTCCGGTCGCGCCGAACTGAAGGATGTGCAGCGGCGTACGGGGCATAGCCGTCACGGTTTCGCGATGCCGAGCCGGATGCGGGTCTCGCCGCGTTCTTCGAACGCGCGCCACCACCATTCGTTCTCGATATACCAGTCGACGGTCTGTTCCAGACCTTCAAATCCCTTGACCTGCGGGCGCCAACCCAGCTCGTCGTGAAGCTTGCTGGCGTCGATCGCATAGCGGAAGTCATGTCCCGGACGGTCCTGAACGTATGTGATCAGGTCCTTGTGAGGCGCGCGCCCGGGCCGCCTGGCATCCATGATGCGGCAGATTTCCAGAACCAGGTCGATATTGGCCATCTCGTTGTCGCCGCCAATATTGTAGGTCTCGCCCAGACGCCCGCGTTCAAGCACTTGCAACAGCGCTTCGGCATGGTCATCGACATGCAGCCAGTCGCGCACGTTCAGACCCTTGCCATAGACCGGTATCGGGCGGCCATGGAGCGCGTTGAGCGTCACGACCGGGATCAGCTTTTCGGGAAACTGGAAGGGGCCGTAATTGTTCGAGCAATTCGTGATGACCACCGGCAGGCCGAAGGTCTCGGCCCACGCGCGTACCAGCATGTCCGATGATGCCTTGCTGGCAGAGTAGGGTGAGCGGGGCGCGTAAGGCGTGGTTTCGGTGAACTTTCCGGTCTCTGACAGAGACCCGAAGACCTCATCGGTCGACACATGGTGGAAGCGGAAACGTGCGGCCGCCTCTGTCGAACAGGATGACAGGTAGCGCCGCGCCGATTGCAGCAGCACGAATGTCCCGACGATGTTTGTGCGAATGAAATCTGCCGGCCCGTCGATCGAGCGGTCCACGTGGGACTCGGCGGCCAGGTGCATCACGGCGTCAGGCGCATGGGCCTTGAAGACCGCGTCCATGGCCTCTTCGTCGGCAATGTCGGCCTGCACGAAGGTGTAGCGCGGGTCGTCCGCCACGTCCTTGAGATTGTCGAGATTGGCGGCATAGGTCAGCTTGTCGACATTGACGACACGGTAGCCGCGGGTGCCAATCGCACGCCGCACGACCGCCGAGCCGATGAATCCGGCACCCCCGGTAACCAGCAATTTCATGGCAGAGCCCTCTTTTTGCGCTAGCCCGGTAGGTAGTCAAAAGGTGTCGTGAACGCGGCGAAGCGGGTCGCCTGCGCGTCCTTTTGTGACACCACGCCTTGGCTGGCGAGTGGACCCCAGTCGATCCCGAGTGAGGGATCATTCCACAACACGGCACCGTCATGCGGCTTCGAGTAATAGGCGTCAACCTTGTAGGCGACTTCGGTATCGGGTTCGAGGGTTATGAACCCGTGGAGGAACCCCTTTGGCACAAACAGCTGCCTGGCGTTCTCCGCGCTGAGCTCGACGCTCACATGCTGCCCGTAGCGCGGGGAGCCGCGCCGGACATCCACCGCCACATCCAGAATGGAACCGCGGATGACCCGCACCAGCTTGGACTGGGCCATGGGCGGCGCCTGATAGTGAAGCCCCCGCACCGTTCCGGCCGGGCGCGAGAGCGAAAAATTGTCCTGAACAAAGACGATATCAGCGGGCAGGCCCGCTGCCTTGAACCCGGCATCCTGATAGGTCTCGGAAAAAAACCCGCGCTCGTCATGAAACCGCGCCGGGGTGAAGACCATCACCTCGGGAAGGCTGGTGTGTTCTGACTTGTTCAAGATAACCCCTCACGCTCGCGAGCGTCTAGGCGATTCGGATAACAGCGGGTTTGCGCCTCTGCAACGCCTGTTCCCACGTCAGGCCGGCCAGCCGCCCGTCACTGGAGCCCTTGCGGCCAGCCGCCGCTGGCTCAAGGTGCCCGCATGCTCTGGCCCGCACCCTCGCCGGACGGCCTATCGCAGCCGGGGCCGCGGTGTGCCTGCGGGCCGGCCTTCGGCGATGCCGTGGCGGACATAATGGGTCAGCGGGTCCAGTCCCCGGTTGGGCAGGTCGCGATTGGCCTCCAGATAGGCGGCGCCGTCGAATACGCCCGCCAGTTTCAGCCGGGCGCGGGCCTTGTGCAGGGTCCAGGCGGACGGCAGCAGGGACAGCGCCAGCCGGCGTGTGCCACCACCCGACGGCAGGATCAGGCCCAGCGCCTGGCGCATCCACAGCGTTGTGGCGCGCGACTCTTCAAGTGCATGGCTCAGCGTTTCCAGCCCCGCTCTGGCGGCGGCGTGGGCTGCACGCTCGGCATCCAGCGCTTCGGTGAGCGACTTGCGTTCCTGTTCCAGCGTGCTGCGTGTGGTCTCCAGCAGCTCGGCGGCGGTTTTGCGTTCGGTCTCCAGCGCCTGGGCGGCGGTTTTGCGTTCGGTCTCCAGCGCTTCGGCGAGGCGATTGCGCTCATGCTCCAGCGTGCCGCGCGTTGTCTCCAGCACCTCGGCGGCGGTCCGGCGTTCGGTCTCCAGCGCTTCGGCCATCACATTGCGCTCATGGCGCATGGCATCGAGCGCGTGTGTCAGCCGCTGGATGGTGTCGCGCTCATGGTCGAGCGCTTCGGCCATCACATTGCGCGCATGGCGCAGGTCATTGGCGTCCTGAATGGCGGCGGCGCGTTCGCTGGTCTCTGTCTCCAGCGACCGGGCGAGCGTGTCGCGCTCTTTGGTCAGATCGCTTTCGCGTTCCTGCGCGGCGCGCCCCGCAGCGATGATATTGCCAAACACCTTGCCCATCGCATCGAGTTCGGCGCGCAGCGTGTCGAGCCGCGCATGATCGGCCGGATCCTCGCCCGTCTGTGTCCAGCGCTTGAGGATGTCATAGGCCTGGCCCACCTGGACCGGCAGGGTGGGGTGGCGGGCGATGGCGTCCTCACCCAGCGCGTGATGGCGCAGCGAAGGGGTCAGATAGCTGGCGATGGCGCCGCGCGTGGCGTCGCTCTGCGCCGGCCAGGCAAAGCCGAAGGCGGTCTCGGTGCGCGCGACCACGCTTTGCCAGTCATCCAGCAAATCCTCATAGTGGACGAACAGGCGCGCCATGCCCCGGCTGAGATGCTCGCCGTCCAGCACGTGGCGCAGCCACAACAGCGCGCCATAGGCCGGATCGAACCCGTCGCGCCGGTGCATGGAGCCGGCCACTTCCAGCGGGTGGCGCAGGGGGATGAGGGCGGCCGCGCGCGTATTGCGGGCCTCCAGCACCTTGGTCCAGAACGGCAGGATCCGGCACAGGCGCGGGTCTTTCAGGGCAAAGAAGGGCGCATCGCCAAATTCCGCGTCCAGCAGGGCGCGCGCCTCCGCCTCAAAGCTCTGCGCCGGTGGCGAGCGGTGCCAGGCATCGGGAAAGGCCAGCCAGTCATCCCAGGCCGATCCGGCCGACGCCAGCAGCCGGGTATTGAGGTGGAACACCGCCACCGATTCCCAGAAACCGGTCGGATTATTGGCGTTGGCCGCCATCAGGGAGCGCGGCACCGCGCAGCCCAGAAGGTTCAGCACACGGGTAAAGGCGCTGGTGCCCGACCGGTGCATGCCCAGCACCAGAACACAGGTGCGCGGCGTTTGGGGCAGCCCCTGATTCGCCCGGGGCGCAGGCTTGCGGGCCGGGCCGCTTTTCTTTGGCACCGCTGTCTTAGGCGCCGCTGTCTTCGGTGCGGGGGTTTTCGCGGCGGCCTTTACGGGCGCAGGCTTGCGGGCCTTGGCCGGGCGGGCGGCGGATGGGGTCGCGGCGGCGGGGCCGGATGCGGTCTTGCGCGGCATGGGCTGATCCTGGCGTCAGGCAGACCGGCCCCTGACAGGCAGAGGGCCGATTCAGAAAGGAAACGGAGATTGATCGCCCCGCCCCCCGGCATGCAAGCCTGGCATGCATGGCCTCTCGCGTCACGCTACAGGCCCGGACCAGGTCCGGACAAGACAAAGGGCCGGGCTGCCCGTGCCGCCCGGCCCGTCCGATGATGCAGCCTGAAAGGTTCTAGAGCGTTATCCGGCCTGACTGCGTCAGGCCGGACGCTCCAGGTCTTTGATCTGAAGCGCAATTTTTCCGAAAACCGGTTCCCCCCTTTTCGGATTGCGCTCCAGTTATCCGGGCTGGTATCCGCATCGGGGTAGCGACGGCAAAACCAGACATAGTTTATCGGCGCATGCCTCGCGCGTGGCAATGAGGCAACAGGCGGCGCTCTAAACAACGGTGTTCAGGCGCATTTAAGCCAGTACCCGCCGTTTTGTGGATTGACGCCCGAACCGGTAGCGCTTTAAGAAGGCGACGTTCGGCGCTCTTTGGAACTCTGAGGGGGCGTCCAAACCGGCGCTCTGCAGGCGCCAGTGTCTTCAGGGGCCATTTGTGCTGAACAGCCATGGCTGAAACCACGTAGGGGGAACCCCGTTATGAAACTCACCCATCTTCTCGCCGGCGTTGCTGCCACCGCCCTCATCGCGGGCACAGCGAACGCTCAGCTCGTTGTTGTAGACAGTGACGGTGACAACGCCGTCGAGTTTGCTTCGCAGGTTGACTTGTCTGAAGCAGCATACCAGGACGAACTTGAGATCACGCTGAGCGCTGCTGACATCACTGCTATCGGTGATCTCGGCGCTACTGACGATATCAATATCACCCTGACCGTTGATGGTGGCCTGTCATTCTCGACCTTCCTGAGCAGTGCGAACTTTACGCCCGAAACGCCTTTGACAGAGTGCGCTCTGGTGATTGATACCGGTGGCTCGAATGGTGGTACAACTGTTACTTTCACCAGTGATGCATCGTTCGTTCCTGAGGACTGTGAGCTCGAATCTATCGGGTTCCTTCTGCCTGTCGACATTGAAGGCGTTGGTAACGTTTCTTACGAGCTGTCGCTTGCTTCGACCGGCACTGTGCTTGCTTCGGGCGAATACGATTCAGACGATACTACAAACGCAATCGACCCCTTCTACACCGCTCGTAACTCGCTTGACGTAACGTTTACGGCTGGTACGGCTGAGCCTGATCTTGATGACGATTATGAGTTGTTTGCTGGCAGCTCGACCTCTGACATCGTCGGCACCCTGCGAGTTGAAGACGAGGACGGTGGTCCAACTACCTACTCTGTCGAGGTTGGCGCTGCTAATTCTGTGAACTTCGACACTGCTTCTGCAACACAATTTGATGGTGCTGAGTTGGTTGTGACCGTCCCGGCTCCGGCTGGTATTGAGAGCGTTGAACTTGATGGTATTGGTACCGAAACGCTGGACGCTAACGGTCAAGCGACTTTCGCTCTGTCCAATGCAGACCTGGACGCGCTTGAGGCTAATGCGGTCTTCCTGTCTCTGAACGCAGACACCACCACTCCGGCGGCCATTGCAAACCAAGAGATCACGGCTGATCTCACTTTTGAAGAAGCAACTGGTTCTGACCTTGACGTTGATGACGTTCTTGGTGCATCCGTTGGTGACGTTGTTCGTGAAGGCTCGAACATCGGCGTGTTTGAATGGGTTGGCGACAGCAATGCTCCCACCGGCAACGTGTTCCGCGCTGTTGGCTTGGGCGCAACCCTGCCGACGATCCGTGTGACCCTCACCAACTCCAACACTGATGTGGATGGTGAGTACGTGGTCACCCCGGCTGGCACGCTGACCAATGGTGAGCTGATCCTGACCGGTGCTGACATCGAGGCTGCTGTGGGCTCTGCCTTCGGCCGCGCTGATGTTTCCTTCTCCTTCGAAGCTGATGGCATCACCGTTCGCCGCTTCCTGGTGGGCGCCAACGGCACCCTGACCGATATGGGTGATGACAACGACAACAACCCCCTCTGATCTCAGGATCATTGGATGGGAAAGGGCGGCCCTCGGGCCGCCCTTTCTTTTTGTGCCGGCACCTGTCCCGATCTCATTCGCACCCGCTGGGCGCGCTGTGGCCCGAGTGGTCAAACCGGCGCTGATATGCCATCAATCGGCTGAGTTTTTTTCAGTCCGCGCCGCCGCTGGGTGGCAGGACAGCACCGGAGAGCGGCCCGCTATCATGGATCATCGCCGTATCGGGGACATGCTGGTGGATGAGGGGGCGGTCAGCGCCCGCGATGTCGAGGCGGCCCTGCGCTTCCAGGACGAGGTGGGCGGGCTGTTCGGCCAGGCGCTGATGCGTCTGGGCGCGGTGTCTGAAGACGTGCTGCTGGCCGCGCTGTCGCGCCAGCTGGGCCTGACCATCCTCACCGCCCCGCTCATGCCGGCTGAAGGATCGGCCTATCTGGAGGCGTGTTCGCGCCTGAACCTGTCCCCGCGCTGGCTGCTGGCCCATGAATGCGTGCTCTGGTTTGACACCCCCGACGGTGTGGCGGCCGGTGATGCGGATGCGCTCAACGTGTTTGCCCGCGATCCGATGAGCGCGCCGCTGCAGGAGGCCCTGACCCGGGTCTGGGCCGGCGCGGCGCAGTATTATCTCGGCCCCAACCGCCTGCTGGATTCGGCGCTGGCGCTGGCGCGCTCGCAAGGCGCCAGCGAGGACTGGACCGGCGATGATGCCGCGCGCCTGCGCGAGCTGGCCGAGGAAGCCCCCGTCATCGATTTCGTCAATGGCGTGTTTGAAGATGCGCTGCGCCAGCGCGCGTCGGACATCCATGTCGAACCGTTCGAACATCATTTCCAGATTCGCTTCCGCATTGATGGCGTGCTGCGCGAGGTGCAGACCCTGCCGCGTGGCCGGTTTGACGCGGTGGCGAGCCGGATCAAGCTGATTTCGGGCATGGATATCGCTGAACGCCGCCTGCCGCAGGACGGCCGTCAGTCGGTGCGCTTTGCCGGTCAGGACATTGATCTGCGCGTCTCCTCCCTGCCCGGTGCCTGGGGCGAATCCCTGGTGCTGCGCCTGCTGCGCAAGCAGCAGAGCCTGCCAAGCCTGGAAGGGCTGGGCCTGACCGGGCGCTCGATGGAGGCGTTCCGCCAATTGCTGGAGGAGCGCAATGGCGTGATCCTGGTCACCGGGCCCACCGGCTCGGGCAAGTCCACCACGCTCTATCGCGGGCTGGAGCTGGTCAATGATGGCGAGCGCAAGATCATCACCATCGAGGATCCGGTCGAGTACGACATGGAGGGCGTGACCCAGGTCCAGGCGCGCGCCGATATCGGCTACACCTTCGCGCGCGGCCTGCGCGCCATCCTGCGCCAGGATCCGGACATCATCATGATCGGCGAGATTCGCGATGGCGAGACCGCCGGCATCGCCACCCAGGCCGCCCTGACCGGCCACCTCGTCTTCTCCACCCTGCACACCAATTCGGCGCTGTCGGCCATTGAGCGCCTGATCGATCTGGGCGTGGAGCCGTTTCTGGTGTCGGCCTCCCTGCGCGGGCTGATGGGCCAGCGCCTGGTGCGCAAGGTCTGCCCGCATTGTGCCCACCCGGCCGAGCCGGAATCCTGCCAGGAGGGTGAGCGCCGCCTGGCCGCCGCACGCGCGGCTGGCGCGGCCCTGCCCGCTGCGGCCGCCTCGGCGCGCTGGGTGGAAGCGGCCGGCTGCGTGCACTGCGCCGACCAGGGTTATCTGGGCCGCGTCGCGGTTTATGAAGTGGTCCGCCTCAACAGCGCCATGCGCGAGGCGATCAATAATCGCGCCAGCGAGGCCGATCTGCTCGCCGCCGCCCGTCAGGACGGGTATATCACCATGTATGAAGACGCGCTGGCGAAAGCCGCCGAGGGGCAGACCACCCTGTCGGAAGTGTTGCGCGTGTTCGGCGCGGCGGCCCATGTGCGTGTCCCGGCGCGCCTGTCCGCCGAATAGAGCGGTCCGGAGGCCTGTGTAGCTCATGGCGATTTTCCGTTATCGCGCTCTGGATGCCACCGGGGCCACGGTGGAAGGACGCGTCGCCGCCGAGGACAGTATCGAGGCCCAGCGCCAGCTGGAGGCCCAGTCAGTTGCGCCGTTCGAGCTGAGCGAGGTGCGCGCCGGCGAGCGCAAGTTCAGCCGCAACAAGGCGCGCTCGGCCGACCGTCAGCGCTTCATCCGTCAGCTGGCCGTGCTGATCCGCGCGGGGACGGCATTGCTGCCCGCCATCGATTCCCTGATCGCCGACGAGACCTGCCGCGAGCTGGCGATAGAGGGGGAGAATATCCGCCGTGATCTGCGATCCGGCGCGCGCCTGTCTGAAGCCATGGCGCGCCACATGCCGCGCCTGCCGCCCTATGCCTCCCGGCTGGTGGAGCTGGGCGAGACGACCGGCCAGCAGGCCAAGGCGCTAACCGATATCGCCGCGCAGATGGAGCAGGATCTCAAGGCCGCCGCCGAGGTGCGCAATGCGCTGGCCTATCCCGCCTTCCTCGCCGTGGCGGGGGTGGCCGCGATCACCTTCATCTTCATGTTCGTGGTGCCGCGCTTTGCCGCGCTGATCGGCGATGACCGCTCGGCCATGCCCGCGTTTTCGCGCTGGCTGATCGAAACCAGCCTGCTGTTGCGCGACAATATCGGCATGGTCATGGCCCTGATCGTGGCGCTGGTGGTGGGGGTGATGTTCCTCGCCCGCAACAAGGCCAGCCGCGCGGCCGGTTACCGCGTGATGGAACGCCTGCCGGTGATCAGCGGTTTCCTGCTCGCCGCCGACACGGCCCGCTGGGCGCGCATCACCGGCACGGCCCTGTCGGGCGGTTCAGGCCTGGTGGAAGCGCTGCAACTGGCCGAATCGGCGGTGGCCTCGCAGACCCGGCGTCTGGGATTGCAGGAGGCGCGCCGCGCCATCCGCTCGGGCGAGCCCATTGATGTGGCGCTGCGCACGCATACCGATTTTGATTCGATGAGCCTCAACCTGATCAAGACCGGGCGCACCTCGGCCAGCCTCAATGAAATGCTGCTGTTTCTCGCCGGCATTCACGAGGACGAGGCGCGCAACCGCGCCAAACGCGTGACGGCGCTGGCAGAGCCGCTGGCCATCGTGTTCATCGCTGGCGTCATCGGCGCGATCGTGGTCGGCCTCGTGCTGGCCATGACCAGCATGTACGACATCGCGATCTAGAGCGTGCGGCCTGACTGCGTCAGGCCGCACGCTCTACGCCTTTGATTGAGAGCGCAATTTATCCGAAAACCGGTTCCCACTTTTCCGATTGCGCTCTAGAGCGTGATCCGACCTGACTGCGTCAGGCCGCACGCTCTACGCCTTTGATTGAGAGCGCAATTTATCCGAAAACCGGTTCCCACTTTTCCGATTGCGCTCTAGAGCGTGATCCGACCTGACTGCGTCAGGCCGCACGCTCTACTCTTTTGATTGAGAGCGCAATTTATCCGAAAACCGGTTCCCACTTTTTCGATTGCGCTCTAGCGTTCGGCCACCCAGCGCGGCTGGGGATGTCCATTGACGCCCAGCGGTGCTCCGGCCGGCGGCAGGCGGCGCGCATCCTTGGCGATGACCGCCCAGGCGGCCCCTGGATGATACCAGTCGATATCGCGCCAGATCAGGCCGTGCTGCCGGCATTGTGCGTGCAGCCAGGCGGGCGGGTAGCTGACGCAGCCCGGATAGGTCCAAGGCTCGCCGGGCAGGCTCTCATCATCGAGATTGCGGAAATAGCTCAGCATGATGATGCCGTCATCTTCAAGCGCGGCGGCGGCGCTGGCGAGGAATCGGGCGGTGTTGTCGGCGCCCGAATGGGTGATGATGGACTGGGCCATGATGAAATCGAACGTCGTGCCGAACACGTCGCAACTGAACCCATCATCGCTGGAGAAGACGGGCGCCTTGAGCGTGCGCAGATCATGGCCGGCTTCCTGGCCGAAGCCCTCATCGACGAGCCAGAGATTGGGATCGATGCCGTAATAGAGGCCGGGGCGCAGGAACGGGATCAGCAGGCGGCCAAGGCGCAGCGAGCCACAGCCGAAATCCAGCACGCGGTCATTTTCCGTCAGGCCGAGGGCGGTCATCAGGCCCATCTGAAGCAGGGAGACCGGTCCGAACCGGTCAACCGGGCCCACATAGGCGCGGTAATGGGCGTCGCCCGGTGCCATGCCCGTCCAGGTCTCCGCTGCGGCCGGGTCGGGCTGGGTGGCAGGGGCCGGCGTCACAGCCGGTCTCCGTGACGGGCCGGACAGGCGCTGGATCAGTTTGTGCAGCATGATGATCCCTCAGCCTGACGCTTTATGATATGGGTATCGCAATGATGACTTCCGGGCAGGATGTACGAGCAGTGTACACGAGATTTCAAGGCCGCAAGCCGGGCTCTGGCAGACAGCTGCGTTACCGCCGGGGCTACTCCCTGATGGAGATTCTCGTGGCCGTGGCCATTATTGCCGTGCTGGCGACGCTGGTGGCGCCGCGCCTGTTCTCCCAGCTCGACAATTCGCGCGCGACGGCCGCTGCGACCCAGATACGCATGATCGATACAGCGCTCGATACCATGCGGCTGGATATCGGGCGCTATCCGACGCAGGATGAAGGGCTGAACCTGCTGGTGACGCCCAGTGACGCCGTCGCCCGGGTGTGGAACGGGCCCTATCTCGACGGGGGACTGCCCGCCGACCCGTGGGGCAATCCCTACCGCTACCAGGCCCCGCAGGCGGCCAATGACCGCGGCCGGGTCTACAGCTATGGAGCCGACAATGCGGAAGGGGGCACAGGCCCCGATGCCGATATCGGTCGCTAGGCGGACATCGCTGCGCTCGGGCTATACGCTGATAGAAGTCGTAATAGCAGTCGCAATCGCCGCCACAGTCATCGCACTGTCTGCACCGTCGCTGATCCGCTCCATAGAGCGTGCCCAGGAACGTCAGATCATCGCCGGTGTCATCTCCACTGTGAACGATCTGCGCGCGCAGAGCGTGCTCGACAGCCGGGACATGGATAGCGAGACCCTGACGGCCAATCTGCGGGACGTGCTTCCCGAAGGCTGGGTGCTGCGGGTGCCGGAGGGCTTCCAGCTCTCCCGGGCCGGGTTCTGCACCGGCGGCGAAATCCGGCTGGAAACGCCGCGCGCGCGGGTGGTGGTGCTGAACCCGCGTCCGCAAACACCATGCACGCTGGCCGCCGAGACGGTCTGAGCATCGGCTCAGGGAATAACCAGATCGCCGAACATGTCTCGGGTTTTTGTCCAGCCCAGCTGGCGCACGGTGAAGACGTGTTCGTCCGGGCCGCGTGTCAGGGTGACGGTGACGTCATAGAGCGAGATGGCATAAATCCCGCCGCCGCTTAACCCATCGGGAGACGGGTTGTGGGCAATCCGCTCGCTGGTCCAGTCCATTGTCCACGCGCCAATGGCTTCGCTCCCCTCAGCCATCGCATCGGGGTTGATGGTTGCAATCAGGCTCAGCGCGCTCTGTTCGACCTCGGTGCGTTCGCCGGCCCGGCTCATGCGCAGGCTGGCATCGGCCAATGAGCTCTGCAGCTGGTAAAGAGGCAAAATGACCAGCGCCATCAGCGCAACGGCTGCCAGCACTTCGATCAATGAAAATCCGCTGCGCACCGGGGTCACTACTCTTACAGCTGAAAGTCCCGCGAGGCTGAAAACCGGATGGCGAACGCAATGCCAAATCCGAGCACCAGGCCGGGAGCGAACGCAATGCGATCACGAAGACGCCCTGACAAAAACGCTAGCAGGAATGTTACGGCGCAGGCAATGAGCAGGCTGATCCCGACCAGTGGCAGACCGCTCCAGATACCCGCTGCGCCCGCCAGAACGATGTCGCCGCCACCCAGTCCGGAATGTCCGCGCCGCCAGCGGAAGAACGCATTGACGCCCCATAGCAGACCCCAGGCCAGTACCCCTCCGCCGGCTGCCAGCAGCAAGGCTTCGGACAAGGCCTGACCGGGCATGACCATCAAGACAGCCGCGCCCAGGCCGGTGACCGCGATTCCAAAAGAGGCGATATCGGCGACCAGGCCTTCAATCAGATCGAGGATGGCATTCGCGCAAGCGAGCCCCGCGGCGAGGCCGGCCAGTGCGGCAAGCGCCGGGATCGCTCCGGCGAGCATGAGCGTGGCGCTTGCTGCTGCTGCCAGTCCGGCGCTCAGGCCACACGCGATGAGGCGAAAATCTTTCCGTATGCCGAATATTACGGCCGCCACGCCGCCCGCTGCAAGCATGCAAGCGAGTATATAGGCCCAATTCGAGAGCAGCATCGCCGCCTTTCAATCAAGGACTACTCCGTCCCGGTTTCGCTGGGCTCTCGCAGGCCCGAGCGGCCACGAATCCGCAAAGGTTGGTCCTGGGTGCGCAGCGTCGGGCGGTCGGACTGCTGTTCCTCGAAGCCGCGGTTCATGATCTCCACAAAGTCGTCGACCAGTGCCTGGCGCTGAATCCTGTCATGCAGCACATAGGGCGTGACAAAGACGACCAGCATGGATCGCCCGGCGCTCAGCCGGTCGCTGCGGAACGGGGCCCCCAGGAACGGGATGTCTTTCAGGAACGGCACGCCGGAGCGGCCCCGCGTGAACCGGTTCTCAATCAGGCCGCCCAGCACGGCGGTCTGCCCGTCCTGCAAGGTGAGCTCGGAAGAAATGCTCCGGTTGGAAATCAACGGGCTGGAGATGTCGGCCGTATCATTGGGCTCGGCGTTGCTGACCTCCAGATCGATGGCCAGATCAATCCGGTTATTGCTGTAAACACGCGGGCTCACATTCAGAATAATACCGGTGGACCGGTACTGGACCGATTGCAGCACATCAGTGGAGCCGCCTACCTGTGTCGGTGCAGCCCGCTGAGATGTGATGATCGGGACGTCGGTGCCGACCTGGACAACGGCGTCCAGACCGGACCGGATGACGATCCGCGGGGTTGAGAGAATATGGATCTGGTTATTGCTGGCATTCGCCGAACCCGACAGAGACACCTGACCCGTATTGACCGTTCCGGACAGACCGCCGCCTGAATTGATAGTCGCGGCGAACCGGGCGGCTGCTTCGCTGTCGAACACAGCATCGAGCCCCATATCCCATTCGTCCGTGAGCGTGACCTCGGCGACAGTGACCTCAATGAGCACTTCGCGTTCCGGGGTGTCGATCCGCTGCATCAAGGACAGGATCTGATCGAATTCAGGCTGCGTCCCGAAGAAGATCAGCCTGTTGCCAACTTCGTCTACCGTGAGCCGTGTCCGGTTGGAGTCATCTTGGCCCGCTGCAGCCTGGGGCGCGGGTGCAGGTGCTCCTTCACCATTGGACTCACCAGCCGCCGAACCGGATACTGTGCGGCCGGGCTGGATGTTCAGCACGGCGGAGACCAGCTCTGACAGCCGGGCCGCCTCTGAGTACTGGGCTTCGTAAACAAATCCGCGCCGCGCTTCGGACCGCGCTGCGGCGCGATCAAGATCCTGGGCGATGGACAGCGCGTGTTGCGCCCCCTCGCGGGTCAACGAGAAGATCAGCAGCTGGTTGGTCTGGCGCACGGGCAGAAGCGTGATGGCGCGCATCGCGTTGGTGTTACTGGCGACCATAAGGCCTTCAGCCGTCATGATCTCCTGCATCGTTGTGACCAGCTCTGTCACGACCCAGTTTCGCGGCTCGAACTGAATGACGTCAGTACCGGCAAAGCGCGGCCGGTCCATTTGCTCGACAATCGCCAGCGCCGCGTCCACATCGCCCGGAAGACCGAGCAGGGTCAGGTAATTGTGCCGGCGGTTGGCGGTGATGGAGACCGCCTCGCGATCGGGCAAGGCCAGCTGAATGATTTGCTGCATATCAGCAGCATCAATGGCGTAAAGCTCAACAAACTGGATAACCGGCCGCATGCTGGCCGGTGTCGCGCGCCGTGCGCGGCTTGTGATGAGCTGGGGCAGCTGGCTGCGCAGCTCGCTGCGCGTGGTGACGGAGAACCGTCCATCCCGGTGGGTTATGGCAAGTCCATAACCGTCCAGTGCATCGCGAACCATGTCGAGAAAGACGGTGCGGTCCATTTCCTGCACGGTTCTGAGCGAGATCATGGCCTCCATTTCGGCAACGCCCGGACCGAGCACGAAAGGCTGCTCGAGAACTTCTCCGAACACGACGTTGATGAAGGCTGGTACCGACAGGGGCGGCACGGTCACGCTGACAGGCGAGCCCTCCAGCAGGGGCATTTGAGCGCCACCCTGATCAAACGGGCGCCCGGATGCCGCTGTTCCCACGGCGGGACGGCGGCTGACCCGGCCCGTCTGCTCAGGCTCTGTGATGGTGGGGAGGGACTCGGTGCGGTCATCCCAGTTCATGGCACCGGTCACGCGTTCACGTGGCGCGTCAACATCGCCGAACTCTTCCCAGAACGTGTTGGGAGAAGACGTGCTACAGCCTGCGAGCAGGACAATTGCCGGCAAGATGGTCCGCAGATGCGTGCGTCTCATATCAATCGTCCAATGTTGGGAAAACCGGTAGTTCGCGGGTTTCGTCACCCCGTCTCAGCAGCACATTGACTGAGGTGATATTCGCAACCAGCCAACCGCCCTGCAGCTCATCCCCGCGCTGCAGCTTTGTGAAGCGACTATTATCGGCAAAGAGCAGGATTGTCCATTCTCCGCCTTCGCCTACAAGCGCCGCCAGGCGGGGGTCGGAGAGCGCGGTTTCGATCTGATCCACGCTCATCGGCCGGGAGGCGGACAGCCCGGCTCCTTGCGTGATGTCGGCATCGGGAAACAACCCGGCAGCGAAAATCCGCCTGACATAGCTGCCCACATCACTGCTACCCTCCAACTCGAAGGTGGCCGCGTTGCTCAGGTTATCGCGGGACGTCAGGCCGGAGGTGCTTTCACCCGTCGTCAACCCGGCAACAAACGCAATGCTGGCCAGAAAAATAGCAATCAGTAGACGCAAGGACGATGTCATGGCACTTGCCCCGCCTCAGTTTCCAGGATGGCTGGTGCCAGCAGCTGGATGCGGATCGTGCCATTGGCGCGCTGCCACTCCACCCCGGATGGCACCAACAGGTTCTCGTAGGTGGCGAGATTGTCAAACAGCGCCAGGAACTGCCCATTCCGGTCTTCCCCGGTCAGGCGGAGCTCGAAATACACCGCCTCGTCGCCCAGCGGCAACGGATCGGGACGGATTTCGACATTCACCCTTTCGAGACCCGAGGCGATGGCGAGGCGCGTGACCTCGCCCTGGAGTTGGGCCGAGACGATGCCGGGGGTGCGGCCCCGCCAGAATGCGGCCTGCGAGCGCTCCAGACTGCGGCTGATTTCTGCGGCCCGTTCAGCCCAGTTGCTCTCGGCCGCCAGTGCCCGATAGACGCGCAATTCACGCTGCATCTGCTGGGCCTCCACACGCTGGGTGGCGACATGCTCTGACAGATTGGCAATAGCCACCACCAACAGCAAAGCAGCCAGCATGGCGAGGCCAAGCCGCGCGCGCGGGGTCAGCCGGGCGGACAGGCGGGCACCTTGATCACGGGCCTGGGCGATGAGGTTCACCGGTTCGCTCCCTCGACATCAGCCTCGACGCGCCAGAGATTCTGCTGGCCGAGCGGCGCAAAGCGCACCCGTGACAGGGCAGGGTGGCTTTCGAGAAGTTCGACCAAGGCCGCCGGGCTCAGCGCCTCGCTGGACTGCAAAACCATCTCCAGCCTTGCGTCGGTGATGTTGGCGCGTTCCAGCTGGGTTTCGGCATCTTCCGCGGCCTCGGCGAAGACGGCCAGTATCTCCATCGGATGAGGCTTGCGCAGGACGTCGCTGTAGGCAGCTATCTGGCTGGCACCATAGCGCGCCTGTGTGCGGGCCTCGACCACCTCTCCGGTCACATCCTGAAGCGAGGCCAGTTCGCTGTTGGCGCGGTAGATCGAGGCTTGCAGATTGAGCGATTCCCCGCCCAGAAACAGAACCGGTAGCCCGAGCAGCAAGATCGCGAGCGCGGCAATATCCTTGCGCGCCGGCCGCTGGACCAGCTCAAGAAGGCGATAGGCCGCTGGCTGGGACGGGTTCACCGCAGCGGCGCGCATGGGTACAGGCACGTCTGTGGGATGCTCGCCTTTCAGGCCGCGTACAAAAGCCGTCCATTCGTGCGCCGCGGGCTGGTAGGGCCACCAGCGGCTGGCCAGAAGCTCTGAGTCATCCCAGAGCTGACCTTCGAACCCGTCCAGACAGGCGCGCAGAACCAGACCCTCGGCCGGGGCATGCAGCACGGTTTCCGGGATGGCGCGATACTCGCCGGTACCGACGGCGTCGAGCGTGGATTTCGACCAGCTCCAGACCCCGACCTGCGTCTTGCCCCAGACCAGATACATGTCGGCGTCGCGAAACGGGGTGCGAGCCTGCGCAGCCAGTTGGGCTGCCTTCACCGTGCGCGGCGAAATGGCGCCGGGCGGGCGGGTGACCAGTTCAAAATGCGTCAGCGCCCGGCTGATGATAACCCGCTCGCCCCGAATGAAGCGGTCGACGGGGCGGCCACCCCGTTCGACGCGCGAGTCCGCGAATACAACGGACCTAACCGGGCTCAGGAAGGCGCCTGGACGTTTCAGCATCGGGTACCTTGAGCGCATTGCGAACGTACTCTCCCCCAATACGGTATCTTGAGCGGATGACATAGGGTCTGGCGTCAGTCCCCGGCGTAAGCTCGAACGATGTGCGCCGGACCAGCACGCCATCCATGCCCTGCGTGATCAGGACGAACTGGTTCGACGGCGGGGAGGGCAGGTGGAACACATCCGTATGCACATCAAATTCCGGCCAGCCAATGGCACCAAAGCTCTCAATGATACCGTCCTCGCTTTCCCAGCCCTGGCGGCCAAGCACATCGGCCTGCCCGGCAAGCGCATCGAGCATGAAACGTGACACCACCCGGACATTCAGCTGGGAAGAAAACCGCGGCTCTGTGAGCAGCAGCAAGCGGCCCTCATCGGTGCAGATCTCCAGCCCGGCGAGGACAGGCGGCACGCACGCCTCCAGCGGCGACGTGATGATGCGGTTGGGCGGCAGACCCTCTTGCGCGTACGCATCTGATTCCGCGCCCCCCACCCGCGTCAGGTCATCCTCGTCCTGAAAATCGCCCAGTTGCGCGTAGACCGTGCGGTGCAAGGAACGGTCTATCCCCAGCACATCAAAGCGTGCCTCAAGATATACTGGCTCGGTTCCTGTCAGGTTGAGAAAAGCCTGTTGATCAAGATAGCGTAGCACGACGGGCGCGTCGCCGAACAATACAGGGACGCCATTTGCCGGGACAAGGGAGGCGCGCTCCGGCTCCAGCGAGGGCAAGGACAGATCTCCGCCAGGACCGCGCACGGCGCCGACTTCCAGCCCCTCAAAGCCGGCCGGCGAAGTGAGGGCCAGGTAGAGAAAAGTTTGCTCGGCAGAATGGAAGGCCCGGTGCGTAGTTTCCCGGCCGATCATGTCGGCCATGCGCGCATTGCCGAGCCTGACTTGCGTGGAGGCGATAGCGGTGACCAGCGTGATGAGGACAATTGCGGCCAGGACAAGCGGAAAGACATAGCCCTCGCGCACCCCTGCGCGCCCGCTTGGCTGGCTGGCGATCGCGCGCGTCTTCATATCTGCACCATGTCACTGGGCCGCGCCGGCGGGCACGCATTGGACGCGGGCGCCAGAATGAGTCCGTAAACCGGCTCGCCGGCGGCTTCCACGGTCAGGCGTATCGCGGCAGGCAGATAGGCGCAGAACGGATTGCGCCGCAAATCTGAAAGCCCGGGCGGGCCTGGCAATCCGGCGCTCACGCCTGGCTGTGTCAGTCCGGGGGTCATGCCAACGCCCCGCACGATGGGCCAGGTGTCCACCCACGCTCCGGTAAGGTCATCACGGTATTCAAACCGCGCGGCATCGGCTGGCCAGCTTCTGACATGCCAGCTGGTGTCTTCATCAGCTTCGCCGGCAAGCTCACGGTAGATGAGGGTGATGGTGCCCGAGCTGTGCGCAAGTTCAGCCGTGTAACGGGCCGAGCCCGCACTCCCCGGGAGGGCCGAGCGTGTCGTATAGCCGCTGAAGGAGTTTTCATCGCCACTGAAGGCATACGGGGTGTCGACATGTTCGGCGCGCGACGCACCGATTGCGTCGCGCAGAGCCAAGAGGTCTATGCGCGCGCCCAACTCGCTGCTGACAAACCGCTCGATCCGCACTGCGCCGGTGCCCGCCAGCCTGACAGCGTCCAGTACAAGGACGGCCACCAGGGCTGTAATTGCGAGGCAGACCAGGGCCTCCAGCAGGGTGAAGCCCTCTGTCAGGCGGATGTCCCGAGGCTGCGACCGTCCCTCCTGTTCCAGCACGCCTTGCATCCTACTGCCTGCGGAAAACCGCCATTTTTTGGTTGCGAGGATGATCCCAGTCGCCCATCCACTCGATCCGCCATCCTGACCTCGCCGCTGCAATGAGGTCGCGGGCGCGGTAATGGTAGGGGTCCTGATCGGGATGGGTGATCATGCCGCCGCGCTCATGGAGCAAAGGCTGGTCAAAATCATGCCAGGGCGGGCAGTCGAAATAAGTCGCAAAAAACAGGCCGCCCGGCTTCATTCGGCTCCGGATTTTCGTCAGGCATTGCTGCAGGTAACGCACCGGCAAATGGCTGAAGACCGACTGGGCGATGGCGTAGTCGAAGCGGACCCCGAATTGCTGGATGCCGAAATCATCTGAAACCTGCAGGTTGGCGGTCGGGAAGCGGGTATCCAGGCCGCGCTGAACAATTTCCCGCTCATAACCTGCAGTCATTATTTCGTTTGAAATATCAATACCATAGTAATTCCCCGGATTGAGATACTCAATAAATTTCACACCGCCGCGGAACGACCCGCACCCGATATCGACCAGGGTGTGGCCGGGCATCAGCCCGCAGCGTGTCAGAAAATCGAGTTGCAGCAGTCCGAGCACGTCCCACATGCCGCCGATGATTGACCGGTGCCCGTCATCACTGCCGGACAGGGCCAGTTCAACAAACGCCTTGTCATAATAGAAGGATGCTTCGGACATGAATCCATTTTTCTGCAAGTGGCCGTGCCGGGGCACCTCAACACGGCGTATCTTAATTAGCTGCGGGGGTCGTGTTAAGGCCGTTGGGTGTGCGCCGGTTTGGTTGTCACGGGCATCCGGCGCGCGGGCCGCACCTGTCGCCGTCCGGCATGACCGGGTCAGAGCCCGACACCAGCCGGGGGCCCAACGGGTCCCGGACCAACCGCCTCGTGTCATGAACTGAAATGTTTTGTCGACGTGCACGCTCTGGCACCGGGCGTGCAGGGCTGACTATAACCGGTCCGGGTCCGGACTGCGTTGGGAGGCGAATTTCGATGTGTGGCATTGTCGGTGTGTCGGGGCGGACGGATGCCGCAGACGTTCTGGTGGAGGGTCTGCGCCGGCTGGAGTATCGCGGTTATGATTCGGCCGGTGTATGTGTGGCCGGACCGGACGGCGTCCTGGCTGTCGAGCGTGCCGCCGGCAAGGTGGCCGCATTGTGCGACACGCTGACCGCGCGTGGCGGACTGACAGGCCTCAGCGGCATCGCCCACACGCGCTGGGCCACCCACGGCGCGGCGGAAGTGCGTAACGCCCACCCCCACCGTGCCGGACGGGTCGCACTGGTCCATAACGGCATTATCGAGAACCATGCCGTGCTCAAGGCCGAGCTGGCCGCGCAAGGCCGGGTGTTTCTCTCCGACACCGATTCAGAGGTCGTCGCCCATTTGTTCGACGCCGCGCTGGACGCCCATGACGATGCCCACATGGCCTGGCGCACGGTGGTCGAGCGGCTGCAGGGTGCCTTCGCGCTCGCCGCAGTCAGCGAAACCGCGCCGGACCTCGTGTTTGGCGCGCGCAAGGCCGCGCCCTTGCTGGCCGCACTGGGGCCGGCGGCGGGCTATGTTGCCTCGGATGCCATGGCGCTGCCTGAAGATGCGGCCACGCTGATCTACCTCGAGGACGGCGACACGGTCGTGGTGGGGCCGGGCACGGTGGATGTGCGTGACGCCGGGGGCCGGCCCGCCCAGCGCAAGCAGGCCGCCGGCCCCGGTGCATTCGGGCGCGTGGACAAGGGTCCGTTCCGCCACTTCATGGAAAAGGAAATCCATGAACAGCCCGAAGTCGTGGGCCGCACGGTCGCGGCGTATGTGAATCTCGCCGACGGTACAGTGAACCTGCCCGCCGCGGTGAATTTCAAAGCGATGAACCGGCTGCTGATCGTGGCGTGCGGCACCGCGGCCTATGCGGGCATGGTGGCGCGCTACTGGTTCGAGAGCCTCGCCGGGCTTGCCACTGAAGTCGATATCGCCTCGGAGTTCCGCTATCGCGACCCGGCGTTTTCGCCTGGCGATGCGGCCTTGTTCATTTCCCAGTCGGGCGAGACCGCCGACACGCTTGAAGCGCTGCGCCTGTGCAAGGCGGCGGGTATGGTCACCATCGCCCTGACCAATACCGCCCATTCCACCATGGCGCGCGAGGCCGATATCGTGCTGCCGACCCTGGCCGGGCCGGAGATCGGCGTGGCCTCCACCAAGGCCTTCACCTGTCAGCTTGCGGCGCTGGCGGCGCTCTCGGTGGCAGCGGGCACCCAGCGCGGCCGCATGGATCCGCCTGCGGTTCAGGCCGCTATCGCCGACCTGTCTGCGGCGCCGCGCCTGATGGGCGAGGCGTTGAGCCTGCGCCAGAGCGTGGACACGCTCGCGCTGGATCTGGCGCGCAGCGCGATTGTTCTGTTTCTGGGCCGCAACACGCTCTTCCCGCTGGCGCTGGAAGGCGCGCTGAAGCTCAAGGAAATCAGCTATATCCATGCCGAAGGCTATGCCGCCGGCGAGCTCAAGCATGGGCCGATCGCCCTGATCGAGGAGGGGGTGGCAGTGATCGTGCTGGCACCGATGGACGCGTTGTTTGACAAGACCCGTTCCTCCATCGAGCAGGTGCGCGCGCGCGGCGCGCGGGTGATCGCGGTGACCGATCCGGCGGGTGCCCAAGAACTGGCAGACCAGGGCGCGCTGACCCTGGTGACGCCGGCTGCAGGCCGCTTGGCCGCGCCCATTGTGATGGCGGTGGCTGTCCAGCTGATCGCCTATCTGACGGCGGTGCACAAAGGCACCGACGTGGACCAGCCGCGCAATCTCGCGAAGTCGGTGACTGTCGAATAGGGCAATGAAACGTGACTTAAGCGCGCGCGCGGGCCCGGCTATACGCCGCACCATGCCCCGCCTTGCAACAGGATGACGCCCCGCATGATTTCCTTCATTGATCTGGCCGCCCAGCGCGCCCGCATCCAGGACCGGCTCGACGCTGCTATCGCCAAGGTGATCGAGGAGGGCAAATACATTCTCGGGCCCGAGGTCACGGAACTGGAATCCCGGCTCAAGGTGTTTGGCGAGACGCGCCACGCGCTGACCTGCGCCAATGGCACCGATGCGATCCTGTTGCCGTTGATGGCGTGGAAGATCGGCAAGGGCGATGCGGTGTTCGTACCGAGCTTCACCTTCGCCTCCACCGCTGAAGTTGTGGCGCTTGTGGGCGGCACGGCCGTGTTCGTCGATATTGATCCGGACACGTACTGCATGGATCCGGCGAGCCTGGAGCGTGCGATTGACTGGGCCAAGCGCGAAGGCGGGCTGACGCCGCGCGTGGTGATTGCTGTGGATCTGTTCGGCCAGCCGGCGGACTATCCTGCGCTCAGCGCGATCGCCAGCGCCCATGGGCTGAAGCTGATCTCCGACAGCGCGCAAGGCTTTGGGTGCACGCTCAATGGCTATCACCCGGCGCGCTGGGCGGATGTGGCGACCATCAGTTTCTACCCGGCCAAGCCACTGGGCTGCTATGGCGATGGCGGGGCCGTGGTGACCAATGATGATGCGCTGGCGGCGCTGTTCGCCTCCCTGCGCAATCACGGACAGGGTGCCGAGCGCTATGCCTATGACCGCATTGGCCTGAACTCGCGCCTGGACACGATCCAGGCCGCGATCCTTCTGGAGAAGCTGGACATTTTCACCGACGAGATCATTCAGCGCAACGCTGCCGCCGACGCCTATGCTGCAGCGCTGTCCGATGTGGTGAAGGTGCCGGTGGTGATCGAGGGCGGAGTGTCGACCTGGGCGCAGTACACGATCGAGGTCGATGACCGTGAGGCGTTCCGCGCGGCATTGGCTGAAAAAGGCGTGCCCACGGCGGTGTATTATCCCGTGCCGATGCACGTGCAGGAACCTTATCAGCACTTCGCGCTGGCACCAGGCGGTCTGCCCGCGACCGAGCGGGCCATGGCGCGCGTGGTATCCCTGCCTATGGACGCCTATCTGGCCGGAGAGCGTCAGGAGCAGGTGATCCGGGCCGTGCGCGCCAGCGTGTAAAGCGCCATCTCGCCAGATGGCCAGCAAGCCGTTACAAACAGGGCTGATTTGACCTCTCGCAACGCGGAGCGGCCCGGTGCGTCATCTGCAGGCCAGCATCATCACCCGGCGCCTGAAACGGCCCTTTGTCATCGCCACCGGCGCGCGCACCGAGCAGGCCTCCGTGTCCGTTACCATCAGCCAGGGCTCGGATGTGGGCAATGGCGAGGCGGTGGGGGTCAGCTATCGCGCAGAGACCGCCCAGACCATGCTCTGGGAGATCGAAGCGGTGCGCAGCGCCATCGAGGCGGGTGCTGACCGCATGCGCCTCATGAGCCTCCTGCCGCCCGGCGGTGCGCGCGCGGCTCTGGATGCAGCGCTGTGGGATCTGGAAGCGCGCCGGGCCGACACCACCGTCGCCGCGCTGTGCGGGCTGACGGAGCCAGTCGGCGCGGTCGCCACTGCATTCACAATCTCTCTGGACACGCCCGGCGGCATGGAAGCGCAGGCGCGCGACGCCGCGCACCGCCCGGTGCTGAAGGTGAAACTCGGCCGGCGTGACGGGCTGGACGGTGCGCGCGCCGCTGCCGTGCGCCGGGGCGCGCCGGATGCGGTGCTGATCGCCGACGCCAATTGCGGCTGGACGCGCGAGGACCTGCCCCACCATGCCTATGAGCTGGCGGCGCTGGATTTCAAATTGCTCGAACAGCCCCTGCCGCCTGATCAGGATCATCAGCTGGATGATTTCCGCTCGCCTTTGCCTTTGTGCGGGGATGAAAGCTGTCAGTCCATGGCCGAGCTCGACACGGCTGCGCGGCGCTATGACATCATCAATATCAAGCTGGACAAGTGCGGCGGGCTTACCCATGCGCTGGAAATGCGCGCCCGGCTGCGCGCGTTGGGAAAGGGCGTGTTTGTGGGCTGCATGATCTGCGGGGTGCGCGCGATCGCGCCCGCGCTGATTCTGGCCCGGGACGCCGATTTCGTGGATGTGGACGGGCCGGTCTGGCTGGCTGAGGACATCGCCCCGATGGAGCTGGATGATCAGGGCCGGCTGTCGCCTGTGCCCGCCGGCGTATGGGGCGGCATGGGAGAGAGTGTGTCATGATTGCGCTGCCCTATCTTGTGTTTCTGGGCGATGCGGACCGCGAAGTCGGTGTGAAGACCGCCCAGGGCGTGCTGCACTGGCGCCCTGAACAGGTGGCGGGCCAGTTCCGTCTGCCGGGCTGCGAGCTGGATCTGGGCATTCCTGACATGGACTACGAGACGGCCGTGGCGGCGGGCGCGCGCACCGTGCTGATCGGCATAGCCAATCGCGGGGGGATTCTGCCCGAGCGCTGGATCGAGCCGCTGCGCCAGGCGCTGGAAGCCGGGCTCGACATCGCCAGCGGGCTGCATCAGCGCCTGAGCTCGTTTCCTGTTCTGAAGGAGACCGCCGACCGGCTGGGCCGCCAGCTCCACGATGTGCGCCACTGGTCCGGTCCTCCCATAAAGCTCGGCACCGGTGAGAAGCGGTCTGGCAAGCGCGTGCTGATGGCCGGCACCGACTGCAATATCGGCAAGAAATACACGGCGCTGGCGGTTGCACACGAGATGCAGGCCCGCGGTCTCAACGCCACCTTCCGCGCCACCGGCCAGACCGGGGTGCTGATCGCAGGCCAGGGCGTCGCCATTGATGCGATCCCGGCGGATTTCGTGTCCGGCGCGGTGGAGATGCTCAGCCCGGCCAATGCCGAAGACCACTGGGATGTGATCGAGGGGCAGGCGAGCGTGCTGCATCCCTTCTTCGGTCAGGTCACGCTGGGTCTGGTGCTCGGCGCCCAGCCCGATGTTCTGATCCTCTGCCACGAAGCGGGGCGGACCCATATTCGCGGCATGCCCCACCGGCCCTTGCCGGGCCTCACCGACACGCTGGAGGCTCATCTCGCCGCCGCGCGGATCAACAATCCGCACGTGCGCGCCGCAGCAGTGAGCGTGAATACAGGTGCGCTGTCTCCCGAAGCGGCAGAAGCGGCGCTGGACGCGGCAAGGCGCGAGACCGGCCTGCCGGCGACCGACCCGGTGCGTCATGGGGCCGGCGTGCTGGTGGACGCGATTGTGAGCTGACGCCGAGCCCTATTGGTCGTCCGCGCCCTCCACGTCCAGCAAGTCACCAGGGCGGCAGTCCAGCGCGGCGCAGAGCCGGGCCAGCGTGTCAAAGCGCACGCCCTTCACCTTGCCCGATCTGAGCAGCGACAGATTGGCCTCGGTGATTCCGATCACGGCGGCCAGATCCTTCGCCTTCATCTTGCGCCGCGCCAGCATGATATCCAGCGTCACCACGATGGCGGGCGGTTCGCCGCTTGGATCGGGCTCAGACAAAGGCATCATGCTCGCTCTGCAGGGCGTGGGCGCGCTGCATGGCGTAGGCCATGGCCGTGGTGAATATGCCCCCGGCGGCGAGCGCCAGTCCGGCGGCATCGATATTGAAATCGATCCCGCGCGATGCCCCGCTGATCCAGTCCAGCAGGGTCGGCTGGATCACGATCACCGCTGCCGCCGCCCAGGCCAGCGCCTCGCCGAAGCTGCGGATGCGCCTGGCGTTCTGGGCTGAGAACATCTCGCCGCGTCCGTAGGCCGCGCCGAGGGCAGCCATGGCCGCCAGCCCGGTGATCAGGAAGAGCAGCGGCATGGCATCCACAAAGCCGAGCAAGACAGCATTGAGCATGCCCAGCGGTCCCTCCGCCCCCACAGGACCGGCCGAGACCCGCTCGGCGAGATGCATGGCGGAATGAATGAGGCAGAGCATGAGGGCGAGATAGCCGCCCACCTCCATTGCCCGTCCGAGAGTGCGCATTCGATTGTCAGCGGTCATGTGTCATCTCCAAAAGACCATGCCGTCTTATAACAAGAAATTTCTGTATGACAATAATTTTTTATCGCAATTCAGTATTTTTCGTTAAGCCCCGGATTTCCTTGAACCCATTCGCCCAGCACCGCGCGCCAGCTTTCAGGCAGAGGTGCGGGCCGCCGGGTCTCGCGGTCGACATAGACATGGACGAAGAAGCCCTCAGCGATGGCCGTATCCTCACCGGCGCGGAAGATCGCCAGCTCGTAGCGCACCGAGCTTGTCCCGATGCGGGCCACCCTCACGCCAGCCTCCAGCGGCTCGGGGAAGGCGGCGGACGCGTGGTAGCGGCAGCCGGTCTCCACCACGAGGCCGATTGTCGCCCCGCCCGCGATATCGAGCAGGCCCGCCCGCGCCAGGCGCCGGTTCACCGCCGTGTCGAAGAAGGCGTAGAAGACCACGTTGTTCACATGGCCATAGGCGTCATTATCCGCCCAGCGCGTCTCGATGGGTTCGAAGACGGGGTAGTCGGCGCGGACGGGGCGGGCGGGACGCACGCTCATAGAATCTCCTCGAACATCGCCACGATGGACGCATAGTCCATGTCGCGCGGATTGTTGGGCAGCAGCCGGTCATTGGCCGCCACGTCTGCGGCCATGGCCGGGATATGATTGTGGCTGATGCCCAGCTCTGACAGGCGCCGTTCAATGCCCACCTCCGCCGCGATGCGGTCCATCTCCGCGATCAGGCCGTCGGAGGAGGCGTGCAGGCCCAGATGGGCGGCGATCTCTGCATAAAGCCGCTCCGCCGCTGGCGCATTGAAGCGTAGCACGGGCGGCAGCACGACGGCGTTCGACAGGCCATGGGGCACGTGGAACATCCCGCCCAGCGGATAGGCCATGGCATGCACGCCCGCGCACGGGCTGTTGGAGAAGGCCTGGCCGGCCAGCATGGCGCCCAGCAGCATGTCGCCGCGTGCTTCCCTGTCGGACCCGTCCGCGCAGGCGCGCAGGATTGAACCGTGCAGTTTCTTCAGCGCCGCCAGCGCCAGCGCGTCGGACACCGGGTTCTTGGCGCGCCGGTTGGTGAAGGCCTCGATGGCGTGGACCATGGCGTCAATGCCGGTATAGGCAGTGGGGTGGCGCGGCAGGCCCAGTGTCAGGTCCGGATCCAGAATCGCCATGTCGGCATAGAGCGGATCGGCCGCGATGCCGCGCTTGGATGTGGCGCCGGTGGTGAGGACGGCCACATTGGTCACCTCGCTGCCTGTACCCGCTGTGGTGGGCAGAAGGATCAGGGGCGGACGGCTCGCACGCACCTGCTGCACGCCATACATGTCCGACAGGGCCTGCTCACCCGACAGCAGCACGGCGACCACTTTGGCGGTGTCCATAGGGCTGCCGCCGCCAAAGCCGATCACCGCCTGGGCTCCGAAATCACGTCCGGCCTGAACCGCGTCAAACACCGTCTGCTCGGGCGGGTCGGGAATGATCTGGTCATGGACCAGCACGTCCAGCCCGGCCTCGGCCAGTCCCGCCAGCGCGCCGTCGCACAGGCCCGCGCTGCGCACGCCGGCATCGGTGACGAACAGAATGCGCCGGGCGCCCTTGAGTGCGGGGGCCGCGGTGTCAGCCAGGCGCGCGCTGGCACCGGGTTCAAACAGGATGTGCGGCACGGTCTTGAAGGCGAAGGCGGTGGTCATGGGGCGCTCCTGGCAACGGCGCCCGTTTCTGGCAGGCACCCGCGCGCCCATGCTAGAAGGAGGCGGATACGCAGGACAAGGTTCAAGCCATGGCCGACGACATCGCGCACCACGCGCGCGCCCAGTCCATTCCGGGCATGGGGGACGCATATTTCGATCCGCTGCTGCAGGATGCCGGCGAAGGGCTTGAGGGCCCCGGCGGTGCCATGCACCGCTATGCCAGGCGCCCTGATGGCTACACGCTGGGGGCTGACGACTTCGATACGGACAGCTGGCTGCTGGCCCGCCAGCCGCGCTATACCGACGCCGAACATCACCGCTGGCGGCTCCTGTTCGAGAACCAGCGCAAAATGCTGCCCGGCCGGGCCTGCAGCGACTTCATGAAGGGCTTCAATGCTCTTGAAGGGGCCATGAAGGACGGCATCCCCGAATTTGCGGCGCTGAACAAGGTGCTGGAGCCGGCCACGGGCTGGACCGTGGTGGCGGTGCCCGAACTGATCCCAGACAACGTCTTCTTCTGGCATCTGGAGAACCGGCGCTTTCCCGCCGGCACCTTCATCCGCGGCGGCAAGCCCAAGACATCCAGAGTGCGCAAAGCCAATGAGGGGCGCGCGCCCGAGCACATCGCCTATGAACGGGTGGAGGATGACCTCTTCTATCTGCAGGAGCCGGACATTTTCCACGACGTGTTCGGCCATGTACCCATGCTCATGGATCCGTTCTTCGCCGACTATATCGCCGCCTATGGCAAGGGCGGGCGGCGCGCCATCGAGCATAACCGGCTGAAGAATTTCGGTGCCATCTACTGGTACACGGTCGAGTTCGGCCTGATCCAGGAAGCTGACGGCCTGCGCATCTATGGCGCGGGCATTTTGTCCTCGCCGGACGAGACATTGTTCTCGCTCTACTCCGACAGCCCGCACCGCATTGCGCTCAATGTCGACCGGGTGATGCGCACCGACTATGTGATCAGCGATTTCCAGGACACGTATTTCGTCATCGACTCGCTTGAAGCCCTGCACAAGGCCACAGCCGGGCGCGATTTCGGGCCGATCTACCAGCGCCTGCCCGCCGGCTTCACCTACGCCACCACCGCGCTTCTGGACACCGATACCGTCGTCCATGCGGGCACGCAGGAATACAAGTTCAATGGCGGCAAGGGCAAACCGCGCGCCATGGAACACATGACCGCCCTGCGCGATGCGCACGGGCGCTGATCTGATCGATGGCCGAGCTTTACCTCCTCACCCCGCCGCGCATTGACGCCGGTTTTGAAATGCTGCTGACGCGCACCCTGGATGCCGGGCGTGTTGCGGCGCTGCAGATCCGGCTGAAAGATCATGCGCCGGGCGATATCCGGACCCTGGCCCCGGGCCTGATCGCGGCGGCGCGGGCGCGCGGCGTCACGGTGATCCTCAATGATGATCCTGCTCTGGCCGCCGAGCTGGGCTGTGACGGGGTACATGTGGGGCAGGAGGATGCCAGCTACGCACTGGCGCGCGCAGCCATGGGCCCGAAAGGGCTGGTGGGCGTGACCTGTCATGACAGCCGTCATCTGGCCATGGTCGCGGGCGAGCGCGGGGCCGACTATGTCGCCTTCGGCTCGGTCTACCCGACCGCCACGAAAACGCCCAAGACATCCGCACCTTTGGAGCTGATCAGCTGGTGGCGCGAGCTGTTCGAACTGCCCTGCGTCGCCATTGGCGGCATCACGCCAGACAACGCCGCCCCGGTTATCGATGCCGGTGCCGATTACATCGCAGTGTGCGCCGGAGTGTGGTCGCACCCGAAAGGACCTGAACACGCATGCGCGGCTGTCTCAAGATTGCTGGACTGATCCTGGCCACAGGCCTTGCTTGTGCGGGTGCTTCTTCTGCGCGGGGCGACGCGGCTCCGGCCTTGCCGCCGGGCCTGTCGGATCTGATCGAGCGCGACCGCAGCGCCGATCCGGTGGAGGGGCGCTCGCTCACCAATGACGCCATGGCCAGTGCCTCGGGCGCCTATATGATCGGCGATTACGATATGGCGCTCTTGCATGCCCAGCGGGCGGCGGCGGGCGGTGAACCGCGCGGGGCGACGCTGGCGGGTCATATTCTTCTGCACGGGCTCAGCGGCGAGCCGGACGAGGCGGGCGCGGTGCGCTGGCTGCGACGGGCGGCGGACCTGAACGAGCCGGATGCGCTGATCATCCTCGCGCGTCTGGCCGAAGCCGGCCGCGCAGGCCTGGCTCCCTGGCAGGCGCGCGAGTATTTCTCCCGCGCGGCTGAAGCCGGTGATGGCCGCGCCGCCCATGAATACGGCCTCTATCTGATGGAGCGCACCGATCCAGGCGCGGCCTCAACTGCGCTGGACTGGCTGCGCCTGGCTGCCGAAAGCGGGCACACCCAGTCCTATGCCGATTATGCCTACGCGCTGGGTGAATGGCCGCACGGGCCACGCGACCTCACGCAGGCGCGCCAATGGTATGAGCGAGCGGGCGAGGCGGGCCTGGCGTTCGGTTCCTTGATGGCCGGGACCATGCATCTGGCGGACGAAGGCGCGGATGCTGATCCCGAACGCGGGGCGCAGCTGGTGCGCGTAGCGGCCGAAAGCGGCCTGATCCCCGCCATGGGACAGTATGCGCTTTTGCTGTTCCAGGGTGCGCCGGGCCTGGCTGCCGACCCGGTCAATGCCGCCCACTGGGCGCACCAGGGCGCGCAGCGGGGCGATCCTGAAAGTCAGTTCCTCTACGCCTATGCGCTGGCTGTCGGCGACGGGACCGCGCGCGATCTGGAAGGCGCGTATGTCTGGGCGGTGCGCGCAGGGCTGACCCGCGACGGCGAGATGGCCGATGACCCTGACCGCGCGCAGCTGGAGGCGGCGCTGGCGCGGGCATTGGACCCAGAAACCATTGGACGCCTGCGGGTGCGCGCCGCCCTGCAGCCGGAGACCCGTCCGCGCTGAGGCGTCAGGGTGTTCACCCCGCCCGCCGCGCCTCCACAATCACGATTGCCGCGCGGATGGCTTCGTCCTGGGTGAGCTCGCTGGTGTCCAGTTCGACCGCGTCATCGGCTTTCATCATCGGGGCATCAGCGCGGCTGGCGTCGCGCGCGTCGCGCTGGCGCAACTGATCAAGCACCTGATCAAAGCCGATCTGCTCGCCGCGATTGATGAGCTCGGCATGGCGCCGGCCGGCGCGCACATCGGCGCTGGCGGTGACGAAGAGTTTCACATGGGCATGCGGCGCGATCACCGTGCCGATATCGCGCCCGTCCAGCACCGCGCCGCCGGGCTTGTCTGCGAACGTGCGTTGAAGGTCCAGAAGCGCCGCGCGCACGCCAGGATGGGCTGACACAATGCTGGCGCTGACCCCCGCCCCGGCGGTGCGGATGCGGGTCTCGTCAATGGCGTTGAAGTCCAGCGCGCGCGCCGCGGCTTCGGCGGCGGCGGCGTCCTCAGGCTGGGCGCCCGCATCGGCGACGGCCACCGCCACCGCGCGGTAGAGCGTGCCGGTGTCCAGATGAGGCAAACCGAAATGGGCCGCCAAGGCGCGGGCAATGGTGCCTTTGCCCGAGGCCAGCGGCCCGTCGACAGCGATGATCATGGCGTGAAGCCCCTCCAAAGGGACCGGTCAGGAGGCGAGCTTGTCCATCTCCGCATCGGAAATATCGAAATTGGCAAACACTTCGCTCACATCGTCGAGGTCTTCCAGCGCTTCCATGAGCTTCATCAGGGTGTCAGCCTTTTCGCCATCGACTTCGATGAGGTTTTGCGGCTTCCAGATGATATTGGCCGATTTGGCTTCGCCGAAGCTTGCCTGCAGCGCGGCCGAGACTTCGGCCAGATCCTCGCGGGCGCACAGAATAACGTGCTCGCGCCCCGGCTCGCCGTCATCATCGGTGACGTCTTCCTGGGTCACGTCCTCGGCGCCGGCCTCGATCGCGGCCTCCAGCATGGCGTCCTCGCCGGCCACCGAAGCCGGGAAGCGGATCTCGCCCAGCTGGTCGAACATGAAGGACACCGAGCCGGTTTCACCCAGATTGCCGCCATTGCGCGAAAACGCCGAGCGCACTTCCGAGGCCGCGCGGTTGCGGTTGTCGGTGGCGGCCTCGACGATGAGGCCGATCCCGCCAGGGCCGAAGCCCTCATAGCGGATTTCGAAATACTCCTCGACGTCGCCGCCCTGGCCCTTTTTGATTGCCCGCTCGATATTATCCTTAGGCATGGACTGGCCCTTGGCGTTGGCCACAGCCAGACGCAGGCGCGGGTTCATGTCCGGATCGGCCCCGCCCATTTTCGAGGCGATGGTGATTTCCTTGGACAGCTTGGTGAACAGCTTGGCGCGGGCCTTGTCCTGGCGGCCTTTGCGGTGCTGGATATTGGCCCATTTGGAGTGGCCGGCCATGAGAATGCCTCCGCAACAGAATGTCTGGCGCGCCGGGGCCGGGCCCGGACGCAAGACGCGCCTTCTAACCTATCCCCGGGCGTCCGGCAAAGGGGGCGGCGCCCTTGGCGGGGCAGCATGGTTCGTGGCAAGGACTGAAGCGCCTGTTTTGTGCACGAGGCCCCACCCATGTCCGTCATCGCCGTCATCCCCGCCCGCTACGGCTCGACCCGGTTTCCCGGCAAGCCGCTCCACGCGATTGCTGGCGTTCCCATGGTGGAGCGGGTGCGGCGGCTGGCTGACGCGGCTGGATCCGTGGACCGGGTGCTGGTTGCGACCGATGATGAGCGTATCGCCGACTCAGTCCACGGGTTCGGCGGCGAAGCGGTGATGACGCCCGAAGCCTGCCGCAATGGCACCGAGCGCGCCTATGAGGCGGTGAAGGCCTTCGCCAGGCCCGACGATGTGATTGTGAACCTTCAGGGTGATGCGCCACTGACCCCGCCCTGGGTGATCGAGGCGGCCGCTGCTGCCATGGCGGCGGAGCCCGGCCTTCAACTCGCCACGCCCGCCGTGGCGCTCAGCGATGGGGCGTATGACAAGCTCGCCGAGGCCAAGGCGCGCGGCGAGGTTGGCGGCACCAGTGTGGTGTTCGATCACGCCATGAATGCATTGTATTTCTCCAAGGCCATCATCCCCTTCCGGCGCCACCGCGACGCGGCGCGGATCTACAAGCATATCGGATTGTATGCCTATCGGTTCGCCGCACTGGAAAAACTGGTGGCGCTGGAGCCCGGCCCGCTGGAGCTGGCCGAGAGCCTGGAGCAGCTGCGCGCGCTGGAGAACGGGATTCCGATCCGCGTGGTGCTTACCGATTATCGTGGACGCACGCCCTGGTCCGTGGACTCGCCGCGCGACGCCGAGATCGCGGCGCAGATCATCGCGGCTGAAGGCGAGATCGTGTGATGCGGCTCATTCTTGCCCGGCATGGCAATACGTTTGACGCGGGCGAGACGCCGGTCTGGGTCGGCGCACGCGAAGACCTGCCGCTGACCGCCAGGGGCAAGGACCAGTCGCGCGCCGTCGGAGCGGCGCTGAGATCATCAGCGATTCTCCCGGCGCGGATTATCGCAGGCCCGCTCAAGCGTACCCGGGAGGGGGCGGCGCTGGCCGCGAAGGCGTGCGGGTTCTCTGGCGAGGTGGAGATCGACACCCGTCTCAGGGAAATCGACTACGGAACCTGGGGCGGGCGCAGCGATGCGGACATTGCCGCCGAGTGGGGCGCCGATGCCATCGACGCCTGGCGCGAGCGCAGCATCGTCCCCGATGGCGCAGGCTGGTCGCCAGACCCGGAGACACTTCAGTCCCATGCGCGCCACGTGCTGGACGCCATCGGTCACGATCCGCGCGGCGATGTTCTCGTGATCAGCTCCAATGGCGTGTTGCGCTATTTCCACCGCATGATCGCGGGCGCGCTTGCGCCGCCGGAGGACGCCAAGGTGAAGACCGGCCATATGGGCGTGGCGCGGCTGACCGCCGGGGTCTGGCAGCTTGAGTTCTGGAATCTCGCGCCGCAAGACGCGCGCGAGGCGCTACTGTCATGACCCTTGCCGCGCGCTACCGGTTGGGCGTGTTTTGGGTCTTCGCCGCACTCAGCATTTTCCTGATCGGGGCTGGCGGGCTTGGTCTGTCGTCTTCGGTCGGGTTTGTTGGCCTGTTGACCCTGCCACTGCTCGTGCTTCCTGCCTGGCAGGCGGCGCGCGCCGCGCCGCTGGCGGCGGGTCTGGCCACAGCGGCCATCGCCTGGTTCTGCATGACCTCTGCGTGGTCGGTTTATCCGCGCGCGGATGAGCTCTACAAGCTCGCTCTGCTGACGCCGCTCTATATCGCTGCGGTCTACGCCTGCATGCGCATGGGGGCCAGGGAAGTCAGGCTTGCAGCGCCGGTGCTGCTCACAGGGGCTTTGGCGCTGGGCGCGTTTTTTGCGATTGAAGCGCTCGCCGGCCTGCCCATCGCGGTAGCGTTCCAAGGCTGGCTTCACGGACTGACAGACCCGGAAGGTGCGCTGGGGATCGCCACGCGGCGCCTGTCGCGCGGCACTACAGCCTTCATCATGCTTGCCGGACCTGCCGGGCTCTGGTTCTGGCTGAAGGGCGGGTACGCCTGGCGTTCCGCAGCGCTGTTCCTGCTGGCCACCAGCGCCATCGCGGCGGCCAGCTTCGAGGTCGCGGCGAACATCATCGCGTTTGCCGGCGGGCTTGTGGCCCTCGCGTTCGCCCTGCGCTGGCCGCGCATGACCCTGCAGGTGATCCTGGCCGGCACCGCGCTGACGGTGCTCGTCGCGCCGCCGATCATGGGGGCTCTGGTGGCTTTCTTCCCCGACAGCCTGGCCGAGCGCCTGCCGCTTTCCTGGCATTGGCGGCTGGAGATCTGGGGCTTCGCCGTGGAGAGAATCGCAGAGCGGCCCTTGCTCGGTCACGGGCTAGGCGCGGGGCGTACGCTCTCCGAGACGGTCATGCTGCGGGGCATTGAGATCGATCGCATGCCCATTCACGCCCACAACGCCGGCCTTCACATCTGGATGGAGACCGGGGCGGTCGGCGCGCTCCTGTCGGCCTGGACACTGCTGGCGCTGGCGCGCAGTGCCGGGCGTGCGGTTCTGGGCGCACCCCTGAGCGCAGGCCTCGCCTGCGCCGGATCAGTCTGGCTGGTCAGCGTCATGCTCGGATATGGCGTCTGGCAGGAATGGCACCACGGTGCCCTGGCCTTCGCGGCGGGCTCCGCTTTTATCCTGTTGCGCGGCCGCAGCTGACCGCAAGCGCAATCCTGCCCGGCACGCGAAACAGACTGTTGGCCGTGAAGATGGAATTTTCTCTCAGCGCGCCCTGATCGCCCGGGCGCGGATGGTGCCGTCAATGGCGCGGATCCGGTCGAGGAAATCGCCGGGCAGATCACCTTCGAGATCGGCGACCGCATAGCCAAGCTCACCGTCAGTCTGCAGAAACTGCGCGGCGACGTTGGCACCGGCGTCCTCGGCCATGTTGTTGAGCTTGCGCAAGTATCCAGGCCGGTTCAGGTGCGGTGCCAGGATGCGCACGCGCCCTGGCTGCAGGGCACCGGGATCGACCTCGGGGAAGTTCACCGCCTGGGACGTGGCACCTTCAAACAGGAAACGGGCGAGCTTGGTCGCCGCATCCATGCCGATGGCGGCCTGGGCTTCCAGCGTCGAGCCGCCGATATGCGGGGTCAGGATGACATTGGGGCAGCCGATCAGCGGGCTCTCGAACCGCTCGTCCTTGCTCTTGGGCTCCACCGGGAACACGTCCACCGCCGCGCCGGCGAGATGGCCCGAACGCAGTGCCTGGGCAAGGGCATCGATATCCACCAGATCGCCGCGCGCCTGGTTGATCAGAAAGGCACCGGGCTTCATCGCGCGGATGCGTTCGGCGTTCATCAGATTGCGGGTGCGCGCTGTGGACGGCACATGGACCGTGACCACGTCGCATTCGGCGATCAGCGCGTCCAGGCTCTCCACGGGCCGGGCATTGCCATGGGCGAGCTTGGGCTCGATGTCGTAGAAATACACGTGCATGCCCAGCGCCGAGGCGATCACCGAGAGCTGGGCGCCGATATTGCCGTAGCCGATAATGCCCAGCTTCTTCTTGCGCACCTCGTTGCAGCCATCGGCGCTTTTCAGCCACTCGCCGCGCTCGATGGCGACCATCTTCTCCGGAACGCGGCGCATCAGCATGATGACGCTGGCCATGGTCAGTTCCGCTACTGAGCGCGTGTTGGCGAAGGGGGCGTTGAACACCGGAATACCGCGCGCCGCGGCGGCGGTCAGATCCACCTGGTTGGTGCCGATGCAGAAGCACCCCACCGCCAACAGCTCCGGCGCAGCGTCCAGCAATGCCGGATCGACCTGGGTGCGCGAGCGGATGCCCAGCACCTGGGCGCGGGCAATCTCGCTGCGCAGCACCTCGGGCGAAGGCGAGCCGGCCAGCCGGCGGATTGCGACCGGTCCGTACTGGGTCAGCGCGCTGTCGGCGTCGGGATGGACGTTTTCGACCAGAAGGGCGTCAAAGGCGGGCTGGGTCATCGGGCGGGTCCGCGTCGGGGGTCAGGGCCGTGTTGCGCTGCACACAATGGCGCCCGCCCACACAATTGCAAGCCGCTCTGAAGTGGCCCCGGCACACCGCAGACTAGCGCTTGCCTGCGCCCCCGCGGCGCTTTTTGCGCGTGGCGCGGCGCGGGGCGAAGACCACCACGAACCAGAAGGCGGCGGCGAAGATGATCCCGGCGATAAAGCCCTGCAGCCAGCCGCCGAGCACCAGCCACATGATCAGCCCGGTGATCACCGCCAGCGACACGATCATGCTGATGACATTGGCCGGCGGCAACCAGCCGGGGCGCGGCCTGCTCATCGCGTGGCATCCCTGTACAGCGTGGCGGTCATGCGCTCTGTGGTGATGAAGCGCCAGTTCCAGTCTTCGTGGAAGGGTGCCAGCGGCGCGGCCGCAATCACCTCTTGCAGGGTCAGGCCCCGGGCGGCCAGTTCGGCGACTGCGTCACGCGCCGCCGTCAGCATGTCGATGCTGGCGACCAGGTCCTCACGGGTGGACAGCGGGCCATGACCGGGAATGATCACGGTGTCAGCCCCTGCCGCGTCCGCGATCGCCTGCATGCCGGCGATCATGCCCTCCACATCACCGCCATTGTCCAGATCAATGAAGGGAAACAGGCCTGAGAACAGGAGGTCGCCGGCATGGATGATGTCGGCTTCGACAAAATGCACCCACAGATCGCCGTCGGTATGGGCGTCCGGGGCATAATGTATGCGCGCCGTGAGTCCGTTCAGGACGATCTCGCTCTGGCCTGGAATGCCGATCACGGGCAGGAAGCCGCCCGACAGGGGCTCGGGCGTGTTGCCGGTCACGGCATTGGGCGCGGGCGACTGAAGCCGTGCGCGTACGCTGGTGTGGGCCATGATCAGCGCACCGCGTTCGGCAAAATAGGCATTACCCAGCACATGATCGCCGTGCAGATGCGTGTTGAGCACCAGGCGCACCTCGCCGCCATCCGAGACCGCTTTTTGGGCCGCGTCTAGCGCCGGGGCGATGGGGGCCATCTGGGTGTCGATCATCCAGACCCCGTCCGCGCCGACACTGACCGCCACATTGCCCGCCACGCCGGTGGACAGCATGTAAATGCCGTTCCCCAGATCAGTGGTGTCCACAGCCGGGCCGTCCTGGGCGGCGGCGACCGGCGCCAGGCAAAGGGCGGCGGCCGCAAACAGGGTGCGCTGGATCATGATTTGAGCTCCTTGGCAGGTCTGGATCGCTGCGACCATGAAGGGGAAGCTCGGCCGCGTCCAGTATCTCAGCGCCTTAACCCGGCCTTCACCGTGGCGGCGCAGTTTCACACCATGCTTCGTACCGCGCTCGCCATGCTCATCGCCGCCAGTTTTGCTGCGCCTGCGCTGGCGCAGGACTGCGATACATTTTCCGGCCTGGCGACGCCGCGCTTCGTCACGCTGAAAGGCGATGACGCCATCGGACGCACCGGTCCCTCGCTCCAGCATCCCGCACAATGGCGCTACCGGCGCGCCGGACTGCCGGTGCTGATCGTGGCCGAGACCCCGCTCTGGCGCCGGGTGGAGGACCCGGACGGGGCGCAGGTGTGGATGCATCACGCCTTGCTGACCGGACGCCGGTCGGTGATTGCGCGCCTCGGGACCGATTTGCGCGCCAGGGCCGATGCGGACGCCAATCTGATCGCGCGCATCGAGCCGGGGGCCATCCTGTCGCTGGAGCGGTGCCGGGCCGGCTGGTGCCGGATGAGCGCTGACGGGCGGCGCGGCTGGGCGCAGGCGGGTGCGTTCTGGGGCGTGTATGCCGATGAGGCCGGTGCCAGTGGCGCGCTTGAGGGCGCGCAGGACCCGTGCTACCGCTCGCTTCCGGAGCCAGCGGCGCTGGCCGCCCGCGACGCGACAGCGCCCGACGGGCCGGCCCGCTGATCATATCAGTCCCGCGCCGCGCATGGGCCTTGCCCTGCCCGCCGCCAGAGCAGACCGTTGCCGGGAACGTCATGTCCCGGCCGGCCCCGAGGACCCATGACCGCTCAAAGCAACAGCTATGATTATGACGCCCTGATCGCCTGCGGGCGGGGCGAGCTTTTCGGGCCGGGCAATGCCCAGCTGCCCCTGCCGCCCATGTTGATGTTCGACCGTATCACCCGCATAGCCGCCGAGGGCGGTGCCTATAACAAGGGCGAGGTCATCGCCGAGCTCGATGTGAAGCCGGACCTGTGGTTCTTCGACTGCCATTTCCAGGGCGACCCGGTGATGCCGGGCTGTCTGGGGCTGGACGCCATGTGGCAGCTGGTCGGCTTCTTCCTGGGCTGGACCGGCGCACCGGGCAAGGGCCGGGCGCTGGGCGTGGGCGAGGTGAAATTCACCGGCCAGGTGCCGCCGACAGTCAAAGCCGTGCGTTACATCATCGACCTCAAGCGCGTCATCAACCGCAAGCTTGTGCTCGGCATTGCTGACGGACGCGTGGAGGCGGACGGCCAGCTGATCTATGTGGCGAAGGATTTGCGGGTCGGCCTGTTCCGCCCCGAAGACCTCAATAGCGGAGGCGCTCAATGAGACGTGTCGTCGTCACCGGCATCGGTATCGTATCCTCCATAGGCGACAATGCCGACGAGGTCGCCGCCTCGCTGAAAGCGGGACGCTGCGGCGTCGGCGCGGCACCCGAATATGCCGAGCTGAACTTCAAGTGCCAGGTGCATGCGCGCCCGAAAGCCAATCCGGCTGACCATGTGGACAAGCGCGCCTGGCGCTTCATGGGTGATGGGGCGGGCTGGGCCTACATGGCCATGGAACAGGCCATCGCCGATGCCGGCCTGAGCCCCGAAGAGGTCTCCCACGAACGCACCGGCCTGATTGTCGGCACCGGCGGGCCCAGCGTGGAGGCCATCGTGGCCGCCGCCGATATCACCCGCGACAAGGGTCCGCGCCGCATCGGGCCGTTCGCCGTGCCCAAGGCGATGTGCTCCACCGGCTCGGCCACGCTGGCCACACCGTTCAAGATCAAGGGTCTGAACTACTCCATCAGTTCGGCCTGCACGACCTCGCTGCACTGCATCGGCGCGGCAGCCGAGCAGATCCAGTTCGGTAAGCAGGATGTGATGTTCGCCGGCGGCGGCGAAGAGCTGCACTGGGCGCTGTCCAACTTGTTCGACGCCATGGGTGCCATGAGCTCGAACTATAACGATACACCCCAGAAAGCCTCGCGCGCGTTCGACAAGGACCGCGACGGCTTCGTGATCGCGGGCGGTGCCGGCATCGTGGTGCTGGAAGACTATGAGCGGGCGAAGGCGCGCGGTGCCACCATCTGGGCTGAAGTGCTCGGCTATGGCGCCACGTCGGACGGCCATGACATGGTCCAGCCCTCGGGCGAGGGCGCGGCGCGCTGCATGCGCATGGCGCTGGCTCAGGCCGGGGGGCGCCAGATCGACTATATCAACCCTCACGCCACCTCCACCCCGGTGGGCGACATCAAGGAGGCCGAAGCCCTGCGCGCGGTGTTCGGCCAGACCATCCCGGCCCTGTCAGGCACCAAGTCCATGTCCGGCCACTCGCTCGGCGCGGCGGGCGTGCAGGAGGCGATCTACTGCCTCCTGATGATGAAGCATGGCTTCATCGCGCCCTCCATCAACGTGGACACCGTGGACCCGGAGCTGGCCGACCTGCCCATCGTGACCAAAACCCAACAGGCCGAGCTCAACACCATCCTGTCCAACTCCTTCGGTTTTGGCGGCACCAACGGCACGCTGATCATGGGACGGCCTGACTAATTCACTCCCTTTTCTGGCCGCAATGTCCGGTGCACCATCGCGCATCTCGGGACAGGGAGAGGGACATGATCAGATGCAGATTGGGCGGATTGGCCGGGGTACTGGCGTGCGCGATGCTGGCGGGGTGTGGCGCCGATGGCGGGCCGGAGCCGGGGCAGGCGGGCTATCCGCAGAGCGACACGGTGTCGGTGGCCGGCTCGCGCATGGCCGCTGCACCGCCGCCGCCGGCTATGACCGAGCAGGCGATGGACCCCGGCGCCGGCGCATCACAGGCGCCGGCTGAAGCCGGCGAGCCCGTATCCTATCTGGCGTATCGCTATGATTACTCTGTGCGCCTGCCCGGCGAGGGCCTGGCGGCGCTGCACGGCGCCCATGTGGCGGCGTGCGAGGCGGCGGGGCTGAACCAGTGCCAGGTCATCCACGCCTCCACCCAGAATGCCGGGACGGAGAACGCCCGCGCCCATCTGCGCTTGCGCGCGGCACCGGCCTGGATTGCGCGTTTCCGCGAGGGCCTGGCCGCCGAGCTTGAGGGTGCCGGCGGGACAGTGATTTCGGAGCAGACCGGCGTTGAGGACCTCACCACCCAGATCGTGGACGGCGAGGCGCGCCTGCGCGCCCGCATCGCCCTGCGTGACCGGCTGCAGGCCATGCTGGAGCAGCGCGAGGCGCGCCTTGAGGAGCTGATCCAGGTGGAGCGCGAGCTGGCGCGCGTCCAGGCCGATATCGAATCGCGCGAGAGCGTGATCGCGGCCCTGCGCCTGCGCGTGTCCATGTCAGAGCTGAGCGTGAATTACCAGCCCCAGCTGACCCCGGCCTCGGCGTCGAATTTCGAGCCGGTGAGCGAGGCCATCGAGTCCATGAGCCGCGTTTTCGCCGAATCGCTCGCCACGATGATCGGATTCCTGGCCGGACTCCTGCCCTGGCTGGTGCTGATCATTCCTGGCGCCTGGCTGATCCGGCGGTGGGTGCGCAAGGGGCTGGAGCGCCGCCGTGCGCGCAAGGCGGCGCCGGCTGGCTAGAGCGCAATCCGAAAAGTGGGAACCGATTTTCGGATAAATTGCGCGCGAAAGCAGAGGGCTAGAGCGTGCGGCCTGACGCAGTCAGGTCGGATCACGCTCTAGAGCCCGGCCGGCCCGAGAAGACCGCGTGCGGCCTGCGAGAGCCTAGCTCCGCAGCCGTGCTCCCGCCTTCTCTGCCGCCGCAATGATCGTTTTCGATGCCGCGTCGATCTCGGCGTCGGTCAGCGTCTTGTCGGTGGGTTGCAGCGTCACTTCCATGGCCAGGCTCACATGACCCTCGGGCACGCCCTGACCGGCATAGCGGTCGAACAGGGCGGCGTCGGTAATGAGCGCCTTGTCCGCGCCGCGCACCGCGCGCAACAGATCGCCTGCGGCCAGACTGTCCGGCACCAGGAAGGCGAAATCGCGCCGCACGGGCATCAGGTCTGAAAGGGCTAGCGCCGGGCGGGCTTTGAGCGCCTTCTTGCGCGCCGCCGGGATCGCATCCAGCACAATCTCGAACGCGACAACGCGGCCCTCAATGTCGAGGGCTTTGAGAACGCGCGGGTGAATCTCGCCGAACTCGGCGATCATGTTGCGGCCCAGACGCAGGACGCCCGACCGGCCGGGATGCCACCAGTCGCGCGCATCCGCCGTGATCTGCAGATTGTCCACCGGTGCCTCGGCGGCGGCCAGCGCGGCCAGCGCGTCAGCCTTGATGTCGAACACGTCCGGCGCATCGCCGCCGCGCCAGTCGCGCGCCGCGATGACCCGTCGGGCCGCTGCGACGACCGTGCGCTGGCCGTCGGGCTGGTCATTGAGATAGATCGGCCCGGCCTCGAAGAAGCGCGCATCCGCGAGGCCCCGGCGCGCATTGGCTTCCAACGCCGTGATCAGGTGGATGAGCGCGCTGGGGCGCATCACGTCCAGTTCCGAACTGATCGGATTGGCCAGCGTCAGCCCCGTCCCGGCGCCGCCGAACAGCGAAGCCTGATCATGATGACAGAAGGACCAGGTCACCGCTTCCTGATAGCCGCGCTGGGCCACAGCCCGGCGGGCCGCGCGTACGCGGTTCTGCAGGGGCGTGGCAGGCGCTTCCAGCCGGCCATCGGGGCGGGAAAGGCGCGTCGCGGGCAGTTTGTCATAGCCTTCGATGCGGGCGATTTCCTCGATCAGGTCGGCCGCCTCGCGGCAATCGCGCCGCCAGCTGGGGGGCGTGACGGTCCACACCGGACCGCGTGTAACCTTGAAGCCCAGCGCGGTGAGGATGGCCTCAATGCGCGGCGCGGGC
The DNA here is from genome assembly GCA_027627705.1 of Hyphomonadaceae bacterium BL14. NCBI lineage: Bacteria > Pseudomonadati > Pseudomonadota > Alphaproteobacteria > Hyphomonadales > Hyphomonadaceae > Hyphomonadaceae bacterium BL14. Next base: position 2,739,310 of record CP091242.1, read on the forward strand.
AGGTCGAGACCCAGCAGCTTCTTGACCCGGGCAACATCCAGCTCGATGGCTGGCAGGCGCGCGGGTGCCTGGCCCGCCACGCGCACTTCGCTGGGCTCGCCGCCGCCGTGTTTCAGGATCAGCGCCGTGGCGAGCTCCAGCCCGTCCATCACGCTTTCAGGGTCCACCCCGCGCTCGAACCGGTATTTGGCGTCGCTGTCGATGCCGGTCTCGCGCCCTGTCACGCGGGTGATGGCCGGATCAAACCAGGCGCTCTCGATGAACACGTCTGTGGTCGCATCCGTGCAGCCCGAATGCTCGCCGCCCATGATGCCGCCCAGGCCCAGGCAGCGCGCATCATCGGCGATGACGCAGTGATGGGCCGCCGGATCATACTCGCGCCCGTCCAACGCCTCGAACCGGTCGGCCTCCCCGGCACCGCGCCGGGCGCGGATCACCTTGCCGATCTTGGAAAGATCATAGACATGCAGCGGCCGCGCGCGGTCGTAGGACACGAAATTGGTCACATCGACCAGAAGATTGATCGGGCGCAGGCCCACGGCTTTCAGCCAGCGCTGCAGCCAGTCGGGCGAGGGGTCGTTCCTGACGCCTTTGATCACCCGTCCGGCGAACACCGGACAGGCTTCGGGCCAGTCGGTCTCTATGGTTACGGGGCAGGGGAAGAGGCCCGCGACGATTTCCACCGGCGCGTCCTTGAAATTCCCGGCGCCCGCGGCGGCGAGATCGCGCGCAATGCCGTGCACGCCCAGCCAGTCGGGGCGGTTGGGCGTCACTTCAAAATCAATCACCGGATCGTTGAGGCCCAGAGCGTCAGCCGCGGGCGTACCCACCGGCCAGTCGCCGGTGAGGTCCGCGATACCGTCATGGTCCTCGCCCGCTTCCAGCTCCTTGGTGGAGCACAGCATGCCATGGCTCTCCACGCCGCGAATCTTGCGCGGCTTGGCGTCAAGCGCGAAGTCGAGGCCCGGAATATGGCTGCCCAGCGGGGCGTAGATGGCGGTCATGCCCGCGCGTGCGTTCGGCGCGCCGCACACGATCTGCTTCTCGCCATCCTTCGTCTCAACCCGGCAGACCCTGAGCTTGTCAGCATCGGGATGGGGTTCAGCCGCGATCACGCGCGCGGTGGTGAAGGGGGCAAGACGCGCCGCCGGGTCTTCGACATGCTCGATCTCCAGACCCGCCATGGTCATGGCGTCGGCCAGGGCCGGCGTGTCCAGATCGGTGTCCAGGTGGGTTTTGAGCCAGGAAAGGGAGAATTTCATCGGTCTTGTGTCCTGGAACGCTTAGCTGAGGCCGGTGGCCAGATTGGCCTGCAGAAGCGGGCTGAAGCCGTAATGGGCCAGCCAGCGCGAATCCGGTTCGAAGAAGGGGCGCAGATCCGGCATGCCGTATTTCAGCATGGCCAGGCGATCCACCCCCATGCCGAAGGCGAAGCCCTGATACTCCTCCGGATCAAGGCCGCAGGCGCGGATGACATTGGGATGCACCATGCCGCAGCCCAGAATCTCCATCCACTTGTCCCCGGACCCGACCTTCACCGCATCGCCCACGCGCTCATAGCGCACGTCCATCTCCGCGCTGGGCTCGGTGAAGGGGAAGTGGTGCGGACGCAGGCGCGCCTCCACCTGGTCGGTCTCGAAGAAGGCGGCCAGGAAATCGAGAAGGCAGCCCTTCAGATGACCCATATGGGTGTCGCGGTCGATCACCAGTCCTTCCACCTGATGGAACATCGGCGTGTGGGTCTGGTCCCAGTCACAGCGATACACCCGGCCGGGCGCAATGATGCGGATCGGGGGCTTGTCCTTCATCAGCGTGCGAATCTGTACCGGCGAGGTATGGGTGCGCAGCAGTTTGGCCACGCCGCTCTCGTCAGCGGACATGAAAAACGTGTCGTGCATGTCACGCGCCGGGTGGCCGGCGGGGAAGTTGAGGGCGGTGAAGTTATGGAAATCGTCCTCCACATCCGGCCCTTCAGCCACGGCGAAGCCCATATCGGCAAAGATCGCGGCCAGCTCCTCCATCACCTGGGCGACGGGATGCAAACTGCCCTGCGGTTCGCGGCGCGCAGGCAGGGTGATGTCGACGCGCTCTGACGCCAGCGCCGCATTAAGCGCTGCGTCTTCAAGCACTTGCTTGCGCGCATCAATGGCCTCGCCCAGCCGGTCGCGCAGACCGTTGAGGGCCGGGCCCATCACCTGCCGCTCGTCCGGGCTCATACCGCCCAGTTCGCGCATTTTCAGCGACACTTCGCCCTTCTTCCCCAAGGCGGCGACACGGATGTCGTCCAGCGCCTTGAGGTCCTTGGCGGCGGCAATGTCGGCGGTGAAGCGCGCTTCCAGCGCCTCAAGGTCTGCTGTCTGGCTCATGGTCCCGGCGGTGTCCGTTTCAGGTCTGGCGCGGTGTCTAGCGTGTTTTCTTGGAGAGGGGCGCCCGGTTTGTGCGATTGGCGGCCGTCAAACGCAAACGCCCGCCTGGCGTGGCCAGGCGGGCGCTGTACGAAACGGTGTGAGAGCGTGAACTCTTACGCCAGCGCCTGCTTGGCCTGCTCGGCCAGCGACGTAAACGCTTCAGGCTCGTGGATGGCGATGTCGGACAGCACTTTGCGGTCCAGCTCGATGCCGGCCTTGTTCAGGCCGTTGATGAAGCTGGCATAGGTCAGACCGTTGAGACGGGCCGCCGCATTGATGCGCTGGATCCAGAGCGCGCGGAACACGCGCTTCTTGGCGCGGCGGTCGCGATAGGCGTACTGGCCGGCCTTTTCGACAGCCTGACGGGCGATGCGGATGGTGTTCTTGCGGCGGCCGTAAAAGCCTTTCGCCTGCTCAAGAACTTTTTTTCTCCGGGCGAGACGCGCCGGACCGGTGGAAACGCGGGACATGGGATGATCTCCTGAACGTCGCTAAATCTGGTGAGTCCCGGCCGCCTAGCGGCTGTACGGGAAGTAGGAACGCTTGACGATCTTCGCGTCCGGTGCCGAGAGGGCGACGGTGCCGCGTTTCTGGCGGATCTGTTTCGGGGTCCGCTTGATCATGCCGTGGCGCTTGCCAGACTGAGCGGCCAGGATCTTGCCTGTGGCCGTGACCTTGAAGCGCTTTTTGGCGCCGCTTTTGGTCTTCATCTTCGACATTTTGCTCTCCTTGAGGTGCGGTCTGGCGCGAAGCGCTGAACGCGGTCTGCGGCCGCCCGGCATGTCGATTGGGCCGGGTAGGCCTGTTTTTACGAAGCGGCGGTTATACGCGCGCGCGCCCAAAACGCAAGGGCTGGCGCGCATGGGCGATCAGCATACTGGCATGGATGAAAATGAAAGGCGCGCCCGGCATGTCCCGGACGCGCCTTCTGTCAGCATTTTGCGATCTGGACGGCCTAGTTCGCCCAGCCCGGGGTGATCTCGGAGATCCTCACGCGCGCCGGCGTGCCGGCATTGTCCGACCGGTATGTGCCCACATAGATGTCGTAGCGTCCCGACAGGGCTTCATCGAAAGCCAGACCCGGGTTCAGATTGCCCGCGCCGTCATCGTTACACGCCCAGCTGCCGTCGGGCAGGTTGATCGCGATCGTGGTGTCCACCTCGCTCTCGGCCCAGACATAGAGCGGGCCGCCTTGACCGTCCCAGAACAGATTGGCGGTCGGTTCGCGGGTGATATGGCCTGCACACCACAGATCATCGCCGGAGAACCCGGCATCGCTCGCGGCGATGGAGCCGCCCGCCTCGACATTGAGGTCATGCGGGTCCGGCAGGAAGCCGGCGGCCAGAGTCACAGCGCCGAACAGCGGATCGGCGTTGATATCGACCTGGCTGGACATGGGGTCGGCACCGCCGCCAATTTCGGAGATGAACAGCGTGGCCGGGGTGGTTTCGCTGCCGAATGTGCCGGCATAGATGTCATAGACGCCTGCTTCCGCGTCGCTGAAGCGTACGACGGGATCGAGCCCGAGCGTGTCGTCATTGCAGTACCAGGCACCATCGGGCGAATTGACCGCCAGCGTGGTGTCAGCCTCCGACGTCAGCGAGATGAAAAGTGGGCCCATCGGGTCATCGAGACGCAGCCGGTAGCTCGGCTCGCGGGTGGCATTGCCCACGCACCAGCCATCGGCGATCACGCCGCCGGTGGTGCCCATGTCCAGATCCGCCGGGCCGCCGGCCGTCAGTTGCACCGAGACGGGGTCAGGCAGGAACCCGCCGCGCAGCCGCTGCTCGCCATGGCGCGGGCGCGCGGCGACATCCAGGCGGCTGTCCACCCCGTCAAAGCCCAGTTCGGAGATGACCAGTGAGGCGGACTCAGCGGGCAGGGCACCATTGAGCAGGCCGGTCCAGATCAGATAGCGTCCGCTTTCCGGTTCGCCGAACGCCACACCGGGATCAAGGCCGATACGGTCGTCATTGCAATGCATCGTCCCGTCAGGAGCGCGCACAGCCAGCGTGCCGTCATTGTCAGAGCGCATGAACACATACAGCGGCAGATCGCCCGCCTGATAGTCGAGCGCCAGGGCTGCTGCCTGGCCGGACTGCCCCACGCACGACCAGTCGAGCGCGCCCAGATCGCCGTCACCGCCGGCCATCACGTCGACACGCCGCGGATCATTGCGGAAGCCTGCGCGCAGGCTCAGCGTCTGCAGCGGGGCCACGTCGGCAGACGGTGCCGTGCTGTACGGATTGCTGGTGATGAAGGCGTCAGTGGCCACGTGGACCACCGCGTCGGGATAGCCGACGCCCGGAGAAAAACTGCCCACCCACACATCATAGCGGCCCGACGCCGCGTTATCGAGCGCGACACCGGGATTGAACAGGCCGGCACTATCGTCATCGCAGGTGATGCTTCCGTCAGGCGCGCGCACGATCATGGTCGTGTCGGTGTCGCTGGCGGCTGCGAAGCGGACATTGCCGCGGCTGCGCACAATCACGGATATGGAAGGCTGCTCTGAGATATAGCCCCAGCAATCGGGCGACAGGCGCTCGGCGGAGATGGCTCCCGCGGCGCGGATTCGCAGGCTGACCGGCTCGGAGCCGGGCGCATAATCCAGTTCGCCATAGACGGGCGCGCCCGTAAAGGATTGCGCCAGCGAAGGGGCAGACAGGCCCAGCGCGCACAGGGGCACCAGGCAGAGTGACTGAATGAGTTTGCGAGTACGCATGAGCGCTTCCTTGGCAGCGGCGTCGAAAAGACGAAGGATCAAACCAAAATCGGCCCCGCCCGGGAGGGCGGGGCCGGGGCTTTGGTTTTACTGGCTGCTGATTTCCGAGATGTAGAGCCCGGCAGATTGCAGCGAGCCGGACGAGAACGTCCCGACCCAGATGTCATACTGGCCCGATTGCGGGTTGTTGAAGCGGATGGAGGCGTTAAAGCCCTGGCCGCTATCGTCGTCACAGTACCAGGAGCCGTCCGGACCATTGATCACCAGCGTGGTGTCGGCCGAAGACCTGGTGGAGATGATCAGCGGCAGGCTGCCAGCCGAAAACTGAAGGCGCACATCCGGCGCATCAGCGATGAAACCGGCGCAGCTGGACGAGACGTTGCGTGCCGAAATGCTGCCGCCTGCCTGCAGGTTGACGACGCGCGGATCAGGCGTGAAGCCGCCCGACAGCGAGATAGTGCCGTAGGCCGGGTTCAGCGAAAAGTTCTGCGCTGAAGCCACACCAGCCAGAGCGGTTACGGCGAACGCCGCAGTCACGAGAGTGCGAATCATTGAAGTGGTTCCCATAAGCCCCGCCATTCCCCCCCCACCAGCCGGGGCGAAAGCCGGCGGCGGCGATTCACTGCTGGTCTCCTGGAGAGCAGCAGGCCGTGCGAGCATCATGAACACAGGCTGTACCGGAGATGAACGCCGGGACGCTGTGCTTATGGGGCCTCCATCCTTCCCGCCTCGCGTGCGCCACTGGCACCGTCCGGGAGAATTAGGTTTCCAAAGCCCAAAGCTCGATCAATGCTTTAGCCTGAAATAATCGGCCGCGCCACTTGAATCACGGGAGCCAGGTCAGGCGACTAGCCGCCTTCGATTTCCTCGCGCAGCATTTCCAGCTCCAGCCAGCGATCCTCTTTCTCCGCTTTTTTCTTGGTCAGGCGCTCCAGCTCTGCGCTGGCCGCTTCAAAGCGGGCATGGTCGCAGGTGAACAAGCCTGAATCGGCCAGTTCGCTCTCCAGGGCAGTGATGCGGCCGGTCAGGGTCTCGATCTCGACGGGCAGGGATTCCAGAGCGTGCTTGTCCTTGAATGACAGCTTGGCGCGGTTCTGGGGTTTGGAGCGCACGCCCTGCTGGGGCGCGGCGTCGCGCGCGGTGACCGGGTTCGAGGCTGCGCGGGCGGTGACGCCGCTGCCGCGCTGGGTGGACATGTCCGAATAGCCCCCGGCGAACAGCCGCCAGACGCCATCGCTTTCATAAGCCAGTGTGGCCGTGGCCGTCCGGTCGATGAAATCGCGGTCGTGGCTCACCAGAATCACCGTTCCGGCATAGTCGCCGATCAGCTCTTCCAGCAGGTCCAGCGTCTCCAGATCGAGGTCGTTGGTCGGCTCGTCAAGCACGAGCAGATTGGATGGCAGGGCCAGTGCGCGCGCCAGCATCAGCCGGGCGCGTTCGCCGCCTGACAGGGCCCGCACGGGCGTGCGCGCCTGTTCGGGCTGGAACAGAAAGTCCTTCATATAGGCGGCCACGTGCTTGCTCACGCCGCCCACCTCGACCCGCTCACCGCCGCCGGGTGCGATGGCTTCGGTCACCGTCCAGTCAGGCTGCAGGGCGGCGCGGCTCTGGTCCAGCGCGGCAATATCGAGATTGGCACCCAGCCGGACCTGGCCTTTGTCGGGCGGCATCTGGCCTGTCAGCATGCGGATCAGCGTGGTCTTGCCCGCGCCATTGGGTCCGATCAGCGCCAGCCGGTCGCCGCGGGCGATACGCAAGGACAGGTCCTGCACGATCACCCGGTCTTCAAACCGCTTGGACAGGCCTTCAGCCTCGATCACCAGCTTGCCTGAGCGGTCTGCATCGCTCAGTGACATGGCCGCCGCCCCTTGCGGGCCGCGCCAGGCCTTGAGCTGCGCCTTCATGGCCTGGAACTCGCCGACCCGGCGCATGTTGCGCGTGCGCCGTGCGGTCACGCCATAGCGCATCCAGTGTTCTTCACGTGCGATCTGGCGCGACAGCTTGTGGCGCTCGGCCTCCTCGGCGGCGAAGACCTCATCGCGCCAGGCCTCGAAATGGGCAAAGCCCTTGTCCATGCGGCGGGTCACGCCGCGGTCAATCCACACCACGGCGCGTGTCAGCGTCTCCAGAAAGCGCCGGTCGTGACTGATCAGAACCAGCGCCCCGCGCCAGCTTTTCAGCTCGCCTTCCAGCCATTCGATCGCCGGAAGATCCAGATGGTTGGTCGGCTCGTCTAGCAGCAGGATGTCCGGCTGCGGTGCCAGGCAGCGTGCCAGAGCAGCCCGCCTGGCTTCGCCGCCCGAAAGGCTTGCCGGCGCGGCGTCAGGATCAAGGCTGAGATGCTCGCACAGATAGTCGGCGCGGTAGGCGTCATCGCCATCGGTGAGCCCGGCGCGGATATAGTCGATGACACTGGCATGTCCGCCCAGATCGGGTTCCTGGGGCAGATAGCGCAGGGTCGATCCGGGGTGGACGAAGCGGTCCCCGCTATCGGCCTCGATCAGGCCGGCGGCGATTTTCAGGAAGGAGGATTTCCCCGATCCGTTACGCCCGACCAGCCCGATGCGCTCGCCGGCACCGACAATCATGTCGGCTCCGGTCAACAGGGGCGTCGCACCAAAGGTCAGGCGGATGCCGGCGAGGGTCAGGAGGGGAGGAGCGGCCATGGCGCAGGTCTATGCAGGCCAGCGCCCGCTCCGGCAAGGGGCGCGCTACAGGCGCGCCTCGCGCCGGGCCATACGGGCTCGCAATTCCTCACGGGCCGTGTGCAGCTGGAAATCTTCACCGGTCTCCCAGTCTTCGGGCGGCTGGCGGATATCCTCGAATTGGAAGGGCGGCTCGGACTCTTCTGCCTCGTTGGCCAGCGCATTGCGCAGGTCCGCCTCTCCCGACATGATCCGCGTCTCGGGCGTGATCTGGCGCGGCGCAACCAGAATGTCAGGGATGACGCCCTGGCCCTGGATCGAGCGCCCCGCCGGGGTGTAGTAGCGCGCGGTGGTCAGGCGCAGGGCACCATCGCGGCCCCCGCGCAGCGGCACCACGGTCTGCATGGACCCTTTGCCGAAGCTCGGCAGGCCAAGCACGGTCGCGCGCTGGCGGTCCTGCAGGGCGCCCGCGACGATTTCCGATGCGCTCGCCGAGCCGGCATTGACCAGAACTACAATCGGCGCGCCCGCCAGCATGTCGCCTGCTTCGGCGTTGTAGCGGCGCGTATCGCGCGGGTCGCGTCCGCGCGTGGACACCACTTCCCCGCGGTCCAGGAACAGGCCAGCAACCGTCACCGATTGCTCCAGCAGGCCGCCGGGGTTGGACCGAACGTCCAGGATCAGGCCGGGCAGCGGCCCGCCTTGCGCAGTCGTCATGTCGCGCAGGGCGGCGACCACGCGCTCGGTCGTGTTCTCGTTGAAAGTGGTGATGCGCAAGTATGGCAGGTCTTCGTCCATATTGTAGACCACCGAGCGCACCTCGACGGCGGCGCGCACAACGGTAACCTCGAACGGCTCCTGGCCTTCGCGCCCGATCGTCAGCGTGACCGGCTCTCCGGCAGGTCCGCGAATGCGGTCCACGGCGGCGTCCATGCCGGCCCCGACCATGTTCTCACCATCCACAGCCAGGATCACGTCATTGGCTTCCAGGCCGGCCTCTTCACCGGGAGTGCCGGCCATGGGCGACACGATGGTCACCATGTCATTGCGGAAGGTCACCTCGATGCCGATGCCGAAATATTCGCCGCGCGTCGTGGTCTGCATGTCCTGGAAGGCTTCGGGCGGCAGGTAGCGCGAATGGGGATCCAGCGAGCCGAGCATGCCGTTGATGGCCGCTTCGATCAGCGCTGCCTTGTCGGTCTCGACCACGAAGTCGGACTCGACCCGGCTGAGCACATCGCCGAACAGCTCCAGCTGGCGGAACATCTCGGCCCGCTCGCGGTCCGGCGTCTCCTGCGACATGCCCAGCGTGGCAGCCCCGATGCCGAACAGGACGGCGGAAGCAATGATCAGAAGGCGCATGCGGGTCATCCTTGTTCGGCGTCGTCAGGCACGGTGCGTTCAGGCCAGAGGCTCAGCCCCTGCGAAATTCAGGCCGCAGCCATTGTTCAGGGTCCACGGCGTCGTCTGTGCTGCGGCGGATCTCAAGATAGAGCATCGGCACCGGATTGACACGCTCGCCCATGAGTCCGACCGGCTCACCAGTCAGCAGCGACTGTCCCTCCGTAGCATAGATCAACGCAAGCCCGCCTAACACAATCGTGTAGCCGTCAGGCGTGTTGATCATGACGACGCCGTCAAAGCCCTGAAACGGACCGGCATAGACGGTGACCCCGTCAAACGGTGCCGTGACCGTGGCGCGTGGCGGGGTCTCAAACCAGATTCCATCCCGGCGCACACCGTCGGGTCCCGGCTGGCCGGCGCGGATGGCGAGGCGTCCGTTGACGGGCGGCCGCAGGGCGCCCCGGGCGTCGGCCAGCCTCAGGGTCTCGATCGGCCCGGCCAGGGGGCGGGCGTCGACCAGACCGCCAAGCGTGCCCGCCGCCCCGCTGCGCACGGCTGATTCAGCCTCCGCCAGCAGTGCGCCCAGATCAGCGTCTTCCCGGTCTGCAGGCTCTGACGGGATCGGCACCGGGTCCGGACGCAGGCGCGGCGCGGGTATCGGCTGCGCGGCGCTGGCCGGGTCAGGCAGGGCCTGCGGTCCCGGCTCGGGAAGCGGTGCCAGGCGCGGTTCGGCGGCGGCGAAGCGGCGGATGTCCGCCAGCAGATCGCGCAGTGACCCGGCTTCACGCGCGATGCGCGCTGCTTGCGCCGACAGATCATCGGCTTCTGCCCGCAAGCGGCGTTCGGCATCACGGCGCTGGGCGATCAGCGCATCCACCTCGGCACGGGTCTGTGACAACGCCTCGCGCGCTTCGCCCACGGTTTCAGCCTGGGCGGACAGGCGCAGTTCCAGGGTTTCAATCTCGGCTAGGCGCGTGCGCACCGCCGTGGCGCGCGCTTCCAGCTGAGGGGCCAGCGCCGCCAGCAGCCCGGCTGCGCGCGCGGCTTCGGCCGCGTCGCCCGGCGTGACGGCAAGCGCAGGCGGATCGGCCATGGCGATGCGCTGCAGCGCGGCCAGCACGCGCGCCAGCCCGCTACGGTCCTCTGCCAGGCGCCGGCCCAGCTCCTGCCGCTCGGCTTCCAGCGATTCCAGTGTGCGCACGGCAGCTTCGGCCTCGGTCTCGCGGGCGCGCACGTCTTCACCGGCGGCGGCAAGGCGGCGCTGCAACAAGGCGATCTCGGCGCTCGCGGCTTCTGCCTCCAGCCGGCGCGCTTCGGCCGCTTCGCGCAGCGCGTCAGCTTCGCTGTCCAGTGACTCCACCTGTTCGGGATCGGGCGTGGCCACGGGGGCGGGCACCGCCTGGGCCAAAGCGGCGGCAAGGATGAGGGCGGTGAACATCATCCCTCCCGGTGATAAGGCGCGCCGGCGATCAGGGATGCGGCGCGGTAGAGCTGCTCGGCCAGCATGACGCGCACCAGCTTGTGCGGCCAGGTCGCGGTGCCATAGCTGATCAGCTGGACGCCGGGCGGCAGCAGGGCGCGCTCATGCCCGTCCGCCCCGCCGATCAGGAAAACCGCGTTGCGCACGCCATCATCGCGCGCCCGCGCGATACGGTCGGCAAAGCCCATGGAGCTCACGGTCTTGCCGGTTTCGTCCAGCGCGATCACCAGCGTACCGGTCTCCAGCCCGTCCAGAAGCGCGGCGGTCTCGGCCGCCTTGTCCTTCAGGCGGCGCGGATCGATCTCGTGGTCTGTGAAAGGGCCCAGGCCGCAGGGACGGCCCGTGGCGGTGGCTCGGGCAAGATAGTCGTCGACCATCTCGCGTTCAGGGCCGGCTTTGAGCCGGCCTACAGCCCGGATTTCCGCACGCATGGCCGTGCTCCGTGCGTGATGCGCCGGCGGGTCAGGCCGTCCCGCCGGGCGGGGCTGACCACATCTTCTCCAGATCATAGAAGACGCGCACTTCGGGACGGAACACGTGGACGATCACATCGCCGGCGTCGATCAGCACCCAGTCAGCGCTTTTCAGGCCTTCAGCCCGCACGCCATCCACACCCGCGTCCTTGAGCTTGCGCAGAAGGTGGTCGGAGATCGCGCCCACATGCCGGTTGGACCGGCCCGAGGCGATGATCACGATGTCGGCGACAGAGGATTTGCCGTCGAGGTCGATGGCGACAATGTCTTCGGCCTTGTCGTCCTCGAGGGCGGCGATGACGAGCGCTTCAAGCGCTTGGGGTCCGTTCGCGTCTAGGGCCGCGGGGCCGTCCGGCGCGCGGTGTTGCAGGTCAGTGGACAGAGTCCTTACTCCCATGGCTGTCAGACCCGGCTGCGTCCGGGCGGGTCGTACCGTATCATGCTTCGCCCGGGCATTCGAGCCAGTGTATGGAGAAGGGCTCGTCGCCCCCCTGCCAGGCGTGGACCGGCACCAGACCGGCTGACCGGGCGAGGTCGCGGAAGGTGTCCAGCGTGAATTTGTGGGAGTTCTCGGTGTGTATCGTCTCGCTTTCGCGCAGCACGAATGCGCGCCCCGCCACTGTGAAATGCTGATCCTTCACTGCCTGCAGATACATCTCCATGCGTGAGCGGTACGGATTCCAGAAGGCGCGATAGCGCAGGCCCTCAGGGTCCAGCGTGCCGCCCAGTTCGGTATTGATGCGCCGGACCAGATTGAAATTGAAATCCGCTGTGGCACCGCCCGCATCGTCATAGGCGGCTTCCAGAACCCGCGCGTCCTTGCGCAGATCGGCACCGATCAGCAGTGCATCGCCGGGCCGCAGCCAGGCGGCCAGTGTCTGCAACAGGGCGCGCGCATCAATCAGCTCGAAATTGCCGATGGTGGAGCCGGGAAAGAATACGATCCGGCGGCCCGGCGGCAGCGGCAGGGCGGACAGATCGATGGGACGGGTGAAATCATGGCAAACCGCCCCGATCACCATATCGGGATGATCGCTGGCGATGTCGGCGCAGGCCGCCTTCACATGCTCGCCGGAAATATCCATGCCGGCATAGGCGGAAGGCGCGTCCAGCGCATCGATGAGCTTGCGCACTTTCACACTGGAGCCTGCCCCCGGCTCCAGCACCACTGCGCCGGGGCCCGCCAGGGCGCGCAGCTCCGGCCCGATGGCATCCAGCAAGGCCAGCTCGGTGCGGGTGGGATAGTATTCCGGTGCCTGCGTGATCCGGTCGAAAATCCGCGATCCTTCCGCATCGTAGAAATATTTCGCCGGAATGGCCTTTTGCGGCTTGGCCAGACCGGCCAGTACGTCGGCGCGGAAATCGCCGGCGGGCGGACGCAAATCTTCAAAGAAGGCGAGCGCAGGCGCGCCGGGGAGGGGCTGGGTTGAGGTCATGGCGCCAGTGGGGCTGCTGCACGGTCAGCCGCGCATTAGGCGCGACGCATGGGGATGTAAACGCTCGGTCAGATATGTCCACCCGGGCGCGCCCCTGTTCACAAGGGTGTGCGCCTGGCGATCCGGGATTTGCGTCTGTCCGGGCGCCCGCGCGGCGGGACTGAAGCGGGCGGCGAGGCCGGTGCCGGGACGGGCGATGACCGCCAGCGGCGTGCGCGCCACAATCTCGCGCCAGGCCTTCCAGCGATGCAGCTCGGCCAGGCCGTCCGCGCCCATGATCCACACGAAACGCACGCCGCGATGGCGCGCCTGCAGAAAGGCGATCACATCCACCGTGCGATGGCTGGGCAGGCGCGCCTCCAGCGCACTGACGACATGACGCGGTCCGGGCACCAGCGCGCGCACGCCATCCAAGCGTTCTGCCAGGGGCGCGGGTGGATTGTCCTTGAACGGATTGCCCGGACTGACCAGCCACCAGACCCGGTCCAGCTGCAGGCGTTTGAGCGCCGTGCTGGCGACATGCCGATGGCCGTCATGAGGCGGATCGAACGTCCCGCCATACAAACCCACCCTCATGCCGGGGGCGAGCAGCTCGCTTTTCAGCGCGGCCATGATCCGCGCACCTGACCTGTGCCGCGCACGATGTATTTGCCGGTGGTCAGCTGGGCCGCGCCCACCGGTCCGCGTGCGTGAAGCCGGCCCGTCGCGATGCCGATCTCGCCGCCATAACCGAACTCGGCCCCGTCGGAAAACCCGGTCGCGGCATTATGCAGCGCCACGGCCGAATCCACCTGGCTCAGGAAGCGCGCGGCGGCGCTTTCGTCCTCGGTGACGATGGCGTCGGTATGGCCCGACCCGTGCGCGGCGACATGGTCGAGTGCGCTTTCCATCCCGTCGACCACGCGCACGGACAAAATCGCGTCGAGATATTCGGTGTCCCAGTCTTCTTCAGTGGCCGCCTTCATGCCCGGGACCAGTTTGCGCGCAGCATCATCGCCGCGCAGCGCGCACCCTGCGCCTGCCAGCGCTCCGGCGATGACGGGCAACAGGTCCGGCGCGCAGGCAGAATCGATCAGCAGCGTTTCGGCGGCGTTGCACACGCCGGTGCGCCGCATTTTGGAATCCAGCGTAATGCGCAGCGCTTTCTCCGGATCGGCATCCGCGTGGACATAGACATGGCACACCCCGTCCAGATGGCTGAGCACCGGAACGCGCGCGTGCTGGCGCACATGAGCGACCAGGCTTTTGCCCCCGCGCGGGATCACCAGATCGCACCCGCCCTCGTCCAGGCTCAGCATCGCCGTCACCCAGGCGCGGTCGGAATCGGGCGGGGTCTGGACCGCATCCTCGGGCAGGCCCGCAGTGCGCAGCCCGGCACGCATGGCGTCCACCAGCGCGGCGCTGGTACCCGTGGTCTCCGATCCGCCGCGCAGAATGACGGCGTTGCCGGCGCGCACGCAAAGGGCTGCCGCGTCGGCGGTGACATTGGGCCGGCTTTCGAAAATCACGCCGATCAGGCCGATGGGAACCGAGACTTCGGCGATTTCCAGCCCGTTGGGCCGGGTCCAGCGGCGGCGCTCGCTGCCGACCGGGTCGGGCAGGTCCGCCACCGCCTCCACACCGGCGGCAATGGCCTCCAGGCGCTCGGGGTCCAGGGTCAGGCGATCCAGGAAGGCCCCGGTCTGGCCACGCTCACGGGCGGCTTCGGTCTCTTTGGCATTGACGTCCAGGATGGCTTTGGCGCGCGCACGGATTTCCGCAGCGCTGGCCCGCAGGGCCGCGCTGCGGGCGTCCGGACCGGCGGCTTCCAGCGCGCGCCGGGCGGCGCGTCCGTTGGCGGCCAGGGCGGCAAAGCTCTCAAGATGGGTCAATGGGCGTCCTCACTATCCAGTACGATATCGCCAGCATGCACCAGCGCGGCCCCGCGGCGGTAACCCAGGGTCGCTTCCACGGCTTTGGAGCGCAGGCCGGCGATGCGCCGCGCCTCCTCGCCGTTATATCCGGCGATCCCGGTGGCGAAGCCGCGCCCTTCGGCATCGGCGATGCGCACGGTGTCACCGCGCCGGAACACGCCCTCCACCCGGGTCACGCCGGCGGGCAGAAGGCTGCGCCCTGCAATGATGGCGCGGCAGGCACCGGCGTCCAGATGCAGCGTGCCGCTGGGCGACAGGGCACCCTGGATCCAGGCGCGCCGGGCGGTCTCGGGCGAGCCGTGGGCGGCGAACCAGCTGGCGCGTGCGCCGTCGCGCAGGGCTTCCAGCGGCCGGGCCGGAGCGCCCGATGTGATCACCACAGCGCAGCCTGCCGACATGGCGATGCGCGCGGCCGATATCTTGCTGGCCATGCCGCCTGTTCCGGCACCCGGGCGGGGCGGGCCGGCCAGCGCTTCGATCTCCGGCGTGATGGCCGCGATCTCAGGCATGTGCCGGGCACCGGGTTCGGACGGATCGCGGTCATACAGCCCGTCCACATCCGACAAAATGACCAGAAGCTGGGCGCTGCACAGCTGAGCGGTGCGCGCGGCCAGCTTGTCATTGTCGCCAAATCGCAATTTCTCGGTGGCGACGGTATCGTTCTCGTTGATCACAGGGACTGCGCCGAAGCTCAATAGAGCCTCGATCGTGTTGCGGGCATTGAGCCAGCGCGGGCGCGCCTCGGTGTCGGCCGGCGACAGAAGCGCCTGGGCGGCGGGGAAGCCATGGAAGGCGAAGGCCTGGTCCCACATCTGGATCAGCAGGGCCTGACCGGCGGCGGCGGCGGCCTGCTTGTGCTCAAGGCTGAGCCGTTGACGCGGGCCGAGGCCGAGGCGCGGGCGCCCCAGCGCCACAGCACCCGATGACACCAGCACGGTTTCCTGACCCCGCCCGCGCAAGTCGGCGATGTCGGCGGCGAGGGCGGCGAACCGGTCCGCGCGCGGCGCGCCGGTCTGCGGATCGATCATCTGGGCCGAACCGATTTTGATCACCAACCGGCGCGCGGAAGCGAGGCGCTCGCCAGCATTCATGGTGTCCATCCTGATTCAGCCTTTTCCGCGGCCTGCGCGGCGGCGGCCGCTGCCTGGCGTTCGGCGGCCTGGCGCCCCTGGACCGCCTCCCAGACCTTGAACATCAGAGGGCGCACGCCGTCCTGAGTGGCACCGGAGAGGCGCAGCACGTCGCGCCCGCTGACCTCACGCAAGGCCGCCTCGGCGGCGTCCAGGGTCTCGCCGTCCACGGCGTCGATCTTGTTGAGCACGACGATTTCCGCCTTGTCCTCAAGCCCGGCACCATAGGCTTCCAGTTCGCCGCGCACGATGGAATAGGCCCCCGCCGGGTCTTCGCCGGAGGCATCGACCAGATGCACCAGCAGGGCGCAGCGCTCCACATGACCCAGGAAGCGGTCGCCAATCCCCGCACCCTCATGGGCGCCTTCGATCAGGCCTGGAATATCGGCGATCACGAAGCGTGCGCCGGGTGCCAGATCGACCACACCCAGATTGGGATGCAGGGTGGTAAAGGGATAATCGGCGATTTTCGGCGTGGCCGCGCTGACCACCGACAGAAGCGTTGACTTGCCCGCATTGGGCAGGCCGATCAGGCCGGCGTCCGCAATCAGCTTCAGGCGCAGCCAGACCCAGCGCTCTTCCGCCTCTTCACCAGGCTGCGCGATGCGCGGGGCCTGATTGCGGCTGGTGGTGAAGTGGGCATTGCCCTTGCCGCCGCGCCCGCCCTTGGCCAGCAGCACGCGCTGACCGGCCTCGGCCAGATCGGCGAGGATCGTTTCATTGTCCTCATCGAGAATCTGTGTGCCCACCGGCACTTTCAGGATCACGTCCGGTCCGTCTGGTCCGGTGCGGTTGCGCCCCGAGCCATGCACGCCGCGCCCGGCCTTGAAGTGCTGCTGGTAGCGGTAGTCGATCAGGGTGTTTAGCCCCTCCACCGCTTCCGCCCAGACATCGCCCCCGGCACCGCCATCGCCGCCATCGGGACCACCGAACTCGATGTATTTTTCGCGCCGGAAGGAGACACAGCCCTGACCGCCCTGGCCGGACTTGATGTAGACGCGTGCTTGGTCGAGGAATTTCATGAGCGAAGCTCTATCCGGTCTGAGGTCCAATGTGTAGGGCCATGGCCCGGTGCGGCGCGCGCGCCAAACGGCCCATGGAAAACATGAAAGTCTCGGCACCGCCATCACTGTAGCCGAATCCGAGCTTTGTCAGCACCCGCGCCGAGGCCGGGTTGTCGCTGAAATGGCCTGCGATCAGGCGCTCGATGCCGCGGATGCGCGCATCCGCGATCATGGCCGCGCCGGCCTCGGTGGCGATGCCGCGGCCCCAGGCTGACATCGCCAGCCAGTAGCCCAGCTCCCAAACGCCATGGCCGTGGGGATGCAGGCCGATGACGCCCAGCGGCACCTGGTCTGCTCGCTGCGTGATGAGCCGGACCCTGTCGCCGCGCGAGGCTTCCGCGGCGCGCGCTGCCAGTATGAAGAGTTCGGACGCCAGCGGCGGGCAGAGCGAGGGGATCCGCGCCACCATGCGGGCCACGCCGGGCCGCCCGCCTTCGTGCGCCAGGAAAGGCGCATCGTCCAGGCGCAGCTGGCGCAGGGCGAGCCGCGCCGTGATCAGGTCCGCAGGCACGGCCTCCACACCATCACTGCTGCCAACGCAGGGGGCTCCACGCATATCCGGCCTCCAACAGGCCTGTGCGCCGGGGAGAGCGCAAGAAAAAAGGGGAGGCGGGCGACCCGTCTCCCCTTTTTCAGCATGTCTGCCGGACCGGATCGCCCCTGTTGGGTGAGGCGGTCCGCGTCCTGTCGCGCCGCCCTATTCAGCCGCCTCGGCAAGCGGGGCGACGCTCACGAAAGTGCGCTGGTTGGCCTTGGTGCGGAACTCCACCCGGCCCTCGGTCAGGGCGAACAGGGTGTGATCCTTGCCCATGCCGACATTGACGCCGGGATAATATTTCGTGCCGCGCTGGCGCACGATGATATTGCCCGCGATGACCGCCTGGCCGCCGGATTTCTTGACACCCAGGCGACGGCCTGCGGAGTCGCGGCCGTTGCGTGAGGAGCCGCCTGCTTTTTTGTGAGCCATATCCGCTCTCCTTTAATCCTGCCGCTGACGCGTTACGCGCCGGCCAGTTCTTTCGCCTGGGCGATCCATTCGCCCGATTCTGCCTTCGCCTTGAGGCCGGCGATTTCGCCGTCCAGACGCTCGATCTCTGCCTCGGTCCATGCCGCGACCTGCGCAAACGTCGTCACGCCCGCCTCGGCCAGCTTCTTGGCGTAGGCCGGGCCGACGCCGTTGAGCTGGGTCAGGTCATCGCCGCCCGCCGCCTTGGGCTTCGCGGCTGCTTTCGCCGGCTTGGCCGGAGCGGCGTCTGCAACCGGCTCCTGCGCCGGCTTGGCTGCTTTTTTCTTGCCGCCGAGCGCGGATTTCGTGCCGGGCTTGAGGATTTCGGCGATCGAGATCACCGTGATCCACTGGCGGTGGCCGCGTTTGCGGCGGTAATTCTGCCGGCGGCGCTTCTTGAAGATGATGACTTTCTTGTCTTTGCGCTCGTCGAGCACTTCAGCCGTCACCGAGGCGCCATCCACGCCGGGCGCGCCCACCAGGGGGTCGCCCTCGCCGCCGATCATGAGGACCTGGTCAAACGTGACCACGTCGCCCGCTTCGGCGTCGAGCTTTTCCACGCGCAGGACGTCGCCTTGCGCGACCCGGTACTGCTTGCCGCCGGTTTTGATGACCGCGTACATATGTCTCTTCCTTTTGATCCGATACCGTGACCGCGTGCGCCTCGACTGAGGCGGCCTTCCCGCGGGCCGGGATCCTTTTTCTTCGCCGGTTCTGATCCGATCCGGCGTTGTGAACAGGCCAAACGCACCCGGCGCGCAAGCCCGTTGAGCCTGCCCGCCGCAGCGCGAGCGCGCGATATAGGCGCCCGGAGCCGCTTGAGTCAACGCTCGAGGCGCTGCTGAAGCGGCGGCATAAACGGTGATGCCGGTGTCCCGCCGTCTTCAGGCGCGCAGCCTACGGCTCGCCGGGGCCGCGCGGTCCGCCGGTGGGAAGGCCGACCTGACTGTTCGCGCGGTCCGTGGCGACCTGCTGGGCATTGGCCTCGATATCGTCCCATTCGCGCTGGGACAGACAAATCCGCTCGGACATGCGGCTGCCGGTGGGGCGGATCGTGCGGCACCGCACGCGGTCGCCCTCGGACGTGACACCCGTGAGCTGGCCGGCGTCGACCATCTCCTGGCGCTCTGTCTGGGCGTTTGTGGCGCAGGCACCGACCGTGAGTGTGGCCAGAGAGGCCGACACAAGCAGACAGCGGATCACAGGAACCTCCTCACAGGTGATTGGTCGGCCACGCTATTCGACCCGCTGGGCTCTGTCGAGCGCGCCAAAGCCTTTCCGCTTGATTTCCGCGCCGCTCTTTGTCAAACCAGCCCGCGCTGCTCGGAGAGGTGCCGGAGTGGTCGATCGGGGCGGTCTCGAAAACCGTTGAGCGTGCAAGCGTTCCGAGGGTTCGAATCCCTCCCTCTCCGCCACTTGCCCTCGCGAAAGCGTTCTCCTGATCCGGCTCCGGCCGGATTTTTCCGTTGTTTTCGAGGGTTATGCGGGAGGGGCTGTTAACCGGCCCACGCGCCGTGAGGCCGGGACGCGTTCTCTCAGGGCCGATATTCTCCGGACCTCATGACTGCGCCGATTTGGTGAATAGCTTGTAAGGCTATGAAATCGCACTGCTTCTCGCAGGGCAAGGCTGAACACTTCGATGTCAGTGGCATTCGCAAGATGGAACATAGATCGAACTCTCACCGTCAGAATAGCTCGGTGCTACCGTCGTCACGGATGCGGACAGCATATCCCGCGCGCGCATAGGCGGTCGATCCGTCCGCAAATCTGTTGCGAAGACCCTGAGCGTGTTCGAAGTCCAAGAGGGTGAATGCAGCAGACTCAGTGGGACCCGCTGCAGATAGGCCCGCGCCAATCATAATGCCGCCCAACTCTGTCAGAACGAAGCGGTCGTGGAAGTCTTCACCGCCCCTGATCTCCAACCACGCATATAGCTCCAAGCAGTAGCCTGGTGGCAGTCGTCCTTTGATCTGGACGGCCCCGTCTCGAGCAACGAGTTCCGGCGGGGGGCGAGAACCATGATCGCGGAAGTGAACTCTGATAACTTTTGGCGGCCAAGGCCCTCCTCCAAGTCGATCAAGCAGAGATACAAGTGGGGCGAGATAGTTGCCCTCAGCTGGCCGAAGATCGAAGTAGGGATCGACGATGTCGACCTCTGTAGACACTGCAGCAAAGGTATTCAGGGCGTCGGCAATTTCGTCTGCGGTTCTCCTCACGCTGCAGCTTCTCACTGCGCTAAAGAGCGCATGCCCATCGGAGCAATCGTCTGGATGCATTGCCTCTGCGCAGGTTGCCTTGCCAGCGTCGCATATGATTGCTTTGAAAGGTCGCGCGGCATGCTCGCGCAGGGCGTTGTCCATCCAGTCTGCCTCATGTTCATAGACTCGATTGAAATCGACGACCTTATGCTTCGAGTCGCGCAAACGCTCGACGATGCTGGACATGCGAACATCCGGCACGCCAGCCTCTTTTGCTGCTTGGATGACCTTCTTCTCCCACTTGGTCGGGAGACGTGAAATCAGCCGACCCTTGTCGGCGCCGAACCGGTCGATCAGGTCCTTGAAGGTTCGCCAGTCCGCGCCGATGGCTGCAGGCTCTATCGCGTATTCCGACAGCATCAGAACAGTTCCTCGGCCCGTTCCGCGAAGAAGCCGTTTGGCCATCGGTCTGCGAAATCACCGTCTGGGCTCACGCGGAGGGGACGGAAGCGGACCCCCTCGACCGAAGACTCGACGTAGATCACAGAGAGGTCATCGGGCGTCAGTCCGAGCACGCCGGGAGGAACCTCACCGTCAGTCTGCTCCCGCACACGGCGAAGCAGCCGCAGCATGATGTGCTCGCTGTGCGTCTCAATGAGCAGGGTCTTTCCCGAGGTAAGCTTGTTCTCGCCGCCGGTCGCAGCCTTGATGAACAGGTCGCCCATGCCGACCTGGATGGCGGGATGGACATGGAGCTCCGGCTGCTCGATTCCGAGCACGCCGTCCTGCTTGCGCAATGAGGCGACGATCACCGGGACCATCTGCGAAATGCCGACGCCCACGTCGCCCGGTGCAACCAGGATGCCCTTTTCGAAGTCCCGCAGGGCGATCTCCGTCCGCGTGGCGAGGCTCAAGTAGAGCTCCTGCAACTCGCCGATATCGTCCTCGTTGAGACCCCGCTCGAACATCTGGTGCATGGCGCTGGGAACCGGGATTTCTTTGAACTCCACCCGCTCCAGCCTGTAAGTCGTTCTCAGCCGCTCCTCGCCGGAGAGCCAGACGTTGACCTCGTCCATGAGGTCGCCGCGGCGGTCGTTGTAGAGCAGATCCCAGGCAGCGAGCCCGTGGGCCCAGCGGGCCTCGTCCGGTGAGGCTTGCGGGCGATAGCTACGCGTGGGGATGTCGCGCAGCGGGCCGATGTAGGTCATCTGCATCAGGTGATCTCGGACCAGACGTACCGGGCCGAGGATCATTTCGGAGAGAAGCGCCCGAAGGCCGTTGACGCGCGGTGTCCGCTCCTCCAGTTCGGCCTTCTTCACGTCCGGGTCGCGGATATCGAGGATGAGGTCGCGGTCCAGCCGAGGCAGTGCGCCCAGCTCGGTGCCGACGGCGATCCGCAGCTGATCATCTGGAGTGTTCGGCGTCGAACGGTCGGCCGCGACTTCACGCGACAGTTCCCAGATCGCAGTGAAGAATACCTCGGAGTGGTCGTCCGCTATGCCTAGCTCCTCAGCCGATTGCATGCCCATCTCTTCGGCTTCGTCTTCCGTCACGTAGTCGTCCGGATGAACGGCCTGCTGCAGTAGCGGATGCTTGAAGTTGAAGTCGGTCAGTTGCGCCCGGCCTTCTGATGGTGGCGACACGATGGCTGCGAGCGGTTCTCCGTCCAGTTCGATGGCGAGGCGCGAGACGTAAGGCGCCTGCTCCAGCGCGCTCCAGCGGATGTCGACTGCCAGTCCGATGTTCTGCACGATCGCATAGTCGCGATACTCGTCGCTTTCTCCGACCAGGTATCGAACGAGCAGTTCTGCGAACTCGGGCTCGCCGATCGATAGACCAGCGTTCAGTGACAGGCCCTCTGAGCCCTGTTCATCCGAGAGGTCAAGGACGACTTTCAGGGTCACAGTTCGGTCGAGCTCATGGTTGTGGACCAGCGTTGCGAAGCCTCCAAGGTCAATTAGGCCGCCAGCGATCGTCCGGTCCGGGTCGACATTTCCACGCTCAAGGATTTCGCGCAGGTAGTGCAGCGCCTGGAGGATCGTGCTCTTGCCTGCGCTGTTCGGGCCGAAGAGCAGCGTTATGGGCCGCAGGTCGATACGCTGCCGCGAGCCGATGCCTTTGAAGTTCTCAATTTCGATCCGGGTCAAGCGCATGGCGGCACCTCAAAGCTCCCCGCGAAAAGCGCGCTGTGAAAGGGATTGAAAAAGATCCTCACCAGAGCCTTCTGGTGTCTGCGAACTCGCCTCGATAGCTCGGGCTTTCCGCAGCATCGCGACAAACCGGAGCTGATCCTCTATCGGAGGCAGGTTGATCTCGAGCTTTCGGATGATTCCGAGGTTCAATCCGTCCATGATCGCGCCCTTATTGAAGGACTTGATCTGGCGAATGATCAGCGGATCGGAATGGATCGCGAAGGAGAGTACTTCCGGGTGGATCAGTTCCTTATTGCAGGTGATTGTCGCGAGGTGCTTGGTCGTGATGGCTTCGGGGATGTCGTCCGGCACGACGGCGGAGCGACCGGTGGTGCCCATGATCGTGACAATCACGTCGCCCGGGAAAACCTTGTAGCGACGCAGTTCCTCGTACTTTGACGGCGTGATGAAGCGCCGTTCGGCCCAGGCGAACTTGTTCTGCACCGCGTTGTCGATACCTAGGACCGCGATGCCCTCATCCACGAATTCGCCGTGGCGTAGCGCACTGCCAAATGGTCCCGAGCGGATCGCGCCCTTCCGATCAACGGCAAGCGCCTCGAACGTGAACGGCTCCCAGTCGCCATGTCTAGGGTTGAGGTGTCCGACTATATGCAGATAAGCAGACCTGACGAAATCACCGTTCGCTTTCAATAACTTCTGGCGCTTGCGCCGAATGCCATCAGCTCTTGCGAGGATGGAGGCAATCCGCTGTTGCTCGGATCGATCAATCCGAGGCAGTTCAATCTCTTCCAGCTTTGATTTATCGACGTGCGGGATCGTGGCTCCACGAGCCTGTGCCTCGTCATTAAGTTGGCGAAATCGACTCTGAAGAAGTCTGCCAACGAACTCTGTGTCCCATTCCTCTGGCGACTTGATACGCATTCTGGCTACGGTGCTGCCAATCATGCCATCGACGCCGTATCCGACGGTGCCAGCATTCGCGCCGTCCCAGACAATGCATAGATCGGCCGACGTTACTGCCACGCCCTTTGCATCAGAAGCATATTTCTGGGGCGTAGCCCCACGCACTTCATCGATCTGGATGTAAGGCTTGGCACCGTTGACGCGCTGGTCATGAACTTCTGTGGCTTTCTTGCCTTTTCGAAGCTGAATGATGTCGCCCAATTGAACAGCATGCGTCATCCGAGCATTTCCTCAAGCTCAGCCAAGTCGTCGGCAATCTCGTGGTTGAGTGCTTTCATCCTACTAAGGATCACATGGGGCGGGTCATAGTCCTCCTCCTTGTAGACGCGTTCCTTGTACCGGCTGAGAGATAGGTCGTAACCGGCCTCTTTGATCTCGGCGGCTGAGACAAAGAACGCCTTTGAGGTCCGGTCTTGGTCCGCAGCCGGATCGCGGGAGCGCCAGCGGGCCAGGCAGTCAGGCAGATCGTCCTCGGCCACGGGCTCCCGCTTATCGTCGAGCGATAGACCATCGGCCTCGACGTCATAGAAGAAGACATTGTCGGTGCGTCCGCCCTTGGTGAAGACCAAGATGCCGGTGGACACGCCCGCATAGGGCCTGAACACGCCGCTGGGCAGCGAAATCACGGCTTCCAGCTGGTTCTGGTCCACCAGGAGCTGACGCAGCTGACGATGCGCGCCCGAGGAGCCGAACAGCACGCCATCGGGCACGATGGTCGCGGACCGGCCGCCGGTGCTCAGCATGCGCAGGATCAGCGCGAGAAACAGCAGCTCGGTCTTCTTCGTCTTGACCTGGCGCAGGAGGCCCGAGTGTACGTCCTCGAAATCAAGGCTGCCCTTGAAGGGCGGATTGGCGAGGATCACGTCGAAGCCCTCGCTCGCCTGCTTCGGGAACTTGTCTGTGAAGCCGGTGCTGAGCGTGTCCTGATAGTGGATGTCAGGATCGTCGACTCCGTGCAGCATGAGGTTCATTGCCGCGATCCGCAGCATGGTCGCGTCGAAGTCGAAGCCGTGGAACATCCTGCTGCGGATGTGGTCGCGGTGCTCTTCGAGCAAGTCGCCAGTGAAGATCTTCTCGACCGCGCCGGTCTCGGGGTCCTTCTCCTCGATCACAGCCTCGGGCGAGGTGTAGGTCTCGAGCAGGTATTCCATGACGCTGACGAGGAAGCCGCCGGTGCCGCAGGCCGGGTCGCCGATGACGTCGGTCGGCTTGGGCTCCAGCATGTCGACCATCAGCCGAATGATGTGTCGCGGCGTGCGGAACTGCCCGTTGATGCCAGCCGTCGTCAGTTTGCTGAGCAGATACTCGTAGAGGTCGCCCTTGGTGTCGCCCTCTGTCAGTGGCAATTCGTGGATCATGTTCACGGCCTTCACCAGAAGCCCCGGCTTCTGGATCATCAGCTGCGCGTCCTTCATGAACTCCGCGAAAGCCGTGCCGCTGGCCACCGTGGAGCGGAAATGCGGAAAGACCTTGTCCCGCACCAGGGGCAGCATCTGGTCGGATCCCAGGTGCCGGAACTGCGACCAGCGGAGGTGCTGCTCGTCCTCCTTGAAGCGGCGCTGGAACGGCTTGCCCGTCCGCTTTTGGCGGTTCTCGTCACGCGCCTCGTTGATGTCGAGAAGGCGCGCGTACATCAGGAACGTGATCTGCTCGATCACCGTCAGCGGGTTGGTGATCCCGCCCTGCCAGAATTCCGTCCAGAGCGCGTCGACGCGGCGCTTGAGTTCACCCGTGACCATTTATGATTTCCTCTCGTTCGGGTTGTCGTCGGGGCGTTCCTCGGCCAGGGGGCCGAAGGAGCGCACTATGTTGATGAGATCGGTGAGGTCAGCCTCGTCCTCGAACACGCCGTCCGGTCCGTCGGCATCGACCACAGTGAAGGGGTCGTCGTAGAGCCGCTCGACCTCAATCGTGCCGTAGCGCGCGATGTGGTTCTGCAGCATCGCTAGAAAGCGCGTCTGCTTCGCGCTCAGCTTCGGATGCTTCTGGACGAAGGCAGTGAATTTCTCCCGCACCGCCTCGGGATCCATGCCCACGATCATTCGGATCGCGAGGTAGAGCGGACCAGCGGTCTCGCTGAAGAACTCCTCAAGATGCTCTCGCCGGACATCCGGATGCTGGGTCAGGACAAGCGCCACGAGCGAATCGATTTCGCGGTCGGTCACGGCTTCGCCGGCACGGATCTTCTTCAGGACCGGGTTGGTCTCGAAGTGCTTCTTGAGTTCCGCTTCGACGATCTGCTGGTACGCTTTCATGTCTACGGATTTCAGGCTTGCCGAGCGACGGGCGATCTTCATCTGCCCGGCATCCTCGGTAATATCGACCACCTTCGGAGGCAGGCCCTGCGAGCCACCTTTGGCGCGGTGATGCATGATCTCGCGAAGTTGGAGGCGTGCGTTCTCCAGGTCGGCGACCACTACATTTTTCCAGAAGCTGTCGGATCTCACGCTCTTGATGATTTCCGCCTTCTCGCGCACCGGGTTCAGGTGCATCTGAAGGGATGCCAAGCGATCAAGGAGCTCGATTTTCAGGTCGGCAATCTCTCCCGAGCCACGAAGCACGGCGATCTGCATCCGCGCTATGAGAAGGTCGAGCGCAAGGGCGTCGCTGAAGCCACGGATGTTTCGCCACTGCATCAGAGGTGCGATCTCTTGGCGTAGTCTGGCGACAGTCGTCGGCGCGAACGCCTTCAAAACCTCGGGGCGCGATAGCGCGCGCTTCTCTTTCCATTTCTCCCGAACGGCAATGGACTCTTCCGGCAAGGCATTGATGTCCTTTGTCACTAGATCGATGACGGCGTCGAAAGCCGCGATTTCGCTCTTCTGGAGGGCGATCTCGGCAACATTCAGCCGCTCCTCGAAAACCTGCTGAGCAAGCGGTTTGCTCTGCATGGGCTCGGCAGGGCGATAGCCCATTTCAAAGCGGGCAAAATTGCCCCAATGGTCAAAGATGCGGAAAACACTCTTGTGCTGGCCGGGTCCGAAGAGGTCCGGACAGAGACGCGTGCCGCGGCCGATCATTTGCCAGAACTTTACTGGCGATTTGACAGGCCTCGCAAAAACCAGGTTCACGATCTCCGGTATGTCGATCCCAGTATCGAGCATGTCGACCGAGATCGCGATGGTCAGATCGTTGTTGGTGCCGTCGCCCTTGAAATCGTCGATCAGCTGCTCGGCTCGGGGATCGTAGTTGTCGATCACCTGGCAGAATTTCCCGGCGTACTGCGGATACATTTCATCGAAGAGCTGACGCATCAGCATCGCGTGCTGATGGTTTCGCGCGAAAATGATGCTCTTTCCAAGTATTTGTCCGGTCGCATCCTTGATCCCGTTTTCCATCAGGTTTCGGAGGATCGCGCGGTTGGTGTCCTTGTTGTAGATGACCTTGTCGATCTGCTCCGAAGAAAAATCATACTGCGCCGGATCCTCCCCCTGGTCTTCGAGTTCCTGGATCTGCTGGGGCGACAGGCCATCGAGGGTGATGCCGTCGCGGAGAAACTGCGTAGTGTGCTCATAAACCTCGAATGGGGTCAGGTAGCCCTCCTGAACCGCCAGCGCGAGATCGTAATTCGACGTTGGAAGCTGACCTTCACACCCAAAGAGGCGGAAGGTGCTGCGCGTGACGAAGTCGACTGGCGTCGCGGTAAGCCCAACCTGATGACAGTCGAAATAGTGAAAAATGTCTCCGTATACGTTGTAGATGCTTCGATGAGACTCATCCGCGATGATGAGGTCGAAGAAGCCGGGATCGAAAGACTGGAAGACCTTTTGCATAGCGGGATAGGTCGCAAGGAAGACGCGCTCACTGGCATTCGTCTTGACGCGCGACGTGATGATCCGCGTGGGCTCCGAAAGGAAATCGTTGAATGCGTTCTTGGCCTGCTTCCGGAGTTCCTTCCGGTCACAAAGGAACAGGACCCGCTTGACCCAACCGGCCCGGATCAGAAGGTCCGTCAGCGCTATCGCGACGCGAGTCTTGCCTGTGCCGGTTGCCTGAACCACTAGCGCCCGACGGTGCTTCTGCGAAAAACGCTCGGAAACCCTTTTGATCGCTTCGAGCTGGTACAGGCGATCCACGATCTGATCGCTGATCGCGACTGTGTCGAGAGGCTGTTTATTTTGCCTCTGGTAGTTGGCCAGATGCTGAAGGCTGTCCTTCGAGTAGAAGCCATAGAGCTTCCGCGGAGGGAATTCCTGCGCGTCGTCCCAGATCCAGATGTCGAAGCCATTCGTGTAGAAAATGACAGGGCGGTGGCCATATCGCTTTTCAAGGCTATCGGAATAGAGTTTTGCCTGATGCCGACCAAGCTCGGCATCAGTCGAGGTCTTCTTCGCCTCGATAACGGCCAGAGGGTTCCCGTTGTCATCCCAGAGCACGTAATCGGCGTAACCGATGCCCGTGGTCGTAGGTTGGCCGTCGACCTCTACTTCCTTGCCCACCTGCGTCGTGCTCTTGACGCCGTCTGCGATATCCCAGCCGACGCTCGCCAACATGCTATCGATGAGGCGCGTTCGGGTCTCTGCCTCGCTGAACTGCAGCTCATCGGCTGCTGCCTGTGCTGAGCTTGCAAGCTGTTTGAGCTCAGCCGCTTCCTTCTGAGCAACGGTTGCTTTCGCGCGGGCTTCCTCGAGTTCCGAAAGCAACGCATCCATCTGCGCTTCTTGAGCCGCGAGCTTTTCGAGGACTTGGCGCCGTTCCCGCTCCTCGACCTGACCTGGAATGGCTGGCTGCTGGAAGGCGGGAAGCTGGTCCGCTTTCGCCTGCCCGTATCGGACACACATCCAGCGGGCCAGATCGTATGCTTCCTTGATGAGCCAGAGCGCATGTTGGGTTCTCACGGGTTCGCCATGCGCGGCCTTGTTGCCGTGCATCCGCAACGCGTGAAGTTTGTCGAGGATGACCTTCGGAGTGATCGCGATGAAGGCGTCGTTCTTCAAGAGATCGACGAATGTGGGCAGGTCCGGCTTCGGGAGCCCCAGCTCGCGGTAGATGTCCTTCGTCAGGTTTTCGCCGAAGAGGCGAAGCTTGACGAGCGCGCTTGCTGGGTCTGCGTGAGCATACGACTCCGCAAATCCGCCAAGGCCAGCAAGTTCGGGCCAGCCGTCACGCAGGATTTCAAAATTGAGAGACTTCATGCCATCGCCTCCGCAAGAGCGGCGTCGAATGCAGCACGATTGGCCACCACGACCGGGATTTCGTGGGGGTTATCCAGCTTGTCGGCGACATCCAGACGGAGGCGCTTCTGGAAATAGTAGAGCAGTGCTTTGCGCACCATCACTTCGGTGCGCCCATCCTTCATTTCATAGTCTTGGGCTATGATCGACCGCTGGCTCTCGCTCAAGGCTGGATTGGGCGCGAGCGCCACCGCGAAGCGATCATGCCAAAGCTTATCCTCCTTCGCGGATGCGACCGACAGTCCATGCTTTCGGGTCTTCATGCATCGTGACAAGATGAAGTCTTTGAACTTTTGATCGACGTGACAGAATGCACGGACATGCCAGCGTAGTCCGTCATTGCCGAGCGCATGGGGTGAAATCTGCCTCCACTCGGGGGCAGGCTTCTTGGCACTCATCGACTGGTAGAAGATCTCGATGGAGTGGCCTTCCCGCGCGGCTTTGAGGACATCGCGAAGGATGCCAGCCTCCACGCGCCGATGTGGAATAGGCAGAGCATCGTGCTCGGGTGCCGATGCAAGCCAGGCCTCGGTCACACCAGATGCTCCCCCGTTCGACTCGCGCAGATGAGCGAGGTACGTGGACGCATTGGGCTGCATGAACACGGGTTTGAATTCATCAGCCGCCTTATAGCGTTTGGCACTCTTGTCGTAGATTAGGTTTCCGGGTGCCTTGTCCTCGTAGAGTGTCAGGTCCTTGGAGGCTTGGGGCACGGAGACGCCAAACTGGTCGACGATGTCGGCGCGGTTGATCCCGCCCTCCCAGAAGAGGCGGAACTCAATGAACTCCAACCGTTTTTCGACACCCCAGCGCATGGCAGGCCCTCGTTGAGCTGACGGGACAAGAGCGCCCACCAGAATCGTTTGATGATGGGTATATAAACTATACGCGTGTTGACGATCAACCCCTTCGCGCGATGTTTTTTTGGAGGGAGTTCAGGCTGCGGTGCTTACCGAAAAGCGCTGGCGCTGCTCGTTCCACGCTGTGGGAAATGACTCTAGCGTCAGCGACAGCGTCACCTCCGGCCCCTGCTTCCCGTCCACGATCGCCTCGACGATGTCCGGCGCTAGCAGCGTCAGGCGCAGGACGCGGGTCATGTAGGATGGTGCGATCCCCTCTCGCCCGGCCAGTTCGGCGATGGTGGCAAACTCCCCGGAATCCAGCATGCGCTTCCACCGGAAGGCGCGTGCCAGCGCCTTGACCAATGTGTTGTCCGGCGTTCGCTCTGGTCGGACACGGTCGGGCATCTGCATCTCCTTGCGCCCTCCGCGCTTCACGATGCGGAATGGCACGTGGATTGTAACCGTCTCGGGGACCGCCGTCGGGCGGGTCATGCCGCTGCTCCGATGCTGCCAGACAGCATCTCGCGCGCGAGCCCTCCGAGGCCGTCCATCCGGAGCCGGAAGTTGAGCCCGTTCGTGCCGATATCGACGCGCTCGACCAGCAGCGTGACTATGCGCGCCTGCTCGGCGGGGAAGAGTTCGTCCCACAGCGGATCGAGCCGCTGCAACGCCGCGCGGGCGTCGGCCTCGGAGACGTCGTCGGCGTGGGCACGCGCCGCCTTCCAAGTCCCCGCAACAATTTCAGGCTGCCGGAACACGGCACGGAGTTGGTCGATGACCGCGGCCTCGATCTCCCCTGCTGGCACGCGGCCCACGGGGCATGACCCGGCACCATGCTTCAGGACTGTCTGGCTGACGTAGTAGCGGTAGAGCCTGTCGCCCTTGCGGGTATGCGTCGGTGAGAACGCGGCGCCATCGGGCCCGAACAGCAGCCCCTTCAGCAGCGCGGGCGTGTCGGCGCGAGTGCGTGCGGCGCGCTTTCTGGGGCTCTCCTGCAGGATGGCGTGCACGCGGTCCCAAGTCTCGCGGTCGATGATCGCGTCGTGTTCGCCAGGATAGCTCTCGCCCTTGTGGACCGCCTGGCCGATGTAGGCGCGGTTGCTGAGCATCCGATAGATGTATTTCTTGTCGATCCTGTTCCCGCGCGGGGTGCGTATGCCGCGGGCGCCGACCTCGCGCGCCAGTTCCGTGCAGGAACCGATCTCGAGGAAGCTGGCGAAGATCCAGCGCACATTCGTTGCGGCTTCTTCGTCGACCACCAGTTTCCGATTCTCGACGCGGTAGCCGTAGGGCGGGAGGCCGCCCATCCACATGCCCTTCTTCCGGCTGGCGGCCACCTTGTCCCGGATACGCTCGGCTGTTACCTCGCGTTCGAACTGGGCGAAGCTGAGCAGGATGTTCAGCGTCAGCCGCCCCATGGACGTGGTGGTGTTGAACGACTGCGTGACCGAGACGAAGGTCACGCCGTTGCGGTCGAACACCTCCACCAGCTTGGCAAAATCGGCCAGCGACCGGGAGAGACGGTCGATCTTGTAGACCACGACCACATCAACGAGCCCGTCCTCGATGTCAGTCATCAGCCGTTTCAGGCCCGGGCGCTCCAGCGTGCCGCCAGACACTCCGCCATCGTCATACTGATCGCGCACCAGCACCCAGCCCTGCGACCGCTGGCTGGCGATGTAGGCCTCGCAGGCCTCGCGCTGGGCATCAAGGGAGTTGAATGCCTGATCGAGCCCTTCCTCGGAGGATTTGCGGGTGTAGACCGCGCAGCGCAGCTTGCGCGGCGTGGCTGGCGTGTCATCTGGCCGGGTCATGAGCGCGCCCTTGCGTTCTTGAGGCCGAAGAACACCCAGCCATTCCAGCGCGTGCCGGTGATGGCGCGCGCGATGGCGGAGAGCGAACGATACGGCCGGCCCTGCCACTCGAACCCGCCGCGCGTGACGGTCACCTCATGCTCGACCCCCTGCCATTCGCGGATCAGCCGCGTGCCGGCGATGGGCATGAGATCGGCGCGGATGCGCCGTATGGTGATGTTGCCGCCGTCGAGCTCTTCTCCCAGCCGCTCCAGCCTGCGCAGGGTCTCAGGTTTAAGCCCGCCATAGGCAAGCTCCTGGATGCGATAGGCCAGGCGGGTCTCGAGATAGCGGCGGTTGAAGGGCGGCGCCTCGCTGTCATACAGGTCGCGCCACTGCTTCTTGAGTTCCAGCGTGGGCGTCGATTTCAGCGCCGCGAGGCGCGCGGGGATGGGGTCATGTGTGGTCATGCGTTCTCCGTCTGGTCCGGATTTGCATGACGCCATGGGGTGGCCGCACAGTGTAGGCGAACGTCTCCACTATTGTCACAAGCCGCGCCGCGCTGGCGCTGGCGCAGCCGGATGAGACCCAGCGCCAGCAGGTCGCAGACAGCCGCGCGCCGCTCGGCAGGGGTCATGAGATGTGAGGCAAGTGGGTTCATCATCGCTTTCCCGGGTCTGAACCGGGACCATGACGGGCCTGCAGCGCACGCGCCACGCCTATCGGCGTGCTATCCAAGCGCAGCGAGGAAGAAAGCAGGGATGCGAAAACCGGCCCCGCGACCGATCAGATCGTCCCTTTCGCCCACATCAGGCGCTCGCTCGACAGGGTCTCCTCCCCGTCCCAACGGTAAGCGGCGAGCAGGCCGCCTGGCCGGGCGACGCTGTAATCAAGGCAGCAGACATTCGGTGAGCGGGTGAGTTCGGGCGCTCCGTTTCTGGCGGACATCCAGTAGTGACTGAAGAAGACCGGCTTCTCGTCATCGCCATAGCTCAGGGCGCTGTCCGGTGAGCCCTCAAGGTGGGCAATGGCGTCATAGAGCGGGGCTGTGCCGATAACGGCGTCGCGCCAGCTCGACCCTTCGCTCCACCATTTGAGCCTGGCTTCCTTACGGACATGGCCGTCCTTGTCTTCAAAACTGACGTTGTCGGGCAGTTTGATCTCGGCGCCTTTGAGGATGACATCGACCGCCTCTCCAAGGGGGCGCCCGGTGTCGGCCGCTTCCTGCCAGACGTCGCTCCTGTCTGGTCCAGCCAGCACGAGCGGATCTGCGAGGCGATCGATATGGGCTTGGCTCCAGCAGGCATGAACGGCGCGCAGCCCGGGCAGTTCGATCCATAGGGGCAGGCTGGCGAACCACGCGAGGTCCTTGCGCATGCGGTCGCGCGCCTCTGGCCCCGCATGATACTCGCGCAGGAAGGCCACGTGCTGGCCAATATTCTTGTCGCTGCGCGCGCGCAGATGCCGGCCGGGAACCTGCGGGTCCTCCATGGAAAAATGCACCGCATTGAGCTCGTGATTGCCCATGAGGCAGACCGCTTCGCCGGCCTCGACCATGGATCTTACGGTCTGGACGACGCCCATATTGCTGGGGCCACGGTCCACGAGGTCTCCCAGGAACAGGGCCTTGCGCCCCTCACTGTGGCGCCAGATCCCGCTCATGCGGTCATAGCCAAGCTCGAGAAGCAGTCGCTCGAGCGGCGCGAGATGACCATGAATATCGCCGATCACATCGATGCCCTGTGCGCTCGACAGAAGGTCATTCGGGTCGATGTTGGCAGGGGCCATGGTATGTCCTCAACAGGGCGCTGCGCGGATGCTCGCGGCGCGGGATAGTAGGTGTGGGCTCACCTATCTGGCGATCTCCACCAGGATAGGGCAGTGGTCGGAGGGACGCGTTGGGCCTGTCTCGGTGAATGTGGTCTCAGCGAACGATCCCATCACCTTGCGGGTGAAGGCGTGCTCGTTGAGCACCAGAAAATCGATGAACTCGCTGTAGCGCGGATCGCAGGCAGGACGGATGCCGGCGCCGGCGATATGAAGAGCGTAAGGATCGCCGTCATTAAGCCCGCGCCAGACCTCGTCGCCGTCCATCTCGAAGCGCCGGTTGAAATCACCCCCGACGACAACGGCGCGCCCCGAGGCGCTGCGCATATCCACCCAGTCTTCCAGAACCTCCGCCTGCGCAAAAAGGGTCGGGCATACATTGGACGTGTCGCCCTGATGGCATCCCGAAGCGAGATGCACGCTCATGATGTCGAGAGGCTCGCCCTCCGCCAGCGAGATCGCCACGCCGTGGCGCATCCGGCCTGAGCCGCGCACATCCAGCTGCGCAAAATCAGGCAGGCGCACGTGGGCAAGGCTGTCGCGGATCGCGATGGCGGTGTTCTGGGCGCGCAGGCGCGAGCCGTCATCGCGGCCGCGGCACAGCGGATAATCGCCAGAGGCAGGGCGCTCCTCGACATGGAAGGACCAGCCCGGGCCGAACACGCGCTCGAGCGCGGCCTCGCCGTCGATCTCCTGGAGGAGCCATATGTCGGCATCGACCTGGCGGATGTAATCGGCCACGCGATCCAGACCGGCCTCGTCGCGCGGGGCGCAGCCTGCGCCGAACTCAGCGGTGAGGTGCTCGATATTCCAGGCAGCGATGCGCAGCGTGGAGGCCTCACTGGCCGGCGTGGCTGTATCGGTGGGCGCCTCGCAGGCTCCCAGCAGCATCGCGGCGCCAAAGCTCAGGACAAAGCGCATCATGGGCAGGCCTCCTCTGATATCGGTTGGCTGAGCGATAGCCTCCGCCACGAAGGCGCACAACCGCCCTTCGGGCTTTCTGGCGAGCGATGCCTGTTTGCCCTGGCAGCCCGCGCGCCATGTGTTGCCATGCGGTGACAGCCAGATCCGGGGCCTCGGGTTAAGGTTTGCGCCTCGTTGAGTGCAGGCCGACAAGGGGGGCATGATGTTCGGACGCCGCAGGGCTGGCACGGTCGGGCTGGTCGGGTTTCAGCAGATACTCGGTGTGGGCGGCGCGCTGACGCTGGCCAATGTCCTCAAGGATTTGATCTTCTGGACCGACATGATCCGCACCATTCTCGGGGGATGGGCGGAGTTCGTGCAGACCTGGCTGTGGCCAGTCGCCGCATTCCTGTTTGGCTGGGTGTTCGAGCTTCTACAGCTCGAGCTTACCGCCTTCTGGAAGGACTATCTGACCATCGGGCTCCTGTTCGCGGCCGGGTTCCTGCGTCATTTCTGGCTGGTGGTTCGTCGCATAGACGAGGAGGCGGACGAAGATCTGGGATTTGATGTCACCATTCCTTTCCCAGTCTACATGTCGCCTGCCTTGCGCTGGGCGCCGCTGATCCTGACGCCCCTGTCGATCGTGGCCTGGCCGGCCACCCTGGTCCTGTTTGCCGGGATGATGGTCCTGTCACGCGAGGATGTGCGCTTTGTCATTTATGGGCTGGTGTCGATCCTGCTGCCGCTGATCTATCTTGGCCTGCTGATCGCCCTGAACGAGCTGGTTCTCAAGTAAGACAGGACAGGGCAGATCATGGGGTTGTTCAATCGGCGCACATTGATCCTGCCGCGCATGGTGCGCATCAAGCCGGGCCGGTTTATTATGGGCTCGCCGGAAAGCGAGACCGCATACCGCGACTCTGAATCCCCCCAGCATGAGGTGAAGATCGATTACGCCTTCGAGGTGGGCAAATATCCTGTGACCTTTCGCGAATGGGATTCAGCGGCGCGCCTTGGAGCCTGTGAAGGATACCTTCCGCCCGATAGGGGGTGGGGCCGGGGCTGGAAGCCGGTTATCAATGTGAGCTGGGAGGACGCGCAGGCCTATATTCGTTTCCTCAATGAGCGCACGGGCCGACGCTATCGCCTGCTGACGGAGGCCGAGTGGGAGTATTGCTGCCGGGCGGGCACGACGACGGCCTACGCTTTTGGCGATACTCTCACCAGCCGCAAGCAGGGTGTCGTTTTCAGCTATAACCGGACGGTTGAGGTCAGGCACCTCTGGGCCAACAAATGGGGGCTCGTGAGCATGCATGGCAATGTGTTTGAGTGGGTCGAGGACTGCTGGAATGACAGCTATGAGGGCGCGCCATCGGACGGCTCTGAACGCACAACCGGGAATTGCTCTATCCGCGTCTACCGCGGCGGTTCGTGGTTCAACTTTCCGCTGTTCCTGCGCTCCGCGTCCCGCGGCAGGAACGCGTCTGGCTACCGGAAATTCCCGCACGTCGGGTTCCGTCTTGCGAGGACGCTTCCCGATTAGGGAAGCGGTTAACTGTTGGCTTTTTTACCTGTTTACCTGTGGCCATGACGAGAGGGGGCGCTGAAGCGCTGAGTGTGGGCGTAAGCGCCCCCGTCCCGCAAATCGTGTCGCCGGTTCGGGCAATAAGCCGCTGACCAGCAGGCAGCGCGCCCGCGCGACATGGACCTCAAACCAGGACGTCACAGTCGCCTTGCAGCCCATATCACCCGCCCGACGATATTGACCTCCTCGGCGTCGCGCTCATAGGTGCGGTATTCGGGATTGACCGAGTGGATGATGACGCGCGGCGGTTCGGAGTGGGCGATGTGCTCGACGCGCTTGGCTACCAGACCCATGCCATCCCAGACCACGAAGATGCCTGGCGGCACGGGGATGCGCTGGCTGGTGTCGATGAGGATGCGGTCGCCGGATGACAGCACCGGCTCCATGGAATCCCCATCGATCGTGATCATGCGCAGGTCTGCTGCGCGCGCGCGGAACTCATGTCGGATGAGAGGGTCGGGTAGGAGCCAGGTCTCGCTCGCCTCCTCGAGCCCCTCGTTGATCGCGCCGGGACCGGCTGAGGCGCGCACATCGATCTCGGCGATGGGCGAGAACCCTTCAGGATAGACAAGCTCGCGTCTCGCGGCCCGGCGCGGCTCGCGTTCGCCATGGCCGGCGCGCCGGGGGAGCCTGCGGGCATTGCGCAGGCTGTCCTCGCTGACGCCGAACAGCTCCGCCAGTCCCTCGCGCACGTCCTCGGGCAGGACCTTGGGTGAGCCGCGATAGATGTACTGGTGCAGATAGGCCGCGTTGCGCCCGATCGCGAGCGAGGCGTTCTTCAGGTCCGTGCCCTTGTCCTCGATGAGGTTGAGCACCCGGATCCGGATGGGATCGAGCTCCATCGCGCTAACTCCCTGTCACTGTTAGATAGGAAATATACAACATCTTCCAATTGACGCAAGTGCGACCGATTGATTAGATGCTTCCTATCATGACGAGTCTCACCGATCAGTTCCGCGCCCGGGTCGACGCCTTTCTGGAGGCGACCGGGTTCAAGCCCACCGAGTTCGGCCGTCAGGCCGTGGGGGACCCGTCTTTCGTTCTGGGACTGCGCAGGGGGCGGTCTCCGACGCTGGCCACGGCTGACCGGGTGCTGGCGTTCATCACGCAGGTCGAAGCGGCTGAAGCGCGCCGCCACGCCAATAGGACAAGACGATGACAGATATTCCTATCAGACATCTCCACCAGGTCGATCTGGCGCGCCGCTGGAAGCTGTCGCCGCGCACACTGGAGCGCTGGCGCTGGCTGGGGTGCGGGCCTGCCTATCTGAAAGTGGGCGGGCGGGTGCTCTACCGGCTGGAGGATGTGGAGGCCTATGAGGCCGCCAGCATCAACGCGTGCGCAGCGCCTCAGGGCGGTGCCTCATGAGCGCGCCAGCCATACGGCGTCCTGCCGGTGCGATCAGCGATGTGGAGCTGTGCGCGTGGATCGCGCAGGCCGAGCCGGGCGCCTGGCTGGAATACCATCGCGGCTTTCTGGTCATCGACGCCATGGCGGGCATCTCGAAGCTGCCTGGGCCTGACCGGCGACGTCTTGAAGCGCTCGCCGCAGCCGCCCATCGCGCCTTCCATGAAGGCCTCGTCCATCTCGTCCAGGTGCGCATCGTGCCTGACTGCTTTGCCTATGTCGCCATCGCAAGGCCGCGCCCGGCCGCTGCGCCGGTGCGTCTCAACACGCTGCTGGCGCTGAGCGAGGCCGCATGACCCCCCAACACAGGAGACCTTTCATGGTTGATCACGCCAACGCGCCAGGTCTTGACGATCTGGCCAGCCTCTCGCGCGGGGAGATCGCGGCGCTTCCCGCCGCAATGCTCGCAGACCTCCAGGGAGAGCTCGCCGCGGCGTCTGCCCGTCTCAAGACGCTGTCCAGCCGCCTCACCGGAGCCCTTGAGGCGCGCTATGGCGCACGCGCGCTCGAGGCCCTGCGCTGCGATGACCGCGATACGGGCACGGTCCGGCTGGACGATGAGGGCCTCACCGTCATCGCCGATCTGCCCAAGCGGGTGGAATGGGATCAGGCAAAGCTTGCCCGCATCGCCGCCAATATCGCCGCCTCCGGCGAGGACCCGGGCGAGTTCATCGACACGAAGCTGTCGGTCTCCGAGCGCAGGTACGCCGCCCTGCCTCAGGCCTGGCGCAAGGGGTTCGAGCCCGCGCGCACCGT
Source organism: Hyphomonadaceae bacterium BL14 (assembly GCA_027627705.1). Lineage (NCBI taxonomy): Bacteria > Pseudomonadati > Pseudomonadota > Alphaproteobacteria > Hyphomonadales > Hyphomonadaceae > Hyphomonadaceae bacterium BL14. Next base: position 2,776,535 of record CP091242.1, read on the forward strand.
GAAGACCGGCGCGCTGAAAATCGTGATCGTCCTACAGGGGCGTAGCCAATGAGCGCACTGGCCCCCCTCAACCAGACGATCGAAGGCCTCCCGGGCCTGGTTGACCGCGCCGCAGCCATGCTGGCCGGCGCCAAGACGGCCGCCGAGGTGCTCGAGGCGCGCGAGGTTGCCGGGCTCATCTACGATGCGGCAAAGCGTGCGGCCAGGTTGAGCCTCGCCAAAACCGCCCATGATGAGCTGATCGCCGCCGCCCATCGCGCACAGGCTGATGCGCTCGAGATCGAGGCCGCGGCCAAGCGGCGCCTCGCCGATGAATACGACGCCGCGCAGGCGCGCGGGGAAGTGGCTGTCGGCCGCCCGAAAAGTCTCGCAGACGGCAAGAGTTTGCAGCCCACCGTATCCGACCTTGGTCTCCGGCATGACCAGATCCACGACGCCCGCCTGATCCGTGACGCGGAAGCCGCCGACCCGGGCCTTGTGCGCCGCACCCTCGATGAGCGGCTTGCGCGCGGCGAGGAGCCGACGCGGTCTGCGGTTCGCCGTGCCGCGCAAGATCGTCTTCAGCGCTCGCTCGACCGGCTCCAGCGCGTCCAGGAGAGCGTCCGGCGCCTTGAGGAGGATCGCCCGCCGCCACTGACCCCTGAGCAGAGAGCCCGCCAGGTCGCGGTGTTCGGCACGCCAGAGGATCGCGCCATTCACGAGCGCCTCGTCGAGATCGTCGAGCGCATCGATGAGCAACCAAGCCCCGCGGAGGCGGTGCGCCGCATCCCTCCGGCCTCACGCCATGCCGTCGAAACCGCGCCCATCCGGCGCGCGGCGGCCTGGCTCACCGACTTCACCACATTCTACGAACAGGAGGCCCAGAATGGGACAGATGCGACTGAATGATGTTGTCGCCGAGATTGTCGGCGGGGTGATCGCCGGTCACGCGATCAACAAGCGCCAGGCGGCTGTCGACCGCTGGGACGACATTGATGCCGACGGCCAGTATCTCGCCGGGATCGACGGTGTCGTGGCCCGGATCGACCAGCGCGCCCGCAGACTCAGGCTCAAGGCGGAGCGGTTGCCCACGCCCGGACAGCCGCTGCTGCCCTTCCAGCTGCCCGTGGCCGTGGCCATGGATCTTGAAGGCACGACGCTTGTGGCCACGCGCCAGTTGACGCGGGAAGGTTTCGAGCGGGCCATCGAGATCCGCCGTTTGCAGATCACGAACGATCAACATGCGCTGCGTGAATGGCGCAATGCGCTGCGCCAGGCAGACCGGTTCTGGGCCGCAAACCCGAGCTGGAGCTTCGGCGAGTGTCTTGATGCGATCGTCGCGCAGAGCGCCGTAATCGGTCTACCGCAAGGGGGTGCGCAATGACCGGCGCGCTTCCCATTATCACCGCCGATCAGCGTCTCGCCGAGCAACGTGGCGTCAAGGGTGTGATCTTCGGCAGGTCCGGGATCGGCAAGACCTCGCTTCTCTGGACGCTTGATCCCGCCACCACGCTCTTCATTGACCTGGAGGCGGGCGACCTCGCCATCGAGGGCTGGCCCGGCGACAGCGTCCGGCCGCGCACATGGGCCGAATGCCGTGATTTCGCGGTTTTCATCGGCGGACCCAATCCCGCGCTGCGCGACGATCAGGTCTACAGCGCCGCCCATTTCGCGGCGGTGCGCGAGCGCTTCGGCGATCGGGCGGCGCTCGACCGCTACCACACGGTCTTCATCGACTCGATCACTGTCGCGGGGCGGCTCTGCTTCCAGTGGTGCAAGGGTCAGCCAGAGGCTTTCTCGGACAAGACCGGCAAGCCTGATGTCCGCGGCGCCTACGGCCTGCACGGCCGCGAGATGATCGCGTGGCTCACCCACCTGCAGCACACGCGGGCGAAGAATGTCTGGTTCGTCGGGATCCTCGACGAGAAGCTCGACGACTTCAACCGCAAGGTTTTCGTGCCGCAGATCGACGGCTCGAAGACCGGCCTCGAGCTGCCGGGCATCGTCGATCAGGTCATCACCATGGCCGAGATCAAGGGCGAGGATGGCAAGCTGCAGCGCGGCTTTGTCTGCCAGACCCTCAACCAGTGGGGCTATCCCGCCAAGGATCGCTCCGGACGGCTTGATCTGCTGGAGACCCCGCATCTTGGCCGCCTGATGGAGAAGATCCGAGGGCCCGTCGCGCCAGCGCTCAAGCGCCTGACCTACCAGCCGCCAAGCCTTCCCGCGCCGCCCACCGACGCTTCCACCCCTTCTGAAAACACCTGAACAAGGAGAGCCCAGCCATGTCTGCATCCTGGAACGACTTCAACGACGCCAAGCAGAACGCCAACATCATTCCCAAGGGCACACTGGCCAAGGTGCGCCTGACCATCCGCCCGGGCGGGTTCGACGATCCGGCGCAGGGCTGGACCGGCGGATACGCCATGCGCGGGACGACCGGTTCGGTTTACCTCTCTGGTGAGTTCACGGTTCTCGAAGGACCCTACGCCCGGCGCAAGATCTTCACCCTGATCGGGCTCTACAGCCCGAAGGGACCGGACTGGGCGAACATGGGCCGCAGCCTCGTGCGCGGCATGCTGAACTCCGCGCGCGGTATTTCCGACAAGGACAACTCCGCTCAGGCCCAGGCCGCCCGCCGCATCAGCGGCTTTGCCGATCTCGACGGGCTGGAGTTCGTCGCAAAGATCGATGTCGGCACGGACACCTATGGCGATGAGAAGAACGAGATCCGCGCAGCGGTGACGCCCGATCACAAGGAGTATGCCGCGCTGATGGGCACGGTCACGCCGCAGTTCACCGCCGCCCCGGCGCAGGGCCATTCCCCGCAGCAGCCCTCCACGGCGACCCAGCCCAGCCAGCCCGCGTCCGCCCCCGGCGCCGCCAATCGGCCGAGCTGGGCGCAGTAAGGAGGAGACCGGCCATGCGCCTGCGCCCCCGCCAGAAAACCTTTGTCGAGCGCAGCGTGGCCGCGCTCGCCTCCCGCGGCAACACGCTGGGTGTGGCGCCCACCGGCGCGGGAAAGACCATCATGCTCTCCGCTGTCACGGGAGAGTTGATCGGCGACGGCGCGAAGGCCTGCGTGCTTGCCCATCGCGACGAGCTGACGGCGCAGAACCGCGCCAAGTTCCAGCGCGTGGCGCCGGGCGTCACCACCTCGGTGATCGACGCCACGGAGAAATCCTGGAACGGTCAGGTCGCTTTCGCCATGGCGCCCACGCTGGGGCGGGCCTCGAACCTTGCCGACATGCCGCGCGTTGACCTGCTGGTCATTGATGAAGCCCACCACGCTGTTGCCGAAAGCTACCGGCGCATCATTGACCGGGTGCGCGGGGCCAATTCGGAGGCCCGCATATTCGGCGTCACGGCGACACCCAACCGGGGTGACCGGAAGGGCCTGCGCGAGGTTTTTGACAACGTGGCCGACCAGGTGCGTCTGGGCGAACTGATCGCCTCGGGCCACCTGGTGGCGCCGCGCACCTTTGTCATCGATGTCGGCGTGCAGGATGAGTTGCGCTCGGTGCGCAAGACCATGTCGGATTTCGACATGGCTGAGGTGGCGGGCATCATGGACCGCGCGCCTGTCACTGATGAGGTGATCCGCCACTGGAAGGAAAAGGCGGGCGACCGGCAGACCGTGGTGTTCTGCTCCACCGTCGCGCATGCCGATCACGTCACCGACGCGTTCAGGGCGGCGGGTGTTTGCGCCGCGCTGATCCATGGCGATCTGGCGGCCGAAACCCGCAAGGCGATCCTCGCCGGTTACGCAGCGGGGGACATCCGCGTCATTGTCAACGTGGCGGTGCTCACTGAGGGCTGGGACCACCCGCCCACGGCCTGCGTCGTGCTGCTGCGGCCCAGCTCCTACAAGTCCACCATGATCCAGATGGTCGGGCGTGGCTTGCGCACGGTGGATCCCGAAGAATACCCCGACATCGTGAAAACCGACTGCGTGGTGCTGGATTTCGGCACCTCCAGCCTGATCCACGGCACGCTGGAACAGGATGTGGATCTCGACGGCAAGACCGAGACCGGCAAGGCGCCAACAAGAACCTGCCCGGCCTGTGAAGCGCAGATACCGCTGGCCGCCACCGAGTGCCCCCTCTGCGGTGAGGTCTTTGCGCAAGAGGATACGGACGCGAGCGAAGACGGTTCCATGGCCCCCCTGTCGGGCTTCATGATGACCGAGATTGATCTGCTCAAGCGTTCCAGCTTCGCCTGGACCGACCTGTTTGGTACCGACGACGCCCTCATGGCCACGGGCTTCACGGCCTGGGTCGGCATCTTCTGGCTGGATGGTGTCTGGTACGCCATCGGCGCAGCGAAGGGCGAACGCCCGCGCCTGTTGGGTGTCGGCGAGCGCACGGTCTGCCTGGCGCAGGCCGACGACTGGCTGAACACGCACGAGACCGACGAAAGCGCCTTCAAGACCCGTTCGTGGCTGCGCCAGCCGCCGACCGAAAAGCAGCTGCAATACCTGGCGCCCGAGTGCCGCCATGACTTTGGTCTGACGCGCTATCGCGCCTCGGCGCTGATGACGTTCGGCTTCAACAAGCACGCCATCCGCCAGCTGATCGGCAAGGCAGCCTCGCCCGAACGGAGGGCAGCATGACGACGGAGCTCGGTCTTCATGCCCCATGCCAAGCCGTCGCGGGAGCGCTGGGCCATGGTTGACCTTACGCAGCAGGAGAAGGCGGCGATCCGCGCCGCCATCACGCCGGTTGCCGAGATCATGGAGGAGATCGGCTGGCAGGCCCGGTTCTCCGATCTCTCGGAAACGCAGGTCCTGACGCTCATCGAGGTCGCCGTGGGCGGCTTCCAGGACGCCATGCGCGCCACAGCGCACAGCAGCGACATGGAGATTCCCTTTTGATGCTGGACTATAACCGACGCCCCAGCTTCGCCGAACGCGTCAACGAGAAAGTCGATCTGGCGCTGGTTGGCCAGAATGCGGCTCGTCCCGCACGCGATTATCTGGGCGGCTCCCGCCTTGGTCACCCCTGTGAGCGAGCGCTCCAGTTCGAGTTTACCGCCACGCCCAAGGATCAGGGCCAGGACTTCTCCGGGCAGACCCTTCGGATATTCGCGCTGGGTCATGTCCTTGAGGATCTGGCCGTCGCCTGGCTGCGCGGCGCTGGGTTTGATCTCTACACCCGCAAGGGTAACCGGCCCGATGGCGGCCAGTTCGGCTTCTCGGTCGCGGGCGGCCGCATCCGCGGTCATGTCGACGGCATCATCGCCGCCGTTCCCCAGCCGCTGAGCATCGGCGTTCCCGCCCTGTGGGAATGCAAGACGATGAACGCCAAGAACTGGCGCGCCTGCGTCAAGGACGGGGTCACTGTCTCCAAGCCCGTCTACGCGGCCCAGATCGCTGTGTACCAGGCGTACATGGAGCCGCAGGTCCCGGGCATTTGCGAGAACCCGGCACTGTTCACAGCGGTCAACAAGGACACGGCGGAACTCCACCATGAGCTGGTGGCGTTCGACGCAGGGCTCGCGCAGCGCATGTCCGACCGTGCTGTGCGCATCCTGCAGGCCACCGACGCTGGGGAACTGCTGCCGCGCATCGCCGCCACGCCCGATTTCTTCGAATGCCGGATGTGCGCATGGGCGACCCGCTGCTGGGGGCTGGCGTCATGAGCGAGGACAACATCATCCACTTCAACCCCTGGCGCGATTTCAACGATGCCGCGCCGCAGGCTGATCCCTTCGACGCGGAGCCGGATACCGGGCAGCTCGCCGTCTTTCTCGGCGTCGTCTTCAGCTATTGCGAGGGGCTGATCCCCGTGCGCGGCTTTGTCGACAAGGGTCAGGGCCGCGGCGGCAAGCCGCACAACATCTGGATCCCGGCCGACGATACCGCGCCTGACAAGCTCGCGACCTTTGCTGCCTGGGCGAACCGCGAGGGCGCTGCGGTCTATGTCATCCCCGGCACAGTCGCCGAGCAGGGTCAGGCGCGCGCCGCAGACGTTTTGCAGATGCAGGCCATCGTGGTCGATCTCGACGCGGGCGACATTCCAGCCAAGCTCGACCATGTCGTCCGCCACCTCGGCGCGCCCACGCTGATCATCGAGAGCGGCGGGCGCACGCCCGAAGGCGCGGCAAAGCTGCACGCCTGGTGGCAGCTGTCCGAACCTGCGGTAGGTGAGGATCTGGCCACCCTGTGCCGTCTGCGCGGCGAGATCGCGGTGAAGGTCGGGGGCGACACGCATTTCCGCTCCGCGCACCAGCCGATCCGCGCGCCCGGCACGGTCTACCACAAGCACGGCCAGCAGCGCCTCGTGCAGATCCGTGAACATCGCGCGGTGGAGGTGGACCTTGGCGATTTCGCCGAGAAGGTCGCGCAGATGCCTGCGCTGCCGGGCGTGGGCTTTGCAGGCGACCCGGCGGCTACAGCGCCGAAACCCGGCATCGAGGCAGTGCTCACCACACCGGTGCGCGAAGGCGCGGTTGACGACTGGTCCCGGTTCCAGGGGGCCAGCGCCGCCATCGGCCATTTCGTGCGCATGGTGCATGAAGGCCGCCTGGATCCTGACGAGGGTTGGGAGGCGATCTGCGGCTACAACGCCGCCATGCTGCGCCCATCCTGGCCGCTTGACCGGCTGCAGGCCGAGGCCGATCGGCTCTGGGCGCTGCACGTGAAGCGCAACGGCCCCCCGCTCCTGCGCGCCGATCATGCCGAGACGTCATCCAGACCGCTGCCAACCTTCACCCTCGGCGCGCTCCTGGATGACACCAGTGCGATGCCCGACGACATCATTGCACCGCGGGTGCTGACGCCAGGCGGTCTTCTGGTGCTGGGCGGCGCGCCCAAGGTCGGCAAGAGCGACTTCCTGATCTCCTGGCTGGTGCACATGGCGGCAGGCGTGCCGTTCCTCGGCTTCACGCCGCCCAGGCCGCTGCGCGTGTTCTACCTGCAGGCCGAGATCCAGTATCATTATCTGCGCGAGCGCATGCAGCAGATCGCGCTGCCCGCAGGCGTTATCGCCGCCGCGCGCGACACCTTCGTAGCCACGCCGAAACTGAAGCTCCTGCTCGATGCGGAGGGCGTCGCCCGCGTCACCGAGGCGATCGGCGCGGCGTTCCCCGATGCGCCGCCAGACATCATTGTCATCGACCCCATCCGCAATCTCTTCGACGGCGGACCGGAGGGCGGCGGCGAAAACGACAACTCCGCCATGATGTTCTTCCTGAGGGACCGGGTTGAGCCCTTGCGCGAAGCGGTCAATCCCGATGCCGGCGTCATCCTCGCCCACCACACCCGCAAGGCCAGCAAGCAGCAGGTCAAGGACGATCCCTTCCTTGCCCTATCCGGCGCCAGCGCGCTGCGTGGGTTCTACACCACGGGGCTGCTCATGCACCGCCCCGATGAGGACAGCAGCGTGCGCAGGCTCGAGATCGAGCTTCGCAACGGCCCCGCACTGCCGGGCAAGCTGATCGACAAGGTGAAGGGCGAATGGGTCGAGTTGAACCCGCTGAACGAGCGCCTCGTGCGCAAGGAGGTCGGCGCCAGGCTTGATGCTGAACGGCTGCGCAAGCACGACGTCATCCTCGGCATTTTGCTGGACGAGGCGGCCGGCGAGCGCCTCTACACCGCCATGCAGTTCGCCGAGACCTTCGAAAACCGGGGCGGTCTTGGCAGCAAGCACACCATCCGTGAACGCCTCTCTGTGCTCGCCACCAAGGGGTTCGTGAAGTTCCTGCGCGATCCTTCCGGGTTCGGCTTCCCCGTTACCCGGTCGCGGTTCGGCTATCTCTGCGTCCAGGGCATGCAGTTCGGCGCACCCGTCGATCATATCGATCCGGCCACTGGCGAGGTCACCACAACCGCGCGTCCGGTCCAGCCCAGCCACTTCAAATGCCCCCAATCGGGGCTCTGCCTGCAGGTCGAAAACCCCGCTGTCTGGGTCTACCCGGAGGGGCTCGAAGACGACCTAACTCATATGAGTGAGGCCTGACTCATATGACAGCGCTAACAGTGCATTCAACGAAATCAATGGGTTGCGGGAAAATAAGAGTTAGGTCCCTAACTCATGCCCGAAGACTTCGTGAAGTCTTATTTTCCAATAATTTCAGCCACTTGCCCTTCCGGGAACAGTTAGGTGTCAAACCCCCATACTACGTATGGGGAGGCCACCCTGCAGGGTTGGCCTCTCCTCCCATACGTATGGCTCAGCCGCGCGCGCCGCCGTGACGGCCTGTTGTGCCTGATCCGACGGCGGCGGCCCCGTACCGCCCAGCACCAGGCCGCCGCCGTCTTCCACCACGACCAGCCACCGTCAAAGGAGACCCATCATGGCTGACCTGACTCTGATCACGAATCCTGACGGCGCAAGGATTGAATCGCTGCCGCTCGACACGCCGCGCCGGCGCACCATCCTCGCGCTCGACCTCGGCACCAGCACCGGCTGGGCATTGCGCAGCCATGACGGCCTTATCACCAGCGGCACGCTCTCGCTGCGCCCCAGCCGCTATGACGGTGGCGGCATGAGGTATCTGCGCTTCTCAGGCTGGCTTGCCGAGCTAGACCGGCTCTCCGGTCCGGTCGCCGCCATCTGGTTCGAGGAGGTGCGCCGCCACGCCGGCACTGACGCCGCCCACATCTATGGCGGCTTCCTGGCGACACTGACCGCATGGTGTGAACGCGAGAGCGTGCCCTATCAGGGTGTCCCGGTCGGCACGATCAAGCGTCACGCCACCGGCAAGGGCAATGCGCCCAAGGACGCCATGATCGCAGCGGTTCGCGCGCGCGGGTTCTCACCCGCCGATGACAATGAGGCCGACGCCATCGCCATCCTTCTGTGGGCCATCGAGACCCGGGGAGGTGTGCTGTGAGGTGGGCGCCGCGCGGATACGGCGGCACGCGCCGGGATCCCGATCAGGTCAAGCGCGAGGGCTGGCGCGAGCAACGCGTCCTGGCGGTGTCGCTGGATGATGATCGCCTGACCTGGCCCGAGCGCGAGATGATCCGGCAACTCGGCGAGAAGCTCTATGGACCGCGCCATTCTCGGCGGGAGGCGCGTCATGACTGATCGCGACTGGACTGCCGATGATGTCGCTGACCATTTCGAGGAAGCGTTCCGAACCCTGCGCAAGCTGCCGCCGGTCAAGGCGCAGGGCTATTTCAGTACCTGGCCACAGATCGTACGCACCCGTCAGGAGATCGCGGCCATGGAGCCCCGGCCGATGCGGGTGCGCCCGTCACCCGCTGCGATCACCCGGCTGGAACAGACCTTCGACTGGATGCTTTGGATCGAGGAGGAGGAGCGCAAGCTGGTCTGGGGCCGGGCAGCGCGCGTGCCGTGGAAACAGCTGTGCTGGAGCATGGGCTGCGATCGCACCACTGCATGGCGACGCTGGCAGATCGCGCTGACCAAGATCGCAGCGCGCCTCAACGCCAACAGCCCAAGAAGTGTTGCAACACTTTTGTATTCGACACCTGCAACAGATCAGTGCTAGAAATGATGCATCGTGGGGAGAGTGCGCCGAAGGGCCCGCTCTCCCTTTTTCTTGAGCTGGATCCCGCCCTGGACCCCGGAGTCCATGGCGGAGTCCAGACGTGCCAGCGCACCGCGGTTTGCAAGGGTCACTCGCCTGCCGTCTGCCCTTGTGAAAACCGTCTCTGGAAGCAGTTTTCAGACGGTTTTTCCGGTTCAAACGGTGACCGGTTGACCGAAAAAACAGTCTCCGCCCTCTCGTAAGCCATTGATTGTACGGTTCCTTTCCGTTCACTTCGTATGCTGGCGGGCTAAGCGCGGCATATCGCTAGCGACAGGGCCGGATTTCTGGGAAGCCACCCGGAAGCCGGATCCACCCGCATCCTGCCTAAACTCCAGATAACACGAGCCTTTTCATCTGGACACCAATGGTGACCGCTGGACCCCGAATGGAGTCCAGCAGGGCATCCGGAGTCCGGAAGCCACCGGTATCCACCCAACACACGGAACCATGTCCGCCATGACGCTGAGCTTCGCACCAGACGCGATCGAGCTGTGGCCGCTTGCGCGCCTGCAGCCCTATGCGAAGAACGCGAAGGCGCATGGCGTTGATCAGGTCGCCAAGATCGCCGCCAGCATGGCCGAGTTCGGCTGGACCGTGCCCTGCCTCGTGGGCGAGGACGGTGAGCTGATCGCGGGCCATGGCCGCGTGCTGGCGGCCGCGCAGCTCGGGCTGACCGAGGCGCCGGTAATCGTGCTGGGGCATCTGACGGAAGCGCAGCGGCGAGCTTACCGCATCGCGGACAATAAACTGACGGAACTCGGAACCTGGGACGAGGCGCTGCTCTCGGCCGAACTGAATGACCTCCTGGCGGAGGAGTTCGACCTGTCGCTGGTCGGGTTCTCCGACGGGGAGCTGGACAAGCTGCTGGCGTTCGTGCCGGAGGGCGAAGGTGAGGACGGTGGCGGCGGCTCCGTGCCGCCCGTCACCATCCCCGAACCTCCCCGCAACCCGGCCTCGCGCACGAGCGATCTGTGGATCCTCGGTGACCATCGGCTGCTCTGCGGCGACAGCACGAACCACGCCGATGTCCGCCGTCTGATGAATGGCGAGCGCGCCGTCCTGTTCGCGACGGACCCGCCGTATCTCGTGGACTATGACGGCTCGAACCACCTGACGCGCAACAAAGATTGGTCGCAGTCCTACGGCGTGACCTGGGACGACAGCTCGCAGGGCGCCGAGCTCTATGACGGGTTCATCGGCGCGGCTGTGGCTGAAGCCATCACCGGGGATGCGGCCTGGTATTGCTGGCACGCCTCGCGCCGCCAGGCGATGCTGGAGGCGTGCTGGGAAAAAGCCGGCGCGTTCGTTCACCAGCAGATCATCTGGGTGAAGGACCGCGGCGTGCTCACCCGGTCCCATTACCTCTGGAAGCACGAGCCGTGCTTCATGGGGTGGCGCCGTCCGCACCGTCCGCCAAAAGTGGCCGAAGAGACGCTGCCATCGACATGGGCGCTGCCAAGTTTCGCGAAGGACGACCGCCCGGACCACCCGACCCCGAAGCCGCTCGACGCCTTCGGGATCCCGATGCGCCAGCACGTTGCCCGCGGCGGTCTCTGCTACGAGCCGTTCTGCGGCTCAGGCTCGCAGATCATGGCCGGTGAGGCCAATGGCCGGCGCGTGTTCGCGATGGAGATCAGCCCGGCCTATGTCGATGTCGCCGTCGAGCGCTGGCAGGCGGACACGGGACGCGAGGCGATCCTGGACGGTGATGGGCGGACATTCGCCGCTGTGAAAGCGGAACGGCTAGGCGAGACAGTACCCGAGGCGGATGCCGCATGAAACAGTCGCGCGCGATGTCCATGATCGAGGCGCTGGCCAATGTCACTGTTGGCTATGGCGTGGCCGTGCTTACCCAGATCGCGGTATTCGCGCTGTTTGGGCTATCTGTGTCGCTGGTCCAGAACCTGATGATGGGCGGGCTGTTCACAGTGGTGAGCATCATACGCTCTTATACCCTGCGCCGGGTGTTCGAGAGGCTGGGCACGAGAACCGCCTGAGTGCGGTGTAATATGTTGCGCTGCGCTCGTGAGTGAGGCAGCTTTTGCGGTATGCCCCGACTCAGGGACGATCCATCACCGGGCCTTCTCGGGCCAAGCGATCAAACTCGACCGGTCAGGTCTGTGGCCCCGAGTGTTCATCCCTCGTCACTTTTGCCATCCAACCTTGATGCTGGCCTGCGCGCACTGGACGATCAGGAGCTGGCGCGCCTGGTGACGGCGGTCGATCAGGAGATGAAGCGCAGGTCCCTGCAAGCTGGCGCGCCGTCTGCAGCGCAGCCTGCGGCGCGTTCTTCAACTGCTCGCCGGTCCGCGCAGTCGGCCCAGCCGGACATCCCGACCGGTCGGGCGAACATGATACGCGCCGCTTTCAAAGCCGGGCTCAAGCCGGCCATGATTGCACGTCAGCTGAAGATCGATCCTGCTGTGGTGCGCGCTGTGCTGGCCGGAGAGGACCGCAAGCGTTGATGGTCTCGAAACGAAGCGCTTTCACACGACGGGCAACCGCCGCCCCAAGGGACGGCGGCCTAGATCGAGCCCGGGTGGGGTGGGTCAGTCGCTGATGGCGTAGATCCGCCCGCGTCCCTCGACCTTGTGCGACGTGATCGTCAGGCCCAGCTTCTTCTTGAGCGCGCCGGACATGGCTCCGCGCACAGTGTGCGACTGCCATCCGGTCGCTGCTGCGATCTCCTCGATGGTTGCGCCCCCCGGCGCGCGCAGCATGGCGATCAGCGTGGCCTGCTTGGTGCCCTCGCGCAGTGTGGGGGTCTTGGGAAGCTCGGCCTGCGCATGCTCGGGCTCGATGCCAATGGCGGCGAGGCCCGCGTCGGTGGCGATCAGCGTGACGCCATGCCCGTCGCCGCTCTCGCGCCAGACAGGATCGTTCTTGTGCATGTCGGCGTCGACCTCTTCGAGGAGGCCCTTGGCGAGCATCGCGCCGACCACCCTGGCGGCTGCTCCGCCGCGCAGGGTCTCGGGCAGCGGCAGGGCGATGCGCCCTTCACGCTCCGCGGCGGCCTTGAGGATCAGGGTCTGAGTGTTGGAAAGCTGGGTCATGGGTCGTCTCCGTGATCGGGGCGCGCGGGATGTGCGCCCTTCTACGACCCCAAGCCCGCCATGGCGGGCGAGAGGCGTGAGGCGTTGGCGTTCAGGCCTGCGCCATCGGGATCCGCATGACGCGCCCCGGCGATCTGGCGCGCATCACGCAGGCCCCACGGTGTAGCTGTGTGCCCCGTCAGCGCGCTTCAGGCGGTTGGCTTCGTGCATGGCTTCCAGCGGCGTCAGATGCCCGCTGATCAGTTGCTCGTTCTGAGGGGTGGCGCCGCGTGTCAGGCGGTCGCAGCGATAGACCGCCCAAGGCATGTTCGTTCGCGCGCTCATGACGCGCCCCCGTGTGCGGCGGCGATGGCCAGCGCCATGTCGAGGCTTGGCGCGGTCATGGGATCACCGCTGAGCGTGCATCCATAGACCCAGAAGGTCTCACCCCATGGCTCAAGGCTGCGCCAGATCTCGATGCGGTCATGGGCGAACACCCGGCTCATGGGGCGCACTCGCCTTCGCTGAACGCCGCGTCGGTGACGCGCGTCAGGAGCTCGGCGTAGTGCGCGAGGGTTCCCACATGGCCCCAGTTGATCTCGTCGGGGCTGGCGTTGAAGTGCTCGTCGCTCAGGCTTGCGAGCCGGGCGAGCATGGCGTCGATCTCGGCCTTTCTGGCGATGAAGGCGTCGATGGCTCTGGGCGTGTCATGGGTCTGGGTCATGGCGGTCTCCCGTGTGTGCTGGTGACCCCATACAGGCTCTGTCCGCGCGGCTTATCAACTCAATAAGCACCTGTTCTGGAACAATAATCGGAGCGCGCCATGCAGGGGATGAGCGAGCGCCAGTACGCCGCCCATGCGGGGCTTTCGCGCGGCGCGATCCAGAAGGCCAAGGCCGCCGGGCGGCTGGTGTTGTTGCCCGACGGCTCCATCGACGCGCCGGCCAGTGATGTGCGCCGCGCCGGGATGACCGACCCCTCCAGAACCAGAAAGTCACCGGCGCCCGAGCTGAAACCCGTCCCCGAAGCGGCCGTTACTGCAGTCGGCGACACCCTGCGCGAAGAGGGGTTGCCCAGCCCGGCTGCGGGCGGCGCCACAACATTCCTGCAGGCCAGGACCGCCAACGAGGTGCTGAAAGCGCAGGAGCGCCGCATCCGGCTTCAGATGCTCAAGGGCGAGCTGATCGAACGCAGTCGCGCCAGCGCGCTCGTGTTCCGCCTGGCGCGCGAGGAACGCGATGCGTGGGTCAACTGGCCGGCGCGCGCGGCGGCATTGATGGCCGCGGAGCTGACGGCGGCTCTGGGAGAGGGGATCGAGGTGGAGACGGCGCTGATGCAGAAGGTTCTCCAGGCCCATGTCCGCGCCCAGCTCGAAAGCCTTGCCGAGATCCGCGCTGAGTTTGGGTGAGGACGTCATCGGGTTCGACGGGGCTGAGGATCTGTTGCGCGCCTGGTCGCGCGCGATACGTCCCGATCCCGACCTGACGGTTTCCCAGTGGGCCGACCGGCATCGCTGGCTCTCGTCGCGCGCTTCGGCGGAACCGGGCCGGTACCGCACGGCGCGCACGCCCTACATGCGCGAGATCATGGATGCGCTCTCGCCCTCGAGCCCGGCACAGCGCGTGGTGTTCATGAAGGCGGCTCAGGTGGGCGCGACAGAAGCTGGCAATAACTGGATCGGGTTTGCGATCCATCAGGCGCCGGGCCCGATGCTGGCGGTCCAGCCGACAGTGGAGCTCGCCAAGCGCAACTCGCGCCAGCGCATCGACCCGCTGATCGAGGAGAGCCCGGAGCTTCGCGAACGGGTCAAGCCTGCACGCTCGCGCGACGCGGGCAACACCATGCTGTCCAAGGAGTTCGCGGGCGGCATCCTGATCATGACGGGCGCGAACTCGGCCGTTGGCCTGCGATCGACCCCGGCGCGCTACATCTTCCTTGATGAGGTCGACGCCTATCCGGGCTCGGCCGACGAGGAAGGCGATCCGGTCACGCTGGCCGAAGCGCGCTCGCTGACATTCGCCCACCGGCGCAAGGTGTTCCTGGTCTCGACGCCGACGATCCGGGGCCTCAGCCGCATCGAGCGCGAGTACGAGGCGAGCGACCAGAGGCGCTATCACGTGGCGTGCCCCCATTGCGGCCATGAGCAGTGGCTGAAGTTCGAGCGGCTGCGCTGGGACAAGGGCCGGCCCGAGACGGCCGCCTACAACTGCGAGGGCTGCGAGCAGCCTATCGCCGAGCATCACAAGACGGCGATGCTGGAGGCGGGCGAGTGGCGTGCGACCGCCACGTCAGTCGATCCCGGCACGGTGGGCTATCACCTGTCGGCGCTCTATTCGCCGGTGGGCTGGCTCAGCTGGGAGCAGATCGCGCGCAGCTGGGAAGCGGCTCAGGGTTCTGATGAGGCCATCAAGGCGTTCCGCAACACGATCCTTGGCGAGACCTGGATGGAAACCGGTGAAGCGCCTGACTGGCAGCGTCTGGCTGAGCGGCGCGAGAGCTGGAAAGCTGGCGTCGTGCCGTCAGGCGGTCTGTTCCTGACCGCCGGGGCCGATGTGCAGAAGGACCGTATCGAGGTTGATGTCTGGGCCTGGGGCCGCGGGCTGGAGAGCTGGCTCATCGATCACATCGTCATCGAGGGCGGGCCGGGCGATGCCGCCTGCTGGAAAAAGCTGACGGATCTTCTCGGGCGCACATGGGAGCATGAGAACGGCCAGCACCTCACCCTGGCCCGGTTCGCCATCGATACAGGGTTCGAGACCAGCGCCGTCTATGGCTGGGCGCGGGCTGTGGGGTTCTCGCAGGTCGCACCCGTAAAGGGACTGGAAGGGTTCAACCGCTCAAGCCCTGTGACGGGCCCGACCTATGTGGACGCCACCATCGCAGGCAAGCGCCTTCGCCGCGGGGCGCGCCTCTGGACGGTTGCGACCTCGACGTTCAAGGCCGAGACCTACCGGTTCCTGCGTCAGGATCGCCCAACGCCCGAAGAGATCGACGCGGGCGCCTCGTTCCCGGCGGGAACGGTGCATCTGCCAGCATGGACTGACGGCGAATGGCTCAAGCAGTTCACCGCCGAGCAGCTGGTCACGGTACGCACAAGGCGCGGGTTCTCCAGGCTCGAATGGCAGAAGCTGCGCGAGCGCAACGAGGCGCTCGACTGCCGGGTCTATGCGCGCGCGGCCGCCTGGATCGCCGGCGCAGACCGCTGGCCCGAGGCGCGCTGGCGCGAGATGGAGGATCAGCTTGGCGCCAGAACCGGCGCACCCGATGACCAGCCTGCGGTGCGCGCCGCCAGCGCGCGCGCCGTGGCGGCGCGGCGCTCGGTACGTTCGCGCTATATGGACTAGGCAGCCCTGCGCACGGCGTCCTGGCTCGCTTGCGCAGGTGCTCCAGCCAGCTGGTTGTCGCGTGCAGGTGCCAGCATCATCTCGTGCAGCGCCGCGTCATCACACCTCGCATAGGCCAGGACCCTTAGAAGGGCAGCCGATATCCGTTTCCACATCATCTCCTCCCACCACCGGAGGCGTTGCGTGTTTTATGGCTCAGCGCGTGCGCTGGCTCTTGTGGAACGCCTCGAGGGAGACTTTGCGGCGCTCTATGATGGAACGCAAGATGGGTAGCCGAAGAACCACAACGGGCGGCACCAAAGGTGCCGCCCGAAGGGGTAGTAATTATCGCACTCTGAAGACCCGCCCGGGCAGGGTGGGACGCTTTAAAGAGCGAATCTTCATTGGTTAGCGTCGGGCAGACGAACGCCCGCGGCAAGAGAAATCCTTTTGTGACCACAAGCGCCATCTGATCTTGACCCATCGCGAACCTGTCGCGCACGGGCCTGTGCCGTGTGGTCCGGCTGGCCAGTGTGGAAGATGTGTCCCTCAACCTCTCGGGCGGCGCACAGGGGGGGGTGCGCCGCCCGATCTTCGGGCCGGGATGTCCGGACGCTGACTTCACGGGTGCGGGCCGTTGTCAACATCCGTGCATGAAGGGTGGCGCCTGCTGTCCGGCCCGGCAATCAGCTCTTCCTATTGTGCTTTACAATCGATTGACGCGGCTTGGCCTGAACGCGGCCAGGCCCTGGAGGCGCACGCCATGGCCACCATCACCGAGCTTCGCGCCCGGCGTGAGGCGCTTTTGGCGCAGCGGTCCTCGGGCGTGGCGCGGGTGAGCTATGACGGGCGCACGGTTGACTATCGCAGCATGGCCGAGATCGACCGGGCCATCGAGGCGCTTGAGCGCGAGATCGCCGCTGGTGAGGGCCGCGCCATCGTGCGCCAGGTGCGTGTGACCACCTCGAAGGGTCTGTGATCCATGGGACTGTTCGAACGGTTCACCCGCCGGGGCTCTGGCGGGCCGGCGGGCGTGCGCGCGCGGCTCGAAGGCGCGATGGCAAGGCGGCGCCTGCGCGGCTGGAACCCGCCGCTTGAGAACATCAACGCTCTGGTCGCGTCAGGGGGCCCGCGGCTTCTGGCGCGGGCACGCGAGCTGTCGGTCACCAGCGGCTATGCCGCCAATGCCTGCGAGGCGTTCGCCTCCAACCTCATCGGCGACGGGATCAAGCCCTCTTCGCTGATCGAGGATGCGCGCGTTCGTGAGCGGGTGCAGAAGCTGTGGCTGGCCTGGACCGATGAGGCTGACGCTGACGGGCTGACGGATTTCTATGGCCTGCAGGCCATGGTCGCGCGCGAGATGTTCGTGGCGGGCGAGTGTTTTGTGCGCCTGCGCCCGCGCCGGGCCGGGGACGGGCTCCTCGTGCCGCTTCAGCTCCAGCTTCTGCAGTCGGAGATGCTGCCGTTCGAGAAGACGCAAACGGCGGCTAACGGCAACCGCATCCGGTGCGGGATCGAGTTCGATGCGATCGGCAGGCGCGTGGCCTATCACTTCCGCCGGCGCCATCCCGGCGACAGCACCGATCAGCGTGTCGCCATACCCGAGACGGTGCGGGTTCCGGCCGAAGAGGTGCTGCACATCTACCGGCCCATCGATGCGGGCCAGATCAGGGGTCTGCCCCATGTGGCGCCGGCCATGGTGCGCCTGTTCCTGCTCGACCAGTACGACGACGCCGAGCTTGATCGCAAGAAGACCGCGGCGATGTTTGCGGGGTTCATCACCAAGACCGCGCCTGAAGAAGCGATCATGGGGGAAGGTCAGGCCGATCCTGATGGCGGCGCGATCGCGAGCCTCGAGCCTGGCACCATGCAGGTCCTCCTGCCGGGCGAGGACGTGAAGTTCTCAAGTCCCGCCGATGTGGGCGGGGGCTATGAGGCGTTCCAGTACCGCACGCTTCTGGCGGTCTCGGCCTCGCTGGGCCTGCCCTATCATCTGGTTACCGGCGATGTGCGCCAGGCCAACTACTCCTCCCTGCGCGCCGAGCTCGTTGAGTTCCGCCGGCGCGTCCAGCAGCTCCAGCATGGCGTCATCGCCTATCAGCTGTGCCGGCCTGTTTGGCTGCGCTGGCTGGAGAGCGCGCAGCTTGCAGGCGCGCTCGAGCTTGATGATCCGGCAGGGGCGCGCGCGGTGCAGTGGATCGCGCCGCGATGGGACTGGGTCGATCCGCTCAAGGACATTCAGGCTCAGGTGCTCGCCATGGAGGCGGGCATCACCTCGCGGCGCAAGGTGGTGGAGGCTACCGGCTACGACATCGAGGAGGTCGACCGCGAGAACGCGGCCGACGCCGCACGCGCTCAGGCTCTCGCGCTGAGCTATCGCGCAAGTCCCGGCGAGACCCAGGGCGCGCGCGCCACCCCGGCCGGGCGTCCCCAGCCGGCTTCCAGCAGCGATCAGGAGTAACACCATGCCAGGCTGGTATGAGATATGCGCCCGGGCGACCGGCGTGCAGATCACCATCTATGACGAGATCGGCGCCTTCGGGGTGTCGGCCAAGGGCTTCCTCGCCGAGCTTGGCGCGGCGCCCGAAGGCGCGCCGATCGATCTGCGGCTCAACAGCCCGGGCGGCTCGGTATTCGACGCGGTCGCGATCCACAATGCCCTGCGCCGCCATACCGGCGCGGTGACGGTCTGGATCGATGGCATCGCGGCCTCGGCGGCCTCCTATGTGGCGATGGCGGGCGACGAGATCGTCATGCCCGCGAATGCCTTTCTCATGATCCATGATCCGTCCGGTCTGGTGGCGGGCACGGCGGGCGACATGCGCGCCATGGCCGAGGCGCTCGACAGGATCAAGACCACGCTGGTGCGCGGCTATGCGGGCCGTACAGGCCGGCCTGAGGACGAGATCGCGGCGCTGATGTCGGCCGAGACCTGGTTTGATGCGGGCGAGGCGCTCGCCGCCGGGCTTGCAACGCGCCTTGCTGACCCGGTGCGCATGGCCGCGAGGTTCGACATCGCAAGATTCCGCAACGCGCCGCCAGAGCTGGTCGAGGCGGTCACTGCGCCAGAGGCCGAGGAGCCGCCCGCTGCGCAGGCCGATCAGGAAAGTCTCGCAAACGACAAGGCTTTTGATCTGGCGCAGGACAACGCCGAGCTCCCACAAGACGCCTCGGCGCAGGGCGACGATACCAGCAGCCCTTCGCCCGACCCCGACCCTGCTCCCGACACCGGGCCGGACACTGGCGCCATCCGCGCGCAGGGCGTGGCCCATGCGCGCGCGGTGATCGATCTGTGCCAGCTCGCCGGCCAGCCGCAGATGGCGGGGCGGTTCCTCGAAGAGGATGTCAGCCTCGAGGCGGTGCGCGCCCGGCTCCTGGCCCTCAAGGCAGAGGCCTCGCCCGAGATCACCGCCCATCACCCCCAGCCTGGACCATCCCCGTCCGCGCGCCCCTGGAGCGAGATCCTCGCCTCCACTTTCAAGCTGAAAGGATGACCCCATGACTACCCTCACTGAAGGACGCCATACCGGCGGTTTTCTTGTCTGGGAGGTGCTGCGCGACTACACGCGCGAGACCGTCACCATCGCCTCGGGCGCAGGCAGGCTCGAGCCGGGCACGGTGCTCGGCAGGATCACCTCCGGCGGCAAATACACCGTGCTGGCTCCGGCCGCGTCCAACGGCAGCCAGAACGCGGCCGCGATCCTCTGGGGTCATGTGGATGCAGCCGATGGTGACGCTCCCGGCGTCGTGCTGGTGCGTGGCCCCGCTATCGTGAACCGCCACGAGATCATCTGGCCCGACGCCATCACCGAAGGCCAGACCACGACCGCCAACACGGCGCTCGCAGCCCTTGGCATCCTTGTGCGCTGAGCCGCGGCGCATCGATTTTTCTGACATACAGGAGGTTGGCGCATGGCCACCATGGACATCTTCGAAGGCGATGCCTTCTCCATCATCGAGCTCACCCGCGCGCTCGAGAACATCCCGTTCAAGCCCGCCATCCTGTCAGGCTCTGGCCTGTTCGGATCGCGCGGGGTGCGCACGCGCACCGTCATGATCGAGAGCCGCGACGGCACGCTCTCGCTGATCCCGTTCTCCGAGCGCGGCTCGGCCTATGAGAGCCAGATCCCCGAACGGCGCGAGATGCGTGCGTTCGTGTGCCGCCAGTTCAAGAAGCAGGACGTGCTGTGGGCCTCCGAGATCCAGGCGATCCGCGAGTTCGGCTCCGAGAGCGCGGTCCAGCAGGTGCAGACGGAAGTGGCGCGCAAGCTCGGCCGGCTGCGCAACGACGCCGAGGCCACATTCGAGTTCCACCTGTTCAACGGCATCCAGGGCGTCGTCAAGGATCCGCGCGACGGCGCCACGGTCATCAACTACTACACCGAGTTCGCCATCACCCCGGCAGCCGAGGTCGACTTCGATCTCGATAATGCGACCCCAGCCTCGGGCGCCCTGCGCAAGCGCTGTCAGGCGATGATCGAGAGCGTCGAGGACACGCTTGGCGGCCTTGCGTCGGGACAGGTCCAGCTGCGTGCTGAATGCGGCTCGGCCTTCTTTGCCGATCTGGTCGCTCACAAGGAGGTGCGCGAGACCTATCTCAACACCGCCGCGGCCGCCGACCTCAGGGGCCGTGTGGGCGAGGAGGTCAGCTTTGGCGGCATCTCGTTCCGGCGCTATCGCGGCGGGCTGGGGTTCGGCGTGCCCACCGACAAGGCCTACATCTATCCTGAAGGCGTCGAGGGCCTGTTCGAGATCTATTATGCGCCCGCCGACACGTTCGAGACGGTCAACACGCTGGGTCTGCCTCTCTATGCGCGCATGATCCCTGACCGTGACCGCGACGAGTGGGTGCGCCTCGAGATCGAGAGCAATCCTCTGCCCATCTGCACGCGCCCGCAGGTCCTGCGCAGCGCAAGGCGCACGTGATGAGCGCGTTTGCTCATGCCATCGAGGCGCTGTTCGCCGACGGGTTCCTGGCCCGGCCTGTGACCATCCAGCCCCATGATGAGGCGGCGCGCGACATCCCGGCCATGGTGCGCCGGGCCGATGAGCTCGCCAGCCTTGGTGAGGCTTCCCTGTGGAGCGAGGCCACGCGCGTTGATGTGCGCGTCAGCGACTGGCCTGCTCCGCGCCCCGGGGACACGGTGGTGCTTGATGGCGCGGCCCATGTCATCGAGGGCGAGCCGGTGCGCGACCGCGAGCGTCTGACCTGGACGCTGAGCCTTCGCGCATCATGAGGCTGGAGCTCTCCACGATCGGCTCGGTCGCCGGGGCCATGGCGCAGGAGGTCGCAGCGGCCGAGGCCGCCATGAGCCGGGCGGTGAGCGAGGCCAGCGAAGGGCTCAAGGGCGAGCTGCGCAGCCAGATCACTCAGGCTGGTCTGGGCGCGCGCCTTGCGCGCACCTGGCGCTCGCGCGTCTTTCCCGACGGGCGCGACAGCATCACCGCGGCCGGGCTCGTCTGGTCCAAGGCGCCGGGCATCATCCAGATGCATGATCTCGGCGTGGTCATCCGCTCGCGCTCAGGCGTGTTCCTGGCCATCCCCACCCCGGCGGCGGGGCGTTATGGCGATGGCGGGCGCCGGATCACGCCGGGCCTATGGGAGCGCCGGCACGGCCAGCGCCTGCGGTTTGTCTACCGGCGCGGCGCCGCCTCGCTGCTGGTGGCGCAGATGCGCGCGCGCACCGGTCAGCGCGGCGGGTTCGCGCCCGCCAGCGCTAGCGCACTTCGATCCGGGCGCGGTCTTGTGAGTGTGCCCATCTTCATCCTCGTGCCCCAGGTCACCCTGAGAAAGCGACTGGACGTGGCCGGCGCATCCGTGCGCTGGCGCGACCGTCTGGCCGAGCTTGCCGTGCGCCGGTGGGGCGATGGCCTTCAGGCGGCGCCGTCTGGCTCGGACCCCGCCAGACGATAGCTGGTTCGCCTGCTGCCGCCGGGATTGCGGATGAGGAGGCTGCGGGCAAGAAGGTCGTTGATGTCGCGCTGTGCGGTGTCGACGGAACATCCTGCCAGAGACGCCCATTTCCTGGCTGTCAGATTGCCCTCAAACCCGTCGAGAAAGCGGTTGAGGACATCCTTCTGCCGGGCCGAAAGGGGCTCGTGCGCGGCGCGCTGCCAGAAGTCCGCCTTGCGCAGGACCCCCGTGCTGTCAGCTTCGGCGTCATCGATGGCTCTGCCAAAGCACTCCAGAAACCATGCCAGCCAGAGCGTGACGTCCAGCGAGCCTTTCTGGGTGCGCTCTAGCATCTCATAGTATCTCGCGCGTTCACGCTGGATGCGCGCTGACATGCTGTAGAAGCGCTGGCCGGATCCTTCCATCTGCGCGATGGCCAGATCGGCGACGGCGCGGGCGATGCGGCCATTGCCATCCTCGAAGGGATGGATGGTCACGAACCACAGATGGGCAATGGCGCTGCGCACCAGTGCGTCCATCGGCGGCGTATCGTTGAACCAGGCCAGGAAGCGCTCCATCTCTTGCGCCACCTGATCAGCAGGCGGCGCCTGAAAATGGACCTTCTGGCGCCCGAGCGGGCCGGAGACGACCTGCATCGGTCCGTCATGATCGGTGCGCCACGCGCCGACCGCAATCTTGTGAAGTCCCGAATAGCCCGTCGGGAACAGAGCGCCATGCCAGCCGAACAGGCGCTCGCTGGTCAGAGGCGCACGGTGATTATGCATGGCGTCGAGCATCATCTCGACCACGCCTTCAACACGCCGGTCTGATGGCCCTGAGCCACCTTGCGGAAGGCCAAGCCGGCGCGCAACGGAGGACCTGACGCTGGAAAGGTCAAGCAGCTCGCCTTCGATCTGGCTGCTCCTGAGCACATCTTCGACCGTTGCACGAAACTCCGCCTCGAGCTGCAGATCAAAGCCGAGACGCTTCATCTGGCCGAGGAATCGGCCCTGCCTGTGACGGGCATCGCCCAGCCGGGCGAGTAGTTGCGCGCCGTCCCACGTGAATGCCGGCCAGGCGGTGTGCTCCCAGATATACATGATTTCTCCGCAGGATTTGCCGGGAAAGCTATGCCCTCCTGCGGATAAAGACAAGATTTTTGCCGCATGAAGTGCGGAGAAAATCGCTTCATTCGCCGCAGATCATGAGACACGGGATGACCAGCCGCCGCGAATCCGTCCTCAGCGCCCTGCATCAGGCCCTCTCGGGCGGGCTTGCAGCAAGGGTGGTGCGCAATGAGGTCCTGCCCGAGAAGGTCGCGTCTCAAGGTCTTGTCATCGTGCGCGATGGCGAGCCGGGCGAGCCGGACGTGACCCTCAATCCGCGCACGGAATATTATGCTCACAGGGCGGAGATCGAAGCCTATGTGCCGCGCCCGCCCACGGGCGGGGGCGAGGCCGGGCTTGACGCGCTCATAGAGGCCATCGCGAGCGCGCTGCGCCCCGATCCTTCGCTCGGCGGGCTATGCGAGATGCTCAACCTGTCTGCGCCGGAGACGGGCGTGCTGGGAACAGAGGGCGCTGCGCCCTTTCTGAGCGCCCGTATGACCGTGACGCTCGAATACCTGGTGAGCGATCCGCTCACGCCCTGACCCCTATCCATACGAGGAGTGATCCCATGTCCAAGGTGCGCGCTTACGGCGCGGACGCCACGCTGAAGGCTTGCCGCGAGGCGAGCTATGGCGCAGCGCCGGTGTCGGGCTATCGAAGCCTCGACTTCAAATCCACCGATCTGTCCTCGGCCCAGCCGCTGGGAGACGACCCGCTCCTGGGGCGTGGGCGCAACGCGCAGGATCCCTATCGCGGCCTCATCACCGATGAGGGCCAGCTGGAGATACCGCTCGATCTGCGCGGAACCGGGTTCTGGCTGACCGGCCTGTTTGGCGATCCCGTGACGACGCCGGTCAAGGCATCGGGATCGATCGCCTTTGCCGCCAACCCGGCGCCCGGGGCGACACTGACGCTGAACGGCACGGTCCGGACCTTCGTCTCCGGCACGCCATCGGGTGATGAGACCGGGATCCAGGCGACGGTCACCCAGACCCTCGATCAGCTGGTCAGCGACCTCAATGCGTCCGCCGATGGCGAGATCGCCAAATGCACATATTCCCGGCCGACCAGCACGCAGACGCTGGTGATCGTTTTCGACACGGCGGGGCCGACCGGCAACAGCTTCACCCTCGCGGCATCCGCCGGTGCCGTCTCGGGCCCCACGCTGACCGGCGGTGGCTATGCCCATGTCTGGGAAAGTGGCGCGGATGATATCCCGAGCTACACCATCGAGATCGGCCATCCCAAGCTCACCACGCCGGTGTTCTTCCGCCATCTCGGCACGGTGATGGAGAGCCTCAATTTCGAGATGGGCCAGGAGGGGCCGGCCAATGCCCGCCTCCAGCTCGTGGCGCAGGGCGAGGAGCCGTTCGCCGCGACGGTCGATGCCAGTCCCGAAGCCTTCTCGCTGCGCCGGTTTGCCCAAGGTCGCGGCTTCATCCGGCGCGCCGGCCAGCCGTTGGCAGGCGTCACTGGCGGCAGCCTCACTTTCTCCAATAATCTCGAACGGGTGCGGGTGATCCGCGAGGACGGCAGGATCGAGGCGGCCGATCCCACTTTCGCGTCTGCCGAAGGCTCGATGACGGTGCGTTTTGATGGCGCGACGCTGGTGGCCGAGGCCGCCAATGGCGATTCCGTCGCGCTCGAATACGGGTTCAGCTTTCCCGACGGATACGCGCTGCGGTTCGAGCTGCCGCGCGTCTTCCTTCCCAAACCCAAATACGCCGTCTCCGGCCCCGGCGGGGTCGAGGCGAGCTTCGACTGGCGCGCCGCCTTCGACGACAACGAGGACACGATGCTGCGCGCCCACCTCCTGAACGATGTCACCAGCTATGTATGACTGTTGTCAGCGGCCGCACCACAGCCCGATATTTTCGGTTTTGCCAGATGTATTATAATTAAACGCAGCAATAATGGTAAATATTGTTACGCCTCAATGCCGCTGTCTACACTATTAACAACATGGCCACGAACTTTCATGAAGCGAATGGCGCGTTGAGCGGTTTCTACGATCATGTGATCATAAACGCTCCCCATTTCCCTGATTGCGTTGAACCTTGAGTTCAGGTCTTCATGGACAGCATTTTTGAGGGGCGCGGCCCTTTTTGTGAGGGCGGCTATCATGAGGAAGTCTGCTTTCTTTATTCCATTGGCCTTGCAAAGCAATAAGAGCCCATCAGGACTATCGTGGTCCATGGCCCGTTTCACGACATGTGTGCTGACATTGGCCAGTTCGGCAAAACCAACCTGAAACTCAAGAGTCTTGCCTTCTTTCAAAAGTGATATCAAAAGCGACACGTCAAGCGCGTGGCGTACCCGAGTGACATCAAGACGCTTGCGCGCGGCTTCCACCTCAGATTCCACAAGGAGACGCTTGGCCAGGCGCTCGTGTGACGCTGCTAGGGCAGCTTCCAGGACTGCCGGTTTGAGGCCCTCAAAACGTTCAATGATCTGCTCGCGCAATTCGCTTTCCACGATGGTAATGAGGTCCGCCAGTAGATCGGCGGGCGTATTGGAGCGGCGCACCAATGAGCCCTGGATGATGGGGCTGTGCTCGGCGCGCTCTGTCGCGATTTCGAAGGTAAACCGGTCGACTTTTGCGCCCTCGTTCAGTATGAGGCGCGCCAGACTTGTATCATCGCCTTTGACCGCGATCGCCCTTGAAACCTTTTCGGATACGCTTTCGCGCTCGGCAATTGCGCGAATGTGCTCTTGATTTTGTTTTTCAACAATATTGACGAGATCATCATCATTTAAAACAGAGGATCGAAGCAGTATCGGCCCTGCGACCGCTATGGCATCCATCGCCAGTTGCAAAACAAGTTCATGTGGCGCTTGGGCGCAATCGGCCAAGCGTTCGGATAGCGTCGCTCGGGCATGCTCGTTCACCTTTTTGGCAAGAGACTGCAGAAGCGCGTCAAACTCGGCATAGATGGTGGAATTTTGCGATGGGATCTCTTCAATGAAGAGGTCGGTTACGTCTCTAAGCATCTGTCGCCTGGACTCAGGTGATGTTTCCTGTGACAGGGCAGCCAGTCTATGAAGATTTTGCGAAGGCTTCTTCATTTTTCCTGCCTCCCGATCCCGCTCAGACAGTACGTATGATCAATAAACCATAAAGGTGAAAGAATACTTTCGCGCAGGTAACCAAAACAAAGGATGAATCCATGATCCGTCTTGATCTTTCGCGCGAGCCACGCTGGCTCGATCTCGGCCACGGCGTGCGCGTGCGCATGGGGCCGCTCACCACATCCCTGATGGCGGCGGCGCGCAGCGACCCCTCCGTCACCAGCCTGCCAGACGGAGCCTCGAACGAGACCATCGCTGTCGCCATGGCCAGGGCCCTCGCACGGCTGGTCGTGCTGGAATGGGAAGGTGTCGGCGATGCAGACGGCCATCCTGTGCCGGTCACGCCCGAAGGCATTGATGCCCTGCTGGACATCCTGCCGCTCTTTGAGGCCTTCCAGCTGCGCTACGTCTCGAAGGGGCTCATGCTGGATGAAGAAAAAAACGCCTGCGCGCCCTTGCCGAATGGCACTTCAGCGGGGGCGACCGGTACTGCCGGTCCTGCCGGGGCATCTGCGCCGAGTGCCCCGCCGTCCTGAACCGCCCCCATACGCTTGAAGGCTGGCAGGTCTGGGATCTGGCCTTGCGGCTCACCGGCCAGATCCGCGTCATCCCCGGTGCGGTCCTGGGGCTCGACATGAATGCGGCACTCGCGATCGCCGGGGCGCTTGGGCTCGACACGCTCATCTGCGCCGAGCTCCTGCCGGATATCGAGGCGGTGATGGTGCGCGGCCTCAATGCGCAAATGAAGGCTGAATACGATGGCTGAGAAAAGGGTGTCCGTGCGCCTGGCGGTCGTCGGCGGCCGCGAAGTGCGCGCCGAACTGCACGGCATCGGCGATGCGGGCGAACAGGGCATGCGCCGTCTGTCGCGCGAGATGGATGCGGCCAACACGCGCGTCGCTGCCTTCTATCGCCGGGTCCAGATCGCCGCGGCTGCGGCGGCTGCCGCCTTTGCAGCGGGCGCAGCAGCCATGATCCGCTCAGGGCTCCAGGTCGTCGATGCGCAGGCCAAGCTCGCCCAGTCGCTTGGCACCACCGTGGAGAGCATTCAGGTGCTCGAACGCGCCGGCGAACTGGCCGGCGTCTCCATGTCGGGCATCGAGCAGGCCACCAAGGATCTCACGCGCCGCCTCAGCCAGGCAGCCGCCGGGACCGGTCCTGCCGTCGCGGCGCTCGAACGCCTCGGGCTCTCGGCCACCGCCCTCATCGCCCTGCCGCTCGATGAGCGTGTGGCCCGCATCAATCAGGCAATCGAGGACTTCGTGCCCGCGGCCGAGCGTGCAGCGGTCGCCGGGCAGCTGTTCGGCGAGGAAGGCAGCATCGCCATCTCCCGGATCGACACAGCCACGCTGCGGCAGGCGACGCAGGACATTCGCGATTTCGGCGTGGTCGTGTCCGAGCAGGACGCTGATCAGATCGAGCGGACGAACGATGCCATCTCCCGCCTCGGTCTGATCTGGCGGGGACTGTCCAACCAGCTGGCTGTCGCGGCCGCACCGGCGCTCGAAGCGGTCGCCGACGCGCTTGCGTCGGTCTCGCGCACGACCGGTCCTCTGGGGCAGGCGATCTCACTCCTGTTCGACAATCTGGGGCGTCTGGCCTCGATCGCGGCGGCTTTCGCCGCCTTCATGGCGGGCCGCTTCGTGGCCGGCATGGTCGTGGCCGCCGCCTCGGTGCGCGGGCTTGCCACCGCGCTTGTGCTCCTGCGTGGGGCGCTCATCCGCACCGGCATCGGCGCGCTCGTGGTGGCCGCAGGCGAGCTGATCTACCAGTTCTCGCGCCTCGTGCAGGCGACAGGCGGCTTTGGCGCCGCGCTCAACCTCCTTGGCGACGTGGCGCGCGAGGTCTGGGACCGGATGGGCCTTGTCGTGGAGGCTCTTCGCAATCGCATCTCATCCGCCTGGCTCTCCATCCTGGCCAGTACTGCAGACGCGCTTGCAGCCTCGCTCGAGGCTGTCGTGGGGTTCGCCAACCGCACCATCAATGTCTTTGAGGGCGCGTTCAGCGCCATGGCGGCGATCTGGGGCGCGCTGCCGGGCGTCATCGGTGACGTTACCATCCGCGCCGCCAACACGCTGATCGCAGGCGTGCAGGCCATGCTCAACCGGGCCGCGCGCGCCATCAACGCGCTGCTCGATGACGTCAATGGCGCGCTTGGCGCGCTCGGCTTCGAGCGCACGATCCGGTTCATTCCCGAGCTGGATCTGGCCCGCATCGAGAACCGGTTCGCCGGGGCGGCCGAGCGCGCCGGAACAGCCGCGCGCGAGGCTTTCACGGGGGCCTTCGACACCGATGCGTTCGAGGTTCCAGATATGGGGCTCGACCGGTTCTCCGAGACCGCGCGCGACCTCGCCGCGCGCACACGTGAGGCTGCTGACGCGTTTGGTGATCTTGCACAGGCTCCGCTGGCGTCCGTTGCGGCCCTGCGTGAGGCGATGGCGGGTGTGACCCCTGAGATCGACGAGGCGGCTGACGCCGCCCTGAGACTGGACGAGGCGTTCGAGGCGATCGGCGGCGCAGGTGATGGTGCGGGCGATGGCGAAGGTGCAGGCGGGTCCGCCGCGCGTGCCGCTGAGGCCAGCCGGGCCGCCGGTGAGGCAGCAGTCACTGCCGCTGCACACGCGGTGACCGGCTGGGCCGCGGTGCGCGAGGAGCTGTCGCGTTACGCCAGTGAGGCAATGGACTGGGGCAGGGATCTGGGCAGCGCTCTCACGAGCGCCTTTCGCCGCGCCGAGGACGCCGTTGCCAGCTTTGTGACCAGCGGCAGGTTCGACTTCAAGGCGCTCGCCGACAGCATCCTGGCTGACATCACAAGGATCGCAGTTCGCTCTGCGATCCTGGGACCACTGGCCAATGCGCTCGGCGGCCTCGGTGGCGGTGGCGGGATCTTCGCCAATCTGTTCAGCGGCGCAGGCAAGATGCTGGCAGGCATCTTTCATGCGGGCGGCATCGTTGGCGCGCCTGCCCCCCAGCGGCTCGTGCCCGCGCTCGCCTTTGCCGGCGCGCCCCGCCTGCATGGCAGCGGCATGGCGGGCGGACGGGCGGGCCTGCGCAGCGACGAGGTTCCCGCCATCCTGCAGCGCGGCGAGATGGTGCTCTCGCGCGCCCAGCTGGCCGCCATGGGATCGGGCGGCGCACGGTCGGTGCCCGTCAATGTGGTGATGAACATCTCGACGCCTGACGCCAGCAGCTTCCGCTACGCCCAAGGCCAGATCGCCGCTGACGCCGCGCGCGCCATGGAGCGGGCGCGGCGTAATCTCTGACGGACATGGGCCATGAGCGGATTTCACGAGGTGCAGTTTCCGCCCGACATCTCCTACGGGGCGTCGGGCGGGCCGGGCTATTCGACGACCGTGGTGACCACCGTGTCGGGGCACGAGCGCCGTAACGCCAACTGGGCCGCCGCGCGCGGCAGATGGAACGTGGCCCATGGCCTGAAGAAGCGTGAACAGGTCGCTACGCTGATCGCGTTCTTCCGCGCGCGCAGGGGCAGGGCCTATGGCTTCCGGTTCAGGGACTGGACCGATTATCAGGCGCTCGCCCAGCTCATCGGCGTTGGCGATGGGGCGACCAAGACCTTCCAGCTCATCAAGCGCTACGCCAGCGGCGGTGAGATCGAGGCCCGCATCATCGCCAAGCCGGTCACTGGCACGGTGAAGATCACCCTTGACGGCGTTGAGGCGGCCTCAGGCTGGAGCGTGAACACGTCGACGGGCCTCGTGACCTTCACGACCGCGCCGCCGTCGGGTGTGCAGGTGACGGCGGATTTCGAGTTCGACGTACCGGTCCGGTTCGACAGCGACCAGATGGATATCACCATCGAGACCTATCAGCTGGGCAGCTGGGGACAGATCCCGGTGCTGGAGATACGCCCATGAAGTCCACCTCACCTGCGCTCGCCGCCCACCTGGCAGGGCCTGTCACCACGCTTGCCACCTGCTGGCGCATCACGCGCGTGGATGGCCGCGAGTTCTTCTTCACCGACCATGACCGCGATCTGCCCTTTGAAGGTCAGACTTACAAGGCAAGTTCTGGCTATTCGCGTACGGCCATCTCCAATGATGCAAGCCTCAGCGTCGACAATCTCGATGTCGAGGGCGTGTTCGATGACGAGGCCATCATTGAGGAGGAGCTGCGCGCGGGTCTGTTTGATCAGGCCGAGGCGCGCATCTTCCTCATCAACTGGGCCGATCCATCCATGGGCGCCCTTCGCATGCGCCGGGGCTGGTTCGGCGAGGTGGTGCTGAGCGAACAGGGCGTGTTCCGCACCGAGTTGCGTGGGCTGAGCCAGGCGCTCTCCCAGCGCATCGGCGAGCTCTACAGTCCTGAATGCCGCGCAGACCTTGGCGATCACCGCTGCAGGGTGGCGATCACCGATCCTGCCTGGACCCGTCCTGGAACCGTGCTCGCCGTCACATCGCGCGCGCAGTTCACCGCTGATGTGGACGCGCCGGACGCCGCGGATGGCTGGTTTGCGGGCGGGGTGCTCACCTGGGAGACCGGCTCCAACGCCGGTCGCTCCATCGAGGTGAAAGCCTGGAACCAGTCGGGCGGCGAGATCGAGCTCTTCCTGCCCATGCCGTACGCCATAGAGGCTGGCGACGCGTTCGCCATCCATCCCGGCTGCGACAAGCGCCTCGATACCTGCATCACCCGCTTCGCCAACGTCCTCAACTTCCGCGGCGAGCCGTACGTGCCCGGGCAGGACGCAATGATGAGCTATCCCGATGCCCGATGAGATCATCACCTCTGAGAGGATTGTCACCGAGGCGCGCGGCTGGCTGGGTGTGCCCTGGCGCCATCAGGGGCGCACGCGCTGCGGCGTTGACTGCGTGGGGCTGGTGGTGTGCGTCGCGCGTGGGCTTCATCTGTCTGACTATGACAGCATGGGTTATGGCCGCCGCGCGCAGGGGCAGGGGTTCGTGGCGCATTTCCGGGACAACATGGACGCCGTCGCGATCCCCGACGCCCGCTCCGGCGACGTGCTCGTCTTTGCTGATCACGCCTATCCCTGCCATTGCGGCTTCCTGACCGAACGGCTTGGCCATCCCCATCTCCTGCACGCCCATGCGACGCGCCGCAAGGTGATCGAGGAGCCCTATGCCGGCGAATGGCCCGCAAATATCAGGTTCGCCTTCCGTTTTCGCCCCATTGGTGTGTGATCCATGGCCATTCTTGTTGCAGCAGGCGGCGCCGCGCTGGGCTCCGCTGTCGGTCTCGGCTGGCAGGCAGGCTGGCTTGCAGGCTCGGCCATTGGCAGCCTGCTGTTTCCGGCCAGAGGCCAGAACATCACCACCGAAGGCCCGCGCCTTGGCGATCTGACGGTCTCCTCTTCGGCCTATGGTGCAGCGATTGCGATCGGTTACGGCACGCTGCGCATGGCCGGCAACATGATCTGGTCGTCCGGGATCCGTGAGCAGCAGAACGTCACGCGCGCGCGATCTGGCGGCAAGGGCGCGGCCACCGCGACCCAGACCTCTGTGAGCTACGCGTATTTCGCCTCGTTCGCGCTGAGCTTTGGCGAAGGTCCTGCGCAGGACGTGCTGCGCATCTGGGCTGACGGCAAGCTGATCTACGACAAGACCGGATCGAGCCCGGATGTCGCCAGAGCGAGCCTGCGCTTTCGTTTCCACGCAGGCAGCGAGACCCAGCTGCCCGATCCGCTGATCGAAGCGTATGTGGGAGAGGGGCGCGCACCGGCCCATCGCGGGCTGTGCGTCATCGTGTTCGAGGATCTGGCGCTGGCTGATTATGGCAACCGCATCCCGAACATCACCGCCGAGATCACGTACAGACGCGCAGACCAGAAGCCCTGGCAGGTCATCGATTTCATCACGCCGGCTGAGGGGGGATATCTTGCCGGCTATCAGTCCGGCGAGCTCGGCGTGGACTGGCGGCGCGGGCACGGATATTTCCTGACCACCAGCCTGGACCCGCTGGAGGCGGGCGTGCGCCGGTTCAGTCTGCGCACCATGGCCGAGGACCGTCAGGCGCGCATGGCCGATATCGCCAGCGCCGAGCCCGCCGGCTCGCCCTCCACCCTGTTCTGCGGCGAGGACGGCCATCTCTATCTGACGGTCGGGACCGGCAATACCCGGCCCATCATCCGCATCGAGCCCAATGCGCTAAAGGAGGTGGCCCGGTTCGGCTCCGGGGGAACCGGGCTCTCCAACACCACCACCAGCTTTGCGGCGGTGCGGTGGATGGCGATGATCTCGGCTTATGGTCCTGCGGGACGCGCAGACTTCCTGCTCACGGGCGGTCTCTTTGACGATGTGGGCCTCCTGAGCGCGCACGACATGAGCTATGTCTGGGGCGCAGGGGAGAGCGTGGACGAGCCGCGCGTGCGCGGCGTGGCGGCCGGGGCCGTGAACGAGGGCACAGGCGAAGGCTGGATTCTGGCCAGCGCCACCAGCGGCGATCATGAGAGCCTCGGTCTCTACCGCCTGCAGGTCTCGGCGCTGGCGCGCCATGACGCTCTGACCGGCCAGACCCTCGGCGTGACCTTCGAGAAAATGGCCGGGTTTTCCGCCAGCGATATCGAGCCGGGTGTAACGGGTTTCTTCACAAGTGCAGGCGCGCTTGCCTATGACGTCACAGACGACAGCGTCATCTTTCAGGTGCGCATGTCCAATGCGGGCTCGGCTGGCACGATCTACGTGATCAAGTGGCGCGCGGATGCGGGGATCGTCTGGAAGACCGCTGTCCCCGTCGAGATCAACCAGGACGGATCGTTTTTCGCTCAGGCCCGCCTGCGGGGTCAGCGCTGGACGCTGATGCGCTCGGCGCGCGTCATCCAGCTCGACACGGCCACGGGCGAACTTGTCCTCGACGAGATCTGGCCGTCGCAGGTCAGCGAGCTTGGCGCGCAGGTCTATGACGCGGTCACCGACACGCTTCTGGTGCGCGCCAGCAATGGCTGGGCGCGCCTCTTCCTCAATCGCGGCGGCGGCGAGGGTGAAGCGCTCTCCTCCATCGTTGCCGATCTGTGCGCGCGCGCTGGGCTGGGGCTGGCCGACATCGATGTGGGCGAGCTCACCATGTCCGTGCCCGGTTATGTGATCGCGCGCCAGACCAGCGTGCGCGGCGCCATAGAGCCGCTGGCGCAGGCCTTCTTCTTCGACGCCGCCGAGAGCGATGACACGCTGCGCTTTCGCACCCGGGGGCGCGCGCCGGTCGCCGCGATCGAGGCTCACCACCTCCTGGCGCTCAACGGCCGGACGGGGGAGAGCTGGCGCGAGCGCCGCACCCAGGAGGTCGAACTGCCCGAGCGCGTGTCGGTCGCGTACATGGACCGCGATCGCGACTATGCTCAGGGCGTGCAGAGCGAGAAGCGCGCCTCGCTGCCGCTGGCCGCCATGCACTCGCGCAACCAGACAAGCCTGGAGCTGGCGCTGGCGCTGGACGCCACCACCGCCAAGCGTATCGCCGCCAGGACGCTCTTCAGCGCGTGGGTCGAGCGCAGCGCCTGTGAGGCTGAGCTTGCGCCCGAATGGCTGAGGCTTGATCCGACCGATGTGGTCGATGTGGTGTTCGCGTCCGGATCGGTCTTCCGCACACGGATCAGCCGCCTTGATGTGGGCGCGGACTTCTCGCTGGCGATGAAGGGCGTGTCGCAGGACGCGGCCAGCTATGTCTCCTCGGTGATCGCTGATGGCGGGGCGGGCGCCCCCGTGCAGACGATCGGCGCTGACGCCGCCACGCGTCTCATCCTGCCTGATCTGCCGCTCCTGCGTGATGTCGATGACGCGGGCGGTGCGGGCTCGCGGGTCTATTATCTGATGGCCGGGTTCGGCGGTCCGGGCTGGCCCGGCGCTGCGCTTTACAGCAGCGCGGACGGTTCCGCATGGGCGCAGGCCGGGCGGGCCCTGAGCGAGGCGGCCTGGGGCGCTGCGGTCAATGCGCTGGGCGCGCCGCGATCGGCGTTCTGCACAGATGAAGACAACGCCCTGCGGGTGTTCATGACCACGGGCGGCGAGCGCCTCGAAAGCGTCACGCAGGAGGCTCTGGTCAATGGCGCCAATGGCGCCCTGTTGCTCAAGGCCAATGGCGAGCCGGAAATCATCCAGTTCCGCGATGTCACCCTGAACCCGGATGGGTCCTACACGCTCACCGGCCTCCTGCGCGGGCGGCGCGGCACGGACGTGTTTGTTGAGGGCCATGCGGCCGGGGAGCTCTTTGTCCTGCTCGACCCCGACGATGTCGAGACGCTGGTCACGGCGCTTGGCGATCTGGGCCTTATGCGGTCCTGGCGGGCGGTGGGGTTCGGCACGCTGTTCGAGGACGCCGAGACGCTGGTCCAGAGCCAGACGGGCCGTGACCTCAAGCCCTATGCGCCGTGGAACGTGCGCGCGGTGAAGAGCGGCAGCCCGGCGGATATCACGCTCAGCTGGATCCGTCGCACGCGCATTGGCGGCGAGCTGAAGGACGGGACCGGGCTCGTCCCCCTCGGCGAGGCGAGTGAAGCCTATGAGATCGACATCCTCGATGGTCCCGGCGGCGCGGTGAAGCGCACGCTGACGGCTTCGAGCCCCAGCGTGGTCTACGCCCATGCCGACATCCTGGCCGATTTCGGCGCGACGCCGGCTGTCCTGTCTGTCGCCGTTTACCAGCTAAGCGCCGTTGTGGGGCGCGGATTCCCGCGCGCCGTCACATTGGACATTCCATAGCGGAGATCACCTGATGCCGAGCCCCAACCTCGCCGTGACCCATGTGGCGGCCGCCCAGAACCAGAAGGAGGTCACGATCAATGACGCCATCGACGCCCTTGATCGCGCCCTGACCGACACGCTGGCGCTTGATCTGTCGACCGGCGCGCTGACGCTCACCGCCGCGCAGTTTCGCGGACATATGGCGCTGCGCCCGGCTGCTGCGCTTTCGGGACCTGCGACGGTCACCGTGCCTGCGCTGCGCCGGCTGTTTGCGGTTCTGAACACGGATGCGGTCCATGGGCTGACTGTCCAGCGCGGCACGGCGAGCGTGCTGCTGGTTCCAGGCGAAAGCGCCGTGCTGATCTGTGACGGATCGGCCAACGGCCTGTTGCGCGCTGGCTCCGGGGCGCCGGTCTATGATTTCGGGATGGTCGCCAATGAGACGCCTGCAGCGGGCGCGGTGCTGGGCAAGGTGGTCATGCCGCGCGCGCTTGTCATCCCGGCCTCGCTGGCCGGGTCGGTCGCCCATGCCGATACGCTCCCCGATGACGCGTTCGAGATCACCCTTACCCGCAATGGAACCGCCGTGGGCTCTGTCACGATCAACCCGGACGCCAGCGTGGATCTCTCCACCGCTGGCGGCGCGCCCGTCACTATCACGCCCGGCGACATCATCCGCTTCCTGGCGCCCGCCGCGGCGGATGCGTCGATCGCAGGGATATCCCTCACCATAGCCGCAAGGCGCATCCCATGACGCTCCTGTTCACATCGCTGTTCTCGACCGGGGCCATGGCGGCCCCGCCGGTCCCGCCCGAGCCGGAATTTGTCTGGACCACGAACCTCCTCTACCGGTTCAGCGCCAGCGAAGGCGCTGCGAGCGATGATGAGGGCTCGCCCGCCAGCGATGGCGACCCGGTTGCCCGCTGGCTAAATCTTGGTTCAGCCGAGGACGCAGTCCAGACCACGCCGGCGCGCCGGCCCGTCTATCGCACGGGCGGGCTCAATGGACGGCCCTACATCGCGTGTGACCGCGCCCTCGAGCAGTATTTTGAGGATCTGGCGTTCGCCCAGCCCTCCGGGTTCTCCAGCTTCAATCCGTTCACGGTCTTTGTGGTGACGGACGCCGTGGGGGAGCTCGATCAGTTCCCGGCGATCCTCG
The DNA here is from genome assembly GCA_027627705.1 of Hyphomonadaceae bacterium BL14. NCBI lineage: Bacteria > Pseudomonadati > Pseudomonadota > Alphaproteobacteria > Hyphomonadales > Hyphomonadaceae > Hyphomonadaceae bacterium BL14. The sequence continues at coordinate 2,812,251 of CP091242.1, forward strand.
GCTCGCCCGCCACCAACGGCGGCAAGATGGGCTTCTACTTCCGCGATCCCGAAGGCGGCCAGATCCACTGGATCAAGTCGCAGATCCGCGTCGGCAATGTGGTCAGTCCCCAGCTCATCATGGCGGCGGCTGGACGCAATGCGGCTGGAACCACATCCTCAAGCCATGTGCGCTTCTGGGTGCGCCAGAACCGGGCAGGGCTCTGGGAGGCGGCCTCCCAGACCTCCAACATCGTCAGCACCGCCATCGCCTCCACCCAGTTCCTGCGCTCGACCGGCTTGTCCACCGGCGGCCTCTTCCACGGGCGGCTCTACGAGTTCCTTTTCTATGAAGGCACGCTTGATGACGCGGCGACCTTCGCCATCGAGGACTGGCTCATCGCGCGCTACGCCATCGCGTAAGCCTGCCGCCTCCATCCATCCCGGCACAGCAGGGCAGATGACATGACCCATACAGAGCGGCCGCCTGACAGGCTGGAATCCATGACGGCGGGGGATCTTGAACGCCTGCTCGAGCGCGCCGCGCAAACCGGCGCGCGCCGGGCGCTGCGCGAGGCCGGTCTCGACGGCCAGGACGCCGCCGAGGACATACGCCATCTGCGCTCACTGCTCGCAGGGCTTCGGATGGCGAGCCGCACCGCCGTCCAGACCAGCGTGCGCATCATCACCACCGCCATGCTGCTCGCCTTGATGACCGGCATCGCCATCAGGATCGGACTGTTCGGCAACGGCTCCTGAACCGCTGACGCCCGCACCATCGCCCATCAGCCCGCCCTCCCGGCGGGTTTTTTCATGTCCGGAGATCATCCATGACCACGACCTGCTTTGCACACTGGCGCGATGTGCCAGCCAGCCTCTGGCGCTGGCCGAACTTCAGCCCCGCCGAGATCGCCTGCCGCGGCACGGGCGCGTTGCGCATCCATGAAGATGCGCTCGACAGGCTCCAGGCGCTGCGCGACCAGCTGGGCAAGCCGCTCATCATCCGCTCGGCCTATCGCAGTGCGGCCCACAACCGCGCCATCGGTGGCTCGCCCCGCTCAAAGCACATGGACGGCGCCGCGTTCGACATCGCCATGGCCAACCACGATCCAGCAGCGTTCGAAGCGGCAGCGCGGGAGGCCGGGTTCCTCGGGTTCGGTTTCTATCCGCGCTCGGGGTTCATCCACATCGATCTGGGACCAGCGCGCACGTGGGGCGAGCGGTTCGACGTGCGGGACGCTGGCTTCGCACCAGAAATCCCGTCGGCACGCGAGACGCTGGCTGACAGCCGCACTATGAAAGGCAGCGGGGCGGCTGGCGTAGCGACGCTGGGCGCGGCGGGCGTGGAGGTCGCACAAACCGTTCTGGCCGAGACCCAGTCTGCGGTCCTGCCGCTCGTACCGTATCTGGACACCTTGCGCTGGGTGCTCATCGCCGTGGCGCTCGCGGGCGTCGCCGTCACGATCTACGCCCGCCTTGATGACTGGAAGCGGGGGCAGCGATGATCGCCTATCTCTCAGGTCGCTCAGTTCTCCCTATCCGGTCGTGGCTGGATTTTTCCGTTGTTTTCGAGGGTTGTGCGGGTTGGGCTGAGCACTGGCCCCGCCGCCATGAGGCTTGGAAGGGTGGTTTCAGATAAAAACCGCTCGAGCCGCCCTGCTCGGCTTCGCAGCATTCGCGGATGAGCAATCCCTACCGCTATTTCAAGACGGTGCCCGAGATCAGTCGCCTTGTGGTGATGATCGACCCAGCCCCCTGAATTCCGGCCAGGGGCGGGTAGAGTCCTTCGAGCAGCGAGCTTCATTCAGGCGAAGCGAGAGTCGAGGCGGGATTGGGTCCGGGGCGATCTAGCCGGTGAATGCGACTGAGAGGTTGTCAACGAGCCCCGGGTGGCCAGCTGAGCTGAGAGACGGGCTCCCATCAGTTTGACGGCTGAGCAGGCGGGTCAGTTGCACCCATCACGGCGGCGCGCCAAATTGGCAAACCGCATCGGGGCGGATCAATGACCTGCCAGGGCCTGAAACGGCGCGCAGCAGTCTGGTCCGCAATGCCAGAGCCGTTGAGATTTGGGAGCAGGGATTGCTGACATCTAAACGCATTCGCGCCGAAGCGCTGGCCCCGCTTCTGCGACCTGATCCGTCCAAGGCGGCCTCGCTTCAGGAGCAGCTAAGGCGCGCTATCATCAACGCTCTCTCCCTTGGCACCATCGCGCCCGGCGCCGGGCTGCCGTCTTCGCGTACGCTGTCTGAGGCCCTGAGTGTCTCGCGCAACACGGTCACGCTCGCCTATCAGAGGCTGGTGGCGGACGGGCATCTGGAGGCGCGTGAACGCAGCGGCATTTATGCGCCGCAAGCCCCGCTTGGGCCACGCGCCGCAGATCTGGTCCGCCGTCAGCGGTCAGCAGGACCGTCCGAGCGAACGCCCTTCAGGCCGCCGGTCGAGACCCATGAGAGCGATGTGTTTCTCTGCCCGCCGGACTGGCAGAGCTACCGCTTTCCGTTCATCGAAGGGCGGTTCGACCGGTCCCTCTTCCCCATTTCTGAATGGCGTGAAGCTAGCAAGCTGGCGCTCGCGGCGGCTGAAGTTGAGGCGTGGTCGCGCGACAATGGCGAAGCCGATGATGAAATGCTGATCGAAGAGATCCGCACCAAGCTCCTGCCACGCCGTGGAATCGCCGCCGCACGTGATGAAATCTTGATCACTGTTGGCGAGCAGCAGGCCCTGTTTCTGGCCGTAGAGCTTTTCGCCGCGCCCGGCGTCGTCGCCGGCGTAGAGAATCCAGGCCTGCCGGAAGTGCGCGACCTGATGCGCCGGCGCGGGGCCAGTCTGCGCGCCGTGCCTGTGGATGAAGAGGGTGTTCAGGTCGGCTTCGATCTTGAGGCTTGCAGCCTGGTCCATGTCTCCCCCAGCCGACAGCGCCCGACCGGGGTGACTCTGTCCAAGGCGCGCCGTGAGGCGTTGATGGCCCAGGTCCGCGCCCGCAAGCTTGTCGTCATTGAAGATGATTACGAGTGCGAGATGAATTATATCGGCGCCACAGCGTCGGCCCTTCGGTCGATGCCGGGGGGCGAACGTGTGGTCTATGTGGCCAGTCTGTCCAGGGTTCTGGCTCCAGGCGTGCGCCTGGGTTTCATGGTGGCGGACGCCCCGGTGATCGCCGCAGCGCGCCGGATCCGCAGCCTGACCACGCGCCGCCCGTCGCCGAACAATCAGCGCGCGGCGGCGTTCTTTCTGGCGCTCGGGCACTATGACTCCACGGTCAAACGCCTCAGTGCGATCTGCGAAGAACGCCTGATCGCCCTGCGGGACGCCTTGAACCATTATCGGCCCATGTCGATCGCCGTCGCTCCAGTCCGGGGCGGCACGTGCTACTGGGTTCACGGACCGCATGGCCTTGAGGTTGACGCGCTGGTGGAGGCCGCGCGCGCACGCGGGATCCTGATTGAATCAGCACGGTTCTATTTCGACGATCCCTCCCAGGCGAAGGGCGCGTTCCGCCTGGGTGTGACAAGTCTTCCCGCCGCCCGCATCCGTGAAGGTGTCGCACAGCTGTCAGAAGCGATCCGGGATCTCGCCGCCAAGCCGGCCCCGGTCCAGCGACAGCCTCTTGAAGGCAAGGCGGTTCGCGACGCTCTTTCGGGCGCCAGCCTCCTCTACCAGACCGTCTATGGCGATCCGTGCACGATCGAGCTGCATGCCGATGGCCGCATGACCGGGCGCGCCGGCTACGCCAACGAAGACCGCGACGAAGGCCGGTGGTGGATTGAGGGCAATACCTGGCATCGCAAGTGGGATAGCTGGGCTTATGGCGAGACGGCCGGGTTCGGTGTTTCGCTGGAGGGCGACCGCTTGTCTTGGCTCAACGACAAGGGCGAGCGCGTGGACGGGGCGGTTTTGATCTCGACTGATGTTCATACCGCATCTGGCGCCAAATAAACTTCCCATCTGGCGCTAAGGTCGTCGTCATCCCCCTGTCATCCTGACCATCGACGACATTCATCGCGCGTCGATTTCGGGAGTGCGCAGATGGCGACGCTTGGCCTGGCTGCAATACAGATCGCCGGATGCAAATCCGGTAATCTGGAGCGTATTGAAAGAGAAATCGCTACGGCGGCCAAGCGCTTTCCCTGGGTGTCGATGGTTGTCATAGGTGAGCTGGCCATCCATGGCCCCGGGCTCGACTTTTGCGAACCTGAATGTGGCGACACCGAAACCCGCCTGTGCGCCCTGGCGCGCCATCTCGGTATCTGGCTCATCCCCGGCTCGCTCTACGTCAAGCGCTTCGACAAGATCTACAACTCCACCCCGGTGATCGGCCCGGACGGCGTGGTCGTGGCCCGCTACGACAAAATGTTTCCCTTCCTGCCCTATGAGACCGGGGTCACGCCCGGTGAGCGCCCTGTCACGTTCGACGTGCCGGGCGCGGGCCGCTGCGGCGTGATGATCTGCTACGATATCTGGTTCCCCGAGGTCACGCGCACGCTGGCCGCCATGGGCGCCGAGGTCATTGTGGTGCCGACCATGACCAACACGATCGACCGCGATGTGGAGTTGTCGATCGCGCGGGCCAGCGCGGCGATCAATCAAGCCATCATGGTCGATGTGAATGTCGGCGGCGAGCAGGGATACGGCCGTTCGGCGTTTTACGGGCCGGGCGGAGACCTGATCCACGAATGTGGCTCCGGTCCTGAAGTCGTGGCGCTGGAGCTTGATTTTGAACAGGTGCGCCGGACCCGGTCACGAGGCTGGCACGGGCTCGGCCAGACCCTGAAGAGCTTCCGCGACATGCCGGCGGCCTATCCGTTCCATGGGGATCCCGTGCGGCGCCGCCAAGCGTTGGGCGAGCTCGGCCCCCTGGAGATTCCCTCGCGATCCGGCGACGGCGATACCGGGTCAAAGCCCTCGAATGGAAAGCGTTTTCGCGTCGTAGACTAGTGGTCCAGGCCTCACCAGGCGACCACAGATCAATTCACAGGGGAGACTAAAGCCATGGCTGTATGGGGAAAAACAACACGACGCGGCGGTCTTGCGGCCGCACTGCTCGCCGGCACCGCCCTGTCCTCGGGCCCGGCGCTAGCCCAAGACGCCGCCGCCGAGGCGGATCAGGAACGCGACGTTATCACCGTCACCTCCACCCGGCGGGCGGAAAACATTCTGGACGTGCCGTACAATATCTCGGCGGTCTCGGGGGAAGATATCGCGGGCTCGATCACACTGGACGCCGCCGAATTGCTGCGATCCATCCCAGGCGTGAGCCTGATCGATCAGGGACCGCGCAATGGCGCGCAGTTCAACTCCATCCGCATTCGCGGCCTCAATGTCGACAGCTCGGCCCTCGGCGACTTCGCCGTGCCCTCAGTGGCGACGGTCTCGACCTATGTCAACGAGACGCCGGTTTACGCCAACCTTGCGCTGATTGATTTGGAGCGGGTTGAAGTGCTGCGCGGCCCGCAGGCGACCCTTTACGGATCCGGCTCGCTGGGCGGGACGGTGAAATACCTCACCCGGGCACCGCAGCTGGGCGAGCTCGAGGGAAGCGCCGGGCTCACCGGCTCCAGCGTCGACGGCTCTGGCGGCATCGGTCTGGCGTTCAGTGCAATCGCCAACATCCCGTTGGGCGAGCGCGCCGCGATCCGGATCAATCTTTACGAACAGGACTATCCAGGGCTTACAGACTACACCAATCTCTATGTCCTGGACACCAATGGCGTACCCGTAGCGCCCGGCGGGCTGTTTACATTCGGCCCGACCGCCACCAACTACCGCGTTGAGGAAGACGCTGACACGTTCAAGAGCACCTACATCCGCGTCAGTGCCCTGTTCCAGCCGACGGACCGTATTGATCTGACGGTCAATTACTTCAACCAGAGCGACGATGTCGGGGGGCGGCGCCAGCCGTCATCGGGTCCAAACGGGTTCGGAGGTGTGTTTGGCGAGTACGAAAACGGTGCCGTCATCGCTGAGCCGTCCGAGCGGGATTTCTACCTGGCCTCGCTGGAAGCCAATATCGACCTGGGTTTTGCGACCCTGACCTCGGCGACCTCGGTCTACGAAAATGAAGGCTCCAGCGAGAGCGACAATACCGGCTTCTACGCCAACAACTTCGCGGCCTTCTATTATTCCTATCCGCGCCCGCTCTACACCGCGGACCGGACCTTCTCCGATGAATCCTTCGTACAGGAGTTCCGGCTGGTCTCAAACGGGGAGCGCCGCTTCGACTATGTGGTCGGCGCGTTCTATCAAAGCCAGACTCGTAGCGCGAGCCAGGTCAGCGATCTCGTCGGTTTTGAGCTCTACGCCGATAACCTGTTCCCGCCCTTCGACTTTGTCTCCACCGACAATGTGTTCACCTATCAACGCGCTGAGGATTTTGAAGACTTCGCCGTCTTCGGCGAGTTGACCTGGAATGTGAGCGAGCGTCTGAGTCTGACCGGCGGCCTGCGCTGGTTTGACAATAACTCGGATGTGAACACCTTCGTGCGCGTCGGCGCATATGACGCCTTTGCCGGCTCCGTCACGACGCCGTTCGAAAGCTCCGAAGACGATGTCCTGTTCAAGCTGAACGCCGCCTATGAGTTCGGCGATGACGACCTGTTCTTCGCAACGGTCTCCGAGGGTTATCGCCGCGGCGGCAATAATGGCGTTCCGATCATCGGCCGCTTCGCCAACGATCCGGCCTGGACAACCTACCAGTCGGATTCTGTGGTCAACTATGAGGTAGGCGTGAAGGGCACATGGAACGGAATCCGCTACGACGCCAGCGCCTTCCTGATTGACTGGAAAAACCCCCAGTTCAACACGTCGGCCCCGGTCGGGTCATTCTTCGCGGTGGTCAACGGTGATGAAGCTGCAACCTCTGGCTTGGAGCTCCAGCTGTCGGGACGGTTCACCGATGCAATCGGCTATGCGTTCGGATACGCTTACGTCAATGCCGAACTCACTGCAGACCTGTTCGAGCCCGGATTTGTCGGGGTTGGAGCCCCGGTCCTGGTGGCCCAGGACGGAGCGCCTCTGCCGGGCATTCCCGAGCACATGCTCAATGTCGCGCTCGACTACATCCAGCCGATCAATGAGCGCTTCACCTTCATTGGCCGCCTTGACGGCTTCTATCAGAGCGAAACCCAGAACGTGCTGGACCCGGGCGTGCTGCAATCGGCCGAGTTCGGCGGTTTCTCGATCTGGGATCTTACCGCGACGCTGGAATCCGGTCGCTGGTCCGCCTCCTTCTTCATGAAGAATATCTTCAACCAAGAAGGGGTCACCGGCGCCTTCACTCCTGATGCGTTCGGACCCGCTCCAGCCGACCAGTACTTCGGGAGCAATAGCCGCACATTTATCGCCCTGCCGCGTACGATCGGCCTGGCGCTGAATGTGAATTTCTAGGCGGCGCGCGGGCGGATCATGACAGGTCCGCCTGCACCGCATCCCATGGCGTCCGCACCCGCCTCTCCTTCAGGCCGACGTGGTCCAGAGAGCCTGGAGCGCGCGGCGCATGCGTCGCTGGCCCGGCGCAACGCAGAGCAGGCGGCGGCGCAGGCGCACACCCTTCGCAGCACTTTCCCGGAACGTGTTTCGGGATGGATTTTCGGCGCCCAGGCCGCCCAGATCGTCGGCGACCTCGATGGCATGCACTCACTGGCGAAAGCGGGATTGGCCCACGCCCCTGGGCGCGCTGATATCGGCTTTCTTCTGGCGGATGCCGAGCGCATGACCGGGAATGTCGCCGGCGCGCGGGCCCGGTTGAAGGACCTGGAACCCGGCCTTCCCAATTCGCCATCGCCCTGGGCTTTGCTGAGCTCAAAATACGCCGAACTCGGCCAGTTTCAGGACGCTTTGCGCGCTGCAACCCATCTTCAGGCGCTCAATGGCGGCGCGCGCAATGGGCGCGCCCTGGCGGCGGGTGCGCTGACCGCCCTTGGCTGCCTGGAGGAGGCCGAAGCCCTATACGATGGGTTGATCGCGAGCGGCGAAGTAGACACCGATCCCTATTATCAACGCGCCGTGCTGCGCCGCGCGCGCCCGGGCGAGTCCTCCCTGGATCAGACGCGCCGCCGGCTGGCGCGGGAATCCGACGGGTCGCCCGCCTCCGTCCCGCTCCACTTTGCGATGGCAAAACTTCTTGAAGATATTGGCGAAATCGACGCCGCATTCGACCATCTCCTCGCCGGATCCAGGGCCCGCCGGGCGCGCCTGAGCTATCGCGTGGAAGACGACGAAGCGGCGGTGGACGCGATCATCGCGACCTTCAACGCTGACTGGCTGTCCCGCATCTCCAGGGCCGGCCCGGCGCACGGGACCGTGTTCGTCATGGGCTTGCCGCGCTCAGGGACCACGCTGGTGGAGCGCATGGTGTCCAGCCATTCAGAAATCGCAAGCCTGGGCGAAATCAATGATCTGGCCTATGCGGTCATGCACGCTGCCGGACCCGCCGCGGGCAAGGCCGGGCTGATCCGCCAGTCCGCCAGCGCCGACATGGCCCGGCTGGGCGCCCACTATCTGGGTGCGGCGCGCGGTTATGGCGTGAACGCGCCAGTGCTGGTCGACAAGACCCCGGCGAATTTCCTCTATGCCGGGCTGATCGCCGCCGCCTTGCCCGGCGCGCGTATAATTCATCTTCGCCGCCATCCGGCGGCCAGCGGCTACGCCATGTTCAAGACGCTTTTTCGAATGGGCTATCCATTTTCCTACGATCTTGAGGAGACGGCGCGCTACATCGCAGCCCACCGCCGCCTCATGGATCATTGGCAGGGTTTGATGGCGGACCAGATCCTTGAGGTGGATTATGAGACCTTGGTGGGGGCGCCAGAGCCGCAAGTGCGGCGCATGCTCGACCATTTGGGGCTCGACTGGGAGCCGGAGTGCCTGGCCTTCCATGAAAACCCCGCCCCCACAGCGACAGCAAGCGCCGCTCAGGTCCGCGAGCCGATCCATACCGGTTCGCGCGATCAGTGGCGGGCGCTGGCGCATCGCCTGACGCCCCTGACCGACACGCTTGAGAGCCTTGGAGTGACCCAATGATGAGATCCTTCGGCGCCGCCCTGGCGAGCGGATTGCTTCTGGCTTTCGCAGCCCAGGCGGAGCCCATCTTCAGCGACGATTTCCAGGATGGCGACGCCCAGGGTTGGGGCGCGGGCGGTGAGGGCGATGTGCGTGTGTCGGTGTATGCTGGAAATGCTTCCCTGCGCCTCACCGAGCGCGCCATGGCGTTTGCCGCCGTCACCACTGCAGGCTATGATCAGGTGCGCGCCAGCGCAGCCTTTGCCGCGGCCGACCTTGAGCGCGGAGAAGCATGCGTTTTTGAAGTCACCGTCGATGACGGTGCGAGCTGGCTTGAAGTCCTGCGCGTCGCCGATGGCCAGGATGATGGCGTGACGCTGCACAGGGGCTCGCTGGCGGATGCATCCCTGAACGACGCCGCGCGGGTGATCCTGCGCGCCCGAGTCGAGGGCAGCGCCGACAATGATCAGTGCTGGCTTGATGATGTTGAGGTCACCGGGCGGTGGATGGCCGACGCGGCAGCGGGTGCCGCGTTCGAGTTCGATGTTTCTTTCCTGACTGGCGAAGACGCACTGGGCTTTCCGGTGGATGCCGGTTTGTACGCGCCGTCCGCTGAGGCGGGAGAAGCGGAGGCGGGCCTTGAAGGCCGGCTGCGGATCGACCCGGGCGATCAGTCCACCATCCGGGTCCTTCGCGACCGCTTCGAGTTCGAGGGCCTTCCCGACACTCGCATCGGCGTGCCGCCTATAATCGAGACCGATGTGACGACCCGTGACGGGCGCCTGCTGCCGGCGCAGCGCGGCCTGGTCACGTCCAGCCACCCGTTCTGGGATGTGGTGCTGACGCCAGGGCGGGTCTGGCGCGAGCCGGGCGACGGCGAATGGAGCCGCGCCGCTCTGCCCTTCGCCCTGGTGGAGAAGAACGCAAACTGCGTCCACAATGGCCTACTAACCTTCCTGTTCAAGCCCGACGGCTCGACCTCCAGAGCAGCCTGGCAGATCGGTTCGGAAACCTGCGCCTACTTCCAGTTCGACGCCTGGGGCGTGGCGCAGGCCGCCTTTGGGCCCGGAGACATCGCGGCGCGTGAAGCTGTGCACGCCCGCGACCGGGCGGAGCTTGAGGCGCGATTGCCCCTGCGGGCAATCTCCGAACTCGCCGCGGTCTATCCCGGCGTGGACGTGTCCGCCTTCGGCTCCCCCCAGGATGTCGATCCTGACGCCATGACCGCCTTCGGGGTGATCGCGGACAGCGTGCACTATGCGGGCGGATGTGAGACCCGCTTTGGCGCCTATCCCTATTGCGACGCGCTCGTGCTGCCGTCCTACTCGCTGGCGAAAACCCTGTTCGGGGGTTTGGGCCTGATACAGCTGGACGCGCGCTATCCCGGCGCGCGCAGCGCCCTGATCGCCGATTATGTGCCCGAGTGCGCGGCCGAGGGCGGCTGGGACGGCATCACGTTCGAGCACGCCCTCGACATGGCCACGGGGCGCTATGAAAGCACGGCCACCGAAGCCGATGAAAACGCGGCGGTGGAAGATGACTTCTTCCTCGTCGGATCCCATGCCGAGAAGGCTGCGCTGGCATGCTCGCGCTATCCGGTCCGCGAGGCGCCGGGGCGCACCTGGGTCTATCACACCACCGACACCTATCTTCTTGGCACGGCCATGCAGAACTTCCTGCAAGCCCGCGAAGGCGCCCAGGCCGACATCTACCGCGATCTTCTGGTGGAGCCGCTCTGGCGTCCGTTGGGCCTCTCGGCGACGCTGGATGAAACCCGGCGCACATCCGATGAGCGCGCCCAGCCCTTCGTCGGATGGGGGCTTATCATGCAGCGTGGGGATCTGGCGCGCCTGCTCCAGTTCCTGGGTGCGGATGGCGGCGCAGTTAACGGACGCCAGGTTGTGAATTCCCAATGGCTGGCGGCGGCGCTGCAAAAAAATCCTGAAGACCCCGGCCTGCCCGCACCTGAAGCGCCCCTCGCTTACAATGACGGCGTCTGGTCCTGGGACATCCAGGCCTATGGCGGCTGCACCGCACCGACCCCGACGCCCTTCATGTCCGGCTTTGGCGGCATCGCCGGCGTGCTGATCCCCAACGGCACCGCCTATTATTATGTCAGCGACGGGTACCAGTTCCGGTGGGCGCGCGCCGCCGTGGCCACCAACGCCATCACGCCCTTTTGCACAGGAACAGCCCCATGAGCGATCCGACACCCCGGGCCACGCCCTCGCGCGGCCTGCCCACCGCCGCGCCGGATGGTCTGACCGCCGCGGCGCTGCTAGCTTTTCTGGCCACAGCCGGATTATTCTATGTGAACATCATGGCCGCCATCGTGGACGGGCTGGTCTCCGGACTGGGCCTCACGGATAGTCAGGCCGGCTTAATTGGATCGGTGAACATTTATGGTGCCTCCGTGGGGGCGCTTGCAGCGGTCTTCATCGTCAAGCACCTACACTGGCGCCCGGTCGCCCTGGTCTGTCTGGCGGTGCTGATTGTCATGGATCTGGGCTCGATCCCGATCTCCTCCGCTGAGGTCCTGATGCCCATGCGCGTCGTGCACGGCTTCTTCGGCGGCGTGCTCACCGGGACGGCCTTCGCCGTGATTGCACGAACGGCCAACCCTGATCGCGCGTTCGGCATGTTGCTGTTCGTCCAGTTCGGGCTGGGCGGGCTCGGCGTCATGGTCCTGCCCCCGCTGGTGCCGCAGTTCGGCGCCCAGGCGATGTTCATTGCGCTGGCGCTGTTCTCCCTCGCCACCCTGATCATAACGCCCTTCCTGGACCGCTATCCGCCCGACCGGGCCGTGCGCAAGGTCGCCGGGACTGAGGACGGCAAGGTGCAATGGACGCCCCTGGCGCTGACCCTCCTTGCGATCTTCCTGTTTCAGGCCGCAAACATGGGTCTGCTCGCTTACATCATCCGGCTTGGAATCGATTACGGGCTGGACCGCGCCTACGTCTCCACGGCGCTGGGGCTTGCGACCTGGGTCGCGCTGCTTGGCCCTTTCCTTGTCATGGTGCTCGGCTTGCGCTTCGGCCGCGCACCGCTGTTCATCGCCGCGATGGCGCTGACGCTGGGAGGGACCGCGATCTTCCACTATAGCGGCGATCCCATCGCCTACATGGTCGCCAATTGCGGGACCGGCATCACCTGGGGCTTCGTCATCGCCTATCTACTGGGCATGAGCGCGGAGTTCGACAAGGCCGGCCGTGCTTCAGCGTTCGGCGGTTTCATCTCCAAGATCGGCCTGGCCACTGGCCCGCTGGCAGCGGGCTGGATGCTGGGCGCCGGGATGGGGTTCGGCACCCTGATCAATGGCGCACTGATCATGCTGGCCTTGAGCGCCGCCGTCATGGTCATTCCGGCGCGGGCGCTTGATCGGCACCGCAGCGCCGCCGCTGTACCCTGAACTGGAGCGACTGAAGCCGCCAAACTGGCTCTATTGAATCAGCAAGACAGCCCTATCATGGAGCCGTCCCAGTGCGGAGATGCCAGCGTGCCGTTTGACTTCCACACCCTGAAGGACGCCTTCATCGATGGGGGCTGGACGCCGGCGGTCAATGGCGCGCGCTTTGCGGTGTGCAATCCGGCTGATGGCGAGGTCATCTGCGAAGTTGCTGACTGTGGTGAATCCGAAACCCTCGCCGCCGTCGCCGCCGCCGATGCGGCACAAGCCGGCTGGGCGGCGAAACCGGCGGCCGAGCGCAGCGCGATTCTGCGGCGCTGGCGCGACCTGATGGTGGAACACGCCGATGCACTGGCGGCGCTGCTCACCGCGGAGAACGGCAAACCGCTGGCCGAGGCGCGCGGCGAGGTCCTGTATGGAGCGTCGTATCTGGAATGGTTCGCCGAGGAGGCCAAGCGCCTGTATGGCGACGTCATCCCGTCGGGCTCGCCCTCCAACCGGATCCTGGTGATCAGGCAGCCGGTCGGGGTCTGCGCCGCCATCACGCCGTGGAATTTTCCCAACGCCATGTTGATGCGAAAGGCCGCCGCTGCGCTTGGCGCAGGGTGCACGTTGGTGGCCAAGCCGGCCGAGGACACGCCCCTGTCGGCCCTGGCCGCCGTAGCCCTGGCGCACGAGGCTGGGCTGCCGCCGGGGGTGTTCAACGTTGTGACGACGGCGCAACCCGCAGCAGTGGGCGCGGTGCTGACGAGCCACCCGCGCGTGCGGAAGATCACCTTCACCGGCTCGACGGACGTCGGCAAAATCCTGCTCCAGCAGTCTGCGACGACGGTCAAGCGCGTCTCCATGGAATTGGGCGGCAATGCGCCCTTCCTGGTGTTCGCCGATGCGGATCTGGACGCCGCCATCGAGGGCGCGCTCGCCTCGAAGTTCCGCAATGCCGGACAGACCTGCGTGTGCGCGAACCGGATGCTGATCGAGCGCTCGGTCCTGCCGGAGTTCGCCCGCCGCCTGGCTGAGCGGGCGACGGCCCTGAAGGTTGGCGACGGACGGGTGCACGGGACTGAGGTGGGCCCCCTGATCAACGCCGCAGCGCTTGAGAAAGTCGAGCGTCTGGTGGCCGAGGCGCTCGCGGCCGGCGCGCGGCTTCGCGCCGGCGGCCAGCGTGATGGTGCGGGCGATCTGTTCTACGCCCCGACGGTTCTGGAGGGAGTCACGGCGGACATGGCGGTGGCGCGCGAGGAGATATTCGGTCCGGTGGCTCCGCTGATCGCCTTCGATGAGGAAGACGAAGCTGTCGCCGTGGCTAATGACACGCCCTACGGGCTCGCCGCCTATGTCTATACGCGCGATCTGGGCCGGGCGTTCCGGGTCGGGGAAGCGCTGGAGTGCGGGATGGTCGGGATCAATGAAGGCATCCTGTCCACGGCCGCCGCGCCGTTTGGCGGGATCAAGCAATCGGGCTACGGGCGCGAAGGCTCGCGCCATGGCCTGGATGACTATGTGGATATCAAATACATGCTGATGGGAGGGCTGGGCACCTGACGCGCCGGCCATGGAGTGACGCCATGACTTCTGCTGACCTGCTTCGTGAACGCGACCTAGATGCGTTGATGCATCCGGCGACGAATTTCGTCGCGCATCGTGCCAAGGGCCCGCTGATCATGGACTCCGCCAAGGGCGTGTACATCACCGATGTCTCGGGCAAACAGTACATCGAGGGCATGGCGGGCCTTTGGTGCACGGCGCTGGGCTATGGCGTCGAGGAGCTGGTGGAGGCCGCGCGCGAGCAGATGGCCAAGCTCAGTTACGCCCACATGTTCGCCAGCCGCTCCCATGAACCCGGCATCGAGCTCGCCGCCAAGCTGAAATCCCTCGTTCCCATCGCCGACGCTCGGGTCTTCTTCGGCAATTCCGGCAGCGACGCCAATGACACCCAGGTCAAGATGATCTGGTATTACAACAACGCCATCGGGCGGCCCCAAAAGAAGAAAATTATCGCGCGCACCGGCGGGTATCACGGGGTCACTATCGCCAGCGCCAGCATGACCGGCCTGCCGGTCAATCACGCCGACTTCGATCTGCCGATTGATCGCTTCCTGCACACCACCAAGCCGCACTTCTACCGCGAAGGCCGTCCCGGCGAGGACGAGGCCGCGTTCACGGCCCGGCTGGTGAAGGACCTCGAAGACCTCATCGAACGCGAAGGGGCGCACACCATCGCAGGCTTCATCGCCGAGCCCCTGATCGGGGCTGGCGGCGTGGTCCTTCCACCCGAAGGCTATTTCCCGGCGATCCAGGCGGTGCTGGACCGCCACGACATCATGCTCATCGACGATGAAGTCGTGTGCGGTTTTCACAGGACCAACAATCCGTTCGGCGCACAGACCTTTGACATGAAGCCTGCGACCATGACCCTCGCCAAGGCGCTGTCTTCAGCTTACCTGCCGATCTCGGCGACGATCATCCCCGGGGATATGTACGAGCCGATGATTGCGCGCAGCCAGGCCAACAACGCCTTCGGCCATGGCTATACCTATAGCGGCCACCCGGTCGCCGCGGCGCTGTCGCTGAGAAACCTCGAACTCATGGAGCGCTGGGGCATCGCGGGCCATGTCGCCGCCATGAGCCCGATTTTCGAAGGCCGTTTCGCGCGCCTCAAAGATCATCCGCTTGTGGGCGAGGTGCGCGCCGCCGGCATGATCGGCGCAGCCGAGCTGGTGAAGAACAAGGCCGACAAGAGCCGGTTCGACAAGGTTGGACCCGTGGGCATGAAATGCTTCGAGTTCGCCCTCGATGAAGGGCTGATCGTGCGCAATATCGGCGACAGCATCGCCCTTTGCCCGCCCCTGGTGATCACCGACTCCGAATTGACCGAGCTGTTTGACCGCCTGGACCGCGCCCTGAACCGGACGCTGGATTGGTGCCGCAAAGAGAACATGCTGGCCGCCTGACAGTGGGCTCATGGAAGCGTTGCCACCGGCGCCGCTGGCTCTGTCAGATTAAACCGGCTTGAGTTGGGCGGGTCTGTTTCATAGCCTCCACCGATGAGAAATCCCTTCCGCTATTTCAAGACTTCGCCCAAGATCACCGGCCTTGCGGTGATGAGATCATCCACTTGGCGGCGGTGTGTCAGGGCTCTGCGTGTCTCCTACTCAGAGAGGGTTGGGCGTCAGGCCCTCTCCCACCGCCATTACGCAGAACTTCTCAGCGCTGCTCTCGGTTTCGGGGTGGCGTCCCCTATCGCGAAGTGCATCGATGTGCCTTCCCGCACCGCTTGGCTCGTCGGTTCGATGGCGGCAGCAAGCGGTGGCGTGGCTGTGGGCAACTCCGCGGCGATGCTGCGGCATTTCGTCCCGCTTTCGCTTACATCCTTTGCCGCGCCAATAGCCGGTGATACTCGGTTTGGCATGATGTCTTCAGCGTATCGGAAGATAGCGCGCCTGCTGGCGGTGTTGGCCGTCTCCCTGCAAGCCATGCTGCCGGGTGCATTGGCACATGCCGAAGCGAAGGGCGCGGATGTTTCTCGTTACATCTGTGCTTCTGGGGGGCAGATCTCCCCCGAGATGCGCGCTGCAGTGCAGCTTCTCGCAGACCTGGCGGGCGACCCAACACCTGCCGAGGACCCTTCGCTTGGCGATTGTCCTCTGTGCACGCTGGTGCACGGAGTGCCGTTGCCACAGCCGGTCGCGATCCCCGCGCCAACGGCCCTTGTGCAAGGCGTCAATCTTGTCCGTCGCGGGCTGGCGATCTCAGGCGCGGTTCAAGGACCGCCTCTCGGCCCGCGCGGCCCACCCACTCACATCTGAAGCAAGACCTGAACTCGCGGTCCCGGCTCCGGGCTGCTGCTTCGCGCGTGTGACCCACGCGATTCCTTCAGTTTGTGAAACACTTAACATGCAATCGAAACTCTCCTGCCGCCTCCTGACCGGAGCGGCACTCCTCGCGCTTGGCGCACCTGCTCATGCGCAAGACACCTTGCCCCCCCGCGCCGAAACGCCGATTGAAACGATCATCGTCATCGGCTCTCGCCCGTCCGACGACGTGAGCCAGATAACCATCGAGCCTACGCGTGAGGGGCGGCTTTCCACCTTGCCCGACCTCTTTCGTGCCGCACCGGGTGTCATCAATGAGGCCAATTTCGGCGGGATCGATCACCCTCGCTTCGCGATCCGCGGGTCCGGGCTTCAGCGCGGTACACAGCCAGCCGGACGCGGGATCGAGCTGCGCCTCGATGGCGTCCCGATGACGTATGCCGACACGAGCTTCGATTTCGTCGAGTGGATCGATCCCCTGATGTTCGATGGCGTCTCGATTCTGCGGGGCGGCCGCGGAGTTCAGGGTGGCGCGTCCGCCCTCGGCGGCATTGTCGATTTCCGGGGCGTGGATGGATCGGGACCATTTGAGCTCCTCGGGCGTGGCGAAACCGGAAGCTTCGACTACCGCCGTGGCCAGTTGGCGGCCAGGGGCGGTGATGAGGTGACAGGCTTCGGTACGCTGACCTGGTTCTCCCAGGATGGTTTTCGTGATCATAACGAGCAGCAGGCGCTTCGAGGTTATGCCAATATGACTGCGCGCTTGGCACCCGCATGGACGATGCGGGCCGGTGTATTGGTAAGCGACAGCGAACTGGAACTTCCTGGCCCGCAAACCCTTGCCCAGATCGAAAGCGGCTCGACTGCTGCACAACCGGCCAACGTCACCGGCGATTGGCGGCGCTTCTCGGAGCGTGGGCGGGTTACCGCAGGTGTCTCGTATGACGCGGCCGGAACGACCGTCGATGTCGATTTTGGCGTCATGCATACGGATACGGAATTCCGTCGGCGCGATATTCTGATGGATGAGAGCTTCGACTTTTCTGCGCTCGGACGGTGGCGCCAGGCGGTCGGTGAGACCTCGATTGGCCTCGATCTGATCTATCAATCAGGCGATCGGGAGCAGGAACTTTTCCTGAATGGCGGCGGGACGCTTCCAACATTCACGGGTGAGACCGGGCTTCAATGGGCGGACAACACGCTCAATGCCTCGCGCTTGACTGTGCAAGCCGTGGCCAGCGCGCCCCTGAGCGACGCTCTGACGCTAGACCTGGTCGGCGGATGGAACCGTCATAGCCGCGAGATCGAAGAAAACTTCTCGACCAGCTTCCGCCCGGCCGCCGAGTTCGACCGCGACTATGACGCCGTCACCGGGCTCGCCCTTCTCTCTTACGAGGCAACTCCGAACCTGACCGTCTTCGGCGGCCTGAGCCATGTCATGGAGCCTCCGACATTCGACGTGCTGCTCATTAACGTTGCCGGCACGGGTTCGGGCGCGGCCCTTGTGTCCGGGGGAAATCCGCGCCGTCCAATCATCGTTGATCTTGACGAGCAGCAGGCGACGACGCTTGAAGCCGGGGTGAAGGGAACGGTCGGCCCGGTTGACATCGATCTCACACTGTATCGCTCTTGGCTAGACGGCGAGATCGTTTCGACGAGTGATTTCGTAACCCAGACCGTGACGTCGGTGGGCAACGCGGATCGCACCACGCGCTGGGGGATCGAAGCGTCGCTCAAGGCAGGACTTGCGGAGGACTTACTCCTGTCAGGCGATCGGCTTTCTCTGGGCCTTGACTGGACGTGGACCGATGCGCGTTTCGACAATGATTCAACCTTTGGCGACAATCGTCTCCCGATCATTGCGGCGAATGTGGTGAACTTGTCACTGGGATACATCGAACCTGGCGGTCTGTTCGGGGGAGTGTTTCTAACCGGCGTCCCCGAAGGCGGTTTTGCGGACTATGCCAACACGGTTCAGGCAGACGGCTATTTCACCCTTGGTGCGCGGCTGGGCTATGAAACCGAGCGATTTCTTGTGTTTATCGAGGGTCGCAACCTGACCGACGAGCGCTATGCATCGACCGTTATCACGGCCCAGAACAATCTTTCAGGAGCCGATCGGGCAGCGTTCGCGTCCGGCGAGCCGGCCGCAGTTACTTTCGGCTTTGAATTGCAGTTCTGAGCACTTGTCGGCAAGCGATTGAAGCGTTTGAATGGTTGAAGCGAAGAAGCGGGCAGCCAACAGGTCTGCCCGCTTCGTTCATTGGTTTGGCCATCGCCGTCCCCTCACATGAACTTGTCGCGCAAGGCTGCGCATGCGGCAAAGTGCGAAGGAATGAACGGGAGTTGTAGGCGATTCGCCATGGCTTATGAGAGAGTTAGTGGATGAGGTCTCTCCCTCCGCCACAGCCCTTGGGGAATCGTGTCTCCACATCCGGCTGCGACCGGATTTTCTCGTTGTTTTCGAGGGATATGCGTCAGGGCGGGATTGTCAGAGGAAACCGGCTTGAGGCGGGCGGGGCGGTTTCGTAGCTTTTTTGGATGAGAAATCCGTTTCGCTATTTCAAGACATCGCCCGAGGTGATCCGCCTTGTGGTGATGATGTATGTCCGTTTCCCGCTGTCGCTGCGGAACGTGGAGGATCTGCTCCACGAGCGCGGTGTTGATGTGAGCCACGAGACGGTGCGTTTCTGGTGGAATCGGTTCGGGCCGATGTTCGCTGCGCAGATCCGGCGCAAGCACGCTGACCGGCTGCGGGCCTGGCCGCAATGGCGATGGCATCTGGACGAGATGTTCGTGAAGATAAATGGCGAGACCCACTATCTCTGGCGCGCTGTTGATCACGAGGGTGAAGTGCTCGAGGCTTATGTCACCAAGCGTCGGGATCGCAAGGCAGCATTGAGGTTCTTGCGCAAGGCGATGAAGCGCTATGGCCGGCCGGAGGTGGTCGTCACCGATCGGCTACGCAGCTATAAGGCGGCGATGGGCGAGATCGGCAATGAGGCACGCCAGGAGACGGGGCGTTGGCTCAATAACAGAGCCGAGAACAGCCACCTTCCCTTGCGAAAACGGGAGCGGGCGATGCTCCGGTTCCGGCGGATGCGAAGTCTGCAGACCTTTGCCGCAGTGCACTCCTCCGTCCACAACCACTTCAACCAGGAACGCCACCTCTACAGCCGAGAGAACTTCAAAGAAAACCGGAACGCGGCCCTGGCCGAATGGCGGCAGCTCGCCGCCTGATCAAGGCCGACGCCACCCAAGCCGAGACCCGTTCGCGTTCGTCTGATAGCACCCCGACAAGCCTTCCTCCTTGTAGATGCGTCTGAGCTTCTTCTGGTTCATCACGATGCCCTCCCGCTCAAGCATGAGCCCTATGCGCCGATAGCCGAACCGGCGGCGAACAGCCGCGATCTCGCGCATGCGCGAGCGCGCCTCCGTGTTGTCCGGGACGACCTCTCGTCTGACGGTTTTCGGATCGACGCTGACCAGGCGGCATGCCCGGCGCTGAGAGATCGCGTAGGTCTCGATCACCTCCAGCGCCGTAGCCCGTTTCGCTTGGGGCGTCGTCAGCTCTTTCCCAGCAGGTCTTTCAGGATCGACACATCCAGCATGCTGTCAGCCAGAAGCTTCTTGAGCCGAGCATTCTCAGCCTCAAGCGTCTTCAGCTTGCGCGCGTCCGACACATCCATGCCGCCGAACTTCGCCTTCCATTTGTAGAATGTCGCCGTGCTGACCCCATGGCGGCGGCAGACCTCCGCCGTCGCCATACCACTCTCCTGATCAGCCAGGATCGCGATGATCTGTTCCTCGGTGAACCTGCTCTTGCGCATCGTCTGTCTTTTTGTGACAGACTCTCCATTCAAATGCGGGACCAAACGGGTCTCAGGTCAATGCCCTTAGGTATATTTTATTACAATCTCACGTTTTCCGACGAATCAAATTGTAGATCGTCAATCTGATGCTCTTTTGGCAAAGCAAAACATAATGCGTACAATCGCTCCATAACAAACTCTTTTCTAGCATATTTCCATTCTACTCCCTTCATTGCGAACGACCAAAAATCAAAAATATGACTTAATATTGAGCTGTGGTATCCAACATCTTCATATATATTACGCGCATTCTTTAGAAATTCACTCAATTTTTTAGCGTCCTGATCTAATGTTATGGATTCCATGATTTCTTGATAGCCAGCGAGAGCAGTAGAAAGCATAATCATTGAATAATTTGTCGCTCTAATTATGTGATGCGACATTGCCCTTAATTCTTTTCTATCTGTTGATTGGGCGTCATACATTCTGATTTTTGAAAGAGTGTCCACGATAAAAGAGAAATTTTCTGCTGACTGGTTAAGCTTCCATTGATAATATATCAAACCCTTCCACGAAAAAATTGCCTCGTCAAAGTCACCCTTGCTCATTTTCATTGCAGCTCTAAGTGGCTCCAGTCGGGAATCACCGCGTCGCGACATGAAGGCGGTTGCGAGACGATTTGTTGCCTCCCCGACTCCCTTACTCATCGCCAAACTGGTAATCTTAGAAAGATCACTGGCCACATTTGAACGCATAGAAAATAAATCTCTTTCAGATATGTCTATAATTCCCTTTGGTAAGTCGATATCTTCATATTCTGCCCGCTCAGACAACAAAAAGGGGTCAAAACTTGGTATTTCATTCAATAGCATAAGCAGCTTTTCATCGCTGTAAGAAATATTACTGTTCACATCTATTCCTAAATGCTTATGTAATTTATTTGAAAAATTTTTTTCCCCAATAAATATTGATAATCCCCCCATATTCAGGTCATTAGATACGAAGGGAAATATTATTTTTGTTGCGCTGTATTCGTTCACTTCGAACAGCTCTTTCTCTTGTTCGCGAACATTGTGCTTTATTATAAATGCTTTATTTAGGAAGGGGTGTTTAAAAATACCAATTTTATAAGAATTGAATTCAGCTTTACCGACTTCACCAGCTTCTGCTTTATCAACTTCACCATTTGATAAATTATATTTTTCATTCAATCTATCTACATCTAAAACTCGGCTGGTAGAGCCATACATTCTAGCAAGCGCTAACGACCGCACACCGGATGTGGGAATTGTAGGCATAGGGACACACCTCGATTGTTCCGGAGAGAAAAAACACCCTGACTTATTAAGGGCACGATAATACAGCGCAGATTCCGCAATCATAATCACGCTAGTCGGTGCTGTAAGGCGTATGTGGACTATGGCAAAAGGATGGCCGCGGCAAGTGCTATCCAGTTGTGACCACAAGCACTATCTGAATTTGGCCTATGGCAAACCAGGGGCCCACGCCGCTGTGCGGGCCGCCGAGACCCTCAGCGGGCAACGAGGCCGCGTTCAAATCGCAGACGCGATCAAAGGTTGAAAAAGGGCAAGCATAGCTGGAAGATCTGCGGGCGGCACTGAGGGAGCGTCGCCCGACGCAATGCTTCAATAATTTGTATTCCCACCTCGTGAATGAGAAGACGAAGTCGAAAACTACGGTAAGAGCATATCATCTACATCCTACGGCTGCATCCGACATCATGTGAATGTTTGACAATCTGATGCACTCGGCAGCATAAAAAAGTAAGGGGCGTTCGGGTACCGAGTGAGAATTTCGATGTCAGGGTCGAGTTCGCCATCTGTGATGTTTGTGTCGCACTTGTTGATTGGGGCGCAAAACGTACTTTGGTGACATGCTTTACCGTTAATTGATGCGCACCTTTGCTCTGCCCCCAGGAAATTGGATCGTTCGAAGTTGGAGTTTTCCGCTACGTTTTCCTGGGCTGGGATAGGAGCGGATGACCATGAAGGCATCGAAGTTCACTGAGGCGCAGAAGGCGTTCATCCTGAAGCAGGGTGAGTCCGGGACGCCGGTTGCGGAGATCTGCCGCAAGGCTGGTATCAGCCAGGCGACCTACTTCAACTGGAAAAAGAAATACGGCGGGCTGCTGCCGGACGAGATGCGCCGGCTGAAGCAGCTGGAGGACGAGAACACACGACTGAAGAAGATTGTCGCTGATCTGACGCTTGACCGGGAGATGTTGCAGGATGTGATCCGCCGAAAGCTCTAAGGCCTGTCCGCAAGCGCGAGCTGGTTGACGGGATGCTGGTGGACTGGGGCGTGTCGATCCGAAGGGCCTGCCGGGTCCTTCCCCTCGACACTTCGACCTACCACTACCAGTCCCGCCGACCCGGCCAGGCCGGCCTTGAGCAGAGAATACGCGAGATCTGCCAGACCCGTGTGCGCTACGGCTATCGCCGGGTTCACGTCCTGCTTCGCCGGGAGGGATGGGTGGTGAACATCAAGAAGACCCGCAGAATCTACAGCGAGTTAGGCCTTCAGCTGCGCAACAAGCATCCCAAGCGGCGCGTGAAGGCCAAGCTTCGCGAGGACCGCCGGGAAGCGGCCGGTCCGAATGAAGTCTGGGCGATGGACTTCGTCCACGACCAGCTCGCCATGGGGTCGAAGCTGCGCATTCTGACAGTGGGGGACACCCACTCACGCTACTGCCCGGCAGCTGATCCGCGGTTCACCTATCGCGGCGAGGACGTCGTTCAGACGCTAGAACGCGTCTGTAGCCAGATCGGCTATCCTGGAACGATCCGGGTCGACAATGGCAGCGAGTTCATCTCGCGCGACCTGGATCTCTGGGCTTACGCCAACGGGGTTACGCTCGACTTCTCCCGGCCCGGAAAGCCGACGGATAACGGCTTCATCGAAGCCTTCAACAGCAAGCTTCGAGCCGAGTGCCTGAACACGCACTGGTTCATGAGCCTTGCCGACGCCCGCGAAAAGCTGGAGGCTTGGCGCAGAGACTACAACGAGGTCAGACCTCACAGCGCGATCGGGT
Source organism: Hyphomonadaceae bacterium BL14 (assembly GCA_027627705.1). Lineage (NCBI taxonomy): Bacteria > Pseudomonadati > Pseudomonadota > Alphaproteobacteria > Hyphomonadales > Hyphomonadaceae > Hyphomonadaceae bacterium BL14. Next base: position 2,835,311 of record CP091242.1, read on the forward strand.
ACAACGTCCCAGCCGACCTGCATAATCACTGCGGCATGGCCAGCCCGCCGCCGTGATCAAAGCCGGAAAACTCCAGCTTCCGGCGATCCAGCGTTGGGGCTCAGTGCAGAAAGGGTCAGACTCTACTAACTCACGGCCCGGATCAGGGGGCCGGGTCATGAGCTTTTGATCGGGAGCCCAGCTTGTCCGAAGACCGGGGCCCAGTTTTTAGATTGCGCTCCAGGTGCCCTGCGCTGAGGCGCGCGCATCCGGCCTGGGGACTGTGCCAAAATCAATCACATTTTGAGCGCCCGCGGCACAATGATCAATTCTGGCGGTCCCGGTCGTTATGCTTACTGTTGGATTAAGAACATAATTCGTTGAAAATTCTTATTATCAAAATTTAAATGATGAACATCAAACCATTAAAATCTGGCTGCTATATTGCGGCGTCTCCTCTGCCCGCCATCTCCGGCGGTGTGACGAACAAGAGGAGACAACCATGTATCGTCAGATGATGACCGCAGGCCTGCTGGCTTCGGTGTCCATGCTGGGTTTTGCCGCCGGTGCACAAGCCCAGACCAATAACGTGCAAAACAATCAGACCAACTGGGCCCAGACCCGTGCCCAGCTCAATGCCGACATCAACTCGGTCAGCGAGTCGGTGAGCCTGACCTCGGCTGCCATCGGCAACTCGTTCAGCGCTGAGCTGGGTGGCGTGACCAACCTGACCAACAACCAACGTAATGACAGGAATGTTCAGGCCAGCGCCTATCTCAATGCTCATGATGCGCTGGGCGGGCTGAACGCTACTGTTGCGGCGATTGGCAACTCGGCTTCAGTGGAGGTCGATGCGCTGGGCGCCAGCGGCGTGAGCCGGCTGAACAACCGGCAGGACATTTTCGGCAATCGCCAAGTCTATTCCTACCTGACGATTGACGCGTCCGACATCCAGGCCCCCGACGCCAGCGATGTGGCGATCGATGGCACCGTAGCCTCCATCGCCAACTCGCTCTCGGTCACAGGAAGCGGCAATATCGAGGCGAGAAACCTGCAGCGTTTCCGCGGGGACTCCCAGTCCTTTCTGAACGCTGATCTCAATGACGTCACCGGCTCGGTGAACCTCACCTCGGCGGCCATGGGCAACTCCGCGTCCTACGATATCTCGGACTCGGCCCGTTTCAGCCTGAACAACACCCAGTTTGCTGACTGGGATCCGCAGGCCTGGTCGAATGTGGGCGTCGGCGACATCAACGGCGATTTCAGTTCGACCACGGCGGCGATCTCCAACTCGCTGAGCGTGTCTACCCTGCCGGAAACGGCCTCGCTAAACATCAACAGCAACCAGGTGAACAACGCCTATACCGGCGCAACCGCCAACATCAACCTGGGCGATGTGACCGGGGCGGTGTCCATCACGACCGCTGCCATCAGCAACTCGGTCAGCATCAACAATCTGCCGCGTTAAACCCGCACTGAAACCGGGCGGTGCGCCATGCGTGCCGCCCGGTATTTTTCCTTACCTTCCATTAGACCAAATTTAACCCGCCTAGCCTAATCTGCACCGGTGAGCACGCAGGCGCACCACTTTGCAGGGATGGGGCATGACGATTGACCTTTATCGCAGCGATAGCGCAGGCGGCGCTACGCCGGCTGAACCCGCCCCGATATCCCTGCCATTGTTCGGCCTAAGGGTGCTGCTGGCCGAGGATGATCCGCTTAATGCCATGGTTGTCAGGCTGATCCTCACACGCAATGGTGCCAGCGTGCACCATGTCCCCAATGGTGTCCAGGCTGTCCGGCTTGCGGCCGAGGTCCACTTCGACTGTGCAGTTTTTGACGTGCGCATGCCGCACCTGACCGGTCCGCAGGCAGCGGCGGTGATCAGGCGCAACCCCGCCGCGCCCGACGACCTGCCCATCATCGCACTTACAGCCAATAACAGCCCTGCAGACCGCGACCACTGCCTCGCTGCTGGGATGGATGTGTTCCTCACCAAGCCCGTGTGCGAAACCTCACTGATTGAGGCGATCGTGCAATTATGTGCCGCAACGGCACACCGGTCGAGCGGCAGCGGGCGGGGCGCGGACCGTTCCAACACAGGCTGATTGGCTGACAACGACCGTCCGCGCCAGGGGCCGGTCGCATCAGGAACCTGGCACTTCCGGCCTGATGGACGCCGTGCGCCTCCCGGGCCTGGCCCTGGCACATGGCTTGCGAGCGCTTCCTCTGTCAAAGAGGATAACTCGCATGCGAATGTTCACAGCCCTTTCTGCAATCGCCCTAGCGCTGGTATCGGCCAGCGTCAGCCATGCGCAGCAGGGCGATCCGATGCTCCAGCCCTACGGCATGGCACCCGGCAGCATGACCACCCATTACACCCCGCCGGCGCGCGACCAGCAGGGCAACCGCGTTGTGGTCAACGGTCAGATTGTGGACATGAGCGGGCGGCGCGCGGCACCATCGAGCCCCGCAGCGAACTTCTCTGGCGGCGTGGCGGCCATGGGGCCGTCCTCCTTGCGCCAGACATCGCTCAATGCCGTAGCGATTGGCAACTTCGTCGAGATATCCGGTGCGCGCAACTCAACCTTTGTCATTAACCAGCGCAATTACGGCCGCCAAACCGCATCGGCCAGCATCGGCGGCTCGGGAGGGGTGGCTGCGGCTGGCGCCGCGCCCCAACAAGCCAACGGCTGGCCGCTCCTCGATACCCAGGACGGACAGCTCGCGGGGCAGCATTCGGGATCAATCAATCAGCACAACTCCGGCACGCAAGCTGCTTTGACCCACGGACATTAGAGCGGCGTCCTACCAGTCTGGATCGTATCCGCATGCGGGGAAGTAGTTGGCTCATTCGTTGGGCGTGAAGGTTTCGGAGATGCGTCCGATAGTGTTCCAGAGCCCATCGACGGTGCGTTCGGCGGCCTTTCGCAGCATGGCCTTGAGCTTTGCGAAGGCCTTCTCGATGGGGTTGAAGTCGGGGCTGTAAGGCGGCAGGAAGACCAGGCTGGCCCCGGCCGCCTCGATCAGCGCTTGGACGCGCGGCCCTTTGTGGCTAGACAGATTGTCCATGATCACGATGTCGCCGGGCCGCAGCTCTGGGACCAGCACCTGCTCGACATAGGCCTCGAAGGCGTCGCGGTTGATCGTTCCGGACAGCACGAACGGAGCGATCATGCTGCGCAGCGTGAGTGCGCTGACGAAGGTGGTGGTGCGCCAGTGTCCGTGAGGCATGCCCATGCGCAGCCGTTCGCCACGCGGGCAGCGCCCATGGGTGCGAGGCATGTTCGTCTTCGCCCAGGTCTCGTCGATGAACACCAGGCGCTCCGGGTCGAGATCGGGCTGAGCGTTGAACGAGGCCCTGCGCCGCTTCATCACGTCCGGACGGTTCTGTTCGGCCGCATGGCCAGTCTTTATGGGATGGCCCGCCCCTTTTCCCCGGCTTCGGATACGATGCCGGTTCATGAGCAGGGAAAGGAGCGGACCGATGTCTATTTTTATTCTTGGTGTGGATCTGGGCAAGAACGCTTGCAGCATAGTGGGTGTCGATGCATCAGGTGCTGTTGTTGTACGCAGGACGATGCGTCGTCAGACGCTGATCGACTATGTCGCCAAGCTGCCAGCTTGCGTGGTCGCGATGGAAGCCTGTTGCGGCGCTCATTATCTGGGACGCGTTTTTGCCAAGCAGGGGCACGAGATCAGGCTGATGTCGCCCGAGTACGTGCGCCCCTATGTTAAGGCACACAAGAACGATGATCGCGATGCTGAAGGGATCGCCGAAGCGGCCTCGCGTCCAACGATGCGCTTTGTCGAGCTAAAGAGCCAGGAGCAGCTGGATATCCAGACGCTTCACCGGGTCCGCTCGCGACTGGTGGCCGAGCGGAGGAGCCTGATCAACCAGCTGCGGGCGATCCTGCTGGAGCGCGGGACCCTTTTCCCGGTCGGACGCCGCAAGCTGGAACTGGGTATCGATGGCATGCTGACCGATGAGGGGGCGGCATTGTCTCCACGCCTGCGCCAACTGGTGGGCGAACTGCGCACTGAATGGCGCGAGCTCGATGCCCGGATCGAAGCCCTGAACGGCGAGTTCATCGAACTGGCGCGCAATGATCCTGCGGCACGGAGGCTCACCTCCATTCCTTGCATCGGGGTCTTGAATGCAACGGCGCTGATTGCAGCCGTCGGCAACGCCAGCAGCTTTACAAAAGCCCGCGATCTTGGCGTCTGGCTTGGACTTGTGCCTCGACAACACACCACCGGCGGCAAGCCACGCCTGCTTGGCATCTCAAAACGCGGCAACACCTATTTGCGCACCTTGCTTATCCACGGCGCCAGGGCGGCGCTGCCTTCGCTGTCGCAAAGCGACACCCCGCTGGGGCGATGGCTCACGGCTATGATCGAGCGCGGCGTCCACCGCAATGCTGTCGTGGTTGCGCTGGCCAACAAACTGGCCCGCATCGCTTGGGCCGCTCTGCGCAAAGGCGCGACCTTCGAACGCGGCCACCCTGTGGGGGCATAACGAGACCGGCCGATTGTCCCTGCGGGGGCAGGCTAACGTTGTTTGCAGGAAGGATCGAGGAGATGGCCTGACAGTTGATCGGCGTTTGGAAAGCCCGGCCAAAAAAATGGCACTTGTTGCCGGCGTCTTTATTGTGGCTCCGAACGCGCGGATCTCCATCTTGGCCGTGAGCATGCTCACGAGACCGTATACGTTGACGCAGACTGTTCAGACGATCTCAAAATCCAGCTTGCAAACGGGGCGGGCCATACGTTTTTTGCGCGTGATGCCGTGACGCTTCAGGAACCGATGGATCGTGCCATAGCCGAAGGTGTGACTACGTTCAGCCAGAGCAGCCCGTAGCTCCTCGATCGTGATGTCGCCTGTCTCGTCGAGAAGGGACAGGATCAGCGCAGCCTGCGCCTCCACCCGTCCAGAGCGGCGATCTCCACCCAGTGGCCCGGGGCGCACGTCGCCCTGCTCGCGATCCAGTCGGCGCCAGCGGCTGACACTGGCTGCGCTGACCCCAAATCGCGCCGCAGCCTCGCGGTGGTTCGCTCCTGCCTTCACCGCGGCGAAGACACGGCTGCGAAGATCTACAGATAAAGCCTTGGACATGTCCGCCGGCCTCCCGTCCGGGAAGACAGTGTGAATCAGAGTTCGAACCCCGTGGGAATCCCAAATCCGATTCAATCAGGCAGGATCACGCTCTAGGGCCATTGTTTTGGTCTTCCGGCTCTTCAGCAAAAGTTGGCGCTGCCTTGCGCCTCAAGCAGACACAATTCGAATAGCTTAGGTGCTGTTGACAAAGTACCGGAACCACAGGCGGATTGAAGCGAGATGGATGAAGCCGAGATAGCTGTCGGCGGTCTTGTCGTAGCGTGTGGCGAGGCGGCGTGAGCAGCGCAGCTTGTTGAAGCACCGCTCGATGCGGTTTCTCAGCCCATAGACGAAGTCGTCGATCTGGACGGGGTTCTTGCGGTTTCGGCGCGCCGGGATCATCGGCACGGCGCCGGCGGCTTCCAGCGATGTTCGGATATTGTCGCTGTCATAGCCTTTGTCGGCCAGCAGGACGCGCGGGACTGGGCCATGCGCGGCCATCACCGCCTCATAACCTTTGTAGTCGGAGACTTCACCGCCGGTGATCTCAGCGGCTATGGGCAGCCCTTCAGCGTTGGTGCGAAGGTGTATTTTGGTCGTGAAGCCACCTTTTGAGCGCCCAAAACCCTGTTTTTGAGTCCCCCTTTAGCGCCCGCAGCCTGATGGTGCGCGCGAACGATAGTGGAATCGACCATTTGAAGACTGTCGGGTACGGCCCCGCTCTCGCCCAGCGCTTCCAACATCACCTCCCACACGCCTGACAGCGTCCAGCGGCGGAACTGGCGGTAGACCCGCGTCCACGGACCGAAATAGTCGTGAAGATCACGCCAGGGCGCGCCGGTGCGCGCGATCCAGAACACGCCGTCCAGCACGCGGCGATGATCAGAAGGCGGGCGGCCCCGCTTGCCTCCGGTCGCCACCACGAAAGGCGCAAAGAACGCCCACTCCTCGTCCGTCATCAAACCGCGAACCAAGACCACCTCCCAAAAGCCAGTCTTGAATCACGCTTCGGGCGGGTTGGGAATCCACTTCGTCAACAGGTCCTAAGCTCGCAACGCTGCGGATCGGATTGCGATCAGGGTTGCTACGAACCTAGGGCCGCTACCTAGTGGCCACCAAGCGGCGGACGCTTTGCACTAAAAAATCGGCGATGACAGGCTTTGTGATGAAAGCGTCCATACCGGCCGCCACGCACATCTGCCGTTCGCTATCTGCCTGATGGGCGGTCAGCCCGATGATCGGCACGCGGCCCGCCGGCCCGTCGTGGGCACGCACACGCCGCGCCGCCTCCACCCCGCCCATGACCGGCATCTTCATGTCGAATATGGCGCAATCAACCGCGAGCAGTGGATTCAAGATGATATCAAGGGCGGCCTTGCCGGTCTCAACTATCAACACCTCCGCGCCATGCCGACGCAGCATAAAGCCGATGATCTTAGCATTAACCGGATCATCCTCGGCGACGAGAATTCTTAACTCCTTCAGCAGAGTCTCCGATCCAGTCTGGATTCTGGCGGCCTGACCGAGTTCGTCCGGCGACACCGCCCGCAGCACTTTGCTCAGCGATGCTGGTCTCAGGGGCGAAGTTAGCCACTTGAAGGCGCCGCCGGCCGCCTCTGATTTTATGTTACCTTTACTATGGGTAATGATCATGAAGCGACTGAGCCGGTCGGCAAAGTCATCCTTGATTGAATCCATATAGACTTCTGAAGCGATCACGGAGGCGTTCTCCTGCGACAGCGCTTCATCCAGGGATTTGAAATTGATGATCCTGGCACGCCCGTTCATTTGTTCGATCGTTCTCTGCAGCGCATAGCCCTGCAGGTGATTGGCCGGTAGGATCACGCACCCCATCTGGCTTAGGGCCGCATCCTCCGGCATCGGCTCCTGTGCCGGGGCGGGAAGGGTAATCTGAAACTCGGCCCCTTTCCCGAGTGAAGATCGGACATTGATCGTACCGCCCGCACTTGTAACCAGACGCTGCACAATGGCCAGACCCAGCCCAGATCCGGGGACCGCGGACCGCTCGGCAGCGCCACGTTCAAACGGGATGAACAGCCGAGCCTGTTCTGTTGGTGAAATACCCGGCCCCGTATCGATAATGGAGAATTTCAGCTCGCCCGTGTCGTAGGTCACATGGATCAGCACGCCACCCTCTTCGGTAAACTTGACGGCGTTGCCGGCGACATTGAAGAGGATTTGCTTGAGCCGCTTTTCGTCCGACTCGATGATTTTAGGCACCGATGTTTCAACGACATAATCTAGGGTCAGTCGCTTGTCCGAGGCTTTAAATCCAAGGATCTCGATCGTGCTCTCGATTAACCCGCGGATGTCGACTGGCTCTTTCAGAAAGCCGATCTCACCCGCTTCAATGCGGGCCAGATCCAGAATATCATCAATGATACCCAACGCGTGCTCTGAAGCCTTTCGGATTAACTCAACATAATTTTTTTGGTCATTGGCAAGAGAAGTTTCCATTAACAGGTTTGATGCACCAATCAGCCCCGACAACGGTGTGCGCAACTCATGCGTTACCGAGGCAAGGATGATTTCACGGGCGCGAACGAGGCTCGGATCGCTCAATTCTGATTCGGACATGTCTGGGTTTGGGACGAAGCGTTTGACGCAAATGCCCACTTCATCATGGCAGGTCTCCCATGTCATCTCCTGTTTGCTCAGGCTTTCCGTGTTACGCCGGCCAAGGGCCAATGCGAGCTCGCCAGCGAAGGGCTCAAACTTGCCCCCACGGAACTCATTCACCCGCTCCCCCAGAAATCTATCGAAATAATCGCAAATATATATAATGCGACCGCGGTTTAATAGAACAAATCCGCCAACATCAGAGTTTTTCATTTAATAGTTTCACTTTATTATTCCAAATTTTGGATAGCGCCAAATGATTGATTTTTGATAAATGGCGCATTGAGATCAGGCGCTGAATCGCCAGACTTGATCGGCGCCCTTCGCGAGGAGGGCGCAGCCGCATGTGGGATGGCGGCGGTCACGGCGCCCGGCGCGTTCGACCCGCTCCGGGCGGCCCTTTCGAATTGGGAGCCGAGGGTCGCAGCGCTGGCGCAAGCGCCGCACGGGGCGCTGCCATTGATCACCCTTGGGTGGAGCGGAACCTGAACGCGAACTTCATCCTGGCAGGCCATTGCCCGGCATAAGGCTCCTTTATAACTTTTCGATGCGGCGCATGGGCGTGGAGGAGGGGATGGCCGAACCGATGGTTGAGCTGAGTGTCAACTTCATGTTAGCTGAAAGGCTGGGTGTGGATAAAGGCCTCAGCCGCCCCGGCGCGAACCCGCCGATATTGATGGAGTCAAAAAGAGCCAGGCTGTTGGACAGGAGACCGATCTGAGCGCTCATGATGCTGGTCTGGGTCTGCACCATGGACTGGGCCAGCTGGTTGTGGACCTGGGCCGCCACCTGAAGCGCCCCAACCCGCTCAATATCGCGATTGACCAGCCGGGAGATCCCGGCGTCGATGATGTCGGTCATGCGCTGCTGCATGCTCATCCGGGCCGAGATAGAGCGTGATGCGCCGCCGTATTGCTGCGCGACCTGCCGGACATTGCCCAGCGACTGGTCAAGGGCCGACATCTTTGAGGCCCAATCCGCCGTGGCGATCTCTGGCCGCCAGTTATGCACCCCCCGCTTCATCGCATTGGTTGCCTGCGCCACCTCTTGACCATCCAGAACCCGGTCCCAAACTGCCAGATCGCTAAAGCGGCCATTGTGCAGCCTGATGACGCCATCCTCTATTTGGGTTGGAAGCGGTGTATTGATGCTCGCGATCAGCGTCCCATCAAAGTAGAGCTTTAGATCTCCACGCGTTTCACCCTCACCACTTTGTGTGAAGGTTATATTGGCCCAATCACCAGGCTTGAGTGTGCCGCCTGTTGAAAAGATGAAATCTTGCGCTCCCACCGTTAGTAAAATATTGCCAGTCGTTTTTTGCGTCATTAATCCAACGTATCTAGCAGACCCAGTTGTCCAATTATACTTAGAATAAATAAAATTTGTTATGTCCGATTCATTGTTTATTAAATCAATTTTTAAATTGAATGACATAGTTCGATTTAAATAATGAGGAATCGAGTAAGAATTATTTGCTTAAAATAATGGGTCTTCCGCATTGGCGGACTGGTCTTTATTTGGCCCATCAAAAGAAAAATTAGAGCTGCCATTCAAAGGCTGCAAAACCGCGCCGCCAAAGCCGTTCGTCCAGGCCACTGGGTTAAGGCTGCCTTCGAAGTCAAAGGCAGCGCGCAGGTTTTCCAGGGCCGGAGGAACAAGAAGATCGATATCGCTGATCGCGCCTGTAATCCCTGGCCGCAAATCGACAGCGTTGATGCTCATCCCGCCCGGCAGGGCCACATCACCGGACTGGCTGGCCGCTTCCGGATTGATGAGATTGCGCGAGCCGAATGTCGCCATTTCGGTGATCTGTCTTATGCGCGGGACCAACGCGCCATACTCCTGTGCCAGCTTGGCGCGATGATCCTCTGATAGGCTTGCGTCCTGCAGGCGCACCGACAGCGTCTTCATCTCCATGAGCGTGTCCTCGATAGCCTCCACGGCGGCGAGGGTCACGTTGACGAGCCCGTCGGCCCGCTCCAGCGCACGGATCTGGTTGAGATGGTTCAGGCGCTGGCTGATTGCATTTGTCACCTGGATGGCCGAAACGGCATCCATGGACATGGCTGGGCGCTGGCCATAAGATATCGCGCTCGCAACCGCGGACGATTGCAAGGCTTGCGCTCTCGACACTGCAATGAGGGGCGCGGCATACGCCGACACCGATGTCATGACCGCTCCCTTCTAGAGCCGTTGCGCAAGCAAGCACTTCATTTCACTTCCTGTCATTATAGGCACTTTCCTAAGAATAAGTGTCTTTATGCGTGCTCCTCCGCCATCATTGGTCAAGTGATCCAGTTGAGCTGCCGCGCGTATCCGCGCCATCAAATACAAGGACCTGTTGACGAAGTGGATTCCCAACCCGCCCGAAGCGTGATTCAAGACTGGCTTTTGGGAGGTGGTCTTGGTTCGCGGTTTGATGACGGACGAGGAGTGGGCGTTCTTTGCGCCTTTCGTGGTGGCGACCGGAGGCAAGCGGGGCCGCCCGCCTTCTGATCATCGCCGCGTGCTGGACGGCGTGTTCTGGATCGCGCGCACCGGCGCGCCCTGGCGTGATCTTCACGACTATTTCGGTCCGTGGACGCGGGTCTACCGCCAGTTCCGCCGCTGGACGCTGTCAGGCGTGTGGGAGGTGATGTTGGAAGCGCTGGGCGAGAGCGGGGCCGTACCCGACAGTCTTCAAATGGTCGATTCCACTATCGTTCGCGCGCACCATCAGGCTGCGGGCGCTAAAGGGGGACTCAAAAACAGGGTTTTGGGCGCTCAAAAGGTGGCTTCACGACCAAAATACACCTTCGCACCAACGCTGAAGGGCTGCCCATAGCCGCTGAGATCACCGGCGGTGAAGTCTCCGACTACAAAGGTTATGAGGCGGTGATGGCCGCGCATGGCCCAGTCCCGCGCGTCCTGCTGGCCGACAAAGGCTATGACAGCGACAATATCCGAACATCGCTGGAAGCCGCCGGCGCCGTGCCGATGATCCCGGCGCGCCGAAACCGCAAGAACCCCGTCCAGATCGACGACTTCGTCTATGGGCTGAGAAACCGCATCGAGCGGTGCTTCAACAAGCTGCGCTGCTCACGCCGCCTCGCCACACGCTACGACAAGACCGCCGACAGCTATCTCGGCTTCATCCATCTCGCTTCAATCCGCCTGTGGTTCCGGTACTTTGTCAACAGCACCTAGGGTCCAAACCCAATCAGCCTGTTGATGGACATGTGTAAATCATGATTCCAACGGCTGGAGGCTGTTGGAGGATGGTGTATGGCGCGGCTGTTTTGGCTGAGTGATGCGCAATGGGCGCTGATTGAACCGCATGTTCCGAGGAACCAGCCTGGGGCGCGGCGTGTCGATGACCGGCGCGTGATCTCGAGCATCATTCATGTCCTGAAGACCGGCTCCCGATGGTGCGACTGCCCGCCCGAATACGGTCCCTCGACAACGATCTACAACCGGTTCAATCGCTGGTCCCGTCGGCGCTTCTGGGCCAATCTCGTCGAAGCTCTGGCGGTGTCCGGGGCGGTCACGAAATCGACCTCCATCGACAGCACCTACGTGAAAGCGCACCGCTCGGCCCACGGTGGAGTTCGAGAGCGAAGCTGTCGGACGGGGCGAAAAATCAGGCGATCGGCCTCTCGCGCGGCGGCCAGACGACCAAGGTCCACGCACTCACCGACACGCTCGGGCGGCCCTACGCCTTCGACCTGACGCCGGGCCATGCATCTGACGTGAAGGCCGCGGGCCTGTTGCTCCACCGCGCGGCAGGCGCGCGCTACCTCATCGCCGACAAGGGCTATGACGCCAACGCGATCCGCAAAAGCCTGCGCCAGGAGGGCAAGGTCCCCGTCATCCCGGGCCGCATCAACCGCAAGCGCAAGATCGTCTACGACAAGGCCAGATACCGCGACCGCCACCTCGTCGAAAACGCCTTCTGCCGCATCAAGGACTTCAGGCGCGTCGACACACGCTACGACAAACTCGCCAGAAACTTCCTATCAGCCGTCGCCCTCGCCGTCCTCGTCGCCTTCTGGTTATGAATGAGTCTGGACCCTAGGTCGAGGGGGGGGCACCCGACCCTCACTGAGCGGGGCAACGGCTTACAGAGTACGCGCGAGCAACCGGGAGCGAAACGACGCTTGAGCTGAGTCGCGCCCCCCGCCCTTTCGCGCTGAGGTGACACTATCCAGGGCTTGCCTGGCCGGAGGGAAATTGTCGCAAAATGTGACAAATCCCCAAAGCATGTGACAGATTGAATCAGGAAAGTCAGGCGGCGCGATAAGGCTAATCGCCAATTTACGATCGGCCGTCTTTGGTAAGCACATTATTTTTTATTTTACCATTAATTTCCCTAGGCCAATAATTGGCTTCGATCTTGCGGCCATTTATTTACCCGCTCTGTCTGGCGGCTTGACGGATAAGAGGAAACAACTATGCATCGTGAAACGACGTCCGCAGGCCTGATGAAGCTCGGGTGCCGCGTCCACTTCAGACGATCGAACAGTCAGGCTGTGAAAGGGCCATGGGTTTCCCGGCAGCGGCACCGCTTCACCCCGCAGCGAGCCGTCACCATGGCTCTGGTGCCATGGGATGCCCCAAAACCGGTTCGCTCAGTCAGAACGCCCTCCCGGAAACAAAAGCCAGATAAAGCAGCGCTTGAACCACAAACGATTTCTTCATCCACAAATATTATATGGCTGATCAAAATACGGTGCCTTTTCGTACTTTTTGGGAAGAGAAAGCGGCCTGCGAACGACTGTCATTCACTGAAAAAATTTTGGGTGAATAAATACGTGACCCTATATTTCCAATCCAATGATAGGCGACACGTTTTTTTTAAAGCATTTTAGGAAACTCGAAATGGACCTGAAAAAACTCCGGCATTTTCATTGCGCTGTCAAATATGGCTCGATATCCGCTGCCGCGCAGGCCGTCGGCGTCACACAGCAGGCCCTGTCCCGGTCGATCGCACTCCTCGAAGAGGAAGTGGGTGTGGAGCTACTTGAAAGAACGAGGACAGGCGTCAGCCCGACGCCTCGCGGGAATGACTTTTACAAGCTTTCCAGCCGCCTGGTGAGCGAGTTTGATGATGAGATGGCAAACTTCCTTGGCTCGGTTTCGCTCAGCAAGGTCATTGAGTTCGGCATTTCAGACGCGTGCATGATTGGACCTGGCATTACACCCTTCCTGAAAGCTCTGGAGCGGGTCGGAATCAAGGCCGCAAACCACAATGTAGCATTGAATTCAATTATTGGACAAAAGGTTCACTCGGGTCAATTTGAATTCGCTGTTGCGGCATATAATGAAAGTGAGATCCAAAACGCTTTATTCACAAAGATTGGAGACCTTCGACTCTTCGTTGTTTCGCATTGTAGTGACACGGCCAGTCAGATCGCAGCCAGCCCCAATTTGAAATCGCGTATTACAATAATTGGCAATCAGGAATACTCTGTTGCTGACAGAATTTTTTATCAGAGCTTTATTGATGCATCTAGCGCAACTCCAGAGATCGGCCACAGGGGCAACTGCAAGGGAACAATCCGCGATATATTAAAGACCATCAAATCCGCACACTTTTTTCTCTGCACCGATGCGAACATTGCAGAACATTTTTGGGGTGGCCATTGCCGTGAGGTCAGCTGGGCAAATGAAACCGTACCATACGGCCTTTTGACCAACCGGTCATCACCTGTATCACTGGACTGGCCCACCTTTAGCGAATACAGCGCTCGCTACTGCGGGCGCAGACAAACTCGATAGGCCGTTTCATCGCGCACCTATGCATCCTGTTTTGAGGCGATCGCACCCGGAAAGGCGCACTCCATGCGTTTCGCCGCCGCGCCTCATGACCACACGGGCATTGAAGTTCCCCGGCAGTCCGCACGGGCCAAGCGCTCCGGGCGCGTATTCGGAGCCTGCCAGCTTGCTTCAGTCGCCACAGCCTGATGCACAGACTTGAACTGCCTCGGTCCGGATGTCATGGTCGTCACTGATAGCGGCTGCAAGCGGGGGCGATCCCGTAGGGGTCATCGTTAGATGCGGGCGTAGCGTCGGGTTATGGGCACACACCCCTAAAAATAGGGGGGGCGCTTTGAAAATTTTATCTACAGGCTTTTCGTGTCCAACCGACTTTAGGCGCGAAGAGGTTAGGTTGTTTTAATTTGGCTCACAAAAGGAACTGGCACTCTTTATTTGAGATAGCGAGGCTCATTTGGATATAAATTGGATTCAAGGACTTATCGATTTTCTGCCACAGGGAGCTGTTGTACACGCGCCGGATGGGCAGATCGTAGCGGCCAACACATCTGCCTGCGATTTGCTTGGCTTGAGTCATGACGTTTTGCTGGGTCGTGATTCCATGGACCCGAGATGGCAAGCGCTGCATCCGGATGGAACAGCGTTCGCTGGTCCCTGCCACCCAGCCATGCTGGCGATAGAGACCGGGCTTCCGGTTCCACCCACCCCTATGGGCGTATCCATTCCTAATGCAGGCATAACCTGGCTTTCTGTGTCTGCGGCGCCCTTAAAGTGGTCAGACGGGATAACTGAATTAGGCAGTATCGCGCTGTTTGTGCGCCAAAGTAGCCCACTCGATCAGTTTGATCCAGTTAAACTGGATCAAATTCCAAGGCTGAATATTTATCTGTTTATGAAGCAGCAATTTACTCGCCTGCGCGTCGCCGTCCTAGCTCTCGAACGCGCAGCTCCAATGGAAAACCTGGGGGAAATCGTTGCCACCAGCCAGACCTCCCTTCAAGCGCTGCATCAGATTGATCGCTGGGTCAGGGCATACGAGGTGGCGACGGGTGCCAATGGGCCGCTCCCGGCAGCATGCGACGAGATTGTAACCCACATTACAAACATGCACGCTGAAAATACGCATATTATGTTCAATCTTCGAGCGTCCGATCATCCGAATAGAACAGGTCACTTGTCAATCGCGGCAACGATGATTGATGTCATGAGCGCGCTGCTTGGCCCTACAGACCGCGTTGCCATATCGGACCACTCTACTTGGGACGCGTCGGGGGCCGGGATCAGAATGACTACGTCCTACGAATATGTCCATTGCGAGAGCTATTTTAAGGGCGACATGAACGAAATAACATCGGGCCTGAGGGCTGTATTTAGAGAGCAACTTTGCCTGCATGAAATTTTACAATATTTAATGAAAATATATAATGCTACGATCTATTTTGAACGTGATAGTAAATTTGTTTCTATAATTATTCTTTAAAACAAGCGCAACGAAAACCAAAATTCCAAATTATTAAATCCGTAATTGATATAAATTTCACTATCCACCCAATAAAACCATAAGAACAACAACCAAACATGAAACAAAGAAGAGTTTTCCCAACTGATCTCTCATTTTTAAAAACCCAATTATTTTGCGCTGCGTTCTTATAGCGCCAGCTGAAAGGCGTTGAACATAATTAATTTGTACGAACAAGCACTGCAGGCCTCCAGAACAATTGGGACATGTCACGACCTGGACGCCGCAGGCCAGTCTTGCAAAGTTGTACGTGCTGCGGGGGGCCTGGTTTCGATGTAGATTGTTATGCCGCAAATCCGCTTGGCGCCACACCAGGCCTGTTTGGGCAATGACAAGAATAGCCGGCGTGGCTTTTGCCTCGTCGCAGGTAAAAGCTGTCCAGGTTTCCTGCTTGCTCTCGTCTCGCCATGTGGATCGATAGGGCTTTGGCATCCACCCCGGCCGATCGCGCCAGGGGCGGCCAGCAACTCGCCAGGAGCACGTAACCCTCCTGCAGTGTGGCAGAGCGCGCCCCTTAAGGGCGCTGTACCAGCCGGCCTACGTCAGCCAGCACGCACTGTCGTATGAACTGGAGTGCGCGGGCTTGGAGAAACGATCCAAACCAAACCGAGTGCGCCTTCGCGCGTACTGGGCCTCAAGGCGCTGAAGCGCCATGGCGCAGACTCAATCATACGATTGATCATTCGGGTCAGTGCGGCGCTTTGCGGTCAGCGGAGTCGGGAACAACACCATCGTGCCGCTGCAAGAAGCCAACCAGATTAATCGACTGGACAGGGCGGCACAGTCCGTAACCCTGAGCGTGGTCGGCACCGAGCAATCTGACGATCTTGAGCGTCTCCTCATCCTCAATGCCCTCGGTGGTCAGTTTGAGGCCAAGGTGGTGAGCCAGATCTATCGTTGACTTGACCAGCAAGCGGTCTCGGCATTGTGCAGGCAGATCTTTGACAAACGCTCTGTCAAGTTTGAGTTCATCGGCCGGGATGCGCTTGAGATAGGCAAGAGAAGAGTGCCCCGTCCCATAATCGTCAATCGAAATTTTTGCGCCCGATTGACGCCATGTTTCAAACGATTCCAACGCAGCTTCCAGATCATGCATAATCGCACTTTCGGTAACTTCAAATATCAGGCCTCCGGATGATTGCTTTGCTATTTTGGCAGCAAAGTTGACAAAATTCGGATCATTGCAAAGAGCGCCCGATATATTGACTGCAATTGCAATGGGGAACCCCGCATCCCTGAAATTCGCTTGATCGTTGAGAGCTTGTTTCAGAGACCATTCTGTTAGCTTGCGAATCTGTCCGGTTTCTTCGCTTAGCGGGATGTAGACGTCAGGAGAAATATAGCCATGGCTCGGGTCGGTCCAACGCATGAGGGCTTCTGCACTATCGAAGCGCCCCGTGTGCAGATTAAACTTTGGCTGATAGTGAAGCTTTATGTCTCCGCTTGAGAGGCTGGAGCTCAGTCGGCTCAGAATAGTGAGGTTCTGCAAGCAGGCCTCCTGACCGACCGGATCATGGATCACAAACAAGCGGCGCTCTTGCTCTGCTTTTGTAGCAGCGGCTAGCGCATGCCGGAAATCCCCGACAGCTAGAGTTCCCGCAGTGTTTGCGGCCGCGCCGAACGTCAAGTGGATATCAATCACGATACCAGCAACTTCGACCGCGTCGCTAAGGAGGTTTTTGATCCTGGCTATGTCAGCATTCAGCGTTTGATGATCGACAGCACCGCCGTGCCCGCCATCCAGGATCACACACAGTGTCCCCGGGGCGATCACACCGATTTGATCACGCCTGTAATGCGCCCACAGAAGCGCGCTCAAGACCGGGAGCAGACCGGCTGCAGGCACAGTGCCGAGTGCGGACTGCAACTGCACGTACCGGTGCACTTTGATTGCAAGCGCGTATGTGGATCGCCCGGCCTCCTTGTATTGGCGCACCTGGTGCACCAGCGCTTCGCTCGTTGGCAACCGCGTGTCACGGTCGGTATACAGCGCGTCTTTTAGCGCCAGCTTCCGGGCGCGCTCAACGCGATAGCGTGAATATGCCAGGATCAGGAGGCCGACGATCAGTGCGAGGATGCCTGAGAAGGTTGTGAGCCTGGCGCGCTCGGCTATGGCGGCGGTGCGGACATCCTGCTCGAGCCTTTCAGCGCGCAATTGTTGCAGCTGGAAATTCTGCTCCGCAAAATTGTACTCGGCAGCGACCACAGCCGAGCTGGCGGAGGCAGCGATGTCGCGCGCCTGGTCATCGAGACGCTTGAACGACTGCAAATGAGCCAGCGCCGCCGCCGGCTCGCCCAGCCGCTCAAAGACCTCCACCGCCAGTTCATGGAACTCAAGATAGTGCTGTGGTGTCGCATCGAGGCTCAGGCCGGAGAAGGTCTGCTCAAGGGCGGCTCTTGCACCTCGCAGGTCGCCCCGGCCGGAAGCGATCAGCGCCTCAACCCCGCTCATCGTTCGGCTCCAGTCGGAATCGCCTAGGTCCGGGGCCTGTTCCCTTGCCCGCTCAAGAGTATGGGCGGCCTCTTCCAGATCTCCTCCCAGAACATGCAATGCGCTGATATTGCTTAGAATTCTGACGCTCAAAATCGAACTGTTCAGGGCCAGCGCCATGTCCAGCGCGGCACGGTAATCCGAAAGCGCATCTTCAAACCGGTTCAATTGTCTGTAAACATTGGCGCGATTGTTGAGGGCAGCAAGATCGAGTGAATTGTCGCGATGACGGTCCATGGCCCGGTTGTAGAAATTGAGCGCTTCATCATATTGTCTGGCCTCCGTGTAAATCCAGCCAAGTCCTTGCAACGCCATGGCCTCACTTCTGGGCGAGTCCAGAAGCTGAAAAATTTCACGCGCAGCGACAAAGGCCGCCAGCGCCGCCTCAAAGTCGGGCTGAAGCATGGCGATGCGGGCACGGGACATGAGGATATCGCCCCGCAGCTGGCTGGGCGGCGCGTCCGCGCCCAGAGTATCGACGGCATACTCCAGGGCCGCGGCCGCCTCGGCCGGGTGCCCAAGACGCATCAGGGACTCCGCTTCAAGCCACCGCGCCTGTGCAGTGCGCTCACGATACGCCTCGGACTGGGGTGAGCCCGCAGCCTCATAAGCGCCAAGCGCAGCGTCCAGGGCCGCCTGGGGGTCCGCCATCATGGCGGCGCGCGCCTCCTGAATGCGCGCGTCGTACGCCTCCGCGGCGACGCGATCATCGCTCCTGGCAGCGCCTTGGCTCGCCAACAAGACCAAAGACGCAAGAATTGACACCAGGCCCATGACGTCCCCCTTCTACTGCGGGGACCGTCGCGCGCGCGAACTAACGACTGCTTAAGGCTGGCAGCACAATCAAATTGTGCTTACCGCACTTTCATTGTCGAAAACGCCTTCTGCCGCATCAAGGACTTCAGGCGCATCGACACACGCTACGACAAACTCGCCAGAAACTTCCTATCAGCCGTCGCCCTCGCCGTCCTCGTCGCCTTCTGGTTATGAATGAGTCTGGACCCTAGGCTTTGCTTCGGTTGGCGTTCCCTCAGCGCCGCCCGAAGCATTTCTAGCTCCATCTTGCCCATCCAGAACCGTGATCGCGTTTGTGCCTTGTGCGCAGCCGCATTGCCTGCTGAGGGCGTGCGCGACCTGCAAGGGCTCGTGCGCAGCACGTTCACCGCGGGCCATACTCAGATAGCGCTTGTAGTCACAACAGGAATTAACTTGCCGTGGGCGTTCGTGTGCCCGAACCTAACCGATGAAGGGCAGATCTTCCAAACGTCCCATTCCGCGTGGATTTGTTCTTCACATTGCGAACATTACCATCCCTTCGGGCGGCGTCTCTGGCG
This sequence comes from Hyphomonadaceae bacterium BL14, assembly GCA_027627705.1. Taxonomy (NCBI): domain Bacteria; kingdom Pseudomonadati; phylum Pseudomonadota; class Alphaproteobacteria; order Hyphomonadales; family Hyphomonadaceae; species Hyphomonadaceae bacterium BL14. The sequence continues at coordinate 2,854,126 of CP091242.1, forward strand.
CCGCCCGCCTTGTTTCCTGGCACGCCTATCCTGCAATCCATCATAGGGCACCGCAATGTCTCTTTTGAGGCGTTCCGCAAGAGCCAACGCACGCGCTGAGCCATACAACACGCAACACCTCCGGTGGTGGGAGACGTTCATGTGGAAACGAATACCGGCTGCCCTTCTAAGGGGCCTAGCCTATGCTAGATGTTTAGTCTCAAGGTGTGATGGATTGCATCATTCATGAACCGGTTTGGCTCCTCGGTCCAGCATTTGACGATGTGCTCGTATGGTGTGAGGCCGCGGAGGGCTTTCAGCCTTTCCGCATAGTTATAGGCCGCGACGAAGGTCTCGAGATGCTGGCGCAGCGCGTCGTGGCTAGAGTAATAATAACGCCGAACGGCAGCTTCTTTCAGTGTGCGGTTCATGCGTTCGACCTGGCCATTCGTCCACGGGTGGTTTGGCCTGGTCAGACGGTGATCGATATCAAGCTCAGCGCAAGCGAGATCGAAGGAATGTCAACGGAATAGCTCTCCTTTGGCGCGCATCCGCTGGATCTCGCAGACCGTCCAGCCAATGGGGAGTAGCTCAGGCACCCCTGATCCGCGCTGTGATGCAGTCATGTCAATGCGCCAAGTTTTCAGGATTGAAGTCGCGTACGAGCATGGGTATGGGAGCTGATAACGTATTAGGACCTGTTGACGAAGTGGATTCCCAACCCGCCCGAAGCGTGATTCAAGACTGGCTTTTGGGAGGTGGTCTTGGTTCGCGGTTTGATGACGGACGAGGAGTGGGCGTTCTTTGCGCCTTTCGTGGTGGCGACCGGAGGCAAGCGGGGCCGCCCGCCTTCTGATCATCGCCGCGTGCTGGACGGCGTGTTCTGGATCGCGCGCACCGGCGCGCCCTGGCGTGATCTTCACGACTATTTCGGTCCGTGGACGCGGGTCTACCGCCAGTTCCGCCGCTGGACGCTGTCAGGCGTGTGGGAGGTGATGTTGGAAGCGCTGGGCGAGAGCGGGGCCGTACCCGACAGTCTTCAAATGGTCGATTCCACTATCGTTCGCGCGCACCATCAGGCTGCGGGCGCTAAAGGGGGACTCAAAAACAGGGTTTTGGGCGCTCAAAAGGTGGCTTCACGACCAAAATACACCTTCGCACCAACGCTGAAGGGCTGCCCATAGCCGCTGAGATCACCGGCGGTGAAGTCTCCGACTACAAAGGTTATGAGGCGGTAATGGCCGCGCATGGCTCAGTCCCGCGCGTCCTGCTGGCCGACAAAGGCTATGACAGCGACAATATCCGAACATCGCTGGAAGCCGCCGGCGCCGTGCCGATGATCCCGGCGCGCCGAAACCGCAAGAACCCCGTCCAGATCGACGACTTCGTCTATGGGCTGAGAAACCGCATCGAGCGGTGCTTCAACAAGCTGCGCTGCTCACGCCGCCTCGCCACACGCTACGACAAGACCGCCGACAGCTATCTCGGCTTCATCCATCTCGCTTCAATCCGCCTGTGGTTCCGGTACTTTGTCAACAGCACCTAGCTTATCGGGTGGTTTATGAGCAGCACTTCTATCACCAGGACTGGAAAGATCGGCATCCCTGACGGCTGTGAAGATTTATCGTTCTTCATGGGGGAGAAATGCTCCGTAGAGGGGGCCATTCTCGAGGTGGGCGGCCCCGCCCGGATCGATGGCCAGTTCAGCGGCAAACTACGCGCTGTTCACCTGATCGTGGGCGAGCAGGGACGTGTTGCAGGCGACATTTCGAGCGAGACCGCCGACATTATGGGCAGTGTGGAAGACACGCTGATCCTGTCAGGAAAGCTGATCATTCGTGAGGCGGGCAAGATTGAAGGCACCATTACCTATGGCTCACTGCAAGCCCATGAAGGTGCCCAGCTCATTGGCCAGATCAACACTCAGGGCCCCTCCAATCGCTCCTAAGGGTGTCTTCGCTCAGCAATCTGCAGATGGCCATCGCCCAGTCGGCGCCCGATGCTGACCCGGGGTCAGACGCCAAGGGCGACAAAAGCGAAGGCGCCAATAGCTAGAGTGGCCCGCATTGCTGATGTGCTGACATTGGGACAGTTCGGGGAACAGTCGTGACCTGCACCACCGTCATGTTTGCAAACGCAAAAGGTGGCACCGGCAAGAGTACGATTGCGTTCCTCAGCGCCCTTCACTACGCCGCGACACGCAATGCCCGGGTGTGTGTCGTCGATTTCGATCGTCTGCGCACGACCTATAACGCCTTGCGCCGGTTTGCCGATTCGGGCGTGAAGTCCTTTTATCTTGCAGACGAGTATGGCGAAGGCCACAAGGTCTCGCCCGAAGCTGTGCGCTCCGCGCTGGACGGCTGCCGCGCCGACAGCGACACGCTGTTTGTCGACACGCCTTCCGGGTTTCCTGCGGGCACGATGGTCCCGGCTATCGCACCCGGTCTGATTTTTGTTCCGGTGTCTGTGTCGGACGCTGACATCATAGCCACCAGGGCCTACCTGCCCGAGCTTGAAGATGCGGCGGCTCGCGTGACCGAGCTGACCGGCTTTTGGCCGCAGATCGTGGTCGTGCCCAACCAAGTCTTCAGCGAGGACGACGCCAAGCGCATCCGCGATATTTTCCGCGACCGCTCCATCCAGATCGCTTCGACGCTGGCCTTCTCGCGCGTTCTGCGCGATGTCTTCCACTTTGAGCCTGGCGACACGAACATCGCATCCGTGTTCCGCGACGATGGGGACTTCTTCCAATGGATGTCGTCAGAGATTTTCGCGCTTCAGAAGCAGACGCGGTGAAAGCGGTGCGTATTGACCACGGAGTGGTGTCAGAGAAATGCGAACGAGTCTTAGCTTACTGGAAGCTCGCCCATTTCACGCGGCAGGTTGACTCCGCTTAGCAAGGTCCACGTCGCGTTACAACTCGAGCATTCCGTCGCCACACGCCCGCGCCTGCCCCCTCATTACGACGTAGTCGGCGAGCATCTGAGCGATCGCTGACCCCTCTGGCAGCAGATTGATCTCGTCGGCCGCGCGCGCCTGGAGCGCACGGCTGCGGATGAGCTTCCCGCACGGTCACCGCGAGACCACCACGCTGGTGGCCGGGCTGCGCATTACCGGAATGGTCGCGCCAATGGTGCTGGATGGCCCGATCAACGGCGACTGGTTCGAGGCCTATGTGGCCCAGGTGCTCGTGCCAGAGCTGCGCCCCGGCGACATCGTCGTGATGGACAAACTGTCGAGCCACAAACGGGCGGCGGTGCGCCAGCGTATCGAGGCGGCCGGTGCCAGCCTGCGCTTCCTCCCTCCATACAGCCCCGACTTCAATCCCATAGAAAAGGCGTTCTCACGCCTCAAGGCCATGCTGCGCAAAGCCGGCGAGCGAACCGTCAGCGGCTTGTGGGACCTGATTGGCAAGCTCGTCGAGATCTTCCAGCTCGACGAATGCGCCAACTACTTCAAATCCTGCCGATATGAACCCGAATGAATGGAAACCGCTCTAATTATACCGCCCAGAATTGTTGGCCTGCCATGCGCTTTCGGTTTGTCAGGCAGCGGGTCTCATCCCCTAGGTGTAAACCTGTAGGGCTGGCAATACTGATCACGCGCCGAGAGCTGCTCGCAAAGTTGTCTTGCCGCGTGTTCGTCAGGCAGCGGTCCTGCGATCAGCCGGAAAAATCGGCCTTGGGGACCGCTACCTCGCAGCTCCACTTCGTCGATCCCTGGGCTCAAGCCAACGAGTAAGGGCCCGTAAGCCTCTAGGATCGAGTTCCATCCCGAATTCATGTGCTCTCGTTGACGATAAGATTCCAGATGTACCGAGTAAATGTGGGTTGGGTTGGCGGGGGGGGGCGAGTGTGGCGCAGGCCTCCTGTTCAAATCCTGCGTATCAGAAGAGTGATCTGAACTGACGGAAGCCGAAATCTGAGCAGACTGGGCGTTTGCCGGCAGGGCGGCCTGGGCGGTGATGGCCTGCGCGTCTGCCCCGCGCCGCTCGAACGTCCCACTAGCGGCGATGGCGCGTGCGGCCTGTTCGCCCAGACATTCGACCGGATCGAGATTATAAAGGGCGGCGACGAACTCGAACACAGCGCGGTCAATCATGGTCCTGACTGCGGTCTGGACCGGCTCTAGAGACCGGCCGCCTGCATTGATGTCGATGACGCCTCCAGTCAGGAACTGGAACACGCCTGTTTCCACTTCCCGCCCAATAATTTGTTTGCGGAAGGCGCGCACGGACAGCACGTCACTTGAGCGCACATCGATCAGCCGCAGGTCTATCCCGACATCGACAACGAAGTTGTTGATACCAAGGGCTCCTGCGCCACCCGTGGCGGAGTCGCTGCCAACAAACAAGTTCGCGCCACTCGAGCGGATATTGGGATTAAATTCAGTCAGACCGCCCACAATATAGAGGTCAGCGCCCTGCATCTGACCGAGCTGAACCTCACGCAGTTGTGTGTCGCTGTCTCGCACCAGCCCGCTCTGGGTGTATCCCAGCTCGGCCTGAATCACGCCCATATCGAAGCGCTCCACAACTCTCATGCCAGCGTCTGCGAGCGCGGTCATGGCCATCAGTGCGGCGCCCTGGGTCAGCCGGCGCCCAGAAAAATAATCGTTCGCTCCCGTGAAATCCGTGATGTGCCCGACGGCGATCCGGGGTGGCGGAAAGGCTTGCGTGCGCGCATGGTCTGCCAAGCATTGCAGAGCCTCAGTATATTGTGTCTCAAGCACGACTTCCGCCGGCCCTTGCAAGGGCTGCACGGGCTCAGACATGCTAGATGTGGCGCAGGCCGACAGGGTCAGAGCAGCCAAGGCTGAACCGATTGCCGCGCTGACGCGTCGCGTTGAATGGGCCATGCTCATCTTGATCATTCCTTGTATCCGACAGGTCCAATTTAGGACAAAAAAGCTTTCCATTGCGTGTTGAACCGCGGCGCACGGCCGAACCGGCGGCGGTGCTGGTTGATCAGTTGATGTGTCATTTCATGCGGGCTCAGGCTGATGCTGTACTGCGCGCCCATGACAATGACGCCGCTCTCTTCAACCTCGATCTGAGCCTGCTCGACCTCGGATCGAATGCAGTGGCAGGCAGCATATTTAAGCACGGGCGCCCCCTCGCGGGCTTCTGAGAGCAATCGGATCACACCCGCGCACGCAGGCAAGTCCCCGAACCAGGCGTGGTGGCAAGTGAAAACCTCTGACCATCTGCGCGTGATCACAGCCCGTCTCCGGCATCTGACGATAAGGTTGAAAGAAAACCAGGCGGCACGTATGGCGCACCGCCCGGCTGGCCTATCCGCCTAGCGCGGCAGGTTGCTGATGCTCACCGAGTTGCCGATGGCCGCGGTGGTCAGCGACACGGCTCCGGTCACATCGCCAAGCTGGATATTGGCGGTGGCGCCAGTATAGGCGTTGTTCATCTGCTGGCTGTTGATGTTCAGTGAAGCCGTTTCCGGCAGGGTAGACACGCTCAGCGAGTTGGAGATCGCCGCCGTGGTCGAGCTGAAATCGCCGTTGATGTCGCCCACGTTCACATTCGACCAGGCCTGCGGGTCATAATTGGCCCACTGGGTGTTGGTCAGGCTGAACTGGGATGAATCGCCGATATCATAGGACGCGGAGTTGGCGATGGCGGCGGAGGTGAAGTTCACCGAGCCGGTGACATTGTTGAGGTCGGCGTTCAGGAAGGACTGAACATCACCATGGAAGTGCTGGAAGTTGGTGGCCTCCATATTTCCGCTTCCGGTGACCGAGAGTGAGTTGGCGATGGAGGCCACGGTGCCATCGATCGCCACATCGCTGGCGTCGGGGGCCTGGATGTCCGAGGCGTCAATGGTCAGGTGGGAGTGGAACTGACGGTTCCAAACCGCACGCTGGTCGTTGTTGACGGTGCTCAGGCCCGAGGCGCCCAGGCCATCGACCTCTATGGAGGCCGAGTTGCCGATGGTGGCCACCGTGGCGTTCAGCCCGCCCAGCGCGTCATGGGCGTTGATGTAGGCGGTGGCCGAGGCGTTGTTGTCGGCGCGCTGGACATTGTTCAGCGTGGTCACGCCGCCCAGCTCGGCGCTGAACGAGTTGCCGATGGCAGCCGAGGTCAGGCTCACCGACTCGCTCACAGAGTTGATGTCTGCATTGAGCTGCGCGCGCGTCTGGGCCCAGTTGTTCTGGTTGTTGCGCACATTGTTGGTCTGGGCTTCCGCAGCCGCGGCGAGGCCCAGCATGGACACCGAAGCCAGCAAGCCCGCCGTCATCATCTGACGATACATGGTTGTCTCCTTTTGTTCGTCACACCGCCGGACGTGGCGGGCAGAGGGGACATCGCAATATGGAAGCCAGTTACTGGGTTGGCGCAATTAATTGTTAAATGAAAATGAATGCGTCTACAAAGGAAAACCGAGCGTAAATTAGCGATTAGTCTTACTGCGCCGCCTCGCTTTCCAGTTGGGATATGGCACATGCCTGCCGGTCTTGTGCCATTTTGCGACAATCGCCTGCTGGCGAACCAAGTCTTTTTGCGGTTGGGACGCCCACCGGGCACCAAGGATGGACTGTTCAGGGGGAGGTGTCAGAGAAAAACTGAGCTACTCCCTGAAATTCGGACACTGACGTCGGCTACGATTTGCTGTCTGCTGACCCTCGACGATGAGGAGATCACAGATGTCGAAACGCAAGCAGCATGCGCCTGAGTTCAAGGCGAAAGTGGCGCTGGAGGCGCTGAATGGCGAAGAGACCGCGGCTGAGCTGGCGAGCCGGTTTGAGGTTCATCCCACGATGATCCATCAGTGGAAGCGCGCGCTTCTGGAGGGCGCGCCCGGCGTCTTTGAACGTGGAGGCAGGCGCAAGCCGGACATCGACGAGGCCCAGGTCCATGAGCTTCACGCGAAGATCGGCGAGCTGGCGGTCGCCAACGATTTTTTGTCCAGAAAGCTCAAGCCCTGGGGCGGGAAGTGGTGAGGGATCGAGCCGCCACTGGTTCGAGGCTGATCCCGAACCGCGATGATCGAGCCGAGCCACCCAGCCCTGTCGATCGGCCGGCAATGTGTCCTGCTGTCGCTTGCCTGGTCCTCGTTCTACTACACGCCTAAAGGCGAGAGCGAGACGAACCTGGCTTTGATGCGCCAGATCGACGAGCAGTTCCTGGAGACGCCGTTCCATGGTGTGCGCCAGATGTGCTGGCATCTGCGCAACGGTGGCCACCAGGTAAATCAGAAGCGCGTACGCCGGCTGATGCGCCTGATGGGCCTGATGCCCATCTACCAGAAGCCCGATACCAGCAGGCCGGCCAAGGGACACAAGATCTATCCCTATCTCTTGCACGGCCTGCGCGTGGATCGGCTGGGCCAGGTCTGGTGCGCGGACATCACCTATCTGCCGATGCGGCGCGGCTTCCTGTACCTGGTCGCGATCATGGACTGGCATACCCGCAAGGTGCTCGCCTGGCGCATCTCCAACACGCTTGAGGCCGGGTTCTGCGTGGAGGCGCTGAACGAGGCGGTCTGCCGGTTCGGGCCGCCGGAGATCATGAACGCCGACCAGGGCAGCCAGTTCACGTCGTTGGTCTGGACCGACACGCTCAAGCGGGCGGGCATCCGCATATACATGGACGGCAAAGGGCGCTGTATCGACAACATCTTCATCGAACGCCTGTGGCGATCCCTGAAGTATGAGGGCGTTTACCTGCATGCTTGGGAGACCGGTTCGCAGGCAAAGGCGGTGCTCTGCCCCCAGGAAATTGGATCGTTTGAAGTTGGAGTTTTCCGCTACGTTTTCCTGGGCTGGGATAGGAGCGGATGACCATGAAGGCATCGAAGTTCACTGAGGCGCAGAAGGCGTTCATCCTGAAGCAGGGTGAGTCCGGAACGCCGGTTGCGGAGATCTGCCGCAAGGCTGGTATCAGTCAGGCGACCTACTTCAACTGGAAAAAGAAATACGGCGGGCTGCTGCCGGACGAGATGCGCCGGCTGAAGCAGCTGGAGGACGAGAACACACGACTGAAGAAGATTGTCGCTGATCTGACGCTTGACCGGGAGATGTTGCAGGATGTGATCCGCCGAAAGCTCTAAGGCCTGTCCGCAAGCGCGAGCTGGTTGACGGGATGCTGGTGGACTGGGGCGTGTCGATCCGAAGGGCCTGCCGGGTCCTTCCCCTCGACACTTCGACCTACCACTACCAGTCCCGCCGACCCGGCCAGGCCGGCCTTGAGCAGAGAATACGCGAGATCTGCCAGACCCGTGTGCGCTACGGCTATCGCCGGGTTCACGTCCTGCTTCGCCGGGAGGGATGGGTGGTGAACATCAAGAAGACCCGCAGAATCTACAGCGAGTTAGGCCTTCAGCTGCGCAACAAGCATCCCAAGCGGCGCGTGAAGGCCAAGCTTCGCGAGGACCGCCGGGAAGCGGCCGGTCCGAATGAAGTCTGGGCGATGGACTTCGTCCACGACCAGCTCGCCATGGGGTCGAAGCTGCGCATTCTGACAGTGGGGGACACCCACTCACGCTACTGCCCGGCAGCTGATCCGCGGTTCACCTATCGCGGCGAGGACGTCGTTCAGACGCTAGAAGGCGTCTGTAGCCAGATCGGCTATCCTGGAACGATCCGGGTCGACAATGGCAGCGAGTTCATCTCGCGCGACCTGGATCTCTGGGCTTACGCCAACGGGGTTACGCTCGACTTCTCCCGACCCGGAAAGCCGACGGATAACGGCTTCATCGAAGCCTTCAACAGCAAGCTTCGAGCCGAGTGCCTGAACACGCACTGGTTCATGAGCCTTGCCGACGCCCGCGAAAAGCTGGAGGCTTGGCGCAGAGACTACAACGAGGTCAGACCTCATAGCGCGATCGGGTACAACGTCCCGGCCGACCTGCATAATCACTGCGGCATGGCCAGCCCGCCGCCGTGATCAAAGCCGGAAAACTCCAGCTTCCGGCGATCCAGCGTTGGGGCTCAGTGCAAATCAACCCTGGACTCTCGCTTCGGCTGGATGAAAGTCGGGGGTCACGTCACGGGAGACGATTGGACGTTCGTCAAAGTTGCTTGCGTCCCAACCCATTTGACCGTTTAATATAAGCAAATTTCCTTCTAAAAGGAGTATGCATGAAGCGTTTTTTCCAGATGCGACCCGTGAAATTGGTTGGTTTTTTAGCGTCAGTCCTGTCACTTGCTTGCACAACGATCATCCCGGCATCCGCATGCACTGGCATCTCGCTTCGGGCGTCAGACGGCAGCCGGATTGTCGCCCGTACCGTCGAGTGGGCTCTTAGCGATGCAGACCACGACACGCTTGTGCTGTTTCCGCGCGATCATCAGTTTACAGCCCAGACCCCGGAGGGTTTTAACGGACTCTCCTGGACGGGGCGCTACGGTTTCATTTCGCTGGGCGCTTATGGGGAGCCGTACGGGCCTGACGGCATGAACGAAGCCGGTCTGTACGTGGGAATGTACTATTTTCCTGAGTACGCGAGTTTTGCGCCTTACGAGGCATCACAGGCAGCGCGATCCCTCAGCGTCGGCGACCTGATGCGATGGATGCTATCGTCCTTTGCGACTGTTGACGAGGTGCGCGTCAATATTGAGGCGGTGCGCGTTGTAAATGTCGAAGATCCGCGTTTCGGCGGTGCCCCTTTGCCCTTCCATTGGAAAATTGAAGACCCGAGTGGTGCCAGCATTGTTATCGAGATTGTCAATGGCGGGAAGGTGCAAATCCATGAAAGCTTCATGGGTGTTATCACCAACTCCCCCGATTACGGCTGGCATTTGACTAATTTGCGAAACTATCTTGGCCTGTCACCTGTGGCGGAGCTTCCGGTCGAAATCGCTGGGGAGACCTTTGCGCCGTTTGGGGCGGGCACCGGGCTTCGGGGCCTGCCCGGTGATTTTACCCCCCCTTCCAGATTTGTGCGCGCGGTAGCGCTAAGCGCCTCTGGCAGACCACTTGAGACCGGCAATGAAGCGGTTTTCGAGGCGTTTCGCATCCTCGACAGCTTCAACATCCCCGTCGGTGCAACGGGGCCGACCGACACCATCGCCGCCGACATTGAGAGTGCCACCCAGATAACGACCGCATGGGATCTAACCGCCCGCAGAATGTTCTTTCACACGATGTCTGATCGCGAGGTTCGCACCATCGACCTGAACCGTATCGACTTCGACACTCCGGGCATGCGGATAATCACTGAGGGGGCAAGCGCACGTCAGACGGTAAGAGACATCACGCCTTAAACGCCGTCTACCACCCCTCGGGCAGGCTGACCGCGTTTGACTATGGCTGTCCCCCGTCAGCACCTATGGCACAGGTTTGGGGTTGTGATTTAAGGAGGATTTGGGTCTCGTCGCAGTGACGAAGGAACGAAGATGAGCTCCAAATCCACAAAGCCCAAAGCCCCTGCTGCAACCGTTGTGAAGGACATTCGCCGAGCGACCCGGCGACACTTCTCGGCTGAAGACAAGATCCGCATTGTTCTGGAAGGTCTGCGCGGTGACGACAGCATCGCCGAGCTGTGCCGCAAGGAAGGCATAGCCCAGAGCCTTTATTATACTTGGTCGAAGGAGTTCATGGAGGCTGGCAAGCGCCGACTGGCGGGCGACACGGCGCGTGCTGCCACCAGTGACGAGGTCAAGGACCTGCGCCATCAGGCGCGTGACCGGAAAGAATGCGTGGCTGATCTGACCTTGGAGAACCGTCTGCTCAAAAAAAGCATGATCGCGGATGGGGAGGACGACGCATGAGGTACCCCGCATCCGAGAAGCTCGAGATCATCAGGATCGTCGAGCAGTCGCACCTGCCTGCCAAGGTCACGCTCGACAAGCTGGGTATAGCCCGTCGGACCTTTTATCGCTGGTATGACCGGTATCTGGAAGGCGGACCTGAAGCGCTAGAGGACCGGCCATCAGCGCCAAGCAGGGTGTGGAACCGCATCCCCGCCGAGATGCATGACCAGATTATCGAACTGGCGCTGGAGCAGTCCGAGCTGAGCCCGCGCGAGCTGGCTGTGCGGTTCACCGACGAGACGCGTTACTTCGTGTCGGAGGCGACGGTCTATCGCCTGCTGAAGGCCCATGATCTGATCACCAGCCCGGCCTATGTCGTGATCAAGGCCGCCGACCAGTTCCACACCAAGACCACCCGGCCGAACGAGATGTGGCAGACCGACTTTACCTACTTCAAGATCATCGGCTGGGGCTGGATGTATCTGTCAACCGTGCTCGACGACTTCTCGCGCTACATCATCGCCTGGAAGCTTTGCACCAATATGCGGGCCGAGGACGTGACCGACACGCTGGACCTCGCTCTCGCGGCTTCCGGCTGCGACCAGGTGAACGTCCATCACAAGCCGCGCCTTCTGTCGGATAATGGCCCTTGTTACATCGCCGGCGAGCTCGCCGAATACATCGAGGCCCAGCGTATGAGCCATGTGCGCGGTGCGCCGTTCCATCCCCAGACGCAGGGCAAGATCGAGCGCTGGCACCAGACCATGAAGAACCGCATCCTGCTGGAAAACTACTTCCTGCCCGGCGATCTTGAGACCCAGATCGAAGCGTTCGTCGAACATTACAATCACCAACGCTACCACGAGAGCCTGAACAACGTGACGCCCGCCGACGCCTACTTCGGCAGGGCCCCAGCCATCATCAAAGAGCGTGAAAGGATCAAGCGACAGACCATCGAACATCGACGCTTGCAACACCGAAAGCACGCCGCCTAATATCAACCAACCAGACGAGGCCGATGCTCCACTAATCTACGATCCCATCTGTGCCAAATGTTCTGACGACGGACAGATCGCGCCAGAGCGATTCTCCTTAAGCCACAGCCCACGTGGGACGTGATCGACGTTGAAGCGACGCCCATCCGCGATCTGCTTTTACTTTATGCTCTGCCGCTGGCTGCAATCGGCCCGGTTGCAGGCTTTTTAGGCGGGCAGATATTCGGCCGGGGTATGGGCGTGTTGGGCACAGTCTACCGGCCGTCGTTCTTCAACGCGGCGTCTGCGGCCGTTATCCAGTATGTTTTCGCCATCATCGGCGTGGTGGTACTGGGTTTCATCATTCATGCGTTCGCCCGCCAGTTTGGCGGCGTCCCCAACCGCAACCAGGCATTCAAAGTCGCGATCTACGGTTCGACCGCCGCCTGGCTCGCCGGAATTTTCCAGCTCGTGCCGGCCCTGTCCGCGCTCGGCATTGTCGGGTTATACAGCCTCTATCTGCTCTATCTCGGCTTGCCCAGGCTGATGAAGGCACCCCGGGAAAAGGCGATGATATACTTGGCCGTTGTGATCATTGCGGCTGTGATGGTGTGGGTTGTCGCGGGCGCTCTGGGCGCGGCGCTGACGCCCCGCATGGTGCCATAAGGCCTTCAAGGACGCCGCATGACCTGTTTCCAGCCTGACCTTGTCCCGATCACGCACGCTCCCGAACGCCGGAATCGGAAATATGTGATTTTTCATAACAAGGCTGGCGCCCCGCGCAATGAGCGCTATTATCACCGTCTGCCAAATTCGGAGGAGCAGGCTTTATGAGAACCACCAGTTTCTTTGCTGCACTGATCGCATCCACGGCCCTGGCCGCTTGCGGTGACAGCGGCGAACAGCCCGCCAGCGGGACGCAGCCCAACGAACCGGAACTGACGGGCACGCAGATGTCAGCACCCGAACCTGCCGAAACGCCGGCTGCTGAAGAGCCCATGGCCGAAGAACCGGTTGCTGAAGAGCCCGTTTCCGAGGAGCCTGCCGCTGAAGAGCCGGCGTCTGAGGAGCCTGCCGCTGAAGAGCCGGCGTCTGAAACCCCTCCCGCCGGTTCCGGTGGCGCGGGTGAGGGCGAGTATCTGATAGCGGGGCTGACCGGTGATCCGGCGGCGGGCCGCCGCGTCTTCGTGCGCTGCCAGACCTGCCACGTGATCGAGGAAGGCGTGAATCGCGTAGGCCCCTCTCTCTACGGGATTTTCGGTCGTACTGCCGGTACGGTTGAAGGGTTCCGCTACTCCAACGCCAACGCCAATTCCGGTGTGGTGTGGGATGCGGAGAATATGTTCGAGTATCTCGAAAATCCGCGGGCGTTCATTCCCGGCACGATCATGGCTTTCCCCGGCATCCGCAGCGAGCAAGAGCGGGCCGATGTGATCGCCTACATCAAGGATAATGGCGGCGTCGCTCAGTAAGCGATGACCTCACGCCGCGCCCCGGCGCCGGCGGATAATATCCCAGAGATGGAATACGAAAGCGGCGGCCAATACGGCCGCCGTTATCGTATGGGGTGCTCCGGTGAGTGCGCCGCGCAACGCCAGCATCAGCATGACCCCGGGTGCGATCAGCAAGGCGACATCGGTGAGGCTCATGGCTCCGCGCAGGCGGGGAAACACCGCCAGCACGATAACCTCCACCACGACCACAAGCAGGATAAAATCGACCACCCGTCCTGACGTGAACAGGTCCGACACAAGCTCTGTCATGACTGCCGCATCAGCGCGGGGAGAGACCCAGCAAGTGGGCCATGTCCTTGAAAAATATCTTGGCGTGCGCACCCGGATCGCGGCGCACCAGCTCTTTCTCCATATAGCCTTGCCAGGTCAGACGCTGGACATCCTCGTCGGCGCAGATCTTCACAAAACGCTCACGGCGCTTGTCGTTGCGGTACCAGAAATGCTGCATGATCCCGAGGATAAAGAAGACCCGGCCATGTGCCTTCATGAAGCGCTTGCGCACGTTGGCAAGTGCCTTGGCGTTGCCGGTGGCGAGGAATTCCAGCGCGCCTTCGGCGGCCATTTCCCCGGATGTCATGGCGTAGAAAATGCCTTCGCCTGAGGATGGTGCGACGGCACCGGCGGCGTCGCCGGCGAGGACCAGGTCACGGCCATTATCCCACCGGGGTGCCGGTTTGTAGGGCAGGGGAGCACCCTCGCGCCGGACCACTTCGCAATCTGCCAGACCGGCCGATTCGCGCAAGGATTTCACTGCGCCGCGTAGCGAGAAGCCCTTCACCTGGCTGCCTGTCCCCACGCTTGCCACGGCACCGTGGGGGAAGACCCAGCCATAGAAGTCCGGGGATATCTTGCCGTCATAATACACGTCGCAGCGCTGGGGATCGTAATGGCTCTGGCTGCCCGCTTCGGGCGCGCGCACGATTTCATGATAGGCGAACACGCTCTTGACCTTTTCGGCACCCTTCACGGTCTGCTGGGCGAGTTTGGAGCGTGCGCCATCGGCGGCAATGACGACCCGGGCGCGCACACGCACGGCTTCCTCGGGTGCCTCAGTGGGAGAAAACACAATGATTGCAGCGCCTTGTTCGTCGCGCTCCATGGCCTCGACCGCGCCATTGCGGCGCTGCGCGCCCGCGCTGGCAGCCCGCTCGCGCAGGAACTCGTCAAAATGCTCGCGATCGACCATGCCGACATAGCCTTCGCCGATCGGCATATCCACTTCGAGCCCCGAGGGGGCGAGGATACGCGCGCCCTGTGTACGAGCGACGATCTGGGATTCGGGGATGTTGTAGGTGCGGATAAGTTTGGGTGGCACGGCCCCGCCGCATGGCTTGATGCGCCCGGGTTTGTCGATCAGCAGAACGGAGGCGCCGGCCTCGGCGATTTTCTGGGCGGCTGTGGCACCGGCCGGTCCGCCGCCCACAACGACGGCGTCATAACTCTTCACCGTGTCTGTCACTATCCACCTCCCAAGGCGTTCGATTCGGAGAATATCTCGGTGTCATTCGGGGTCATGAGGCCGGCTTTCGGTGTCATGAGGCCGGTTTTCGGGGTCATCAGACCGGATTTCGGGGTCATGAGACGGCTGTCCATGTCCGCAGCGCGCCTTTTGGTGCCGAAGACGGGATTTCGGACGCACTTTTGCGGGATGGGCGCCGGCCCTGTCATGATCCGGGGGCCTGGTTGAGAGCCGACAGCGCAAAGGCGCTCGCCAGCATGCCCAGAACATAGAGCGTGACCCCGGTCGCATTGTACCAGGGTGCCAGCGCCTTGGGGTCGCGCATCAGGCGCACCATCAGTCCGAGCTGGACTGCCAGCGACAGGCCGACAATGCCGGCGTGAACCGGCTGACCCCAGATCGCGAGCAGGGCGATCACGACGAATTGCGGCGCGGCCATGGTGGCGCAGGCGATCCAGGCGGCCTTGCGCGGACCAAGCGCGGCGGGCAGGGATTTGAGCCCCATCTTGATGTCGCCCTCGATCGCCTTGAAGTCGTTGAGCACCATGATGCCGTATGCGCCGAGGCTGTAGAGGACGGCCAGAATGATCGTGCGTGAGTCCGGAAGGGCCTGAGCCATGACGGCGGCACCGGTGAACCAGGCCAGACCCTCATAGGAAATGCCGACCGAAAGCGGACCCCAGACGCCGCTGCGCTTGAGCCGGACCGGCGGCGCGCTATAGGCCCAGGACAGGGCGACGCCGACAGCGGCCGCCACGAACACCCAGACGCCCAGGAAGGACGCCCAGACAAGGCCGGCAATGGACCAGAAAATGGCAATCCACAGACCCCAGCGGCCGGGAATGCGGCCCGACGGGATGGGGCGGTTGGGTTCATTGATGGCGTCGACCTCGCGGTCAAACCAGTCATTGACCGCCTGACTGCCGGCGCACAGCAAAGGGCCCGCCAGCAGGACGCCGAAAATCAGAAGACCGATATTGCCGAGGCTGAACTGGCCGGACGACACAACGCCACAGCCGAACGCCCACATGGGCGGGAACCAGGTGACCGGCTTGGACAGTTCCACGACCGCCAGCAAGGACGTTCGAAGGTCTGGTGACGGCAAGGGGGCTGATCGCTCCATGCCTGTACGCTAAGGCGAACAACGCAGACCGTCAACTAAACTTGACGGTCTGTCAGTGCTCGGATTTGGGCTGCAGTTCGCCGATCTTGTGGCGGTGCATTTTGGCATACAGGCTCTGCCGGCTGAGGCCGAGAATCTCAGCCGCCGAGGCGCGGTTGTCATTGGTCAGAGCCAGCGCAGCCTCGATGCAGCTCTGCTCGATCATGTCCGTGCTTTCGCGCACAATGTCCTTGAGTGCGACCCGTCCGACCAGATCAGACAATTGATCCACCGTGCTGGGCATGGCACCGCCGGCGCGCTGGCGTCCGGCGACAAGGCGCCGGCCGACCGGGCGGATGGAAAAGCCGAACACGTTGCCGGTGGGGCCTGGCGCGGACACGGCAGACACTTCGACCGCCTCGCGCAAATCATGCTGGCTGCGCACCAGGGTGGCAAAATTGCGGATGACGCCATGCTCGCGCAAATTGGCCATCAGCACGTTCACCTCGGTTTCGGTGCGGCCGAGATAGGATTCAATCGGGACGCCCACAGCCGAGTCGATATCGCTGAGCTGGGCGATGTCGGCGAACGCTTCGTTCACCGACAGGATTTTGCCGTCCTCGCCGGTGAGCACCAGCGCGTCCGGCAGGATTGCAGCGAGGCGCGCCATGGAGGCATCGGCTTCGGCTGCGCCATGCGCGTCCTTCGCCGAGACCCGCGCCAGAAAATAGACCTCCCGGCCCTGACGGTAGACCGAAGCGAGCAACTGGCAGGGCTTCTTGGCCCCTTCCGGTGTCAGTTCAATCTTCTCTGTGCGGCCGGTGCGGCGCGCAACAGCCAGGGTCTCACGCACGATATCGGCGGCCTCGGTCCCGAACGCGCCCTCCAGCGAGCGGCCTTCAAGCCGCTGGGACGAGCGTCCGAGCAGGCGCGAGGCTGCCGCGTTCACGTCGGTGATCCGGAACGTGTTGCCGTCAATGATGATCACGCCCTCGGACGCCAGCTGGAACAGCAGGCGGAACCGGGTCTCGGCCTCGCGCACCCGCGCGTAGTCGCGCTCCATGGAGCGCTGGGCTTCGATCAGGCGCTTTTGCATGCGCGAGGCGGCGCGCAGATCACGTCCGACGGCAAGGGTCCAGCCCTCGCGTCCGGCCGGCAGGGTGAAATAACGCACCGGCAGATCCGAACCACTGGGCTGGACGTGATTGACATGGCGCCAGCGCCGTTGGCCGGGCGTTGTCTGAGGGGCAAGCAGCGCGGCGACCTTGTCGCGCGAATCGGCATTGACCAGATCGATCCATTTGCGGCCGATCCAGCTGTCAAACTCATCATCGTCCTCGGAGAACTCGTCACCGGAAAACGCGGCGTCGCGAACGATGCCGCGACTGTCGATCAACAAGGCGAGGTCAGCCGCGTTCGCGGCAAGGTCCGCTGCCGTCTCGTCAGAGAACGCCGAACCGGCGACCTCACGGGATTGGAACCTCGCATTCGGGCCCTCTGAGGCCTTGGTGTCCATGGAATCGCCTTGTGATAATTTCAACTCGATCAACTCGCCTGCACCAGCCTATGGACCAAGCGCTCGGCTGTTACAACCGCCCGCACCCCATCCGTGGCCGTGGCATCGGCACCGATGCGCCGGGCCAGGCCCATGTCTTCATTAAACAACTGACCGCCGACAAGGATGATTATGTCGGGGTTCTGGGATCTTGAGCGGATCAGCTTGATCAAGCCCTTGAGGTCTTTCATCTTCACATCTGAACTCGCCGACAAGCCGACCACGTCAAAATGCGTATCGACGACGGTGGCCACGATATGGTCCATATCCGGGCTTGATTCGCACCGCACGCGCCAGCCGGAACGGGCGAAAAACTCTCCCACCATGACAATCCCGAACACGTGCTGCTCGCCGGGGGCCGGTGCCAGCAGGACCCGTGGCGACGTCTTGCCCGAGCCCATGCTCCAGGGCGCGTCGGCATTGATGCGCTCCAGTACGCGGTGCAGTTTCATCAGACCGATGGTGACATCGGCGAAATCGCACACATCCTCTTCCCACAGTTTTCCAAGATGGCGCGCGGCCGGGGCGAGCAGCTTGAGCAGCACGTCCTCATGGGTCGCCCCGTCAAACAGCAGTCCATTGACCTCGTCGACCAGTGCCTGGGGCTCGCTGCTCACCGTGCGCAGCGCAAAGCTGTTGACCTGCTCGGTCTCGAACGCGGTGGTCTTCACCGCCGGCGCGCGGGCCGGGCCTTCGGCATTGGCGGCTTCGCGGTTGATCAGCATCAGGCGGGGAATAATCTCGGCCTCGATCAGCTTGTCGAGCACCTCTTTGGGCGGCCCGGCCTTATCGAGGTCGCAGGGCCGGGTGCCGCGCCTCCAATTCTTCCAGTCAAGAGATGCCTGAGTCGTGCGGGCCAATCCCGCCAATCCGAACCGGTCAAATTCCGCCTGCGCCATGTTGGATGCCTTCTCTCCCCGGGGTGGCCGTAACCGGCGGAGGGGCTGCCAGGTTCGCCACGCTTTGCTTTTTTGACCGCAGCCGGTTGTGCCAGCGGCGGTGGTGTCAGACCGTATCGGGGCAATAGTGCCCGTGGCCGGCCTGCACAGATATTATCGCAAAGCCTGACAGGTATTTTTGCCGAGTGCCAGAAAATTCGTACCATTTTGTCACGCGCGGTTGACACTCGGGCGTGTAACATGGCCTCGCCGCCGGGACTAGGCCGCCTTGCGCGTTGCGGTGTGCCTGGCCGGGGGCGGGTTCAGGCTGCGCAGGGATTCACTGGCGATTGTGCCGACCACAGCGATCACGACGCGCGCGATGACCGTGAGGAAAACCAGCAGGATCGTGGCCTTGTTCAGATAGATCTCGACGAAGTTATTGTAGCGCGCCGGCAGACCCGTGGTGGTCAGGAAGCGCTCAACGTCCGAGGCCCAGCGCAGCATGGTTTGCAACATGTCCGGGAACTGGAAGGCGAGCACGCCCAGAAACAGATAGGACAAGACGAACGCCAGAAAGAGCGTGATGCTCAAGCGTAGCGACCGGCCGGTCAGCTGACCAAAAAAACGTCCCATGGGCGGACTCCCTCAAGTCTCGACTGGCCCCCTCGGACCTAGTTAAACCTTGCACCCATCATAGCAGAGCGCACAGGGCGCGTCTCGCCGGGCAGGCCAGTTTGTAACCGCTCGCGCTATTCCACCCGCGTGATGCGTGCGGCGCTGCCATCGCCCGTCCAGGCACTGGTCTCGTAGCTCTCGCCCACGGCCAGTTCACGATAGGGCTTGCAGATCTCGTATTCGGGCTCGGTGCGTGAAGCGGCGTGAAACAGGACGCATAGCGTGCGGCCGTCAAACTGCCAGGATCCCGATCGCGGACGGGAGTCCTGATAATCACCCCCGCGGCGGAACTGGGCGGTGTAGCGCCCCTGCCGGGTTTCCACCGCATAGACGCGTCCCTCGGGGCCCAGCGCAGACTGCGCCTGGGCGGTATCGGGCGCGGCCAGCATCAGCATGATGCCGGCGGGCACGGCCAGCGCAGCGGCCAGCATGGTTTTCACTAAACGTCTCATGGCCCTACAACCCCCAAGATCGCGCCCTCACGCAGATTTCACCATCGCGGAGCGCGACGCAAGAGGCGGGCCAGATTGCAATTCGCACAATAAGGCCCCGCGCCGGGATGCGGCGCGGGGTTCGGTGCAGCAAACGTGGTGGGCTACTCGACGCGCAGGAACGTCACATCGGACCCGTCTTGCGACCATTCGGTCGAGACGACCGACTCGCCGACTTCAAGGTTGAACCAGGGTCCGCAATTGGGTTCTTCGATTTCGGCGGCGTCCAGACACAGCACGCCCTCTTCCAGGGTCCATGTCCCGGCGCTGGATGTGCCGCCCGCTTCAAGAACATAGGCGCCGTCAGTCTCGAAACTCATGGTGTAGACCGCGCCGGTCTCGGCACCGGTCACTTCGAACACCTGACCGGCGGGCGAAGCAAAAGAAGCCGACGCCAGCAGCAGGGCTGACGCAGCGCCAAAGAGAACACTCTTCATGACGATTTTCATCCGGGTAGCTCCGGCCATCAGCGCACTGTCCTCGACAGCCGCTCCGGATCGAAGCGGACATTATCACGTCCATTGGCGCGCGCAATCGCCTTTTTAGGCAGGCTGTCACGGCGTTCAGGGCCGGCACACCCAAGTCAGAGTGCGCGCCAGATCAGGACGGCGGCCAGTGCCACGACCAGGGCGATGGCCGAAAAGATCAGCGACCGGCGCAGCACGCGTTCCTGACCCGGCTTGCGCACGCCCTGGCGGGCGTCGGTCTTGTTCGCTTCTTCGGTCATCGGGCGCATCTCCTGTAGCTTCAGCGTGTCCAGCCTAAACGGACGCGCCCCGGACGGCTACCGCCTGCCGGTGTCAATCGGCAGACACCGCAACGACTTCGCAACGGGCAGAAAAAAATGGTTAACGAAGCCTTATGCTCGCCCACATTCACGCGCTATAGTGACCAGAATCGCGGGTTGGCGGCATCAAGGGGGAGGCGCCGGCTCCAGTCCTGAAGGGGTTCGCCATGTCGTTATCCGCCGCCGCCAAAGTGCTCGCCGTCGCTGCCGTGTTCATTGCGGCACCCGCTATCGCCGATAACGCCCGATGGGCCCCGGCCCAGCAGCCGGGATGGGGCGGGTTCTACGCCGCCACACCGCTGGATGAATGCCGCCGCTCGGCCGGGGGCGAGCTGGAATTGCGCGCCTGCCTGTCGCGCCTGCTGCTGGAAGCGGAAAGCCATTACGACATCACCTATCAGCGCCTGATCTCCATGGTCACCGGGCGCGAGGACAGTTTCCAGCGGGCCACAGAGGCCGAGGCGCTGCGCTTTGCGCGCGAAACCTGGCGCAGCTATCTCGATTTCCAGTGTGATTTCGAGGGCGCGATGCTGGGCCAGACCTATGCCGAGCGGAATCTGCAGGCCACGTCCTGCCGCGTGTCGCTGCTGCGCTCCCAGCGCGCGCGCCTGGCGGAACTGGCCGGCCAGATCGATGCCGGCTTTACCCAGCCGGGCTCCCCCGCCAATCCGGGTCAGCCGGGCTGGCCCGCCGACCCCACCCAGTGTGAAGGCCCGTTCTGCGCGGTGGAGACCGAGCGTTTCCAGCAATGGACCGCCAGCTGCCGCCGCGGCGGGATGTGCAGTGCCGATACCACGACGGGCGGGAATGACCGGGCCGATCACCGGCTGGAGCTGCGCGCCCGCCCCACGGGTCAGGGCTATGACATCGTCTTCACGTCCGATCAGCACCCGGTGGATGGCGCGCGCGCCATTTCGGTACGGGTCGACGGGCGCAACCCGATCGTGTTCCGGCCCCAGACCCACTACTCGGCCGACGCGTCGGGTGCGTTCGTGCTGTCTGATCCGGAGTCCACCGCCCGCCTGATCACCGCCATGCGGCGCGGCGGGCGTCTGACCGTCCAGTATGTCGATACGCGCGGCCAGGACCGGCTGGCGACGTTCTCGCTGATGGGTGTGAGCCGGTCGCTGGAGTGGATCGATGTCCGCCTGAACCGCCCGCGCTACTAGAGACGGCCAGCGTCAGGCGCGGCGGCGGGCTTCGGCACGCGGATCGCGAAGAACAGGGCGTAGATCACCGGCACCGCCACCAGCGTGATGATGCTGGCGAAGGCGAGGCCGGAGATGATGGTCATCGCCATGCCCTGGAAGAAGGCGTCGCCCAGGAGCGGCGTCATCCCCAGGATCGTCGTGCCGGCTGCCAGCAGGACCGGCCGCAGACGGCTGACCGAGCCATCCACCAGCGCGCCCCAGGGCGCCTCGCCCTCGCGGATGCGCCGGTCGATTTCGTCGATCAGCACGATGGCGTTCTTGATCAGCATGCCTGACAGCGACAACAGGCCGAGCAAGGCGGTGAAGGAGAAGGCGATGCCCGTCGCGAGCAGGCCCGCCGTCACGCCGACCACCGACATCGGCACGATCAGCCAGACGATGAGCGGCTGACGCACGGTCATGAACAACGCGAAGCTCACCGCCAGCATGACCAGGAAGCTGATCGGCAGCACTCCGCCCAGGGATTCATTGGCCATCTGGTTGGCTTCATATTCGCCGCCCCACTCCACGCGATAGCCGCGCGGCAGCTCCATGGCGCTCACCACGGCGGAGAAGCGGTCGAAGGCCTGGGCTGCGGTCTCGCCGGGCTGAGGATTGGCCTGGACCGTGAGGGTGCGCACCTTGTCGCGGCGCAGGATCAGCGTCTCTTCGGCCTGCAGCGCAAAGCCCGACACCACCTGGCTCATGGGCACGTAGGCGTTCTGTGCCGGGCTCCAGATCAGCCGGTCTGACAGATTGTCGGGCTGGGCGCGTTCGCTGGCCGGCGCGCGCGCCACGATCGGGATGAGATCAATGCCCTCGCGGTAGACGCCGATCTGGTCACCGTCTGTGGCCAGGCGCAGCGCCTCGCCGATATCGCCGCGGGTCACGCCTACTGTGCGCGTGCGCGCCTCGACGATCTGAGGCGTCAGGATCAGCGCCTGATTGCGCCAGTCGGTGCGCAGATCGCGCACGCCGGCCTCCTCGCGCAAGCGCACGATCGCCGTCTCGCCCAGTTCGCGCAGAACACGCGAGTCGGGCCCCTGGAAGCGTGCCTCCAGCTGGGCACCCGAGGGCGGGCCGAACACGATGCGGTCCGAGCGCGCCTGCACATGGGGGTAGTCGAGAGCCAGATAGTCCAGAATGCGCGCCTCCACGTCGGGGATATCGCGCATGTCCTCGGTCTGGACGATCAGCTGGGCGAAGGCGGCATTGGGCTGTTCGGTATTGTAGGTGAGCATGAAGCGCGTGGCGCCGCGGCCGGCAAAGGCATCCACCTGGGTGACGCCCGGCTGTCCGCCGGCCCAGCGCGCCAGATCGCGGGCGAGATCGCGCGAGGCAAGCACGTCCGTGCCCTGGGTCTGGGTCAGGCTGACGAAGAATATCGGCGTGTTGGAATTGGGAAAGAAGGACGCCTTGACGAAGCCGAAGCCCCAATAGCTGGTCACGGTGATGGCGGCCAGGACACCCATCGTGATCCAGCGGCGCTTCAGGGCACCGGTCAGGATCGCGCCATAACCGCGATAGAGCCGCCCGGCATACGGGTCGGCGACCGTGCCGCGTTCCGACTTGAACAGGTGGTAGGCGATCATCGGCCCGACAGTGAGCGCCAGCACCCAGCTGAGCATCAGCGAGATGGCGATCACGGCGAACAGCGAGAACAGAAACTCGCCGGTGGAATCGGGCGACAGGCCAATGCCGGAAAAGGCCATGATGCCGATTACCGTGGCCCCCAGCAGCGGCCATTGCGTGTTGGCAGCGGCGTCCTCGGCGGCCTTCAGGCGCTTGACCCCGCGCTGCACGGCGACCTGCATGTTTTCCGTCACCACCAGGGCGTTATCCACCAGCATGCCCATGGCGATGATCAGCGCGCCCAGCGAGATGCGCTGCATGGTGATGCCGAACACCGACATGAAGAACAAAGTGCCCATGACGGTGAGCAGCAGCACCGAGCCCACGGCCACGCCCGCGCGCCAGCCCATGGTCAGGCACAGAACGCCGATGACGATGGCCACCGACAGCATGAGAGAGATCAGGAAGTCGTTGATGGAGGATTCCACCACCCGGTGCTGCTGGTAGATCGGGGCGATCTCCACGCCCAGCGGCAGCTCCTCGGCGATCAGCGCCAGGCGCGCTTCCACGGCGCGGCCTACATCCACGATATTGGCGCTGGGCAGGCCGGACACGCCCAGCGTGAAGGCCGCCTCGCCATTGTGGAAGATATAGACTTCGGCGCGTTCGACGGGCGCGCGGATCACCTCTCCCAGATCGGACAGGCGCAATGTCTGGCCTGAATCGCGCGGCGAGATGAGCAGGTTGGAGATGGACGCCACCCCGCCGATGGAGCCGGGCATGTTCACGCGCACGCGCAGATCGCCGGCGGTCACCTCGCCTGCGGACACCACGACATTCTCGCTGGAGAGGGTTTCGAGCACCTGTCCCACGGGCAGGCCGAGCCGGGCCAGATTTTCCTGCGGTATCTCGATATAGATGCGCTCCTCGGGCACGCCGTCGGTGGAGACTTTGGACACGCCCTGCGTGACCAGAAGCTCCCGGCGCAAAAGCGCGGCGATGTCGCGCACTTCCGCGTCGGTATAGCCCGGTGCGGTGACGGCGTAGAAAATCCCGTACACATCGCCGAAATCATCAATTACCTGCGGTTCGCGCGCGCCCGGTGGCAGGCCCGGAGCGGCGTCACTCAGCCGCTTGCGCAGCTCGTCCCAGATCTGGGTGAGGTCGCCGGACGCATAGCGGTCAGCGATTTCTACCGTGATCTCGCTGATCCCGGGCTGGCTTTTGGAATAGACCGCATGCAGCTGCGGCATTTGCTGTATGGCGGTTTCCAGCCGCTCGGTGACCTCGCGCTCGACCTCTTCAGCGGACGCGCCGGGATAGGCGGTGTAGACCAGGGCCTGCTTGATGGTGAAGGCGGGGTCTTCCAGCTGGGCGACCGTGTTGATCCCGTAAATCCCGCCGAAGAAGCAGGCCAGGATGACCATCCAGGTCAGCACCGGCTTTTCGATGGACAGGCGCGCCACAGACATGGCCGCATTGGTTCTGGTGTCCGCCATGGCGAATATCCCGAGTGAGTGAAGCCAGCCCTAGCGGCCGGAGGCGAGACCGTTGCGCCCCTGCATGGGCCGGATGCGCATGCCGTCGAACAGGGCGCTGACACCGGTGGTGACAATCTGCTCGCCCGGCTCCAGGCCGTGGCGGATCACCACCATATCGCCGCCCATGGGGCCGATCTCCACATCGCGCGCCCGCACCAGTCCGGCCTCCGGGTCATAGACCCAGACGCGGAACCCCCCGTCCGGTGCCGCGCTGAGCGCCCCGGCGGCGACACGCACCAGTTCCGGATCGGAGCCGGTCAGGGCGTCGAGCGACACCATCACCGTGGCGGTCATGCCCGGCAGGATATTGCCCGGCAAGTCCGGCGGCAGGGCAAACAGGGCGGTGTATGTGCGTGAGGCCGGCTCCGGCTCTGCACCCAGCTCCCTGAAGGTCAGCGGGAACGTCTCGCCGGGCAGGAAGGGGAAACGGGCGGTCAGCTCGGCCGGCTGGGTCTGGTCGACCACGGCCACAATGCTTTCCGGGATCTGGATCGCCACACGCAGCTCGCTCATGTCCTGCAGGCGCGCCACGGGCTGGCCGGCGGAGACGGTGGTGAAATTATCCACCAGCCGGCGCGAGACGAGACCCTGGAAGGGCGCGTTGATGGTGGCATAGCGCAGGTTCTGGCGCGCGGTCTCCAGAGCGACGCTTTGCAGGTCAAACTCGGTCTGGGCCTGTTCCAGCGCCGCATCCGACGCGATGCCGCGTTCGTTCAGCGTCCGCTGACGCTCCAGATTCTGACTGGCCTGCTGGCGCTGTACCTCGGCCTGACGCACGGCGCGGGCGAAGTCGGCGGCGTCCAGCGTCGCGACCACTTCGCCTTCGGGTAGGATCTGGCCCTCGACAACCGGGAAGGCAGACAGCCGCCCGCCCACCTGGAAGGCGAGATCGACGCTCAGGCGCGGCTCGACGCGGCCGACAAACTCGCGCAAGCCGGCGGTCTCCGCGCTGCGCACGGTTTCCACCCGCGCCAGGCGCGGGACAGGTTCTGTCTCAACCGGCTGCGGGCTGCAGGCGGCGACAATCAGCATGACGGCCAGAGAGACCATTATGGCGGCGCGGGTCATTTTGGGGAGGGCTCCGAAACCAGCTGGACGAGCCGGGCTTCAACGGCCTCTTGCTCATCAGGGGTGATCATTTCGAGGCCGAGCAGGTCGGCCAGGTGAATGCCGTCAGCGGCCAATAGCGCGATGCGGGCCATGACCGGATCGGGCGCGCGCCCGATCACATCCTCTCGGATGCGCGCCATCATCTCGCGCACCGGATCGAGCAATTCAGGCGATTCCGCCGCAGCGGCGAGCAGGGCCATCGCCACGTCGCGATTGGCGTGCTTGAAGGTCAGCATGGCTTGCAGCAGGGCGGCCACAGGGTTGGCACCGCTGGCTTCGGCCCCTTCCAGCGCGGCTTCGCAATCGGCCTGCGCCTGGGCGATCAGGCGCGAGACCATGCCCTCGATCAGCGCCTGCTTGGAGGGGAAATTGTACAGCACCCCGCCCTTGGAGAAGCCGCTTTCGCGCACCACCGCGTCAATGGTCAGCCGGCCAGAGCCCTCGCGCGACACCACGCGCTCGGCTGCGTCCAGGATCACGTCGCGCGTCGCCGGGCGGACCGTGTCAGGGCTGGAATCGGCGATGGAGCGGGCGTCGGTCATGGGGCTTCCAAGAAATTGCTGCAGTGCATCTATACCGTCTGGTCGGTTTTGATTTAGACCGACCAGACGGATTGTTCAAGACGCGGCAGATGAGTTTTTCGCCATATCCGGCATGTCTGACGCCCGCGCGCTGTATGACATTTCCTTGAAATTGCGAATCCAGCCGCAGGAATTGCTTTGCTGCGTGCGTCCGGCGCGGTATCGGGGCTGCGAGGGGCGCTGCGCGCCGGTGGAACGGGGATTTTGATGCCGGATCTGGCTTCAGTTGCGATATTGGGCGTGCCGCTCTGGGCACTCATCGGCTTCCTGTTTGCGGCGTATGCCATCGTCGCCAACGACGTGATCCAGACCCTTGGGACCTTCCTCGCCTCCAACGCCAAACGGCCCTGGCTGGTCCTGTGGGCGTTCGCCTCCACGATCATCGTGATCGTGATGGTGTACGGATATTTCGCCTATGATGGCGATATCGCCTACGGACGCCTCAATCGTATCCCGTTCCCGGACACCGGCATCCAGTGGTGGCATGTCCTGCCGCCATTGGCCCTCCTGGTGCTGACCCGCTTCGGCATCCCGGTCTCCACGACATTCCTTGTGCTGACGATCTTTACGCTGACGGGCGGTGCGGCGACAGCCGGTGTGCTGGGCGACATGCTGCTCAAGAGCCTGATCGGCTATGGCGTGGCGTTCGCCACAGGCGGCATCATCTTTGTGGTGATCTCCCGCGCGTTTGAAAAATGGGTGGCACGCACCGAGGTCGATGATGACGGCGATCCGTGGTGGACCGTGCCTGCCGTGGCGGCGCTGATCTGCGTTCTGGTCTATCTGCTGGTCAACGGTCCCGCCCTGCCGAGCGCGGAGAACCTGAACCTGATCGGTGCCGGGGCCGTGGTGGCGTTCGCGGTGCTCGTGGCCTTCTTCACCCGCCGCTTCAATACCTGGTTCGTGCTGCAATGGCTGTCCACGGGGTTCCTGTGGTCGCAATGGCTGATGCAGGACCTGGCCAATATCTTCATCTACCTGCCGCGCGAGACCACATTGCTGCCGGACGGCAGTGTGCAGGTGACCTTCTCCATCGGCCTGTTGATCTTCACCACGCTGCTGATGGTCGGTCTGCACGCCATCATCTTCGCCGCGCGCGGCGGCGAGATTCAGAAGATCGTCCTGCGCAAGACCAATACGGTGGACGTGCGCTCGGCCACGGTGGTGGACTTCCTGTACGGGCTGATCCTGATGTATTTCAAGGAGCTGAACGATATCCCGATGAGCACCACCTATGTCTTCCTGGGTCTGCTGGCAGGCCGGGAGATTGCCATCACCTTCATGACCCGCCTGCAGCCGCGCGGCGCCGCCGTGAAGGACGTGGCCGCCGATATCGGCCGCGCCGGGATCGGCCTGGCGGTGTCGGTGACGCTGGCGCTCATGCTGCCCTTCATGGCGACGGGCCAGTTCCCCGACATGGTGCAGGCGCTGTTTGGCTAGAAGCCCGGCTTGAACACGCCCACCGCGCCGATGGCGATGAGCAGGGCGTAGAGCCCTAGCACCCACAGGCGGGTGCGGTTCATGGCGCGCAGGAGCGGGACCTCGGTTCCGTCGCTGGAGCCGTCCGTGATCAGGCGCTGCAACAGCGGGCCGACGGGCGTGTAGCTCACATCAATCATGATCGCGATGGCGAAGATGGCGGTGAACAGCCCGGCCTTAAGCCCCAGCCAGCCTGGCAGGTCCAGCCATCCGGCCGGGCCGGCGATGGTCAGCGCCACGAAGCCCAGTGTGAGGACGATCTTCAGCCAGAACTCGATTGTTTTGAGCCGCGCGGCCAGCGGGGTTTCGGCGTTGAGATACGCGCCCCACACCAGGGCCAGCCAGCTGAACCCGGCCGCCCAGCTCAAGGCAATGAGCCAGCCTGGCAGTGGCACCCAGCTCACCGCGATCATGGAAATCGACACCGGAACCATCAGCGCCCAGGCGCTGCGCGGTCCCATATCGTTGAGCACCAGGAGGCGCAGGAAGTGCAGGCGCGTCTCCAGCGGTAACTCACGCTTGCGGAAATGCTGTCCGAGGATGAACACGCCGATATCGCCGCCGAGCCAGACAGCGAACAGCACGATATGGCTGAATACCAAAGCGTTGTAGAGCCATTCCGTGCCGATCATGCCGCGCCCCTCCGCCCGATTGTCCGGCGCGCACCAAAGCGCCCGCGGGCGCGCACGTCAACTTTGTTCGGACAAATTGGCAGGAGGCATCAGTCGTATTCGGTGCGCCAGCTGAGCGCGACCGATGCGTCACCATCGCCGCGCAGGCGCGACAGGAGCGAGACAGAGCGCGTCAGCGCCCATTCGATCCGCGTGGTCGGACCGCCATCGGACCCGGCGCTTTCCAGCTCCAGATAGACCGTGTCGGTGAGATAGCGTCCGCCGGCCACCACGGTCTGGCCGCCTGAATCGGTGCGCACCCCGAATGTGTCGAGCCCGGCCACGGTGCGCAGCGCCCCCAGAGGGTCGAAAGCCGATCCGCCGGACAATGACGCCAGCGACGCGGCGAGCTGGGCGTATTCCACCGCGCTGAGATTGGCCGCCCCCTCGCCGAACACCAGCCGGGCAGCGATCTCGTCTTCTGGCAGGGCAGGCGTCGAGGCCAGCGAGATGCGCGGATCGCGCGCGGTGCCGCGCACCCGCACCCGCGCCGTGATGTCACGGGCCTGGCGCGCCAGCGAGATATCGAGCTGCGCTGCGCCGGGATCGCCGTTCAGGGTGACGCGCCCCTGTTCGACCTGGAACACCCGGCCCAGCATGTCGGCGCGCCCGCGCTCGGCATTGATCACGCCGCTGACATAGGGGGCGTCCAGCGTGCCGGTGATCTCCAGATTCGTCGACCATTCGGTGTCGAAATTCGGTCCGCGCACGAAGATGCGCGCCGGGGCGCTGACGGCGTAGTTCAGCCGGACCGGTGTGGAGCGGCCCTGAGCGTCGCTTGTCCCGCCCGGCGCGTTGATCTCGGTCACGGTGATGTAGGGGATGGAGGGGCGCGAGGCCTGGGGCGGGCGGATTTCAGCGCGGTCGATGACCGCGCTGCCGGTGATCAGGCCCTCTTCATCCGCAAACTGAAAGCGCACATCGCCCGTACCGATGGCTTCCAGATCCGGGCTGCCGGCCAGGCGGAAGCGGCGGAAATCGACATTGAGATCGGCCTCCAGCGTGCCCAGGCCCTCTGGCCCGATGCGCACCTCGCCCGCGCCGTTCAGCGTGCCGGCATTGCCATCGGTCGCGGTCAGGCGCTCCACGATCAGGCTGGATTCGCTGAAGCGGGCGAGCAGCGAGATCGCTTCCACCGCCAGCCCGGCGCGGCCGTCGCGGAAGACGCCGTCCTCCAGCCCCAGACTGCCCTCAAAGCGTGGCGCGCCCACCGTGCCGGTCAGGTGTGCGGAGAGATTCGCCCCGCCAGAGATCGTCTGGGCGGCGGCCAGGTGGAAAGCGGCCAGCGCCCCGATCTCGCCTTGCACCCGCGCCTCGCCGGACAAAGCCGCGTCAGCGCGCATCACGTCATCAGGTCCGCCTACCGGACCGCTGGCGATCCGGGCATCGGCGCGGGCGCTCAAGCCGACGCCTTCAGCGCTGGCGGTCAGGGCCAGCCCGGTTTCATCGATGACCAGCCGGACCTGCCCGGCGAGCGCCTCGGCGTCGGGCGCTTCGAGCGGGCGCAGGCCGGAGCCTGACAGGGTGGCGTCCGCGCGCCAGACGCCTTCGGTGCGGTTTGCGGTCAGATCGCCGCTGAGCAAGCCGATGACCGGGCTGCGCGCCCGGCGCAGGGACAAGACGCCCGCCGGAACGGACTCCAGACAGGCTGTGAGGACGGGTGCCTGGCCCCCGGTGCCGCGCACATGCAGCGTGCCATTGCCGATGGCCAGCGCCAGACCGAGCGACGCAACCGGGCCGGCCTCCACCTCGATGGGTTCCAGCGTGGCGATGGCGTAGGGGCCGTAACGTCCATCCAGCGTCACGTCTGCGCCCGGCGCGCCGGTCAGGCGCAAGACACCGTCAGACTGCGCATTGAACACAGCGCCATAGGCGCCTTCGGCCTCCAGACGCACGGCGACGGCGTCCAGCGGTCCGTTGAGGGTCAGCAGGAAGCGGTCGAGATAGGCCAGATCCTCGCCGACAATGTCTTCCGCCTCGGCGCGCACGGCGATCATGCCTTCACGCAGCTCGGCCTGCAGCGACATCTCGCCAAATCCGCTGACCGGTGTGACGACGAGGTCGGCGGCGATGTTTTCCGGTCCCACCAGAGCCGTCCCGTCAATACGCACCGCCGCCAGCTGGCCGTTGAGGCGGCTGAGCTGGATGGTTCCGCCGTCGCGGGCGAACTCGGCGGCCACATCCACCGGTCCGCGATCGCTGGCACCGGTGAGGCGTCCGGCACCGGACAGCGCATCCAGCGGACCCGCGGCTTCCACGCGCAGGCGCGCGCCGGTGAGACCCAGCGGACCGGCGCTGAGCGCGCCTGCCGTTGCATCCAGCCGCACATCGAGACCTTCGGGGCCATATTGCGCCTCGAACGCGGCCTCCAGCGCGCCCTCCAGCGTCAGGGCCGCCAGCGGCGAGGAGCCTGACCAGGCGAGGTCTCCGTTGAAGCGCCAGTCCTGGCCCGCCTGCTCGCCGCGCGCCTCCAGCGCAAATTGCGGACCTTCAGCGCTCACCCCGTCAAGATACAGCCCGCCGCCCGCCTCGCGCCGGCCGGACACGGCGGCAGACAAGGGCGCTTCCAGGCGCTCGGCCAGCTCCCCTGCCGGCGTGAAGCCGTCCAGCTGGGCGTCAAAGGTCAGCGCGCCGGCGAAATCGCCCGCCGCGTTCAGGGCGATGGCGCCCTCGCCCTCGATCAGGTCCACCAGCCGGTCGAAGCGGGCCCGGTCTGATTGCGCCGCCACGCGCCAGCGGCGCTCAGGCACCGACACGCTGCCCGATCCGGAGAAGACCCCGGTGGGCAGGCGCGCCACATAGCTGTGCATCTCGATGCTGGTGTCCTCACGCACGAAGGTGAAGTCAGCGGAGATGTGCGGCGCCTGGCCGATCAGGCGGTCCAGCGCATCGACATCGTAGGACGCGCCGCTGACGGCGAGTTCAGTCGTGATGCGCGGTGCATCCAGTCCGCCTTGCGTGGACACCGGACCCCTGACGGTGCCCATTCTTATGCCGCCGGGCAGGGTGACGGCGCGCCCGGCGATCTCACCGGTGAAGACCGGGGTGTCGCCTGACAGGTCCGCCACGCCGTCCAGCATCAGACCCTCGGCCCACACAGCGTCATTGGTGGCGAGCGCCACCAGCGCGCTGCGCGCCTCCAGCTGGATCCGGCCGATGCGCGGCGCGGTCATGGCCACCTCGAGCCGGGCATTGGGTGCCGCGATCAGGGCGGTGAGCCGGCTGATATCGGGTGCGGTGATGCCCTCGCGGCCCAAAGGCGCCTGCGCCTCCACGTTCAGCGTGCCGCCCAGCCACTCGGATATGCGCGCCAGCCGGCTCCAGGCGTCGGGCCGGACCTGACCGGAGGCCTGCGCCACCTGGTTCGCCCAGCTGAGACGCCCGTCCAATGCCAGCTCGCCGCCGATATAGATGCCGGCATCGCCCGACCCGTCGTCCAGCGTGCCGGATGCGGTGATGACGCCTGTGGCACCCCGCGTTTCGGCATCAAGCAGCCGCGATAGCAAGCCGCCCGCCGGCGCGTCGAAACGGGCGTCCAGCGCGACCGTGTCAGACACATCGATCTCGGCCAGAACACGGTCCCCCACGGCGTCGGTGCGCCGCGCGTCCAACGCGCCCAGCCAGCGTCCGCCATCATGGCGAAGATCGCCCGACAGGGCGTAGACGGCGGCCGGTCCGGCGATTCCTTCAGCCACGTGAATGGCGTCAATGCGCGCTTCGCCCACGCGGATGCCGGGCAGGCGGGACAGGTCGAACGGTTCCTCCGGGGGCGGACGTTCGGCGCGCACCGGACGGCGCGACATCGTGACCTCGCGCACGGTGAGCGCATCAATGCGCAGCACATAACGGCGCAGCGCCCAGGGCGACCAGGCGATGGTCACGTCGCGCGCATCGAGCCATACGCCCTCGGCATCGCGCACACGGATGCGGTCGATCCCGAACCCTCCCAGCACATTGCCGCTGATGGCGCCGATCTCCACCTGGCCATAGCCGGCGATCTCGCGTCCGTTGACGGTCTCGCGCACCAGCTCGCGCCCGAACGGGCCGCTGAGCAGCAGCACGCCCGACACGATCACCAACGCCAGGATGACGAGCAGCGTGGTCAGCGCCGCACCAATGCCGATCGCCCAGCCGCGCCAGCGGCGCCGCTGCTTGGGGGCGGGGGAAGATGGTGTCATGTCTGCCATCAGAAAGCCTGCCCGATGGAGATGTAAACCTGTACCCATCCTTCGCCGGAGCGCCGGTCGAGCGGCGTCGCGATGTCAAAGCGCAGCGGGCCGAAACCCGGATAATAGCGCACGCCCAGACCCGCCCCGTAGCGGATGTCGCCCAGGTCCGGGCTGAGCTCCGGCCCGGCCGCGCCGCCATCGATGAAGGCTGTAAAGCCGAGGCGGTCTGACCGGCGCCAACGCGCCTCGGCGCTGAATTCGGCCAGCGACCGTCCGCCGAACACCTCGTCTTCACCGGTATCGGGATTGAAGCGCTGGGGTGATAGCGACTGGAAGTCATAGCCGCGCACCGATCCGCCACCGCCGGCATAGAAGCGCTCGTCGGCCGGAAGCGCGTCCGGCGACGTGCCCAGGACTGCGCCAGCGCGCACACGCGCGGCCAGAACCAGCGTGTCGCTCAGCGGATAATAGGCGCGCAGGCCGCTCTCCACGCGGATATAGCGCGTCTCCTGGCTGCCAATGGACCAGCCCGGCGCGGCAGTGGCGTTCAGATAAATGCCGCGCTGGGGGTCCAGAAGGCTGTCGCGCCCGTCCCAGATGACGCCGGTGGGCAGAGACAAGGTGGTCGCCGACCGGGTGCCCAGCACATCCGTCACCCGCGCGGTCTGCAGCCGTGTTCCGGCGGTGACGCTGAGCCGGTCGGTGATCTGGCGGGCGACGGTTGCAGAGACCCGGAACACGTTCTGATCAAAGGCGTCGGTGCGCTCGGCGAGAAGCTCGGCGCTGAGGGTGAGGTCCTGACCGTAGCGGCGCCAATGCGGCACGGTAAGGCGCGTGATGAAGCCCTGGACCAGCTCGGCGGCCTGACCGCTGATCAGCAGCGTCTCGTCCCCGCGAAACATGTTGCGCCGTGTCCAGCCCGCTTCCGCGCCGGCACCTTCTGATGTGGACCAGCGCACCGCGCCCTCGATGCGGTGGCGCGGTGTGGGATCGGCGCGCACGTCCACCGGGCGCAAGCCGTCTTCATCGTCCGGGGCAAGGCGCACATCGGCCACCGAGACCGATTGCAGCACCTGCAGGCGGCGGCTGTACTCATTGAGCGCGCTGCGGCTGGCCGGATCGCCGATCTCATAGGGGGCCAGGCGTTCAATGAACCCGGGGCGCAGATCGGCCAGACCACCGGCAAATTGCGGTGCGCCCAGGCGGATGAACGGGCCCGGGTGGAAGCGGAAGGCGGCATCGGCGCTCTGGGTGGCGTGATCGACGATTACGTCGTGCTCGCCCTCGCGCGCTTCAAGATATCCGTTTTCGTGGAGCAGCGTCACGACGCGCCCGCGCGCTTCTAAGACGTCTGCTGACACAACTGGATCGCCCACCGCCAGCTTCAGCGCGTCCTGCGCCTCGCCGCCGGGCGCGCCGGGCGCATCGGCGTCCATCCAGTCGATGGCGATCGCGTCGAATACAAAGCGCTGGCCCGGCCGCACCCGCACCACCGCCTGTCCGTCATCGTCCACGCGCGGATCAACAACGGCACCGTAATAGCCCTGGGAATTGAGATAGCGCTCCAGTATGTCGCTGGCTTCGCGTGCGCGGGCCCTTGCGCGCCAAGGCGCGTCGGGTTCACCCGATGAGCGCGCATCCGCTTCGCCCACGGCCCGTGACAGCGCCCGCGCCAGGGCGGCGTCCTCCACACCCTCGATCCGGGCCAGCGGTTCGGCTGCCGCCGCCGGCAGGCCCATCGCAAGGGCTGCCAGCACGGCAATCAGATATCGTGTTGGGCGAAAAATCACGTGGTCAGCACCGGGCGTCTTGTGGCCCCCCGACGCCCACACTAGCGGGCCGGGAGCCTGTGTGCGAGGCGGGGGCAGCGCCGCGTGTGCAAAAACTGTCCCGTCTGGCGTGAAACTGCTGGTCTGGCGTATTGCAGGTATTAGTTTGCACATGGGGCGGTCGCAAAGGCGTTCGCAGGCGGTCAGGACGCAATCATATGTCCACAAACGAAGTTTCGCAGGGTGGACCGGGCCGGGAACTGGCGGGGTGGCTGCAGATCGCAGCCGTCGCGGCCGTGGTTCTGGCCGCTCTCATTGCAACTTTTGCTCTCATGAGCAGTGGCGAGTCCGGCGAGGCCCCGCCGGAGGCGCGCGCCGCTGCGCCGGTGCGGGTCGTCCAGCCCGAAACGGTCAGCCATCGCGTGCAGGTGGCGCTGACGGGCACCGTGACGGCGAGCGCCTTTATCGACATGGCACCGCAAGTGGGCGGGCGCATTATCGCCGTATCGCCCGCCGTGCGCGCGGGCGGGGCGTTCGAGGCCGGTGAAATTCTGTTCGAGATCGACCGGCGCGATTACGAGATTGCCGAAACCCGGGCCCGCGCCAGCATCGCCGATGCACGCAGCGCGCTCAACCAGCTCGACGCCGAAGCCCAGATCGCCCGGCGCGAATGGGAGCGGATGTATCCCGGCCGCGAGATCACCCCGCTGGCCGCCCGCACGCCGCAGCTGGAGGCGGCCCGCGCCCGCCTGCTGGCAGCGGAGGCGGAACTGGCCCAGGCGCGCCTCAATCTGGAGCGTACCCGCGTCAGCTTCCCGTTCGCCGGTGCCGTCACAGAGAGCCGGATCGAGCTCGGCCTGCTGGTGGCCCCGGGCCAGCCCTATGGCCAGGTCTATGCCGCCGAACAGATCGAGCTGGTAGCGCCGGCCTCGCCTGCCGATCTGGCGCGGCTGGACGGTGCTGACGGGCGCGTGGCGCAGATCATGATCGAGGGCCGCGCGGCACCAGTGTCCGGACGTGTCGCCCGGGTCGGCGCGCGGCTGGACCCGCGCACGCGCCTGGTCGATGTATTCATTGCGCCTGAGTCAGGTGCGCTGCCGGACCTGCGCCCCGGCCTGTTCGCAAGGATCACTGTGGACGGCCCGGAACTGAGCAATGTGATGCGCCTGCCGGTCGCAGCGGTGTCGGGCCTCGATACGATTCACCGCGTCAGCGATGGCCGGATCGAGCGCACCCGCATCACGGTGCGCGCGCGCACCGCCGATGAGGTGTTCGCCGCGCCGTTCGATCCCGGTGAGGGCGTCATCGTCTCGCCTGTGCCCGACATCCTTCTGGGCCGGCAAGCGCAGATTGTCGCCGAACCGCCGGAGCGGTCATGAGCGATCCCGGTGACATCCCGCCCTCGCTGATCGAGGACTGGCCGGGCAAGGGCCTGACGGGCTGGTTCGTGCGCAATCCCGTGGCGGCAAACCTGTTCATGGTGCTGTTCCTGCTGGGCGGGGCGCTGACCGCAGCGACGCTTCCCACCGAGGTATTCCCCAGCCTGTCGCCGCGTACGGTGCAGATCGCGGTCATCTATCCCGGTGCCACGCCGGGCGAGGTGGAGGAAAGCGTCACGCGGCGTGTGGAGGAGGCGGTGCGCGGGCTTGACGGGGTGGACCGCGTGCGATCGGTCGCGGCGGAAGGGCGCGGGACCGTCACCGTGATCCTGCGCGATTTTGCCGATGCCCAGGTGGTCAAGACCGATGTGGAGACGGCGGTGAACGGCATAGCCGGTTTTCCGCCGCAGAACGCCGAACAGCCCCAGATCCGGGTGCCTGTGCCCACCACCACAGTGCTGACACTGGCGCTGAGCGGTCCGGTGGGTGAGGCCGCGCTGCGTCGCGCGGGCGAGCAGGCGGAGAACGAATTGCTGGCGCTGGACGGCATCTCCACGGCGCTCCTGCGCGGCGTGCGCGAGTATGAGATCGCCATCGCGGTCAGCGAAGACGCCCTGCGGCGCTTCAATATCAGCTTCTCCGAAGTTGCCGACGCGGTGCGCGCGGGATCGGTGGATCTGTCGGGCGGCGAGATCCGCACCGCGGGCGGCGATATCCTGCTGCGCACCGATGCGCGCCGTGTCACGGGCGAGGCGTTTGGATCCATCATCATCCGTTCGGACGCGTCGGGCGCGCGCGTGCGCCTGAGCGATGTGGCCACGGTGACGGACGGGTTTCGCGAAGACCCGCTGATCTCGCTGCATCAGGGCCGGCCGGCGGTGTTTCTCGACGTGCTCAACCGCCCCGGCGAGGATTTGCTGACCGTGCGCCGGGTGGTGAATGACTGGCTGGAACGGGCAGTGTTGGCGCCGGGCGTGGATGTCACGGTGGTGATCGATCAAAGCGTGATCTTCGCCGACCGCATCGCGCTGATCACCCGCAACGCCATTCTGGGCTTCACCCTGGTCTTCGTGTTCCTGGTGCTGATGCTGGATCTGCGCCTGGCGTTCTGGGTGTCGATGAGCGTGCCCATTGCCTTCCTGGGCGGGTTCGCCGTGTTCGGCGCAGCGGGCGTGACGATGAATTTCATCACCACGTTCGGCCTGATCATCGTGCTCGGCATTGTGGTGGATGCAGCCATTGTGGTGGGTGAGAATACCGACCGCGAGCGGTCCAAGGGCCGGCGGGGCCAGGACGCCGCCATTGCAGGCGTCACCGGCGTTGCTGCGCCGGTTCTGGTGGGCGTGCTGACCACCATCGCTGCCTTCGGCCCGCTGATCTTCACCGGCGGCACATTCGGCGAGATTACCCGGCCCATCCCCATCGTGGTGGTGTCCATTCTGGCGGTATCGCTGATCGCGGCTTTCCTCATTCTGCCATCGCAATTGTCGTCAGGATCGGACTGGTCGCGCGGGCCGCTGGCCCGGCTGCAGGGCGCGGTGCAGCGGCACATGCAGAACTTCGCCGATGGTCCGGTGGCCAGCTGGGCGCTATTCGCGGCGCGCCGGCGCTGGTTGGTCAGCGCTGCGGGCATCGCCATGCTGATTGCGATCATGGCGATCCCGGTGTCGGGTCTGGTGCGCTTTGTTTTCTTCCCGGCCATTGAGTCCGAGCAGATCAGCGCCGACCTGCGGCTGCCCGAAGGCGCGCCGTTCGAGGAAACCCGGATGGCGGCTGAAGCCATGATCGCCGCAGCCGAAGCGATCCAGTCCGAATATGCTGCGCGCGGCGAGCCGGTGATCCGGTCCATCACCGCCACCATTGGCGGGCGCACCAGCCAGTTTGGCGGGCCGGGATCGACGGTGAGCACAAGTGTGGCCAGCAATCTGGCCCAGATCGAACTGGTGCTGGAGCCCGCCTCCAGCCGCTCGATCCGGTCGGGCGAGATCGAGGCGCTGTGGCGCGAGGGTTTCGAGCCGCTGGCAGGGGTCGAGCGCCTGACCGTCATCTCCACCGCCGGGCCTCAGGACGCGGATATCGCCTATGAGATGACCCATCCCGACGATCGGGTGCTGGAGCGTGCCGTGCTGGATCTG
The DNA here is from genome assembly GCA_027627705.1 of Hyphomonadaceae bacterium BL14. Classification (NCBI taxonomy): domain Bacteria; kingdom Pseudomonadati; phylum Pseudomonadota; class Alphaproteobacteria; order Hyphomonadales; family Hyphomonadaceae; species Hyphomonadaceae bacterium BL14. Next base: position 2,891,846 of record CP091242.1, read on the forward strand.
GCGGCGTTCATCGGGGCCATCGAAGGCTCGCGCGACATCAATAACGGCTTCGATCTGGGCAAGCGCCAGCTGAACTTCACACTCACCCCTGCCGGTGAGGCCGCGGGGCTGACGCCGGGCGATATTGCGCGCCAGGTCCGCCAGGCCTTCTTTGGCGAGGAGGTGCAGCGCATCCAGCGCGGGCGCGACGAGGTGCGGGTGTTCGTGCGCTATCCGCTGTCGGACCGGCGCGATCTGGCCGGTTTGTCAGACCTGCGCGTGCGCACGCGCGACGGCAGCGCCCTGCCGCTGAGCGCTGCGGCCGAGATCACCGAAACCCGCAGCTATACCCGCATCGAGCGCATAGACGGCCGGCGGATCATCGAGGTGACAGCCAATGTGGACACGTCCGTCATCACACCGGGCGCCGCACGCGAGCAGGTGGAGGCCTATCTGCCGCAACTGGCGGAGCGCTATCCCGGCCTGACCTTCGCACTGGCAGGCGCGGGCCGCGAGCAGGCTGAGGACTTCGCCAGTCTTCTGATCGGGCTGCTGTTTGCGGTGATCATCATGTATGCGCTGCTGGCCACCCAGCTGCGCAGCTATGTCCAGCCCCTGATCATCCTGATCGCCATTCCCTACGGGGTGGCGGGCGCGATCCTGGGACATCTCCTGCTCGGGTTTGACCTGTCGTTTCCGTCAATTTTCGGGATGGTGGCGCTGTCCGGCGTGGTGGTGAACGCGTCCATCGTGCTGATCGACCGGTATAACCGCACCGTGGCCAATGGCGGCGATCCGCGTGAAGCCATCGCCGAAGCCTGCGCGCGGCGTTTCCGCCCGGTGCTGATCACCACGCTGACGACCGCGCTGGGCCTGTTGCCGATCATGTCCGAAACCAGCCCCCAGGCTCAGTTCCTTGTCCCGATGGTGGTCAGCCTGGGTGTGGGGCTGATTTTCGCCTCCATCGCCATTTTGCTCTTGTTGCCGGCTTTTGTGATTGTCGTTGACGATATGCGGGCGCGGCCCGGTGCCGCCCTGTGGTGCCTGGCCGGACTGGTGATTGCGATTGGAGCGCTGATCCTGGGCGGACCGATCGCCGGACTGATCGCCACTGTCATTGTGGCGGCGGCGTATCTCGGCTGGCGCCAGGTGCGGCCGCGCGCGGCCGTTACGTCCTGAGACAGGCCGGGCTCAGACGCGCCGGCCCCACAGATTGCGGATACGTTCGTCAGCTTCGCGGCCCAGATTGAACCAGGCCGTGCGGTCACGCGAGGCGTCGACCACCAGAAGCTTCTCCTCGCGGGCCAGCAGATGGCTCAGCTCATTGCGCAGATGGGAGGCGCTGGATGCGCCACGCAGGATCCAGACGCCCGGCGTGATCGGCTCGACATCGCCGTGGTCTGCCAGTGCAGCTTCGAAACCGGCCGTGCTGGCCTGGGCCAGCTCGGCGACAATGATGAAATTGGCGGTGCGCGCATCGGCAGGTGCCGGGCGCTTTTCGCCCGGGCTGCGCCGGGCTTCATCCAGCCAGGTCTTCAGCTGGGCGATTTCCTGGGCGGATTTGAACCCATCCTCGCGCCGGTCAGACACCGATGAGTGCGCAGCGACGCGCCCCTCGCCGATGAAGGCGCGCATCTGGGCGCCGGTATAGGGGCCGTAGACACGGCCTTCGACTTTAACAAACCAGGACATGATGATTCCGTCGTCGCGCGGCATTGCTTCAACCTCCCGGCCCTCGATCTCTCAGATGGGCCAGCTTCACCTCCATTAGAGGCAAGATTCAGGCCGCTCCTGATATATGGGTGCCATGCGTGACGTCTGCATGCGCCGAGGGCTAGTTTTCAGCTGCCGGTTCGCCAGGAGCCGGCACATCCGGCGGCGGGTCAAACTGCACCGCAAAGCCGTTCTCCAGCCAGCGTGCCACCTGCCCTGTCATGCCGCCGACGCGCACCGTTTCCCCGATGCGCGGGCGCTCCAGACAGGCAAACCCGGCCCCTGTCACGGACACATCAAGGACATCGGCCTGGATCACCACGCCGTCACGCAGATAGACGCTGGCACGTCCCCGTCCGGGTTTGCGCGGCGCTGCGCGGTCTTCCTTGAGGCCGAGCCGCTCCATATTGAAACGCCAGGTGATGGCGTCGGCCAGCCGGTCGCGTTTGCGCTGGGTGACGGACAGGCGGGCGGCGAACCCGGTCTGGCCGGCGCGCACAACCTCGCCCTCGACCCGTCCCAGACCATCAAACAACATGACCACGCGCTCGCCGCGTTGAGGGGGCGTGGTGGTGGTCACGCGTACGCCGCCCGGCGACACGTCGACCAGCTTGCAAACGAACTCGCCCCGGCTGTGACACAGGGCCCGGCCGGGTATCGCCAGACGCACACGGCGATGCCGCCGGCGCTCTTCGGCGCCGCGTGCGGCTATCTTGATCTTGCGCCGGTCCAGCCGGCTGGTGATGTCAGTGATCTGCGCCATGGCACGCCGCTGTGAAACATGGCGGCTAGTCTGGCGCGGCAGGGTTTAAGAATTCGCTATATCAGCCGTCATTGGCCGCCAGCGCACGGCGCGGCGTGGTTTCGCGCGCGGCAAACAGCGACAGGCTCGGGTCGGGCAGACGTGCCGGATGCAGCAGTGCCAGCCGGTGGCGCACCACCGGACGCCCGCCCAGACGGCTGGCGTCCAGCGGCTGATACAGGCCCAGCGCCCGGTCCACCTGGCCTTCGGGACCGCGCAGCGGCAGCAGCGTCACCTCGACCGCGCAGGCGCGGCCATCCAGCGTAATGGCGTCAGCCACGGCGCTTGCGGGTGCGGGCGCGCCCAGCGCGCCCTCGAGCAGGGCGCTCATCATGGGGCGGTCCTGACCGGTCCACAGGCTGAGGAAATTCTGATCGCGAAACTCGCGCTGGTGCAGACGGCACAGACCGGTCCCGGCGAGCCGGAAGACATGGTGGTCCTGATCCATGCGGCGCAACAGGAAGAGGTGCGACAACAACCCGCCCAGATCCTGAGGCGCGATGTCGGCGCGCGCCGGCGCCGAGCCGCCGCGCCGCCGGGCATCCCAATAGGCATGCAGAGTTCTTGAATTGGGATGCCGCACGTACCCGCGTCCTTCTATGATTCCGCTCATCGGCGGCAGGCCCGCTATGAAACGGCGCGGGTGCAACCTTGCGGCCCCGTCTGCAAGCGCCTTGCCAGTCGCGGGCTGTGACGTGATTTCAAGGGTTTTGGCCCTGCCTTACTCCAGAGTCCGGCACCGCTGGCCTGGTCAGGCGGCTGAGGCGGTACCGGCCAGAGGCGGTGTGCCGGCCGGGTCGCCGGCCCGTCCGGGTGCGCGCACACCCCCGGTCACGCAAACCGGCCCCACGCTTGCATGACGGGGAGAGAACAGATTCGGAGACCGTCATGCGCGTATCATCCCGGCACGCCGCCCTGATCACCGCCGTTGCCGCCGGCGTCATCGCCGCCAGCGCCCCTGCCTGGTCGCTGACGCCCCCGTCGCCGCCGCCGCCGTCGCACCACCCGTGCTGCAGCCATCCGGGCGGCCCGATGATCAATCCTCCTTCGATCCATATCGGAGGCCCGAACATTCATGTGCGCGGACCCAATATCCATGTCGGCATGCACAATTCGGTCAATGTGAACGTCAATGTCCAGGCCAGCGCCTCGGCCAGCGCGATCGCCACGGCGTCCGGCCGGGCCGGCGCGGGCGCTGGCGGGTCCACATTCGTTTATGCGGGCGGCGGCTATGTTGCCGGTGGAACCGCCCCGGGTGCCACAGCCCTGACGGGCCTGCGCCTGGCAGGCCTGACCGAGCGAGTCCATGAATCGCGCACCCGCATCCGCGAGGAATGGCGCCTGATCCGTGCGATCTGCATTGATGACCGCGGTGCGCCCCACCCGGCAGCCCGGCCTGATCCGTCCGAACGGGTGGACCCTGGCTTCGAGGGCGAACTGTTCCGCTGCGTTGCCGGTACCGCGCTGCAGGCGACGCTGGGCTGGCGCAATGACGGTGTGGACCTGTTCGAGGGCGGTGAAACCATCATGTGCGAGAAGGGCGAGGCCCTGCGCCATGGACCCGGCGGCGAGGTATTCTGCGCCCGCGAAACCCCGCAACGCGATTGTAACGAGCGCTCGCTTCTGCGCCTGCACGGTCCGGGCATGAAAATGGTCTATATGCGTTGGGAAGAGCACTACAGCGAGACGGTGGAGCGCACCGGCATGGTCGCCGAGGCATCGTCGATGACCCTGATGCTGGATGGGGGTGTTGGCGGCTATCGCTGACGCCTGACTCCTGACGCCTCAGCAAGGCCAGACGGGCAGGCGGTGTAAACCGCCTGTTCACCCTGCGTGCGATCAGCTGAAGCATTAACCCGGCCTTGAGGTTTTCGCGGTCACATCAGCCCCGAGGTGCGCCTTTGCGCGCGCCGGACGTCTGAAGGGGCCCTGACCGCTATGAATGCTGTGCGTCTGATCGTGCTCGCCGTCGCCGGGTTCGCTGCCATCGGCGCGGCCCTGCTGGTGCGCGGGGCCATGCAGCCTCCTCCCGCCGTCCAGGTATCCGACGAAGCCGCCCCTGTCGTGGCACCCGAGCCCGTCACTGCGCGTGTGCTGGTCGCCGCCCGGGATATCGCCGCAGGCGAGCGCGTCAGCGCCGGCGCGTTCCGCTGGGCGCACTGGCCGGACGAAGCGGTGATTGCCGGCTATCTGGTGCAATCGCGTCATGCTGATGCCGTGGAGCGCCTGTCCGGTGCCGTGGCGCGTACCGCCATGGTGGCGGGCGAGCCGATTCTGGAGCCCCGCCTGGTCCAGCCTGGCCAGGCCGGCTTCATGGCTGCCGTCATCGAGCCGGGTATGCGCGCGGTCGCCGTGCCGATTTCTGCGCGTTCGGGCGCGGGCGGTTTTATCCTGCCCAATGACCGGGTGGACATCCTGCTGACCCTGCCGGCCAACGAGAATTTCGCCACGCGCAGCGTGGTGGAGAATGTCCGCGTTCTGGCCATCGACCAGAGCCATGACGAAGCGCGCGAAGGCGCCGTGGTGGGCACGACTGCAACGCTGGAGCTGAGCCCGTCCCAGGCCCGCGCGGTATCCATGGCGGTGGCGTCTGGCACCGTGTCGCTGGCCCTGCGCTCGGTGGCCGATACCGAAGGGGGCGCGCGCCTGCCTGATGGCGCGGACGAAGCCGGGACGGCCCGCGTGGTCCGCGTGTTCCGCTATGGCGAAGAGCAGCGCGTTGCGCTGGGAGGCGGCGCGCCATGATGATCGCATTGGTCCGTAATCTCTGCCTGGCTGCCGCCGCTCTCACCGCCACGGTCTGTGGCGCGGCTGACGCCCAGCCTGATCTTGAGCGCACCAACACCATGCAGGTGGTGATCCGTGCGCCGGGCGAGGGCCGGGTGTCCGAGCGGCTGAACCTGCCTCTGGGCCAGGCCGCCATTCTGCATTTGCCGGTGGATACCGTCGAAGTGATGGTCGCCAATGATGCGGTCGCCGACGCCGTGGTGCGGACGCCGCGCCGGGCCCTGCTGCTGGGCCAGTCGGTGGGCCGTACGAATATCTTTTTCTTTGATGCTGACGGTCAGCTGATCCTCGATCTGGACGTGCGCGTGGAGCGCGACATGGACGGTTTGCGCGAGGCGCTGGCCCGCTTCGTGCCAGGCGCGCGCATCGAGGCGGAAAGCATGAATTCCAATATCGTGCTGTCGGGTGCCGTACCGTCCGCCGCGGCCGCCGATGCGGCCATGCAGGTGGCGCGCCGCTGGGCCGATGATCCCGAACAGGTGGTATCCTTCCTCGCCATCGAGGGCCGCGATCAGGTGATGCTGCGCGTGCGGATCGTGGAAATGCGCCGCACCATCGTACGCCAGCTGGGCGTCAATCTTTCGGGTGATCTGGCCACGGGCGGAAACACGCCCACGATCAACCGGATCAATACCGAGAATGCATTCGGCATTGCCGGGTCGGCGCTGGGCGGGCTGACCGGCCAGATGGACCTGCTCAATGCGCTGGGGCCGGGCACGCGCCTGGGTGCCACCCTGAACGCGCTGGAACGCATCGGTCTGGTGCGCACGCTGGCCGAACCCAATATCACGGCAATTTCGGGTGAATCCGCGCAGTTTCTGGCAGGCGGGGAATTTCCCGTGCCGGTCGGGCGCGACCGCGACGGCAATGTCACCATCGAGTTCAAGCCCTTCGGCGTTGGGCTGGGCTTTACGCCGGTCGTGCTGTCAGAGGGGCGCATCTCGCTGCGCATCTCCACCGAAGTGTCGGAACTGTCCAATGAGGGCGCCATCTCGCTGGGCGGGACGCCGCAATTTGACGGCCAGGGCAATGTTGTCGGCACGACGGGCGGGCTGACCATCCCGGCGCTCAGTGTCAATCGCACCCAGACCACGGTCGAGCTGCCCTCGGGTGGCAGTCTGGTGATCGCCGGCCTGATCCAGGAAGAAACCCGCCAAGCCATGGACTCGGTGCCCGGCATCGACCGCCTGCCGGTTCTGGGCGCGCTGTTCCGTTCGCGCGACTTCACCAATAACGAGACCGAGCTGGTCGTGCTGGTCACGCCCTATCTGGTCGACCCCGCCAATCCGGGCGCGCTGGAGGAGCCGGGCGAGGGCTTCGTGGCTGCCTCCATGGCGTCAAACATCGTGCTGGGCCGTCTCAACCGTGTCTACGCCGCGCCTGGTGCGCGGGTGGAGGGGCGTGGCTGGACGGGCCCTGTCGGCTTTGTGCTGGAGTAATCGTGATGGCTATCAAGCATCTGTGTCTGGCCCTGGCGGGTGCCGCGCTGTTGGCGGCCTGCTCGGCGCAAGGTGCACGCCCGCTGCCGCAAGCCACAGCTGCACCCGAAACGGTGCGCGTGGAGATGGCGTACGACATCCGTGATAACGGCCTGACCTGGCGTCAGCTCGATCTGATTGCGTCCGTGGCGGCCGAGTACAAGGCACGCGGCCATGGGCCGCTGGTGATTTCCTATCCCCAGGATTCTCACGGATCGGATGCGGCCATTGGCGTCATCGCCGATGCGCGTGCCCAGCTCTTCGCCCACGGTCTGGACTGGCGCGCCATTGGCGGCGGTGCCTATGACGCCGGCGGCCGCCCCGGAGCGCCGATCATTTTCTCGTTCAACCGCTACCGCGCAGTTGCGCCGGCCTGCGACCGCAGCTGGCCAGACCTGACCCATGCCCGCCCTGGCGAGGCCTGGCCGCAATTTGGCTGCGCCACCGCAACGAATCTGGCCGTCCAGGTGGCCGATCCGCGCGATCTGCTGACGGCCGGGACGCTGGACCCGTCCGACGGCGCGCGCCGCGCCGCGGTTCTGGAGCGCTATCGTCAGGGCCTGCCGACATCCAGCCAGCGGACGGCGGATGAGAGCGGTACCGTGTCCACTGCCGTGGGCGATTAGGAGAGCGCACATGGCCAAACACGCAGACGCTTTCCAGGATGACAGCTTCGACGCCGAGGACAGCTTCCTCGACGATGCAGCAATGACCTCGGACTCCGATCCGTTCCTCGACGCTTCCGCCATCGAGCGGCGCATGCTCGGCGAGCCCGAGCCGGCTGTTTCCCAGCCTGCGTTGGAGCCTGGCGGGCTGCGGCCGTTCGGTGCGCGCCTGGCCGAGGCCAACCTGGCACCGGAACCGGACTTCGCGCCTGCATACCCGTCCGCCAGCGCCGCGACCGCCCCGTCTGCCGCAGCCGCGCCGCGCCCCGTGGTGCCGTTGACGCCGGTGGACGGGCTGTACGGCGAAGTGGGCGGTGAAGACGATGACGCGCTGGCCAACCAGCCCGTGCCGCGCATCGCCATCCAGGCCTTTTGCGAGCGGCCGGAGACCGGCCAGCTGATCCATCACGCCGGCGCAGACCGGCGCCTGTCGCGCGCCCATCTGTCGGTGGAGCTGGGCGGGCTGGCTGCAGCTATCGAGCGTTTCCACGATGCCCAGACGCCCGAACTTCTGATCATCGAAACCGGTATGCGCGGGCGCGAACTGTTCGCTCAGCTCGAAGAACTGGCGGGTGTGTGCGACGCCGAGACCAAGGTGGTGATCATCGGCGCAGCCAATGACATCACGCTGTACCGCGAGCTGATCCGGCGCGGCGTGAGCGAATATCTCGTGCCGCCCATGACGCCGCTGCACCTGATCAAGACAGTCTCCGGACTGTTTCTGGACCCGGACGCGCCGTTTGCCGGGCGCACGATGGCGTTCGTCGGTGCCAAGGGCGGGGTCGGGTCGTCGACCGTGGCGCACAACGTGTCCTGGCACATCACCGAATCGCTGCGCACCGACGCCGTGCTGGTCGATCTCGATCTGTCCTTCGGCACGGCCGGGCTCGACTTCAATCAGGACCCGGCCCAGACCATTGCCGAAGCGCTGGCCCAGCCGGACCGTCTGGATGACGCGCTGCTGGACCGGTTGCTGGTCAAATGCACCGAGCGCCTGTCGCTGTTCTCCGCCCCCGCCACGCTGGAAAGCGACTGGGACTTTGACGCGGAAAGCTTCGATGTGGTGCTGGAGAAGGTGCGCCGACAGGCCCCCTTCATTGCCCTGGACGTGCCGCACGCGTGGAGCCCCTGGGTGCGCCGCACGATATTGTCCGCCGATCAGGTCGTGGTGACTGTAACCCCGGATCTCGCGTGTCTGCGCAATGCCAAGAACCTGTTCGATCTGGTGCGTCAGGCGCGGCCCAATGACGAGCCGCCCAAGGTGGTGGTCAACATGGCGGGATGCCCGAAAAAGCCGGACATTCCGCTGAAAGACTTCGCCGATGCGCTGGGTGCCGCGCCGCTCCTGGTGCTGCCGTTTGACCCGGCGCTGTTCGGCAAGGCGGCCAATAACGGCCAGATGATCGCCGAGGTCGACGCCAAATCCCGGCCCGCTGAAGGTTTTGCTCATCTGGCGAGTGTTCTGGCCGGACGTGCTGCGCCGCCCGCAAGGCGCAAATCCCTGTTCGGCTCCCTGTTCTCGAAAGGCTGAAAGCAGCTCTGATGTTTGGCAAACGCCCGCCCGGTTCCCCTGATGGCTCGCGCACGTTCGGCGCGGCGCCTTCCGGTGCGCCCGAAGCGGCGAGCGTGGCCGTGCGCGAGCGGCCCAAACCGGCTGCGCCCCGGCCCGCCACCCCCGCTCCGGCACCAGCCCCTGCCTCGCGGTCTGCAGGCGAGATGAAAGCTGCGCCGGCCCGCCGCAAGGCGCAGGAGCCTGAACGCGTCGGTGCTGAGCGATCGGCGGAATATTATGCGATCAAGACCACAATCTTCAACGCGCTGATCGACACCATTGATCTGGGCCAGCTGTCGCGCCTGGACAATGAAACCGCGGCCGATGAAATCCGCGACATCGTCACCGAGATCATTTCGATCAAGAACGTGGCGATGTCCATCGCCGAGCAGGAACAGCTCCTGCAGGACATCTGCAATGACGTTCTGGGCTATGGCCCGTTGGAACCGCTGCTGGCGCGCGACGACATTGCCGACATCATGGTCAATGGTGCCGGCCACGTCTTCATTGAAGTCGAAGGGCGGGTGCGCAAGACCAATATCAAGTTCCGTGACAACGCCCAGCTGATGAATATCTGTCAGCGCATCGTGTCCCAGGTGGGCCGGCGCGTGGATGAATCCAGCCCGATCTGCGACGCGCGCCTGGCCGATGGCAGCCGAGTCAACGTCATCGCGCCGCCGCTGGCGCTGGACGGGCCGACCCTGACCATTCGCAAATTCAAGAAGGACAAGCTCAAGCTCTCCAATCTGGTGGGCTTCGGCTCCATCTCGCCGGAAGGCGCCCGGATTCTGGAGATCATCGGTGCCTGCCGGGCAAACGTGCTGATCTCCGGCGGTACCGGCTCGGGCAAGACGACGCTTCTCAACTGCCTCACCGGCTTCATCGGCGAGGACGAGCGCATCATCACCTGCGAAGACGCCGCCGAACTTCAGCTGCAGCAGCCCCATGTGGTGCGCCTGGAGACCCGCCCGCCCAATCTGGAGGGCTCGGGCCAGGTGACCATGCGCGATCTGGTCAAGAACTGCCTGCGCATGCGCCCCGAGCGCATCATCGTCGGCGAGGTGCGCGGCCCTGAAGCGTTCGATCTGTTGCAGGCCATGAATACCGGTCATGACGGCTCCATGGGCACGCTGCACGCCAACAGCCCGCGCGAGGGTCTGTCGCGGCTGGAGTCCATGATCACCATGGGCGGCTACAACCTGCCCACCAAAACCATCCGGGAGATGATCTCCGGCTCCATCGATGTGGTCATCCAGGCTGCGCGTCTGCGCGACGGGACGCGCAAGATCACGCACATCACCGAAGTGCTGGGCATGGAAGGCGATGTGATTATCACCCAGGACCTGTTCCTGTACGAAATCACCGGCGAGGACGCGGACGGCAATATTCTGGGCCGCCATGTCTCAACCGGCATTGCGCGTCCGAAATTCTGGGATCGCGCGCGTTATTTCGGGCTGGAGCAGGCGCTCGCCGAGGCGCTCGACGCGTCGGAGGCCTGACGCCATGGCCGGTGACATGGTCTATATCCTCGCCGCGGTCTGCGCCTTCGTCGCTGTGGCGGCGGCAGGCCTGGCGCTGGCACCGAGCGATGGCGGACGCACGCGCAAGACCCGTGTGGCAGTGGCCGTCGGCCAGCCGGTCCAGCGCGGGCAGCGCAAGGTGGCCGCACTCGACGCCTCCGCCCAGAAGCGCCGCCAGATTCAGGAAACGCTCAAAGACCTCGAAGCCCGCCAGAAAGCCGAGCGCAAGAAATCCCTGACCCTGAAGGGCCGTCTGGAACAGGCGGGCCTCAAGGCCACACCATTGCATTTCTGGATCGCCTCGGGCGGTCTCGCCGCGATCGCCCTGCTGGGCGTCATGGCAACCGGCCTGCATCCGGCCATCGCCGCCGCCGCCGCCGTCGTGGCCGGGCTCGGCCTGCCGCGCTGGGTGCTGGGCATGATGCGCAAGCAGCGCCAGGCCAAATTCACATCCCATTTCGCCGACGCGCTGGACATTATCGTGCGTGGCATCAAGTCGGGCCTGCCGCTGACCGAATGCCTGAAGGTGATCGCGCGCGAATCCGAGGCCCCCGTGCGTCAGGAATTCGAGCTGCTGGTGGAAGGCCTGTCGGTCGGTGTTGATCTGGACGAGGGGCTGCGCCGGATGACCGCCCGCATGCCCTTGTCAGAATTGTCCTTTTTCATGATCGTGCTGGTCATCCAGCAAAAGACCGGCGGCAATCTGTCCGAGGCGCTGAACAATCTGTCCGGCGTGCTGCGCGCGCGCAAGATGATGCGCGAGAAGGTCCAGGCCCTGTCGTCGGAAGCCAAGGCATCGGCCTTCATCATCGGCTCCCTGCCCCCGGGCGTGGCGATCATGGTGTCCATCATGTCGCCTGCCTACATGGAGCCATTGTTCAACACGCCGCTGGGTCAGATGATGCTGATGGGCGGCGCGGTGTGGATGGGCATCGGCATCGTGGTCATGCGCGGCATGATCAATTTCAAAATGTAGGCGGAGGCCGTCATGACAGCATTCGCCACCTGGATCACCCAGCCGGAGAACTTCTTCGCGCTGATCGCTGCCATCCTGGTCTTCGCCACGGCCCTGACCCTGTCGGGCTCGTCCATGCGAAACGACAATCTGTCGAGGCGCATGAAACAGGTCGCCAATCGGCGAGAGGAATTGCGCCGCAAGTCGCGCGAGGCGATGGAGCGCGAGAAATCCAGCGCCCTGAGAGGCAAGGACACGCGCAGCCCGTTCCGCAAAGTGGTTGAAGGGCTGAACCTCCAGAAACTGCTGGAAGACCCCAATCTGAAATCCAAGCTGATCCAGGCCGGCATGCGCGGCCAGGGCCCGATTTTCGCCTTTTACTTCGCGCGCTTCGTCTCACCCTTTCTCCTGTTTGCCGCTGTTGCTCTGTATCTGTGGGGCGTCAATGATTTCGGCCTGACCGGGATACAGCCCCTGACCGCTGCAATGGGGGCAGCGGTGCTGGGTTATTACGCGCCCGCGCTCTACCTCTCCAATGTCGGCGCGCGCAGACGTGAGTCCATCATGCAGGCCTTTCCCGATGCGCTGGACCTCCTCTTAATCTGCGTAGAGGCGGGCATGTCCATCGAGGCTGCGTTCCAGAAGGTCGCTGCCGAAATCGGCCCCAGCTCCATAGAGCTGGCCGAGGAATTGTCCCAGACCACAGCCGAGCTCGCCTATCTGCAGGAGCGGCGCTTAGCGTATGAAAATCTTGCCGCACGCACTGGCCATCCGGGCGTCAAGTCGGTGGCCACGGCGCTGATCCAGGCCGAGCGTTATGGCACGCCACTGGGCCAGGCACTGCGGGTGATGGCCAAGGAAAACCGCGATATGCGCATGAGCTCGGCGGAGAAAAAGGCAGCCGCTCTGCCCGCCAAGCTGACTGTGCCGATGATCGTGTTCTTCCTGCCGGTTCTGTTTCTGGTGATCATGGGGCCGGCAGCCCTCAACCATCAGAATTTGTAGGCCCGAACAGTCCCCGCTGGCCTGCAAAAGCGTTTTTGCATCGGCCGGTTTGGCTTTAGGGTGCACGGCCCTGACCCCCAGCTGGAAGGATCTGCGCCATGTTCGGCGGAGACAAGGCGGCCAACCGCCGCCGCGACGAGATGCGCCAGGCCAGTGAGGCCGCCGACCATGCGCTGGAGGCGCTGGCGGCGGGCGATCTGGCGCGTGCCCGGCGTGAGCTGGACATGGTCCCCAAGAAAATCACGTTCGCCGATGGCGGCTGGAAACCCTTGCTCGCTTCGGCCGTGCTGGATGTCATGTCCGGCAAGCGGCGCGCCGGTCTGGACAAGCTGATTGCGGCCTGTGATGGCCTTGACGAGACGAGCCTGTCGCGTGACGACAAGGGCTATCTGCGCCTGTACGCCCTCTACCGGGCCATCGATGCCAGCAAGGACGGGCGGGCACCGCGCGAGCTGCGCGAGCGGGTGGAGGACTTCCGCTTTGACCACACCCTGGTCAGCAGCGATCTCAAATCGCGTTTCCCGCTCAAGAAGGTCGACGAGGTGGTCTCCGCCCCGCCGCCGATGGCCCCGCCGCCCTCATCGGACGATCCCTTCTAGCGCGGCGGTGCCCCCAATTACGCAGACTGGACCTGCAAAGACCCCGCTCGCCTTCGGGCGGCAGCTCTGATACATGCGCGGTCAAAGAGCAGGAGACTTGCGTCCATGGACTTTCTCGACATCACCTTGCTGACCGGCGCGTTCGTCACCTTCTTTGTGGTGATCGACGTGCCCGGCGTGGCGCCGATCTTCGCGGGCCTGACCGACGGGACCAGCGCAGCGCACCGCGCCAAGATGGCGTTCAAGTCTGTGGCCATCGCCACGCTGGTGCTGGTGGGCTTCGCCTATGGCGGCGAGTGGCTGCTGGGCGCGTTGCATATCAGTCTGGATGCGTTCCGCGCGGCGGGCGGCGTGCTCCTGTTCCTGATCGCGCTGGACATGATTTTCGAAAAGCGCACCAAGCGCCGCGAAGAGCGCGCCGAGAAGGTGTCTGACGAGACCGATCACCACGCCGAACATGAAGACATTTCCGTCTTCCCGATGGCGATCCCGATGATCGCCGGTCCCGGTGCCATCGCCTCGATCATGCTGTTCATGTCCCAGGCCGCCGGGTCAGTGGGCGCGCAAGTGTCAGTGCTGATCGGCCTGGGCGCCAATCTGGCCATCTGCCTCGCCGTGTTTTTGATGATCGGTCCGGTCATGAAGCTGATGGGTGAGACCATCGCGGCCATGATTACGCGTATTCTTGGCGTCATCCTGGCGGCTCTCGCCGCGCAGTTCATCTTCGACGGTGTACGCGGGGCGCTTCTGACGGCCGCCTAGGGTTTGTTCAGACGCCGTTAACCGTGTTTTTGAACCCGGCATTAGCGCGTTTGAGGCATGATCAGGCCGATCACAGGCCGGAGCATGAGCGCATGCCAAGCGTACGTTTTCTTCTGTTGAGTGCTGCGGGCCTTGCCGCGCTGGGCGGTCTTGCTGCAGGCGCAGCCTGCCTTCTGGATGGCGCATTCGCGCAGGCGGTGGCCTTCACCTGGCCGGGTCTGGCGGGCGGGGTCGCCTTCGCGCTGGCCGCGCCGGGCCGTCCGGGCGAGGCGGCCTAGGTCTTTTCCCTATGACCCGTTCGAAACGCGAAACCGGCACCCGGTTCCGCTGAAAAACCGCTAGAACGCCGCACCTGGCGGATCGGTTTCGCGCAGGCGCATGCGGCGCGCCCGGTGATCGGGCATGATCTGATCCAGCAGCCGGTAGAAGCGCCCCGAGTGGTTCATCTCGAGAAGATGACACGCTTCATGGGCGCACACATAATCGATCAGCGCCTCGTCATAGGCGATCAGGCGCGCATTCATGCGGATCGAGCCGTCTGCAGAACAACTGCCCCAGCGCGAGGCCTGTTCACGTACCCGCACGCTGGGCCGCGGGGCCTTCAATGCCTGCGCATAACCGGCCACTTTCGGGGTCATCAGCGCCAGCGCCTGCTCGCGCCGCCAGCGTGACAGCGCCCGGCGTATGGTCGCCGCGCGCAAGTCCGGCTCCAGCCCCGCATCAACCCGCACGTCCAGATGATCGCCAAGGTGCGCCAGCGCCGTTCGGGCGCGGTCATGGGGCGTGACGCGCAAGGTCAGGACGCCGCCCAGCCAGCCAATGGGCTCGCCATCGACACCCTGTAGAGGCGGCGCGATGACCCGCCTTGCCTGCTTGTCCAGCCTGTCGAGGATCCAGCCTGCCCGCTCGCGCACGGCCCGGTCGGCCTCCGAGGCGCTGGCGCGGTGAGGCAGCACGACGCTCAGCCCGTCCGGACCCACTTTCAGCCCGATCGTGCGCCGGCGCGCGGAGCGGGCGAGAGTGTAGGCAAGCTCGCGCTCGCCCAGACGAATCGTGCGGGTGATCATGGTGCCAGACTAGCGTGCCTGCACGTGCCGCGCAGCCGGTTCGCGCCGGTCAGGGCGCGGTATGTATGTCCCCGCGGGCCATCACGAAGCCGACCTGCCATACTGCCGAGATGTCTTCCAGCGGATCGGCGTCCAGCGCGATGATGTCAGCGGACAGGCCCGGTGCGATGCGGCCGGTCTCATTCTCCAGTCCCAGATGGCGCGCCGCGGTAATGGTGGCCGTGCGCAGGGCCTCCATGGGCGTCAGGCCTGCTTCGACATAGAGCTCGAATTCGCGGGCATTGTCGCCATGAGCCGAAACGCCGGAATCGGTCCCGAAGGCGATGGTCACGCCGCCGCGATGGGCCTGGCGCAGCATGTCCAGCATGCGCGGGCCGACCTCCAGCGCCTTGGCGCGCTGAAACGGTGTCATCCAGCCAGCATCGGCCTGCTGCGTCACCCATTCGCCCGCCATCACGGTGGGGACCAGCACGGCGTTGTTGCTGCGGAAAAGGCGGATGGACTCAGCGTCCAGGAAGGTTCCGTGCTCGATAGAGTGCCCGCCTGCCCGCAGGAAGGCATTGATTCCCGTCACGCCGTGGGCGTGGGCGGTGACGCGCCGGCCCATCATGGTGGCGGCTTCGACAATGGCGCGCAGCTCCTCTTCGAAGAATTGCACCTCCACGCCCGCGCCGGTGGAGGACAGGACCCCGCCCGTGGCGGTGATCTTGATCATGTCCGCGCCTTCCTGGACAAGCTGGCGCACGGCGCGTGCGCAATCGGCCGCGCCATTGCAGGCATACGGGCTGCCGTAGGCGCGCATCACCTCCACGCTCCAGCCATTGATGTCGCCATGGCCGCCTGTGGGTGTCACTGCGCCGCCGGAAATCCGCAGGCGCGGGCCGGGGACCATGTTCTGGTTGATCGCCCTTTGCAGCGCGCGCACCGCCTCCATGTCCGCGCCCACATCCTGAACGGTGGTGAAGCCGGCCAACAGCGTGCGCCGGGCGTACTCCGCACCCTGCAGCGCCCGGTCGGCGCTGGACTCGCTGAAGGTCGCCAGGCGCCGGTCAGGCCCCTGCTGGGAGGTGATGTGGACGTGGGAATCAATGAAACCCGGCAGCACCCAGCGTGTGGAGAGATCGATGATCTGCGCGCCCTCGCGCGTGATAAAGCCGTCCTCCACGGCCGTGATGCGCCCGTCCTCCACGATGATGGAGGCGCTGGTGCGCGGGCGCGCATCGCCAGGGGCCGCGATCAGGGTTCCGGCATGGATGATGGTGACGGGCGTGTCGGCAGCCGATGGCGCGGCCAGCGCGCACAAAGCTGCCAGCGCAGCGAACAGACGGATCATGAAACCCTCCCCGGTATCGTGTTGTGTTCTGACGCTTATCTCGCGCCAGCCCGGGCCGTGTGTCAAATCACGCCTACCTCAAAAACGGCAAGAGGCTCGCCTGATTGAGGATCGAGAAGGTGGCGGCCGAGACTTCCACAGCGGTCTGGGCTTGGGTCAGGCGCGTGGCGGCCTGGGCCATGTCGGCGTCTTCCAGATCAGCCAGCATGCGGGTGAGATAGTCGGAGCGCGCCGCGTGGCCACTTACGGACGCCTCCACCCTGGCCTGGCGGGCACCGTTTTCGCCCATCGCCTCGTTCACATGCTCGAAGGCGGCGATCACATTGGAGATTTCAGTCTGGATGAAGGCCTGCTGGGCGGCCGTCATGGGGCCGTCAAACGGCCCGTTCGGGCCATCATTGAAGTCCGCCAGCCGGCGGAACACGCCCATGAGATCGTCGGCGACTTCCGAAGCGGTGGCGTTCACGTCAACGGCCATGTTGTCGTCGATCTGGGTGCTCTGGCGGCGCTCGGCATTGTCGAAAGCGTCCATGGGGTCGCCCAGTGCCTGGAGCTGACCGATTGTGGACACGGTCATGGGCTGGGTGTCGGTGCGCACGCCGGCGAAGACGTAGGAGCCGTTGAACCGTGTATTCAGGGCAATCACCGCCCGGTCGAAGGATTCCTGGACCTTGTTCATCAGGAAGGTGCCGTCAGACGTGGTCAGTGTCTCGCGCAGGTCCGACACCGAGTCGGACAGCTCGCGATAGGCTAGGTCCTGAACATCGAGCCGGTTGGCCAGGCGCGTATTGGCGCTGACATATTGCTCGACGCGCACCTGGGCGGAGCGCGCTGACATGATGGCTTCGGCGCTATTGCCATAACCTTTGAGGTCCGGCGCTTTGCGCCCGGTGGAAAGCTGCTCGCGCGCGTCGAACGCCTCGCGCTGGGCGCGCATGAGGTCCATGAGCGCGGACTGGGAGGCGGCTTGAGTTGAAATGCGCATGGTGCGGTCCTCTAGACCATGTTGAGCAGGGTATCGGTCATTTCCTTGGACGCCTGCATCAGGCGTGCTGCGGCGTTGTAGGCTTGCTGGTAGAGCGTCATGCGGGCGAGCTCCTCGTCGAGATTGACGCCCTCCACATCCGAGCGCTTGGCATTGGCGGCCTGTTTGACCGCGGCTGCGGCGGTCTCATTGCGATCAGCGCGCGCGGCGCGGGCACCCACATCGCCGGCCAGGCGTGCCGCGTATTCCACCGGGCTGGCCATGCCGCCGACCAGTCCTCCGGCACCGGCATAACGGCGCTTCTCGGTAAGGGCGTTGAACAAGGCCTGCCCGCCGCGGCTGTCGCCCTGGCTGAGCACCAGATCGCCGGGCACCGTGCCTGCATCAAGGTCCAGCCTGGCGAAGGCGAGCCGTGAGGAATCCGAGCGCACAGCCGGATCGACCGAGAAGCTTTCAGACCGGGTCATGCGTGCCGCATCACCAAGACCGAACAGCTGGGAAAAGGACAGCCCCGTTGTGGTGCGCTGGGTGGAATCGCGCGTCAGATCAATCGTGAAATTCTGATAGCCCGGCGCGGCCTGGAAGTTCAGGCGGCCATCACCGTCCAGGCTGAACTGGCCATACTGGCCAAGGCCGGTGGCGGGATTGTTCAGGGCATTGATCTGGTCCTGGACACTGGTGCCCGCGACCGGAACCGTGACCTGAGCCGCGCGCCGGCCGTCCGGCGTCAGTATGGAAAAGCCCAGCTCCCCACCGGGTGCCAGGCCATGCGCGCTGGTCGCCGTAAGGCCGGTCTCGAAGAAGCCGGGCCGGGGCGAGTCAATCAGATCATTGAGCCCGAAGAAATGCGACAGGCCCCGCCCGCCAATAGAGGCGGGATCGGCTGCATTCTGGAATGCCGCGACTCCGTGAGCGGGATCTCCAGCGGTCAGGGTCAGGCGTCCGCCGGCAAAGCTGGCTGTCGCATTTCCGCCAAAGGCGGTGTTCAGCGCGGCGACAAAATCGCCCACGCTGGCAGCGGGCGTACCGTTGACGGTGAAGCCGGTGGCTGTCACGCCGACGCTGACGCGCTGGACCAGTGCGCCATCGCCGGTGACCACAGCCAGCTCGGCCTGTCCGGACCCGGTCACGACATCGCTGGCGAGCAGCCCGGTATTGCGCCCTTCGAGCGTGTTGGGCGGCGGATAGGCAGCAGAATCATTGTGGGCGGCGTTCAGCGCATCAGCAGCACCGGCGGTCATTTCGGCCAGCGCCCCGGCGATGGACGGCAGCTCCGTGTCGCGCAGATCCATCAGCCCGCGCAATTCACCCGACCGGATAGACGGCGTGATGTCGGATATGGCACCGGAAGTCGACACCTGGGCGGTGATGCGCCCGTACTCCACACCATAGGCACCTGTCCCGGCGGGCGTGTATTCCAGCACGAGACGGGCATTGTCGATCAGCCCGACCCCGTCCTGGGTGCGCACGAACAGGCGTCCGTCCGGCTGACGCTCGCCGCGCACATCCATCAGAACCGATAACTCATCCATCAGTTCGGACTGCCGGTTCAGCGTGCCGGTAACGTCGGAGGCGTTGGCGGTCAGTGTCTGGGCCTGGGCGTTCAGGGCTTCCAGTTCGCGCAGAATCTCGTTGGCCCGATTCACGCCGGTCCCGATCCGCTGGTCGGACTCGTCACGCATCACGCGGACCTCGGCCGACAGGCGTGACGCCTCGTCGAAGAAACTCTGCAGATCAGATGCCGCGCTGAGGCGCGACACCCGGTCGGCACTGTCAGCGGCGGCAGCACCCAGCGAGGCCATGATCTGGTTCATCCGCCCGAACAGCGAGCCGGCATCATCCGTGGCACCAAATTGCGATTGCAGCCGGTCGAGGGCACCGGCGATCGCCTTGGATGCCGCTGCATCGGACGAAGCGCGCATGGCGGCGCTGGTCAGATAGATGTCGGATACCCGGTTGATTCCCTCGACCGTGACGCCTGCACCCATGCCTGCGGAGCTGCGCGAGGTCTGCAACAGTTCGGAGCGCGCATAGCCCGGCGTGTTGACGTTGGCGACATTGTTCGAAGCGGTGCGCATGCCCAGCTGCGCAGCCTGCAGGCCGCTGAGCGCGCTGCCGATGATCCCGTTGAGCGACATCAATACGCTCCTTCAGCTGTGCCGGTGAACAGGGCGTGTTTTGCCGGGTCAGCGGCAAGACCTGCCGGGTCCGGCATGCATGCGCGCTCATGCCCCGAACCAGCCGTGTCCATCCAAGATACTGTTTCTATAACCTTATTTTTCATGATCCTGCTCGTTCGGGCGGAATCTGTGCGCCGGTGTGTCTGTCTACAGCGCAAGCCCCGGGCCAAAGCGCCAGGGGGCGTCAGGGCGGCAGGAATCGTCCCGGTGGACCCGTCAGAATTTGCCGGGCGGCACCAGGCGGCAGAGGTGGCGCTCGCACTAACTAATTGAATTTATTATTTTGCCGGTCCGAATATCGGCTGGCGCGCAGCTTGCTTGTGTGGGCTGGTCGGCCTGCGCCCAAAGTGCGCGGGCTTTGTAGTTCGCGGCAAAATGCGGCGCATCCCATGAACATCAGGGTTTGTCCCCATGCCGCTTGCGGCCGTCATTCATTCGAGCCCGGCACCGGGCACCGCCGCGGTCCGCACGGGCAGCGCCGGCGCGCCTGACGGTGCGGGCGCGGCCGCGGCGTTCGATGCACTGCTGGGCAATGTTGTGCCGGCGGATGAGCGTGCTGCCGGCGGCGTGCGTATGCCCCGGGGCGAGGCGGCACCGGGTGGCGAGGGGAGCCAGAGCGAGGGCGCGCCCTTCACGGCGCAGCAGGACGTGCACCTCGGTGCCGGGCTGGTCACCATGGACAGGGTGTCCGAAGAGGGCCTAGAGCAGGTTTCGGTGCCGCTGCATGAGCGGGAGCAAGGTCCGGCGGCCACCAGCGAGGACATGGCAGCCGAGGCTAAGCCGGACGCTGTCCAGACTGTCACAGCGCCCGGACCGGCGCCGTCCGGGACCGCGGATGGCGAGGCGGCGCAGATGGATGCCGGGCGCGCTGCGGGCGTGCGTGACCGGGGCGCTGAAGATGCCGCTCAAAAGCCGGTCGATGCAGCTGGCCTGACCGGGATACCGGACGCGCAACAGGTCGAAACACTCGAAACGAAATCGATACCGGCCGTGCACAAGGCCGAGGCAGCCGAAACAGCTGCCATCCCGGATGCCGAACTCGTCAAGACACCCGAAGCGACGGCGATGCCGGACGTGGATACTGCCGAGACACCGGACGTGACGGCGATGCCGGAGGCGCAGGACGCCGCCGTGACTGATGGCGCTGATCTGCCACCGGCTGGCGGAGAGGGCAGGGCTGAGGCGCTGGCACCCGCCAGGGATGAGGCTGTACCACCCGCGCAAGCGGTTGATTTGCCGCCTCAGCCGGACGGCAATCCAGCGACTGGCTCTGCAACCGCCATTGAACCCGAGACGGTCCCTCAGCCTGCCTCGCCCGCGCAAGCGCCGGCTGCTGAACTGGTTTCAAACGCGGCATCGGTCCGCCGCGAGAGCGAGCCGCGCCGCGCCGTCCAGGGCGGCGATGCCGGCAAAGCAGGCGATGAGCCGGCCAAGCCGGCTCAATCCGGTGCCAAGGTTCAGGAGCCGGCCGCCGCCCCGCCGGCGGCCCCGGCCAAGACCGGCGCACCGGACCTGCCCCTGCCGCTGCGCAGCGCGGACGCTTTCCAGGCGCTCTTGCAAGCCCAGACCCGGCCTTCCGCCGAGGCCGCAGCACCGCGCGCCGGTGAATTGTCCCTCGACCCGACCGGCGACACCGGCCTGCGCAGTTCGTCCGACCGCGCTGCAGAATTCCTGCGCACCTCTGGACCGACGCCGCCGGGGGCCACGCCACGTTTTGCACCTCAGACCGTCCAGACCCTGGCTGCCCAGATCGTGCGCCGCCAGACCGAGGGCGGGCGGGTGTTCGATATCCGGCTTGACCCGCCCGAGCTGGGCCGGGTCGGTGTGCGCCTTGAGATGGGCAAGGATCAGATGGTCAAGGCCATGCTGAGCGCCGAGCGGCCCGACACGCTGCAGGAGCTCCAGCGTACAGCGCGTGAACTGGAGCGCGCGCTGGCCGACGCCGGGCTGAATCTGGCCGAGAACGGCCTGTCTTTCTCCCTCGGCGGCGAGCGTGGCGAGCGCGATGCGCAAGGGTTTGATGCGCCGCGCAGCGCGCGCAGCGTTGTCGAGATTGACGTGGCGCGTCCCGGTGCGCCGCTGACCGCGCTGTACGGTTTCGCCCTGGCCCGCGCCGCGGGTCTGGACATTCAGGCATGACACTCGTGAGGACTCTTCGCCATGACGCTTGATCTCAACCCGATCGGCCAGATCCTGCCCGGCATGAACGGGGCGTCTGACAGCGGTCTGGCCGCTGGCAATCTGGCGGACAATTTCGACACGTTTCTGCGCTTGCTGACCCAGCAGCTGCAGAACCAGGATCCGCTCAACCCGATGGATTCACAGGAATTCGTCAACCAGCTGGTTCAATTCTCTTCGGTGGAACAGCAGATTGCACAGACCCGTTCGCTTGATGCCTTGCTGGCCATGCAGAGCGCCAGCGCCGTGATGTCGGCCTCGGGTTATGTCGGACGCGACGTGACTCTGGCGACCGATACGGCGGAGCTGGCCGGGAATGAAGCACGCTGGAGCTACAGCCTGGATCGCAACGCCCAGGGCGCTGACCTGGTGGTCAGCGACCGCAACGGGCGCGTGGTGGCGACCCTGCCCGGCGAGACCGGGGCGGGCAGCCATGAACTGCTCTGGAACGGCAAGGATATGGCCGGCAATACGCTGGCGCCGGGCCTCTACAAGCTGGAAGTCGTGGCGCGTGACGCACAAGGCGAACGTATTACGTCGTCGGTGCGCGTGTCCGGCCGGGTGACCGGTGTGGACCTGTCCGGCCCCGAAGTTCGTGTTGAACTGGGTGCGGTGAGCGCGCCCTTCGCCAATGTCATCGCCGTGCGTGAGGCGCGCGGCTGATCATAACCGGGCGCCTGAAGGTGCCCTGACAAAACACTTGGAGCCGGGGCAAAAGCCCCCGCATCCGGGCAGGACGTGGGAGACTGAAAGCATGTCTATCAACTCGGCTATGATTACGGGGGCGTCGGGCCTGCTCGCCAATTCTTCGGCGCTGGCGGCGATCTCCGACAACATCGCGAACGTGAACACCACCGGCTACAAGCGGGTGGCCACCATCTTCACGCCCAACTACAAGATCGGCGGCGGCGGAGACGCGCGCTATGCTTCTGCCGGCGTTACCTCCAATTCGCGCCTTGATATCAATTCAGCGGGAATTCTCAATCCGAGCTCCTCGCCAACGGATCTGGCCATTGACGGCAACGGCTTCTTCGTCGTGCGTCCGGTCGCGACGTCCAATACCGGCACGGACTCCGTGCTGTTCACCCGGTCAGGCGCGTTCCAGACCGACAGCTCGGGCTTCCTGCGCAATGATGCCGGCATGTATTTGTATGCCTGGCCGGTGTCGGCGGACGGGACGGTGAACCAGAACCCGTCCAATCTCGACCAGCTTGAGGCGATCAACCTGTCCAATATCGGCGGTGCGGCGGAGGCAACCTCGTCTATCCGCATCAATGCCAACCTGCAGGCCAGCCAGGCGGTTTCGCCTGCCGCAGCGACATATGACGCGGCCGACCCGGCCTTCAACATGGCCTCGGGTACCGTCACGCCGGACTTCCAGCGCACGATCCAGGTGTTTGACAGCCAGGGCGGGGTGCGTTCGATCACTCTGTCCCTGCTCAAATCGCCCACTGCCAACCAGTGGTTCACGGAGTTGCATGTTGAGCCGGCCGCGGACGTCAGCACCGGGGCGGGTCTCAATAACGGTCAGGTCGCCACCGGAATCGTGGCGTTCGATACCAATGGCCAGATCAATCCGGGTGCCTCGACCCTGCCCACGTCGCTCAACTTCCTGGCTTCGGACTTCGCCGGCGTTCTGGGTGCCAATCAGGTCCAGTGGGCCGCGGCGACAGGCGTGGGTGCCCAGACGGTCAGTCTGGATCTGGGCACGGCGGGCGCGCCGGGCGGCATCACCCAGTTCGACAGCCCGTCGACGCTGAATTCCACCACAGTGGACGGGGCGATCTTCGGGTCGTTCGCCGGGGTGGAAGTGAGCCCGGACGGGTTCGTTTCAGCGCGCTTCTCCAACGGTGTTGTGCGCCAGATCTATCAGGTCCCGGTTGCAACTGTGGCCAATCCCAACGGCATGGCCAGTGTGGGCGGGGCCTCGTTCCAGGTGACCGAAAACTCCGGTGCCTTCACGATGAACGCCCCTGGGCGCGGTGCCTCAGGCACGATCGCGTCCAATTCGGTGGAGAACTCCAATGTCGATATCGCCACCGAGTTTTCCCAGTTGATCATTACCCAGCGGGCCTATTCGGCCTCCTCGCGCATCATCACCACGGCAGACGAAATGCTCGCTGAAGCCATCCAGATGAAGCGCTAGATCTGACTGCTTCTCCCGCCGTCCCACCGGCGTTCCCTCGCCCCGGCGCGCAAGCGCCGGGGTGAATTTTTTCTAAAGCTCTGATTAGCCTGACGTTTACCTTGGGCTTTAGAGGTTCGGAAAGGCACTTGGGTTATAACCATCCCATCAAAAGGGCGCGCGACAGACGCGCCTGTTGACAAGGATGGGTCGGATGGAACGTCGAGCGAAGAAGGAAAACTATGTGATCGGGCCGGATGGCAGCCCGCTCACAGTGGCCGATCTGCCGAGCCCGGAGACCCAGCGGTGGGTGATCCGGCGCAAGGCCGAAGTGGTCGCAGCGGTCCGCGGCGGGCTGCTCAGCCTTGACGAGGCGTGTGATCGCTACAGCCTGACAGTGGAGGAATTCCTCACCTGGCAGCGCGCGATCGACCGCCATGGCCTGGCCGGGCTGCGCACCACCCGGATACAGCACTATCGCCAATAGCAGGCGCGGAACATGGTTTGCTGCGGGCGTGCGCCACCGGGCGCGCGCCCGCAGTGCATTCTGGTTCAAGTCGTTAAGCCCTCGTTTACGCGGGCGGTGGGAAAAACTTGCCTAGCCGGGAGCCATGCGCGCACCCGGACTGTTTCTGAGGCGGGGCCCTTCGCACGTGACGGCGTTTTTTGAACAGCTTTCCCGATTGGGAATTGGCCGCCTGAGCCTGATTTTCGGGCTGACCGCCGGCGTAGCGCTGGCGCTCATCCTGCTGCTGGTCAATCCGGGCAGCGGATCCCAGGCGCTGTTGTATTCCGGGCTCGAGGCGCGAGACGCGGCCTCGGTGGCCGAGCGCCTGGAAGGGGCCGGCATCCCCTATGAGCTGCGCGATGGCGGCTCGGCAATCTATGTGCCCGCCGCCCAGGTCGATCAGGCGCGCCTGCGCGTGGCGTCGGGCGGCGCGCTGAGCTTCGGTTCTGTGGGATATGAAATCTTCGATTCCAATGACGGTATCGGTGCCACCAGCTTCGTCCAGAACGTCAATGCGCGCCGGGCCCTGGAAGGCGAGCTGGCGCGCTCCATCAACGCCATCAGTGCGGTGTCGGGCGCGCGCGTGCATCTGGTCCTGCCTGAACGCCGCCTGTTCTCGCGCGAGCAGCAGGAGCCGTCGGCCTCTGTGGTGATCAGCGTCCGCGGACAGCTGTCACCAGGCCAGGTCTCCACCATCAGCAACCTGATCGCCACGGCCGTGCCGGGCCTGTCACCGTCGCGAATCACCATCGCTGACGATCAGGGCCGGCTTCTTGCCAGCCCCAGCGACGGCGACACGTTCGGCGGCGTGGCTATTGAAGAGCGCCGCACCGGTCTGGAAGCTGCCCTGCGCCAGCGCATTCTGGACGTGGTTGAAGGCGTGGTCGGCCCCGGCGCTGCGCGCGTGGTGGTCACGGCGCAGGTGAACCGTGAAAGCCTGACCGAGACCCGGCTGGAGTTTGATCCCAATCTGCAGGTGGAAGTGAGCCGCGAGGTTCAGAGCGAGGAAACCAGCGAGCCCGCCGGGCGCCAGGGAGCCGTGTCCGCCACCGAAAACCAGCCTGGTGCCGATGAGCCTGCCGCCGGGCCGGGCGAGATGGCCACATCGCGGCGCAGCACGAATGTGCGTAATTTCGAGAACTCGCGGACCACCAGCACCCGTGTGGTCGAGGCCGGCGAGCTGCAAAGACTGGCCGTGTCGGTGGTCGTCGACGAACGCTCGGTGCGGGGCGAGGACGGCGCGCCGGTGTTCGAGCCGCGCACCGAAGAAGAGATGGAGCGGATTCGCGCGCTGGTGGCCGCCGCGGCGGGCATGGACGTGAGGGCCATCGATGGCGAGCGTCACGTTCTGGAAGTGGCGCAGATGCGCTTTTCGCGGCCGGACCTGCTGGCGGGAACCCCCGCGCCTGAAGGCTTCCGCATGGAGCGCGCTGACATCATGCGCGCCGCCGAGCTGGCCGTGATCGCCCTGATGGGCCTGCTGATCATCTTCCTGGTGGCGCGCCCGCTGGTGCGCGGCGCAATTGGCGGCGGGTCCGCCGTGGCCGGTCCGGGCGATGCCGCTGTGCTTCCCGGCCGGGCCGGGCAGGCCCAGATCGCCGCAAGGCCGGGCTCTGACGGCGGGGCCCTTCTGCCAGGCAGCGACGAAGACGAGGAGCGCATTGATGTCGCCCACATTGATGGCCAGGTGAAGAAATCGTCGGTGCGCAAGGTCGCCGCTCTTATCGAACAGCACCCGGACGAGACCATGAGCATTCTGCGCACCTGGATGCATGAGAGTGCGTGATGGCTGACGGCACCACAAACACCCGCAAGATTGATGATCCGTCCCGCCTCGCCGGGCCGGAGAAGGCCGCCGTCCTGTTGCTGGCACTCGGGGACGAGCAGCGCCGTCTTTGGGAGATGATGGACGATGAGGAGATCCGCGTGGTCTCCCAGGCCATGGTCGGACTTGGCAGTGTCACCGCCAGCGCGGTGGAGAAGCTGATCCTCGACTTCGTCGGCTCCATGTCCTCGACCGGTTCGATTACCGGCTCGGTCGAGCAGGCCCAGCGCGTCCTCTCCGCCTTTCTGCCCAAGGAGAAGGTGGAGACCATCATGGAGGAGCTGCGTGGTCCGGCCGGCCGGACCATGTGGGACAAGCTGGCGAATGTGAACGAGGTCGTCCTCGCCAACTATTTCAAGAATGAATATCCCCAGACCGTCGCGGTGGTGTTGTCCAAGGTCAAGCCCGACCATGCCTCGCGCGTGCTCGGCGCCCTGCCTGAAGACTTCGCGCTGGAAGTGGTGATGCGCATGCTGCGCATGGAACCGGTGCAGCGCGAGATCCTCGAGAAGATAGAGGAGACGCTGCGCACTGAATTCATGAGCAATCTGGCGCGCACGTCCAAGCAGGACAGCCACGAGCTGATGGCGGACATTTTCAACAATTTCGACCGCCAGACCGAAAACCGCTTCCTGGCGAATCTGGAAGAACGCAATCGCGACAGCGCCGAGAAAATCCGCTCGCTGATGTTCGTGTTCGAGGACCTCGGAAAGCTCGACCCGCAAGGCGTGCAGACGCTGATGCGCTCGGTGCCCAAGGACCAGATGGGCCTGGCGCTCAAGGGGGCCTCGGACACACTGCGCGATCTATTTTTCTCCAACATGTCCGAACGCGCGGCGAAAATTCTGCGCGAGGATATGGCGGCCATGGGGCCGGTGCGCCTGAAAGACGTCGATCAGGCCCAGCAGACCATGGTCAATCTCGCCAAGGATCTGGCCGCCAAGGGTGAGATCCTGATTGCGGACGGCGGCGGCGACGACGAGCTGATTTACTGAGGGAGGCGGACATGACGGCATCATTCAAACGGTTCGCCTTCGACCGCGAGTACGCCGCGGACGGGACAGTGCTGCGCGATGGCGACCGCGTGCGCCGCATCTTCACCGAGGAC
This sequence comes from Hyphomonadaceae bacterium BL14, assembly GCA_027627705.1. Lineage (NCBI taxonomy): Bacteria > Pseudomonadati > Pseudomonadota > Alphaproteobacteria > Hyphomonadales > Hyphomonadaceae > Hyphomonadaceae bacterium BL14. The sequence continues at coordinate 2,918,972 of CP091242.1, forward strand.
GAGGCGCGCGCCATGGCTGACATGGCGGCAAACAAGGCCGCGGACGCCGATGCGCAAAAGCAGGCCGAGACACTGCGCCAGATATCCGGGCGGATGCAGGCGGTGCTGGCGCGCATGGAGTCCGAGTCCGAAGCGATACGCGAGGATGCGGTGCGTCTGGCGGTGGCCGCCGCGCGCGCCATCGCCGGCGCGGCGCTGGATCGATATGGCGCTGACACGATTGAGGCCTGCGCCCGCGAGGCCCTGGCCGAGCTGCGCGCCGAGCCACGTCTGGCGGTGCGGGTGGCGCCGTCTCTGGTGGACGATCTTGCACAACGCCTCGACAGCGAAGCGGCCCGTCTGGGGTTTGAGGGCGCAGTCATCGTCCGCGCTGATGAGGATGTCAGCGCCGGGGATGTGGTGCTGGAGTGGCGCGCCGGTGCAGTCGAGCGCACGGCTTCCGACATCGAGGCGCGCCTTGAAGAGACTGCCCGCAAATGGCTGGCCGCACCGGCAGCCGACAGAGACGGGTCATCTGGCGCAAGCGCCGGCGGTCAGGCCGCATAAAGGAGACAATAATGAGCCAGGATGATTTGCAGCTTCAGGACCTCGCCGGCTCGCAAGCCGAGCTGACCCCCGGCGGGGGCGCTGGTCAGTCACTGATCGAGGATGAGGTGCGCACCGCTGTCGACCTGGCACCGGTGTTCGATGTGCCGGTTAACATCTCTGCCGTTCTGGGCAAGGCGCATATCGACGTCAACTCGCTGCTCAAGCTCACCGCCGGATCGGTTCTGGAACTGGACCGCAAGGTGGGCGAGGCGATCGACATCTATGTCAACAACCGGCTGGTCGCGCGCGGCGAGGTGGTGGTTGTCGAGGACAGGCTGGGCGTAACCATGACGGAAATCATCAAGGATGGTGACGGCTCATGACCCGGACCGAAGCTGTATATGAAGGAGCTGCACGATGCGCGTTCTGATCGTAGGCTCGCTGGGCGGGCAATCGACCATAGCAACCAAGATCGCGATGGATCGCGGCGCGAAAGTCGCCCAGGTCGACACCATCGAACAGGCCACAGCCTATTTGCGCGCGGGGCGCGGGGCAGATCTGCTCATGGTCGATGTGGCGCTGGACATCGCCGCGCTGATCGCCGCCAACGAGGCCGAGCGCATCATGGCACCCATCGTGGCCTGCGGGGTCAATGTGCGCCCTGAAGCTGCGGCGGGCGCGATCCGGGCCGGTGCCAAGGAATTCATCCATCTGCCCCCCGATCCCGACCTGATCGGTGCCGTGCTGGCAGCGGTGTCCGATGATGACCGTCCGCTGGTGGCGCGTGATCCGGCCATGCTGAGCGTGGTGGAGCTGGCCGAGCGCATCGCGCCTTCGGAGGCGTCTGTGTTGATTACCGGCGAAAGCGGCGTCGGCAAGGAGGTGATGGCCCGTCACGTCCACAAAATGTCCAGGCGCACCTCCAAGCCCTTCATCTCGGTCAATTGCGCGGCGATCCCGGAAAACCTGCTGGAGTCAGAGCTGTTCGGCCACGAGAAGGGCGCTTTCACCGGTGCGGTCGCGCGGCGCATCGGCAAGTTCGAGGAAGCCGATGGCGGCACGCTGCTGCTGGACGAGATTTCCGAGATGGACGTCCGTCTGCAGGCCAAGCTCCTGCGCGCCCTGCAGGAACGCGAGATTGACCGGGTCGGCGGCGGAAAGCCGGTGAAGGTCAATATCCGCATCATCGCCACCTCCAATCGCGATCTGGCCCAGGCCGTTCGCGACGGAGTGTTCCGCGAAGACCTTCTGTTCCGCCTCAATGTTGTCAATCTGGCCGTGCCGCCCTTGCGTGCACGCCCGGAAGATGCTGTGGCGCTGGCCGACCATTTCCTGCGCAAATACGCCAAGGCCAATGGCGTAGCCTATCGCCCGCTCTCCGAAGCGGCCAAGGCGCAGATCACAACGCGTGAATGGCCGGGTAATGTGCGGGAGCTGGAAAACGCCATGCACCGCGCGGTGCTGCTGGCCCACGGGGACCAGATCACGCCTGAAGCCATCCGCTCGCCGGACGGGTCGCCCTTCACCGCTTATGGCGGCACCATTGCGCGGCGCGCCGCAGAAGCGGCGGACGAGGCGACCAACCGCGTCGGGCGCACCGTGGCCGAGGTGGAGCAGGACCTGATCCTGGACACGCTGGATCACTGCCTGGGCAATCGCACCCATGCGGCGACGATTCTGGGCATTTCGATCCGAACCTTGCGCAACAAGCTCAAGCTCTATGCCGATTCCGGCGCAGAAATTCCTGCACCGGGCGAAACCCGCGCCGGCGCGGCCTGACGGAGATTGATGACCGCTGATGGCTGACGCTCCCGCTTCCAGGCCTGCCGGATTTGACTGGGCGGCCTTCGGCCGCCGCCTGGCGCGCGGTGACATCATCATGGCGGTGGGCGTTCTCAGCCTGCTGGTCATGCTGCTACTGCCGCTGCCGCGCGTCCTTTTGGATGTCGCGCTGGCGGTTTCGATCTGCTTTTCCGTACTGATCCTGATGACGGCGCTGTTCATCCGCACGCCGCTGGAATTCACGGCCTTTCCGGCCATCCTGCTGATCGCGACCATGCTGCGCCTGGCGCTGAACATCGCGTCCACGCGGCTGATCCTGTCGGAGGGTCATGAGGGCACGGCGGCGGCGGGCGACATCATCCAGGCCTTCGGTGCGTTTGTGATGCAAGGCAATGTCATCATCGGCATCATCGTCTTCATAATTCTGGTGATCGTGAACTTCGTGGTGATCACCAAGGGTTCGGGGCGTATCGCCGAGGTGGCCGCGCGCTTCACCCTGGACGCCATGCCGGGCAAGCAGATGGCCATCGACGCCGACCTTTCAGCCGGCCTGATCACCGAGCAGGAAGCCAAGGACCGCCGCAAGGAGCTGGAAGACAAGTCCAACTTCTTCGGGGCCATGGATGGTGCCTCGAAGTTCGTGCGCGGCGACGCGGTCGCAGGCATTCTGATCACCTCGATCAATCTGATTGGCGGTATGGTCATTGGCGTGGCCCAGTCCGGCATGGCGTTCGGTGATGCGGCCAGCACCTATTCCACGCTGACCGTCGGCGACGGCCTGGTGTCGCAAATCCCGGCGCTGATCGTATCGCTGGCCGCCGGCCTTCTGGTTTCCAAGGCAGGTGTGGACGGCGAGGCGGACAAGGCGGTGTTCGGCCAGCTGTCGGCCAATCCGGCCTCGCTGGGCATGGTCGCCGGGTCGGCGCTCGCCATCGGGCTGTTGCCCGGCATGCCGCTGATCCCGTTCGCGATTCTGGCCGCGGCGGCGGGAACCGGGGCAGTCATGTCCGGTCGGCGGCGCGACCAGCGGGCCGATGACATCGTCAACAAGCAGACCGATGCGGCCGATCAGGCCGCGACCGAGGCCGCCACCGCCGAGCCGCCGATTGAGGACACGCTGCACATCGACGAGCTGAAGATCGAGCTGGGCTATGCGCTGCTGCCGCTGATCAATGATGTGGAGGGCCGCCGCCTTACCGATCAGATCAAGGCGCTGCGCCGCAATCTCGCCCAGGAAACCGGCTTCGTCCTGCCGTCGGTGCGCATCATCGACAACATGCAGTCGGCCGGCGAGCACTACCTGATCCGCGTCAAGGAGATGGAGGCGGGCTTTGGCGAACTGAAGATGCGCTCGCTGCTGGCCATGGACCCGACGGGTCAGCAGGTGGAATTGCCCGGAACGCATGTGAAGGAGCCGGCTTTTGGCCTGCCTGCCACCTGGATCGAGGAAGGCCTGCGCGAGGAAGCCACCTTCCGCGGCTATACGCTGGTGGACCCGGCCGCCGTGCTGGTCACCCACCTGACCGAAATCCTGCGCGAGAACATGGCCGATCTCCTGTCCTATGCGGAGACCGAGAAGCTTCTGGAGGCCTTGTCCAAGGAGCACCGCAAGCTGGTCGACGACATCACCCCGTCCCAGATCACCCGTGCGGGCATCCAGCGCGTCCTGCAGAACCTGCTCAAGGAACGCGTCTCGATCCGCGATCTGCCGACGATTGTGGAGGCCATCGCCGAAGCCTCGTCCGCAACCCAGAATCTCGACGCCGTCACCGAGCATGTGCGCACGCGTCTGGCGCGCCAGATCTGCTATGCCAACAAGGGTCCTGACGGTACGTTGCCGGTGTTGTCGCTGAGCCCGCAATGGGAGCAGGCTTTCGCCGAGGCGATGATCGGCGATGGCGACCGGCGCCAGCTGGCGCTCGCCCCGTCCTCGCTGCGCGATTTCGTGGCCCGCGTGCGCGAGGGCTTTGACCGCGCGGGTACTTCTGGCGACGTGCCGGTGCTGCTGACCAGTCCGCAGGCGCGGCCCTATGTGCGCTCGTTGGCTGAACGCTTCCGGCCGCAGACCGTGGTAATGAGCCAGAACGAGATCCACCCCAGCGCCCGGCTCAAGACCGTCGGGCAGATCTAGAAAGACGCCCCCATGCGCATGCGCACCTTCACCGGAGACAGTCTCAGCGCCGTCATGGCCGAGGTGCGCCGTGAACTGGGGCCGGACGCGGTGATCATCACCTCGGGCGATGCGCCCGGCGGCGGGGTGGAAGTGCGCGCGGCGGCGGAACGCGGCACCATGGGAACCAAAGCCGAGGACAGCGTAACCGCTCTGGCACGCCGCGATGCCGAACGGACGCGCGAGCGCGGCGATGCCAGCGCCGGGCTGACGCGCATTGCCCGGGCTCTGAGCTGGCATCATGTCACGCCGGAGCCGGCTGAAGCGCTGATGAAGTCGGCCATGGCGATGCAGGACGGCGAAGCCACGGCGACGCTGGCGCGCGCCCTGGACCAGCGCTACGGCGTGCATCCGGTCGAGGCCGATCCGGGCCGCCCCATCCTGCTGGCGGGTGGCGCGGGTGCGGGCAAATCCTCCTGCGCCGCGCGGCTGGCGGCGCGGGCTGTGCGCCACGGTGTGCGGCCGGTTCTGATCAGCGCCGACGCCAGAGCGGGCGCGCGCGAGCAGCTGGCTGCCTACGCCAAGGCGCTGGAGCTGGAGTTTGAAGCGGTGGAAGGCCCGCGCGAACTGTCCGCCGTGCTGACCCGAGCGGCACCCCGGGCCGCGATCATTGACGCGCCTGGTATCAATCCTTTCGAGCTCGATGATCTCGATGACCTGGCCGATCTCGCCTACGCTGCCGACGCCGAGATCGTCGCGGTGATGGAGGCGGGACTGGCACCGGGCGACGCCGAGGACATCGCGGCCCTGTTCGCCGCCATCGGCGCGGGCCGAGCGATCATCACCAAGCTGGACGCCGCCCGCCGTCGCGGCGCGCTGCTGGCGCCGGGCGAGGCGGGTCTGGCCTACGCCCATGTGGCCGCGTCGCCTTTTATCGGATCAGGCTTGGCACCGGCCACGGCGCTGCGCCTGGCACGCGCGCTTTTGGAAGACGATGCTGGCGAGGAGGATCATTCATGACCACGCTGGCTGCCGAAGCGCATGACGCCGCCCGCGCGCCGCGCCGGGCCGGACCGGTGATCGCCATCGCCTCGGGCAAGGGCGGGGTGGGCAAGACCGCGCTGACGCTGGCGCTGGCGCGGGCGTTCTCCCAACGCAAGGCGCGCACGCTGGTGGTCGACGCGGATCTGGGCATGGCCAATATCGACGTGCAGCTGGGACTGAACCCGCCCGGTGACCTTGGCGCCGTGGTGGCCGGACGCCTGACGCTGGCCGAGGCGGTCGCCCCGGCCTGTGGCGGATCGCACAAGGCTGGCGGGTTTGATGTCATCGCCGGGCCGTCCGGGTCGGCCTCCCTGGCCGGGCTCGATATCGGTGCCGTGGGACGTCTGGCGGCGGGGCTGGCCGCGGCGTCCTTGGGCTATGACCGCACGCTGATCGATCTGGCTGCCGGTGCGGAGCGGGCCAATATCCGCCTCGCTGTCGCCGCCGATGATGTGCTGGTGGTCATCAATGACGAGCCCACATCGCTCACCGACGCCTATGCGTTTGTGAAAACCCTGCGCATGCGGGACGAGGGCGCGTCGCCCTTCGTGGTGGTCAACAACGCGCCCGACAAGGTGGCGGCGCAAGGTGCCTACGCCATGTTTGCCCGGACCTGCGAGAGCTTTCTGGGCTTCCGCCCGCTGCTGGCCGGGATCATCCGGCGTGATCCCCACGTGGCAAGCGCCATCCGTGCCCAGACCGCGCTGGACCAGCGCTTTCCCGGCACCGATGCGGCACGTGACGCCAGCGCTCTTGCGCGCGCGCTGGAGCGTGGCGTCGAGCCGGGATAGACTGACCCCTTAACCTTGAGGGGGCGTCATGATTCGCTGGGGATTCCTGCTGGTGCTCGCTGGTGTGCTGGCCGCGCCATGCATCACGCCACTTGCCGGCGCGCAGGCGCAGGAAGGCGAGGCCGGGTTCGAGGATCAGGCCGAGGCCTGCCTCGATTTCACCGCCTTCAGCTTCGACCTGTTCGAAGCAGGCGCGGTCCTGGCCGCCCCCGCGCTGGAAAACAGAGATGCCCGCGCCGATGCGGCCGTGTTCGCCGACGGGTCCGTGGTGGTCATTGCCGCCGATTTCTGCGTGCAGCCTGTCTTCAATGTGACGGCGCGTTTCCCGGCACCCCAGGGCCTGGCCGCAGCGCGTGACCGGCTGGCCTGGCTGTTTGGGGCAGTGGAGAGTGCGACCGGCTGCAATCCGGGCGGAGATGGTGCCGCCGCTGTGGATGCGGCATCGGCCCTTCTGGGCGCAGGCGGTGATATCGCCCCGTCCGATGCGCCCTTCCACGAAACCGATGATGGCGCGGTCTATCTGGCGGTGACGCTGGAGGGCGGGCAGGCGCTCGCCAGCCTCATTTGCGAAGATTATGCCGGCCAGATCACGGGCGCAGAGGAGTAGCTGATGGGCGCGGACCCGTTCACGCTGCTCCTGGCGGGCTTCACCTTTTTTGACGTGTCCTTCATCGCCATGGCCTCGATCGTCTCGGCGCTGGTGATGCGGCGCTGGAGCCAGATCACGGGCGCGGCGTTGCTGGCCTACAGCGTGGACGTGGTGCTGCGCTTCGCGCTGGAATACGCCAGCGCCGGGGACATGCCGGCCAATTTCGCGCTGCAGCTCGCCTTCACCCGCATGGACATGGCCGGGCTTGCCGCCACGCTGCGCCCGTTTTTGTATTTTGGCGCTATCGCCCTGCTGTTCGGACTGAAGCGGCGCTACACGCGGTAGCGCCGCTCACCCGTCCCGGTCAGGGCCGTGCGGCCACACCCTCGCGGCGCGGATCGGCGGCACCCTCCAGCGTGCCGTCCTCGAGCATGCGAATGATGTGGATGCCGGAGTTTTCGCCCCGCTCGCCGTCAATCTCGAAGCCGCGCTGGCGCAGCGCTTCGAGCATGTCCGCATCGAATCCGCGCTCGATATTGATCACATCGCCGCGCGCCACGACATTGGGCAGATCGGCTGCTTCCTGGGCGCTGAGGCCCCAATCGAGCATGCCAACCAGCGTCTTGGCGGTGTAGGCGATGATCGAATTGCCGCCCGGCGAGCCGGTGGCCAACACAAAACTCCCGTCCGCATCAAAAACAATGGTGGGCGACATGGACGAGCGTGGCCGCTTGCCCGCTTCCGGCGCGTTGGGATGCAGGCGTCCGGTCTCGTCCCGCGGAACGAACGCGAAATCGGTCAGCTGGTTGTTCAAAAGGAACCCGCCTTCGGTCATCCGGTTATTGCCGAAGCCCGATTCCACCGTGGTGGTCATGGAGACCACATTGCCGAATGTGTCGCGGATGACGAAATGGGTCGTGCCGCGATTGTCCGGCGTGGTGTCGGGCCCGGCCGGCTGCGCGCCCGGCGGCATGCCGTGGGAGATGGCCGGGATCGCCCGTTCCGGATCGATCAGGCCGCGGCGCGTGGCAAGATAGTCGCGGTCCAGAAGCCCCGCTACCGGCACGTCGGCGAAGTCGGCGTCGCCCACATACTGGTCCCGGTCGGCATAGGCCAGACGGCTCGCCTCTATGAACAGGTGCCAGCCCTCTGCCGTGTCAGGGCCGTGGGCGCTCATGTCGAAGCCTTCCAGGATGGTCATGATCGCCCCAACGGCAATGGCACCCGAGGAGGGCGGCGGCGCCGAGCAGACGAGATGGACGCGGTAAGGCGCGCACAACGCCTCGCGCCGCACCGGCTCGTACCCTGCGAGATCCTCCGGCGTGATCAGGCCGGGCAGGGGCTCTTCCGCGGCCGTGTCGATGATCTGCTGCGCGATCTCGCCAGTGTAGAAATTGCGCCAGTCCGCCGCCACAGCCGTCAGTGTGGCGGCATAGCCCGGATTGGTGAGCACATGGCCGGCCGGCCACGCATTGCCGTCCGGATCATAGAAGTAATCGCGCGACTGTTCGCGTCGGGCCAGAGAGGAGATTTGCCGCACGCGCTGGGCCAGAGATGACAGGCGCGGGGAGACTTCGAACCCGTCTGTCGCCAGCGTGATGCCGGCGTCGAATCCGTCCGACCAGTCCAGCCGTCCGTGATCGCCATGGGCCATGGCCAGCATGGCGATGGCGCCGGGCACGCCGGTGGAGCGCCCGCTCTGCCAGGCCTCAAGGAACCCGACCGGTTCGCCGTCCTCGTTCAGCCAATGGTTTTCCGTGACACTCGCCGGCGCGGTTTCGCGCCCGTCATAGACGATGGTTTCGCCTGTCTGTGCGTCATAGCGCACCATGAAGGCGCCCCCAGCGATGCCGGAGCTTTGCGGCTCGACCAGACCCAGCACGGCTTGAACCGCAATGGCCGCGTCCACTGCGTCGCCGCCGCGGCGCAGCGCTTCTAGGCCCGCTTCCACGGCGTCGGGATGGGCAGCGGCGACCATGGCGTCGACCGGCGCAGCTGCAGGCGCGGCGGCGGGGTCAGGCGCTTGCGCCGTTCCCGGTACGCTGCCGGGCCCGCTTGTGTTCGGGGCACCGCAGGCGGTCAGCCACAGAGCCGTGCCGGTAAGGGCGGCGAAGCGGGTCAGGTGACGCATGGAAAGTCCTTTCAACGCATTGGGAAGTCGGGTCTAGACGCCGGCGGCCTCGAAAGGCTCGGCAAGGTCTTTCAGGGTATCGATGATGCCCCGTGCCGCGCGCGGAACGGGGCGGGTCTCAGGAGACAGGATATAATATCCCCAGTCCAGCGCCGTCACACCGTCGGCCACCAGGCTGATCAGTTCGCCGCGCGCGACCGCGCCATCGGCCAGGCTGCGGCGCACCAGAGCGGCACCGCGCCCCGCAACGGCTGCGGCAACGACATGTTCCGGGCGCGCATAATGATCCCCGGCGGCCAGATCGGTCCGAGCCAGGCGCCGGCGCTCCAGCCATGTGCGCCAGTCGGGCTGCGCGGGATCGCGCCCCGGGCTCATATCGTGGATCAGGGGCAGGGCCGTCAGCGCCGCGCGCCAGTCTCCGCCAAAGGGTGCCAGCAGGTCCGGCGAGGCTGCTGGCGCCACGCTTTCGGTCATCACCCGGACGACCCGGTAGCCGGGCCAGGGGCCGGGCCCATAGCGGATATCCAGATCCAGCCGGAACCGGTCGAGGTCTTCGGGTGCCGGGTCGGCAATCAGGTCAATCTCCACACCGGTCAGGCGCGGCGCCAGCCATGAAGCGGCCAGAGCTCCCGGCGCGCCCAGACGCACGCGGGCGCTGACGCCGGATTCCTGGCGCAACAGGCGGCTGGCTTCAGAGAGACGGGCGAAGGCTTCGTTCAGCGCAGGGGCCGCCCCGGCGGCGCCCACGGTCAGCGACACGCCCCGGCCCTGACGTTCCAGCAAGCGCACTTTCAGGACATCTTCCAGGAGACGGATTTGCTGGGACACCGCGCCGGGCGTCACACCCAGCTCCCTCGCAGCTGCAGCAACACTGCCGCGCCGAGCGACCGCTTCAAACGCCCGCAGCGCATTCAGCGGCAGCAAGGGCTCGGCGGGCCGGGCACCCGGCTCAATGTTTAGCAAATCTGCCGGTCCCATCAGAGGGTCTTCCTTGCCTGCATGACGAATGTTCAGTTTTAACGGCGCTCACACTGGCCGGCAAGCGCAAGCCGTTCGGCGTTGCCTTACGCGGGGTCGGGTTTTTGGGAGAAAAGCTAAGCTATGCTGTGTTGACCCCATCCTGCTGAGGCAGTGTCGCGATTCTGCCACACCCGTCACAAAAGCGACGAAATCATTAACGCCAAGGGCTGGATTCTCCAGATCGACGGCACAATGTACGAACAACTTAGCAGCCGCACAAAGCGCCCCCTCGTCCAGCGGGAGCGCCGCGCGGCCTCATCCAGGGGAGCTCCTGACACCATGCGCATCAGACAATCCACGTTCTTCCTCGCGGGCGTTTCGCTCGCCGTCCTCGCTGCCGGCGCTGCCGCAGCGCAGGATGCAGCCCCGCGTGCATCAGGCGATGTCGTCATCGTCACCGGCACGCGCACCGAAGGGCGCACCGTCACCCAGTCGCTGGCCCCGGTCGATGTTATCTCCGCCGATGATCTCGGTGCCCACGGCACGACCGAGCTGAACCAGGCGCTGTCCTATTCGCTGCCGTCGTTCAACTTCCCGCTTCCGGCGATTTCCGACGGCACCGACTCGGTCCGCCCGGCCCAGCTGCGTGGCCTGGCACCGGACCAGACCCTCATGCTGGTCAATGGCAAGCGCCGCCATGTCAGCGCGCTTTTGAACCTCAATACGGTGGGACGCGGCGCAGCAGCGGTTGATCTGAACACCATCCCGACCTCGGCCATTGGCGCGGTGGAAGTGCTGCGTGACGGTGCGTCGGCACAATACGGCTCGGATGCCATCGCCGGCGTGATCAACGTGCGCCTGCGCGAAGCGCGTGAAGGTGGTGCGGTCACGGTGACCTATGGCGAGCACGCCACGGATGTCGACCTTCCACGTTCCAGCCGCAATGTGCGTGATGGCGAGACCCTGACCGTGTCCGGCTGGGCCGGGTTCGGACTGGGCGAGAATGGCTTCCTGACAGTGTCGGCCGAGTATCGCGACCGTCAGCGCACCAATCGCGCTGATGTTGACACGATCAATAACTACAATCTGATCGGTGGTGCGCCGGATCCGCGCGAGCTGACATTTGACCGCCTCAACTGGAATCACGGCAATGGTGATGTGCGCGATATCAGCGTGCTGGCCAATGCCGGCATCCCGCTGGGCAATGGGGCCGAGCTTTATGGCTTCGCCAGCTATCAGGACCGCGAGGCGCGCTCGTTCGGTTTCTATCGCCGGGCACGTGATGCACGCAATGTCGCGTCCATCTATCCCGATGGCTTCCTGCCGGAAATTCACCCCGACGTGACCGACCTGTCCGTCGGTGGTGGCGTGCGCGGTGATGCCGGCGCAGTGGCGTATGATTTCAGCGTTGTGCACGGCCGCAACACGGTTGATTTCAACATCCGCAACACGCTGAACCGCTCATTGGGCGCTGCCAGCCCGACCGAGTTTTTCGCCGGGCAGCTGCAGTTCACCCAGACCGTGGTCAATGCCGACTTCGTGCAGCCGGTGGTGATCGATGGCCTCGCCAGCCCGCTCAACGTCGCCTACGGCGTTGAATACCGCCGCGAGAATTTCGAGATCGGTGCCGGCGAGCCCGGCTCCTATTTCGGCGTTCCCGGACTGGCTGCCGGCAGCCAGGTGTTCCCGGGCTTCCAGCCTCAGAACGCAGTGGATGAAAGCCGCGATTCCTGGGGCGGCTATGTCGATCTCGAAGCCGACATCACTGATCGCCTGACGGTTTCGGGCGCGCTGCGCTACGAGAATTATTCCGACTTCGGTGATACGCTCAACGCCAAGATCGCGGGCCGCTTCGACTTCACCGACAACGTTGCGCTGCGCGGCTCGATCAGCACCGGCTTCCGCGCGCCGTCGCTGCACCAGAGCCACTACACCGCCACGTCCACGGTGTTCATCAACAACGTGGCCACAGAGACCGGCACGTTCGCGGTGGACAGCCCGATCGCCCGCGCACTGGGCTCGCAGGATCTGGAGCCGGAAACCTCGATCAACTATTCGCTGGGCGCAGTGTTCCAGAATGGCGGCTTTGTTCTGACCATTGACGGCTATCGCATCGAGATCGACGACCGCATCCTGCTGTCAGAGAACCTCAACCAGGCCAATGTGGTGGCGCTGCTTCCCGCTGGCGTCGGCGCGGCGCGCTTCTTCCTGAACGCGGCTGACTCGGTCACTACGGGTCTGGACATCGTCGCCAACTACTCGTGGGATGCCGGCAATATCGGCAGCTTCCGTGCCACCGCGGCCGCCAACTTCACCGACACCGAGCTCAGCAATATCCAGTCGACCGGTGTGCTGTCGGCTCTGACCCCGCCGCCGACCCTGTTTGCGAGGGTCAATATCGGGCGTCAGGAAACCGGCTCGCCGAGCGACAAATACATCTTCGGCCTCGACTGGAACCGGGAGAATCTGGGCGGCCTGATCCGCGCCACCCGTTTTGGTGATGTGCAGGTCCTGTCCAACAACCCGGCGCTGGACTGGACCATCGAGCCGCAATGGGTCGTGGATATCGAGGGCTCGGTTCAGCTGCTGGAAAACACGCGGTTCGCGCTCGGCGCCAACAATGTGTTCGACAGCTATCCCACCCAGAACCCGACCTTTAACGCGGCCACGGGCGCAACGCCGTTCATCTTCAATGCGTTCTCCCCCGCAGGCTTCAATGGCCGCTATGTCTATGGCCGCGTGAGCGTGTCCTGGTAATCGTATAGCGGTCCGCCTACCGGAACCGCGCCAGACGAACCGCCCCCGCCCGGACCCCGTCCGGGCGGGGGTTGTCTTTTGGGGCTGCCCGGCCCCGTGCGAACCGGGTAAGGGGCGGTCATGAGCGAACATCACCTCACCCGCCGCGCCCTGTTTGCGCGCACCCTGCCAATCATGGGCGCCAATGTGGCTGCGCCCCTGGTGGGCCTCATTGATCTGGCGGTCATCGGCAATACCGGCGAGACCGCCGCCATCGCGGCGGTGGCGCTCGGCACGCTTGTGTTCAACATGCTCTACTGGTCGCTGGGCTTCCTGCGCATGGGCGCGACGGCGCTGGCGGCGCAGGCAGATGGTGCAGGCCAGCCCGGTGCCGGGCGGGCAGTGCTCTACCGCGCGCTCATTCTCGCGGCCAGCTTCGGGGTAATCTTCATTCTGGCCCAATGGCCGCTGCGCGAAGCGGCGCTCGCCCTGTTCAGCGCCGGGCCGGACGTGGCCGCCGACTCGCGCGCCTATATCGATGCGCGCATCTGGGGTGCCCCTGCCGCTCTGGCGGGGTTCGCCATCTATGGCTGGCTGATCGGGCTGGGCCTGACCGGCCGGGCGCTGGTGCTGCAAATTGCGCTCAATCTCGCCAATGCGGGCCTGTCGCTCTGGTTCGTGTTCGGGCTGGACTGGGGTGTGGCAGGTGTGGCGGGGGCCAGCGCGCTGGCGCAATGGCTGCATCTGGGCCTGGCGGCGGTGGTGATCGCGGGCGTTTTGCGCGCGCGTGGCCGCGCGGCACCCGAGCGCGTGTTTGACCGGCAGGGTCTGATGCGCCTTTTTGCGGTCAATCGTGATCTGTTCGTGCGCACGCTGGCGCTGCTGGCGGGGTTCTACTGGTTCAACGAGGCCAGTCTGCGCGAGGGCGCCCATGTGCTGGCGGGCAATGCGATCCTCTTGCAATTCATCGCCATCAGCGCCTTCGTGCTGGACGCCTTCGCCCATGTGGCCGAGGCGGAAACCGGCCGCGCTGCCGGGGCCCGCGACTGGGAGCGGCTGAAACGCGCCTTCCGCCTGACCAGCGAGATGGCACTGGGCGGCGCGCTGTTGTTAACCGGAACATTTCTGGTGTTCGGGGAAGCGTTCATCCTGGCCATGACCACCGATCCGGCGGCGCGGGAAGCCGCGCTGGGCGCTCTGGTCTTCTGCGCGCTGGTGCCGCTCCTGGGCGCGCCCAGCTGGCAGCTGGACGGGCTGATGATCGGCACCACGCGCGGCACGCTGATGCGCAATGCCATGATCGCCGCTCTGGTGATCTATCTGGCGCTGGACCTGACCCTGCGCCCCGCCTTCGGCGTGACGGGGCTGTGGCTGGCGTTTCTGGGCTATTACATCGCGCGGGCGGGCACGCTGGCGGTGGGCCTGCCGGGGCTGAAGCGGGCGATGACAGACTCCTGATTTATCGCATTTTCGAACCGCGAAACCGGTGTCCACTTTCGCTGAAAATGCTTCTTTAGAGCCCGAACCGGCTCCACACTGCGCGCAGCTCCACCTGATCCAGCGCTGCGCCCATGACCCGTGACAGCACGCCGGCGCGCGCCGGGGCCAGCGGGCGGATGCGCACCTTGTCGCCGAAGCGGCGCTTCAGCTCGCTGCGCGCCTCGCCCAGGCCGTCGATCAGACCCACATCCAGCGCCTCGGCACCGGTATAGACCGAGCCGTCAAACAGCTCGGCCCCGTCTTTGAGTTTGTCGCCGCGCCGCGCTTTGACATGGTCGATAAACTGGGCGTGCATCGCCTCCATAAGGCGGGTGATCGTGGCGGCCTGCTCCTTGGTCTCCGGACCGAAGGGATCGGCCAGCAGCTTGGATTTGCCGGCAGTCTTCACCCGGCGCTCGACGCCCAGACGATCCATGGCACCGGTGAAACCGAAGCCGGCGCTGATCACGCCGATGGAGCCGACGATGGATGCTGGGTCGGCGAAAATCTCGTCGCCCGCGCAGGCGATCCAGTAACCGCCTGACGCCGCCACGTCCTCGCAGAACACCAGCACGGTCTTCTCTTTCTCCGCCGCCAGGGCGCGGATGCGATCATGGATCAGGCGCGATTGCACCGGGCTGCCGCCTGGCGAATTGACGCTGATCGCCACAGCGACCGAACTTGTGTCGGCAAAGGCCTTGTCCAGCAGCTTTTCCAGCCGGCTCAGGCACAGCGCCGTCGAATTGCGCCCGCCTGCTGCAATCATGCCCTCCAGCCGGATCAGGGGCACGCTGGGGGCGTCGGCCCCGATCAGCTTGCGCACGGCGCGGGTCGCGCGGTCGAATTCGGTGCGGATCACAGACATGGCGGCTCCAGTCGCAGGATGGGCCTCCAGACTTGGCGTGTTCAGCCCGCCAGTTCAAGGCGCGCGGCCCCGCGCAGCACTGCATCTGCCTTCGGCGTCCAGGCCCCGCTTCCATCTTCATGCAGCACCAGAGGTGCCATCAGCACCAGAGGTGCGCGTCCGCCGGCGCGCGCTTCGACCAGAACGCGCTTGGCCGGTGCTTCAGCCCGCGGGTGTACGGGCAGGACGACGGCGCTCGCCTTGCCCTGCAGTGCGCCCAGTGCCTCGCCCAGCCGGTCGGCCCGGTGGATAAAGACCAGTGTGCCGCCAGGTTTCAGGCGCTTGAGGGCCGTTGCGATCCAGTCTGACAGCGGCGCGGCGCTGATCCAGGCGGCTTGCTTGCCCGGTTTGGGCGCGCGCAACGATGCCGGGTCATCGAAATAGGGCGGATTGAAAAACACCGCATCCAGCGGCGCGTCGGGGCGCCAGGCCAGAGCATCCGCCTCGACAATGGTCACCTGGTCGGCCAGCGCGTTCGCCGCTGCGTTGCGCCGGGCGAGCTCAGCGGCCGCCGGGTCCAGCTCGACCCCGGTCAGCCGGGCGTCCTTGAAGGCATGAGCCACCGAGAGCAGCGCCGCACCGGGGCCGCAGCCGAACTCCGCCGCGTGTGCGCCCGGCTTCAGCGTCACGGCCGCAGCGAGCAGCATGGCATCGAGCCCGGCGCGATAGCCGTCAGCGGTCTGGGTGAGGGTCAGCTGACCGCCCAGAATGCGGTCTTGCGTCAGCGGCGCGGTCTGGCTCATTCGTCCGCAGGCATGGCCTCGGCCAGCGCGCGGCGCGCCTTGTCAGCCACATCCTCCGGCACCAGGAGCCGGCGGCGGATCCAGGGCAGGGCCCCGCCAAAGGTCGCGGCGGTGTGGGCGTCCAGCGTCACCGGCTCGATACCGGAATCGCGCAAGACTGCCTCGGCGAAATTCAGCTTCACCGGATCGTTGGTGGACAGCACCTCGATCATCATCGCACGTATCTCCCTGCTTGCCCGGCGGCGGGTGTGGCGCCAGAACCAGCCTGCGTCCCTGTCACGCAGTCCGGTCAGCTTGCCGGAGGCACCGCTGCTACCTATTCTGCAGGCGCAAATGATCTGACTGCAAGAGGCAAGGCGCGTGAACGGACTTCCCCTGCCGGACTTCGAGGCGGCGCCGGTAAATCCGGCGGTGCGCCTGGCGGCGCTGGCCAGCACCGATATGGCGGGCGTGGAAGCGCTCATCGCCGACCGGGCCTCCAGCGCCACGGCGGTGATCCCCGCTATTGCGCACCACCTGCTGGACGCAGGCGGCAAGCGTATCCGTCCCCTCATCACCGTCGCGACCGCGCGGATGCTGGGCTATGACGGGCGTGGCCACCTGCCGTTGGCGGCAGCGGTGGAGTTCATCCATTCGGCCACTCTGTTGCATGATGATGTGGTAGATGACAGTGATCTGCGGCGGGGCAAGCGGCCCGCCAACAAGGTCTGGGGCAATCCCCAGTCAGTGCTGGTGGGCGATTTCCTGTTCGCGCGCGCCTTCATGCTTATGGTGGATGCCGGCTCCATGGATGCGCTGCACGTATTGTCGCGCGCGGCGGCCGTGATCGCGGAAGGCGAAGTGCGCCAGCTGGCTGCCGCCCGCCAGGTCGCCACCACGCGCGCGGAATACATGGACATTATCGGTGCCAAGACCGCCGCCCTCTTTGCCGCCTCGGCCCAGGTCTCGCCGATCCTGGCTGGTGCGCCCAAAAAGCTCGAAGCGGCCATGGAGACCTATGGCCGCGAGCTGGGCCTGGCGTTCCAGCTGGTGGATGACGCGCTCGATTATGGCGGGCTCGCTGTGGAGCTCGGCAAGAATACCGGCGATGATTTCCGCGAAGGCAAGATCACCCTGCCTGTCGCGTTGGCACTGGAAGCGGGCGGTGAGGCCGAGCGCGGATTCTGGGTGCGCACCATGGCGGAGGGCCGCCAGACCCCCGACGATTTCGACCAGGCGGTCGCGATCCTCAAGCGCCATGGCGCACTGGACGCGACGCTGGAAGCCGCGCGCGGTCACGCCGCGCGGGCGGTTCAGGCGCTGGACGCCGCGCCAGACAATGTGTGGAGCCAGTCGCTGGCCGCACTCGCCGAGTTTGTCGTGGAGCGCGCCTATTAGGGCGGCTGCAAGACCTCATCCGCAATCAGCCCGCTGTGAATGGTCGCACCCATCCGCATTGATGAAGCGCTGCGTGCTCATCATCCCGGCGTGCGGACGGAGCAGCGGCTCTCCGGCTTCGGCGCGGGCCCGCACGTGATTCACGAAGCTCTGGGCATATTCAGCGAAGGTGTCGGTAGCGCGTCCTTCCGCGCTGGCGCGGGCGAAGACACGGTATCCGTCCCCGCCCCCGGCGGTGAAGGAGTTGGTCACCACCTTGTACTCTGCGTTTGGATTGATCGGCGTCCATTCGCCGGCGAGGCGTGAATTCACCTCAACCGCGCTGATGCGCGCTCCGGGTTCGGCCGACAGATTCACCGCAAAGCGCAAACCGGCGGCATACGGATAGGCCCCGCCGCCGCTGGCGCTGGCGGCCACCGCCTCTTCCAGCGTCTCGATGATCTCGGCACCCGACAGGGTCAGCACGTGCAGCGTGTTGGCGAACGGCAGGACGGTGAAGGCGTCGGCGATGGTCACCGGGCCCGCCGGGATGCTGGTGCGCACGCCGCCTGCATTCTGGATGGCGATGTCGGCGCTGCCTTCGCGCTCCAGAAATGCCTGTGCCACCAGAGCGGAGATATGGGCACCCTGCGCGTAGGTCTCCTCGCGTGAACACAGAGGCTCGGCGCGGCCCTCGCCGGGCAGACGCACCATGCACAGCGTCTCGGCGGCCTCGCCGATGACGGTGGTGCGCAAATCGGCCAGCCGGGCGGTGAAGCCCGCCAGCAGCGTCTCGCTCTCCAGGTTCGCCTCGACCGGATGCAGCGCCGGGTGTTGCTCCAGCGCGGCGCGCACCCGCGCGGCGTCCGCTTCGGACAGGGTAATGTCCGCCTCGTCCTGGCGAAGGGTGTAGCCACTGGCCGCGGCGGGAAACATCGGCGCGCCCGAGCAGGCGATCACGCGGCCGGCCGCGTCGAAGCTGACACGCAGCTCGCCCAGCACCTGCGCATTATCGAAGGCGTGGACGATGCACACCGGATCGCCGTCGGCATTGGTCTCCAGGGTGGGGTAGGGTCCCTCCGGCGTGAAACCCAGCGGTGCCAGGGCGTCGGGATCGCCAAGCAGGGTATGGGAATCGCCGCCCACAATGACGTCCACGCCCGACAGCGCACGTGCCAGCGTCAGGTCGTTTGTGTATTGCAGGTGGGTCAGCAGGATTATCTGCTCCACGCCTCCTGCGCGCAGCCGGTCGATCTCGATCTGCGCCGTCTCGGTCTCGTCAAGGAAGCGGGTATCGGGATCGGGCGAGGAGGAGATGCGCGTCTTCTCCGCGATTACCAGCCCGATCACGCCGATGCGCCGCCCGCCGCGCTCGAATATCATCGAAGGCTGGAGACGGCCCACCAGAGGCGAGGCGTCATGGGGCACAACATTGGCGCTCAGCACGGCGGTCCCGCAGTCGCCGCCGGCCAGGAAGTCGAGGAATTGCGCCAGGCCTGCATCACCATGGTCGAACTCGTGATTGCCCAGGGTGAAAGCGTCGAAACAGATGCGATTCATCATCGCCGCGTCCGCCCCGCCCTCGAACAGGGTGTAGTAAAGCGTGCCCGTGATGGCATCACCGGCGTGCAGGGTCAGGACCGGATCGCCCGCCGCAGCGCGCGCCTCGATCAGCGTGGTGAGAAGAGGAAAGCCGCCATAAGCCACTGGCAGACGCCCGTCCGCCGGCATCGCCTCAAGCGCCAGGCCGCTGACATCAAAGTCCAGCGTGCGCGGCTCGAGATGACTGTGGTGATCATTGATGTGCAGGATGGTCAGCGTGTATGGCTCGGCTTCTCCGGCGGCGGGGCCTTGTGCATCCGGCGCGCTGCATGCGGCGAGCCATAATCCGGCGGCGATGATCCCGAGCCTGATGCGCATGGCGGAGCGTCCCTCATCCTGTCTTGTCAGCGCCTCCTAACACAGGCCGGTCGGGCCGGGAACGCACGCGCTGGCGGATTTCTGTTTGCGCGGGCGTGCTGCACTGCCGCACAGTGGGATTTTCACGCCCGAGAGTCAGGTCAATGTCCTTATCCGTCGCCACTATCTCACCCGATCTCGATGCCACCCTCGCTCAGGTCTGGCGCTGGCATGATGCGGGGCTTGAGGGGATTGTGCGCACGCCTTTCCTGCGCGCCGACCGGATCGGCGAGGCGCTCGGGTGCGAGCTTTGGGTCAAGCTGGAGACGTTGCAGCACACCGGCTCCTTTAAAGAGCGCGGGGCATTGGCGCGGCTGATGAGCCTGACCACGCCAGAGCGCGAGGCCGGGGTTGTGGCGGCGTCGGCCGGCAATCATGCCCAGGGCGTCGCGCGGCATGCGGCCCGCCTGGGCGTCCGCGCCGTGATCGTGATGCCGCGCGGCACGCCTATTGTGAAAATCCAGAAGACCGAGGGCATGGGCGCCGAGGTGGTGATCGCCGGCGAGAGTTTTGACGAGGCCCAGGCGCGGGCCGGGCAGCTGGCCCAGCAGCAGGGCCTCACCCTGATCCATCCCTTCGATGATCCCTGGGTGATCGCCGGGCAAAGCACGATCGCGCGAGAAATGCTGGCTGAGCAAGGCGATCTGGACGTTATCATCGCGCCGGTCGGCGGAGGCGGCCTGTTGTCGGGGCTGGCGCTGGCGGCGCGTGCGGTCAGGCCGGATATCGAGATCATCGGTGTGCAGGCGGCGCTCTACCCCTCCATGGCCAACCGGCTGCAGGGCCTCGAGCGGCCGGTGGGCGGTAGCACATTGGCCGAGGGCATCGCGGTCAAGGCACCGGGCGGGATCACCGCGGCTGTGCTGTCGGCTCTGGCCGTTGACTTTGTCCTGGTTGGCGAACCGGCGCTGGAGCGTGCGCTCTATCTCTATCTGACTGAAATGAAGGTGCTGGCTGAAGGGGCTGGCGCGGCAGGCCTGGCCGGGGTGCTCGAACAGCCAGAACGGTTCGCCGGGCGCAAGGTCGCCACCGTGCTGTGCGGTGGCAATATCGACACGCGGCTTCTGTCCTCGATCCTGCTGCGGGGCCTGGTGCGGTCAGGCCGTATGGCGCGCCTGCGCATCGAGCTGATCGATGTGCCAGGCCAGCTGGTTAAGGTGTCGACGGTGATCGCGCAGGAGCAGGGCAATGTGATCGATGTGGCCTATCATCGCGTGTTCTCCGACCTGCCAGCCAAGGTCACCTATATCGACATCTCGGTGGAGGCCCATGATCGCGCCCATATGGAGCGCATTCTGACTGCCGTGAAAGGTGCCGGTTTCAAAGTGGAGATAGCGGCCTATTAGACTGGCTCCGTGAACGCAGAACGGCCCGCCGGATTGCTCCGGCGGGCCGTCTGTTAGGAGACTGACTGGCCTGAAATTAGTTCAGGTTGATCAGGACTTCCACGCGACGGTTCAGCGGCTCGCGCACGCCATCCGGGGTCGCAACGGCCGGGCGGGATTCGCCGTAGGCGTTGATCGACACCGCGCCGGCAGGCACGCCCAGGCGGACCAGCTCGTCACGCACCGCACGGGCGCGGCGCTCGGACAGACCCACGTTGTAGGCAGCCGAACCTGAACGGTCGGCGTGGCCATCGACGCGGACCGCCGCGACGCCGCAATTGCGGGCCGTGTTGATCGCGCTGTTGATGACGTTGCGCGACTGGTCGGTGACGTTGGAGCGATCCCACTCGAAGTACACCACAAACTCAGCGTCCTCGCACGACGGCGGGGGCGGCGGAGGCGGAGGCGGCGGCGGGGGCGGCGGAGGCGGAGGCGGGGGGGTCGGCGTCGGAGCCGGGGCTGCCGGTGCGCCGAAGCTGTAACGCAGGCCGGCCCACACTTCGTGGCCGGACAGATTGCCCACATTCACGTTGGCATAGCGGGTCGAGCCATAGCCGAAGTAGCGGTATTCGGTGTCGAGCGTGATGCGCTCGGTCACCGGAAAGCCGACGCCGGCGATGCCCTGATAGGCGATCGACAGGTCGCGTTCGCGCACTTCGACATAGCGCGTGTCGCCCGGAATGACCGAACCGGCCGGACGCGTGCCGGTGCTCCATCCCGCGAGCGATCCGTAGGAACGCGCGAAGCCGATGCCCACGCCCAGATAGGGGCGGAAGCTGGGGGCGATGTCGAAGTCATAAAGGATGTTCGCCATGGCGGTCCAGGCATGGAACGAGGAGCGGCTGTCCTCATGATTGCCGACCGAACCGGTATTGTTGTAGCGGTGGGCGAGCTCGCCCTCGACCCGCCAGTTGCCGGCGGTGGCGTAGCCGAGCGACAGCTTCTGACGCCAGTCACTTTCGCCGCGGATCGTCCCGCCATTCGGACCGCCGCCCAGGGCGCCGGTCACTTCGGTGTCTTCCGGCGTGCCATAGCCAATGGTGCCGCCCAGATACCAGCCCTCATCAGCCGACGCCATTGACGGCGCGCCGAGAACCAGTCCGAGAGCCGCAGCAGACAGCAAAATCGTCTTCATGCGTCAGTTCCTCTTCAAAGTTAGATTTGAGCCGCCTTATTTGACCACGATTGTGACAGGATTAGGAGTACGGCACCCGTTGGCCGACAACTTTGATGGCGTGTGGCCTTCTGGCAACATAGGTGTTTTCCGGTGCTTGTTCAGCCCTCGGTTTCGATCCGGAGCGTCTCGTCCCCGATATTCATTTCGAACGTCTCGGTCTGGCTGTCGCGCCAGATGGCGTACCCGACTGCGCCAATGACAACGAGCGCGACCGCGAGGATCACATACGTGGCCGATTTTGAGAGTTTCATGCATGCCCCTTTCCGTATTTCTTCGCCAAAATCCGAAGTCTTATGGCCCCTGCCACGTAGCGAATCGTGTCCGGGACTTGGCCCCGCTGCCCAAGCGGGTTCACTCGGGCAAACGCACGCCCTGGCCCGCGCGTCGCAAACCAGCTTCAATCTGTCCAACCCCAAGGGGCGGGTGGTGGTTCCACGGTGGCAGTCAAATTAAATTCGACGTGGAAGGCGCGCTCCGTGCCCACGCGGCGCACATGGTAGACAAAGCGCTCTCCGGGATGGACCTCCATCAGCCAGACATTCTGCCAGCTGGTGGGCAGGCGCGCCGTGGTCACATGGTCGCCGGGGAAGATCTGGCCGAAGTCCGAGCCGGGGCTGACCGTCGCGCCGCCATATTGCGTGGCGTCTTCTTCGGTTCCGTCCGGGTGGCGGTGGTCGTGACGCAGTTCGATGGTGCCGTTCTCATGGCGCGTCAGCACCCAGGTGCGCGACAAATCCTCCCCGGCGATGAAGGGGATGCGGATACGGTCCGGTTCGCAACTGCGCACATGCATGACAAGGCGTTGGTCTGACAGGCTGTCATCTCCGTCCGGCGCGCGCATGAGTCGACCTTCAAAAGCCTGTCCGCACAGGACTTCCAAACGCTCCCACCAAGAGTCTGCCGGGCTGGTCTCAGCGATGGCGGCCGGCGCGGCGAGAATGACTGCGCCCAACGCAGCGGCAAGGCGGGGGAACCGGATCATGGACGTCTCCTTTGTCTGTTTCGTGGCTGCAGCCTGCCCGGCGCGGTCAGAAACTTCAAACACGCCGACGAAAAATGGTTCCCTCCGGGCGTGCGTGCACTAACCTCATATTCTGGTGACCGGCCCTTCAAGAGGCTGGCCTGACATGGGGAGGACTTGTCCGTGACGGCTGAAACATCCGCGCCGGCCAGCGCGCCTGCGCCGCTGGCCAAACCCGCCCGCGCCTATGCGCTGGGCGTCTTGCTGGTCATCTATATCTTCAATTTTCTCGACCGCCAGATCGTCAATATCCTGGCCGAGCCCATCAAGAATGATCTGGGCCTCGCCGACTGGCAGCTCGGGGTGATGGCCGGTTTCGTCTTTGCGATCTTCTACACGGTGCTGGGCATTCCCATCGCGCGCTATGCCGAGCGGGCGGACCGGGTGAAAATCATCTCGGCGGCCGTGGCGCTGTGGAGCGCCTTCACCATACTGTGCGGGCTGGCGGGCAATTTCGTCCAGCTGCTGGCTGCGCGCATCGGTGTGGGCGTGGGCGAGGCGGGCTGCACGCCGCCGGCCCACTCGCTGATCTGCGACTATACGCCTAAAGAGAAACGCGCCTCGGCGCTGGCGCTGTACTCCATGGGTATTCCGCTGGGATCACTGGCGGGCATGGTGGTGGGCGGGCTGATCGCCGACGCCTATGGCTGGCGCGTGGCATTTTTCGTCGCCGGCGCGCCGGGCATCGCGCTGGCGCTGATCGCATGGTTGACTCTGCCGGAGCCCCGCCGCAAGGGCATGCGCAGCATGACTGCGACGGCGGCGGCCAACTCGCCCAGTATTTCCAACGCTATGACCGAGCTGCGCTCAAAGGCGTCCTTCTGGTGGATCTCCGCTGGTGCCGCGCTGGCAGCCATGATCGGCTATGGCCACATCACGTTCTACGGTTCGTTCTATCTGCGAAATCATGGCGAGGGCCTGACCGCGATGGCCGCTCAGGTCAATGAGGTGCTGGGTGTCAGCTTTGGCCCAATCGGATTTCTCGGAACGACACTCGGCTTGCTGATCGGGATTTGCGGGGCGGCGGGCACATATCTGGGCGGCATTCTGGCGGACCGTTCTGCCCGCCTCAATCCGGCGGGCTACGCCATCGTGCCGGCGATTGCCACCGCGCTCACCGTGCCGCCCTTCGTGGCGGCGATGCTGGTCCTGGATGCCGGACAGTCGCTGATGCTGCTGGCGGTCCCGGTCTTTCTGGGCGCCATCTGGTATGGACCGGTGTTCGCCAGCGCCCAGAGCCTGGTGGCACCCCATACCCGCGCCACGGCGGCGGCGGTTCTGCTGTTCATCATCAATCTGGTGGGCCTAGGGCTGGGTCCGGTCAGTGTGGGACTGGTCAGCGATATGCTCGCGGCCTCCATGGGCGAAGCCGAAGGCCTGCGCTGGTCCATGGTGATTTTCGGCCTGGTCGCTCTGGCTTCCGCGGGTGCTTTCTTCATGGCAGCGCGCACGCTGAAGGACGAGATCGTCAGCTGAGGCCGGAGCCGAGACGGAGACGGGCGGGGCTGAAACGCTCCGCCCGTCCGGTATGTCAGATGTGCCTCAGTCCCAGTCCAGCGGCGGATAAACGCGCCGGTTGAGCTCCACGATATGGCCGTCGGGATCGCGCAGCATGGACACCATGACCTGATAGGTCACGCCGTCGCCGGGATATTCGCGCATGGTGGGCTCGCTCATGACCCGTACGCCGGGGACTTCGGCCGCGGCGGGGAAGACCGTGTCCAGCTCGCTTGTATTGAACAACAGCACGATATCGCCGGTCTCAAAGCCCTGCTCCGGTACGTCGGGCGGCGGCGCGTCACCAGCATCGGCCAGCTGCCACAGGCCCAGCATGCCGATCTGGTCGTCATTGGCTTTCAGGAGCACCAGGCGGGACTGGCTGGACCCGTCCCGGCTGGTGATCATCTGGTCATAGGTGACGGTCATGCCCATGGCGTCGCGATAAAGCGCCAGCGAGGCGTCCAGATCGCGCACCAGCAACGTGGTGCGCCGCAAGTCCAGTGGATTACGCTCCTCGCTGGCGGCTGCAGGCCCCGGGGTCCCGGCAGCGCCGGCGGGTGGAGCGGCTTGATTGCAGGCGGCGAGCGACAGGGCCGCCAGTCCTGTTGTGATCAGGGCAAACGTTTTCATGCAAACCTCCTTGGCGTGGCGTCAGTCCACGCGGTCAAACACATAGCCGCCGCGCGCCGGGCCCCAGATCAACGTGCCCTCGGCGTCAAAGCCGCGGTCCCAGTTGGCGTGGCCCTGGGGTGTGTGGATGGAGCGCGAGACCGTGCGCACCGCGCCACGCAGGCCCGACGGGCAGGTGTCGAAATTCGACTGCCAATAGCCGTGCGCGATGCGGTGCACTTCGCCCGAACAGCTCACCGTGCCCAGCTGGTCCCCGGCGATGCGCGCCGGATCGGCATAGGCACCCACCACGCTGGCCGGATCGTTCAGGGTGTAGATGGTGCGCAGGACCAGGCGGTTGTTCAGCTCCCAGATGCGGATGATGCGCTGGAAATAGGGGCGCTGCTTGATAGCCGGATCAAAATCCTCCGGGCTGGAGCCCAGGAAAGCGTTTTCCTGATAGAGCCAGATGCCGTCCTCACGATCGGGCCAGATGCGCACCGTCTCGCTTTCCACATAACCCCAGCCTTCAATGCGGGACTGCTCGAGCGTTGAGAAAGACCCGATCAGCAGGCCCGCCAGCTCATGGGCGCCAGGATAGCCCGGCTCATCCTCCGGCATGGCGGCGGAGGCAGACCAGGGCGTGGCGAGGCAAAGGCACAGAGCGGCGATCAGCATACGCATGGCGTGTCTCCTGTCAGGCTTCGGGTGCCGGCACAGCGGCGGCGAACGCTTTGGCGATGTCTTCGCGGGTGGCGATCCAGACGCCGGTTTTGGAGGTCACGTAATCCAGGAAAGCCTGGAACGCGCCGATCCGGCCCGGGCGGCCGATAATGCGCAAATGCAGGCCCAGGCTCATCATGCGCGCGTCCTCCTCGGCAGACTCTTTGAGGAGCCAGTCGAACGTGTCGCAGGCATAGGTCAGCCAGTCCCTGGCGGTCAGGGACGGGTCGAGCCAGAACTTCATGTCATTGGTGTCGAGCGCATAGGGCAGGACGATGATCGGCTTGGCACCCGCCCCGCCGGGCAGATCCACGACGTCCCAGAAGGGAAAATCGTCCGAGTAATCGTCCATATGATAGAGATAACCAGCCTGCGCCAGCAGGCCGCGCGTGATGTCCGTATGCAGATAGCGCGACAGCCAGCCCGCCGGGCGCCGGCCGCAGGTCTCTTCGATGGAGGTGCCGGCGCGTTCGATGAAGGCGCGCTCATTCTCCTCGTTCATGAAGGCCTGGAACTGCCAGCGCCAGCCATGGCTGCACGGCTCGTCGCCGCGCGCCATCAGGGCCTTGGCGATCCAGGGCGCGCGCTCCAGCGCCTGGGCGCACACGGTCCAGGTCGCCGGGACCTTGAAGGCATCGAGCTGTTTGATTACGCGGGCCGCGCCGCGATTGATCCCGTACTGATAATTGGTCTCGTTGCCATGCACCCGGATCGGCGCTTTCAGCGTCACGCCCAGCTCGTCCACCGGTTCGGGCACCTTGTCTCCGTCACGGATATTACGCTCGGCCCCTTCCTCGACATTCACAACGATCGACAGGGCGAGCTTCGCGCCATTGGGCCAAGTGAAGCCGGGGGGAGGGGTGCGGGTCATCAATGTGGCTCCTCGCCGCCGGACACATTCATGCTTTCCGCCGTGATGTATTCGGCTTCGTCCGAGCACAGAAAAGCGACGGCCTTGGCTGTATCTTCGGGTTTGCCGGGGCGTTTGAGCGGGATGCGGTCGGCCATGGCTTTCAGGTAATCCTCAACGCTGGCCGCGCCGACCACCTTGGAGAAATACTCGTTCTGCCAGGCGCCCAGCCCCGTGGTGACGTGGTTGGGGCAGACATTATTGACGGTGATCTGGTGGGGGCCGAGCTCGATGGCGGCAGAGCGCACCAGGCCGACCAGGCCGTGCTTGGAGCTGGTATAGGCCTGGGCATGGGGGAAGCCGGATTTGGCCGCCTGGCTGGCGATATTGATGATGCGCCCGCCCTTGCCCTGTTCGACCATCACTTCGGCGGCGGCCTTGATGCCGAAAAAGCACCCCGTCAGATTCACATCGATCACCGCGCGCCAGTCATCGGCGGTGACGTCCAGCAGCGGCTTCATGATATAGCCGATGCCGGCATTGTTCACCCAGATGTCCAGCGAGCCGTGGGTGTCGCGGGCGTGCCTGGCGAGCGCGCGCATCTGGTCGAGATCACGCACATCGCACACGCACGTCGAGGCGTCCCCGCCGCCTTTGCGGATATCGGCAGCAATAGCCTCCATCTCGTCCGTCGCGCCGATATGTTCAGCCGGCGTCGCCGGATCGGCGGGCTCACCAATGTCTGAAATCACCACCGCCGCGCCTTCCGACGCCAGGCGCAGGGCGATGGCCTCGCCCAGCCCCTTGCGGCGGCCCGAGCCGGTGACGACAGCGGTCTTGCCGGTAAAGCGTCCCATGATGCGCCTGCCTCAGCCCAGCTTGTCGGTCAGGATGAAGGAGAGATCGTCGGCCATGGCCTGAAACTCGCCGGCGATCTTTTGCATAGCGTCGGTTCCGACCTCGCCGCCGAAAATCTCCATGTCGTTGACATCGATGATCTCGATATAGGCGTAGGGCGGTTTTGCGTCGGAGCCGAGCAGGCCGGCCGATTTGAACACCTCGAACTTGTCCACTGATTTGAGGCCGTTCACCGTGGGCAGGTCCCTGGCCCTGGCCCAGGCTTCGTAATCTGCAGCGCTGACGCCGGGTTTCAGGTTGAACAGGGCGATGATGCGTGTGGTCATGACAAGGGTCTCCTCCCCGAATGGTCCGGCCAGCTTGCGGCAAAGCGGCGCATGAAGCGCACAGCGCGTTGGCGGGCGTCGGTCATAAATGGTATATCATTTGAAATTGACGGCTTTGCCAAGCCAATATGCTAAAGAATTTCATTGCCGTCAGCGTACAGGGAGGCGCATTCACCATGCCAGACGACCGTTCCAAACCCATTCTGCCTGATGCGCCTGCTTATGACGGACCGCCTGACTACCGCCTGGTCGGCCGTCACGGCATGTTCCCCCATACCAGTCATGACGAAACCGAGCGCTTCAATTTCCTCGCCCACATGAACCGCCATCTGGCCAGCCGCGTGCTGCCCGGCGTGAAGGATGCGTTCGAGGCGCGGGTCGAGCCGGCGCGTGCGCGCAAGGATGGCCCGTTCAGGAATCGCCACGAAGTGCGCAAGGCCCTGATGGCCGATCCGGCCTTCCAGATGTGGTCCGCCCTGCGCCGCGCCACCATGGAACAGCGCCAGCAGGCCGGGCGCTGGGTCACGCTGCGCCAGGGCGAGGCGCTCAACGCCCGCGCCGCCGAGCTGACCGATGGCGATGACCGGCTCGAGCTGGACCCGGCCTTCGAGACACCGCGCTATCTGGCGGCGGTGGACCATCACTGCATGCCCGGCAGCTATCACACTGAAATCGTACCCGGTGATATCACGGGTGCCGCCAATTACGATTGCGGTCTGTTCGCCACCACGGGCGGTGCGCTGGGCCGGTATAATGATGGCGGCGGGCAGGCGGTCGCGGCCTGGGTGAAAAAGAACCTGCCGGACTTCAAACCGAAGCGCATTCTCGATCTGGGCTGCGGGCTTGGCCATAACGTGCTGCCGCTGGCGCAGGCCTTCCCGGAGGCTGAAGTCATCGGCGTGGATTCCGGTGCGCCCATGCTGCGCTACGGGCTGGCGCGCGCCAAGGCGATGGGGGTGGAGAATGTCCGCTTCATCCAGGCCGACGCCGAGGATTTGTCGCGCTTTGGCGATGACAGCTTTGACTGGGTGCAGACCACCATGTTCCTGCACGAGACCAGCAAGAGCGCCATGGAGCGCATTTTCGCCGAGACGCGCCGGGTGCTCAAACCCGGCGGGATCGTTCTCCATGTCGAGCAGCCGCAATACAGCGCCGACATGCCGCTCTACGAGCAGGCGATCCGCGACTGGGACGCGTTCTACAATAACGAGCCGTTCTGGACGACCATGCACGAGATTGATCTGGATGATCTGATGATCAAGGCCGGCTTCAAGGATGACAGCGTGCTGCATGGCGGTGTGGCCGCGGTGGTGGACGCCAAGCTGTTCCCGTCATCGGGCGAAGACGCCGTGGAGGACTACGGACGCAAGGCGGCCTGGCACGTGATCGGCGCCAAGAAGGAAGCAGCGTGATGGCCTTTGATCCCCTCGCTCAGGCCGGTGCCAAAGCACGCGGCAAGCGGCCCTGGTTCCTGGAAAATCAGGACGCCGAGCGCGTCATGAACATTGTCATGGCGCTGGCCCAGGAAGTGTCGGTCATGCGTCAGCGTCTCGATACGGTCGAGCGGCTTCTGGAGACGCGCGCCGTGATCACACGTGCCGATATAGAGGCTTTCACCCCGACAAAAGCCGAAGCCGACGCGCGCGGTGCCTGGAACCAGGAATTCATCGCCCGCATCCTGCGCATCGTGCAGCAGGAGAATGAGGCGATCACCCGGCCGGATGAAGTGAGCTCGGAAGACGCGGCGCGCGAGTTTCAGGACAATTAGGCGCTGCCGGCTTCAAACGTGATGTACACCGCGAGGCCGTTGCCGATTTTCGCGCCGGCCATCCGCTCAGGTTTGAAGGCTCCGGCATCGCCGCACCGTCTTCCAGCAGCCCTTCGACGTGACACGCCAAGGCCTCCTGCGCCATGGCCCGGGCCTCATCAAGCGTCGCGCCAGCCGCAATGCAGCCTGGAAAGTCCGGGAAGGACACGCCGAGATCGCTGTCGTCGCCCTTGTTGATGAGGGCGATGTACCCGGCCATGCGGCCACAATATCCGCGCATCGTCGATCTGAAATGCGGCCATTGGCCGGGCAGACATGCCCACCCGCCTAAGCCTCGGTCTCCAGATCGGTGACCATCAGCGCGGCCTCGAAATCAGGCAGGAGGTCGAAGGCCTCCACGGCCGTCATCACATTATGACGCCGCCCGCGGGTCCAGAAGCGCCAGTAGGACGAGACGTGCTGGATGCGGCCAATGTCTTCGCCCATCTCGACGAAAAGCTGCGGGGCGCGGCTCATGAAGGCTTTGAGCGCCGCCGGGTCGCCGCGCTCCACAAAGCGGGTGAACTCCTCATTGTATTCGCCCAGGCGCGATTTCAGGCGCGCCCAGCGCCGGGCGGACAGCTGTGTGATGGACTCGATCACGCCCTGCAGCTCGGCCCGGTCCGCTCCGGACAGGCCAGGTATCCGCACCGCCTTGATATCCTTGATGAAGGTCGCGAGGTCCGCATAGCACTCGCCCGCGCGCCAGCTGTAGTAGAGCGTGCCCTTCCAGCCGAAAACCCCTTCACCATACTCGCTCGCGGTCATGCGCAGCGCATCACGCAGCACCGTCAGCTGGGGCGAATCCTCGTCTTCGAACAGGACTTTGGCAAGGCGGCGCGACTTGTCGAGCGAGTCCAGTGAAGCCGTGCCCATGGCTTTGCGCACCAGAAGATCGATCTGGCTGGCAACAAACTCGGTAATCTGGCGCAGCTCGTCGTCCGAGATCGCAAAATAGCAAACCGCTACCGACTCCCCATTGCGCCGGAAATACTCGTGCAGGAGATAGGGGTCAAAGGACGGCAGGAGCGCAAGCGCGCGCAGGCGCGCAACATCACTGGCGAAAGCGGCCTCGCCCGGACTGACGCCCAGATGCTGGGCAAGCTGGGTCTCGAAGCGCGGGTGTTCGACGAAGATCGAATGCCCGCCCATATCCAGATCGTGGTCGCTGATCGGCACGATGACCTTGGTGGCCGATGTACGTGATCCGCCCAGTTCCTCACGCTCCCAGGCGCGCAGGGTGTGCTTGACGACGAAAGCCCGGTTGAGCCGCGCTTTGCGGAACATCGGGTATTTTGCCCAGTCCGGCTCGTGGCTATGGCGCTCCCGGATCGATACCAGATCGATCACGCGGCTCGTCGAGCCACCGCGCTTGAGCAAACTCAATTTGCCATAGCCGTCTTTCGCCATGTGACCGGGGCCGCTAGAACCATTGAAGTGAGGATGTCGTATCAAGCCCGAGTGATCACAGGGTTAACCGGGGAGAGAATGTGAATGACCGTGATCAGTGGCGATCTGGGCGTCCAGGAAATCGTGCGCATGCTCGGGCTGAAGCCCCACCCCGAAGGTGGATGGTATGGCGAGACCTTCCGGGCTGAGCCCGGGCCCGGAAACGCGCGTGAGGCCGCCACCGCCATTTATTTCCTGCTGGCCGCCGACCAGGTGTCGGCGTGGCATGTGGTGGACGCGGTCGAGGTATGGCTGTGGCACGCCGGGGCCCCGCTGGTGCTGACGGTCAGCGAGGACGGCGTCAGCGCCCGCGCCATGCGTCTGGGGCCTGATTTGCGTGGCGGTGAGCGGCCTCAGGCCGTCGTGCCGGCCGGTGCCTGGCAGGCTGCCGAGTCGCTCGGTGCGTGGACGCTGGTCAGTTGTGTGGTGGCTCCCGGCTTCCGGTTTGACGGATTCGAACTGGCGCCGGCGCACTGGCGGCCGGGTCCTGACGGGCCACCAAAGCGAGCCTGAGTTTCAGCCGCCACCCTGTTCCAGCGTGCGGCGGATACGCGCGGCACTGGGCCGGCCGCCATAGCCCATCGCTGTGTTCACCGAAATGTCCAGCGTGCGCCCATCAAACTCGGCGCGCGGTGTTTCCCCCACCCCGATTCGCACGGTGTCCAGATCGCGCAAGGAGCGGCGCGAGGCCTGTTCAGCGGCCAGCGTGACCATCACCATCGTGTCAATGATATAGGCGTTCTGATCGGGTGCAGGCGCGGCAAGTTCGGCGCGTACATTCTGGCGCGACAGCCGGGCCAGCCGGTCGGCCATGTCGCGCGCGGCACCTTGCAGCTGGGCGCTGCTGGCGGGCGCGGCCACCAGCGTGTGGGCGCGGCCCATCGGTTCCACAGCTACGCCATCGGGTCTGTCATCGGGGAAGTACGTCCAGCCACCAATGCGCGAGACGCGCAGCAGAACCTTCTCGGTATCCGTGATCCAGACATCGCCGCCGCCTGACGCGCTGGTACGCTGGACGGCAAACACCTCCTGGGCACCCTCCACCCAGATCAGGGCCGGTTCTGCTGACCGGTCGAACACGAACCGGCCGCGCCCGTCTGCGCGGTCATACCATAAAGACGGTTCCGCACGCCCGGTCTGTGACGAAACCAGGCGGTCAAACGGATTCGATTGAGCGGCCCCGTCCGCTGTGAAAAGCGCCCAAGCCCCGGCGCTGACAGCGAACAGGAAGATCATTCCCCTGAACATGGGGGCAAACTGCAAGCGCATATGGGCGATTTTCAGGCAGATACTGCAAGGCGGGTTCGCGCTAGCCCGCCATGTACTGCCCGCCATTGGCAGACAACGTTGTGCCGGTGATGAAACCGGCTTCGTCGCTCACCAGGAAGTTCACACAGCGCGCGATCTCTTCAGCGCCGCCCAGGCGTCCCACTGGGATCGAGCCCACAATCTGCTCACGCACCGCCTCGGGCACCGCCATGACCATGTCTGTCGCAATATAGCCGGGGCAGATCGCGTTGACGGTGATATTGCGCCGCGCCCCTTCCTGGGCCAGTGCCCGGGTGAAGCCCAGATCCCCCGCCTTGGCGGCGGAATAGTTGGCCTGGGCGAACTGGCCTTTCTGCCCGTTGATCGACGAGATGGTGACGATCCGGCCGAAGCCGCGGTCGCGCATGCCGGTCCACACATTATGCGTCATGTTGAAGACGCCGGTCAGATTGGTGTCGATCACCTCGCTCCATTGCTGCGGGGTCATCTTGTGAAATGGCGCGTCACGCGTGATGCCGGCATTGTTCACCAGAATGTCGATGCTGCCATGGGCGGCCTCGACCGCGCCCACGCCCTCGCGGCATGAATCGTAGTCGCTCACCGACCATTTATAGGCCTTGATGCCGGTCTCTGCGGTAAAGGCCTGTGCCGCTTCGTCATTGCCGGCGTAATTGGCCGCGACTTCATATCCGGCGGCCTTCAGCGCCATGCTGATGGCCTTGCCGATCCCGCGCGTTCCCCCGGTCACGAGCGCCGTTCTCGCCATAAAGAAATACTCCCTGTCCCTGACTGCGAAGTGTGATTATGCTGCGCAGCAATCAACACCCGCACCTGCAGCATCCCAGGCAGCATAGCGGGGACAGGGGCTGATACCAGCGCTTTGTTTGAACGTGAAAGTTAACTGCGCCGTGCGGGGATTGGAAGTCACAACCCCGCCGGCGCGCCGCCCCAGGGCGGTCAGGAAGGAGCCTGTCGTGACGCAATCTGAAAACAACGACACGATCATCATCAAAAAGTACGCAAACCGGCGCCTCTACGACACCTCGGCGAGCCGGTATGTCACCCTTGATCACCTGCGCGAGCTGGTCAAACAGGGCAAGAATTTCAAGGTCCAGGACGCCAAGAGCGGGGAAGACCTGACCCGCGGCGTGCTGGCGCAAATCATCTTTGAAGAGGAATCCAAGGGCGAAACGCTTCTGCCGGTTGAGTTTTTGCGCCAGCTCATCTCCTTCTACGGCGATTCCATGCAGACCATGGTGCCGGGCTATCTGCGCCTGAGCATGGACAATTTTTCCAGCCAGCAGGCCGAGCTGCGCGACAAAATGGCCAATGCCATCGGGTCACCTGCCGCCTCCATGGCACTGATCGAGGAGCAGACCCGGCGCAATATGGCAATGTTCGAACAGGCGATGAAAATGTTCACGCCCGGTCTGACGGCCACGCCCGGACGCGCGGACCAGCCGTCCGACCTGTCCAAGGGCGATGTGGACGCCTTGCGCGCCGAGCTGGACGCCATGCGTCAACGCCTCGACCGCCTCGCCGGCGACAGCTGATCTGTGCCGGAATGATCCATCGTGCCGGGATGTCTGACCGTTAACGGGTCATCAACAGGTGTAAACAAGGTGTAAAGACTGGCCCGGGATTTGCGGGACGGGACCCATGAGCGGTCTCGTTCCCATCCCCGCGCGCCCGTCCGGCGCTCTTGTCCCGACCGGCCGGACGGCGCGCGTCGAGCCCGCTCCTCATGTCCGCGATGTGCGCGAGGAACCGCGCGGCCGCGCAGACGCACAGCGCCGATCCGGTGCCCGTCCGCAGACCGCTGCACCGCTCAGCCCTGAGGGCGTCGCCTGCCTGCAGACCGGTCCGGTCCGCCGAGGCCTGCGCGCCGATGCCTGCGAGCGCCACCGTTATCATGCTGCCTACACCGCCGCGATGCACCTGGGCCCGTCCGCGCGCCCGCGCCAGGAGCGTGCGGCATGAGTCAGGGTCATTTGCACCGCATGTCGCTGGCCGACGGCGCCTGGCTACTGGCACTCTATTTCATCATCCTGTGACAACGAAAAAAGCCCCGGAGCATGGCTCCGGGGCTTGTCTTTGGCCGTGGTTTGTCTGCGGGCTTAGCCCTGCAGGTCGCGGCGTGCGGCGATCGCCGTGATGGTGAAGCCGGCCACCACATTGACCAGGCTCATCATGGTGATGAGAAAAAAGGTCGAGGTGCCGAACAGCGGCGTCAGAAGGAAAAGCAGCATCGACACCAGGAAGGTGGCCATGGACAGGCCGTGATTGATGAGCGAGCTGGTGCCCGAACCGGCCGCCTTGATCATCTCCATGAACAGCATGATCAGCGCGAACATCAACAACAGGTCGGCGGTGGTGATGACCCAGTCGCCTGACGGCAGGGTCATCGACAAAAGTTTCGAATTCAACGTGCCGACATAGCACGCCCCGGCGTCCGCAGCGGCGCTCGCCATACCCGCACACTGACCAGCCTGGAACCTGTCAAGCGTACCCACAAAGCTGCTGGCACCGTCACTGGATGTGAGCGCAACAAACAGAGCGATCGCGGCGTAAATCAGAACCGCGAGGGCCATTTTCGGAAAAATTGTAAACATTGACAGCCGCTCCTGGCCTCCGCCTTCACCGTTGCGTCCAGCTGCGTAACCTTTGGCTACACCTGCTCCCATTGCCCCTGGCATCGTCCCACTCCCTTGCGCTTGGGCCTGTAAACGCGACTGCCCCCTCGGAAGCCACGTTCAGGCCTCGTCCCAACCGCCAGACTGACGCGCCCGGCTGTTGAGCCACATGATCCCTAGCATATCGCTCAAAGAGGCGAAAAGGCGGCCAAGATTGGTATACTTCGATTTTCCCGCGATGCGTGGCCTGTGGCCCACGTCGACGAACTCCATGATGAAGCCCTCGCGCTTCATCAGCGCGGGAATGAAGCGGTGCTGGTGATCGAAGTAGGGCAGGAGGAGATAGGCGTCGCGGCGGAATGCTTTAAGTCCGCAGCCGGTATCGTCCGCCTCGTCCTTCAAGAGCCGCTTGCGCACGCCATTGGCCAGACGTGAGGCGAACTTCTTCCAACCGCTGTCCTGGCGCTTGATGCGCCGCCCGCCCACCAGGCCCAGCGCCGCCGGCGCGCCCAGGCGTGTGAGGGTGTCAACCAACGCCGGAATGTCGGCAGGCGGGTTCTGCCCGTCGCCATCCAGGGTGCAGATCACCGGCGCGCGCGCCGCCAATACGCCGGTGCGCAAGGCCCGTGACTGTCCGGCGTTTTGCCGGTGCGACAGGATGCGCAATTGGGCAATGTCGGCCTTGAGCGCGGTCAACTCTTCCAGGGTGGTGTCCGTGCTGGCGTCATTCACGCAAATGATCTCGAACCGCCGCCCGTCCAGAGCCGCGTGAATCTCGCGCACCAGTGAGGCGGCGTTGCCCGCCTCATTGTGCATCGGGGTGACTATGGACAGGTCTGGCGGCGTGGTGGTCATGTGCATCCTCCGAAGCGAGAGCCCGGCTTGCGGTTTGCGGCGCGCCGTTACATACCGGGTTCCGCACGCGGGCGCCCGAGGAAATTTCGGCTGCTCGAGCGGATCAGGCAGAAAATGCAGATTCTGGACAAATTTTCAGAGGGCTGGCGCGCGGCATTCGCCGCCGCTCTGGTCGCAGCTCTGGCCGGTTTGCTCGGCGTCTTTTCCCTGCCGGTCCTGGATCGCGACGAAGCGCGCTACGCTCAGGCAACTGCCCAGATGGTGCAGACCGGCGATTTCGTGCGCATCAACTTCCTCGACGAGGAGCGCAACAAGAAGCCCGTGGGCATTCACTGGCTGCAAAGCGCCACGGTAGCGGCGACCACCGGCGAGGCCGCTCGCGCCATATGGAGCTACCGCCTTCCATCCGTGCTCGGGGCCATGCTGGCGGCCTTTGCCGCGGCGTTGATGGCGGGCCGGTTGCTCGGTGCGCGCGCCGGGCTTTACGCCGGGGCGTTGATTGGGGCCAGCGTGCTCATGGGCGCGGAAGCCGGTATCGCCAAGACCGACGCCATGCTGGCGGGCGTGACCTCCCTCGCGCTCTATGCACTTCTGCGCCTGCGCCTCACCGGGCCCTCCGACCGGTGCGCGCACCGGTTGTGGGCGGTGCTGGTCTGGGCGCTTGTCGGGCTGGGTGTGCTGATCAAGGGACCCGTGACGCCGCTGGCGCTGGCCTTGAGCGCAGGGGCGCTGGTGATGCTGGATGCATGGGCATTGCGCGCCGGCGGCGGACTGGCCACCGCATTCAGGCGGTCCATGGTCTGGCTCAAGCCGCTCGCCTTCTGGCCGGGACCGGTGCTGGCTATCCTGCTCGTCCTGCCCTGGCTGATCTCGGTGCAGATCGCGACCGACGGGGCGTTCCTGCGCGAGGCACTGGGTGATGATTTGGGTCCCAAGCTGGTCAGCGGCGATGAAGGCCACGGCGGCCTGCCGGGCTATCACATCCTCCTGCTGCCCTTGACCCTGTTTCCTGCAACGCTCTTCCTGCCCGCCGGTCTCGCGGCCGCGCGTCGGGCGCTGCGGACCCAGGGCAGTGCTGCGCTGGCCGCCCGGGTGCTCATCGCGTTCTCCCTGCCGGTCTGGATACTGTTTGAATTGCTGCCCACCAAGCTGCCCCATTATGTGCTGCCAGCCTTTCCCGCCATTATGGGGCTGTGCGCCTGGGGCGTTACCGAATGGGATCGCACTCGCACCGTCTGGCGGGGGCTGGGTGTGGCACTCAGCGTGACCGGCGTTCTGGTCTGGGGTGCGGCCTTTGGCTGGCTGACCTTCGCCCATCAGGGCTCGGTGCCTGTGCTGATCGCCGTGCTGCTTATCATTGCAGCCCTGTGCACGATCAAAATCAGCGCCGCCCTGCGGGGCCAGGCCGCTTGGGCGATCATGGCTACCGTGGCGCTGGGGCTCGCCTGGCACGTAGGGGGACGCGGGCTGATTGGTCCGGGCACAGACGCCTTCCCGGCACGCGATGCGGCGCGGCTTGTTGCGGCCGGTGATTTGCGCCCGGCTGGCGCGCCTCTTATCTCCACCTACACAGAGCCATCGCTGGTGTTCAGCCTTGGCGGCGCAGTGCGGCTGGCCGACATCGCCGATCTGGCAGATGCCTGGCTGGTGCCGGCGGGCGATGCCGGATTCGCGTTGTCGCCGCAATTCCAGACCCAAGGCCCGGCGCTGGTGGTCATCGATCACAGCCGGCTGCCCCGGGAGGGTGAGGCCGGGGTGCGGGCGCACGCGCTTGCCGCGCAGCTGCAGGCCTCGGCCTGCCGAACGGCGACAGTGGAAGGTTACAACTATTCGCGCGGGCGTCCTGTGCGCCTGACCCTGCATCGCACCGGCCCCTGCGCCTGAGGAGAGTGACATGACTGCGCCATCGGAGTTTCCCGGCACGTCCACCGGGCCCGACTTAGCCGCCTGGCACGCCGTGGAGATCGTCGAGGTCGGGCCGCGGGACGGACTGCAGAATGATCCGACCCTGATCGATACAGGTGTGAAGCTGGAATTCATCGCGCGCCTGATCGAGGCTGGCGTCCGCCGTCTGGAGGCAGCCAGCTTCGTCAACCCGAAACTGGTTCCTGCCATGGCTGATGGCGACGCCGTAATGGCCCGCGTGCCGCGCGGGCAGGGCATTACCTATATCGGTCTGGCGCTCAACGAGCGGGGCCTGCGCCGCGCCATTGATGCAGGCTGTGACGAGATCAACTTCGTGATGGTCGCCTCAGACGGGTTCGGCAGAGCCAATCAGAACGCGACGCCTGAGGAGACAGCCGATCTGCTGGAACGCATCGCGGTTCTGGCCCATGACGCGAACATCCCGCTGGCGGCAACGATTTCAGTGGCGTTCGGCGATCCGTTCGATGGCGAGGTCGATGTGGCGCGCGTCGCTGCCCTGGCACGCCGGGCAGCGGCAGCGGGCGTCATGGAAATCGCGCTGGGCGACACGATCGGCGTCGCCAGCCCCTGGGATGTGCGCGTCATGGTGGCCGCAGTGCGCGAGGCCGCACCGGGACCGCGCCTGCGCCTGCATTTTCACAATACCCGCAACACCGCGCTGGCCAATGTCTATGCTGCGCTCGAGGCGGGCGTGCGAGTCATCGACGCGTCGGCGGGCGGCATTGGCGGCTGTCCCTTTGCGCCGCGGGCCACGGGCAACGTGGCGACCGAAGACGTGGTCTACATGTTGCAGCGCGGCGGCTTCGAAACCGGCATTGACCTGGAAAAAATGATCGAGACCACGCGTTGGCTGGAGACGGTCGCGCTGCGCCATCCGGTTGCGTCCATGGTGGCCAAGGCTGGCGGTTTTCCAGGGCCGCGTGGCTGAGGGATCAGTGATTGCGGCGCCGGCGCATCAGGCGGCGCCAGGCGGCCAGACGGCGCAGCTTGTCGCCAACCTGCTGACGCACCCGCACCAGCACGGCGCGCGACATCAAGGCGAGCCACAGAGCGGGTCCGAGAGCCGGAGCGATCAGGCGTCCCAGCAGCCCGCAATGGATGCGGAAATAGCGCGTCAGCCCGCGCGCTTTCCAGGTTTCCACCGCAAACAGGCTGGCCTTGCTGGTTGAGCCATAGTGCAGCACCACCGCGCGCGGCTCGAACATCACCGAGCCGCCCGCCGTGCGGGCGCGCTGGCAGATGTCGATATCCTCGACATGAAGAAAATAGCCTTCATCAAACCCGCCCAGTGTCTCGAACCCGGTGCGGGTCATCATCATCGCCGCCCCGGACACCACTGGCGACGGATCTGCATCATCGGGCAGGGCCTCGTTCTCCCGGTGGACATCGCGCAGGAAGGGCAGAAAGCGCGCCAGTCCCAGGAAGCCGGACAGCGCCGAGCCTATGGTCAGTTCCCCGCGGCGTGCCCCGCGCTGCTCGCGTCCGGTAGGGTCCATCAATCTGGCACCGACAATTCCCGGTTCGGGCATGTCGCGCAGGGTCGCCATCATCTGTGCCGCGGCACCCTGAGCCAGGACCGCATCTGGATTGAGAAACAAGAACACATCACCGCGCGCGTGCCTGGCACCCAGATTGCAGCCGCGCGCAAATCCCAGATTGCCGCCGGAATGAATCAGCCGCAGTTTGGGGCGGGTGCGCGCCAGGGCGTCGAGGCGCAACACGGTCTCGCGCGGATTGTCGTGATTGACCAGCACCAGTTCGGCCACCTCGTGCGCGGTCATTACGGCATCGATCGCCAGGAACAGGGATGGGCCGGTGCGGTAGCTGACCATGATCACCGATAGCGGGCGGGTCAGCGCGCGCATTTCGGCCGGGCCGGGGCGCACAGCAGGTGGCTCGGGTGCTGGATGGTGACCGATGTTCGGCATCACCGCGAACGGTTCGTTTGGCGCCGTCACGATATCCCCTCATGACCCCTGTACGGCGTGCGAAACGCCCAGACCTGCCACCATGGCGCGCTGTTGCGCTCCAATGGGGCCAGATCCACCCCCCAGCTGCCGCCCGGGCGGCATCTCAAAATCCGGCCGAGAGCCAGCCAGCTCCCTCGCCATAGACCCTGCGCCCGGATCGCGTCGGCGGCGTAAGACGAGCATGTCGGCTCGTGCCGGCACCGCGCTCCCAAGGCATAAAAAACCGGCGACGCTATCACCTTGTACGCTGCAATAACCAACAACCCGCCGCGTGCCGGCCAAGTCTTCAAAGATGAGTCGTCCCCACCATATCGGGTTAGTGTCGCCCGCTGCGGGCTGGCTTGTCCACCCACACAGTGCAGGTCCTGTGGCTCTGACTTACGGGGTGCGCACACTCGCCGCCTCCATGGCTTCGGCAGCGGCGTCAAACACCAGCAGGATGGAGCCATGGCGCTGGCGGTAGGCACGTGCGCCCTCCAACACCGCCAAGCCGGCGAATCGTCCCGGAGGCGGGGCGGCGTCCGACTGGAGCATGGCTTTGAGCCCTTCACGCGCCTGGAGGATCTCTTCAGGCGTAGCCCCGAGCGCGGCCCGTGCAAACACCGAGGCGCTGGCCTGACCGAGCGCGCAAGCGCGCACTTCCAAGCCAAGCGCGCTGACTCGCCCGTCCTCCAGACACAGGTCGAGATCCAGTTCCGACCCGCAAATGCGCGACACTTTGCGTGCGCTCCCGTGCGGCGCTTCCAGGCGGCCGATATGGGGAATGTCGGCGGCCAGCGCGATCAGGTCGGGGGTGTACGGGTCTGCGGTCATGGAGCGTGAACGCCGCAATGAACGGTTCGGTTCAAAACATTAGGAACCCGTCCGGAATGCCGCTGGCAGGCGGCTGGCAGGCTGTCGGTCCCCGGCACCATCATGGCGTGACCCGCCAGACCGACCCCTCGGGTCCGTCATCGACCATTACGCCAAGGGCATCGAGCTCTGTCCGCAATGCGTCGGCGCGGGCGAAATCCTTGCCCGCCCGGGCAAGCGCCCGTGCGTCGATCAACGTATCAATCTGAGCGCGGCGCTCCGCGCTCAGGGCGTCAATGCCAAACCAGGCGTCAGGATCGCTCTGGAACAGACCCAGAAGGGTGCCAGCCGCGATGAGCTCGCCCTTGGCCTGCGCGCGTTCAGCGTCCATCTCGGCCTTGTTGGCGCGCCCGGCGATCTCGAACAGGGCGGCCAGCGCCCTGGGCGTATTGAGATCGTCCATAAGTGCGTCAAGTACTGCAGCGGGCGGCTCGGTCTGAGCGGCCTCCACCGCGTTCAGCCGCCGCAGCACGCCATAGAGCCGGTCCAGGCTCTTGCGCGCCTGCTCGATGAGCTTGCTTGTCCAGTCCAGTGGCGCGCGGTAATGGCCAGACAGGAGCCCGTAGCGGATCACCTCTCCGCGCAAGCCGTCAGCCAGCATTGTGTGGACGGTCACAACATTGCCCTGCGACTTGCTCATCTTCTCCGCTTGCATGGAGAGAAAGCCATTGTGCAGCCAGTAATTGGCCAGCGGCCTGCCGCCATGGGCGCAGACCGACTGGGCGATTTCGTTCTCATGGTGGGGAAACACCAGATCAACCCCGCCGCCATGGATGTCGATGGTCTCGCCCAGCGACGTCTCGATCATCGCGGAGCATTCGATGTGCCAGCCCGGCCGCCCGCGTCCCCACGGGCTGTCCCAGCCCGGATCTTCCGGCCTGGCGGGTTTCCACAGGACGAAGTCGCCAGGGTCCTTTTTATAAGGTGCCACCTCCACCCGTGCGCCGGCGAGCATGTCGTCGAGCGAGCGGCGGGAAAAATCGCCATAGGCTTGGTAGGCCGTGACAGAGAACAGTACGTGACCCTGTTCGGCATAGGCGTGACCGCCGCCGACAAGGCGTTCGATGAAGGCGATGATTTCAGGCATAGCGCCGGTGGCGGTCGGCTCGAAGGTCTTGGGCAGAACATTCAGCGCGGCGGCGTCCTCATGATAAATTTTGGTGTACCTTTGGGTGATCGCTGAAATATCGACGCCTTCCTCGGCGGCCTTGGCGTTGATCTTGTCGTCCACGTCGGTGAAATTGCGCGAGAACAGCACCGCGTCTTCGCCGTACAGATGGCGCAGCAGACGGAAGAGCACGTCAAAGACCACTTCGGGCCGGAAATTGCCCACATGGGCGGGCGCGTAGACCGTGGGCCCACACACATACATCGTCACCCGCCCGGGATCCTGCGGGACAAAGTCCCGCTTGCGGCGTGCGGCGGTGTCGTAAAGGCGCAAGGCGGTCATGACAGCTCTTTGGTGATGCAGATTGAACGGGCCGCTGGCCCGCTGGCGCAGTGCTCTCAAGGGGTCTACACTGACCCTTGTGTACAAAAAAGGGGGAAGGCCGCATTGGATTCCCCAATCGGACGCCTACTTTACCGCCGGGCGCAATGGGGATAGCCACGCGCTCCGGATATAAACCAATGACCCGGCGCAAGCCCAGCGGATCTGTTCGCTGCCTTCGCTGGATCCGGAAACCGGTACTTCGGGCAGGGTCGACCTGTCCGCCCGTCAACGAAAGGATCCGCGTTCCATGGACGCCATGACTGACAAGACGAACCTGGACGCTGCGCCAGCCGATCTCGCCCGCCCGACCCGCGCAGAGGCTGAAGAAGCCGTACGCACACTCATCCGCTGGGCCGGAGATGATCCGCGTCGTGAAGGTCTGCTGGAAACGCCCAAGCGCGTGGCCAAGGCCTATGAGGAATGGTTCCGCGGCTATGGCGAGAACCCGGTCGAAATTCTCGGCAAGCGGTTCGAGGACGTGCAGGGGTATGACGACATGGTCATGCTCACCCATATCGACGTGGAATCGCACTGCGAGCACCACATTGCGCCGATCATCGGCACGGCCTGCGTGGCTTACCTGCCTGACCGCGCTGTAGTAGGCATCTCCAAAATCGCCAAGGTGGTCGAGGCCTTCTCCAAGCGTCTGCAGACCCAGGAGACCATGACCGCCCAGATCGCTGATGCGATCACCGAAGCGATGAATCCGCGCGGCGTGGCGATCTTTGTCGACGCCAAGCACCAGTGCATGACCACGCGCGGTGTGCATCATCCGAATGTGTCGACTATCACGACTACTTTCACCGGTGAGTTCAAGGCCAACCCCGAACTGCGCGAGCGCTTCATGCGCCTGTGCGAGCGCTCGGCTCGATAAGGTCTGAGCCAATCTGAAGAAATAAGCCCCGGCGCACTGTGCCGGGGCTTTTTCATTGCCGATTGAAGTACCAGGACTATTCCGGCGAGCCCATCGGGGTCAGGGCGCGGGCGCGCTCGGCCTCGCTGGTGCGGCGCTCTTCGGGCAGAGCGATCAGGCCGCGATCGCCGAGATAGCCGAACGGCCCCCACGCCTCGTCATCGGTAAGCTCCTCGATGAACGCGCGCAGGCCCGGCACGATGCCGTCATGCTGGTTCTTCACATAGACATACATGGAGCGCGAGATCGGATACTCGCCCGACGAGATCATGTCATAGGCAGGGGCCACGCCGTCAATCTGCGCGCCCTGTACCCGGTCAGCATTCTGTTCCAGATACGAGTATCCAAAGACACCGAACATGCCCGGCGTATTGTT
Source organism: Hyphomonadaceae bacterium BL14 (assembly GCA_027627705.1). NCBI lineage: Bacteria > Pseudomonadati > Pseudomonadota > Alphaproteobacteria > Hyphomonadales > Hyphomonadaceae > Hyphomonadaceae bacterium BL14. The sequence continues at coordinate 2,962,075 of CP091242.1, forward strand.
GACAGTGCGTACGATCACATTGTCGTCCTCGCCGCCATCAATCCAGGCCCCGTCCTCGCGCAGCCGGCTGGCCAGCGTGTTGAACCGCACCCGGTCGCTGGCGCGCAACGCGTCCATGCAGGCGATCTTGCGGGCACCGGCATTGATGCCGAGCTCGATCCAGGCGTCGCGCGTACCGGACGTGGGCGGCGGGCCGAACACCTCGATGCGTTCCGCCGGCAGGTTGGAATCGACCTCTGACCAGCGTTGGTAGGGGTTGGCGATGAACGTCGCGCAATCATGTCCGGCCACGTCGGCATGGCTGACCCCCTCGCGCAGCACGCCGTTCGCCGTGAACATCGCTTCGCCATCACCGGTCACCGGCATCGGGATTTCTGCAGCCAGGGCCAGATAAATGTCCTCCAGATCAAAATCGACCGCGTCGGCATTGGTGGAGTTGGCCAGCACGATGCCGTCAAACCCGATGCGGATCTCGGTGATCGCGGTCACGCCGTTATCACGGCAAAGCTGGAACTCGGTGGCCAGCATGCGGCGCGAGGCGCCGGTCATGTCGGGGTAGTCCAGCCCGACACCGGCGCAGAACAGGCTCATGCCTCCGCCCGTCCCGACCGATTCCACAACCGGGGTGGGAAACTCGGTCTTGGCCCCGAAATTCTCCGCCACAGCTGTAGTGAACGGGAACACGGTGGAGGAGCCCACAATGCGCAGGCCCTGGCGGCCTCCGCCGCGCCGGGCGGTGCCGTCCGTATTCGGAGCGGCTTCGCCCTGATCGGTGGTTTCGGTGGTTTCTTCGCCCAGCGTGATGACCTCGCGCGGCTCACCGCACGCAGCCAGAAGCGCCAGCGCGGCGGCGCCGGCGGACAGGTGGAAAAGACGGGTCATGATGTGTGTCATCCCTGCATTCGCATGGAGCGCGCGGCGCGCGCCCGGATGTCTCAAGGGTATGCCTGCGTGAGCCCCTTGCTGGCAAGGCGAACCGGGCACCGCGCGCATGAAGTTTTTGCGACTGCATGGGCGCTGGATGGCCGGCCGCCTTTACGTGCGCTGTACCATGTGAAAGATTTCACTGATGCCGCATGCAATTTTCCTTTACATGGTCACGCAATGCGCATATCTCGCGCATCCCGGCGGAGGTGACGATGCCGGATTGGGTTAACTGCAATCAGGGGGTCACGTGCGTTGGCACAATACCATACTCCCCTGGACCTGGTCCGCTCTCGGCCTGTTGAAGGCCCGGTCGCCTGCGCGCGTCCGGACCGGCTGACAGCCGCAGCTTCCTGGTTCCAGGACAATTTTCCCGGCGAGGTTCTCTACGCCGTCAAGGCCAACCCGTCCGCGTGGGTGATCGACACCCTGTACGCGGCCGGAATCCGCTGGTTTGACGTCGCCTCTCTGCCGGAAGTCGAACTGATCGCCGCCCGTTGCCCGGGCGCGACCATGGCGTTCATGCACCCGGTCAAAAGCCGCCATGCCATCCGCACGGCGTATTTCGATCATGGCGTGAAGATTTTCGTGCTCGACTGCGAAGCCGAGCTTGAGAAAGTTCTCGCCGAGACCGGGCACGCGTCCGACCTGACGCTGGTTGTGCGTCTGGCGGTGTCCAATGACGGTGCCACTTTGCCGCTGGCCGGCAAGTTCGGCGCCGGCGAGGCCGAAGCGCCCGACCTGATCCGCCGCGCCCGAGCCCATGCGGCCGAGCTGGGCGTCAGCTTCCATGTCGGCAGCCAGTGCATGGCACCCAGCGCCTATCGCTCGGCGATGATGGAGGCCTCGCGCCTGATCGTGAAAGCGGGCGTGACGGTGGACATCGTGGATGTGGGCGGGGGCTTCCCTGCCATCTATCCCGGCATGACGCCGCCGCCGATGAGCGAATTCGTCGGCGCGATCCGCAGCGCGTTCGAGGACATGATGGTCCTGTCCAACGCCGACCTGTGGTGCGAGCCGGGCCGGGCGTTGATCGCCGAGGCCGTGTCGATCCTGACCCGCGTCGAGCTGGTCAAGGGCGACGCCGTGTACATGAATGACGGCTCCTATGGCTGCCTGTTCGACATTGTGCACGCCAAATGGCCGTTCCCGATCCGGGTGCACCGCCGTCACGGAACGCCATCCGAAGAGGCTGGGCTGTACAAGCTGTACGGGCCAACCTGTGATTCCATCGATTCCATGCCGGGGCCGTACGCCCTGCCGGCGGATCTGATGGAAGGCGATGTCATCGAGTTCGGTATGCTCGGTGCCTATGGCACGGCCATGGCGACGCGCTTTAACGGCTTCGGGGATGTGGAGACTGTCGAGGTCGCCGACTTCCCTTGGCGGTCCATGTATGATGAAACCGAAACCTCCGAGGCCGCTCCGGCCACGGGCGATGAGGGCGGGCGCGTCGTGCCGTTTGCACGCGGACTGCGCCGCAGACGCCATCGCCTGATGAAAAACCGAATGATGAAGAGGCGCTGATGACCGAAAATTCCCAACGCAAGGCCGAGCTGCTCGCCAGCCCGGTCGAGCATATCGACATCGCCTCCTTCGACGGGCGCGTGATCATTGATGCGTGGGAGAAGATGAGCTTCTCCTCGCGCGATGCCGCGCGCGCTGCGCGCATCCTCGGCGCGGCCGTGGCCGACCCGGATTGCTCGGTGATCCTGACGCTGGCCGGTTCGACCTCGGCGGGCGGCTGCATGCATGTCTGGCGCGACATGATCCGCCACAACATGGTGGACGCCATCGTGGCCACCGGCGCGTCCATCGTGGACATGGATTTCTTCGAGGCGCTGGGCTTCAAGCACTATCAGGCCCATGAAGTGCCGGACGACCGTGTGCTGCGCGAGCTCTATATTGACCGCATCTACGACACCTATATCGACGAGGAAGAGCTGCAGACCACCGATCACACGATCGGCGATATCGCCAATTCCCTGCCGGCCAAACCGATCTCCAGCCGTGGCTTCATCAAGGCGATGGGCAAGTGGCTGGCTGACGGCAACGCCAAGAAGGAAGGCTCTCTGATTGAAGAGTGCTACAAGCACGGCGTGCCTATCTTCGTGCCGGCGTTTGCCGACTGCTCGGCGGGCTTTGGCCTCGTGAAGCACCAGGTCGAGCGGATGAAGGCGGGCAAGCCTTATCTCTCCATCGACGCAGTGGCCGATTTCCGTGAGCTGACGGATATCAAGATCAAGGCAGGCAAGACCGGCCTGTTCATGGTTGGTGGCGGCGTGCCGAAAAACTTCGCCCAGGACACGGTCGTATGCGCCGAAATCCTCGGTCACGAGGTGCCGATGCACGAATACGCCGTGCAGATCACGGTGGCCGACGTGCGCGACGGTGCCTGTTCGTCCTCGACGCTGAAAGAAGCCTGCTCGTGGGGCAAGGTGGACGTGACGCTGGAGCAGATGGTGTTTGCCGAAGCTACCACTGTGGCACCGGTGATCGTGTCGGACGTGTTCCATCGCGGTGCCTGGAAAACCCGGCCGCGCCGCCGCTTTGCGGATATGTTCGAGGACTGATCCGGATACGGATTGCGTCGACGCTTGAATCAAACCCTTCGCCCCCTCTCTCAAGGGGGGCGAAGGGCTTTCGTGACATGGCGGCAAAGCCCCTCAGTCCACCTGAGCGTTCTCGTCGATCTCGACCGGCACAGACGGCGCAGCAGGCAAAGGCGGCAGATCGCCGTTCAGGGCGCGGATCAGCGCCGCATCCCGGCGATAGACATCGTGGACATAGCGCACCTGACCGAACCGGTCGGACACCGCGGTGAAATACAGGATGTGCACCGGGATGCGGTTCTGCAGCCGCACCCGCCGCGTCTGGCGCGAGTCGAAAGCCGCGCGCACCTCGGCCGGGCTCCAGCCCTCGGCCCCCAGCACCCAGATCGCCAGCTCGACGGGATCGCGCACGCGCACGCAACCGGCTGAGTCGTCGCGCTGGGTGTTCAGAAAGCGGTTCTGGTGGGGCGTGTCGTGGATGTACACATTGTGCACATTGGGAAACAGGAATTTGACCTGACCCATGGCGTTGTTCGGGCCGGGCCGCTGGATCACGCGGTAGCGCCGGTTGGCCCAGTCGGCATCGGCAGCGTTCACGCGCTGGCCGGTGTCGAGGTCCACCAGCTGATATCCATTGGCATAGGCCGATGCCGGATTGGTGCGAAACCGGCGCAGCCAGGTCTGGCCCAGGCTCATCGGCGTGTACCACCACGGATTAATCTCGACGATCCGCATGTCTTCGGAGAAGACCGGCGTCGACGTCCAGCGCGCGCCGATCTGGGCCTGGTGCACCCGCTCCACCGCGCCATTCGCCCATGCTTCCAGGCGGTAGTCGGCAATATTCACGCGGATATGGCGCGCTCCCAGGTCATCCGGCAGCCAACGCCAGCGCTCCAGATTGGCGCGCAACTGGTCGACGCGCTGGCCGTTTCCGGTGTTGAGCTCGCGCACGGTATCGGTACCCAGCACCCCATCTGCGGCGAGATTGTGCCGGGCCTGAAACCGCATCAGCGCCGTTTCCAGCCGGGCGTCGAACGCGTCTCCGATCGCCCCGGAGTGCTCAAGCAATCCCAGTTGGTACAAGCGTGCGCGCAGCGCGTCCACGCGCGCGCCGCTATCGCCCCGGCGCAGGCGCTCGCCTTCGGGCACCAGCACCGGCGCGGTGGGGGAGACGGTGCGCCGGATCAGCTCGCGGCGCAGCGCCTGATAATCGGCATGGGCCGGTGCCAGGGCCTCCAGCGCGGCGGCGATGGCCCCGCGCTCGCGTGCCTGGGCGTATTCGGTGAGCAGGTCGGCCGCGCGGTGCGGCGCGCTCCAGTCCGGGTTGAGGCGGCGCGGGTCGACCTGACCATAGAGCAGATCCCCGGCGAGCTGGAACCAGGCGGCGCGCGCCAGAAGATCGCGGTCAGGGCCGGGTGCCAAGGCGCGCAAGTGGTCAGGATCGGGGTAGCGCGCGGGGTCCAGCCCGTGGGTCCAGGTTTCTGACAGAACACCGGCGAGCTCGGCGATTTCCCCGTCGCGCCAGGGTGTGTTCCAGGATTGGGCCAGAGCGCTGGTGGCCAGTGTGGCGCATATCGCCAGTGCGGACAGCGCGCCGCCCAAAGCCCTTACCCAACCCATGCGATTTGCTCCCCCCGGAGGCCGACACCGTTAGCCGAACGTTAACAAATCCGGTCCCCGGGGGGTAGTCAAAGTCGATCAGGAATCAGTCAGGCCCGGCAGTTGCGGCGTCGCGCCATTCACGCGAACCTGGGCCGCCATCACCGACGCAGCGGCGCGATAGGCTTCCTGGGTATTTGCCGTTCCATCGACGATGTCCTGGCCCGCCGACAGCAGGGGGGTGTAGACACGCGTGCCATCGGCGTCGTCATCCACGGTGAACTCGCCCGCCGCGTGGAAAACGCTGTCCCAGGCCGCGCGGATGAGCGCCCAGTAGTCCGCAGTTTGCGCCCAGTACTGCTCGGCCGCCTGAACGCCAGCCAGCTCAGTGCGGCGGTAGGTGTTGATGCCGTGCTCACGCACCAGGGCGCGCTGCTCGCCATCGCGCAGCACCAGCTTGGTGTTGTCCTGTTCATGGGTCCAGCCCCAGGCGGTGACGGTGTGGCGGTTAACCGCTTCGATCACATCATAGTCGTCGCGCGTGGTGCCATCGCGCCGGGGCAGGGGCCGCCAGCTGACCTCCGGCTCCCAGGTCGATGCGTTCACGCCATGGGTCCAGCGCGCGAGCCCGGCATAGCGTGGGCTGTCATCAACCTGATAAACGGTTTGCGACCAGGCTCCGGCGGCCTGGTCCGCGGACAGATCGGCGAAGTCCCAAGTATTGAAACCGCGATAGCGCATCAGCCGCGCCGGCTCATAGGCCCAGTCCTGGCGCCAGTGCTTGATCACGATGGGCGCGTCGGGCGGACCCACCAGAAGCAGGTGCTGGAGCGAAATGAAATCGCTCTCGTCCGCGATCACATAGACCACTTCGCGCGCTGGCGTGACTTCCGCGTCATGCAGTTCGTAAGCCGCCTCTATGGGCAGGTGCTCGCGAAAATCGAAGGTGACGTCATATTCGCCGGCCATTGCCAGGATGGCTGTGCGATCCTGCTCCAGACGTGTTTGCGGCGTATCGGCCAGAGCCGCTGCCGCAGACATCACCACCGCCAGTCCGGCCGCGGTGATTCCACTCCATACATTCCGTCTCATCCATCTGTCTCCCGGGTGCGGGCGGCGGTGCGCCACCTCAGTCGTCATCCACCGACTGCATATTGCGAACGAGTCTGACTTGCAAACGCAAATCATCTGAGCCATCAAACAGCGACTGAGAATGATTTGCAAGAGGAGGCTGCTCATGTCATTCACGAGATCGATGCGCGTCTGGCTGGCGGCGAGCGCCGCCGCTGCACCGTTGGCGCTTGGGGCACCGGCCTTGGCCGAGGCAGAGGCTGACGCCTCGCCCGGCGCGGAGGCCAGTGATGTGATCGTGGTCACCACCACGCGCACCCAATTGTCCAATTTCGACTATCCAGGCATGGCCAGTGCGCTGACGCTGGAGACGCTGGAGCAGGTCCGGCCCATCGATCTGGCCGAGCTGTTGCGCGACACGCCGGGCGTGGAGGTGGCGGGCGGGCCGCGCCGCACCGGCCAGACGATACGCCTGCGCGGGTTCGGGCGGGAGAATGTGACCTTGCTGGTGGACGGGGCCCGCCAGAATTTCAGTTCCGCCCATGACGGCGTGCTGTTTCTCGATCCCGGCTTGCTTCGCCGGGTGGAGACGCTGCGCGGTAGTGCCTCTGCGCTCTACGGGTCAGGCGCGTCTGGCGGTGTGATCGCGTTCGAGACGCTGCGCGCCGATGACATCCTGCCCGATGGCCGCGACCTGGGCGCGCGTGCCTCGGCAGGCTATCGCACGGGCAATGAGGAAACGCGCGGGTCTGCCGCGCTGTTCGGGCGCTCGGGCGTGTTTGACGGCATGGCGGCGATCAGCTTGCGGGAGTCCGGCGATATCGCACTGGGCTCGGGGCAGGACCTGCCGGCGGATGACGACACCGTCTCGGGCCTGGTATCCGGCGGCGCGGATCTGGGCGGTGGCCTGCGGCTGGAGGCCGGCTGGCTGGGCTTCCGCAACAGCGCCGTGGAGCCCAATAACGGTCAGGACCTGTCCGTTGTGAATTCTCTCAACCCGCTTGTGGACAAGGATATCACCGCCGACTCATGGCGCGCGCGCGCCCTGTTCGACCCGGAGACTGCGCTGATTGCGATGGACGTCACGCTTTATCGCAACGAAGCGTCGGTGGACGAGACCGAGCAGGTCAGCGGCCGGGTGGTAGGCCGCGATCTCACCACCACCGGCGTGCGCGCCGAGAACCGCGCAGCGTTCAGTCTGGGCGCGGCAGAGCTGGCGCTGGTGACCGGGGCGGAATGGTATCGCGACCGCCAGACCGGGTTTGATTCAAACACGCCGGACAACGCGCGCGGCGGTGTGCCGACCGGCGAGGCGGAGTTTGCCGGCGCATGGGCGCAGCTGGAGACCACGCTGGACCTGGGCGGTGCCGGAGCGCTGACGCTTTTGCCGGGCGTGCGCTATGACCGGTTCGAAACTGAAACCGTCGGTGCCCCGTCCACATCAGACGAAGAGGTGTCGTCGCGGCTCGCCGCCAGCTGGGCACCCGTGCCATCGGTGCGCCTGTTCGCCAGCTGGTCGCAGAGCTTCCGCGCGCCCTCGCTCAACGAGCTTTATCTGACCGGCACGCACTTCTCCCTGCCGCATCCGGTCCTGGGGCCGCGCGTCTTCATCACCAACGCCTTCATCCCCAATCCGGATCTGCGGCCGGAAACCAGCACCACGGCGGAGATTGGTGCGGCCTTCACCCGTCAGGGCCTGATCACGCCCGATGACCGGCTGGAGTTGAAAGGTGCCTGGTTCCGGACCCGGGCCGATGACCTGATCAATCTCGGCGTCGATTTCGCCTTTTCGCCCACCTGCTTTGCGCCGCCCTTTTTCCAGCCTTGTTCGGCGGGCACGTCGTTCTCGGAGAACGTCGCCGACGCCGAGCTGACCGGGTTCGAGATCGCGGCGGCGTACAGTAGCGGACCCTTCAGCCTGTCCGGCTCTGTCTCCAATGTGGACGGCGAGGACCGCGCCACCGGCGCGCCGCTGGGCGCGCTGCAGCCGGTCAACGGCCAAGTCAGCGCCCGCTACCGGTTCGAAGCCTGGGGGCTGGACGCGGGCGCACGGCTGCGCTTCGCGGGCGAGTTTGATCAGGGTGCCAGCCCGGCCGAAGATCGCGGCGGCTATGGCGTGCTCGATTTGTCTGCCGGCTGGCAGCCGGGATTTGCGCGCGATGTGCGCGTGAATGTGGGCGTGGAGAACGTCTTTGACCGCGATTATGAGCGCGTCTTCGCCGGCGTGTCCGAGCCGGGCCGCACGCTCCGGGTCGACCTGACCTGGACCGGCGCCTGGTAGANNNGGGGCCCCGCCCGCCTCCTCCCCGGCGGGCGGGGCCAATTTATGCAGCAACAGGCCTGCAACCGAACGTGAAACCGGGCGCAGCTTTCGTTTGACAGGCAGTGCCTCGCCAAACGACGTTGTCAGGGCGCGTTGCAGGGGGCCGAAATGCTGGCATTGGTGTTTTCGACAGTGCTGGCCGCCGTCCAAGTGGATTCAGACAGAGTCTCTGGTGCCTCTGAGCCGCGCCATTCCGGAGGCGGTGTATACACGCTGGTTTTGGAGAACGACCTGTTTGCCGGCAGTGATCGTCAGTATACAAATGGAATACGCATTGAATCTATGGCCCCTGCCGGCGCGCCATTCGAGTTCATTTCCAATGCGGCCAGAACTGTTCCGTTTTCCGGGATCGGGCCCGGCGCCACGTACAGGCGCGGATGGTCGCTATCGCACCTGCTTTATACCGCAAGCGACATTTCCCTGGAGAACCCGCCTGAAGATGATCACCCCTATGCGGGATATCTGGCGCTGAGTGTTTTCTCCACGGCCATCCAGGACAATAGCGAGAATACCCTCAGCTTCGAACTCGGCCTGATCGGCCCGTCGGCCCAGGGCGAGTTTGTTCAGCGCAATTGGCATCAACATGTCTTGCATGAAGCAATTGATCCGGCGGGCTGGTCGACCCAGCTTCATGACGAGGTGGTGTTCGCCGTAGCCGTGCAAAGGCTGCGGCGCTGGGACGTCCTGAGCTCGCAGCGATGGAACACCGATGCCTATACCCATGTTGGCGCGACATTGGGGACGGTCAGAACAGACGTGTCGGCCGGATTTTTCACCCGGTGGTGGCTGGGCGACATACCGGCAGGGGTCGCCGCCCCGCCTCGCATCCGGCCGGCGATCAGCGCCTCAAGCTATGTGGCAAGAATTGACGGATGGAACGCCTACGTGTTTGGCGGATTTGCATCGACCTGGGTGGGGCGGGACATTTTTCTCGATGGAAACACATTCCGGGCGTCGCGCTCCGTCGACAAGCGCGACGTGGTCTGGTCCGCCCAGGCTGGCATAGCCTTGCAATGGGAGCATGTGCGGGTCAGCTACACCCATATCGTGAGGTCTGACCAGTTCACAACCCAACGCGAACAACATCGTTTCGGTTCATTGGCGGTGTCGTTCGTCCGTTAGCCACGCCGTTATTTCCTGTGGACGGGCTGTGGGAAAACGCCGCAGTGCGCACACAAGGGGTGGACGTTAAGCGCTCCTTCACCACAATATATTGCTATCGTGATTGCGCCATTCTGCGCGAGTCACCCCCGTCGATGAAGGACGCCTGAGACGCCATGACCCTCCTGACAGCATCCACTGACCGCCCGGGTCTGCTCACCTCGAGCCATTCCTACAAGCCCTTCCGCTATCCGTGGGCCTATGATTTCTGGAAAATCCAGCAGCAGGTCCACTGGCTGCCCGAGGAAGTGCCGTTGGGCGAGGACTGCAAGGATTGGGCGACGCGTCTGGATGACCGCGAGCGCAATCTTCTCACCCAGATTTTCCGCTTCTTCACCCAGTCGGATGTGGAGGTGGGTGCCAACTACATGGAAAACTACATGCCGCTCTTCAAACCGGTTGAAGTGCGCATGATGCTGGCGTCCTTCTCCAACATGGAGACGGTGCATATCGCCGCCTACGCCCTGCTGCTGGAAACCATCGGCATGCCCGATTCCGAGTTCTCCGCCTTCATGGAGTACAAGGAAATGGCGGCCAAGCACGACTATCTGGGCAAGTTCGGCGTGGAGACCGAGAAGGACATTCTCACCTCCATGGCGGTGTTCGGCGGCTTTACCGAAGGCCTGCAGCTGTTCGCCAGCTTCGCCATGCTGATGAACTTCCCGCGCTTCAACAAGATGAAGGGGATGGGCCAGATCGTGTCCTGGTCGGTGCGCGACGAGTCGCTGCACTGCGAGGGCATGATGAAGCTGTTCCACACCTTTGCCGAGGAAACCGGCGCACTGATGGCTTCGGTGAAGGACGACATTGCCGATTGCTGCAAGACCGTGGTGGCGCTGGAAGACAAGTTCATCGAGCTGGCCTTCGAGGCCGGCGAGGTGGAGGGCATGACGCCGCACGATATCAAGCAATACATCCGCTATATCGCCGACTGGCGCATGGGCCAGCTGAAGCTGAAGCCCATCTATGGCGTCAAGGAGCACCCGATCCCGTGGCTGAGCGAGATCCTCAACGGGGTCGAGCACGCCAACTTCTTCGAAGCGCGCGCCACCGAATACTCCAAGGGAGCCACCAAGGGGGCCTGGCACGGCGACGATGGTGTGTGGGGCCTGTTCGACAAGCGTCTGAATCAGGACGCCGCCAACCAGCTGCCGGCGGAATAGGGCGTTCAAGCGCCCGTACTTCACGGTCTGGCTCTATGGTCTGGAACTCAATCCGAAAACCGGTTCCCACTTTTCGGATTGAGTTCTAGGGCGCGGGCGTCTTGTCCTTGAAGCGGCAGATATCAGCGATGGCGCAGCGCCAGCATTCGGGCTTGCGCGCCTTGCAGACATAGCGCCCGTGCAGGATCAGCCAGTGATGGGCGCCCTTGAGATAGGCCGCCGGCGTGATGGCCTCGAGCCGCACCTCCACCGCGTCGGGGTCTTTGCCCGGTCCGAGCCCGGTACGGTTGGCGACCCGGAAGATATGGGTGTCGACCGCGATGGTCGGCTCGCCGAACGCCTCGTTCAGCACCACATTGGCGGTCTTGCGTCCCACGCCCGGCAGTCGCATCAGATCCTCGCGGGTACGCGGCACCTCGCCGCCGAACTCCTCGATAATCAGGCGCGACAGGGCGATGACGTTTTTCGCCTTGTTGCGGAACAGGCCGATGGTCTTGATGTGCTCGCGCACCCCGTCTTCGCCCAGCGCCAGCATGGCGTGAGGGTTGTCCGCCACGGCGAACAGGCCGCGTGTCGCCTTGTTCACGCCCACATCGGTGGCCTGGGCTGACAGCGCCACCGCCACCACCAGCGTGTACGGATTGACATAGTCCAGCTCGGTGCGCGGCTCCGGGCGGATCTCGGCCAGGCGCGCATAGACCTCCTCGGCCTGCTCGCGGGTCAGGCCGGGGGCGCGGCGCTTGACGGGCCGCTTCTTGCCGGACGCCGGTGTCTTCATTCGCCGAGCTTGGGAATATTGATCAGGCGCGGATGGCCGGTCTTCTTGTCGCGCACGATGATGACTTTGGACAAATCCGCCCCGTCCGTCTCCTTGCCCATCTCGCGCAGGCGGGCGAAGGCGGTTTCGCGGATCGTCTCGTCATCGGCACCCGGAGCGACCGGGATAGAGGCGCGGCGCTTGCCGCCTTCCTGCACCACCAGCTCCACCGTCTCGATGGCGGCGCTGAGCATGGCGGCATCGGCCTTCGGCCAGCTGGCCTGGAACACGCTTGGCTGCCCGCCCGCGATCTCCCACAGCTCCTCGGCCATGAAGGGCGCAAACGGTGCCAGCACCCGGATCACCGTTTGCAGGGTCTCGCGCGTGACGGGCTCACCTTCAGCGGCGTTGAGATATTTCATCAGCTCGGCGATGGCGGTGTTGAGGCGGAGATTCTCCAGGTCCTCGGTGACCGCCATGACGAGCTTCGCCGCCGCCAGCGTCACGGCCTTGGGCTCCTCACTGGCATGCGCCGCGAGGGCACCGGTGGCGTAGCGCCACATCCGGCGCAGAAATTTCAGGGCGGCGGCCACAGCGTCGGTATCCCACTGGCGCATCGCCTCTACGGGACCCATGAACATCATATGCACACGGAAGGCATCGGCCCCGAAGCGCTCCACCACATGGTCAGGCGTGACCACGTTGCGCAGGGATTTTGACATTTTCGCGCCCACACGCTCCACCGGGTCGCCGGTCGGGGCGTGGACGAAGGACCCGTCCTCGCGCGCCTCGACCTCGTCCACCGGCAGAACGATGCCGCGGGCGTTCTTGAAGGCGTGGCTGGTCAGCAGGCCTTGGTTGACCAGCTTCTGGAACGGCTCTTTCGTGGCCGCCAGCCCCAGATCGAACAGCACTTTGTGCCAGAAGCGCGCGTACAGAAGATGCAAGGTGGCGTGCTCGGCACCGCCGACATACAGGTCCACCGATCCCCAGGCGCGCTCGACCTGCGGGTCGACCAGCGCGTCATCGTTCCGGGGGTCCTTGAAGCGCAGATAATACCAGCACGAGCCGGCCCATTGCGGCATGGTGGAGGTTTCGCGCCGGCCTTTCAGACCGGTCTTCGGGTCGGTCACCTCCAGCCAGTTGCCGGCGCGCGCCAGCGGGCTTTCGGCCTGACCCGTGGGCTTGTAGCTCTCGATATGGGGCAGGGTGAGGGGAAGCTCGCTGACGTCCAGCGTGGTGCGCGTGCCGTCCTCCCAGTGCACGATGGGAATCGGCTCGCCCCAATAGCGCTGGCGGGCGAAGGTCCAGTCGCGCAGATTATAGCTGACCACACGCTGGCCCAGACCGCGCGCTTCGAGCACATCGGCGACCTGCTCGCGCGCATCGCGCCAGCGCACGCCGGCCTGATACAGCCCGCTATCATCGGGCGCGGCCAGCATCACGCCGTCCTCGGTCCAGCAGGCCTCGCCCGCCAGCACGGCGGCACGCGCCGGGTTGTCTGCACCCGGATCGATCACCGGCACGATATCGAGGCCATAGCTTCTGGCAAAGGCAAAGTCGCGCTCGTCATGGGCGGGCACGCCCATGACAGCGCCGGTGCCGTAATCGGGCAGCACATAGTCCGCCACGAAAATCGGCACTTTACGGCCTGTGACGGGGTTGATCGCCTCGGCGCCCGTGAGCACACCGGTCTTCTCCGCGTCCACTGTCCGGTCGAGATCGGATTTACGCGCCGCCGCTTCCACATAGGCGGTCACCGCCGCACGCATATCTGTTGTGGTGATCTCATTGACCAGCGGATGCTCGGGTGCCAGCGCCAGGAAGGTGACGCCGCCCAGCGTATCGACGCGGGTGGTGAAGGTGTCGACCCCGGCCTCGTGGCCATCGACGCGGAAGCGCAGCGATACGCCCTGAGACCGGCCGATCCAGTTGCGCTGGGAGTCCTTGATGCCTTCGGGCCAGTCGAGGCCGTCGAGATCGGCCAGCAGGCGTTCCGCATACGTGGTAATGCGCATCTTCACCTGGCGCAGCGGGATGCGCACGACCTCATGGCCCTGCTCGGACTTGCCGTCATAGACCTCTTCATTGGCCAGGATCGTGCCCAGCTCCGGGCACCAGTTGACCGGCGCGGTGTCGAAATAGACCAGACGGCGGGTGTCCTGGAACGCCTGTACTGCCAGCTTGCCTGCAGCGCGTACGTCATCCGGTATGGGCAGTTCCTCGATCGGGCGCGCACGGCCAGCCTGCGCGTCATACCAGGCGTTGTAGAGCCGGGTGAAGATGTACTGGGTCCATTTGTAATAGTCCGGGCTGGAGGTGGCGATTTCGCGCTCCCAGTCATAGCCCAGGCCCAGAAGTGCCATCTGGCGCTTGTAGTTGGCGATATTCTCGGCCGTTGAGACAGCCGGGTGCACGCCGGTGCGCACGGCGTATTGCTCGGCGGGCAGGCCGAAACTGTCCCAGCCCATGGGATGCAGCACGGTGAAGCCCTGCATCTTCTTGTAGCGGGCCACGATATCGGTCGCGAGATAGCCCACCGGGTGACCCACATGCAGGCCCGCCCCGGACGGGTAGGGAAACATGTCCAGCACGTAGAAGGTCTTGTCGCCGGGCTTGGGATTGGGCGTGCGATTGACGCCCAGCGTGTCCCAGACCTGGCGCCATTTGGCTTCCAGGGCAGTGAAGTCATAGGCGGTCTGGTCGGTCATGGGTCAATTTCCGTGAGGGGCCCGGGCTGCGCCTTGAGCGCGCGGCGCGGCCCGGGCGATTGTCGTCTGGTCTAGCCGGCTTTGGCCACGCTGATGCGCACCGTGTCGCCGAGAATGTCCGCTTCACTGACCGCGCTGGCGGGCACGTCGGCGGAGGTGAGCGACAGGGCCAGCGTTTCGGCCTTGATGAAATCGCCATGGGCTTCCATGGCCGCAGCGATGTCCGGCCCGCCAGCGATGCCCAGCGCGATGCGGTCAGACACGTCCAGCCCAGCCTCCTTGCGCGCCGATTGCACCGCCCGCACGAGGTCACGGGCGAGGCCCTCGCGTTCCTGATCCGCGTCCACAGAGATGTCCAGCACCACCGCGCCGGTGCCCGCGAAGGGTTCGGCCGCGCTGCCCTCGGCAGCGACCATGCGCAGGGTGAACTCGTCCGGGGCCAGCGTTTCACCCGCCACCTCGGCCGATCCCTCCGGCGTGAGGGTGAAGGCGTTGGCGCGCGCAGCGGCCATGACCTCTTTCATCTTCCCGCCCAGCCGCTTGCCGATCTGCGGGTTCACCTTCAGTTCCACCGACCCGAAGGCGTCGAGCTCGGTGGACAGCGCCACGTCCCGCACATTCAGCTCCTCGGCGATCAGGCCGGTATAGGGTGCCAGCGACGGGGCGTCGGCATGGACGATGGTGAGGGATTTGAGCGGCAGGCGCACGCGCAGCCGGTGGCGTTCGCGCACGGACAGCGCCGCAGAGCACGCTTCACGCACCAGATCCATGGCGCGGGCCAGATCATGCTCGTGTGCAAACTCGTCCGATGTCGGCCAGAGCGTAAGGTGGACCGAGCGTTCCCCGGTGAGCGACTTGAACAGCTTCTCCGTCACGATGGGCAGGAGCGGCGCGAGCACGCGGCACACCTGGGTAAGCACCGTATACAGCGTATCAAACGCCGCATCACGTGCCGCCGCGTCGCTGGAGCCCCAGAAGCGGGCACGAGAGCGCCGGATATACCAGTTGGTCAGGGCGTCGAAATAGGCCGTCGCCGCCTTGCAGGCGCGCGGAATGTCGAACCCGTCCAGCGCCGTCTCCACCGCCGCCGCCAGCTCGCCGGTCTTGGTCAGGATATAGCGGTCCAGCGGATCGGACGCGTCGCGGATGATCTGCGGCGCACGGGTTTCCAGATTGGCGTAGAGCGAAAAGAAAGCATAGGCGTTCATCAGCGGCGCGATGGCTTCGCGCTGGACCGCAGCGATGTCGCGCGCCTCCTTGGGCACCAGCAAATCGCCCCCTGTAAGCACCGGCGAGGCGATCAGGAACCAGCGCATCACGTCCGATCCAGCTTTGTCGAAGAACTCCAGCGGATCAGGATAATTACGCAGGCGCTTGGAGAGTTTCTGGCGGTTCTCGTCTAGCACGACACCGTGACAGATCGCGTTGAGGAAGGGCGGCTGGTCGAACAGCATCGTGCCCAGCACCATCAGCGTGTAGAACCAGCCGCGCGTCTGGGCGACATATTCCACGATGAAGTCGGCCGGGAAATTGGCCTCGAACCAGTCCTTGTTCTCGAACGGATAGTGGACGCTCGCGAACGGCATGGAGCCGGAATCAAACCAGACATCGAACACATCCTCTACCCGGACCATTTTCGATCTGCCCGTCGGATCGTCCGGGTTGGGCCGTGTCAGATCGTCGATGAAGGGCCGGTGCAGATCGGTGACCGTGACCCCGAAAGCCGCTTCCAGCTCGGCGATGGAGCCGTAGACCTCGGTGCGCGGATAATCGGGATCATCGCTGATCCAGACCGGTATGGGTGTGCCCCAGAAGCGTGAGCGGGAGATATTCCAGTCCTGCGCTCCGGCCAGCCAGTTGCCGAAAATCCCGTCTTTCACATGGGCAGGGGCCCAGTTGATCTGCTGGTTCAGCTCCACCATGCGCTCGCGGAAGTCCGAGACGCGCAGATACCAGCTGTCCACCGCCTTGTAGATCAGCGGTTCGTCCGTGCGCCAGCAATGGGGATAATTGTGGTCATAGGTGTCGTGGCGGAAGAGCTTGCCTTCCTCCTTCAGGCGCTGGGTGATCGGCTTGTTGGCGTCAAACACCAGCATGCCTTCATAGTCGGCGATCTCCCGGGTATAGCGCCCGGCCTGATCGACCGGCACCACCACGGCGATGCCCGCGCGGCGGCAGGCCTTCAAATCGTCCTCGCCAAAGCCCGGGGCCATATGCACCACGCCCGTGCCGTCCTCATCGGTGACGAAGTCCTCGATCAGGATACGAAAGGCATTCTCATGGCCTTCGAAATAATCAAATGGCGGGTGATAAGTGAGGTTCTCGAGCGCCGCACCCTTCACGGTGGCGATGCGCTCGGCACCCTCGAGCTGTTTCTTGTATTTTTCCAGGGCGTTGGCCGAAAGAATATAGCGCTCGCCATCCTTGGCCATCACGGCGTAGTCGATGTCCGCGCCGGCAGCGGCCGCCAGGTTGGACGGCAGGGTCCAGGGTGTGGTGGTCCAGATCAGAAGCTGTGCGCCGGACAGATCGCCCTGACCGTCACGGATGCGGAAGCCCACCGTGACCGCCGGATCAGTCCGGTTGCGGTAGGAATTGTCCAGCCGTGTCTCGAAATTCGACAGCGGGCTTTCCACGGCCCAGGAGTAGGGCACCACGCGGTAATCGCGATACACCAGCCCCTTGTCCCAGAGCTGCTTGAACGCCCAGAGGCAGCTTTCCATGAAGCCGATATCGAGAGTCTTGTAGTCCTTTTCGAAATCGACCCAGCGCGCCTGGCGGGTGACGTATTCCTCCCACTCGCCGGCATATTTCATCACTTCTGAGCGGGCGGCCGCGTTGAACGTATCGATGCCCAGTTCCATGACCGCCTTGCGCCCGGAAATGCCCAGCGCTTTCTCCGCCGCGAGTTCAGCCGGCAGGCCGTGCGTGTCCCAGCCGAAGCGGCGCTCCACCCGTCGGCCCTTCATCGTCTGGAAGCGGGGGATCACGTCCTTTGCAAAACCGGTCAGCAAATGCCCGTAATGGGGCAGTCCGTTGGCGAAGGGCGGGCCGTCAAAGAAGACGAACTGATTGTCTTCAGGGCGTTGGTCGATAGAGGCCTGGAACGTAGAGTCAGCCTTCCAGAACGCCAGGATCTCCTGGTCCACCTGCGGCAGGTCCGCCGGGCTGCGCGCTTCGGGAAACCGGCGGTCCGCCGCCTTCGCTCTGGTCTCGGCCATGATCGTCCTCATTGCGGCGTGTCTTCGCGCCATTCACCGTTAAGGGACGGGGCGAAGAGAGGGGAAGCGCGCGTGCGCGCGCAACATGCGGCGGTAGCGCTCCGGCGCCATCCGGTCAAGGCGTGTTCAGGCATTCGCCTGTGCGCTCTGGCTCATTTGTCCGGACAGGCTATGTTGAGCGGGGACAACACACGGCTCAGGAGGCGTCATGACCGGACTGACCCGCCGTTCGCTCGCAACCGGAACGGCCGTGCTGGCGGCCGTCAGCGCTGCAGCCCCGGCCTATTCGCGCTCACGTGACCGAAGAAGCTTCTGCCTCGTTCATGGCACCTGGCATGGCGGCTGGTGCTGGACCCATGTGGCCGCCCGGCTGCGCGCGGCCGGTCATCGCGTGATCACGCCGACGCTGACGGGCTGTGGTGAGCGCGCACATCTGATCAGCCCTGAGACCGGGCTCGACACCCACATCACCGATATCGTCAACGCCATCGAGGCCGAAGAGCTCGAAGACGTAATTTTGATCGGCCATTCCTTCTCCGGCATCGCCATCACCGGGGCCGCCGACCGCCTGCCCGGGCGCATCGCGCATATCGCCTATTTCGACGCCCTGATCCCCACCGAAACCCGCCGGGCCGGGGTGATGCGCGATTCCGAGACGGGTGCCTATCCGGACTGGTGGACCGCGCGCACCGCCGATTTCCGCGACGGTTACAAGATGGTGTTCTGGGATCACTACCCGGCCAGAATGCTGGTGCCGGAGGATGATGCGGCCAATATCGCCTGGCTGGAGCGCCGCCTCACCTGGCATCCGATGAAGACCTGGCTGGATGAGCTGACGCTGGACAATGGCGGCTGGGTGCCGCTGGCGCGCACCTGCGTCCACGCGGCGGGTCAGGTTTATTCGCCCAGCTCGGAGGCCATGATCGGGCCGGGCTGGGGGCCGGGCTGGAATTTCATCGCGCTCGACGTCGCCCGCAACGGTTTCATGACCGACCCGGAGGTTGTCGCGGCCTGTTTCGAGACCCTGACCTAAATCTCTCCCGCCATCCGCCCTGCCAGCTCGGCATGGCCCCGCAGTATGCGGTCCTGCTCGGCGGGGTCGATATCAGTGGACCAGTCCCCGCGGCCGTGCGACCCGCCCAGCACGATCGCCCCGCGGCGGGGAAACATGTAGAGCGACCCGCCCTCGAAACTGGTGGTGTAGGCGTAGTCGATACCCGGCTGGGGCAGGAGGATCGTAAGCTGGCCGCGTACCGGCTCCAGCGCCTCATCGCCGAACAGGGCACGTGCGCCCAGCCCGGTGCAGTTGACGATCACCCGCTCACGCAGGCGCGACAGGTCGCGCTCGGTCTCAATCCGCGCCATTCGGATGCGTCCGCCTGCCCGCTCAAAATCGGCCATCAGCGCGCGCAGATAAATGTCCGGATCGATCATCAGCTGGTGGAATTGATCGATGCCCTGATAGCCCCACCACGCATCCGCGCCGGCGCGCCGCCGGAAGCCGGGATAAAGCCAGGGCATGTCCGGCGTCCCCGCAGTGTCGCCAGGCGGCCGGTGGAACAGATCGAACGCGCGCACCCAGTACACGCCGTAGCGCGGATCATTGGCCAGATGCTGAAAGGCCCGGTGGGAGCGCAGCGCCGCGGCGCTCATGCGTTCCATGAAGGGGGCGTCCACATCGGTGCGCCGGT
Organism: Hyphomonadaceae bacterium BL14; assembly: GCA_027627705.1. NCBI lineage: Bacteria > Pseudomonadati > Pseudomonadota > Alphaproteobacteria > Hyphomonadales > Hyphomonadaceae > Hyphomonadaceae bacterium BL14. Next base: position 2,981,248 of record CP091242.1, read on the forward strand.
ACAATCCGGCAATACCCCAGTAGGCGCCCGCAATGTTGGAGGTGGTGTAGGGGGGCAGGGCATCGGCATAGATGGTCACCTCATGACCGCGCCGCACCAGCTCCAGCCCGGTGGTCAGGCCGATCACCCCGCTGCCGATCACCGCGCAACTGCGTTCGGGCGTCGCCCGCTCCAGTGCCTCGACGGCCTCTGCCGCCGTTCCCCAGCTCATGGTGACGCCCGCGCCCCCGTGGCCATAGTGATGAACCATGGTCTGGCGTCGGCTGAAGCGTTCAGCGCGCACCACATAGCCTGTGGCGCGGAACGGCCTCAGCCCCGCCACCGTGCGGATGATGCGCGAGGGATCAGTGTTCAGGCGTTCCAGAACCGGCGGTCCGGACCGCGCCCATGCAGAAGGGGGCAGGGCAAGTGTGGCGCCGCCGGCGGCCGCGAGGGTCAAGAAGGCGCGCCGATGCATGTCCATCCCCGGATCTGTGATGGGCGTCACTCCGCCCCAGAGGCGTTCATGGGTCAAGGACGCAGCGCCGCATTTTTCCCGCCATCGCAGGTGCCCGCAGTTGCCGCATCGGTCGAATCCCTGACCTGATCGGGCATCATGGATTCAGTTTTTGCCCAGATACTCCTGCCGCTTGCGCTGGCCTTCATCATGCTGGCGCTGGGCGTCGGGCTGACGCCGGCCGATTTCCGCCGCATCGCCGCTCAGCCAAAGGCCTTCCTGACCGGCGCGGTGCTGCAGTTCATCACCCTGCCAGTGCTCGCCATCGCCATTGTGGCACTGATCCCGGCACCGCCCGCGCTGAAAGTGGGGATCGTGCTGCTGGCCGCGTGTCCAGGCGGGACGACCTCGAACCTGCTCACCCACATGGCGCGCGGGGATGTGGCGCTGTCGATCTCGCTGACGGCGTTGACCAGCTTGTTGTCTGTGGTGACCGTGCCGCTGGTCTTGATGATTGCGCTGGCGCTGTTCATGGGTCCGGACGCGCCTGATGTGGGGCTGGTGACCACGGGGCTCGCCATCTTCGCCCTCACCGTTGTCCCGGTGGCCATCGGCATGGGCATTCGCCGCCTGGCACCAAAACTGGCGGGCGGAATCGAAAAGCGCTCGCGGTTTTTGTCGGGCGCCGTGTTCATCGCTGTGGTGGCCGCCACGGTCATGGCCGAAGGCATCGCCGTCACGATCCAGCGTTTCGCCGAAGCCGGGCTGGTCTCGCTGGCGCTCAACCTGGCTGCCATGGGACTGGCTTTCGTAGTGACCAGCGTGCTGGCCCTGCGTATGCGCCAGCGCATCGCCCTGACGCTGGAGTGCGGATTGCAGAACGCGACGCTCGCCATTGTGGTGTCTGTGTCGCTGCTGGGCGATCTCGCCTATGCCGTGCCCGCCGCCGTCTATGGATTGCTGATGTTCGTCACGGCGGGTGCCTTCATCCTTTGGGCAAGGCGCTGGTCACGCGCCGCACGCCGCGCCCGGCGCATCGGTACCTGAGCGTCAAACGCCCAGACGGCGCGCCAGCGTGTCCATGTCGTCAGCCCAGGCCGGGGCTTTCGCGCGCACCGGCGCACGCTGGGTCACGCCGCCAAACCCGATGAAGGCGTCGGCGGCACCCGCAGCATAGGCTTCGTAATCGGTCATGCCGTCGCCTACCATGATGACTTCTGCCGCGCCGCTTTGGTCTTTTACGGCGCGCACCACCACCCCCTTGCCGCCCGAGCACGACAGGGGATTGTCGCGGTCAAAGCCGTTGACACACGCCTCCGGCCCGGTGCCCCCGAAGTGGAATTGATTGGCGTGGATGTCGCCCGGCGCGAACCCCAGATCGGTGAGCGCCGGTGCAATCAGGTCGACAAACCCGCCCGACACCGCCACCACGTGCGCGTCCTTGCGCAGGCGCTCTAGCAGGCCGGCCATGCCCGGCGTGAGTTCCGCGCGCAGCGCCTCACGCGCCTCTTCCACCGCGCCCCGCGTCAGGCCAGCAATGGCGATGCGCTGCTCCAGCGAGGCGCGAAAATCCAGCGTGCCGGCCATGCCCTGATCGGTGATCGCCGACAGGCGCGCTGCGCGCGCCGCCCCGTCCGGTGCCCCGGCCAGTGCGCGCGCGACGGCGAAATCCAGGCTTTCCACCGCCAGCAGCGTGGAATCCACGTCGAAGACAACAAGCCGGGTCACGCCCCGCCTCAACCCGCCGCGCTGATCCCCGTCCCGATGGGACAGGTCACGCCGGTGCCGCCAATGCCGCAATACCCGTCCGGGTTCTTGGCCAGATATTGCTGGTGATAGGCTTCGGCATAGTAGAACGGGCCCGCCTCGCGAATCTCGGTGGTGATGGCACCGCGCCCTGCCGCGCGCAGTGCGTCGCCATAGACCGCCGCGCTCGTTTCGACGGCCTCGCGCTGGGCCTCGCTGGTCCAGTAGATGGCGGAGCGGTACTGGGTGCCCACATCATTACCCTGGCGCATGCCCTGGGTAGGGTCATGACCTTCCCAGAAGGCTTTGAGGACCTCATCAAGGCTGATCTGCGCGGGGTCGAACACCACCCGAACCACTTCGGTATGGCCGGTGCGCCCGGAACACACTTCCTCATAGGTGGGATTGGGCGTGATGCCGCCGGCATAGCCCGCGGCGGTGCTGATCACACCGGGCAGGCGCCAGAACACACGCTCCACGCCCCAGAAGCAGCCCATGGCCAGGATGATCTCGTCCGCGCCGGCCGGGACTTCGGCTTTCAGCGCGCCGCCCAGGGTGAAATGGGTTTCGGCGGTGGGCACGGACTGGAACCGGCCCGGCAGGGCCTGATCGGCGGGCACAAGCGTCGTCTTGAATTCACTGTCGCTGCGCAGGCGCATGGACGGTCTCCAAAGCTCGGGTCAAGGCGCGTGACTGCGCCGTTGAGGGCAAGATAGGCACGCCACCGTCCCGCGTCACGGGTGCCGGGCTGCGCAAGGGCACCGGACCCCGCCTGAAACCTTTGCATCAGGCCATGGCGCACACGCTTGACCGGCCCGCCAGATCGGCTAGGTTCCGCGCCCTTATTGGTGAGGTGGCCGAGTGGTCGATGGCGCACGCTTGGAAAGCGTGTAGGCGGGAAACTGTCTCGTGGGTTCGAATCCCACCCTCACCGCCACAGCCCTTGGGGAATCGTGTCTCCCCATCCGGCTGCGACCGGATTTTCCCGTTGTTTTCGAGGGTTATGCGTCAGGGCTGTTCACCGGCCCCAGTGCATCACGGCCGAAAATCACTCTCTCATCGCCGATATTCTCTGCACCTGTTGACTGCCCGGGCGCGGTTCGTTTGGCCATAAGCCGCTGTTTTCAATCAATATCGTTTTCTGAAAACCTGTTCACTACGATGTCAGGCCCGACAGCCCGAAAAGACGCTTAAATCAAACCTTCGCCGGAGCTCAAGGAGAGCTCATCGGAAAGTCCTTGAAGTGCCACGGCGACCACCTTGGGGGGCTCTTCCGCAAACAGCAGCGACATCGAGGACGTCATGCCCGGCCCTCCAGGGTCGATCAGTGATCCTGGCGGCTGTTGTGCGCCGGCCCCCTCCAGCAGCTCGATCAGAAGCCTCTGGAAGATGTATCCATCAAGGTCCACGAAATCTTCATCTGGTTCACTGTTCCGCCTTGCGCCCTCCCACAGCGCGTCGATCGTCGCATTATTGAAGCTTGGTTCTCCGCCATTACGTAGATGCGTCAGGAAGGCCTCTTCGATGGTAGAACTGAAATCACTCAGATGATCATGGGCTTCTCCACCATAGCAGTCGCAGAAACTTTGATCAAAACTTGCAACAAGATGCCCGCAATTCCAGTAATCGTCCGCATCGCAAATCAGGCACGTCACCTTTTCACGGCTGTCTTCATAAATAGTCACGACGCTCTCCCTATAAATTACAAATACAAATTACATCTGACTTCAAATTTGATGACGGTCGGCGAATAACTGGCATCAGGTGATTTTCGGCACGTAGTTTAGGCGTGTCGAATGGCCTCCCATGGCAAATCAAGATCGTCCCGGCCAAAGTGACCATAGGCTGCTGTTGGGTAGTACATCGGTCTCTGGAGATCGAGGCACCGGATGATCCCAGCCGGGGTGAGATCAAACTCCTGGCGCAGCGCATCGACTATCTCGGCGCTGCGCGCACCTGTCATGCCCTCGCCTTCGATCAGGAAGCTCATTGGTTCGGCCACGCCGATAGCGTAAGCGAGCTGGACCAGCGCTCGGTTCGACCACCCTCTCGCGACCACCTGCTTGGCCAGGAAGCGCGCCATGTAGGCTGCTGACCTGTCCACTTTCGAGGGGTCCTTGCCCGAGAACGCGCCCCCGCCGTGGGGCGCAGCCCCTCCGTACGTGTCGACAATGATCTTTCGACCAGTGAGCCCGGTATCTCCTTTCGGCCCGCCGGTGACGAAGCGGCCGGTCGGATTGATGAGCTCCCGGTAGTTCGCCGCACGCAGTTCGATCGGGATTACGGCGTCAATGATCTCGCGGCTCACGGCCGCGCGAAGCGTCTGGGTGTCTATGTCGGCCTCGTGCTGCGTCGATAGAACGACCGCCTCGATCGCCACCGGCTGGCCCTCCTCGTATCGGAAGGTCACCTGCGACTTGGCGTCTGGCCCTAGCCACGGAAGGACACCATTGTGCCGCAGCTTGGCCTGGCGGCGAACGAGCCGGTGTGCGAACACGATGGGCGCAGGCATCAGTTCTGGGGTGTCGGTGCAGGCGTAGCCGAACATCAGCCCTTGGTCGCCTGCGCCGATCACGCCGTCCGCACGGTCAACGCCCTGGTTGATGTCAGACGACTGACCGTTGAACCGGATCTGGATCTCGCAGCGCTCAGGATCAATGCCAGTAGCGCTGTCTCGATAGCCAGCGTCGCGCAGAACGTCTGAAACGATCTTGACCGCCATCTCACGGACAGCCCTGAAAGTGTCGGGGCTACGGGTCTTGAACTCTCCAGCGATCACGACACACTGATCAGCCAGCATCGTTTCGCAGGCAACTCGCGCCGATGGATCGTGACGCAGGAATTCGTCCAGAATTGCGTCTGAAATACGATCGGCCAACTTGTCTGGATGGCCCTCGGAGACGGATTCCGAGGAGAATAGACCATTGCGAACAGACATCACTAACTCCTGTTTAGCCGCTTTGACGAAATGTCGGGGGTGGCAAGCTGGATCAAATCCCCCCAGTCATGTTGCGCATAAGCGGGCAGACCATGCCCTTGGGGTCACCTCAACAAGATCAACTGCGGAACGGCATCGCGGCCGCTCCAGATAAAACCGTTCTGATCGTATTTCGACCCGAAAGATTTCGCCTCATCGAGAGCGAGGCCAAACACCAGAAAACTGTCCTCGCCGGGCCATCTGTTGGTTGGGTCCTGGCCGATACCTCGGACAAAGACTAAGCCCTGGCTGGAGAGTTCCTCAGCGAGCAGGGCCTGTCTGGCGGCATTGGCGGCAGCGTCAAATGGAGTGCTCAACGGATTGCACGCTGTCAGGAAGGCGCTGCAGTCAACGTTGTTGAGCCTGTGCGCGTCGTGCAAGTCTGAACTGGCCTGTCCCACCCTGAGCGTAAAAGCAGGACGCCCGTGAGCGCGGTACTCCGTCTCAAGATAGGCCTGAATGATGTTCGGATCGATTGCAGAAGATGGTAACAATGAACCCTCCATTTCACGCGAGGGCCGAAGCGCCGCCCGACATTTGCCCCCGATCAGGGCCGCATCCGCTTGTGCGATCCACCTTGCCCGGGCGGGCAGGTTGGCTGGAGCGAGCGCTCCCTTCTTGATGCCAGATTATTCGTGTTGGCTGAGGGACAAAATGTCAACCCCGCCGGATCCGCTGCATAATCCGGCGAGATTGTGAATCTGTACTGGAGCACCCCAGTCGCTGCGCCACATCCGCGAACTCGGGGTCTTCGGCGTACACCCGCTCGAACTCGCGGCGCGCCAGTGCCTTGGCCGATATCGCCTTCAGACGCTCCCCGACATCCCAAAACCCAGCCTGATGCGCCATGCCCGCTCTCTCCGGTCGCTTGCCACGACCGCATCATGATCTGCGCTGACGATCCAGAGGGAGTTTCCGGAGCTGTCCAGCTTGCTGATCGCCTGCGCGACGGGGACTTTTGAGCCGCGCTTCACGACCGCCTGCCCGCCGGTGGTGGAGTATAGCCGCGCGTTCCAGGCGCGCGCGGCCGATGAGCTCAGGTCTATGCCGGAGTGGTCAGCGATCGCCGAGATGCTCGCCGACTACAGCGTCATGCGGGGGCAGGTGCGGGCGTTCGGCGGCCTTACGAGGTGGCTCAAGGACGCATGAGCAGAATTGGAACTCGGATAAGGCCGCAAAGCAAGCGAACCCGCAAAACCGCTCCCGGTGTCACACCTCACTTCGCCAGGCGCGGCCGTCGTCTTTCCGACCTAGAGCCGGTTCGCCTTTTGGTGCATCGTTACGGGGGAAGTCGCGATCCGCCTCGTCATTCAAAAGCTTGGTCATTGTGAACGAAGCGCGTTTACATTTACTCCTCGATCCCCGAGATTCTTGAACAGCAACTTCAATGCGTTTGTCTCGCTTTTTGTGAAACCAATATTCCCCCGCGCCAGCTTGGAAAGAGCCTTGGCGGACAGGGGGGAAATCACTTTGTGCTTCCGTGCGAGCTGTTCGATCTTGAACGCGTTGTCCACCAGCCCGTAAAGCAGGCGCTCGAATTCTATCTCGAGATCTATCTTCTTCTCGTTCTTGCCCGCCTTTCGTGCGTCATCCGCATCCTCAAGGCTGATGGTCATGGAATCGATTGCGTCGCCGATCTCGAACCTGATCCCCTGGACGCTCGACCAGCATCCTTGTGTCTTTGCGTATTCGCTCACGTTCGTGAGGCCGGTCGGCGTGGATTTGACGGCTTTGGCCACGACTGGAGCGAGTTCCTCGAAAATGGCCTGCAGTTCCTCGGGAACTGCTTGACGCCTCCAGATCCCCTCGAGATCCAGTGCTTCCTTGCGCTTCTCTTCAAGGTAATCGACCAGCCATGCGACGGTGTAGGTGACGATGTTCGCCTTGTATCCACGGTCGATCTGATACCAGTCCGACTGCCCAATCATTCGGTCCACCCATCGGAACACGATCGCCTTGGCAACGCTCGCTCGAAAGAAGCGCTCATTGTAGTTGGCAGCGCCTTTGTCCCACTTCTTTCCGATCTCCTTTGCGAACTCGAGAAAGCATTTCTGGGCGCCGAGACTAACGACATGAGGCTGGGCCTTGAAGGTGAGATGGTACTTGGCGAAGTCGGTTTTATGTATGAGTTGGGCTCGCGGAAACTCTGCTTCGAACCGCCGCCTCTCTGCTGGCGTCCTCGATGACTGTTCGTTCCGGTACTGGCCCCGTGCCCGTTCGTAGAACCACCTTGTCCCTGCGAACGTGCCCTCGGCGGCCGGGGAGGTCAGGCGCCGCGAAATCTGTTGCATCTCGATGTGGAAGGGATGGCTGGAAAAGAAATCCGCTTCACTGATGCGGTTCTGCGTATTGGCGTATCGTGAAATTCTGGGAACGACGTCCTCGACCTTTTCCGCCCGCACCACGGAAAGTTTCATCTGCACGAAGACCCTTGAGAGGTCGGCCTTGTTCTTGTCCTTCGCGTAAAGAAGGGACGCGGTGGTCTGGCCACCATTTACGATCTGAAGGTCGTTCAGCCTAGAGAGCGCCAGCCCCTGATCGGTCTCCACAGTCGCAACCGAGGTTGCCGTCGCGGTGATGCCGTTGTTGAAGGCAAAGAACATCTCGGGCTCATCGCTGGCCGTAGCTATAATGCCTTTGTTGGCCTTAGTGCGGGCCTGAAGGAATGTTCGAACATTCTGTTCCATGAGCCGCGCGCCATACATCGCATAGATGCGCGCAAGAAGTTCGCCTGGAACAACGACCAGGTAGGACTCGTAATCGCTTCCTCCAACCGAGGCGCTGAGGCAGGGAAGGGGCTTATTGTCGTTGAGTTCCGCGACATCGAGCTCGATCGACTCGACGCCCCCTTGTGCCTTCTGGATGTCGAGGAAACGCAGGAAATCTATGACATTGAACGTGATCGGCACTCCGATCACCTCGTCAGAGTCGACGGACTTCTTGCGGGTAGCCAGGCGTGCATTCGAAAAGAGGACGCAGCGGATCCTCTTTATGTTCTGACGGTGCTGGTAGATCTGGGTGGCGACCTGAAAAGCTGCACTGGTTTCCTCGAGCGCGCGCACAGAGGCAGCATCCGTCGACAGCTCGCAGAAGCGCTTCACGCGCGAGAACAGCTTGTCCATTCGGTCCGCATTCAGCGGCTGGAGATCGCGCTCCGGGCGAAAATCGCAAACAGCCAGATGAAGTTCGCCCCGGTCGAGGTCGAGTGCAAAGCCGTCGACCTGGTACGGGCGGGTACCTTCCTTCCTGACCGGAGTGTAGATCAAGTCGCTGCAATCGCCGTTCTCCGCGGCGAGTTCTCCGTAGAGTTGGAAGAACGCTTCCTGTTGAGGTTCACCCGAAGAAGATGCTGCAAGCAGGAGATCGTCCCAGAATGCCCCAAAAGCGATCTCGTCTTCGTTTTCACTCATCAAACAGCCAGCCCTTCAGCCATTGGTTCGACCTTTCAAAAGGCATGCAGACATCCACCGGTATCTCGTAGCGGATCTTCCGGATGCCGGACGGAACATTGCCGGGAACAAGTCGAGGAAACGTTTGCTCGACCTCGAAGACGCGGGTTCTGACAGGTGCCCAAGCCTCCTGACTGTATTCTGGCCGATCCTCGTACCCTGCCGCCAGGAGGCCTCCCTCGAAGATGTCGAGCGCGACGGGGCTCTTGGTCTCGATCTTTCCGCGGATGGAGGCAACATGCTCGTTGAGCGTTCTGGCTCCAGAACTATTCGGAGACGTTGAGGCCAGCGTCTGATGCCAGACCACAATTTCTCCCGAAATTGTGTCGAGTTGCGCCTCAGACGAGACCTTTATGACCTGGTCTGCAGACGAGAGTTGGCTTTTGGTCTCAAGGATCCGATCCGCGACGGCAAAGTCCTGTTCGTCGCCATAGGGGCCTCGCCATGCCCTTATCGCCTCTTCGGCGGGACGTTCGGCCAGCATGACGTTCTCGAGAAACAGTAGCTCTCCCACCAGGCCAATTATCTTCTGCCGGCTTAGAAGGTTGTTTCGCCTTTTCCCCAGAAGCTGTTGCCAGCGTCTGATGCGGCCGATGACAATGATGGCGCCTTGGGTGTTCGCTTCCACGGGCAGTTGATGGGTTGCCTCCAGAAGATCCCTGCACAGGGCGCGGAACAAGGCTGCTTGTTCGCCGTCAACCAGTGTCAGAACAAGCTCGCTGCGATTTTCCGCTGCGGCCTTGCATTCAATGTCGATGCCGGAGATCTGCGGCAGCTCCGGCGTAGTTTCGGCGAGTGCGGTCAGTACCAATGCAAAGTTTCCGTCCGCATCGCGACCGCGGAAGAAGTCGAGGGGATGCTCAGGATCCCAGCGGCTGACGTTCCGCGTGCCGTCGCGGGGAACCGGAATCTGAGACCAGTCATCAATTATTTCCGTCATCGGTGATCGCCTCTTCGTCATCATCACGTGCCTCGTCAACGTCCGCGCCCATGGTTCTCACCCAGACCGGGTTGACATGATATCGCCTGGCACGGACGGGCGTGCCGGTACTCGGAAAGCAGAAGCTCAGAGACACCCCGATCTCACCGATCAGGAGCTTGTGCTGATCGCCGGGTTTCCACTCGGGGTGAACTTCATTGTTCCTGATACTGAACATGTGGATCAGGAGAAGGGGCTTTTTTCGCCTCAGGCAGAATGCCCTGTCACCGCGCAGGCCGCGTGAAAGTTTCTTTGCGTCGGCGGCCTCCCGCCGTTCTTCTTCCGTAAGCAGGATTGTCGCATCTCCAGGATCGGCAATTCGGTTCCTTTGCCCATAAGGCCGGTAGAGACCATCGATACGTGCATCTGAATTGGTGGGGTAGGGCCGGGTTCTGATGGCGCGTTTCGCTCCACAAATCTCAAGCCTTGCCTGCAAACTATCGTCGAGCCGCTTATCCTCAAGCAGCGGAATTACAATGTCCCACTCGGAGAGATCGGTTGTCAGCCGGTCATTTATGTAATCAAGAGCCAGTGATCGGCGACCGTCAATACGGCTGAGGACCGTCTGCCTTGCGGGAAAACTGAACGCCTCTAGCAGGTCACGCACTTTCCTTCCGGGCACATCCGACCAGACAAGGTGTTTTGCAATGTCGGCTGTAAGGGCCGCATCCCCTGCCAGTTCCGGCGTCAGCGGGTTCCCAAGACCGGCGATGAACCTCCTCGCCAGTTGCAGATGTTCGGCATTGAGTTCCCGATCGTCGTAGAGCGCGAAGCCCTCGACATGCTTGCCCGACAGATCGGCCGCTAGTTCTCTGTCCTCTGCAGCGCGCATCTTGTTGGCCGCGGTGACCGCGATGCCGGTCTCGCTCCTGCGGACTTTCAGACCGAACTGCTCCGGGGTCTCGTTGCGTTCCCGCATCCGCTTGATCTCGGCGCGGAGCTCCTCGATCGCCTCGGTGATGTAGGCATAGTGATCGGCAGCGACCTTGGGCAGATAGAGACGACAGAGATCCTCGTAGCCCGCGCGATAACCGAACCAGCGTGCCATCTGCATCAATGTGTCCGACGCGGCGGTATTACGAAGGATGTAGGAGACGCAGAGACCCTCAAGCGTGAGGCCGCGCGAGAGTGCGAGACCGCCAATTGCGATCACATGAAGCCCTGTCCCCTTGTAATGCGAGTAGTCCAGCGCGCCGCCTCGCATGTTGACTGTCCGGGTCTCGATGGTCCGAACAGCTTCATGAAATTCGGAAAGAATGTCTCCGAAGCCGAACTCCGTTTCCTTGAAATTCGCATCGAAGGTTGTCTTGAGGCACTGCATGTCGGGATCGGACAGGCCGCGTGATCCGAGGCCCGCGTTGACACGGATAGCGCTCTTCAAACGCTCCGCATAGGAATAGACGAGACCAAGAACCTGTTCCTGCATGTCATTGAAGCGGCTCACATTGATCATCATAGAGCAGTGCCTGTTGCCGTCCCCTCGCAGATGACGCAGCGCAACCACTAGAAAGAACACGCGCATGGCCTCGCACATCGATTCCGGTAGGGCCGCAAGAACGTGGCCGTTCTTGTGCTTGAGCGGCAAGAGATCGACGTAGTCGTCGATCACCTCAACCATCCGTTCTTTGAACGGTCCGGTCCGAAAGACCCGCTCCGCGCCAACGTAGTTGCTTGGAGGATCGAGCGCCTTGATGAAGTGCCGCGGAAAAAGGTCATCGGCATACATCTCTGTTTCCGTATCCGGGTCGATGAAGATGTTGGCAAAAGGGGTTGCGGTGTAGCCGACATAGGTTGACCGCGAGAACCTGTTCAGGATCGAGCGGATCGCACCATTGATGGCTGTAACTTTTTCGGGGTCCTTCTGGGTGTTGATGGATGCATTGTCGGCTTCGTCATCAACCAAGAGGAGTGGATGTGTGATCTGGCCACCCTGCATCTGGCTGTCCAGCCAGGTGGCGAGGTTCTCCAGTGTGGCCTTATTCTTCTTCATCACGAAGATGATGGGTTCCTTCAGGGCGGAGATGGTCACGCCGTAGTCAGAAATCTCCTTCTTGAAGTCGCGGTCACGTGAGGTGCCATATGCGGGAAACCTCTTCGGACCGTCACCGTATTCGGCGACCGTCAGCGTCTCATCGAATGCGGCCTGGAAAATCGACTTCTTGCCGATAAAGGCCTCGTCAATGCGCTCTTGTGTCTGGGCTCGCAGGGAATTGGTCAGGCCAGCCAGAAGAATGATTATCTTGTAGCCTGCATCCGCCGCCTTCGCGATCAGGGCCGAGTAGTTGGTGGTCTTCCCTGACTGAACGTGTCCCATGACCATTCCCCGCCGTCGCCATGAACCGGTCTGTGCGGGATTGCCAGAATAGTCGAGTATTTCATCGGAGACCTGATCCAGCACGGATACGACGTGCGGGGGAAGTGCTCCAGTGTCGAGGTAATACTCCTTCAGTCGATTCCAGTAGTAGAAATCGATGTCCCCCGATCGCTCGTGAAGCCAGGGCTCATGTTCTGCAAGAACGGCAGACCCTGCCCCCTGGGTGATGGCAAAGATGGACTGGAAGTGCCGGACGAATTTGATCCGTTCTTCGGCCGTAATTTCGAAGGGTGAGGTCTCAATGACAGCTTCAATAGCTCCCTCAGGAATCGATTGGATTTTCCGCAGACTGTCGGCGTGCCGGTTAAGTATCTCCGTTCGGAGGTAGGAGATGCGTGGGTCTTTCATTTGAACTTCCAGCCCCATTCTTTGAGTTTTAATTCGACAAAATCCTGATGAGCCTCAAACGGTTCGGTATTCAGAATCATCTCTAGGCATTTGCGGAAGTCGCCGCCGGAACGCGAGAGCATTCTAGGCGCTATGATGGCGAGCTGGTCCTCGAGTTCCTTAGGAGACAGGATCGACTGGCCGATGTCCTCGCCGCGCGTGAGCGAGTCGTCTGCGAAGGCCGTTACAGGGAAGTTCTGTTCGATCTGGCGCAGGGCCGCCATGACCAGCAGCCGGGTGTCCTGGTCGGTAGATTGCAGCAGCTCCTCGAGTACCGGGTGTTCGCGATTGAGCTCGTATCTGATCTCGTTGTTGCGCGAATAGCGTTTCCAGACCGGCTTTGCGGTAGGGTGATCTATACGTCCGCCGCGTCGCCTGTAAGTTTGTCCCGACTTCTTTCTAAGTCCGGCGATAATCTGCCTCAGCCTCGCCTTCAATGCGGCAGGGAGCTGGGCGTCGCTCTTGTCGACCGTGATTTTCCAGAGATCGTCCAGCGAGTTTGGAATGTCGACACTTATGCGAACGAGTTGGGAGAGTTCCCCGAATTTTGCGAGGCGAAACCAGGTCCCGTAGATGATGAGCCGGTTGTTCCGATAGACATAGAACCCCTGGTTTCGAAGGAAGCCTTCTTCGCCTCCGAGGCGCTCGTGTTCGTGCGGCTTCAGTTTCGAGAAATGCGGCAGGACATAGGGCTGAATGAGGATCGTAGTGCCCTCCATCAACAGGGGTTCGATTTCGAGAACCTGCGTCGCCTCATGTTTTCGGTAGAAGGGGTCGTAGGCATCGAGCCGATTGCCATTCACTGAAATCGAGAGCCGGTTTCGACTTCCCGCAATGCCTTCGATGAAACGATGGAACACCAGAGCCAGCTGTTCGCTGGTCTGGGCGATCAGCTCATTGAATTCGGCATTGGAAAGTGATCCGCCCTCGGAGAGCCGATCCGTGTGTGTCCATATCACTGAGGTTCCGGAACTGTCCGGCGACAGGCCGTGATCAATGCCATAGATCTCGGACGGGTTGAGAACGCCCATCTTCCATTCATCGAGATCGTCAAGATCCCAGACGGCCCCTGACATCTCCGAATTCCTTGATGAGATCACCGTCAGTTTTTTACATTGTGAAAAAGACGCCGACTTCATGCCCCAACCGAAGCGGCCCAAATCGTCAGGGGATCGTTCCTTCGAGGGGTTGCTCGAAGCCGGGCGCATTGCATCCATAAGCTCACTTGGCGACATGCCTTCCCCATCATCCGTAATGGTGACAACGGGATCCCCGGCGTTGAAGAGGCAGCTGATCTCGATGAACGACGCGTGCGCCTTGATGCTGTTATCGATCAGGTCTGCAAGCGCCGCAGCGAGGTCATAATTTCCAAAGCTGCGGGCAGACATCATCAAAGATGATGCATCCGGCGGATTGCTTACATATTTCATTGGCTGACCGCGTCCCTTAGAGGTGGCTCGGTTGATCTGAACAGGGCCCGGGCGTTATCTAAGTGGTTTCCCGCTTCGTTTGCGCCGCTATCGCATCGGGTATCGGCTGGTTGAAGTAGGCCTGTTCGGGGGTTTTCCCGTCAAGTGTGAATCGGCTTCCAAATTTGACCCCTTTTGAATTCGTCGCAGGTAATTGAACCTAAATAAGAAAAACTTTGCTCGCATAGGTCATTCTCGGCAGCGGTCGTGCTCCCCACATTTTGCCACTGAAAATTGCAATGATTTCAGCCCATTAAGGTTGATTGTAAGAGGGTGATACTTCGATGCCGTTGCACATCAAGTGGCGATGAAGCAATGCAAGTCAGCTTGAGTTAGCTGAACTTCAGCTCACCTAGCAACACTAACTCCAGCGCTCCCACTTGTGCCCTGACACCCGCCCGCTCCATCCTGCTTGCGGAGGATGGGCATGGGAATCGCGACGATCCGTGAGTTGCAGGTGCTATTGCGTGGGCACGGTGTGACCACCGCGTATGTGAAGAAGCTCGCGACGAAACAGGACAACGACAAGAACCAGATATATCTGGGCGCCGGCCTCGACAGCGTCACCAACCTCTTTCCTGCGACGATATCGGTTCGCGCGCCCAGCGAAAGCACGGCCAAGCCTGGCTCGAGGGCTGGTCAGCCGAAAATGGAGGCTGCGCTGCGGTTCGCCTGGCTGGACCCGGGCGGCAATCGCCACGTTGCACCGGGCGCGCGCATCATCGACTATTTTCAGTACCCGGAGATCCGGTTCTCGGGATTTCTGAAGGGATGTGAAGGCGCGCCTGACGCTCTCCGCCGGCGGCTCCAGGCCGGTTTCGGGCAGCGCTGGCTCGTTATGGGAAATGCGCCTGACGGGACCGTTCTGGGCGTGGTGCTCACCGAGCGCGATGACCCACTGGCGTCGAACTTTCCCGAGCTGCCAGCCTTGGCTGGCTCAGGCGTTCTGCTTGTTCTGACTGTTGATGAGGAGGCGGGGCGAGAGCCGCGGGATCTGGTCAATGAGGAGATCGGCCGGATCGTTGCCGGGGGGTGGCATTCGTCCGTCATCATGAAGGCCACCGGTATCGTGCCGTTCCGCGGCGCACAGGGGGCCGGGTATACGCTTGAGGCCCTGCTGGGCGTCACGGCGAACGCGGAGAAGGCTCCCGACCGTCATGGTTTCGAGATCAAGTCCTACTCGGGCTCGCGCATCAGCCTGATGACGCCCACGCCCGACCGGGGTTATCAGGGGGAACGGACATTCCGCGAGTTCATGGAGCGATTTGGCCAGCCTGCGGTCAACGGGGATGGCTCGCGCCGCTTTGTCGGTCTGTTCCGGGCTGGTGGCCACAATGAGAAGCACGGACTTTCCATGCGGGTGGCCGGATATGATCAGGTTGCTGACCGGTTCTCTGGCCATGCCGGGGAGATCGCAGTGGAGCTGTTTGATCCGGTGACCGGGGACATCGCGGCAGGCTGGTCGCTGGAGCGCCTCGCCAATTCCTGGAACCGTAAACACGCCTCCGCACTCTACATCCGCGCGGAGAAGAACCCCGCGCCTGCAGGCGATGGACAGGACGAGTACCGCTATCTCACGCCGTGGCTGGTCGGAGAAGGCACCGATGTGTGGAGGCTGCTGAGGGCCATCGCGGCCGGCTACGTGTTCTATGACCCTGCTGACACCATCTACGCCGATGGCAGATCGAAGGTGCGCTCCCAGTGGCGGGTCAATTCAAGCACGCTGAAAAGCACGATGGACCGGCTTTACGCCCGCGTGTCAGAGACGGGCGGCTGACCCACGCAGTTCAAGCTGTGGTGGGCCGTCCGCGAGCCACGCGGCGCACCTGCCCATGAGGTCGCCGAAATCCAGAGCCTCCTTCCCGCGCAGGGCGCATTCCCAGATTTCCAGGACGCGCCAGCCTTCCTCGAGCAGCTGCGCGCGCGCCCGTCCGTCGCGTTCCCGGTTGGCGTCGATCTTGGCCTGCCAGAATCCGGGCCGTGTTCCGGGCAGGCGGAACAGGTGGCAGTCGTGGCCGTGCCAGAAGCAGCCATGTACGAAGATCACGGCGCGTCGCGGACGGAAAACCAGGTCCGGTCGCCCCGGAAGATCACGCCCATGCAGCCGGTAGCGGTAGCCGAGCGCGTGAAGCCCTCTCCGGACCGCCATTTCAGGGCGCGTGTCACGACCTCTTATGCCGGACATCATCCGGCTGCGTGTGGTGCTGTCGACGATGTCAGGCAATCAACCGGTCCGCTGGCGGCGGCGCCGTCTGCGCGTCGCCCGCAGCGAGTGCGCGATCAAGGGCGGGCTTCATGTACTGGGCGATGGCTTCAACAACGGGCACGACCACGGCGTTGCCGAACTGGCGATAGGCCTGCGTGTCGGACACCGGGATTTTCCACTCGCGCCCTTCCCTCTCGAAACCCATGAGGCGGGCGCACTCGACCGGCGTGAGCCGGCGCGGGCGCGGACCGTCCTGCGCGATGAGGATCTCCGAGCCGTCCTTGTGGTAGCGGGCCGACAGCGTGCGCGCCACGTCGTCAGGGCCGAACAGGCTGAAGCCGAATCCGTTGCCCGCCTTCTCGTGTTTTTTGCGGTAGTCCTGCAGGTAGTTCCAGAGGTGTTCGGACAGCGTGTACTTCTGGCCGATCTCGTTGTGTCCCTGCAGGATGGCACCGAGTGTCGGCCAGTCTGCTTCGGGCGGAAGCACGGCGTCGAACCCGTCAAAACTGAAGCCCTGATCCTCGCGGAAGCCAACGATGAAGATGCGCTCGCGCTTCTGGGGCACCCACGGACGTGAACTGATGATCCGGAAATCGATTGTGTAGCCAAGCTCATTCTCGAGGGTTTCGCGTATGACCGCGAACGTGCGCCCGCCATCATGGCTCTGCAGGTTCTTCACGTTCTCCAGCAGGAAGGCCTTCGGGCGGTGATGACGCAGGATGCGCGCGATGTCGAAGAACAGGTTGCCCTGCTGCTCGCACAGGAAGCCGTGCGCGCGTCCGAGTGAATTCTTTTTCGAGACGCCCGCCAGCGAGAATGGCTGGCAGGGAAAACCCGCCAGCAGGACGTCGTGGGCCGGTATGAGCGAGGGGTCTTCGCCATAGGGTCGGATATCGCCCGCAAATGCGTGGTCCTCGCCAGCATCGGGAAAATTGGTCTCATATGTCTGGCGGGAGAACCTGTCCCACTCGCTGGTGAACACGCACTTTCCACCGATCGCCTCGAAGCCGAGCCGGAGGCCTCCAATGCCTGCAAAGAGGTCGATGAAGCTGAATGACCCGGCCTCAGCCGCGCCATTGCCTTGCCTGCGCGCCTGCGCGAGTGCGCGCAGTTCCCGGGTCACGAGGACGGGGGGGCGGCTCTCACCGCTGATGTACCGGCGGATCTGGCGTTCGGACAGACCGAGCGCGGCTTCGGCTTCCTGCAGTGTAAGCCCCGAGCGCTTCAGGAGACCTGAAAAGCCGGTCTGTGTTCCTGTCGCCATGATCGTTCACCCCTCGCGCTTGATGCCCCATTAGGGACGATTCGTGTCAGGATGGCAGTAAGAGTCCCGCCGTCAAGCAATTGTTCCTGTTTTGTATCACATCTCGCTGTTGTGCGGCCGCCCTGCGTGAACACACCTGCTCATGACCCTTCAGAAAACCCGTGCGGTTCATAGTGGTCCCGATGCCCCGCCGGGTGTGTTTTCAGATCGGCAATGAGGCTCCCCGCAGTCCAGCATCTGCCTCTGCGCCTCCCACTCTGCTGGAAACCCCTCCAGCACCCGCGCCAGCGTGATTTCCGGCCCCTGCGTGCCGTCGAGGATCGCCTCGACGATGTCTGGCGCCAGCAGGGTGAGACGCAGGACGCGGGTCATGTAGGAGGGCGCGATGGCCTCGCGCGCGGAGAGTTCGGCCAGGCTCGTGAACTCGCCCGTGTCGAGCATGCGCTTCCAGCGGTATGCGCGCGCCAGCGCCTTGATCAGTGTGGTGTCCGTGCGCGGGCGCGAGGCCGGCGCGTCTGCAGGCGGGATGATCGCCTTGCGGGCGCCGCGCCGGGCGAACCGCAGCGGTACGAACACGGTGATGATCTGGTCCGGGGGCGCGGGGCGGGTCATGCCGCCCGCTCCATGGACCCGGCGAGCATCTCGCGGGCAAGTGTGGTGAGGCCATCAACGCGAATGCGCACATGCATGCCATCGGGGCCGATATCGATACGCTCGATCACAAGGCTGACGATGCGCGCCTGCTCGGCGGGAAACAGCTCATCCCAGAGCGGATCGATCTGCTGGAGGGCGGCGCGGGCGTCGCTTTCACAGATGTCGCGGTCACGCGCGCGCGCAGCTTTCCATGTGCCGGCGATGATCTCGGGCTGGCGCAGGATGGCGCGCAGCTGGTGAATGACAGCCGCCTCGATATCGTCGGCGGGCACGCGTCCGACGGGGCACGATCCGGCGCCGTGTCTGAGGACGGTCTGGCTGATGTAGTAACGGTAGAGCCTGTCGCGCTTGCGGGTGTGGGAGGGCGAGAACGCCGCGCCATCAGGGCCATACAGCAGTCCCTTGAGCAGTGCGGGCGTTCCGGCGCGGGTGCGCGCGGCGCGCTTGCGCGGGCTCACGGCCAGGATGGCGTGGACCTTGTCCCATATCTCGCGGTCGATGATGGCGTCATGCTCGCCGGGATAGCTGTCGCCCTTGTGCACGGCCTCGCCAATCAGGGCGCGGTTGGAGAGCAGGCGATAGAGGTATTTCTTGTCCATGGGCCGCTCAGCGGGAGTGAGCCAGCCGCGCGCCTTGAGCTCGCGCGCCAGCTCGGTGCACGAGCCGATCTCGACAAAGCGCGCGAAGATCCAGCGGGCCCGCCCGGCGCGCTCCTCGTGGGCGACCAGCTTGCGGTTCTCAACCCGGTAGCCATAGGGCGGGCAGCCCCCCATCCACATGCCCTTTTTGCGCGAGGCGGCGACCTTGTCGCGGATCCTCTCGGCGGTGACCTCGCGCTCGAACTGGGCGAACGAGAGGAGGATGTTCAGCGTCAGCCGGCCCATGGAGGTGGTGGTGTTGAACGACTGGGTCACCGAGACGAAGGTCACGCCGTTGCGGTCGAACACCTCCACCAGCTTGGCAAAATCGGCCAGCGACCGGGAGAGACGGTCGATCTTGTAGACCACGACCACATCAACAAGCCCGTCGTCTATGTCAGCCATCAGCCGCTTCAGGCCGGGGCGCTCCAGCGTGCCGCCAGACACTCCGCCATCGTCATACTGGTCGCGCACCAGCACCCAGCCTTGTGAGCGCTGGCTGGCGATGTAGGCCTCGCAGGCCTCGCGCTGGGCATCGAGCGAGTTGAATGCCTGATCGAGCCCTTCCTCGGAGGATTTGCGGGTGTAGACCGCGCAGCGCAGCTTGCGCGGCGCGGCTGGCGTGTCATCTGGCCGGGTCATGAGCGCGCCCTTGCATTCTTGAGGCCGAAGAACACCCAGCCATTCCAGCGCGTGCCGGTGATGGCGCGCGCGATGGCCGAGAGGGATCTGTAAGGCCGGCCCTGCCACTCGAACCCGTCGCGCGTGACGGTCACCTCATGCTCGACCCCCTGCCATTCGCGGATCAGCCGCGTGCCCGCGATGGGCATGAGATCGGTGCGAATGCGCCGTATGGTGATGTTGCCGCCGTCGAGCTCCTCTCCCAGCCGCTCCAGCCTGCGCAGGGTCTCAGGTTTAAGCCCGCCATAGGCGAGCTCCTGGATGCGATAGGCCAGGCGGGTCTCGAGATAGCGGCGGTTGAAGGGCGGCGCCTCGCTGTCAAACAGGTCGCGCCACTGCTTCTTGAGTTCCGGCGTGGGCGTCGATTTCAGCGCGGCCAGGCGCGCGGGGATGGGGTCATGTGTGGTCATGCGTTCTCCGTCTGGTCCGGATTTGCATGACGCCATGAGGTGGCCGCACAGTGTAGGCGAACGTCTCCACTATTGTCACAAGCCGCGCCGCGCTGGCGCTGGCGCAGCCGGATGAGACCAAGCGCCAGCAGGTCGCAGACAGCCGCACGCCGCTCGGCGGGGGTCATGAGATGGGGGGCAAGTGGGTTCATCATCGCTTCCCGGGTCTGAACCGGGACCATGACGACCATGCAGCGCACGCGCCACGGCTATCGGCGCGCTATCCAGGTGCAGCGAGGAAGAAAGCAGGGATGCGAAAACCGGCCCGGTA
This sequence comes from Hyphomonadaceae bacterium BL14, assembly GCA_027627705.1. NCBI lineage: Bacteria > Pseudomonadati > Pseudomonadota > Alphaproteobacteria > Hyphomonadales > Hyphomonadaceae > Hyphomonadaceae bacterium BL14. The sequence continues at coordinate 3,001,228 of CP091242.1, forward strand.
AGCGATCAGGTAATTACTCCAGGGACTGAGCCTGCGACGAGATTTTCATGTGCAGGCTCGCACCAAAAGAACAATTATTACAATTAGTCCAATAAACTTGAAAATGCTTGAAAAAATCCAGGCCCATGATCCAAAGGGTGGTTCGGAATCAGACATCACAATCCTTTCTCGGGATTGAACAATTTTTCGCCCGCATCCCGTGCGTTTTCTATATGAGCGTAGGGTCCGAGTTTTTTTCCATATATTTCAAGTACGTAGACACTCCTGTCTTCGTTGCGGTGATTGGCTCGCTTGAAGATACGGGCAACAGACGATCCTTGGAAGAATCCATAAAAGCTGCTCTTGCCCTGCTCGTGGGGATCCCATTCCAAAAGTCCTGTAATTATCCGTTTTCTAGAAATTTCAGGCTCCACTGCATCTAAAGCGGCTTTCAATTTCTTTGCATCAGCGTTATCGGGATCTTTCTCTATAATGCGTTCAGCATTGGAGCGCAAATTCTTGCGCTCTATGTTGCTCATCTGAGATATCTTGGCAATCATCGTGTCAATGCTCTTCATTTTCATGACTCCTTCCCAATGCTTGGAATTATATGACCATGCGTGTTCCACCACCCAACCAAGATATTCGCGGATATCAACCCACTTTCGACGAGGTCGATCTGCGCCTCAAACGGTGTTTGAGTATCGAGCTGGGGGGTGTCAATGACGATACCGAGAGAGCGGCCTGCCGGACGGACATAGCCCCCTATGGCTGACAGACTTTGCGGGACGGCGATGGAGGCAGCCTTTGAGGGCCAGCCACCGAGCATGATCTTCACGGATGCGGAAGGTGCTGAGCTATCCCGGCATTGAAGCGACATGCGTGGGCGAGGCAGGCCTGGCCACAAACGTAGGGTCTTGGGCACATCAAAATAGATGGTCCGGGATTCGGTGGGCCGGACGCCCATTCCATTGGGGTTCATTTTCATGAACAGGCGCGGGAAGCGGCGATTGGCAAATGCTTGATACTCATGGAAGAATTGCGCGCTTTTTTCATTCGGCGCGGGTTCATAAGGAGTGCGCGCCTGCAAAATGGCAGCTTCAAGCATCAAGCGATCCTCGGCTTCCAGCGCAGGCAGCAATGCCTCATACGTTACGGTCCGGTCAAAGGTGTTCGCCTTGCGCCCGGCGCTCACATAAATTTCCGGGGCGACCAGCACGGTCAGGGCCTTGGCCCCCTTCGCCCGTAATGTGGCGGCGCTGGCAGCATAGCGCTCGGGTTGTGGGTCGCCTTGCCGGGTAACGCTGTAGCCCGCGTCGATCTTGTTTTCCACCAGCAGACGGGTTCCGCAGGTCGTGACGATTTCAAGATCGATACTGCCGGTATGGTTGGGACCGCAATGCCGGGTCTGCCGCTTTGCTTGCCGTGCGCGAATGTTCGGGTCCGACAGGGTGATTTGCGCGAAGCGTGCCCAGAATGCTGCGTTGGCCAAAATATTGCGCTCAAGGAGCGCATCGATCTGATGTTCATAGATGCGACAGGTCATGACGCACCTCCTTCATCATCGACTGAAGTGGCGAGCTCTGCCCATCGCTGCTCCGCCTCATGCTCCTGTTCATCGAGTTGCGCTTCCCGTTCCAGTCTGTACTCTGAAATCAGGGCTTTCAGCCGCCCGATTTCGGCAATCAGCGCCTCTTCCATCTCTCCGCTCAATAGGGCGGCGTAGAATGCTCGCCCAGCTTCAGCGGAAAAGATGGATTGCTTGTCGAAGTTGGGTTCGTCCGTTTCAAGCAAGCTGACTGATTGAGGGCCATTAAATTCATTGCGATCCATTATGTTTCTCAAATGCCATGCATCAAAAGGTTGAGTGCTGAAGTAGTAATGCTCAACATACCAATTTCCATGATCGCCGACAGGTTCCTTCCATAGAAAATTAGTAAATAGAGTTTCATTATTTTCTATTTTACACAAGGCAATTTTTTGATCTAATTTTACCAACATGCCTTTTGTAAAATAGCAGTATTCAAGGGTCCAAGGAATAAATGGCTCGGCTTCTTCATTGTTGGGTAAGAGAATTTGAATGTGGGCTTGACCAGAAAATACGGGTCCAATATCGCCCGCCTCGGTGCGTTCGGCGATGCAAAGTCCGAACTCGCGCCACAAGCGCACCTCTATATCGATAGGATTGCCAAATTCAGCCAGCTCGAGATTATTCAGATTATCCTGCCATTCGCTGAATCGTGCGCGAACACGGAAACTGCTTTCCAGCAGGCGGCACAGCGGAAGCCGAGGCAGCGGCTGAATTTCGCTCCAGTGATCGAAACCGATTTCATGCTGCCTTTCTCGAAGCAGAGGCAATCTAGAGGGCGTGATCTTGCCACATGCCGACAAATTGCCCGGAAGCAAGGCCCACTCATCAAATAGAGCCTTAAGTTTGGTTGTTTTCGCCACGGCTGTCGTCATCCGCTTCACGAGCCCAATAACCCGTTCGGCATCATCATCGCGGGCGTGGTCCGGCTGCTCCAGATTAATCCCATCAAGCATTTCGTAGAGATGCAGGTCACTGTCTCGACCTAATTCGGTCGAGATGGCATCGGCCAGCTTCACATAGGGGTGTAGCTTCAGCGTGTGACCGCTGAGATGCGCCTTGTCGCCGAACAGCGCATACCGTGACCGGTTCTTCGGATCGATGCCGGCCTTCTCCAGAATTTTTTTGTAATGGCCTTGCTTTTTGAGTTCGAAAAGCTTCTCCCCCAGCCTGCGCGCCAATGTTTTGGCGTCCTCTTGCCTGATCAGTGAACGCTGCTTCTTTCGTCCTTTGGGCCGCTCCAGGTCGCTTCGAAGCGCCTGTATCTCGGCGCGTCGCCTGGTTTCTTCAGCTTTCCAAGGCCTGGCGGCATTGGAGCCATTCGAAGGCTTATGCGGAAATTGATGGATTTCCGCCATTTTAAATACTCCCGCCGACACGGCGGCGATGGCCCCTCAGGGGCGCGACAGTTACGACTGCGTAGCTATCGTCGCTGATGATGACGCCGTAACGGCTCAGCCTGTTGTCTCCAGCCTTATGCGCCCGCCGTCGGCTGACGATCAGCATGCGGCAGTTGGAGCCGACGTGCTTGTCGATGTCCGCCATTTCAATGAGCCTGGAAAGAAATTCGGACCGTATGCCGCGCTGAGCGCATCTTTGCCGGGCATGGGTAGTAAGAGCAGTCATGTCAGCCTCCATTGCTGCGGCCATTTAGCAGCGTGGAGACCGTGCCGTCCGCCTCAAAATGAAGAATTATTATGTTTATTTTTGAGGAAAATCACAGGCTCTGGTGAGCCGATATTGCTCATCTGGGTTGTACCAGAGAAAATCGGCAGCAAGCGCTGTTCATGGCCTCACCGCGTTATCGGATCATCGAAGTCAGCAAGGGAGAGGTCAAAAGCGCGAAAAATTCTCCTCGAAAGTAAGGTCTCAGGTGCGTCCTACCTGACAATCTCCACCAGGATCGGACAGTGGTCGGAGGGCCGCAACGGGCCTGTCTCGGTGAATGTGGTCTCAGAGAACGATCCCATCACCTTGCGCGTGAAGGCGTGCTCGTTGAGCACCAGAAAATCGATGAATTCGCTATAGCGCGGATCGCAGGCCGGGCGGATGCCGGCGCCCGCGATGTGAAGGGCGTAAGGGTCGCCGTCATTGAGACCGCGCCAGACCTCGTCGCCGTCCATCTCAAAACGCCGGTTGAAATCACCCCCGACGATGACGGCGCGCCCCGATGCACTGCGCACATCCACCCAGTCTTCCAGCACATCGGCCTGCGCAAACAGGGTCGGGCATACATTGGACGTGTCGCCCTGATGGCAACCGGAGGCGAGATGTACGCTCATGATGTCAAGAGGCTCGCCCTCGACAAGCGAGATCGCCACGCCGTGGCGCATCCGGCCAGAGCTGCGCACATCCAGCTCGACAAAGTCAGGCAGGCGCTCATAGGCAAGGGTGTTGCGGATGGCGATGGCGGTGTTCTGGGCGCGCAGGCGCGAGCCGTCATCGCGGCCGCGGCACAGCGGATACTCGCCCGAGGCGGGCCGTTCCTCGACATGGAAGGACCAGCCCGGACCGAACACGCGTTCGAGCGCGCTCTCGCCATCGATCTCCTGGAGGAGCCATATGTCAGCATCGACCTGCCTGATGTAATCGGCAACCCGATCAAGACCGGCCTCGTCGCGCGGGGCGCAGCCTGCGCCGATCTCAGCGGTGAGGTGCTCGATATTCCAGGCGGCGATCCGCAGCGAGGAGGCCTCACTGGCCGGAGCTGCTGTATCGGTGGACGCCTCGCAGGCTCCCAGCAGCATCGCGGCGCCGAGGCTCAGGACAAAGCGCATCATGGGCAGGCCTCCTCAGATTTCGGTTGGCTGAGCGATAGCCTCCGCCACGAAGGCGCACAACCGCCCTTCGGGCTTTCTGGCGAGCGATGCCTGTTTGCCCTGGCAGCCCGCGCGCCATGTGTTGCCATGCGGTGACAGCCAGATCCGGGGCCTCGGGTTAAGGTTTGCGCCTATTTGGGTGCAGGCCGACAAGGGGGGCATGATGTTCGGACGCCGCAGGGCTGGCACGATCGGACTGGTCGGCGTGCAGCAGATACTCGGTGTGGGCGGCGCGCTGACGCTGGCCAATGTCCTCAAGGATCTGATCTTCTGGACCGACATGATCCGTACCATTCTCGGGGGATGGGCAGAGTTCGTGCAGACCTGGCTGTGGCCAGTCGCCGCATTCATGTTTGGCTGGGTGTTCGAGCTTCTACAGCTCGAGCTTACCGCCTTCTGGAAGGACTATCTGACCATCGGGCTCCTGTTCGCGGCCGGGTTTCTGCGCCATTTCTGGCTGGTGGTGCGCCGCATCGACGAGGAGGCGAGCGCTGATCTGGAAGAATATGGCGGCAAGGCCATCATCCCGTTCCCTATCTATATGTCGTCTGCCTTGCGCTGGACGCCGCTGATCCTGATGCCTCTATCGATCGTCGCCTGGCCCGCCACCCTGGTCCTGTTTGCCGCAATGATGGTGCTGTCACGCGAGGATGTGCGCTTTGTCATTTATGGGCTGGTGTCGATCCTATTGCCGCTGATCTATCTTGCGCTGCTGATCGCCGTGAACGAGCTCGTGCTCAGATAAATCAGGACAGGGCAGATCATGGGGTTATTCAATCGGCGCAAACTGATCCTGCCGCGCATGGTGCGCATCAGGCCGGGCAAGTTCCTGATGGGCTCGCCGGGAGACGAGCCGGGTCATCACCAGTCTGAGTCCCCCCAGCATGAGGTGGCGATTGGTTATACCTTAGAAGTGGGCAAGTACCCTGTCACCTTCCGCGAATGGGATTCAGCTGCGCGCCTTGGCGCCTGTCACGGATATCTTCCGGCCGATGAGGGCTGGGGCCGTGGATGGCGTCCTGTAATCAATGTCAGCTGGGAGGACGCGCAGGCCTATATCCGCTTTCTCAATGAGCGCACGGGCCGGCGCTATCGCCTGCTGACGGAGGCCGAGTGGGAATATTGCTGCCGGGCGGGCACGACGACGGCCTATGCCTTTGGTGACACGCTCGCCAGCCGCAAGCAGGGTGTCGTGTTCGCCTACAACCGCACGGTTGAGGTCAACCGGCTCTGGGCTAACAGATGGGGGCTCGTGAGCATGCATGGCAGTGTATGGGAGTGGGTTGAGGATTGCGCGAATAACAGCCATGTGGGCGCGCCGAAGGACGGCTCAGCGCGCACAACTGGTGATTGTTCAAACCGTGTCGGCCGTGGCGGCTCGTGGGGCGACATCGCGCAGTTCCTGCGCTCCGCCTACCGCGACAGGATCACACCAGGCGGTAGGAGCGGCCTCAACGGGTTCCGTCTTGCGAGGACGCTTCCCGATTAGGGAAGCGGTTAACTGTTGGCCCTTTTGCCTGCTTACCTGTGGAGATGGCGAGAGAGGGGCGTTGAAGCGCTGAGTGTGGGCGTAAGCGCCCCCGTCCCGCAAATCGTGTCGCCGGTTCGGGCAATAAGCCGCTGACCAGCAGGCAGCGCGCCCGCGCGACATGGACCTGAAACCAGGACGTCACAGTCGCCTTGCAGCCCACACCACCCGCCCGACGATATTGACCTCCTCGGCGTCGCGCTCATAGGTGCGGTATTCGGGATTGACCGAGTGGATGATGACGCGCGGCGGCTCGGAGTGAGCGATGTGCTCGACGCGCTTTGCCACAAGCCCCATGCCATCCCAGACGACGAAGATGCCAGGCGGCACAGGGATGCGCTGGCTGGTGTCGATGAGGATGCGGTCGCCGGATGACAGCACCGGCTCCATGGAATCGCCATCGATCGTGATCATGCGCAGGTCTGCTGCGCGCGCGCGGAATTCGTGACGGATGAGCGGGTCGGGCAGGAGCCAGGTCTCGCTCGCCTCCTCGAGCCCCTCGTTGATCGCGCCGGGACCGGCCGAGGCGCGCACGTCGATCTCGGCGATGGCCGAGAACCCTTCAGGATAGACAAGCTCGCGTCTCGCGGCCCGGCGCGGCTCGTGGTCGCCATGGCCGGCGCGCCGGGGGAGCCTGCGGGCATTGCGCAGGCTGTCCTCGCTGACGCCGAACAGCTCCGCCAGTCCCTCGCGCACGTCCTCGGGCAGGACCTTGGGTGAGCCGCGATAGATGTACTGGTGCAGATAGGCCGCGTTGCGCCCGATCGCGAGCGAGGCGTTCTTCAGGTCCGTGCCCTTGTCCTCGATGAGGTTGAGCACCCGGATCCGGATGGGATCGAGCTCCATCGCGCTAACTCCCTGTCATCACTGGATAGGAAATATACAACATCTTCCAATTGACGCAAGTGCGGCTCGCTGATTTGATGCTTCCTATCATGACGAGTCTCACCGATCAGTTCCGCGCACGGGTCGACGCCTTTCTGGAGGCGACCGGGTTTAAGCCCACCGAGTTCGGCCGTCAGGCCGTGGGGGACCCGTCTTTCGTTCTGGGACTGCGCAGGGGGCGGTCTCCGACCCTGGCCACGGCTGATCGCGTGCTGGCTTTCATATCGCAGGTCGAAGTGGCTGAAGCGCGCCGCCATGCCAATAGGACAAGACGATGAGTGATCTTCCTATCAGACATCTCCACCAGGTCGATCTGGCGCGCCGCTGGAAGCTGTCGCCGCGCACGCTGGAGCGCTGGCGCTGGCTGGGGTGCGGGCCCGCCTATCTGAAAGTGGGCGGGCGGGTGCTTTACCGGCTGGAGGATGTGGAGGCCTATGAGGCCGCCAGCATCAACGCGTGCCCGGCGCCGCTGGGCGGTGTGTCATGAGCGCGCCAGCCATACGGCGTCCTGCCGGTGCGATCAGCGATGTGGAGCTGTGCGCGTGGATCGCGCAGGCCGAGCCCGGCGCCTGGCTGGAATACCATCGCGGCTTTCTCGTCATCGACGCCATGGCGGGCATCTCGAAGCTGCCTGGGCCTGACCGGCGACGTCTTGAAGCGCTCGCCGCAGCCGCCCATCGCGCCTTCCATGAAGGCCTCGTCCATCTCGTCCAGGTGCGCATCGGGCCTGACTGCTTTGCCTATGTCGCCATCGCAAGGCCGCGCCCGGCCGCTGCGCCGGTGCGTCTCAACACGCTGCTGGCGCTGAGCGAGGCCGCATGACCCCCCAACACAGGAGACCTTTCATGGTTGATCACGCCAACGCGCCAGGTCTTGACGATCTGGCCAGCCTCTCGCGCGGGGAGATTGCGGCGCTTCCCGCCGCAATGCTCGCAGATCTCCAGAGCGAGCTCGCCGCGGCGTCTGCCCGCCTCAAGACGCTTTCCAGCCGCCTCACCGGCGCGCTTGAGATGCGCTATGGCGCTCGTGTGCTCGAGGCCCTGCGCGCTGATGACCGCGATACGGGCACGGTCCGGTTCGATGATGAGGGCCTCACCGTCATCGCCGATCTGCCCAAGCGGGTCGAATGGGATCAGGCAAAGCTCGCACGCATCGCCGCCAATATCGCCGCCTCCGGTGAGGATCCGGGCGAGTTCATCGACACGAAGCTGTCGGTCTCCGAGCGCAGGTACGCCGCCCTGCCTGAGGCCTGGCGCAAAGGGTTCGAGCCCGCGCGCACCGTGAAGACCGGTGCGCTCAAGGTGGTTCTGGCTGCACGCGGAGAGCGCTCATGACCTTGCGCATCGTATCAGCTGACGAGCGCCTGCGCGAAGCGGCGGGCAAGACCACCATGGCGCTGTTTGGTCCCAGCGGCGCGGGCAAGACCACGCTCCTCAAGACCCTGCCGCCCGGGCACACGCTCTGCATCGATCTCGAAGCGGGCCTCAAGTCGGTTCAGGACTGGCCGGGCGAGAGCATCGCGATCCGCCGGTTCAGTGATGCGGTCGATATCGCCTGCCTGATCGGCGGCGCCAATCCGGCCGCCCAGCCTGATGAGCATTTCTCGCAGGCCCATAACGCGCATCTGCGCGCCCAGCACCCCGAGCTGGCGACGAAGATCGACGCCAAGCGCATCATCTTTGTCGACAGCATCACCGATCTCACCCGTCAGGCCATGGCATGGGCCAAGACCCGGCCCGAGGCGCTGTCGGAGCGCACCGGCAAGCCGGACACGCGCGGCGCCTACGGGCTTCTGGCGCGCGAGGTGATCGGGCTCTTGAAGCACCTCCAGCATGCGCCCGGGCGCACGGTCATTTTCGTGGGCATCCTGGAAAAGGTCGTCGACGACATGAACCGGGTGACCTGGCAGCCCCAGATGGACGGGGGCAAGGTCGCGCGCGAGCTGCCTGGCATTGTCGATCAGGTGCTCACGCTGAGCCTGTTTACCCCCGAGACCGGCCAGGAGGGTGCCAGCGCGTGGCGCCATGACCCCGACAAGGGCGACCAGCGCCGCCTCGTGTGCCGTTCGGGCAACCCCTGGGGCCTGCCGGCCAAGGACCGTTCAGGCCGCCTCGACCTGACCGAGCCAGCCGATCTCGGCGCGCTCCTCTCCAAGATCAATCAACCCGCAAAAGGATAACCCAGATGACCTTCGACATGAATGATGTGGAGCCCCAGCAGTCGGGCGATCTCATTGCGGACGGCACGTTCGCCAGGGTGACCATGTCCATCCGCAAGGGCGGCGCGGACGGGGCAGGCGAGGTGGATCGCGGCCTCCTCAAGCCCTCCAACCAGCCCGGCAGTGACGTCTTGATGCTTGATGCCGAGTTCACCGTAGCCGAAGGCCCGTTCGCGAGGCGCAAGTTCTGGCAGAATTTCACCGTCCAGGGCGGCAAGCTCGACGAGCAGGGCCAGTCCATTGGCTGGAAGATCTCCAAGGGGGTGTTTCGCGCCATGATCGACAGCGCGCTCGGTCTGGACCCGCAGGACATGAGCGAGGCGGCCAGGGCCAAGCGCGTGCTGCGCGGGCTGGCTGATCTCGACGGCATCAGCTTTGTCGCCAAGATCCAGATCGAGCCCAACCGCAACCCCGCCTACAAGGACGCCAACAAGCTCGACCATGTCGTGCTGCCCACGGCGCCTGAGTGGCGCAAGGTGATGGCGGGCGAGAGCGTACCGGCACAGCCATCGAACAGATCCCGGCCCGCGCCTTCGCCCGCTGCGCCAGTGGCCCCGGCGTGGGGACAGCCAGCTTCGTCTGCGCCTTTGTCTGCCCAGACGCCGCCTGCCGCTGCGCCGGCGTCAGGTCCGGCCTGGCTGAACCCGTGAGCGAGGATGAGTGGCAGGCCCATGTCACCTTGCAATGCGCCATGGCGATGGGCGCCTGGCTTGAGGCGCGCGGGCGCCTCGAGCGGCCCATCGCCAGCCTTACCCGCAAGGATCTCGAATGCCTCGCCGTAGCGGCCATCACACGGTTCGTGGTGCTCAACGCCATGCGCGGCGAGGGGGCCTGTTCGAGCGCGCGCGGGGCCCTGGACGGTTTCCTGAAGGGGTAGGTCTGTGCGCCGTGTGCGGCCGCCAGGAGCGTGGATACGGCTTCTGCCGCGACCTTCGCCCCGATCTTCATCCACGCTGGCGCTTCTGCTCGCGCGTCTGTCAGGACGCGGGCGTGCGCCTCTTCCAGGAGCATGACGCCATGATCGACAGGACGGACATGGAAGCGCGCGCCATTCGCGAGGCGCGCCGCGCGCTGGCCGAGACGCTGAGCGAGCTGGGGCTGATGGAGCCCTTTTTTGCGCGCCCGGCTGAAGACATCGACCGGGTGATCGAGGCGTGCGTGGACGGGTTCCAGGCCTCCATGCAGCGCCAGTCAGACGCCGGCGATCTGCCGTTCTGAGAGGCGCGCCCCCATGATCGACCTCAACCATCGCTCGGGCTTCGTCTATGGCCGGGCCGACGCCCCCGCACCGCCGGGCGCGCGGATCAACACGCTCATCGATGACGCGCTCGTGGCCGAGCGCGAGAGCCAGCGGCCGCGCGATTATCTCGGCGCCAGCCGTATTGGCGAGCCGTGCGCGCGCCGGCTGGTCTATGAGATCACCCACACGCCGCCAGATCCGGGCAAGGAGCTGGAGGGGCGCAGCCTGCGCATCTTTGCAGCCGGGCATGTGTTCGAGGATCTCGCCATCAGCTGGCTTCGCAGGGCAGGCTTTGATCTGCGCACGCAGACCAGAACCGGCGGCCAGCTCGGGTTCGAGACCGCAGGCGGACGCATACGCGGCCATGTGGACGGCGTGATCGTCGCTGGCCCGGACATTGGTCTCACCTGGCCCGCCCTGTGGGAGCACAAGGCCCTCAAGGCGTCCTCCTGGTCGGATACCGCGAAGAAGGGCGTGCAGCTCTCCAAGCCCGTCTACTACGCCCAGATGCAGATATACATGGCTTATATGGGCCTTGGGTCGGCGCTGATTACCGCACTCAACAAGGACACCTGCGAGCTTTTCCATGAGCCCGTGGCGTTTGATCCGCCGGCTGCTCAGGCGCTGTCGGACAGGGCCGTCGATGTGCTGCGCGCCGCTGACGCAGGCGAGCTGCCGCCGCGGATCGCAGCGCGCGCCGATTTCTACCTGTGCCGGTTCTGCCCCTACGCTGCGCGGTGCTGGGAGACTCGCACGTGAACCGGTGCTGGCTCGATCTCAACGATGTGGCGCCCGTCCAGCCCGCGCAGGAGCGCCATGACCTCGACCTGATCGTTGAGCGCCTGCGCGAGACGGCGGAGATCTGGGTCCCGCGTCTGTTCGCGAACGGCAGGCGTGTGGGCGATGAATGGCGCCTTGCCAACATCCGCGGCGAGCCCCCGCGCAATACCGGATCGTGCGTCATCGCGCTTTGCGGCGCGCATGCCGGCGACTGGATCGATTTTGACGGCCATGCGGGCGGCGGGCCGCTCAGTACGATCGAGGAGGCGACCGGTCTCCAGGGCCGTCCACTGATTGAGCGAGCCGCCGAGATCGCCTGCGTCACACCGGGCGCGCCCGAGCGGCGGGGCCCGGCGGTTCCGCCAGCGCCGAAGCGCGATGCGGCTAGAGAGATCGCGCATATCATCGCGTCGGCCGAGCCGCTCGCGGGCACGCAAGCGGCGCGCTACCTTACGGGCCGCGGTCTCGCAATCGCCGCCGAGGCCGATCTGCTCTTCCATCGCGACCTCACGCACTGGGAGACCAGAACCGGCTATCCAGCGCTTCTGGGCCAGGTGCGTGATCGCCAAGGGGAGGTGATCGGGCTCCACCGCACCTATCTCGTTGAAGACGGCGGCCAGGTGCGCAAGGCGCCGGTCGCCAAGCCGAAAATGATGCTCGGGCGCATCGCTGGCGGCGCGGTGCGCCTTGGGCCGCTCGGCGATGACGACAGGCTGGCGCTATCGGAAGGCGTCGAGACCGGGCTTGCGGTGATGACGGCCTGCCCCGGCCTGCCGGTCTGGGCGACGCTGTCCACTTCCGGGCTCGAGCAGGTCGATCTGCCGGCCGCAGCCCGGCGCGTGCTCATCCTGGCCGATAATGACGCCTCGGGGGCCGGTCTGCGCGCCGCGGACGCCGCCGCCCGGCGCCTGCGCGCGCAGGGTCGCGATGTCGCCATCGCCGTGCCCCCCGAAGAAGGCCAGGACTTCAACGACCTCCTGCTGGGCGAGGGGCCTGAGGCCGTGGGCCGCGTGATCGACGCCGCGCAATCGGTTGTCGAGACAGAGACCGTGATGCAGATCGGCCAGCACCGCCCGGTCAACTATCGCGGCAGCGGCGAGGCCGTCCCCACACTGCGCGCCGATGAGGGCGATCTCGCACGCTCGGTCGAGCGGGTCTGGAGCCTCCTCATGGCCTCCAACAGCACGCCGTGGGTGTTCCGTTTTGCAGGTCAGCCCACTTGGGTGGTCCCTGACGATGAGGGCCGACCGGTCGCCGCCGAGATCACTGAAGAGCGTCTGCGGCACATGCTGGCGCGCCTGGCCCACTGGAAGAAGCTGAACGCCAGGGGCGAGCTGGTCGCAGCCCCGCCCCCGGTCGCCGTCGTCAAGTCAGTGCTGGCCACACCCGACCCGGCGCTGCCTGTTCTGGTGGGGATCGTCAACACGCCGGTCTTCGGCCGCGCTGGCACGCTGCTGACCACGCCGGGCTATCATCCCGATGCGCGGCTTCTCTATGCTCCGACGCCGGGGTTCTCGGTCCCCACCATCCCCGACAGACCAACGCCAGCCGAGATCGCCGCTGCACGCAGCGTCCTGTGCGAGGATCTGCTGGGCGATTTTCCCTTCGTGGGCCCTGCCGAGATGGCGCACGTGATCGCGCTTGTGCTGCTGGGGTTCCTGCGCGGCATGATCGACGGGCCCACGCCCCTGCACCTGATCGAGAAGCCCAGCCCCGGCTCGGGCGCCACGCTGATGGTCGATGCCGTGGCCACCATCCTCACTGGCTCGGGCGCGAGCGTCATGACCGAGGGGCGCGATGATGACGAGTGGCGCAAGCGCGTCACCGCCAAGCTGCGCCAGATCCCCGCCATTGTCCTGATCGACAACCTGCGCGCCAGGCTCGACAGCTCCGCCGTCGCCGCGGCCCTGACAGCCCCGTTCTGGGAGGACCGCATCCTTGGCGCTTCGGAGATGGCGCGTCTGCCCATCCGCTGCCTCTGGATCGCCACCGGCAATAACCCTGAGTTCTCCAACGAGATGGCCCGGCGCCTGGTGCGCATCCGGCTCGACCCGCATGTGGAGCGCCCCTGGCAGCGCACGGGGTTCCGCCACCCCGATCTCATGGTCTGGGTGCGCGCCAACCGCGCCCGGCTGGTGGCCGCGTGCCTCACGCTCTGCCAGGCCTGGATCGCGGCAGGCAAGCCGCGCGGGGGCCGGACCATCGGCTCGTTCGAGAACTGGGCGCACGTCATGGGCGGCGTGCTCGAGGTGGCCGGGATCGAGGGGTTCCTGGGCAATCTCGAGGACATGATGGAAGCCTCCGACACCGAGGGCGCCGCCTGGAGCGCGTTCATCGCCGCCTGGTGGGACAGGTTCGGGACCGCGCGTCTCGTGACGGCGGACCTCTACGATCTGGCGATCTTGTCCGATCCGCCCCTTCCGATGGGCAGTGGCAACGAACACGCGCGCAAAACGGCCTTCGGGATCGCGATCATGCGAATGCGCGATCGCGTGTTCCGGGTCGGCGAAGTCGAGGTTCGACTGGTCCATGCAGGAGTCGAGCACAAGGCCGCACGCTGGCAGCTGAAGCTCAATGATAAGAAAACGAGCATGTTCTCTCTGGATCAGCCCAAGGTTGGGGAACCTCCAGCAAGTAAGGGGAACCTCCAAAGAGAAGGTTCCCCTCAGCAACCTATTGAAAAAAATGGAAAAGGGGAACCTGGGGAACCTGGGGAACCTCTCCCCACCCTTACGCACACGCGCACGCGCGCGCATGCGATAGAGAATACCGCAAAAGGTTCCCCAGGTTCCCCAGGTTCCCAAATCCCAAATAAATCAGCCGGTTGTGCAGGGGAACCTCCGGGGGAACCTCCAAACGCAGGTTCCCAAGGCTCACACCTGCCCGACTGGCTGCGCGAGCTCGATCCATGAGGCGCACACACCCCGATCCGACGGCGGCGGCCCCGTACCGCCAAGCACCAGGCCGCCGCCGCCTTCCACCAAGACCAGCCACCACAAAGGAGACCGCTCATGGCTGACCTGACTGTGTCCAGCACCGCGCGTGGCGCAACCCCGCAACTGCCGCCGGGCGCAGGTGCGCACCGCACCATGCTGGCGCTCGATCTTGGCACCGCCACCGGCTGGGCTCTGCGCAGCCCGGATGGTCTGATCACCAGCGGCACGCTCTCTCTGCGTCCCGGCAGGTTCGACGGTGGCGGCATGCGATATCTGCGCTTCTCGGGCTGGCTCGGCGAGCTCGACCGTCTGTCCGGTCCGGTCGCCGCCATCTGGTTTGAGGAGGTCCGCCGGCACGCGGCGACCGACGCCGCCCATGTCTATGGCGGGCTCATGGCCACGCTGACCGCCTGGGCTGAACTGCGCGGCGTGCCCTATCAGGGCGTCCCGGTCGGCACGATCAAGCGTCACGCCACCGGCAAGGGCAATGCGCCCAAGGAGGCCATGATCGCAGCGGTTCGCGCCCGCGGGTTCTCGCCCGCCGATGACAATGAGGCCGACGCCATCGCCATCCTTCTGTGGGCCATCGAGACCCGGGGAGGTGTGCTGTGAGGTGGGCGCCGCGCGGATACGGCGGCCAGCGCCGCAGCCCCGAAGAGGTCAAGCGCGAGGGCTGGCGCGAGCAGCGCGTCCTCGCGGTTTCACTCGATGATGATCGCCTGACCTGGCCCGAGCGCGAGCTCGTGCGCCAGCTGGGCGAGAAGCTCTATGGCCCCCAGAACAGGGATATGCGCCGATGACCCAATGGACACCCAGCCTCGTCGAGGAACGTTTTGCCGAAGCCGCTCTCGTGCTCGATCGCCTGCCCGCCCCCCGGCGCCAGGGCTACTTCAACACCTGGCCCGAGATCGTCCACAGCTTTGCTGACAAGGCAGAACAGGAACCCGGGCCCATGCGGGTGCTGCCGTCTCCCGCCGCCATCAGCCGGATGGAGGAGACGCTAGGCTGGACGGTGGGGCTCGATCCCGTAGACGGCAAGATCATCTGGATGCGCGCCCATGGAGCACGCTGGAAAACGATCTGCTGGACGGTCGGCTTGCAGCGCTCCGCCGCTCACGAGCACTGGCTCTACGCGCTCTGCGTCATCGCGTGGCGGCTGAACCGCCGTAAAGTCCCCCGGCTCCGATCGCGACGCTATGTGATTGAAATGGTCAAGGGCGCTTGCGAGGACCCGGCCAGCCATCCCAGTTAACTCCTTGTCCGTACGTTGTCCGTATGATATGAAGGCTGGGATAGGAGAACAGCCATGCCCGTAGCCGAAGCCAAGTCCGAACGTATCGAAGTGCGCACCACGCCGACGATGAAGGCGCTGCTGCAGCGTGCAGCCACGTTTTCGCACAAGAACGTGACGGAGTTCCTGCTTGAGGCGGGCATCCATGCCGCTGAGGAAGCGCTCGTTGATCGACGCATGTTCCGGCTGGACGACGCCCAGTGGCAAGCCTTCCAGGATGTTCTCGACCGTCCCGTCCAGAGCAAGCCGCGCCTCGCCAGACTGCTCGCCGAGAAGAGCGTGCTTGAGTGACGGCGGAGAACCAGGCGTTCTCTGCCGTGCGAAAGCTCGATGCCTCCCACGACGTCGACGCGTTTGATTGTGGCAAGGAACCTCTCGACCGTTTCCTGCAACGCCACGCTCTGGTCAACCAGAAAGCGGGCAGCGCTCAGACCTATGTCGTCTGCCGCGGGGAGCTGCGTATCATAGGCTATTACAGCCTCGCGGTCGGTGCCGTCGAACATGCCGACGCTCCGGGTCGTGTCGGCAAAGGGCTTGCCCGCCATCCGATCCCGGTAATGCTCCTTGCCCGTCTTGCCATCGACCGGTCCGAGCAGGGAAAGGGGCTCGGCAGGGCTTTGCTCAAGGATGCACTGCTGCGCACGGCCCAGGCGGCCGACATCGCGGGCATCCGGGCACTGCTCGTTCATGCCAAGGACGATGAAGCGCGTGCCTGGTACGAGCAATTCGACTTCGAACCGAGTCCGACCGACGCCTATCATCTGTTCCTGCTGATGAAAGACCTGCGGGCGCTCCTCGGGGAGTGACCGCAATCTGGCGAGACAAGGCGAAAACCGTCCGCCGGACACTTTTCGAAGAGACGAAAAGCCCGGTTCTCGGGTAGTTTCTGCCTATCCTCGGGAGAGGCGCGCGTCGCGGTCTTTGTCCCGCTTTCAGACGAGTTTCCGGTTCCTTCCTGGCTGAAATCGTATGCTGGGGGGCTAAGCGCGGCATATCGCTAGCGACAGAGCGATTTTTTTGGGAAGCCCCCCCCTTGCGGAAGCCACCCAAAAGCGCCTGAAAGCCGCAATAAAACAGTGACATAGCCGGTGGATTCCAGAGTGGATTCCCTGGACCCCGGAAGCCACCCGGAGTCCACTTGGGAAGCCACTGGAATCCACCCGCCGGAATCCACCCCCGCCAGCCCACAGGATCAGCGTCATGACCCTCGCCTTCGCGCCCGAGCGGATCGAGCACTGGCCGCTTGCGCGCCTGCACGGGATGGATGGGGCGTATTGCGTCAGCTATCTGCCGACCGCGCGACGGGCTTGCATGGAAGCTGATGACGCATCCAACAGGCATGCGGGGCGGCCGAACAGATAGCCTTGCCCATTGGTGCAACCGAGCGCCGTGAGGAGTTCGGCCTGCTCCTCGCTTTCGATGCCCTCGGCGGTGACGTCCAGCCCGAAATCCTGTGCGATGCCGATGATGGCGCGTACGAGCTGAAGATCGGCATGTGAGCGGGTTATCTCCATGACAAAAGACCGGTCGATCTTGAGACTATGGACGGGCAACTTGCGCAGCATGCTCAGCGATGAATAGCCGGTTCCGAAATCGTCAATAGCCAGGCGAATGCCGAGTGTGCGCAATTCCTCCATGGCCCGGATGGCCTTGTCCGGATGCTTGATGATCGCAGACTCCGTGATTTCCAGGCACAGCCGTCCTGGCGCCATGCCGGAGTATTCCAGGGCGTCTTGAATCTTGTCGATCAGATCGGGCTCCTCAAGCTGGAGCGGCGACAGATTGACCGACATGCGCCAATCGCCGCCGAGGCGCCCCGCCTCGGCGAGTGACCGTTCAAGAATGGACGCGCCGAGCCGGCGTATGATGCCCAACTCTTCGGCAAGGGGAATGAACTCGGCCGGAGAGACAGCGCCGAGCGTATCGTCTGTCCAGCGGGCAAGCGATTCATAACCTGCAAGGCGGCGTGACCGCAGATCGACAATCGGCTGGAATGCCGGCTGGATGGTGCGTTGCTCCACCGCCCGGTGCAGATGATGTGCAATCAGTGTGCGTCGCTCAATTCTCTCGCGAATCCGACTGTCGAAAGCGATGATGCGCGCGCGCCCGGCAGACTTGGCCGTATACATGGCCATATCAGCCTGCTGGATCAGCGCCTCCGGATCGACCTTCGCACCTTGATGCAGGGTGATGCCAATGCTTGCGCTGATCTGGAACTCACGGTCGCTCGTCTTGATGGGGGTGGACAGACACGCCTGCAGCTCGTGTGCGAGGTTTTCTAGGACCTGTTGACGAAGTGGATTCCCAACCCGCCCGAAGCGTGATTCAAGACTGGCTTTTGGGAGGTGGTCTTGGTTCGCGGTTTGATGACGGACGAGGAGTGGGCGTTCTTTGCGCCTTTCGTGGTGGCGACCGGAGGCAAGCGGGGCCGCCCGCCTTCTGATCATCGCCGCGTGCTGGACGGCGTGTTCTGGATCGCGCGCACCGGCGCGCCCTGGCGTGATCTTCACGACTATTTCGGTCCGTGGACGCGGGTCTACCGCCAGTTCCGCCGCTGGACGCTGTCAGGCGTGTGGGAGGTGATGTTGGAAGCGCTGGGCGAGAGCGGGGCCGTACCCGACAGTCTTCAAATGGTCGATTCCACTATCGTTCGCGCGCACCATCAGGCTGCGGGCGCTAAAGGGGGACTCAAAAACAGGGTTTTGGGCGCTCAAAAGGTGGCTTCACGACCAAAATACACCTTCGCACCAACGCTGAAGGGCTGCCCATAGCCGCTGAGATCACCGGCGGTGAAGTCTCCGACTACAAAGGTTATGAGGCGGTGATGGCCGCGCATGGCCCAGTCCCGCGCGTCCTGCTGGCCGACAAAGGCTATGACAGCGACAATATCCGAACATCGCTGGAAGCCGCCGGCGCCGTGCCGATGATCCCGGCGCGCCGAAACCGCAAGAACCCCGTCCAGATCGACGACTTCGTCTATGGGCTGAGAAACCGCATCGAGCGGTGCTTCAACAAGCTGCGCTGCTCACGCCGCCTCGCCACACGCTACGACAAGACCGCCGACAGCTATCTCGGCTTCATCCATCTCGCTTCAATCCGCCTGTGGTTCCGGTACTTTGTCAACAGCACCTAGCATGATGACGCTCTCGACCTGGTCGACCACCACGACGAACTCATCGCCACCAAATCGCGCGACCGTATCCTGTCTCCGGATGGCTCCTTGCAGGCGCTTGGCTGCAGCAATGAGGAGTTCATCGCCTATAGCGTGACCATTGCCATCGTTGATAAGCTTGAAATGGTCGATATCCAGAAAGACTATTCCCACATGGCATTGGCTCTTTACCGTGCGAGCTGCGGCCTGTTGGATGCGGTTAATCAGCAAGGTCCGGTTTGGGAGCCCTGTCAGGATATCATGCGTCGCCCGATGAGCGAGCGCGTACTCAGAGGTTCGCCGCTCGGTGATATCGTGTGAGGTGATTACAAGCCCGCCGACCGCGTCATCGTCTTTTAAGTCGGTGAGGTTTGCGCTCATCCAGCGGGGTCCGTGGCAAGTCATCAATACATGGTCGGGCAGTTTTTCAGCCTTGGGAGAAACGCTTTTGCCAGATTGCAGGTCTTCAGACGTCGGCTTAAGACTGTACATGAAATGCAACACTTTTTCACGTGTCCTGGCCTCCAGGTGCTTCCAGTACAGGCTGCCAACCAGTTCGGATCCCAGAGCTTCAATGGCGGCATGGCTTGCCCATTGGACAACTCCATCCGCGTTGATGACCACGACGAGATCCTTGCTGTGGCAGGTTATCGCGGCGAGGCGGGACTGCGCCAAGGCGACCTGGCGCGAAGCATTCCGGCGCACAAGTGATGATGCGATAACGTCCGTGACGGAGCGCAACAGGCTCATCTCGCCATCGGTATAAACACGGGTCGAGCGCACGGAATCGAAGCCGACAATACCAAGCCTCTTGCCAGCATTAAGCATCGGCACAACAAGTACAGACTGGATTCCTTGGCTTTGCAGGAATGTACGCTCGTCTGCCCGATCGTCGGGGAGGTCGGCGACACATGGCACGTGGATTGTACAACCGGAGGCAAGAGGCTGGACCCAGCCTGCAATAGCATCATGAGGCAGGCTCTGGAGATTGGCGATTTCGGGAGCGATCCCCGGAGCACACCACTCGTGGGTGTTGTCAATCAGTCCGCCTGGCCGGTCCTGGAAGACATAAGTGCGGTCTGCGCCGCAGAAGGCGCCCAGGCGGGCAATGGCGTCGTTGATCCCGGCATCCACCTCCTCGTTGGCGCGATGGACGAAGGAGCCAAGGATCTCGGATACGAGAGCCTGCATGGCGGTCAATCGTTCGTATGCTGCCCGAAAATCATCGTAATCGGAGGGAGGGCTGCAAACTCTGCCACCTGTTGGCATCCTAGACACTTCGTATGCCTCCGAACTTTAAGGACATTGGAGCGGCACGCACATTGCCTGCATAGCGAACACACATTAACTTGGTGCTAATTCTCTACTTCGAGTTTCACAAATAAATTGTGGCCACAACACCTTTTTGGAACAAAAAGTGTTCATTGAATGGAGGCGCCTTCAAGGCTTTGGCGCGCCATCCCCGCCTTAAGCCGTTGGCCTGATCTGCGAGACCCGCGGCGCCGGGGGCGCTGTTGAGCTTTCCGGTCTGCTTCTAGCGGGCTTTTCAGCCTCCGCTCCATGACACAATCGCACGCCATGAGCACGCCCAAACATTGCGTCTAAGGCGACGCCAGCCCACAGGATCAGCGTCATGACCCTCGCGTTTGCGCCCGAGCGGATCGAGCACTGGCCGCTTGCGCGCCTGCAGCCCTATGCGAAGAACGCGAAGGCGCATGGTGCCGACCAGATCGCGAAGATCGCCGCCAGCATGGCCGAGTTCGGCTGGACCGTGCCCTGCCTCGTGGGCGAAGACGGTGAGCTGATCGCGGGCCATGGCCGTGTGCTGGCGGCTGCCCAGCTCGGGCTGACCGAGGCGCCGGTGATCGTGCTGGGGCATCTGACCGAGGCGCAGCGCCGAGCCTATCGCATCGCGGACAACAAGCTGACCGAACTCGGGACCTGGGATGAGGCGCTGCTGTCGGCGGAACTGAACGACCTCCTCGCGGAGGATTTCGACCTGTCGCTGGTCGGGTTCTCCGACGGGGAGCTGGACAAGCTGCTGGCCTTCGTGCCGGAGGGCGACGGTGAGGACGGTGGCGGCGGCTGCGTGCCGCCGGTGACCATCCCCGAGCCGCCACGCAACCCGGCCTCGCGCACGGGCGATCTGTGGATCCTCGGTGACCATCGGCTGCTCTGCGGCGACAGCACGAACCACGCCGATGTCCGCCGTCTGATGAATGGCGAGCGGGCGATCCTGTTCGCAACCGATCCGCCGTATCTCGTGGATTATGACGGCTCGAACCACCCGACGCGCAACAAGGACTGGAGCCAGTCCTACGGCGTGACCTGGGACGACAGCTCGCAGGGCGCCGAGCTCTATGACGGGTTCATCGCCGCGGCTGTGGCAGAAGCCATCACCGAGGATGCGGCCTGGTATTGCTGGCATGCCTCGCGCCGCCAGGCGATGCTGGAGGCGTGCTGGGAAAAAGCCGGCGCGTTCGTTCACCAGCAGATCATCTGGGTGAAGGACCGCGGCGTGCTCACCCGGTCCCATTACCTCTGGAAGCACGAGCCCTGCTTCATGGGGTGGCGCCGTCCAAACCGTCCGCCAAAAGTTGCCGAGGAGACGCTGGCCTCCACATGGCCGCTGCCCAGCTTCGCCAAGGACGATCGGCCCGATCACCCCACGCCGAAACCCCTGGACGCGTTCGGCATCCCCATGCGCCAGCACGTTGCCCGCGGCGGTCTCTGCTACGAGCCGTTCTGCGGCTCAGGCTCGCAGATCATGGCCGGTGAGGCCAATGGCCGGCGCGTGTTCGCGATGGAGATCAGCCCGGCCTATGTCGATGTCGCGGTAGAGCGCTGGCAGGCGGACACGGGACGCGAGGCGATCCTCGATGGTGATGGGCGGGCGTTCGCCGCTGTGAAAGCGGAACGGCTTGTGGGCGAGGCCTGCGCCATTGGCAGGGTATGATTGGCTTTGTGATGGACGCCGGTTACGCAGCAAACTGCGGCGTGCTGAATTGGAGGCTTCGATCTGTGCGCGGCGTCAAACCGGGTTGGTCAACCGAATCTTAGGCCAATCAGGTTATGGCTGCAGGGTTGAGTTGCGCCCGGGCGCAACAGGATCGGCCTCCAGAAGGGAGCGGCCATGAGACCTATGACGGCATGCCCCGCCCCTGTGGCTCAAAGCCTTGACGGGACTGGCTGCGCACTGCCCCTGTCCGGAGGACCGGCTCATCCGGCCTGCGCCGTCACGGCTGGCTCCACCACACTCTTCGATATCAGCGTTAACAGTCGGTTAGCGGCGTGTGGCGGTCGTGTCCGATCGGCGATGGCGCATGCGCGCGATCTGGCCCGCCTGCGGTGCGTCTGCGGGGTGGGTTGACCGTGCTTACGATCAACACCCATCCGGGCGCGATGATCGCCCTGCAGCACCTCAATCAGACCCATCGCGATCTGGTTCAGGGGCAAGAGCGCGTCACCACCGGCCTGAAGGTCGCCTCAGCCAGGGATAATGGCGGCGTCTACGCCATCGCACAGGGCATGCGCTCCGAGCTTGGCGGCCTGCGCGCCGTGCAGCAGTCCCTGGATCGGGCGGTGACGGCCGTCGACATTGCGATCGCGGGCGGCGAGGCGATCCAGGACCTGCTGATCGAGATGAAAGGCATTGCCCTGGCGGCCACCGACACCTCGCTTGATCTGGCCGCCATCACCAGCCTGAACGAGGACTTCAAGGCGCTGCGCGATCAGATCAACACGGTGGTCAGCTCGGCCGAGTTCAACGGGGTCAACATCCTTGACTGGCCCCCGCCTCCGCCCCTGCCGCCAGGCTTCCCGGCCCCGCCGCGGGGCTCCCCAAACGGCCTGCCGCCAGCGGGCTCGGTCGCCTTCACGGCCATGACCGGCGCCGGGGAGGGCCAGGCGATCGAGATCAGACATGAAAACATGCGCTTCTCCTCGAACATCACTCACGATAACGGCCTGATTAAGCTCAGGGCGACATGGGACTTCCTTAGCTTCTACGGGTGGGGGCCGGCGCACTTGGTAGCCGGAAGAAACGGAACCAATACCCAAAGGGCGGCGTTTATCGCTGACCGGCTCGATCAATCGATCATCGAAGTGGGCAAGGGCTTGTCTCGTCTCGGGACCGTGTCCAAGCGGCTGGAAATCCAGAACACATTCGCCGGCAAGCTGTCGGATGCTATGGAAACGGGCATCGGCAATCTCGTCGACGCGGACATGGCCAGGGAGTCGGCCAGGCTTCAGGCGCTGCAGGTCAAGCAGCAGCTGGGGCTCCAGGCGCTCTCCATCGCCAATGCGGCGCCCGGTGCCATACTCGGCCTGTTCGACCCGCCGCGCAGCGCGCGGGCATGATCGTGCCGCGGCGCGTCGCGCGGAAGCGATCAGGCCGCGAGGCGCTTCATGAAGGTCAGACATTCACCGCTGTGAAGGCTGAGCGGCTGATTGACACAGCACCCGAGGCTGATGCGGCATGAAACAGTCGCGCGCGATGTCCATGATCGAGGCGCTGGCCAATGTCGCCGTTGGTTGTGGCGTGGCCGTGCTTACCCAGATCGCGGTATTCCCGCTGTTCGGGCTCTCGGTCACGCTGACCCAGAACCAGAACCTGATGATGGTCGGGCTGTTCACGCTGGTGAGCTTCATTCGCTCATACGCCCTGCGCGGGGTGTTCGAGCGCTTCAGGGCGACAGGTCGCTGCGGCGGCCATGGCGTACATGCAGGACCTGCACAGCCTCCTGAGTAACAACATAATAGATGCGCCAGCGTGTGGCGTGTCCGTAGAGTGCGCGCCTTATCGTCTGGTCGAATGCCTGCGATTCCGGTGCGACAGGATGAGCCTCGGGCATGTGACCCAGGGCGAGTATCATTTCCCGGATGCCGCTGAGCCATGCGTCGGCGGCCCGCGGGTTGCGTTCGCGCAGCCAGACCCAGGATGCTGTCAGGTCGTCAGCAGCGTTCGGTGTGATGATGACGGGCAGCGCCACAGTCAGCGTGTTCGCGCCAGACCATCAAAAAAGCCAGCCGCCTCGACGCCCTCACCGGCGCGCGCCTGCGTCAGGCCCTTGCGGATCCCCGCGACGGTTTCGGCGTAGTCGAGCTGATCTTGCATGTCCTGCCAGGCGGCGGCGTCCATGACGACAACCGAAGGCTTGCCATTCACGGTCAGGATCTGAGGCCGGCCGGTTTTCTTGATCTCGGCGATCATGCGCGCGGAGTCCCTCTTGAACTGCGTCAAAGGGGTGATGTCCTTGGTGATGTTCATACGCAAGCTCCCGACGCGCACCGAATTAGGTGCTAACGTAATGCCATATTCAATGCGCGTCGAGAGGTCCCTACGTCAGGCGATGTGATAGCAGCGCCCGCGCCCCTCGACCTTCTGCGACGTGATCGTCAGGCCGAGCTTCTTCCTCAGCGCGCCAGACATCGCCCCGCGCACGGTGTGCGACTGCCATCCGGTGGCCGCGGTGATCTCCTCAATGGTTGCGCCCTCCGGCGCGCGCAGCATGGCGATCAGCGTGGCCTGCTTGGTGCCCTCGCGCGGCGTGCGCGCTTTGGGCGCGGGGTCAGGTTCGGTCGGCGCGCCCGTCGTCGCCTCTGGCTCGATGCCGATGGCGCCAAGGCCTGCGTTGGTGGCGACCAGCGTGACGCCATGCCCGTCGCCGGTCTTGCGCCAGACGGGATCGTTCTTGTGCATGTCGGCATCGACCTCTTCGAGGAGGCCCTTGGCGAGCATCGCGCCGACCACCCTGGCGGCCGCTCCGCCGCGCAGGGTCTCGGGCAGCGGCAGGGCGATGCGCGCTTCACGCTCCGCGGCGGCCGTGAGGATCAGGGCCTGAATGTTGGAAAGCTGGGTCATGGGTCGTCTCCGTGATCGGGGCGCGCGGGATGTGCGCCTCTTCTACGACCCCAAGCCCGCCATGGCGGGCGAGAGGCGTGAGACGTGGGCGTTCAGGCGTGCGCCATCAGGACCGGCATGACGCACCCGGCGATCTGGCGCGCATCACGCAGGCCCCACGGTGTAGCTGTGTGCCCCGTCAGCGCGCTTCAGGCGGTTGGCTTGGTGCATGGCTTCCAGCGGCGTCAGATGCCCGCTGATCAGTTGCTCTTTCTGAGGGGTGGCGCCGCGTGTCAGGCGGTCGCAGCGATAGACCGCCCAAGGCATGTTCGTTCGCGCGCTCATGATGCGCCCGCGTGTGCGGCGGCGATGGCCAGCGCCATGTCGAGGCTTGGCGCGGTCATGGGATCACCGCTGAGCGTGCATCCATAGACCCAGAAGGTCTCACCCCATGGCTCAAGGCTGCGCCAGATCTCGATGCGGTCATGGGCGAACACCCGGCTCATGGGGCGCACTCGCCTTCGCTGAACGCCGCGTCGGTGACGCGCGTCAGGAGCTCGGCGTAGTGCGCGAGGGTTCCCACATGGCCCCAGTTGATCTCGTCGGGGCTGGCGTTGAAGTGCTCGTCGCTCAGGCTTGCGAGCCGGGCGAGCATGGCGTCGATCTCGGCCTTTCTGGCGATGAAGGCGTCGATGGCTCTGGGCGTGTCATGGGTCTGGGTCATGGCGGTCTCCCGTGTGTGCTGGTGACCCCATACAGGCTCTGTCCGCGCGGCTTATCAACTCAATAAGCACCTGTTCTGGAACAATAATCGGAGCGCGCCATGCAGGGGATGAGCGAGCGCCAGTACGCCGCCCATGCGGGGCTTTCGCGCGGCGCGATCCAGAAGGCCAAGGCCGCCGGGCGGCTGGTGTTGTTGCCCGACGGCTCCATCGACGCGCCGGCCAGTGATGTGCGCCGCGCCGGGATGACCGACCCCTCCAGAACCAGAAAGTCACCGGCGCCCGAGCTGAAACCCGTCCCCGAAGCGGCCGTCACGGCGGTCGGCGACACCCTGCGCGAAGAGGGGTTGCCCAGCCCGGCTGCTGGCGGCGCCACCACATTCCTGCAGGCCCGGACCGCCAACGAGGTGCTGAAAGCGCAGGAGCGCTGCATCCGGCTTCAGATGCTCAAGGGCGAGCTGATCGAACGCAGTCGCGCCAGCGCGCTTGTGTTCCGCCTGGCGCGCGAGGAACGCGATGCGTGGGTCAACTGGCCGGCGCGCGCGGCGGCATTGATGGCCGCGGAGCTGACGGCGGCTCTGGGAGAGGGGACCGAGGTGGAGACGGCGCTGATGCAGAAGGTTCTCCAGGTCCATGTCCGCGCCCAGCTCGAAAGCCTTGCCGAGATCCGCGCTGAGTTTGGGTGAGGACGTCATCGGGTTCGACGGGGCTGAGGATCTCTTGCGCGCCTGGTCGCGCGCGATACGTCCCGATCCCGATCTGACGGTTTCCCAGTGGGCCGACCGCCATCGCTGGCTCTCGTCGCGCGCCTCGGCGGAACCGGGCCGGCACCGCACGGCGCGCACGCCCTACATGCGCGAGATCATGGATGCGCTCTCGCCCTCGAGCCCGGCGCAGCGCGTGGTGTTCATGAAGGCGGCTCAGGTCGGCGCGACAGAAGCTGGCAATAACTGGATCGGGTTTGCGATCCATCAGGCGCCAGGCCCGATGCTGGCTGTCCAGCCGACTGTGGAGCTCGCCAAGCGCAACTCGCGCCAGCGCATCGACCCGCTGATCGAGGAGAGCCCGCAGCTTCGCGAACGGGTCAAGCCTGCACGCTCGCGCGACGCGGGCAACACCATGCTGTCCAAGGAGTTCGCGGGCGGCATCCTGATCATGACGGGGGCGAACTCCGCCGTTGGCCTGCGCTCGACGCCGGCGCGATACATCTTCCTTGATGAGGTGGACGCCTATCCGGGCTCGGCCGACGAGGAAGGCGATCCGGTCACGCTGGCCGAAGCGCGCTCGCTGACATTCGCCCACCGGCGCAAGGTGTTCCTGGTCTCCACCCCGACAATCCGGGGCCTCAGCCGCATCGAGCGCGAGTACGAGGCGAGCGACCAGAGGCGCTATCACGTGGCGTGCCCGCACTGCGGCCATGAGCAGTGGCTGAAGTTCGAGCGGCTGCGCTGGGACAGGGGCCGGCCCGAGACGGCCGCCTACAACTGCGAGGGCTGTGAGCAGCCGATCGCCGAGCATCACAAGACGGCGATGCTGGAGGCGGGCGAGTGGCGTGCGACCGCCCCGTCAGTCTATCCCGGCACGGTGGGCTATCACCTGTCGGCGCTCTATTCGCCGGTGGGGTGGCTCAGCTGGGAGCAGATCGCGCGCAGCTGGGAAGCCGCTCAGGGCTCTGATGAGGCCATCAAGGCGTTCCGCAACACGATCCTTGGCGAGACCTGGATGGAAACCGGTGAAGCGCCTGACTGGCAGCGTCTGGCTGAGCGGCGCGAGAGCTGGAAAGCTGGCGCCGTGCCTGTAGGCGGTCTGTTCCTGACCGCCGGGGCCGATGTGCAGAAGGACCGTATCGAGGTTGATGTCTGGGCCTGGGGCCGCGGGCTGGAGAGCTGGCTCATCGATCACATCGTCATCGAAGGCGGGCCGGGCGATGCCGCTTGCTGGAAAAAGCTGACGGACCTTCTCGGGCGCACATGGGAGCACGAGAACGGCCAGCACCTCACCCTTGCCCGGTTCGCCATCGATACAGGGTTCGAGACCAGCGCCGTCTATGGCTGGGCGCGGGCTGTGGGGTTCTCGCAGGTCGCACCCTTAAAGGGACTGGAAGGGTTCAACCGCTCAAGCCCTGTGACGGGCCCGACCTATGTGGACGCCACCATCGCAGGCAAGCGCCTTCGCCGCGGGGCGCGCCTGTGGACGGTTGCGACCTCGACGTTCAAGGCCGAGACCTACCGGTTCCTGCGTCAGGAGCGCCCAACGCCCAAAGAGATCGACGCGGGTGCTTCGTTCCCGGCGGGAACGGTGCATCTGCCAGCATGGACGGATGGCGAATGGCTCAAGCAGCTCACCGCCGAGCAGCTGGTCACGGTGCGCACAAGGCGCGGGTTCTCCAGGCTCGAATGGCAGAAGCTGCGCGAGCGCAATGAGGCGCTCGACTGCCGGGTCTATGCGCGCGCGGCCGCCTGGATCGCCGGCGCAGACCGCTGGCCCGAGGCGCGCTGGCGCGAGATGGAGGATCTGCTCGGTGTGAAGACGCCCGCCAGCCTCGATGCGGGCGCGCCGGCGACGCAGGCGCTGGCGGCTCGATCAAGCGCTCGGCGCAGAACTGTGCGGTCGCGCTATATGGACTAGGCCGACCGTGCGCATGGCGTGTGGACGCTTGTGAGGCGACCTGATCGCGCCCGGCCGGGGCGATAGATGGTCCACCCGGAATCACAACGGGCGGCGCCAGAGACGCCGCCCGAACGAGAAAGAACGATCACACTCCGGATACCACCGGGGGGGGGCGGGACGTAGAAGCGATCTGATCTTCCTCCATCTTGTTATGGCACGGGGATGGCCGCGACAAGCGCTATCTAGTTGTGACCACAAGCGATATCTGAATGTGAGCCATGGCGAAACAGTCGCCCACGAGGCCGTGCAGGTTTCTCACGCCCTCTGCAGGCAATGCGGCTGCGCACAAGGCGCAAACGCGATCACGGTTTTGGATGGACAAGATGGAACTGGAAATGCTTCGGGCGGCGCTGAGGGAGCGCCGCCCGAAGCAAGACCTAGGACCTGTTGACGAAGTGGATTCCCAACCCGCCCGAAGCGTGATTCAAGACTGGCTTTTGGGAGGTGGTCTTGGTTCGCGGTTTGATGACGGACGAGGAGTGGGCGTTCTTTGCGCCTTTCGTGGTGGCGACCGGAGGCAAGCGGGGCCGCCCGCCTTCTGATCATCGCCGCGTGCTGGACGGCGTGTTCTGGATCGCGCGCACCGGCGCGCCCTGGCGTGATCTTCACGACTATTTCGGTCCGTGGACGCGGGTCTACCGCCAGTTCCGCCGCTGGACGCTGTCAGGCGTGTGGGAGGTGATGTTGGAAGCGCTGGGCGAGAGCGGGGCCGTACCCGACAGTCTTCAAATGGTCGATTCCACTATCGTTCGCGCGCACCATCAGGCTGCGGGCGCTAAAGGGGGACTCAAAAACAGGGTTTTGGGCGCTCAAAAGGTGGCTTCACGACCAAAATACACCTTCGCACCAACGCTGAAGGGCTGCCCATAGCCGCTGAGATCACCGGCGGTGAAGTCTCCGACTACAAAGGTTATGAGGCGGTGATGGCCGCGCATGGCCCAGTCCCGCGCGTCCTGCTGGCCGACAAAGGCTATGACAGCGACAATATCCGAACATCGCTGGAAGCCGCCGGCGCCGTGCCGATGATCCCGGCGCGCCGAAACCGCAAGAACCCCGTCCAGATCGACGACTTCGTCTATGGGCTGAGAAACCGCATCGAGCGGTGCTTCAACAAGCTGCGCTGCTCACGCCGCCTCGCCACACGCTACGACAAGACCGCCGACAGCTATCTCGGCTTCATCCATCTCGCTTCAATCCGCCTGTGGTTCCGGTACTTTGTCAACAGCACCTAGAAAATGTGGGTTCCGACCTCGCAAATGAGGGGATGAGGCCGACAGCCACAATGGGTGCCTACCATCCACATCCTGAAGCCGCAACCGACAACATGTAACCGTGTCGGTAATCTGCTGCGCAAGGCCGCAGCATAAAATAACGGGCGGCGCACCGGGGGGGAGTGCGCCGCCCGATCAAGGGGCGTTCGGGTGCGGGGTCAGACTTTCGATTTGACGATCGAGTCCGACATCCGTGGTATTTGCCTAGCACTTGGTCACCGGGGCGCCAACCGTGCTTGCCTGACATGGTTTACAATCGGTTGGCGCGCCTGGCCAGAAAGCGCGCGCCATCATCAGCACGTGCGCTGGCTCTTGTGGAGCGCCTCAAGGGAGACTTTGCGGCGCTCTATGATGGATTTCAAGCGATCGTTAATGATCTCCAATCCCATGTCGGCCGGGTTATTGGGCTCGCCATACCATGCCGTGAGCTCCTTGTGTTGAGGGTGGGAGCGATCATTGATGGCGTGCACGAACTCGAAATACCCCGGCATGCCGCCGCAGTCTTCGGGCGGCGCGGCGCGCTCACCATCGACGAGGCGCGGATAATCGACACCCGGCTCGGCTGGCAGGACGTCCTCGATGGTCAGCGTGTGGCGCCAGTCATCGCCGAAATCATAGACATAGGTGAGGGTCGAGATGCCCCGATCGATCAACGCCGATAGCCGCAAGCCCCTGGCCTGCAAGACCGAGCGCCCCCAGCTCAGGTCTGGGGGCGGCGGCTCGCCATAAATCTTCTCGCCGATGCGATACTCATAAAGATGCCTGTCCTCCCAGCCCATCACCGCCTGAATGACCTGATGCAGGGCGCGCAGGTTCATGGTGACGGGCGCCTCGATGCGCCGCCAGATGAGGGGCTCGATGTCTTGAAGTTCGATCAGGATGCGCGCGATCTGGCTCATGGTGCGACGTCCCCGGCAGCTCTGTGAAAGAGCGTTAGCTGGCCAGCATGCGCTGCACGATCCTCGGGTCCCGGTCGATCAGCGCCAGCAGAACGCGGGCTGGACCATCGGGGCTGCGCCGCCGATGCTCCCAGTTGAGGAGCGTGGCTTTCTTGACGCCTATGCTCCTTGCAAAGTCTGCCTGGGACAGACCGGTGCGCGCCCGGATCGCTTTGACGTCGGGCCGGTCCAGTTCGATCTCATGGATGCTGGCCGCGCCCTCTCCCTTTGCGTGGGCGATCGCCTGGTTGAGCCCCTGCTCGATACTCCTGAATGCCTCGTTCATGGTCGTCTCCTGTATGTGGCTGCAAGCATCTCGCCGAGCGCTGTGACTTTGGCCGCCTCGCCAGGGGTCAGGTTGGCTTTCTCGTTTTTCGCAAAGACCGTGATCAGGAAAATCGGCAAGTGCGGATCCTGCCTGTAGAAGTGGATCACGCGATACCCGCCGCTCTTTCCGCCTCCCTCCCGGGCAAACCGGAACTTGCGAACGCCTCCGCCCATCGCAACGCCAGCATTGGGATTGCGGGCAACGTAATCGATCAGCGCGGCGCGCTCGTGTTCGCTCATGACCGAGCGCGCACGGCGCGTGAATTCGGGCGTTTCAACCACTGTGACGATAGGCATGCGCCGTTATGTGCGCCTCTGACGCATAAGTCAATGACATATAGGGGGCCGCCTTGACCGCGCTATCCGAACTTCGCGCCCGGCGCGAGACATTGCTG